>CAWGTK010000010.1:0-37133 GCA_963825485.1 uncultured Actinomycetes bacterium
ACGTGTCCGAGCTGGCGCTGGATGACGTTCAACGGCACGCCCTCGCGGGCCATCTCAACAGCGTGGGCATGACGCAGCTGTATGCGGCGCGAAGCGGCGCCGCACGCCGGCCTTCGCGACCGTGCGCCGCAGTTGCTGGCGCACACTTGTCGTGGTCAGCGGCCGGCCGCGCGTGCGTCCGTCGATGACGCAAAACAGCGGACCGACGGGGATCTGCACGCGGTAGGCCAGCAAGGGCCGCAGCAGCTCCCATCCCCACCGGTCCATGCCAACCTCGCGACGCTTGTCGCCCTTGCCGTGACGTACGAGGATCGCGCCGCGATCAGCATCGAGGTCGCTCTCGGTCAGCGCAAGCGCTCGCTCAGGGGTAGCCCGGCTCGCCACATGACCACGATCAGCCCGCGCAACCGCGAACCCTGCGGGCGATCGCCGGCGCGGCGCATGACGAGCACGATCTCCTCGACGGTCGGCGGATCGGCCGGGTAGCGCATGCCCTGATTGCGCGGCGGCTGACCGCGGCGATGACCGGGTATCGCTGCCGCCCTGACCGGCGGCGACCGGCAGCGTCCAACAACACGACCGGCTCCATGATCCCTCCCGGCGTCGATGACGCCCCGTCCGTCGCACGACGCGCCCAGCCAGCGCGACCTCGAGTCGCCACCAGAGGCGCTCGCGCTGCCGGCTCATCGGCTCGATCTCCGTGGCGCGCTGGAATCGTCGAGATCCAGCACTCCACGGCCGCTGCCTGTCGCCTGGGCGCGTCCCGTGACGCGGCAGGTGCGGATAGCGCACTCGGCGCGTCACGAACCGCGAGGGCCACGCGCCGTGACGCCGTAGGTGCGGATATCGCACTCGGCGCGTCACGGTCGACGCCTGTGCGCGGTGCTTGCCACGCTCCGGCGACCCCGAGGCCAACGCCGGTCATCAGCGCTCGTTCTCGCGCAAGGGAGCGGTGCTGCGGGGCAAATCACGGCTGCCGGAGGGGTGTCAGCGCGAGAGCGCGACCGAGACCAGCGTCGACGTGCGCCATCAGCCAGTCGGGCAGCGCGCCGATGCGGTCTTCGAGTGCGCGGCGATCCACGGTCGCGATCTGTGTGACATTGACGACCGAGTCTGCGTTCACCGCCTCGATGTCGGCGGGAACCGAGACGTTCCCGGGTAGCGCGGCGAGTTGCGTGTTCGTCGTGAGCACCGCCACGGTGACGGTGCGAAGCTCAGACCGGTTGTAGGAGTCGGCGCTGATGATCACCACGGGGCGCCGCAGTGCCGGAGCGGAGCCTCGCGGCAGGCCTAGATCGGCCCACCAGACTTCACCTCGGTTCACTCGCGCGGATCGCCGGCCGCCAACGCCGCAGCGGCGGCCTCGGTGAACTGATGATCGGGGTCGAGCCCGTCGATGGCGCGGTTGATGGCGTCTGTGGTGCCATCGTCGTCCAAGCTCTCGAGCCAGCGCTCGGCCGCGCGTGCGAAGAACTCGCTGCGCGAAACGCCCAGCCGTTTGGCCGCGTCATCGACGCGGCGGAAGGTGTCGTCGGGAAGGGAGATGGCCGTCTTCACGCCGCCAAGTATAACCGGGTCATACCCTGCCGGGCAAGAGCGCTCTCCGAGGACACGGCGCGTAGAGTTCCGCTATCGCGTGTTCGGCACCCGATGCCAGAAACGTCGCTTATCGCGCAGAGAGGGTGCCAGCGCCGCTCGCCGACGGGGCGCTCCGTGCAGGCGAAAGCAACCGTCGCCGTTCCGCGCCCACACTCGCGGTTCGGTCACGGCCTGCCGATAGACGCGCGTATGAAGGTTCGCCAAGACCCGCCGCGTCTCTCGCGTGGGTGGTTCGGACACATCTTCTTCCTGCTTGGGGACGTCTGATCCTGCTGCACCTGGCGATGGACTTCTTCTGACTGGAGCGCGAGGGACTTCTGTTTTGGCTGGCCTTCGGGCCGCTTCTGGCCATCTGGCTCGCGGCGGGCGTGCCGTGGATTGCTCTCGCGACGCGCGACCTCGTCGGAGGGCGCCTGGTGTTCAAGGAATATCGGCCGGTCCTCGCAGTCCTCTTGGCGGTAGCCGTTGCCGCGTTCGTCTTGCACCAGCTCGTTTCGTGAATGGTGCGGCGCTACCGCTTCGAGGCAGTAGGAGCGCTCGCACGGCTCGAGCGGGAGAGCGCTCCTCCGCGTGCACACGAGCGGCGTCGGGGCCGCGCGGGGCGCTACCGATGTTGGCGCAGACCGGCGCTGGCGGGGATCATCGGTGCCCGCCGCGCGTGAACGGTGTCGATGATCTCGGCGTTGTCGATGCCCTGCAGGTAGACGGATGTGATCCCGAGGTTCGCGTGTCCGAGCTGGCGCTGGATGACGTTCAACGGCACGCCCTCGCGGGCCATCTCAACAGCGTGGGCATGACGCAGCTGATGCGGCGCGAAGCGGCGCCGCACGCCGGCCTTCGCGGCCGTGCGCCGCAGTTGCTGGCGCACACTTGTCGTGGTCAGCGGCCGGCCGCGCGTGCGTCCGTCGATGACGCAAAACAGCGGACCGACGGGGATCTGCACGCGGTAGGCCAGCAAGGGCCGCAGCAGCTCCCATCCCCACCGGTCCATGCCAACCTCGCGACGCTTGTCGCCCTTGCCGTGACGTACGAGGATCGCGCCGCGATCAGCATCGAGGTCGCTCTCGGTCAGCGCAAGCGTCTCGCTGATGCGTAGCCCGGCTCGCCACATGACCACGATCAGCCCGCGCAACCGCGAACCGTGCGGGCGATCGCCGGCGTGGCGCATGACGAGCACGATCTCTTCGACGGTCGGCGGATCGGCTGGGTAGCGCATGCCCTTATTGCACGGCGGCTGACCGCGGCGATGACCGGGCATCGTGGCCGCCGACCGGCGGCGACCTGCAGCGTCCAACAACACGACCGGCTCCATGATCCCTCCCAGCGTCGATGACGCCCCGTCCGTCGCACGACGCGCCCAGCCAGCGCGACCTCGAGTCGCCACCAGAGGCGCCGCGCTGCCGGCTCATCGGCTCGATCTCCGTGGCGCGCTGGAATCGTCGAGATCCAGCACTCCACGGCCGCTGCCTGTCGCGTGGGCGCGTCCCGTGACGCCGCAGGTGCGAATATCGCACTCGGCGCGTCACGAACCGCGAGGGCCACGCGCTCGTGACGCCGTAGGTGCGGATATCGCACTCGGCGCGTCACGTCGACGCCTGTGCGCGGTGCTTGCCACGCTCCGGCGACCCGAGGCCAACGCCGGTCATCAGCGCTTCCGCTTCTCGCGCGAAGAGAAACGGTGCTCGGCGAAGAGGGTCGCGAATAGGGTTCAGCGCGTGCAGGCCACGGCGACTTCGAGCGCGGCGCAGACCTGGCGCACGCGGTTGTCACTCAATCGCCCGATGCGCTGGACGAGCACGCCGACCGACACGCTCTCGACCGAGTCGAGGTTGATCGCGGAGCGTCGCGGGATCGGATCGGTGTCCGGCTCGAGGACGACCTCGCTGGCCAGGCCGCGCACGACCGTCGTGCAGGGCCCGATCAGCGTGCGACGCAAGCGCGGAATCGCGGCGTCGCGAGAGAGCACGACCACGGGGCGCCGGCCGATCTCGGGCAGTTCACACCACCAGATCTCGCCTCGGGCCGGGAGTGCCGTCACGATGCTGCGGCGCGCACGCGAAACGATGCCAGGTCGCCCCACTCGTCTGGGCGGTCCAGCGGATGGTCGTCGTAGGCGCTGTAGGACGCGTCGATCTCGACCGCGCGGTTGTGCGCGAGAAACGTGCCGAGCGCCTCGTCGAGCAAGGCGGCATCTGTCGTGCCCCGGCGCAGTTCGCGGGCGCTGAAGAGCAAGCGCTCGTCGACCGTCGTGCTGATCCTGGTCCGTGGCATGCCCCAATCATGCCATTGACGGAGCATAAATGCCAGACCTCCCGACGCCCGGTGCTGAGCGAGCCACCAGCAGTGTCGCTTCTCGCGCACACGGGCGCTCTCGCCGAAACGCCCGTGGGCTGCCCCGCGTCGTCCGTCGCGGTAGTCTCGGGCGAAATGGTGGACGTCGTGACCGAGATCGAGATCGGCCGGCCGCGCATTGAGGTCGCCGCGTTCTCCGCAAATCCCGATAACGCGACCGCGTGGTACAAGAACATCAGGTCCGTCGCTTGGGAGACGCCACCCCCGGCGGCCGTCGGCTCGAGGGTTCGCTTTGTCGCTCAGTTCCTCGGCCGGACACTGCAGTACACCTACGAGATCCGTGAGCTGGAGCCCGGTAGCCGTCTTGTGATGAGCACCGCCCAGGGCCCTTTCCCGATGGAAACGATCTACCTCTGGGAGGACGCCGGCGACGGCATCACGAAGATGACGCTGCGCAACCGCGGCCAGCCGGCCGGGTTCGCTGCGCTGTCGGCGCCGGTGATGATGCGCGCCATGCGACGCGCCAACGCAGCCGATCTGCGACGTCTGAAGGGTCTGCTCGAAGCCTAGAGACACGACGGTGTACCGCGATGTGTCGCTACCCCTTCCATTCGACCGATGAGTCCGGCAGGCACGCGGCGAAGGTTCGCATTCGCGTGCCACGAGCGCTCTCAACCCCGGCTCCGAGAGCGCTCCCCCTCGCGCATTTCGAAACTCTCGTCCGGCGCAGCCACCCGCCAATCTCGTCCTACTTGGGAGTTCCGCGTTCGCCCGCGCATGTGCTGTCGGGCGGGTGGCGGCGGCCGCCTATCGGGACGCGCTGCGGTCGAGCTTCTGAAGGCGGTAGTCGAGCGTGAGGAGATCGGATTTGGTGGCGTGCGCGGTCGCAAGCGAGAGCGCGTCGGGCAGGCGGAGGCTGGGGTGCGTGGCGCGAAGTTGTGCGGCGCGTCGCGCGATGTCGCGGTCGACGGCGACGATGTCGGCGCCGATCGCGGTCAGGAAGTCGTCGACCGCCTGCTCGCTGCCACGTTTGAGCGGGTGGACGAGGATTTCGGCGTAGACGCTGGCACCAACGACGACCCGGTCCCCGGCGGCAAGTCGTGGTCGCAGGAGGTCGATGGCGCGCTGGTGCTGGTCGTCGGACGCGTCCAAAAACGCGATCAGAACGTCGGCGTCGAGCGCTACCGTCGCCACTCGTCGCGCAGGCCGTCGAGGTATCCGGGCGGGTAGCTACCGGCGGGCAGGGTGCCGGCGAAGCGCTTGATGAGATCGTCGGCGCGCTCGATTTCGATGCGGCCGCTGCCGGTGGCGCGGATGACGACGTCGTCGCCCGCCGTGAGGCCGGCGGCGCGCAATACATCTACCGGGATCGTGACCTGGTTCTTCGTGGAGAGCTTGCTCATCGCCTTTACGAGGCTACCACTGAAGTAAAGGCTGCCGCGCGTGCACCGTGGGCAGCGCTGCGTGAGGCCCGAAGAGTTACGCAACCGCGTGATTGCGGCAATCGCCGCGAGCTGGCTCTCGCGCGAGGCCGAGATCGTGGCTTCTGCTGGATGCGCGACCCGGTGTCGCGCTCCCAGAGGTCGATAGCGCTCGGCTCCTTCGCGAGGTCTACGGTTCGCGGCTCGATCAGAGCCATGAACCAGTGGCCGTCGGCAAACCGGAGCTTTAGCGCGCAATCGCTGCGCCGCCGCGTGGCTGTGACCATCGCCTGCCTTCGAGTTGCGCGAACTGCGGGAGGGCATGCTGCGGCTCGTCGTGTGAGCGCGATCGCATGCGCCATCCGCCACGAGTACCCACGGGGCGGCTCGGAGCGCCAAGGTCCATTCGCCGTGCGTCCGGCCCGCAGGTCGCTCGTTCTCGTAGGGGACTGGCTTTCCGAAGTGCAGTCGCAGCTCTCCGCCGTAGGAAATGAGGCGCGCAAACAGCGGCTCGTCGACGAGCCGCTGGAGCCACTGCTCCGCCTCCGCTGCGAGATCCGCACGCGTCCTTTCTCGCCGGATGCCACCGGCGCGCTCAGCGAGTCCGGTTATCGCGCACGGCCAAAGACTCAGATGCCGCCGCGACCGGTCACACCGCCCGCATGCGGTTGTTGCGCGGGTTGTGCTCGACCTCGGCGAGGCCGAGCTCCTCCATCAGCGGTGGGATGTACATCCCGACCCGCCCGCGGTAGCCCTTCCTCAGCCCGTACCAGCCCCCGACGGGGTTGGACTCCGACCGCGCCCACGCCTCGACCGTGCCCTCCTTCGCCGGCTTCTGCTCGTCGGCACTCCCCAACGGGAGCCAGTCGCCGTGCTCGACGAGCATCGCGTGCAGGTCGTCGAGTACCCGCGCGTCGTACATCAGCGTCGTCTTGCCGACCTGGCAGACGATCGCCGGTGGGTCGCGGTCGTCGTCGCGGTACATCGTGTACTCCGACGCGCCCGGTGGCGTCTTGAGCAGCCACGGGTCGTCCTTCGTGCCTGTGCCTGACATTGGGCAGATGCTAACCGCTGCGCATCACAGCGATGTCCCCAGCCAGATGATCAGCGCCCCCACCGCCAGCACCCCGAGCAGCACCGCCAGCACCCGCCACGGCGGCGTTTCCGCCACCGGCTCGTCGCGCACGATCTCCGCCTCCAGCAGCACGTCGCGGGCAGCCGAATGCCCGGACGCCGGCACCATCACGTCGCGCGGTCCCGCCGCGAGCATGTCCGGCACGTCGAAGCCCCGCGTCCGCCGCAACGTCGACGGAATTCCCTCCTCCAGCAGCATTCCCTGGACGAACTCCGCCTCGGCCTGGTTCATCGCCCCCGCGACCCGCACGAGATCGCCCTCCGTGTAGCGGGGGTCGACCTTGCGCGCCCGCGCGTGGCGCTCGCTGACCGGTTCCTCGAGCGCACCGACCCCGCTCAGCACCAGCGGCATGTTGCAAGACCGGCAGAAACGCTCGTCGGGCGGATGGGGCTCTCCGCAGGTCGGGCAGACGAGCGCGCCGGCCACCACTAGGTCACCTCGACATCGACTTCCCGGATGATGCCGTCGTCGATCAGATAGGAGCGAACCGAGGGCTCGGCGTCCTTGGACTTCGGCACGCCCACGATCAGCCACTCCACGCCCGGCCAGCCGGCGGCGAAGTTCACGTCGGTCTGGGAGGGATACGGCTCCGAGCGCGTGTGGGAGTGATAGATCGCCACGAGGCCGTCCTCGCCCTCCTCCTCGTCGGCGAACGCGAACTTGATCAGCTCGCGACCGTCGATGTCGAAGCGAAACGGGCTCGCGGCGAGGTTCTCCAGCGCCTCAGCGGCGCTCGCCGTCCCGTCGCGGCCGACGACAAGGCCGCAGCACTCGTTCGGCGCATCGCGAACGGCGTGCGCGACGATCTCGTCGAGCAGAGTGCGGTCGATCTTCACCGCCTAGAGGCTACGGAGTGCCACGACCGCCGTCGCGTCAGGCCTTCAGGCTGGTCTTCTCGTCGTCGTCGTCCTTGCCGGGCGACATGTTCGCCACGGACTCCTTGAATTCGCGCAGACCGCGGCCCAGAGAGCGGCCGGCCTCCGGCAGCTTCTTCGGTCCGAGCACGACGAGGGCGATCGCCAGGATGAGCAGCAGCTCTCCGGGCCCGAGGTTGAATGGCATGGCTCTCAGCTCTCCTGGGGGGTCATGTGTCTGTCAATTGTGTCGGCATCGGCGCCAGAGATGTGAACATCATTTGGCACCGGTCTCGAAGGCGTTGGGAATGGGGTCCTGGCCGGCCAGCCGGCGCAGCACGACGAGGTGCTGGCCGTGGTTGGCCATGATCGACGCGCCGGCCTGCAGCAGCCGCGCCTCACCGAGCTTGGAGTGCGCGTCGAAGTAGGCCGCCACCGCCGCCGTCTCGAGCTCGATGAGAAACCGGATCGCATCGGCCTGCGAGCGCACGTCGCTCAACCCCTCGACCATCTCGTCGACGTCCTCGACGCCCTTCGGCGGCGCCGGCGGCGTGCCGCCGAGGTCGGTCAGCGACGTGATCAGCGCGTCCGCGTGCTGCTGCTCGTGTCCGCGAAAGTCGCGCAGGACATCGCGCACCGCAGGCGACAGCAGGCCGCCGTCGAGCACGCGGTCGTAGGCGATCATCGTCACGCGCTCGAGGGTGATCGCGCTCGCCAGCACCGTGCCGTCGGTCTCGTCCTGGGCGACCGCGTTGCGCACCGACCACAGCAGCGGGAACGTGGCGGCGGCGATCGCCGCACCGCCCAGCCCCACCCCGCGGCACAGCACCGCGCGCCGATCACGCTCCTCGGGCTCCGAGATCTCGGCGTCCGAAGCCGCCATCACACCCGGCCGGTCACGAACGCCGACGGCACCGGATCGCGCCCGAGCGCGTCGAGCAGGACGCTGAGGTGCTCGGCCTCGTTGGTGATGATCGACGCCGCCGTCGCGCACAGCTCGCCCTGCGAGAACTTCGGCAGCGCGTCGATGTACGCGGCGATCGCCGTGTTCTCCAGGTCGACGGCGAAGCGCAGCACGTCGGCCCCGGACCGCATCACGGGAAAGTCGTAGGAGCTCTTCGCACGGTTGGGCTTGCCGTCGGCGTCCCTGATCGCCGCCGCCAGCCCGTCGGCATGCTCCTGCTCCTGCTCCAAGAACCCCTTGACGATCGCCAGGCGCTCGCCGCGCAGCTTGCCCGCGCCGGCCTTGTACGCGGCGACCGCCATCAGCTCGAGGTCGAGCGCCCCGTTGAGGATCTCGACGTCCGCCTGATCGGACTCGTCGGGCCCGTTCTTGACCGGGTTCTTCGTGTCGTCGCTGCAGGCGGCGAGCAGCACGGCGGAGGCGCCGGCGACGCTCACTCCTGACGTGCGGAAGAAACGCCTGCGCGACTGCGGGTCGCGCAGGAAGTGGTCGAGGTCCATCTCAGTCTCCGGTCGGGATCCTGCACGCTACCTATGCGAACCACCTGCGAGCGCGAACGCCCGCCGGATCACCACCAGACGGTGGAGTCCAGGTTCTCGATCTCCTCGACGGGCTTGGTGTAGATGCCGGAGGAGAGGTACTTCCAGCCGTCGTCGCAGACGACGAAGACGACGTTGCCCTCGTCCATCTCGTTGGCGATCCGCACCGCGACGCGGGCGATCGCGCCCGACGAGACGCCGGCGAAGATGCCCTCCTCGTCGAGCAGCTTGCGCGTCCAGAGGATGGCGTCCTCGTTCGTGACGAAGATCTTTCTGTCCAGCAGGCTCAGATCGATGATCTCCGGGATGAAGCCGTCGTCGAGCGAGCGCAGCCCCTGCACGGGCTCGCCCTGCATCGGCTCCGCCGCGACGATCTTGCACGCGTCGCCGAACTCCTCCTTCAGGCGCCGGCCGTTGCCCATCAGCGTGCCACCGGTGCCCAGGCCCGCGACGAAGGCCGAGATCTCGTCGAGCTCCTCGAGGATCTCCAGCGCCGTCCCGTTGTAGTGCGCGAGCGGGTTGGCCTCGTTGCCGTACTGGTAGGGCATGTAGTACGTGTCGGTGTCCTGCGCCATCTCGTTGGCCAGCGCGACGGCGCCGTTGGAGCCCTGGTCGCCCGGGCTGTAGACGATCTGCGCGCCGTACATCTCCAGCAGCTGCGTGCGCTCCGGCGTCACGTTGTCGGGCATGACGACCTTCAGCGGATAGCCCTTGCGCCGGCAGATCATCGCCAGGCTGATGCCGGTGTTGCCGGAGGTCGGCTCGAGGATCGTGTGGCCCGGCTGGATCAGCCCGTTCTCTTCGGCGTGCTCGACGAGCGCCCGGGCGACGCGGTCCTTGACCGAACCCGTCGGGTTCATCGACTCCATCTTGGCCCAGATGCGAACGCCCGGCTTCGGGCTCAGACGCTTGAGCTCGACGAGCGGCGTGTTGCCGATCGCCTGCACGATGTCCCCGTAGCGACCGCCACAGGGACGGTTCTGGAGCGGCGGGAGGCCCATGTGTCCTAGCAGTGTAGACAGGTGGGCCAGTTGCCCTGAAGCCGCTGGCGCGCCATATTCGACCCGGCGTACCCGCGGCGGTCGCCTCGTATCTGTGCTGACCGAAGACGCCCTTCGCTAGCTTCTTGCGCCGCGGGTTCCGATACCCCGCCGCGCCCGCATGGTCTTCCCCACGGTCCAGTTCGCAGTCTTCTTCCCGATCGTGCTCGCGCTCTCGTGGGCGCTCATGCGACGCCAGGGGATCTGGAAGCCGTTCATGCTGGCCGCCAGCTTCCTGTTCTACGCGGCGGCGGACCCGAAGTTCTGCATCATGCTCGCGGGCATGATCCTGGGAAACCAGGCGGCCGCGAAGCTGATTTACCGCTCGGATGACGCGCGCAGGCGCAAGATCATCGTCGTCGTCGCGGTCGCCGCCGACCTGCTGACGCTCGGCGTCTTCAAGTACTACGGGTTCTTCGCGACGGAGATCAACGGGCTGATGGAGCAGGCCGGGCTGGGGCTGCCGGTGCCGCTGGCGGCGATCGCGCTGCCGGTCGGCATCAGCTTCATCACCTTCCAGGCGATCTCCTACGTCGTCGACGTCTACCGGCGTCTGATCGAGCCGGCCACGACGTTCGACGTCGGCCTGTACCTCAGCTTCTTTCCCCACCTCGTCGCCGGGCCGATCGTGCGCGCGCGGGAGTTCATCCCGCAGCTGCAGTCGCCGCGCGACCCGAAGAAGGTGGCCGTCGGCGCCGGCGTCGCGCTGATCCTCGTCGGCCTCGTCAAGAAGGTGGGGATCGCCGACTACCTCGCGCGCGAGATCGTCGACCCCGTCTTCGGCGTGCCGCAGGCCTACTCGGCGCCGGACGCGATCCTCGCGACGTACGCCTACGCCGTGCAGATCTTCTGCGACTTCTCCGGCTACACGGACATCGCCATCGGGCTCGCCCTGCTGATGGGCTTCGTCTTTCCGCAGAACTTCGACCGCCCCTACCGCGCCGCGTCGTTCGGCGAGTTCTGGCAGCGCTGGCACATGACGCTGTCGCGCTTTTTGCGGGACTTTCTCTACATCCCGCTGGGCGGCAACCGCAAGGGCAAGCTGAAGACCGTCCGCAACCTCATGATCACGATGCTGCTCGGCGGGCTGTGGCACGGCGCGGCGTGGGGCTTCATCCTGTGGGGGGCGATCCACGGCCTCGCGCTGGTCGTCGAGCACCAGTTCCGCGGGAAGGTCAAGCTGCCCAAGCCGGTGGCGTGGTTCTTGGTGTTCAACATCGTCTGCCTGGCCTGGATCCCGTTCCGGGCGCCCGATCTGGATCTCGCGGGCTCGTTCGTCTCGCGCTTCGCCGACTGGGGACCGGCGACGTTGTGGACCGCGCCGATCGTGATCATCACCTTCCTCGTCATCGGCCTGCAGCTGCTGCCGGCGCGCCCGATGGATGCCCTGCGCGTGCGCTTCGAAGGGCTGCATCCGGTCGCGCTGGGAGCCAGCATGGCCACCGTCATCCTGCTCGTGGCTGCGACCGTGTCCAGCCAGGGCGTGCCACCGTTCATCTACTTCTCCTTCTAGAGAGCCCATCCATGTCTGAGCCACAGTCCGATCCCCGCAGGCGCGACCGCTTCATCCTCGACCGCGAGGGGGGAACGGGGCGCAGCCTGCGCGCCCGCGACGCGCTCGTCTGCGTCTTCGTCGCGGTCATCCTGCTGCTGCTCATCGAGGGCGCGTCGATCCGCAGCTCGGGCAAGAAGATGGACTCCGGAATCCAGCGCTCGATGGTGCTCGCCGTCGGCCATCCGGCGGGCTGGCTCGCCGATCAGCTGCCGCTCGCCGGGGCGGCCGACAAGCTGACCGCCGCCCTGTCGCCCGACGACGACCTGTCCGGCGGCCCGGGCGGCTTCAACTCGGCGCCGGTCGGCGGCGGTCCGGTGCAGGCCGCGGGCGCCCGCGCCGGCGCGGGCGCCGCGGCGGCGCCGATCACGCCGGACGCCTTCGACCCGGCCGAGCTCGGCGTGAAGCCCAAGCAGCTGCCGTCGCTGAAGAACCTGCTCGTGACCGGCGACTCGCTGGCCCAGCCGCTCGACGTCCAGCTCGCCCGCAACCTCGCCGACGACGGCGTCGTGACGACCCGCGACGTGCGCCTCGGCACCGGCATCTCGAAGACCGACCTCGTCGACTGGGGCCTCTTGTCGGGCAAGCAGGTCAAGGACAGGACACCCGACGCGGTGATCATGTTCATGGGCGCCAACGAGGGCTTCCCGTTCCCGGCCCCCGGCGGCGCCGATGTGGCGTGCTGCAGCGCCGAGTGGGCGGCGACGTACGCAACCCGCGCACGCAGCATGATGGACGCCTACCGCCGCGACGGCGATGCGCGGGTCTACTGGCTGACGCTGCCGCTGCCGCGCGAGCCCAACCGCCAGAAGACGGCGCGCGCCGTCAATGCCGCGATCGCGGTCGCCGCGCAGCCCTACCGCTCGCAGGTGCGGGTGCTCGACATGACCGACGTCTTCACGCCCGGCGGGCGCTACCGCGCGGCGATGCCCGTCAACGGCCGCGAGACGCTGGTGCGCGAGCCCGACGGCATCCACCTCAACGAGGCCGGCGCACGGGTGGCGCTGGACATCGTGCTCGAGCGGCTGCGGGCGGACTTCGCGAAGCTCGGCTGACAATGGCCGGCACGGCGTCTCGCGTCAGCGCAGCGCCAGCCCGCTGAAGAAGGCGCCGAGCTAGGCGATGGCGTCGTAGGACGACGGATCTCCGTGCGGCGGGGCGGCGCCCGGCCAGGCGTGGCCGAAGCCCGCAGGAGCGACGAGCTGCACCTGGGTGGCGTCCCGGCAGCCGGTGGTCCGGCTGACCAGCAGTTGCGGCTGCGCCGGACCTGGGTGCGGCCGCGCGGGCCGGCGTCGCGCGCTCGCCAGCGCTGCGTGAGCTCGAGCGCGCCGGGGATCCAGGGCCGGTTCACGATCCCGCCCCTCGAAGCGCGTGCGCGAGTCGTCGCGGCCGTGGACGTGCAGCACGGAGACCGGCCGGGCCGGCCGGCAGCGCCGGATCACCTCGTGCCGGCGACCGATGCGACGCCGAGACACGGGCCTGAATGCTGGCACGCCGACCGATAGGCCATGAATCCGCCGGTCGAGAAGCCGGTGGCGAACGTGCGTCGTGCGTCGACGGGGTAGCGGCGCTGCACGATGTCGAGCAGCCGCACGATGAACCGAATGTCGTCGCCGCGGGTCGATTGGCGGCCACAGCAGTGCCCGGCGTGAAACCGGCCGCCGCGTGCGTTCCGGGTGGACGGCGATCAGCCGCCGCGTCGCCGCCTCGGCGTCGAAGCCGATGCTCGCGCTCGACTCGCGACCGCCCCCGCCGTGCAGCCCGGCCACGGTTCCCGCGTAGCGTTCGCCGGACGCCAGGCGCGCAACGAACGGGCGATACGTACGCGGTCGCCGTCGACCTCGACCGTGCCGGCGCGGACCGTGCCGGCGCTGGCCGGCGCCGCCGCCTCGCTGCCGGCGGCGAGCGACGGCACGCCCGTCAGCACGATCGCGATGAGCGCTACGCGGCGGGCCAGCCGGATGCGGGCGCGCGGGCCGCCGCGGCGGCGCTAGGGCACCTGCCCGTCCGCCCGCAAGCGCTCGATGACGAGCGTCGCCGCCACCGACGCTCCGGCGAACGACAGGTGGACGCCGTCGGGCTGGCGCGCCTCGATCGTGTGGCCGCGGAAGGTGATCGTCTGGCGGAAGTGCCCGCCGGGCGTGAAGACCGGCACGAGGTCGATCACTCCCGCACCGTCGCCGACGCGCCGGGCCGCGCGCTTGATCGCGTCGTTGACGCGCCGGAAGACGCGTGCGAACGAGGCCGGGCGCGGGGCGGGCAGCGTGAGCCAGTAGACGCGGGAGCGCCCGCCGCGCAGGTAGCTGCGCATCATCGCCTCGACGCGGCGCGCGTAGGCGTTCACCCAGGCGGCGTCGCAGCACGGCGCAGTCCCGCCGCCGGCCGAGCGCAGATCGAAGCCGTCGTTGGCGCCGAGGAACATGACCGTCGCGTCGGGCTTGAAGTCGGCGGCCTGGGCGCGGGCGCGGCGCGGCCAGTCGAGCTGGCCGGGCCGCGTGATCCCGCTGCCGACGTGCGCGTCGCTGCGCACGCTTGTGGCGGGCCGCGGCGCCAGGCGCCGCGCGAGGTAGCCGTCGAGGATCTGGATCATCGAGTCGCCGGTGGCCAGGAGGCGCAGCCCGTGGCGTGCGGTGGATGGGCGCCGGGGCTCGGGTGCGCGGCGGGCGGAGCGGGTCCCGAGCGTGAGCGCGCCGGTCGCGGGCAGCAGCTGGATGCACGCGGCCGGATCGGGCAGCAGCGTGCACGGCGCGCCGTCGCGCCACTGCACATAGGCCTGCCAGTCCAGGCGGCGTCCGAGCCGCACGCGCAGCGCGGCGGCCGGCGCGCGGAGCGTCACGCGATCGTCCCGGGCCACGATCCGCGCGCCGCGCAGCGCCCGGGGCGGCTCGATGGCGGCGCCGCCCTCGTCGATGCGGGCGAGCGTCGCGCTCAGCCGTCCGTCGCGGCGGCTTACGCAGGCGCGCCGGCGCGACGCGGCGTGCGGGCTCAGCACGACGCAGACGCTGCGCCCGCTCGCCGCCTGCAGGTCCGCCACGGGGACGGCGCGGTTGAAGCGCAGGTCGAATCGCAGGTCGTCGCCGGACTGGTGCGCCCAGGCGGCGGTGAGCTGCAGCGTCGGCGCGGTCTCCTGCGCCGCCGCCGCCGCCGCCGGAGCGGCGGGCGCCAGCGCACAGGCGACGAGCGCGGCGGCGAGCGCGGTTGCGCGCGAGCGCGCGGTCATCCCTGTTGGCAGGCGTTTGGCGATCGTCCACCCTTGCAACGTAACCCCAACCCAACACCGCCACCGGGGCCAGCGCGGCTCACACGCGCAGTGAGGTAGGGCGGTCCGCGCGCGAATACTTGTTGTGAGCCAGTGGATGCGGGCGCGCCCGCAGCGGCGGTAGCTCAGTCCCCGCCGCAGGCGCGCGGAACCGTCACCTTGCGCTTGGCCGACAGCGAGCCCTCACCCGGTACGCCGCTGATCTTGCAGTACGCGTAGCGGCCGCTGCGAAAGTCGACCCGCACGCGGTACGGATGGCCGATCAGGCCGGCCGAGTTCGTCTCGCTCGGCGGGATCTCGGCCGTGACGACCAGGCAGCGGAAGCGGCCGACTCGCCGGCGCAGGTCGCGGCGCGCGTCGACGATGTGGGGGCTGCGCGGAAACGGGCTGCAGCTGACGCGCTGCAGCCGGCCGGACAGGCGACGCGCCCGGGCGTCCGCGAGGATCCGCGCCTGAACCTCGGCCAGCAGTCGGTCGCGGGCGGCGAGGCGTGTGGCGGACGGACCGGCCGCCGGCGCGACGGCGGTCGAGCGCCCTCTCAGCACCCGTTGCTCGGCGCGCAGGGAGCGCGTCAGGCGAGCCTGCGCCGCACGTCGCTCGACGGCCTCCTGCCGCGCTCGCTCGCGCTTGGCCTCCTGGATGCCGGGAACGAGCGCGATCGCGGCTCCCGCGCCGAGCAGCAGGACGGCGACGAAGGCCACTCGGGCGGAGGTGGGCGCCCTGCGCCAGAGCCAGGCCGGCAGCTTGTGCAGCTCCGGAAGCGGGTCGTAGCGCTCCGGCGAGATCTGCTCCCCCTTCCTGCGTCCTAACGAATCGTCTTCTCTCTGCGCCGACGCTAGCAGCGCGCGTCGCTCGTTCAACGCAGGCCGCGCGTCGGGCGCATGGGCGAGGCGGTCTACGATCGCAGCATGCGTGCATCGCCGCGCCCGCGCCGAACGTGACGCACGACGTGCGATATCCGCACCCGGCGCGTCATCACCGACCAGCCGCGACGATCGTGACGCACAAGGTGCGATATCCGCACCCGGCGCGTCATCACCGACCCGCCGCGACGATCGTGACGCGCAAGGTGCGATATCCGCACTCGGCGCGTCAGAAGAGCTTGGCGCGCCGGGTCCGGGCGCGCAAGGTGCGGTATCCGCACTCGGCGCGCCCCGACCGACGATGGGCACGGGGGCGCGCCGCTCGGATCGCGCGCACGGCACGGCACGGCACGGCGTCGCACGGAACCGCACGGCACGGCACGGCCAACGGCTCGCTCACCGCCGGCCGGCCGCGCACGCCCGTATCGCCTGGGCGTACATGCGAGCACGAGCGCGGTAGCCCGCAGGCGAGGCGTGGACCTCGTCGCCGCTCATGAGCGACCCGTCGCGCTGCACCGCCCGCGCCCAGTCGACGAGCTCGAGCTCGAGCGCCGGATCGCGCGCCAGCCGCCGCAGCAGGGCGTTCGCCCCCTCGTGGCTGACGCCCTCGTACGGCGGCGCCACGATCGTCGCCCACACCGCGCAGCCACCCGGGCGCGCGGCGGTCGCGCGCACGGCGGCGCCTAACGCGTCCGCGTTGCGCGGATGGTCGTTAGTGAAGAGGCTCACCGCCAGGATCGCCGGCAGCCTGCGCTGGTCGTCGAGGATCCGCATGCCGTCGTCGAGCGGACGGCCCCACTCGGCGTCGATCCGCACCCGCCAGCCCGACAGCTCCGTGCTCAGCGAACCCGCCATCTCCGCCGCCAGCGAGTCGCCGACGACGAACACCTCGCGCGCGCCATCCCGCGGGGACGGCACCGCGGCCAGCTCGACCGGCCGACCCAACGCGCCGTCGCCGTCAGATCCACACCCCGCGACCGGCAGCGCCAGCAGCAGGCAGACGAGCAGGACGGCCCGCGCCTGAGTCAGGCTTCGCCGCCCGCCATCGCCGGCAGGATCACGAGCACGTCGCCCGTGCCGACCGGCGTGTCGAGGCCCTCGAGCACGCGCACGTCCTCGTCGTTCAAGTACACGTTGACGTAGCGGTTCAGCTCGCCGCCCTCGGCGAACATCTGCGACTGCGTCGCCGGATGCTGGTCGGCGAGCGAGCGCAGGACGTCGCCGACGTTGTCGCCGTCAGCGTCGACTTCCTTGATGCCGCCGACGGACGGGCGCAGGACTGGGGGGATGCGTACGGTGGCCATAGGGACGGGGTTTCTAGCACGCCGCGGGCATCCGGCCCGCGCCCATGATGTTCGGCGGCTTCATCCGGTCGCCGTCTTTCATCCCGCCGCGGCGCAGAACGCCTCGTAGTCGGGGAATACGCCCATCTCGTCCTCGGCGATCTCCTCGGGCGGGCGCGAGCAGATGGCGCATTCGGGGTCACGGCGCACCTTCAGCTCGGTGAACGTCGCGCCGAGCGCCTCGTAGAGCAGCAGGCGGCCGATGAGTGGCTCGCCGGCACCGACGACGAGCTTGACGACCTCGGTCGCCTGCAGCAGGCCCATCGTGCCGGGCAGCACGCCCAGCACGCCGTTGGCACCACACGACGGCGCCAGCTCGGCCGGCGGCGGGACCGGGTACAGGCAGCGGTAGCACGGGCCCTCGTAGGGCTTGAAGACCGACAGCTGCCCGTCGAAGCCGAGGATCGAGGCGCTCACGACCGGGATCTGGAGGCGCACCGTCGCATCGTTGAGCAGGTAGCGCGTCGGGAAGTTGTCGACGCCGTCGACGATGACGTCGTAGCCCTCGACGATCTCCATGATGTTCGAGGCGTCCATCCGCGTCTGGTACTTCACGACGTTGACGTCGGGGTTGAGCGCCTTCATCGCTTGCTCGGCGGAATCGACCTTCGCCACGCCGATGCGGTCGGTCGTGTGGATGACCTGGCGCTGCAGGTTGGAGAGGTCCACGACGTCGTCGTCGACGATCCCGATCGTGCCGATGCCCGCCGCGGCGAGGTACAGCGCGGTCGGCGAGCCGAGGCCGCCGGCGCCGAGCAGCAGGACCTTGGCGTCGAGCATCTTCTGCTGACCCTCGGGACCGATCTCCGGCACGAGCATGTGGCGGCTGTAGCGCTCGCGCTGCTCGGCCGTCATGGTCTTCGGGACCTCGACCTTGTAGCCGCGGTCCTTCCACAGCGTGTAGCCGCCGGTCATCGACTCGACGTTCTCGTAGCCGAGCTCCTCGAGCGTCTTGGCGGCGAGGGCCGAGCGGTTGCCGGAGGCGCAGTACAGGACGACGTGCTGGGAGCGATCGGGGACCGCGCCCTCGATGCGCGACTCGAGATGGCCGCGCGGCACGTGCTTGGCGCCGGGGATGAGGCCGCGGGCGACCTCCTCGCTCTCGCGCACGTCGATGATCGCGAGGTCCCCGTTGCCGGAGCCGTGGTCCAGCTGCTCGTTGACGTCGCCGGGGTCGACCTGGGCGATCTGGTTCTTGATCTGGCGGATGAACTCCGCGCCGGACGGGCTCACGTGAATCTCCTCAAAGGTGGTCGGATTTCCCTCGCTTCAGAAAGTATAGCGGGGGGCCTCTTCGCCTAAGTGTTCCCCATCCACGCCAAGAACGGATCAACATTGGGGTGCGAGTCGCTCGCCGCGCCTATGCGCGGGCGGCGTGCCTAAAAGCCGCAAGGGGCGTCCCGTGCTGCGGCGGGACGCCCCTTGTCGAGCGGATCTCTGGAGGGTTCTGGAGGAAACCTGGTTGGGGGTCTTCCTGGCTCTGGAGGAAACCATGTCGACCGGCTTGCACGAGGAGTATCGGTGATGCCCTCATCTGCCGACATAGGGTCCAGACCCCATGCGCAGAACTGCCCTGCTCTCCCAGGTGTTGGCCGTCAACACCCTGCTCGTCGTCGGAACCGTGTTCGCCGCCAGCGTCGCCGCCCGCCTGGACCTCGGCGACTCCGCGGGCTCGCGCCAGTTCCTCGTGCTCGTCGCGGCGATCCTCGCGACGCTGCTGGCCAACAACTTCATCATGCGCCGTCGCTTCGCCCCGCTGGAGTCGCTCACCCGCACGATGGAGGCCGTCGACCTGACGGTGCCGGGCACGCGCGCGCAGGCATCCGACGGCGAGTCGGAGGACGTTGCGCGCCTGCGCGAGTCGTTCAACCTCATGCTCTCGCGCCTGGAGCACGAGCGCGTCGGCAGCGCCACCGCCGTGCTGCGCGCCCAGGAGGCCGAGCGCGCCCGCGTCGCCCGCGACCTGCACGACGAGGTCAACCAGGCGCTCGCCGCCGTGTCGCTGCGCCTCGCGGCGACCGCCGAGCACGCGCCGGCCGAGTTCGCCGGCGAGCTGAAGGAGACCCAGCGCCTGGCCAACCAGGCGATGCAGGAGCTGCTCGGCCTGGCGCGCGAGCTGCGCCCGTCAGCGCTCGACGACCACGGGCTCATGCCCGCGTTGCGCACGCAGGTGCGGTTGTTCGGGGAGCGCTGGGACATCCCCGCGCACTTCGCGGCCGACGGCCCGCGACCGCTGCTCGGCGAGTTCGAGCAGCTCGTCGTCTACCGGGTCGTCCAGGAGGCGCTGTCGAACATCGCCCGCCATGCCAACGCGAAGAAGGTCAAGGTGACGGTGCTCGGCTGCAACACCCCGCATCTGAAGGTCACGATCACCGACGACGGCGACGGCTTCTCGCCCGACCCCCTGCGCAACGGGCGCTCCGGCCTGGCCGGGATGCGCGAGCGCGCGATGCTCGCGGGCGGGCGCCTGGACATCAAGTCGGTGCCCAGCGACGGGACGACGGTCGAGCTCACGGTCCGGGCCCGCGGGACCCGCGTGCACTCGTGAGGCTGCTGATCGCCGACGACCACGGCATCGTGCGCGGCGGCCTGAAGCTGCTGCTCGACCGCCAGCCGGACATGGAGGTCGTCGCGGAGGCCTGCGACGGCGTCGAGGCCGTCGAGATGGCCTTGCGCGAGAAGCCCGACATCTGCGTGCTCGACGTCTCGATGCCGCGCATGACCGGCCTGCAGGCGACCGTCGAGATCAAGGCCTACGCGCCGGACATCGCCGTGCTCGTGCTCTCGATGTACGACGACGAGCGCTACCTCTTCGAGGCGCTGCAGGCGGGCGCGGCGGGCTACATCCTCAAGCAGGAGGCCGACACCGCGCTCGTCGAGGCGGTGCGCGCGGTCTGGCGCAGCGAGCCGTTCATGACCAACGCCGCCGAGGCGTCGCTGCTGCGCGAGTGGATGGAGGACGAATCCTCCGGACCGGTCGAGCCGCTCACGAACCGCGAGCGCGAGGTCCTCAAGCTCATCGCGGAGGCCCACACGAACAAGCAGATCGGCGAGACGCTGCATCTCTCCGAGAAGACCGTCGAGTCGCACCGCGCGAACCTCATGCGCAAGCTCGAGATGCGCGACCGCGTCGAGCTCGTGCGCTACGCGATCCGGCGCGGGCTGATCGAAGCCTGAAATACCCTCGGCGGCGATGCCCGCTCGCCTGCGCCTCGCCCTCTTCGTCACCGGCCTGCTCGCCGTCACCGCGATCGCGGGCGTGCTGCTCTTCGCGGTCGGCGAGAAGGCGGTGCCCGCCGCGGGCTTCGCGGGCGCGACGCGCCCCCCGGACATCCCGCCGGCGGAGTTCGGGCTGCGCGACGAGGACGGCAGGGCCGTGCGCCTGTCGGACATGCGCGGCAAGCCGGTCGTCGTGACGTTCCTCTACACGACGTGCCGCGACACCTGCCCGCTGACCGCGCAGCAGATCCGCATCGCGCTCGACGACCTCGGCCATGACGTGCCGGTGGTCGCCGTCAGCGTCGACCCGAAGAACGACACGGCCCGCCGCGCGCAGGCGTTTCTGCTCAAGCAGGGGCTGGAGGGCCGCATGCGCTGGGCGCTGGGCAGCGACGCTGAGCTGCAGCGGCTGTGGCGCGCCTACGGCATCCAGCCCCAGAGCGCCGACGCCGAGCACACTGCCTCGACGGTGCTGCTCGACAAGCACGGCGTGCAGCGCGTCGGGTTCGCAACGAGCGTCCTGACCCCCGACGGCCTCGCGCACGACATCGCGCTGCTCGAGCGCGAACCGCTCGGCAGCGGCGGCGCCGACGGCAGCTCCTAGACCGGCGGCGGCTCGGTCGGCGGCCGGCGCGCGCTGCCCGCCGGATCGGCCTTCACCGCGCGACGGTCCTTCATCGCCTGCCAGCCGAGCACGCCGATGGCGACCCCCAGCGGCGCGACGTACAGGAGGTTGATCGCCCAGTGGCCGACGTGCGCGATCGGTTCGATCACGAGTTGGCGGCTGACAGCAGCCACAGGCCGAGGGAGGTGAAGGCGATCATCACGACGAGCATCCAGTATTGCGAGCGCGTGGCGACCTGGGTGTCGCCGTCGAAGGAGACGAGCGCGCGCTCATGGGCGAGTACGAGGCCCGCGACGTGACCGATCACGAGCGCGGCGACCTGCACGTACCAGATCGAGGTCGCCGAGATCCACGTGTAGTCGACGGTCGCGCTGCTCGTGCCGAAGAAGTTCGAGCCGTCGCCGAGCGGGTCGGAGACGAGGTAGGCGATGCGCTGGCCCTCGTAGGCCAGCAGCGAGAAGTAGTGCGCGACGACGTAGGCGAGGCCGATCGGCACGAGCGAGTGGGCGAAGCGGGCGGCAAGCTCCTGCGCCGACGCACCCTGCGGGCTGACGGTCTGCATCCCCATGACGCCGAGCCGGTACAGACCGGCGACGATCAGCGTCACGACGACGAGGCCGAGCGTGAACGCCAGCTCGAGCGCCGTCGACTGGCCGAAGCCCATGTCGCGGAACAGGCTCGTCAGGTCCGGCGCGACGTTGCCCCACGCGGGTCCGCCGGAGAAGCCGTCGAACGACGTCGTGCCGATGATCAGGCAGACGAGCGCGACGGTGCCCGGCACCATGTCGAGGGTCGTCAGCCCGCTGAGCGGCTTGCGCACGAACAGCCCGGCGCGCGACCAGCGCAGCGGCGACATTCGCGCGATGAGCCCGAAGTACACGCCGAAGCCGTCGCCGTAGCGATTCCAGGACTCGATGCCGTAGAGGCTCATGCCGACGAGCTGGACGGCCGCGTAGACGAGCGCGAGCACCGCGAGGTTGCTCGGGTCGCCGCGGCCGGAGTAGACGAGCTCGACCCACGCGAAGGCGAGGATGCCGATCGCCGCGGGCCAGCGGCCGAGCCTGGCGGGATAGGGCATCGGCGCGGGCAGCCCGTCGCGGCTGACCTTCGCGGCCAGCCAGGCGACCGCGCGGGCCGCGGCCCGCCACGGGTTGATCGCCTTGAAGACGTCGCCGAAGCACACGCTGGCAATCGGGACGGCAACCCAGAAGAGCACGAAGATGACCGTCGGCGCGAGGTTGTTCGTCGTCGTCTGCGAGCCCGCGAAGCCGGCGTAGACGACGAGCACGAAGAGCGCGATGCCGATCGCGCCGGCGATCGGGTCGAGGCTGCGCGGCAGCCCCGCCGCGCGGCGCTCGGGCGCTCCCTCCAGGCGTGGCTTGGGCCACAGGATGGCCAGGCCGACGAACGAGGCGACGAGCACCACCGCCGCGCCCCAGCCGAACAGCCACTTGGGGATCGGCAGGTCCTGGCGCCCGACGAGCCCGTGCGCGAGCGCGGGGTCGGGCGCGGCCACCAGCAGGGCGCCGGCCGCGACGACGAGAAGCGCGAGCAGGCGGCGCCGGTGCATTGGCACGCAGTCTAGGAAGCGGCGGGGGGACAGGGCGCCGGGCGAGCGGCCGACCCGCAGAGCGCGCGGCCGGGTGTACTAGCTTGGCACCTCGTGCGGGCACCGCTCGACAGGATCAGCGCGCCGTTCTTTCCCACCGCAGCGCAGTGGGTCAACGTCGCGACGCTGCGCCTCGATCAGCAGCTCGGACGCCCCGTGCTCGTCGAGTTCTGGGACTTCTGTCGCGCCAACTCGCTGCGTACGCTCGGCTACGTGCGGGCTTGGCACGCGCGCTACGCGGCACACGGCCTGCGCGTGATCTCCGTCCACGCCGGCGCCTATCCCCCGTCGCAGGATCCGGCGCAGGTACGCGCCGCGGTGGCGCGCCTGGGCATCGAGCATCCCGTCCTGCTCGACAGCGACTTCGCGCTGTGGCGGGAGTACGGCAACGAGGCCTGGCCGGCGCGCTATCTGTTCGATCAGCGCCTGCGGCTGTTCTCGATGCACTACGGCGAGGGCGCCTACGACGAGACGCAGGCCGAGATCTGCGAGCTGCTGGGGATCGCCGACGAGCCGCTGGCCCTGCTGCGGCCGGAGGACGCACCGGACGTGCTCGTGGGGCGGCCGACGGCCGAGCAGGCCGGCGCCTGGTCGGGGCCGTACGAGGCGGGCGGGGTGTGGGCCGTGCTCGAGCCGCTCTGCGGCGAAGCGACCGTGCGCGTCAACGGCCGGTCGGTCGCCGTGCCCCACGTCGGCTGCCACGCGCTCGTCGAGCACGAGCGCCACACGACGGGCGTGCTCGAGCTCGAGGTCGGCGACGACGTGGCGTGCCACGCCGTGCAGTTCACGGCCGGGCTGATCGGGTGAGGCAGCGTCCGGCCTACTCGCGCTCGGAGCTCAGCTCAGACGCCGGCACGTCGCCGAGCAGGCGCTCCAGGCGCGGTGGGCCCTCGTCGTCGAGCGCGATCGCGCCGCCCGGCCAGTACGGGCTCGAGCCGGCGGGGCCGCGGCCCATGAACAACGTCTCGAAGATCCAGCAGCCCCCGTTGTGCAGCTGGGTACCGGCCGGCGTGCGCCACTCCGACGCGTCGTCGCGCTCCAGGCACCCGGTTCGGTGCGTGTGGCCGAAGATTAGGTGCTCGGGCGCGATCCGCAGCCGCCGTGCCGTCTCGCCGACGGCCGCCAGCCCGGCGACGCGCAGCTCGTCGACGGCGATCTGCGACTGCACCGGGCCCAGGCCGGCGCGGTTGGCGGCGAGCACCCCCAGCCGGAACGGCACCGCCAGCGCGCGGCTGCGCACGCGCCGCGCCCGGCTGGCGCTCCCGCCGCCCGACAGCGCGCGCCACGCGCCGACCGGCGAGCGGCTGCCGACCGTCACCCGGCCGGGGGCGGCGCGCTGCGCGCTCGCCTGGCTGAGCGCGTAGAGCGGCGCGAGCACCGCCTCGTAGTCGTCGGGCGTCGCGGGATCGGGGATCGCGCCGACCATCCGCGCCATCACGCCCGCCGCCAGGCGCTCCATCGTCGGGATCGTGACGTGCAGGTCGAGATAGTGGCCGTGCGTGGCGTAGACGTCCTCGCGCAGCCACAGCCCGGGATAGGCGACCTCGACGCGCGCCGGAGCGAGGAAGCCCGCCAGGCGCTTGGCGATCCACGACGCCTTGAAGGCGGGCACGCGCTCCTCCAGCGCCAGCGCGCCGGGCTCCTCGCGGCGACCGCGCCAGTCCAGCCAGCCGGCGGCGATCGCGTGGTCGTGGTTGCCGGGCACCAGTACGACCTCGACGCCCGCGGGCAGGGCCGCGCCGATCGCGCGCATGATCGGCTCGGCGCGCGCGAGCACGTCACGCGCCGGGCCATGGCGCAGCTCGAGCGTGTCGCCGAGCAGGACGAGCCGGTCGACGCCGTCGAGGCGGGCGAGCAGGACGTCGAGCGCGGCCGGGCGCGCGAGCACGTCGGCGCCGCTGGCGACGCCGATGTGCAGGTCGGAGATGACGAGGGTGCGCATCAGGCGCGCGGAGCGTAGTGGCTTCGCGACGCAACGCCGGGCGGCCCGGCGCGGCTCAGACCCGGGCGGCGAGGTCCTGGCGGATGCGCTTGGGCAGCATGAAGCGCACGTCCTCGCGCATGACCTCGAACTCCGAGACGTCCTCCACGCCGCGGTCGGTGAAGTACGAGACGAGCCGGTTGACGAGCTCTTCCGGCGCGCTCGCGCCCGACGAGATGCCGACGACGCGCTTGCCGTCGAGCCACTCCTCGGCGACCTGGGACGCGTTGTCGATGAGGTGCGCATCGGTCCCGCAGTCGCGGGCGACGTCGACGAGCCGCTGCGAGTTGGAGGAGTTCTGCGAGCCGATGACGAGCACGAGATCGCACTCGGCCGCCATCTGCTTGACGGCCGCCTGGCGGTTGGTCGTGGCGTAGCAGATGTCGTCGGTGCGCGGGCCCGTGATCGCCGGGAAGCGCTCGCGCAGGCGGGTGATGATCGCGCGCGTCTCGTCGACCGACAGCGTCGTCTGGGAGATGTAGGCGACCTTCTCCGGGTCGGCGACCTCCAGCGCATCCGCATCGGCCTCGGTCTCGACGAGGACGATGGAGTCGGGCGCCTCGCCGATCGTGCCCTCGACCTCCTCGTGGCCGCCGTGGCCGATGAGCACGATCGTGTAGCCCTCGGCAGCGAACTTCTTGGCCTCGACGTGGACCTTCGTCACGAGCGGGCACGTCGCGTCGATCGTCGACAGCGAGCGCTCCGCGGCCTGCGCGTGGACGGCCGGCGAGACGCCGTGGGCGGAGAAGACGGTCGTCGCCCCGGCGGGGATGCTCTCGTCGATCTCGTCGACGAAGATCGCGCCGCGCGCCCGCAGCTGCTCGACGACGTGCTTGTTGTGGACGATCTCCTTGCGGACGTAGACCGGTGCGCCGTACAGCTCGAGCGCGCGCTCGACGGTCTGCACGGCGCGGTCGACGCCGGCGCAGTAGCCGCGCGGGGCGGCCAGCAGCAGCTTCTCGACGCTCAACGACATGCGTTCAGTGTAGGCGTGCGATGCCCGCGCCGCCACGAGCGACGGATACGGGCCCGTGGTGCGGCCGGCCGCCGTCACGGTTCCCGAATTTCCGCCCGCCGGGGCGCGACGCGACGTTCCACCGGACGTAGACTTCTCCCCGCGATGGCCGTCCATGTCGTACCGCGTCCGACAAGGTCCACGTGCGGATGTACCTCGTTACCGAGGCAAGCAGCGGCGAGACCAACCAGCCCGTCCACGCGCTGTGCAAGCTCGCCCGGGCCGGCATCGACGTGACGGTCGTCGTCGACGCCGGGCAGGCCACGCTCGACTACGTCTGGCCGGCCCTCGTCAAGCTGAAGCGGGCCGGGGTGCACGTGTTCACCGAGACGGGACCCGGCGGCGGCATCATGCACGACAAGCTCGCGTGGGCGCACTTCCCCGCGAAGAAGAGCTCCGATCCGATGACCGAGCTCCCGACCCCGCCGCGCTTCACGGTCATGATCGGCAGCTCCGGTCTCACGGAGAACGTGATCGAGAACGCCAACTGCGAGAACCTCCTGATCATCGATGACAAGGCGCTCTTCCTCGAGCTGTGGAAGCACGACGTGGCCGCCGCGAAGAACCGCACGGCGTACTGACCGGACCGCGCACCGGCCGCGCGACGAAGCGCCGGCCCGGCGAGGAGCGGCTCAGTCGTTGCTCGTGACGGCGTCGATCAGCCAGGCGAAGCGATCGCGCGCCGCTGCGTGCCGCGTCGGGACGTGCTCGCTGGGTACGTCGCCCGGCGGCGGCATGTAGCCGCGCAGCAGCTGCCGAGCGACCGACTGGCGGTGCACCTCGTCGGGCCCGTCGTACAGGCGCGCGCCGCGCGCGAAGCGGTACATCGCCTCCAGCGGCATGTCGGTCGAGTAGCCCAGCGCGCCGTGCGCCTGCACTGAGCGGTCGATGACGTCGTGCAGCACCTGCGCGCCGTAGAACTTGATCAGCGACACGTCCGCCCGCGCCGCCGCCGCACCCTGCGTGTCGATCTTCCAGGCGGCGTGCAGCGTCATGAGCCGCGCGGCCTGCATCTGCGCGGCCGAGTCGGCGATCCAGTTCTGGACGGTCTGCTTCTCGGCGAGCAGCGACCCGTGCGACTCCCGGTACGTCGCGCGCTCGCAGAGCATGTCGAAGGCGCGCCGGGCGACGCCGAGCCAGCGCATGCAGTGATGGATCCGGCCCGGGACGAGCCGCGACTGGGCGAGCAGGAAGCCCGCGCCGCGCGGGCCGAGCAGGTTCTCGGCCGGCACGCGAACGCCCTCGTAGGCGATCTCCGCGTGACCGCCGAGCTGGCCGAACCGCTCGGCGGGCTGCTCCATCGTCGGGACGTCGCGCACGATCCGCACGCCCGGCGTGTCGGCCGGGACGATGAGCATCGACGCCCGCCGATGACCGCGCGCCGCCGGATCGGTGACCGCCATGACGATGAGGAAGTCGGCGATCGAGCCGTTGGAGGTGAACCACTTGTGCCCGTCGACGACCCACTCGCCGGCGGCCTCGTCGAGCACGGCGCGCGTCTGCAGCGTGGTCGGGTCGGCGCCGGCGACGCCGGGCTCGGTCATCGAGAAGGCGGAGCGCAGGTCCCCGGCCAGCAGCGGGTGCAGCCAGCGCTCCTTCTGCTGCTCGCTGCCGGCGAGCGCGATGAGCTCGGAGTTGCCCGAGTCCGGCGGCTGGTTGCCGAACGCACTCGGCCCCAGCGGCGTCGAGCCGAGGATCTCGTGCATGAGGCCGAGCTTGACCTGGCCGAAGCCCTGGCCGCCGAGCTCCGGCGGCAGATGGGCCGCCCACAGCCCGCGCCGGCGGACCTCGTCCTGCAGCGGCGCGAGCGCCCGGTCGATCTGCGCGCGGTCGAGGTCGAGCGTCTCGAGCGGCCAGATCTCGGCGCGGACGAAGCCGGTCATCCAGTCCAGCTGCGCCTGAAACTCGGGCTCGGTGGAGAAGTCCCATGCCATGGCCGGAAGTCAGCGTACGCGGCGGGTCGGCCCGGCGCACGACCACTACCCTCAGGGCACCGATGCCGCCGCGCCATCTCGACCGTCTCTCCGCCGTCGACGCCGCCTTCCTGCACCAGGAGGGACCGGTTTCGCACATGCACATCGGGGCGCTCGTGCGTGCCGAGGGACCCGCGCCGCCGTACGACGAGTTCCTGGACTCGATCCGCGCGCGCCTGCACTACGTGCCGCGCTACCGCCAGCGGCTCGTCTACCCGCCGGCCGCCACGGGCCGGCCGCTGTGGGCCGACGACGCGGACTTCAACCTCGAGTACCACGTGCGCCACACCGCGCTGCCTGCACCGGGCAGCGACGAGCAGCTCATGAACCTCGCCGCGCGCGTGTTCTCCCAGCAGCTGGACCGCTCCAAGCCGCTGTGGGAGCTGTGGCTCGTCGAGGGGCTCGCCGACGGCGGCTTCGCGCTGCTGTCCAAGAGCCACCACGCGATGATCGACGGCATCGCCGGGGTCGACCTCGGCACCGTGCTCTTCGATCTCGGTCCCGAGGGGCGCCCGCCCGAGGACGACCTCGAGCCGTGGATGCCCGACCCCTCCCCCGGCCCGCTGGACCTGCTCGCCGCCGGCGTCGCCGGGATGACGAAGGCCTCGCTCGGCGTGGCGGCCAAGGCGCTGGGGTCGCTCAGCCGGCCGGAGCGCGCGATCGAGGACGCGAAGGTGGCCGTCGAGGGGCTCGGCGAGATCGTCTGGGCCGCCGCGAACCCCGCGCCGCCGTCGCCGCTGAACGTCGAGATCGGCCCGCACCGGCGCTTTGCCGGCGTGGCCTGCGACCTGCAGGACTTCAAGGCGGTCAAGAACGCGTTCGGCGGGACGGTCAACGATGTCGTGCTGGCGGTCGTCGCGGGCGCGCTGCGCCACTGGCTGCACTCGCGCGGCGTGCGCACGCAGGGCCTCGAGCTGCGCGCGCTCGTCCCGGTCTCCGTGCGCCATCGCGACGTGGCGCACAACGGCGCCGGCAACCGCCTGGCCGTCATGCGCGGGCCGCTGCCCGTCTACGTCGATGATCCGGTGCAGCGGCTGGCGGTCGTGGCTGCCGCGATGGACGACCTCAAGGAGTCCAAGCAGGCCGTCGGCGCCGAGGTGCTGACGAGCATGCAGCAGTTCGCCCCGCCGACCGTGCTCGCGCAGGCGTCGCGGCTGAACTTCTCGACGGTCCTCTTCAACCTGCTCGTCACCAACGTGCCGGGGCCGCAGTTCCCGCTCTACGTCCAGGGCCGTGAGATGAAGGCCGTCTTCCCGATCGCGTTCTTGCCCAAGAACCACGCGCTGGCGATCGCGATCATGTCCTACAACGGGCAGATGAACTTCGGCCTGCTCGGCGACTACGACGCGATGCCCGACCTCGACGCGTTCGGCGAGGCGATCGAGTCCTCGCTGGCCGAGCTCGTTTCGCTGGCCGCGCGGCAGGCGCGGGCCGGCGCCGGGACCGGTGCCGGCACGACCTCCTCCGCTTAGCGGCGGCGGTCCACCCGCATCGACAGGTCCGGCTTGGTCGGCGCGGCCTCACGGTTGCCGGCCTTGTCGACGGCGACCGTGTAGAAGCGATACAGCGACCCCGGCCGGACGTTGACCTTCAGGCGGTTTCTGCGCGTGCGCTTGATGCGCCGGTAGGCGCGGCGGTTGGCCGAGCGGTAGACCTCGTAGACGTCGAGGCCGGACGGCGTGAGCCCGGCCGCCGCGCGGTCGGAGCCGGTGAAGCGCAGCGTGACCGCGCGTGCCCTGCGCACCCGCTTCTCGCCCGTCAGCCGGGATTTCGGCGCGCGGCGATCGATCGCTCGGACGGCGGTCAGCGCGGCGGCGGCGTCGAGGATGCCCCACCCGAGGTCGGCGTTCCAACCGCTGCCGGCCGAGCGCGTCGCGCTCTGCTTCAGCGCGCGGATGATGTCCGCCGTCGTGGCGGCGGAGTTCAGCCGGCGCGCCATCGCCGCGACGCCGGCGACGATCGGCGCCGCCATCGACGTGCCCTGCAGGTAGGCGTAGCGCGTGTCGCCGCCGAACGCGATGCGACAGCGGCAGTCCGTGCCGGGGAACAGGAGGCTGCCGCCGGTCTCGAGCTCGGTGCGGTTGCCGGGGAAGGCGGCGAAGATGCCGGCCGGCCCGACGCCGCCCTCGAATGCTCCCGGCGCCGCGAGCGAGATCTGCGACCCGCGGCCGGCGAACACGGCGCGCGCCCCGCCGAAGTTCGAGGCGGTGACCGTCAGGCCGCGGCCGGCGGCGAGGTCGCCGCCGGTGCCGGTCGGCTGCAGCAGGTTGGAGGGGTAGCCCTGCTCGTCGACGGGCTGGTCGTCGGCGGCCGCGACGAGCACGGAGCCCTTGTCGTAGGCGTACTCGATCGCGTCGCGCACCGGCTGCGGCGCGGCGGGGTCGTCGCTGCCGAAGCTCATGTTGATCGCGTCCGCGCCCCGATCGGCGGCCTGCACGATCGAGGCGGCGATCGAGCTGTCGGTGAGGTCGCTCTTGAAGATCAGCAGCTTGCAGTCCAGGCCGGAGCCGACGCCGCCCACGGCGTTGTCGCCGGCGGCGCAGGCGAGCGAGGCGACGTGCGTGCCGTGGCCGTTCTCGTCGCTGGTCGCCGGGCCGTGGCCGTTGATCGCGTCGTTGTCGATTGCCGCGGCGATCTTGCCCTGCAGGTCGGGGTGGCCGCCGTCGACGCCGGTGTCGATGACCGCGACGGTTGCTCCCTCGCCGCGGGCGACGTCCCAGGCGGCGGGCAGCCCGATGCGCGGTACCCACCACGCGACGGTCGTGCCGGCCGGGGTGCCGGGTGCGTTCTCCGGCTCGCGCAGCGCGGCGTCGTCGGGCATGAGGCGAAGCTGCGCGCGGTGCTCGACGTCGACGGAGCGCACGCCGGGCAGGCGGCGCAGGAGCGGCGCGAGCACGGAGAGCGCGATACCGGCGACCGGTCGGACGGTGACGAGGCCGATCTGCGGGATCTGGGCGCCGTCGCGGCGGGCGCCCGGCGCGGCGAGCACGGCGGCGGTCGCGGCGCGGGCGGCGGCGCTGCCCGGCGCTGCGCCGAGCGTGACGAGCAGGCGTCCGCTGCGCTGCGGCGCGGCCGCCTGGGCGGCCGCCGGGGCGACGACGAGCGCCGCGGCGAGCACGGCGAGGCAGGCATGGAGCGGTCGCACGGCACGCATGGTCACGTCAACCCGACCGCAGGTGCGTCGATGCGCCGCGCGGGAGGGGGCGCATGCCAGCGGTCCGGCTCAGAAGCCGAGTGCGAACTTGGCGTCCTCGCTCATCTTCTCCGGCGACCAGGGCGGATCGAAGGTCATCTCGCTCTTGACGGACTCGACGCCCTCGAGCGGAGCCACGAACTCCTCGATCTGCTCGGTGATCTGCGGACCGATCGGACAGGCCGGCGTGGTCAGCGTGAACGTGACCATGACGTTTCCGCTGTCCTGCTGGATGCCGTAGATCAGGCCGAGCTCGACGAAGTCGAGACCAAGCTCCGGGTCGATGACGTTCGTTAGTGCTTCTTCAATTTCTTGCAGCGTTGCCATGGGGGTGATTGTATCCGCGGCGATCGTCGTCGTCGGCAGCGCGCCGAGGTCGGGGCGGTCAGGTCGAGCCGGGGCTTGGAGGAGCCATCGTCACGTACGAGGACAATCCGCCGACACTGCGGTGCTATGGAGCTGAGGACCGCTCGACCCAGTCGCTGCGGCGTCAGGCGATGTCGCAGGCGCTGTGCGCACCGGCCGATGTCGTCGTCGACCTGGCCGAGCTGGCGTTCGCCGATCCGTCGCTGATGCTCGACTTCGTGATGATCGCGCGGCGCCTGCGCAAGGCCGGTCGCGAGCTGACGCTGTGCGACGCCCAGCCGGACATCTCGGTGCTCATCGAGTACGTCGGGCTGCACCGGCTGCCGGGCGTGAACATCGCGCCGGCGCCCACGCCCGCCTGACCCAGGCGCGGCGGCGTCGCCGCCCCGCGATCGCGCTCGCGTAGCCTTACGAGGACCATGGCGCTCCTGCTCGTCGTCCTCTTCATCGTCGCCCCGATCGCGGAGCTCTACGTGCTCTGGCAGATCGGCTCGGCGATCGGGATCCTGCCGACGATCGCGCTGCTGATCCTCGACTCCGTGCTCGGCGCCGCGCTCATGCGCTCGCAGGGCCGCGCCGCGTGGATGGGCTTCAACCGCGCCCTCGCCGAGGGCCGCGTTCCCGGCCGCGAGGTGATGGACGGCGCGCTCGTGATCTTCGGCGGCGCGCTGCTGCTCACGCCGGGCTTTCTCAGCGACATCTTCGGGTTGATCCTGCTGCTGGCGCCGACGCGCGCGCTCGTCCGCACCGTGCTGCTGCGGCGCTTCGCCGGGCGCATCGTCGCGGGCGCCGCCAGCGGCGTGCAGGCGCGGATGGGCCGGATGTTCACCTTCGAGACGGGCGCCTCGGGCCCGGGCCCCGGCCCCGGCCCTGGACGCCGCCGGCCGCCGGGCTCCGTCGACGACGACGTCGTCGAGGGCACGGCCAGCGACGTTCCTCCGCGCCCGCGCAAGCTGCCGTGAGCGTCGTCGCCGACGACGAGCGCCCGCGCGCGCTCGACGATCCGGCGTTCCGCGACGCCGTCACGTTCTCCTTCGGCGACCCGGCCGCGCGGGTCTACGGCCTGGCGCGCGTCGGCATCGGCGGCGGCGCCGCCAGCGGCTTCGCCGTCGTCTACGCGGGCGACGCGCTCGTCAGTGCCTCGACGCAGGCGCAGGTCGCGCTCGACGCACCCGACGGCTGGGAGGCGGTGAGCGCGGCCGGCGTGCGCGGCACGGTCGAGATACCGCTCGAGGCCTGGACCGTGCGCTACGACGGCGAGGACGACGCCGGCCTGGACCTGCGCTTCGAGGCGATCTCGGCGCCCGCCGCGCTCGATCCCGACGGCGCGGTGGCGCGGGCCGGCGGCATGGAGGGCTACGAGCAGCTCTGCGGCGTCACGGGTGAGGTCCGTCACGGAGGGCGCTCGCAGCGCATCAACTGCCTGGGCCAGCGTGGCCATCAGTGGGGCACGCCGGACTCAGGGCGCATCGAGCTCGCCCGGACGCTCACGGCCTGGATGGGCGCCGACCGCGCGATCACGCTGACCGCGGTGCGCCCGGCCAGGGCCAGGTACCACGACGAGGAGGCCGTCGGCGGGTTTCTCATCGACCGCGGCGAGCCGCTGGAGATCTTCGATCCGCGCCTGTCGACGACGTACGACGGAGCGCTGCGCCAGCGCCGCGCCGGCCTGGAGCTGTGGATGTCCGAGGAGGGCGGCCATGCCCGGCGGGCGGCCGGCGCCGCGGTCTGCGGCACGACGGTCGACCTCGGCGAGCTGCGGCTGGAGAGCGCGTTCTTTGCGTGGCGCATGGAGGGCCGCGTCGGCACCGGCCGCTACGACATCCTGCGCCGGGCGAGCGACAACGGCGACGGCGGGGTCCTGCGCCGGCGCAACCGCTGAGCGCGGCCACGGCCGTGATCCGGGCGATCGTCAGCGACTTCGGCGGCGTGCTCACGACGCCGCTGGCGGGCTCGTTTCAGGGCTTCGCGGATCGATCGGGCATCGACCTGGAGACGATGGGCCAGGCGCTCGCCGCGCTGCACGAGCGCGACGGCGTGCATCCGCTGCACGAGCTCGAGTGCGGACGCATCACCGAGACGGCATTCGTCGAGAGCCTGCGCGCCTCGCTCGGCGAGCTGCTCGGTCGCGAGGTCGATCTCGCCGCGTTCGCCGAGACGCTGTGGGAGGGGCTGTTCGCCAACGAGGCGATGATCGCCTTCATGGCGTCGCTGCGCGCCGAGGGCTACCGGATGGCGCTGCTGACCAACAACGTGCGCGAGTGGGAGCTGCGCTGGCGCGCCCTGGCGCCGATCGACGAGATCTTCGAGCTCGTGATCGACAGCGCCTTCGTCGGCATGCGCAAGCCCGACCCGGAGATCTACGAGCTGACGGTGACCGGGCTCGGCGTGCCGGCGTCGGGGTGCCTGTTCATCGACGACATCGAGGTCAACTGCGAGGCGGCGCGGGCGGCGGGGATGAGCGCGGTGGTGTTCTGCGACACCGAGCAGGCGATCGCTGACGTGCGGGCGCTGCTGGCCGCCGCGCCGACGACCTAGTTGTCTGAGCCCAGCCGGTCCCAGAGGTAGAGCTCGACGCACTCCGTCGCGAGCTCCATGCAGCGTGCCCGGGAGAGGTGCGGCAGGACCGTCTCGAGCGCCTGGTCCTCGGCGACGCCCGCGTCGAACGCCTCCTCGCCGCGGAAGCCCGCCGCGATCTTCAGCGCCTCGCGGCGGTTCTCGCCGAGGCTCGGGAAGACGTTGACGAGGAACTCGCGGTTGGCGATCGGGTGGCCGACCTCCAGCGACGCGTGCCATGCGGCGAGCATCGACAGGTCGTGCTCGTCGAGATCCTGGACGGCCTTCGCGTAGTGCGAGGCCAGCTCGTTCTCGGGGATCTCATCGACCCACGCACGCACGAGCTCGCCGAGCAGCTGCCGGCGCGCCTCGCGGCCAACGGACTCGGCGATCACCCTGATCGCGTCCTGCGGTTCGATGAAGCACAACGGCATGGCGACTCCCTGGCCGGGAAGTGGGACTCCAGGCAAGGTACGGAGGGGGTCGGACGGGATCGCGCGGGATGCAACAAACCGCCCAGAACCCGCCGCCGAGGCACGAGTGGGCCGTCCGCGAACGTTGCACCTGAACCCTCGGGCGCGGGTTTTCGGGCCCGACGTTGCGGAGGACCCACTAGCGTTCAGGCATGCCCATCCTCGCCGCCGTCCTCCTTCTCGGGTGCCTCGCCTTCGCGCTCGTCGTCTGGCACCGCCGCGAGGGCCGCGAGAACACGGCCGAGCTCGACGAGATGCTCACCCGCGTGCGCCAGGAGGTGCAGTGGCGGCGGGCGGTCATCCCCCTCGCGGTCATCGCCGCGCTCGTGCTGCTCTTCACGCTCGCGCGCAACCCGAGCCGCTGGGCGGTGCTGCTCGTCGGGCTCGGCGCCATCGCCGCCGGCGTGACGGCGTTCGTGGTGAGCGAGCGCCACCGCCGGGCCGGTTAGCGGCTCAGGCGACGACCTCCATCCCGACGCGGTCCGCCTCGCCGGCCTCGCTCGGTGACTCGACGGCGAGCACCGCCTCGAGCGCCGCGATCGCCACCGCGAGCTGGCCGAGGTCCGGCTCGCGCGTGGTCAGCAGTTGCAGCTTCAAGCCGGGCAGCATGAGGATCTGCGCCCAGCGCTTGCTGCGGTTGCGCCCGAACCACTTGATGACCTCGAACGCCAGGCCGGCGATGAGCGGGATCCCGACGACGCGCGAGACGAGCAGCCAATACCACGCCGGGGTGCCCAGCGGGGCGAAGACGACGACCGCGACGATCATCACGACGAGCAGGAAGCTCGTGCCGCAGCGCGGGTGCAGGCGGCTGTAGCGCTGCGCGTTCTCGGGCGTGAGCGGCGCGCCGGCCTCGTAGCAGGAGATCGTCTTGTGCTCGGCGCCGTGGTACTCGAAGACGCGCTGCAGGTCCTTCATCCGCGAGACCGCCCAGAGGTAGGCGAGGAAGATCGCGACGCGGATGAGCTTCTCGACGACGACGAAGACGACCGCGTTGGGCAGCGCGTCGCCGAACAGGCTCGTGATGCCGACCGGCAGCAGGAAGAACAGGCCGATCGCCAGCCCCAGCGCGAGGACGACGGTGCCGGCCCAGGCGCCGCCGGAGATCTCCTCCTCGCCGTCGGGCAGCTGCCGGTTGACCGAGATGCTCAGCGCCCGGAAGCCCAGGCGCAGCGACTCGCCGAGCGCGACGACGCCGCGGATGATCGGCCAGCGCAGCCAGCGGTGGCGCTTGAGCGCCGATACGAGCGCGAAGCGCACGACCTCGATCTCGCCGAGCGCCGGCTCGTCGCCGGCCATCCGGCGCCCGCGGGCGGTCTGCTCGGCGCTCGGCGCGCGGACCGCGACGGCCCACGTCGAGACGCCGCGCATCATCACGCCCTCGATCACCGCCTGCCCGCCGAGGGGCGCGTCGCGCGACGCGACGAGCGGGGGTGATTGGAGGCTGTGGAGCGGCCGCTGCGGTTCCTGCTCAGCGGCCACCGTCATGGCCTGCGGTGTTGAGGCCTACTTGCCGTCGGCGACGCGCTTGGCGGCGCGGCGCTTGAAGCGGTCGACCCGTCCACCGGTGTCGACGAGCTTCTGGCGACCCGTGTAGAACGGGTGGCAGTTCGAGCAGATCTCGACGTGGATCTCCGGCTGCGTCGAGCGCGTCATGAACTCGTTGCCGCACGTGCAGCGGACGTGGGCGGCGACGTACTCGGGATGGATGTCGGTCTTCATAGTGCGTCCAGTCTACCGAGCGACTTTCGCTGCTCTGGACGCTCATCCGAGCGCCAGCGGGCACGGCCGGCGCGCCCCGTTGCCGCGCTCCTGGGACTCGTCGACGCGGCGGTCGGCGTCCACGCGCACGACGATCGCCACCAGCGGGATGCAGGCCGGCGCGACGACCGCCACGGCACGTTCCCCGCCCGCGGCGAGCTCCCCGACCTCCGCCGTACCGGACGCCACGCGGACGCTGAACGGGCTCGCCGCCGAGCGGCCGGTGTTGCGCACGACGAGCGTGTAGCGGGCCAGGCCGGGCTGAGCGAGGTCGAGGACCGCCGTCAGCGGGCCGGGGACCAGGTTCGGGCGCAGGTCGGGCTGGCGGCACGCTCGGGTGCGGGCGCGGGCGCGCTTGACGACGTCTCCGCCGGCGGCCAGCCAGCGGAAGTGCACGAGCGCGCGGTAGGTCGCCGGCACCGGCAGGCCGGTGACGCGCCTGGTGAAGACGAAGCCGGCGACGTTCGGATCGGCGCGCTCCCAGACGCCGAAGCCCGCGGCCTTGAGCCGGCGCCACTGCCGCCGGCCGTCGTGCCTGCGCTCGAGCTCGAAGCGCATCTGCATGCGCGTCGCGTTGGCACGCGCTGGCATCGACCCGACGAACGAGGCGATCCGCTGGACCGGCAGCGGGCTCGTGGTGCAGCGCTTGAGGGTGGCGGCGAGCTTCGGCGGCTTGGCGGTCGGGGCTTGCGCGGACGCCGTGCCGGCGGCCAGGCCGATCAGGAGCAGGAGGACGACGAGGAGCGCACGACGCATGCGTGCATAGGACAACGCAGCCGGTCGCGAGTTGCGGCGGTGGACGGGTGTCAGGCGCGTCGCGTGCCTACGCGGCGAGGGCGATGGGCTGATCCGGCGTGACTGCGCCGGACCAGTCGAAGCGCTCGAGCTCGACCGCGTGACCCGAGCGGCGCGCCTCGACGACGATCCCCCAGGGCTTGGGATGCACGACGACCTCGGCCTGCGGGTGGCGAAGGCGAAGGCGCACGATCTCGCGCATCTGCTCGAGGGTCAGCTCATGGCACTGCATGGTCTCCATAACCGTCCTATCGGCCGGAGGTTGCGCGGACATGAGCGCCGCGTTGCGCCAACCCACGCCGGCGGCCACGTGGGTGCCCCGAGGCCGGGCGGCCGGCGTTCAGGCCGCCTTCGCCTGGTCGAGCAGCGCGTGCAGCTCGGCCGCCGTGGCGGGACCGCGGTCGACGACGTCGCCGTAGGAGAACGGGACGTGGTTGGATCTGCGCCTTCGCGTGATGTCGTTCTCGAAGCCGTGGCGGCTGGCGTGGAAGCCGTAGCTGTGCAGTTCGATCGTGAGGCCGCGCTGCTCCCAGTGGCGGTCGACCTTGTCGCCGCTGACATCGAGGTTCGTGCGCGGCAGCGGCAGGCCGTGCTCCGTGACGAGGCCGACGAAGGCGTCCTCGAGCCGGCTGAGCGTCACGTCGCGCCGAACGCATGGCGCAGCTTCGCCGCGCCGGGCCTGTGGGGTCGAGCAGCTCGGCGCCGC
>CAWGTK010000011.1:0-48119 GCA_963825485.1 uncultured Actinomycetes bacterium
CGACGAGCGGGTGCTGCATTCAGAGCCGTAACGAGGCGTCGACGGGAATCATCGGTGCGCGTCGGGAGTGGACGGCGTCGATGATCTCGGCGCTGTCGATGCCCTGCAGGTAGATCGAGGTCACGCCGAGGCTGGTGTGCCCGAGCTGGCGCTGGATGACGATCAAGGGCACGCCTTCGCGGGCCATCTCGACGCGTGCGCGACGCAGCTGATGGGGAGCGAAGCGGCGCCGAACGCCGGCCTGCGTCGCGCTGTGCGTTAGCTGAGCGCGGACTGCGGTGTTTGACCATGCGCGTCCGCGGGTCGGCCGGTGACGATGCAGAACAGCGGGCCGACGGGCAGCTCGGCGCGGGCGTCGAGCCACGGTTGCAGTTGCTCCCAGGGCGTAGCTCGCCGACGGTTCCGTCCAACCAGGCACTGAACTCGCGGCCGCCCCGCACCTGGCGCAGGCGCGAACTCACCTCGTCCGCGATTGCGAGCAGGGTTATGAGGTCGGCGCTCTCGAGGCGCGTCCGCGCTAGGTCGCCCCAGCCGCGCGGGAGATCCGGCACCTCGCGCTCGCACACGGAGACGCCGTCGCGCAGCAGTCGGTCCAGCTTGCGAACGGTACGAGGCCGGACGCCTGCAGCGACACGCCCGAGCCCACGAACGGGATCAGCCTGGTCGTGGAGACATCGAACAGACGCTCGAGGCGTGCGGCCATCGCGGCACTATCGCGCGCGGCGCGAGCGGATGCGGCACGAGCGCTTGCAACCGCCGCGGCTCAGATCGCGGCGACGGCCACCTTTGCCGCGCCGCACCAGCAGCGAGCCGCGCCGGCGATCGAGGTCGCTCTACTGGTGCCCGCTCGCGTCTTTTACGAGCAGGGCGATCTGGACGCGGTTGTCGACGTCGAGCTTGTCGAGCAGGCGGGAGACGTGGGCCTTGATCGTCGGGACGGAGAGGTGCAGAGCTGCGGCGATCTCGGCGTTGGCCTGGCCGCTGGCGACGGCGAGGGCGACGTCGTGCTCGCGCGGGCTGAGCGTTGCCATGCGGGCGCGGGCGCGGTCGGTGCGGACGGCCGCGTCGGAGTCGCGGGCCACGAGGGAGATGAGCCGCCGCGTGATGGCGGGGGAGAGCATCCCGTCGCCGGCGTGGACGAGCTCGATCGCGCGGACGATCTCCGCCGGCGGGGTGTCCTTCAGAAGGAAGCCGGCTGCTCCGGCTTGCAGCGCGCGCAGGACGAGCTCGTCGGCGTCAAACGTCGTGAGGACGACGATGGCGGGCGGGTCGGGCTGCGTGGTCAGCAGTCGGGTGGCCGCGATGCCGTCGAGCTGGGGCATGCGGATGTCCATCAGGACCACGTCGGGCCGGTGCAGGTCGACAGCCTCCAGCACCTCGCGGCCGTCCGCGGCCTCGGCGACGACGTCGACGTTCGCGGCGCCGGCGAGCATGATGCGCAGGCCCGAGCGCACGAGCGCGTCGTCGTCGACGAGCAGGACGCGGATCATCGCGGCAGGCTCGCACGCAGCACGAACGCGCCGTCGGGGTCGACGCCATGCTCGAGCGTGCCGCCGGCGAGCGAGACGCGCTCGGCGAGCCCGATCAGGCCGGTCCCTGCCCCGGGCGGCGGCGCGGCCGCGGCGACGGCCACCGGCGCGAGGCTGCGGACCTCGACCTGGAGGGCGCCGTCGGGCGCGCGGACGGTCAGCGTCACCGCTGCTCCCGGCGCGTGCTTGCGCGCGTTCGTCAGGCCCTCCTGCGCGATCCGGTACGCGGTGCGCCCGACGGCGCCGGGCGGCGCTGCGTCGCCCAGCTCGATTCGGGCGGTGATCCGCATGCCGGCCGCGCGCGACTCCTCGACGAGGGCAGCGAGGTCGGCCAGCGTCGGTTGGGGCGGTTGCGTCAGGCTCTCGCCGCTGTCCTCGCGCAGGACGCCGATGACGCTGCGCAGCTCCTCGAGCGCCGTCTTCGCGCTTTCGCGGATCACACCGGCCGCCTCGGCGACCTCCTCGGCCGGGGCGTCGGGGTGAAACTCGAGTGCGCCGGCGTGGACGGAGAGCAGCGAGAGGCGGTGGGCGAGGACGTCGTGCATCTCGCGGGCGATCCGCCGCCGCTCGGCCGCGCGGGCCTCCTCCGCGGCGTGATCGCCTTGCGCGCGCAGCGATCGCACGAGCTCTCGCCGCGCGCGTACGAAGAGGCCCCAGCCGAGGACGACGCCCGTCACCAGCACGCAGGCCCCTGCGTTGGCCCAGTAGCTACCAGCGCGCGGGTAGAGCAGCGGGCTCGCGAAGGCCCAAGCGATCAGGAGCCCGGCGATAATGGCCAGATCACGGCCACGAGCCCGTATCGCTGCGTTGAAGGTGGCAGCGAGGTTCGCGCCGGCGGCCGGGAGGATCACGAGCGAGACCGCCCCGATGCCGATCCCGACGGCGCCTGGATGGGTGCGCCGCCAGTGCAGCGAGACGAGCGTCGCGATCGCGACCACGACGGCCACGACGCGCAGCCAGGGCGAGTGCATCTCCCAGGTGCCCGCGAGGGTGGCCGCGCCGATCGCGAACGCGCCCAGGTAGACCGTCGCGTCGACGACTCGGTCGCGGCGGCCGCGCTCCTCGTCGCGGGCGTCGATGACGACGCCGGGCAGCGCGGAGCGCAACCAGCCGGACAGGCCATCGGTAAAGCGTGCTGTGGCCGGGCGTGCCATCGCTCGAGGACGAAGGCTAGGCCAGCGTCACGGCCGCGACCACCTACCAAAGTCGTTGTCTGCCACCGCCGTAGGGCTCGGCGAGCGTAGCCCGCGGACCGTGGTTGCAAACCCGCCGGGCCGCGAGTCTGCCCGGCATGATCCAATCCAACGGACTCACCAAGCAGCTCGGCGGCCGCACCGTCGTCTCGGACGTCACATTCCGCTGCGAGCCGGGCACCGTCACGGGATTTCTCGGCTCCAACGGCGCCGGCAAGACCACCACCATGCGCATGCTCGTCGGCCTCTCCGAGCCCGACAGCGGCCACGCCCAGATACTCGGCGGGCGCTACCGCGACCTGCCGAATCCCGGGCGGCGCGTCGGCATCCTGCTCGACGCGTCCGCCCAGCACGCCGGGCGCCGCGGCCGCGAAGCGCTCGCCGTCTCCGCCCACACCATTGGCGTGCCGGCGCAGCGCGTCGACGCGCTGCTGCAGCGCGTCGGCCTCGACGAGACGGCGGCCAGGGCGCGTGTCGGCACGTACTCGCTCGGCATGCGCCAGCGCCTGGGCCTCGCCCACGCACTGCTCGGCGACCCCGAGGTCCTGATCCTCGACGAGCCCGCCAACGGCCTCGATCCGGAAGGCATGCGCTGGATGCGGGGCCTGCTGCGCAACTTCGCCGACCGCGGCGGCACCGTGCTGCTCTCCTCGCACCTGCTCGCCGAGGTCGAGGCCGTCGCCGACCGGATGATGATCATCGGCGGGGGACGGATCCAGGCGCAGGGCACCCGCGCCGAGCTGCTGACCGACTCGGGGACCATCGTCGAGGCGGACGACCTCGCCGGCCTCGATGCCGCGCTTCACCGCGCCGGCCTGGCGACCCACCCGGCCGACGGCGACCGGCGGCTGGTCGAGGCCGAGCCCGAGGTCGTCGCCCGCGCGGCGATGGCCGACGGCGTCGCACTGCGCCGGCTCACCCCAGCCGAGGACGCCGGCCTCGAACGCCTCTTCTTCGAACTGACGAACCCCGGCGCCGACACGCCGTCGACCCGGACCGATCCGATCCATCCCGAGCTGGCAGGAGCAGACGCATGAGCACCACCGCCCTCGCCGCACCCATCCCGATGAACACCGCCGGCGTCCACGCGCGCCCCGGCCTCGGCCGCCTCGTCGCCGTCGAGCTGCGCAAGATGGTCAACACCCGGGCCGGCTTCTGGCTCCAGGTCGCCATGGTGGCGCTCACCGTGGTCGTCGTGGTCGTCCGCCTGCTCGTCGGCGATGCGGCCGACCACACGTTCCAGTCCGTCCTCAACGCCGGGCTCCAGCCGACGGCCGTCCTGCTGCCGGTTCTCGGCATCTTGCTCGTCACCTCCGAGTGGTCCCAGCGCACCGGGCTGATCACGTTCGCGCTCGTCCCCGTGCGCTCGCGCGTCCTCGGCGCCAAGCTCATCGCGAGCTTCCTGGTCGCCCCCGCGATGCTGACGGCCGTCGTCGCCGTCGTCGCCGCCGGGGTGCTCGTCTCGTCGCCCGTCGTCGAAGGGACCTGGTCTGACGCCGCGCCGCTCATCGGCCAGTCGGCCGTCAACCTGACGGCCGGGATGGTCGTCGGCGTCGCGCTCGGCACGATCCTGCTCGCCCCCACGCCCGCCATCGCCGTCCTCCTCGTGCTGCCGACGGCGTTGTGGGCGGTCCTCTCGCTGCCCGTCTTCTCCGACGTCGCCCCGTGGGTGGACTACGCGCGCGCCCTCGGCGGGGTGACCGAGGACGTCATGAGCGCGACCCAATGGGCGCACCTCGGCACCTCGCTCGTCATCTGGATGGTCCTCCCGCTCCTGATCGGCGCCCGGCGGATCACGCGATGCGAGGTCACCGCCTGACCGCTCGCCCCGCATGACAACCCAGCGCCCCCAGTAGCGGCGGCCGCCCGCCGGTTGCAACTCGCGCCAGATGTGACCCGCTGCTGCTTTGGACGAGACAGGGAAGCGCCTGGCCGCGCTGGCGAGAGTGTCGCAACGCGCGAGAAGCGGAAGCGCTGATGACCGGCGTTGGCCTCGGGGTCGCCGGAGCGTGGCAAGCACCGCGCACAGGCGTCGACCGTGACGCGCCGAGTGCGATATCCGCACCTACGGCGTCACGAGCGCGTGGCCCTCGCGGTTCGTGACGCGCCGAGTGCGCTATCCGCACCTGCCGCGTCACGATTGGCTGAACCTCGCGGTTCGTGACGCGCCGAGTGCGGTATACGCGCCTGCTGCGTCACGGGACGCGCCCACGCGACAGGCAGCGGCCGTGGAGTGCTGGATCTCGACGATACGAGCTCTCTCGCGGCCAGCACGCCGGCTCCGGGATTCGTGTGCGCCAATCCGCGCCTCGTCGAGTTGCGCGATTCGCGCGCCGGCCCCAGGCATACCCTCAAGCCTGTGCCGATACCTGCCAACCACCATCTTGCGGTCCGGCATCCGGTAGACGCCAAACGACTGGCCGAACAGGTCGGGCGACTGCTGCCCGCCGACGTAACATTTGGCCGCCTCGATGGCGAGCCCGGCGCGCTCGGCATCCCCCGTTGGACGACGTTCGTGTTCTCGATGAACGAGGTGCAGCTCGCGACGTCCACGTCATCAACCGATTGCTTGCGCACGCCAACCTCCGTGACGCGTTCGCGGCGCCCGAGCTCGTCTGATCTGACCTTGGCACACGCCGCGACGGCGTAGCTCCACGACGCTGCAGAACACCGCGTTCTGCAGGATGCCCGTATCGCGTGGAGCAGCAGCGCATCCAGAACCCAACAACCCGCGGGCCGACGGATCGGGACGCTTCGGGTCAGGTCCGGCGGCGGCTGTCAGCGCGGGGGGCTGAGCGAGGCCCGTGACACCATCGCCGTGACACCCGCGTGACAACAGTTGCCTCGTCCGAATGCGTCCACCACGTCGCATCCCGTACCAGCAGCCGCGACTCCGTGGACGCATGTCACGCCGGCGACGCATGTGAACAGCTCTGACGAAGTTGAGGGCCGGGATTCCCCTGTGGAGGTTCGAGTCCTCTTCGGCGCATGAGATGAAAGACCCCGGTCTAGCCGGGGTTTTTCGTTTCCGGATCGAGCAGGCGCCGAACCTCCTGCAGCCGGCTCTGGAGGTGGTCGACGAGCACGGACATGCCGGCCGCCCGAGCCGCGTCCAGCATCTGCGTCAGCAGCTGCGCGGCCGCGTCCAGGTCCCCGGGGGCGCGGCGCGCGAGCAGTATCTCCGCGTGGTCGCGCCGGACGACGGCGGCCGCCATCGGGGCCCCGCTCGCCTCGTTTCTCGCGATCGCCGCCGCGAAGTGCCCGGACGCGGCGTCCAGGCGCGACATCGTCGCGGCGAGCAGGCCGAGAAAACGCTCCGAGGAGCCCCAGAACGCGGCCTGCGTGACCTGCACATTGCAGTCGCGGTGGGGCACGAGCAGGTCATAGAGGATCTGCGCCCGTGCGGCGTCGCCGATCAGCGAGCAGGTCTCCGCCAGCACGCACACCGCGGCGAACCAGAACATGTCGTGGGGAACGGCCTGGAAGTCGTCGACCGCCAGCAGCTCGAACTCGGCAACCGCCGCGGCCTGCTCGCCGGCGGCTAGGTGGGCGAGCGGCAGCACCGCCCGCCAGGCGATCAGCGAAGGATGCTGCTCGATCGCGGCCTTGATCGTCGCCACCTGATCAGACAGCCGGTCCTCGCGGCGGCGAAGGGCGATCAGCTGGATCGCGTAGACGGTCTCGGCGTCGCGGGCCTGCGCCTGCTTGCCGAGCTCGAAGGCCTCGCGCGCCAGGCGCTCCGAGTCGGCGACGCGGCCCTCCATCTGGGCCCAGACGACCTGCCACCCACGCGCGAAATGGTGATACAGCGGCTGGCGCAGCTGCGCGGCGAGCTCGCTCAGCGCCCGGTGATCGCGGCGCGCGGCGGCGACGTCGCCGGCCTCGAGCAGGTCGTAGATGCGCCAGTGCAGCCCGACGGCTTGCAGCTCGCGTTCGCCGACGTCGTCTGCCAGCGCGAGGATCTCCTCGCTGAGACGCAGGCGCTCCTCGAGATGGGCGATGTGCAGCAGCGCCGTATGACGGCTCTCGAGCGCCGCCACCAACGTGTGCGTGTCGGCCGTCCGCCGCGCCATGGCGAGTGCCGCGTGGCTGAGCTGCGAGCTGCGTTGGACCTCGGAGGTGAACTGCAGAGCGTCCGCCAGCCGGGCCATGAGCTGGGCGCGCAAGGTGCTGTCGCGCTCGGCGAGCTGCCCCAGCGCCTCCTCGAGCAGGTCGATCGCCTCGCGGTCGATGATGCCCGCCTCGCCGTAGCGGCTGGCCAGCCCAAGCGCGGCACTCCCCAGCTGGTCGGGATGGGGGTGCCGGCGCGCCAGCCCGGCCGCAGCTTGGAAGGTGGTCCGGGCGGCCGGGTTTCCCTGTCGCAGCTCAACGCCACCGCGCGCGAGCAGCACCTCGCAGCGCCGGCGCTCATCCTCGGGCGCGTGCATGTCCAGCGCGCGCAGCGCGCGGTCGTAGAGCTCGAGCGCGTCCTCGTGCGCCAGCGCGCGGGCCGCGGCATCGCCGGCCTGCATGCTGTGCTGCAGCGCCTTTCGCCCGTGATCGAGGTGGCGGCTGGCGTAGAAGTGATGGGCGAGCTCGGCGGCATTGACCGGCGCCTCCTGGGAGGTCTGCTCGAGCGCCTCGCCGATGCGCCGATGCAGGCGCTGGCGACGGCTTGCGCTCTGCTGCTCGACGAGGGCATCGCGCACGAGCGCGTGCGTGAAGGCAAACCGGTCGATCTGCTCGCCGGCCTCGCGCACGAGCCCGGCCCGCTCTGCCTCCTCGAGCGCCGTGATGATCTCGTCGGCGGGCCGGTCGAGCAGGACGTCGAGCACTGAGAGGGAGAACTCGGTGCCGATCACCGCGGCGTGGGCGAGCACCAGCTGCGTGGTGTCGGCCAGGCGCAGGATGCGCTGGGCGATCATCTCCTTGGCGCCCTCGGGAACGCCGACGAGGCTCAGCGCGCGCTCCTGCGACATGCCCTCTGCGCCGCGCAGCTCGGCCAGGCTCTTGAGCATCTCGCGGATGAAGAGCGGGTTGCCGGCAGTGGCATGTCGCAGCCGGCCGATGAAGCTGTCGGTGGCGGTTTCGCTGTAGTGCGCTGCGACGATCGCGGCGGTCTCCTCGCCGTCCAGCCCTCCGACGGCGACGCGTGCGAAGTTGTGCTGCGGTCGCATGCGGGCCAGCAGCTGCACGAGATCGTCGGAATGGCAGTTCTCCACGTCGCGCAGCGTGCCCAACACGAGCAGGCGGACATCCTGCAGCTGCTGCACGACGTGGCGCAGCAGCAGCGCCGTGGAGGCCTCGGCCCAGTGCAGGTCGTCGAGGATCAGCACGACGGGCTGCTCCTCGGCGATGAACGCCAGCAGCCGGGTGACCGCCTCGAAGAGGCGGTAGCGCCTGGCCTCGGGCTCGACGGCGAGGGCGTCGTCCAACGGCGCGGCCGTGCGGCGCAGGCCGGGGATGAAGCGCCCGAGCTCGCAGAGCTCGAGATCGAGCCGCTGCGCCAGCGCGCCATCGCGTCGATGGGCGAGGTACTGCCCGAGCGCCGTGATGAACGGCTCGTAGGGGACGACCGACTCGGCGTTGCATCGGCCGTAGAGCACGGACGCGCCGGCAGCGTGCACCTGGTGGGAGAACTCGCTGACGATCCGCGTCTTGCCGACACCGGGCTCGCCGCAGAGCACGACGAACTGCGCGCTGGCGCCGGTACCCAGCTCGTAGCGCCGCGTAAGGCGCCTCACGATCTCCCGGCGCCCGACGAATGGCCCCGCGCGCGCCTCGCTGGCCAGCGCGGGCGGAATCGGCGAGGCCCGATCGTCGGTCCCCGGGCCGGGGGTCGCGTAAGGCACGCTGCCGGGCGCGATCACGAACGTCTGCGCATCGCCTGCCGCCGTCGGCGTACCGACGGCGGCGCGCGCGGCACCGCCGAGCTCGCCGGCGGACTGATATCGATCCTCGGGCCGCTTGGCCATCGCCCGCGCGACGACCGCCTGCAGGGCAGCGGGCACGTCGGCGACGAGGGAGCTGATCGGCGGTGGCGCGGTCTGCAGGTGCGCGAGGATCTTCGCCGTGCTCGTCGCGCGCGGAAACGGCACCGCGCCGGTCAGGGCGTGAAAGAGCAGGCAGCCAAGCGCGTAGACGTCGGCGCGCGCGTCGACGTCGAGCTCCTCGAGTTGCTCCGGCGCCGCGTAGTCCAGCGTGCCGAGGATCATGCCGGTGCTCGTCAGCTGCGACGCGCCGGAGATGGCCTTCGCCAGGCCGAAGTCAGTCAGGAACGCGTGCATCGCCTCCCCGCGGTGTTCGATCAGCACGTTCGTCGGCTTGACGTCGCGGTGCACGATGCCGCTGCGATGCGCGGCCTCGACCGCGTCGGCGAGATCTGCGACGAGCAGCGCGGCCGACGCCGGTGCGAGGCGGTGCTCGAGCGCGAGGATCCGGCCGAGGTCGGCGCCCTCGACGTACTGCATCGTCACGTACAGCAGCTCATCCTCTTCGCCGGCGTGGTAGACGGGCAGGACGTGCGGGTGCCGGATCGACGCCGCGGCGCGGCACTCGCGCTGAAAGCGCGTGCGAAAGTCCGCGTCGGCCGACAGTGCCGGTGCGATGAGCTTCAGCGCGACCTGGCGCTGCAGCGGCTCGTGGCGGGCGTGGTAGACGACGCCCATGCCGCCGCGTCCTGCCACACCGAGGATGACGTGATCGGCGAAGCGCTCACCGACAGCGAGTTCAGCCATGCGTCAGCGTGCGGTAGTGCGTCAACGTCAGCGCAGTACACCGCCAAACCGGTCGCAGCGCAAAGAGCACAACATGTCGTCGATCGCGGCGCCGTCCGCGCGGACCGCCTTCGGTGGCAACCGCCAGCCAGCCCGATCTGCAGACCGCGCCGTCAGCGGCGCGGCGCGCTACTCAGGGCAACGCGTCGGTGTCGACCCGTCAGGCGCGCCGCTGAGCAGCTCGTCCTCGGTCACCACGCCGCCCTGGAGCGCCCGCCGCGCGAGCTCGGCGCGCTTCTGGTTCTGTGGCAGGCCGCGGATGCCGAAGGCCTCAAACAGCGCCTGCATGTGCGTCTTGACGGTCTCGACGCCGAGAAAGAGCTGCTCGGCGATCTGCTGATTGCTGCTCGCCGAATGGAAGCGGCCCTGCACGAGCGGGCGGCACAGCGCCACCAGCACGCGGCGCTGGGCGGCGGTCAGCGACGGCAGAAGCGACGACGACACCGCGATCGTCGACGAGGACGGCTCGCGCTCTTTGGGCACGACATAGGCAAACGTCGTGAAGCCGATCCGGATGACGTCGCCGTCGCACAGTCGCCGGCGGCCGCGGATGCGGACGGCGTTGACGAACGTGCCGTTGCGCGAGCTGCCGTCGTCGACGAGCGTCCATTCCTCACCGATGCGCTCGAGTCTGGCATGGACCCGCGAGACGGCACCGTCCCACGGCAGCGGGATGTCGCTGGCCTCCTGCCGACCGATCGTCAGGCGCTGCGGACCGTCGAGGACGACGATCCGCTGGCGCCCGTCCTCTTCGCGGTACAGGACGAACGGAGTGTTCGTCTCGGCGGCCGCCATCCGTTCCTGCAGCTCGCTGGCTGATGTCGTGCGCAGCGTAGCGGGCATGGCGGGCATGGGTTTCACCTTACGGGCAGCCGCGTCGGTCAACAAGCGAGCGTGGTCGGTCTCACGCTCACCGCGCCGCTGATTGACCTGCGTGCTCATGTCACGCTGCAGAGCTCTTCATGACACTGCAGGCGCGCGATGCTGCGCTGGCGGATCGGGCCGATACTGCCGCGCGGCATCCCGAGGGTCGTGCTGACGGTGTGGTAGTCGATCGTCGGCTCGGTCAGCAGCAGCAGCATCAGCTCGCGCTGGCGGTCGGGCAGCGTGTCGAGCGCGCGGGTGAGGACCGCGCGGCGCTCGGCCTCGAGCAGATCGCGCGCCGGGTCAGCGCACACGTCGATGCTGTCGCCGAGCCGCGGGTCGTCGGTCACGTGCTCGCGCAGCGGGCGCTGCAGGATGCGCAGGCACTCACGGCGGGTGGTCGTCACGAGCCATCCGCCGACCGCGCTCGGGTCGCGCAGGCGGTCGATGTGGTTCAGCAGGTGCACCCAGGTCGCCTGGACGGCGTCGTCGACATCGCTGGGCGACAGGCGGTAGGTGTAGGCGATCCGGCGCAGCATCGGGTTGAAGCGCGCGTGCAGGCGATCCCAGGCGCGGCCGTCGCCGCCGCGGGCTGCCCTGACGAGCTCGAGCAGCTCGTGTCCGCCGTCGTGACGCGAATCGTCCGCGCATCGGGCTGGGGTGTTCGTTGCCGCAGGTGCTACGGCGCTGAGCTTCGTCATGGTGACCTCCCCTGGACGCGCCGATGGAGCGGCGCGCCGTGGTATGTGCGGCTGACCCTCTCAGCGCCATGTCTGCTGCGAAACGACCCAAAGGTGTGAACGTCTCCCTCCTCGCAGGGGGGTAACGCAGCTGGGCAGGGTGTAGAGGACCGCCGGGGCCGCTCTCGACGAGGACCCCACGACGCCCACGGCGCCGCTCAGGCCGGTGGCGTGTCCCCGGCGGCGGCGCGCTCGAGCTCAGCTCGCACGGTGGCGCCCGTCAGCGGCCCGAGGTGCCCCGGCGCCGCGACGAGCGGGTCGAGGGCGGCGAGCGCAGCGATGCTGCGACGCGCCTGCTCGGTGTCGACGTTGTACGCGCGATCCGGAACGCGTGCGGCCGTCGGCCGACCCCACATCGTCGTCAGATAGAAGCAGTCGCTGACGAGTGCCACGCGATCGGCGGCACGCCACAGCCCGATCAGCCCCGGCGCATGCCCCGGCAGCTCGATGACCTCGAAGTCGGCAATCCTGTCACCTGCGCGGACTGTTGCGGAAATGTGGACCGGTCCGCCATCCCAGACCCACCGGTGCAGCGCGCGGTGCGCCAGCCGGATCGCCGGCGGCAGCATGGACATGTCCCAGTACGTCCGGCCGCCGGCGCCCTGGGCCTCGGCGACGGCGTCGGGATGACAGACGACCGGCGCCAGCGCGCTCAGCGCGGCAGCCGCGCCGCGATGATCGGTGTCGGCATGACCGAGCACCACCTGCTTGAGGCCGCCCATGCGCTCGGCCGCCGCGGCGATCGGCCTCGCCATGCTCTTCTCGCCGGTGTCGTAGACGACGACGCCGTCGCCGTCCTGGATGAGATAGGCGTTCATCGCGCGCGGTACGCCGCCGCGCAGCAACCAGACGCGAGGGGCGATCGGCTCGAGCTTCGGTGTGCTCGCCATCGCCTCAGCTGTAGCAGCCCGCGGTCGGCGCAGCAATCGGCGCGGGGTCTGTGCCTCTCCCACCAAGGTGTGAACCGTGTTGCCAGCGCCACGCCCGCGCCATACGCTCAGCCGATGCGGGCCAACACGATCGGCGCTCTGCGGCGGCCTGTAGCGGGCGAGCAACTCGAGCCGGGCGTTCACGTCATCGGCCTGACGAAGGGCATGAAGGGCGCCTATCTCAAGGGCGGCTACACGCGCGCCTATCTGTTCGAGGACGACGACCGGCTGACGCTCGTCGACGCGCTGTTTGACGCCGACGCGCAGCAGATCATCGACTACCTGTGGAGCATCGGGCGTGCCCCCGGCGATCTGACCGACATCGTCCTGACGCACTCCCATCGTTCGCACATCGGCGGGGTCGCGACGCTCAAGCGGCTCAGCGGTGCGCAGGTCTGGTGTCACGCCAGCGAGGCGGCAATCATCGAGGGAAGCCGGCCGTCGGTGCCGATCGCACTGCGGCCGCTGCGGCCGCTGCGGCTGTTTCCGATTCGCGTGATGTCCTACCTGCCGTTCGCGCCACACGCCCCCTGCACCGTGGATCGACGGCCCAAGGACGGCGAGCGCGTCGGCTCGCTGCAGGTCTTCCACGTGCCGGGTCACAGTCCGGGCAACCTCGCCCTGCTGTGGGAGGAACGGGTGCTCGTCGTCGCGGACGCGATCCTCACGTGGCCGTCGTTCGGGCCAGGGTGGCCGGGCTTCAACGGCGATGATGAGCTGTATCGCCGCTCGCTCGGGCGGCTGTTGCACCTGCAACCCGAGATCATCTGCGTCGCGCACGGCGATCCACTCCGCGGCGATCAGGCGTCGCAGCTGCTGCCGACGCTCCTGCCCTACGTGCGCACCGGTCGTTGGCGCTCGGCCCGCGGACGCGGGCTGAAGTCGGCGCTCCGTCAGTAGCCGGGCATCCGCGGCCACGGGGCGAAGACGTTCGCCACGCCGTCGAGTGCCGGGCTGAGCGCGGGATAATGCCGGCGCAGGATCTCCGCCATGCTCGCCTCGTCGATCCAGTCGAGCCCCAGCTGCGTGTAGCCGGCAGCCGTGTAGTCCGTCGTGAAGAAGCGATCGCTGCGTAGCCTGCGTGCGGCCATCAGCAAGAAGATGCGAAAGGCGGTGTCGCTGATCGCAAAGCCCTTCGGCTTGCGGTCGGCCATGATCCCGACGATCAGGTCGACGTCCTCGATCTCACCGTCGTAGGCCTTGTTGATCTCCGCGGCGAACCGCCGGTTGCCGTCGGCGAGCTCGAGGAAGGACTTGGCCTCGGGCATCCGCAGGCCGCGCCGAAACTCGTTGTATCGCGGCACGCCGCACTCGCGGGTGCGTAGGAGGTCGGCGGCGCCCAGATCGACCGTACCGCCGGCCGCCAGCGGCGCGGCGAAGCTCGGATGGTTGTGCAGCGTCAGGGCGCCGGGGTGGGCGACCGCGAGCGAGTACCACGCGTTCTCGACCTCGATGTGACGCAGCTGCTCGCGCGCGCGCGCCGGGTGCTGCTGGGTCGCCACGAGCTCCTCGAAGGGCACCGTCTCGCGCCCGTCCAGCGCGATCGGCGCGTCATCGCCAACGCGATGGAAGTTCAGCTGGTTCGGCAACAGCGGATGCATGCGGTAGACCGCCGCGAACTCCTCGGTCAACGCGTAGGAGACATCGTCGTCCATCCAGGAACCGGGAATCCCGCTCAGGATGTCGCCGCTGCCGACGCGGCCGAAGCGCCGGCGGAAGCTCTCGCCCAGCAGCCCCCACCACGTCGACTTGATCGACTGCTTGACCGTCGGGTGGTCCAGCAGCGCGGGCGTCCACTCGACGGTGTGGATCTTCGCCATGACGGCGGCGTTGATCATCCGCGCCTGGTCATAGACGCGCCGCCCGGACCACTGCGGATAGGCCGCGCGCAGACGTTCACACACCGCGTTGTGCTCACGCGCGAAGACGACGTGGAAGAGCGCGAGGCCGAGCCACAGATTCGGCACCGGGTTGGGCGGGTGCGAATGATCGCGGCAGACGGCCTCGCGCTGCCCGTCTGGAAGGTCTCGATGACCTCCAGCAGCTGCTCGTCGACGCGGACCTCGCCGGTCGTCTCGGAATCCGCGCTGCGCACGGCCTGGGCGAAGCACGGGTCGGCGCCATACAGCTGCGAGGCATCCCACCAGTGGCTCTGATCGCTGAGGAAGACCGGCAGATTCGGCGTCGACGCGGCGTCGGGCCGCAGCGGCTGCAGGCCGATCGTCAGCGGCTCGGCGTCGGCTTGGACTTGATGGGCAAACCAGTCGTGGACCTCAAACTGCAGCCACGCCGCGGCGAGCAGGTTGAGGCTCGTCGCAGGCACGAACTGCCGGCGCTTGAGCAGCGCTTCGCTGACGAGCGCCGGGTCCGGCCCGTCGCTCCTCGGCGCGACGGGCAGGTTGCGGCCGAAGCTCGTGCCGATCGCGCCCATCGCCGGCTGGCTGGGGTGCGTGTCGCGGCCGTCGATCCTGCGCGTGCTCGACGGCGAGCTATTTCGCGCGGGGTTACGCTGCGGTCGGCTGACCGCCCCCGGGAGGCCCGGGACGGGGCTCGTAGAGGTTGCGCTCTCGCAGGCTGTGGCGCAGGCCGAGCAGCGCCAGGATCCCGAGCGGACGCGGGAGGCGATCCCAGTGGACCCACCGGTCCAGGCGCTGTGCGAGCGCGGCGACCGCCGGCGCGATGGTCTGCCAGATCACGGGACGGCGGGGATCGGCATTGCGGTGCGCCGACACGCCGTTACCGGATTTCACGGTGGTTACGCGGCAGGTGAAGCATGGCATTCATCAGGCGGCCTACACGTATCACAGTCACATCATCGAGCTGCGTTTTCTTTCGGTACCGGCGGCGCGACCGCGCGACGGTCTTGGGGGCGCACGGGGGATCGTGGAACCGCATCTTCACCGCCTTGTCGTCAAGATTCACGTGCCAGCGCACGCAGGGGTCACGGCGGCGAGGCAGCCGGCGTGCCCACCGCCGTTCGGGCGAGCGTCTGGTAGGGAGAGCGCCGATCATCGACCTGGATACATCGCGCCGGCCAGGCCGACGCCCGGGCGCGGGCAGAGCGTCCGCCGCTGCTGCGGTGACCCACGTCCGTGTATCCGCGTCGCGTTGCGTCGCTCCTAGAGCCATGAGCCACGCCTCCGCTCCAACCGCCGCGCCTGACGCAGCGACGTCAGCGCGCCCACGCCCTCGTGCTCCCCGCGACCACGGCCTGATCGTCGCCGCCGACGCCGTCGCGCTGTCGCGCGCCTCGCAGCGCAACCGTCCGCGTCGTCTGCGGCTGAAGGCCATGCTCGACTTCCTCGTGCGGGGCGAGCGTGCCGAGCCGATCCCGGCGGTGCGCGAGCCGGTGGAGGCGATCGGTGCCACGGGCATCTGCTGCTCGGGCGGCGGAATCCGCTCGGCCGCGTTCAACCTCGGGGCGCTGCAGGCGCTGCAGCGCTGCGGCCGAATCAAGACGGCGGACTACATCGCCGCCGTCTCGGGCGGCTCGTACATCGCGGCCGCGTACTGCATGGTCGCCAAGGCCGGGCCGAGGGACGTGGCGCAGTCCGCGCACGGTGACTCAAACGCCGATCTCCTGGATGCGCAGCAGCCCTTCGCACCGGGATCCCCTGAGGAGCAGTACCTGCGCAACCGCAGTTCGTACATGGCACCCGACGCCAGTGCGAAGGTCTATCTCGTCTTCCGGCTGCTGCTCGGCGTGATGATCAACGTCGTGTTTCTCGCGCTCCCGCTCGCGGCGCTCACGATCCTCGCGACGGTCCTCGTGTACGGGCCCTTCTACGGGTCCGAGCTGCAGCTGCCCGCACTGGCGCAGTGGATCCCCGCGATCCTTGCCGGGCTGAGCGTCCTCGTCGGGGTGGCGTGCGTCCTGCGCGCCGCGCCGAGCGACGCGTGGCGGCGGATCTCGGAGATCTGGAGCGTGCGGCTGCTCGCCGCCGGTGCCCTGATGGCGCTGCTTGCGCTCGTCCTGCCGATCCTTGCCGAGGCCAACCTCGGCGCGCCGGAAGACACCGCGGAGCTGTCCGGGGCGTCGGGTGCCACGGGGCTGCTTGCCGGCCTGCTGGCCTGCCTGTTCGAGGCATGCTCGACATCGCGCAAGGCGGCGAGCGCCGACGCCGGGCGCGTGCGCAGCTGGATGGCCAAGCGCACCCCACGGGTGCGACGCGCGATCGTCCTGGCAGGGGCGGCGATAGCCGGGCCGTTGCTCGTGCTGACCGGCGCGGTCGTGGCACTGCGCTTCGCGGTGGAGCGCTACGACAGCCATGGCCCCTGGTCGCTCGTTGGACTCGCGGCGGCGCTGCTGGCCGCGTTCGCGCTGCTGTACCGGTTTGCCGACATGACGAGCTGGTCGCTGCACCCGTTCTACAAGCGCCGGCTGTGCACCGCGTTCGCGCTCAAGCGGATCCGGCCGGGCGATGACGAGCGCACGCGCCATCGCGAGCATCTGGGCCATGAGGCTGCGCAGGGGATCGCGATCGAGCGCGACTTCGACAGCGTCGTGCCGTTGTCCGAGTCGGCGCTGCACAACGGCCCGACGCTCGTGGTCTGCGCGGCGGCGAACGTCTCAGACCCCGGCGCGACGGCACCGGGGCGCCGCGTCACGAGCTTTACGTTCAGCGCGCACACGATCGGCGGACCGCTCGTCGGGGCGCTGCCGACGAAGCAGTTCGAGGATGCCTTCGACGGCACGCGCCGGCGCCGCGACCTCTCGCTGCCGGCCGCGGTCGCGATGTCCGGCGCCGCGATCTCCCCGTCGAGCGGAAAGGTCGGCAGCCGTTCGCTGACGTTCCTGCTGACGCTCGCCAACATGCGCCTCGGAGTCTGGGTTCCCAACCCGACCTGGGTGGCCGGCGCCGAGGCTCGCGAGCGCCGGCGCTACAGGCGCCCGCGGCCCTGGTATCTGCTGCAAGAGCTGCTCGGCCGCAATCGCCTCGATGCGCGCTATCTCTACGTCAGCGACGGCGGCCACTACGAGAACCTCGCGCTCGTCGAGCTCCTGCGGCGCGGCTGCACGACGATCTACTGCTTCGACGCCAGCGGGGGCCAGACGTTCTCCGCGCTCGGCGACGCCGTCGCGCTCGCGCGTAGCGAGCTCGGCGTCGAGATCGACATCGATCCCGCCAGGCTGACCGCGAAGGGCGATCCGCTCGTCGCCGAGGATGAGGCGATCCGCGTCGCGTTTCGCTATCGCAGCGGCGAGGAGGGCGTGCTCGTCTACGCACGCAACGTCGTCGGCCCGCGCGCCACATGGGACGTCCGCGCGCACCAGCTCGCCGACAGCGGGTTCCCCAACGATTCGACGATGGACCAGCTCTACACCGATCAGAAGTTCGAGTCCTACCGGGCACTCGGCGAGCAGGCCGGCATCCGGGCCATCGAGCTCATGGACACGGTCAGCGATGCGGGTCGCGAGGCCGGCCTGCGCGCGGCCGCCTGATGGCGGCGCAGCGATGACGTTCGTCAAGGAGCAGAACGCACGGCCGCCCAGCAGGGGAGGGGGCGGCCGTGCGATCTGCGGGCGGAGCGCCCAGGGGGGCTTGGCGTCCGTTGCTCTCAATATCGCGTCAGCCCACGCGGTGGATCACCGGTCGAGAACCGGGCGCGTTGCCGTGCCCGCGGGTCAGCTCGCCTGCGCCAGCGAGCCCTGCTGCGCCGCCCACTCCGCACCGACCTCGCGCAGGATGTCGAGCATCGCCGCGGCGGCCGGCGACAGGTACCCGCCGGCCAGCGTCGCCGCGAGCACGTGGCGCACGGGCGTGCGGCCCTCCAGGCAGCGGATGACCACGTCGTCGCGCACGGCCACCAAAGCGAGGTCAGGGATCAGGCACACGCCGACCCCCGCCGCCACGAAGCCCTGAATCGCGTAGTAGTCGTCGGACTGGAATGCCACGCGCGGCTCGAAGCCGGCGGCCTGGCAGGCGCGCTCGAGCACGACGCCGTCCGGACAGACGCCGGTCGTGCCCAGGATCCAGCACTCCTCGGCGAGGTCGGCCATGCGGATGCGTGCCTTGCGGGCCACGCGATGGCAGGCCGACACGCACAGGTACATCGGGTCCTCGAGCAGCGGGTGGCGCTCGATCGCCGGATCGGCGATCGGCGCGAAGCCGGCCTCGACGGTCAGCGCGATGTCGCACTCCCCCGTCTTCAGGCAGTCCAGCCCCTCGTCGGGCTCGCGCGGGGCGAGCGTGACCTCGACGCCGGGATGGCGCTCGCGAAAGCGGGCGATCGCCAGCGGCGCGATCGTCGCTCCCGCCGTCGGGAAGGAGACGAGCCGCAACCGGCCGCCGCGGATGCCGGCGATCGCCTCCAGCTCCGCCTCGGCGTCGGCCAGCCGCGCGAGGATCACGTCGGCGTGGGCGACGAGCGCCCGGCCGGCGTCGGTCAGGTGCACGCCGCGCGCGCGGCGCTCGACGAGCACCGTGCCGGCCTCGCGCTCCAGAGCGGCGATCTGCTGGGAGACCGCCGACTGCGTATAGGCGAGCGACTCGGCCGCGGCGGAGAACGAGCCGCGCATCGAGACCTCGCGAAGAACCCGCAACCGCTTCACATCGAGCATTAGCGCAGCTTATCCACAAGACAGGCAAATGTCATTTGTGCTCATGCCCTCGCGCTGGAAAGCTAGATGGCGTCAGACCAAGAGACCGCTCGGAAGGAGCCACGACATGACCACCGCCACGATCGGCGCGATCGTCATCCGACCCGCCACCGACGCCGACATCGGCGCCATCACGCAGCTCGCGATCCTCGACAGCCGCGAGCCGCTCACCGGCCCCGCGCTGATCGCCGAGGTCGACGGCGTCGCCCGCGCCGCGCTGGACACGTCCGACGGCAGCGTCGCCGCCGACCCGTTCGCCCCCACGGCCGAGCTCGTCGAGCTGCTGCGCCTGCACGCCCGCTCCTTGCGCAGCGCACGCCCAGCGAACGGCTCGCTGCGCGGCCGCGTCGCCTCGTTCATGCGACCGGTCAGCGTCCGTGCATAAGGCCACGTTCCAGGCGTTCGCCACGTCGCGCACCGATGCCGCCGCCGGCCCGCCGCCACCACGCCACACGCCATCCGCCGGTAGACCGAGCGGCGAGCCACGACGCGCTCCTCCCCGGGCCCGCAGCCGCCTGCGCCGCGCCCTCCCCCCGTGGCGTGCGCGCACGGCGGCGCCCTGCGCGTGATGAGATAGGCGGATCGCACCGGCGAGCTTCATCTGGAGAGACGGCGAGCGCACGATCCACTTCGGACGCGACGCGCTCGCCGGCGCCCTCGCCTCGCTCGGCGAGGGCTACACGCTGCTGACGACCCCGCGCGCATCGGCGATGTCCCCCGCCGTCGCCGAGCGCGCGGGCGCCGTTCACGAGGTCGCGCGCGGGCGCGTCGACGAGCTCGCGGGCGCGCTGCTCGACGTCGTCGAGCCCGGCGTGCTGATCGTCGCGCTCGGCGGCGGGCGCGTGATCGACACCGCCAAGGCGCTCGCCGCGGCGTGCGCGCCGCAGGACGGCCGGCCCCGGGTCGCGGCGATCCCGACGACGCTGAGCGCCGCCGAGATGACCGCGGTGCATCGCCGCGCGGCAGGCGCCGGCACGGCCCTGCCCGGCGTGCGCCCGGCGATCGTCGTCAACGACCCGGCGCTGAGCGCCTCGCAGCCACCCGCGGAGCTCGCCGCGAGCGCGGCGAACGCGCTCGCGCACGCCGCCGAGGGGCCGGCCACGCGGCGGGCTAGCCCGCTCCCGGCGCTCGCCGGCCGCGAGGCCGCGCGGCTGATCGGGGAGGCGTACGCCGGCACGGACGCAGACGGCGAGCCCGACCGCGACACGCTGGCGCTCGCCGCCCTGCTGTCGGGCTACACGATCGACAGCGCCGGCTACGGACTGCACCACGTCCTCTCCCAGACGCTCGCGCGCTTCGCGGGCGTCGGCCACGGCCCGTCGAACGCCGTCATGCTGCCGCACACGCTCCTCGCGCTCGAGCAGCGCGGGGCCGCGGGCGCGGCGCAGCTCACCGCACTCGCCACCGACCTCGCCCGCCGCGCCCAGGCCTCCCGGCTGCGCGACCTCGGCGTCGACGAGGCCGCGCTGGACACGTGCGCGGACGCCGCCGCCGAGCGCGCCGAGCTCGACCACACCCCGCCGCGCGCCGATCGCGACGAGCTGCGCACGCTGTACGCCGCGGCGTTCTGAGGCTTGCAGACCCTGGGACCGAGGGTGTGGCCAACAACTCGACCACACCATCACGCGGATCGCTGCATCCTCGTGATCGCCGGATGACTCGCGCGCATTTCGCGTGCGCGGTCACGGCCGCCGTGATCGCGACCGTCGCGAACAGCTGTGCTGGCGATCCCCGCGCACGATCGCCAGGAGGAGACGCAGCCGAAGCCGACCATGACGCTCGAGCCCTCCACGTCGCCCGGTGGCGAGCGGGAGCTGGTCGTCACCGTTCGGACGGCTGCCGGCCTTCGGGGCCTGGGTGCTGGCACACCCTCGTGCTCGAGTGCTCTGACCGCCACGGGCGAGATGTCCTTCGTGCCGAGCGGGAACTTGACGACGATCTCGGGCTTCAGCACGCTCGCGGGCCAGATGACCGGCGCTACGGCCGGAACGCCTCCGCCCACGTACGCCCCCCGTCGCGCGTGCGCAGGATCGTCCCGTCGCCGAGCGCCAGGTACAGCTCCTCGCGTGAGATGGCCTTGAAGCGGTAGGGCTCGCCGCCTACGCGACCGCCGCCGGTCGCCTGCCATGACGCCCCGCCGTCGGCCGACACCTGCACGCTGCCGTCCTTCAGCGCCCGGTACAGCGCGTCGCGCGCCGGCCACGCCAAGCGGATCCCCGAACCCCGGCCGATCCGCTCCCAGGCCGCGCCGCCGTCGGCCGAGCGATACAGCTCGACATCGCTCGCCGCGACGATCCGCCGCGGGTCGCCGGGATCGACCTCGAAGTCGCCGATCGCCGCGCCGCTGGGCGTGAACTGCTCGGAGAACGTGCGGCCGCCGTCGCGCGAGACGAGCAGCGCGCCGATGACCGCGTCGAAGGCGTATGTCCGGTCGTGGCGCAGGACGATCTTGTGCAGGTCCGCCCGGCCCAGGCGCGAGAGCACGCGCCAGGTCCGCCCCCCGTCGGAGGAGGCCATGGAGCCGAGGTACTCGGGCAGCGTCCCGGTGCGGTCGGGATGCCCGGAACCCAGCAGCCGCCCGGGACCGGTCACGGCGATCTGCAGGAACGTGCCCACCGCCGCCGAGCGCGCGCCCACGCGGACGGTGCCGCGCACCCGCGTCACGCGCCCCGACTCGCGCTCGATCCGGAAGAAGCCGCGGTTCGTCGTGAGCAAGAACTCCTGCGTCGCGGAATCGATGTCGAGCGAGTTGACGAGCGGCGGCGGCTTGGCCGGATCGACGAGCCGGCTCGACGGTGCGCCGCCGGCGCCCGAGTTGTCGCCCGCCCCGCAGCCCGCCAGCCCGAATACCAGCGCCAGCGCCAGCGCCAGCGCAGCAAGGACGTTGGCGCCCGAGCGGCGGCCGGCGGCGGGGAAACTCACCCCGCGATCGTAATCCGAGGCCGCGCCGGCGGGCGCGATGGGGATACTCCGGCGATGCTCGACCTGCTGACGGAGGTCGTCGGTGGCGCCCCGGCGCGCTGCACCTACGCCGAGGCGCGCCACGTCGCGACCGACGAGGAGGGGCTGCGCGTCCGCAACGGCCGCGTCGACCACGTCGACAGCACGAGCGCCGACGGCGTCGGCGTGCGCGTGCGCGCAGGCGGCGGCTGGGGCTTCGCCGCGACCCGTCAGACCTCGCGCGCGGGCCTCGCAGGCGCGCTGGCGCGGGCGCTGGCGATCGCCGAGAGCCAGCCCGCGGCCCCCGCCGGGCCGCTCGCGCCCGTGACGCCCGCGCACGGTCACTGGTCCTGCCCGCAGGAGATCGACCCGTTCGGCGTCGCGCTGGAGGACAAGCTCGCGCTGCTGTTCGCCGCCGAGGAGCTGCTGCGCGGCGACCCGCGGATCGTCCGCTCCGACGCCATGTGCGACAGTCGCCGCGTGCGCACGGCGTTCGCCTCGACCGAGGGCGCCGCCTGCACGCAGGAGCGCGTCGAGTGCGGCGCGTCGATCGCCGCGGTCGCCGTCGACGGCGACGAGCTGCAGGTCCGCTCGTACCCGGGCTCGCACGGCAGCTCCGCGGCCTGTGCGGGTTGGGAGCACGTGCTCGCGCTCGACCTCGCCGCCCATGCGCCGCGCGTCGCCGCCGAGGCGCTCGAGCTGCTCTCGGCGCCGGACTGCCCGCCCGGCCGCCGGACGGTGGTCCTCGGCGGCGAGCAGCTCGCGCTGCAGATCCACGAGTCGATCGGCCACGCGCTGGAGCTTGACCGCATGCAGCTCATGGAGGCCTCCTACGCCGGCGCGAGCTGGGTCGTTGCGGCCGACCTGGACCGCGTGCGCTACGGCTCCGAGCAGCTCAACATCACCGCCGATGCGACGCTCACGGGCGGGCTGGGCACGTTCGGCTGGGACGACGAGGGCGTCGCCGCCGCGCGGACGCCGCTCATCCAGGCCGGGCGCCTGCGCGCCGCGCTGTCGGACCGCGGCTCGGCGGCGGCGATCGGCCTCGACCGCTCCGGGGGCTGCGCGCGCGCCGACGGTTTCGCGCGCCAGCCGATCGTGCGCATGACGAACGTCTCGATCGAGCCGGGCGACGCGGGCTCGCTGGCCGACCTCGTCGGCGACACCGACGCGGGCCTGTACCTCGAGACGAACCGCTCCTGGTCGATCGACGACCGCCGGCTGCACTTCCAGTTCGCGACGGAGGTCGCGCGCGAGATCCGCGGCGGCGAGCTGGGCCGGCTGCTGCGCAACCCGTCCTACGCGGGCGTCACGCCGGCGTTCTGGAGCCGCCTCGACGCGGTCTGCTCGGCCCCCGAATGGCGGTTGTGGGGCGTCGGCAACTGCGGCAAGGGCGAGCCCGGACAGGTCATGCGCGTCTCGCACGGCACCGCCCCGGCGCGCTTTCGCGACGTGCAGGTCGGCGTCGCGTGAGCGAGTCGCCGCCGGAGATCGCCGAGCGCGCGCTCGCCCTCGCCGGTCCCGGCGAGACGCAGGTGACGGTCGTGCGCGAGCGCGCGCTGACCTCACGCTTCGCGCGCTCGGCGCCCACGCAGGCGACCGGCGTCGAGGACACGGAGGTGCAGATCCTCGTCGTGCGCGACGGCCACGCGGCGCTGGCGTCGACGAACCGGCTCGACGACGACGCCCTGCGCGCGACCGCGCGCCGCGCCGACGCCGCCGCGCGCGCAGCGGCCCGCTCCGGCGCGGGCTCCTATCCCGGGCTGCTCGAGGCCACGGCCGGCGGGGCGGCCGGCACCACGGACGGGTTCGACGCGGCCACCGCCCGGCTCGATCCGCCGCAGGCCGGCGCCGCCCTGGCCGACGTGTTCGCCGTCGCCGCCGAGCACGGCGTGGAGGCGTTCGGCATCTGGACCGCCGGCGCGGTGCGCACCGCGATCGCGTCGAGCACCGGCGTGCGCCGCGACGAGGAGCTGACCGATGCGTTCATGAAGGTCGTCTGCCGCGACGCCGACGGGCGCAGCGGCTTCGCGGCGGCGACGGCCCGCGCCAGCGCGGCGATCGACGCGGGCGCGCTCGCCCGCGAGGCGGCCTCCAAGGTGACCGACGAGCCGCTTGCCGAGCTCGGCCCCGGCGCCTACCCCGTCGTGCTCGAGCCCGCCGCCGTCGGCGCGCTGCTCGAGTTCCTCGGCGAGCTGGCGTTCAACGGGCTGTCGCACGCCGAGGGCCGCGGCGCGCTCGGCGACCGGCTCGGCAGCGCCGTCGTCGCGCCCGCGATCGATCTCACCGACGACCCGGGCTGCGCCGGCACGCTGCCGCGCCGCTTCGACCTCGAGGGCGTCGCCAAGGCGCCGCTGGAGCTCGTCGGGGGCGGGGTCGCGCGGGCCGTCGTGCACGACCGCCGCTCGGCCGCGCTGGCCGGCGACGGAGCGCGGTCGACCGGCCACGCGAGCCGGCCGGCCGGCTCGCCCTCGGGCCCCTCCCCCACGAACCTCGTGCTCGGCGGCGGCGACGCCGTGGACGCCACCGAGCTCGCGGCACCGATCGAGCGCGGCATCTACGTGACGCGCCTGTGGTACGTCAACACGGTCCGCGAGAAGGAGACCCTGCTGACCGGCATGACACGCGACGGCACGTTTCTCATCGAGGACGGCGCGATCGCCCGGCCGCTGCGCGACGTGCGCTTCACCGACTCCGTGCTGCGCCTGCTCGGCGCCACCGAGGCGCTCACGCGCGAGCGGCGGCTCGTCAGCGAGGGCGACCTCTACGGCCGGCGCTTCGCGCACGGCGTCGTCTGTCCGGCCCTGCGCGCCGGCGGCTTTCGCATCACCGGCGCGACACGCTAGAGCGGCGCAGCAGCACCGGGGCGGCCGCGTCGGGGTCGCCGGCCCGGCGACGCAACCGCGGCGTCATGTATCTGGCGCCGCCATGGCCGCTCATACCTGCATGAACCCGGACGATCACATCGTCGTGACCGGCAAGGACGGAGCGCTCGTCACGCCTCCCGCGAAGGTCGACGAGATGGTCCGGGCGCTTGTCGCCAGCGGCAAGGGCGTCGTGCACTTCCACGGCGGCCTCGTGTCGGAGAAGAGCGGACGCCGCGTGGCGGAGAACCTCCTGCCCGTCTACACCGAGGCGGGCGCCTATCCGATCTTCTTCATCTGGCGCAGCGACGTGAGGTCGATCCTGCGCAACCTCCCGGAGATCGCCGAAGAGGAGATCTTCGGCCGGCTGCGCAACACGCTCGTCGGCCACCTCGCCGGGCGCATGAGGGACCGCCGCGGCGGCAAGAGCGCCGGCTCGGGGCCGCTCTCGCCGCGCCGGGTCGACGAGGAGCTGGAGCGCCTTCAGCGCGACGACGTGCCCTTCGACGAGCTCGTGCCGGCCGGCGAGTTCGCCGAGCTCACGCGTGAGGAGCTCGACGAGTTCGAGTTCGACATCGTCAACGACGAGCCGCTGCTGGCCGCCGTGAGCGCCGCGGTCGGCGCAGCCGCCGGCGGCGCGAAGGGCGCTCACGCCGGCGACGGCACGCAGCAGCCGACGCTGCTCGACGCCGATGCGATCGCCGAGTTGCGCGGCGACGCCGCGGACGGAGCCAAGGGCCTCTTCGAGACCGCCGCGCTCGCGCTCAAGGCGAAGCGCGTGCTGCGCGCGGTCGCCGAGCGCTACCGCGGCGGGCGCGACCACGGCCTGTACGCCACGGTCGTCGAGGAGCTCCTGCGCGAGTTCTATCTCGGCCCCACGGTGACCGCGATCTGGACGGCGATGAAGCGCGAGACGCTCGAGACGTTCGAGCCGGTCGCCAACGGTGCGCAGCCGCGCGGCGGCGCGCGCTTCCTCGAGGCGCTGACCAAGGCGATCGACGGCACGTCGCTGCCCGACATCACGGCCGTCGGGCACAGCACGGGCGCGGTGTTCATCAACAACCTCATGGCCACGGTGGAGCGCGAGCGCGAGCGCGGCGCGGGCGGCGGGCTGCCGGCGGAGTTTCGCTTCCGCCGCATCGTGTTCCTCGCGCCGGCGTGCACGTTCACGGACTTCGCGGCCGTCCTGGGCCGCTGGGACCACCTCTGGGAGCGCTTCCGGATGTTTACGATGAACGACGCGGCCGAGCGCCGCGACCGGCTCGTGCCGGTCGTGTACCCGCACTCGCTGCTGTACTTCGTCTCGGGTCTGCTCGAGCGCGACGCCGAGGGCCGCAGCGAGGCGGGCAAGCCGGTCGTCGGCCTGCAGCGCTGGGTGCAGGGCCCGGACTCCGAGCTCGCCGAGCTGACCGACGTGCGCGCCTTCCTCGCCGCCCACGGCGACCAGATCGTGTGGTCGCCGGTCGACGGCGGCCCGGGCCTGTCCGCGGGCGCCGAGCAACACGGCGCCTTCGACGAGGATCGCAGGGTGCAGGACAGCCTGAAGGTCTTCATCGCGGAGCGGTGATGGACACGGCGCACCACTACGCCGTCGTCATCGGCATCAACCGCTATCCCGGCCTGTCGGATCTGGCCGGGCCGCGCGCGGACGCCGAGGCGTTCTACGAGTGGCTCGTCGACGAGCACGGCGGGCGCGTGCCGGAGGCCAACGTCCACTGCGTCCTCGCCAAGCCCACGGAGGAGGCCGGCTTTCGCGATGCCTGGGACGCGCGGCCGACATCGTTCGACGTGGAGAGCAAGCTCGGCCAGATCAACCAGACCTTCACGGCCGCGATGAACGCGGACCAGACGATCTGGGAGCACTCGCGGCTGTACGTCTACGCCTCCGGACATGGCGTGGCGCCCAGCGGAGGAGCGGGCGCGCTGCTGTGCGCCACCGCGTACCCGAAGGAGAACTTCTGGGACATGATCGAGTTCTCCGCCGTTCACGCGTGGTACCGCTCGGCCGGGCTGTTCAAGGAGGTGCTGCTGCTCGCCGACTGCTGCCGCGACCCGCGCCCGCTCGCTCCGTCGCTCGGCCTGCGCCTCGGCTCGCCCCGCAGGAGCTATGGCAACTCGGAGCTGCTGATGGCGTTCGCGACGTCGTACGCGGAAGCGGCGTTTGAGGAGCCGGACCGCTTTCGCGGCTACTTCACCGCGGCGCTCGTCGACGGGCTGCGCGGCGGAGCGGCCGACCCCGTGACCGGGGAGATCCGCGCCGACAGGCTCAGCATGTACATCTACGACCACGTCCACGAGATGACCGCCGGGCAGGCCTACGAGCAGACGCCGGACTTCCCCATCACCAACCCACGCGATCCGATGGTCGTGCGACCCGGCCTCGGGCGCCTCCCGCAGCCGCGCCGCGAGATGACGATTCGCTTCCCGGCCGGCTACGCGGGCAAGGTCCGCCTCCAGCGCGACCGCGAGGACGTGGCGACGTGGGACCCGACGCAGGGGCCGTGGACGGTCGACCTTCCCGAGGCCGACTACACGATCGGCCCGGTCAACGGCGGCAAGGCGTTCGAGAACGGTGGGGCGTTCCGCGTGATCGCGCGCAAGGCCGAGCTCGCGCTCCAGGTCGCCGCCTAGGCACGCCGTGCTCGCGTCCCCGCCGACCACCCGCATCATGCTCCGCGCCGAGTCGCCGTGGACGGAGCTCAGCGTCGCCGACCGCTCGCGGTCGACCGTCGTCCAAGGGCTGGGCGGGCTCGACGCCGAGCTCGAGCCCGGCGTCTACCAGCTCGAGTACCGCGCCGGCGACAGCGTCGAGCGCCAGCTCGTGGCGCTCGAGGCCGGCAAGGACTACGTCCGCGACGCAATCGACGTCGCGATGTCGTGCGCGGCGCCGATTCGCGGCGCGCGCAACGCCGACCGCCTCCATGCGGAGGCCGCGGAGGTCGCCAGCGCGGTGCTCACCGCGAGCGGAGCACGCAGCGGCCTGGTGCTCATGATCCGCAACGTCGACGGCGCCGCGGGACCCCCCACCGTCGACGACGTCGCGGTGATCCGCGACGGCAAGGCGCTCGACCTGCGCGTGACGACCGACCCCGGCGGCGAGTGGATCGTCGCCACGCTCGCGGCGAAGCGCGGAGTCCTGCTGCGCGGGCCCCGATCGAAGCTGCCCGCGGATCTCAAGCCGCTCCTCGAGCAGCCGCTGTGGCTCTGCGACGGCTGGCAGACGGTCGTGTTCGTGCCCAACGGACCCAGCGGTCCGGGCTTCGCCGACGCGTCGGTGCACCTCGTCCCGATGAGCGACGGATGGCACAGCGACAAGCTCTCGGCGTCGGCGACGGAGGCCCTGCTCTGGCGGCTGCGCACGCCGCCGCGAGCGCTGAGCAAGGCCACCGTCGCCGCCCTGGCGTGCGACATCGAGCGCGCCCCGATGAACGCGATCCTGCTGGCGCATCTGCTCCTTCGCGACGGCGCGAAGATCGACAAGCTCGCCGCACGGCTGCAGTCCGTGCTGCCCGGGCACCCGGACGTGCGGGCGCTGACGTGGATCGCCAAGCACAAGGCGAAGGCGCTGTCGTGGCCGCCGATGTTGCGCGCCGGGTTCGAGCGGATGCAGCGACTGGACACCGAGGAACACGGCGTCCTGCGCGACGGGTCGGCGGCCGTCAAGCTGGCGTCCGGGCAGTTTCGCGAGGGTCTGTGGACCGCCTTTCACCCGGAGGGGAACATCGTCGCCAACCCGAGCAACGCGGCGCTGTCGGTCGTCGCCGATCAGCTGCGCGACCCGTCGACGCAGCGCGTGCTCGCGCACCTCGACCGCGTCAGCGAGGCGGGCGAGGGCAGCGACGAGCGCGACGTCCTCGCCGACGCGGACACCGCGCGGGTCGCCTACCTCACGAGCCTGCCGACGGCGGCGGTGGCGCGGGCGCTGACGGACATCGAGGCGACGCTGAACGCCCAGGACGATCCGGCCGCCCTGGGTTCGGTCTGCGCGCAGACCCCGCCGCCGGTGACCGGCGCACCCGGCGAGGCCGCTCCGCAGCCCGCGCCCGCGCCGTCCGCCGGCGACGACGCCGACGCAGAGGCCCCGCGGCCGCCGCGGGAGGACGGACCGCAGGCCGCCGCCGAGATGACCGGCCCCGCGGCGACGCCCCCCGCCGGCGCTTGGCGGCGCCTCGAGGCCGAGCGCGCGATCGGCGCGGCCCCGCTCGAGAAGCGCCTGAGCCGCCTGCTGCGGTTCCTGTCGGTCGTCAGCGCACTCGCCTTCGTGCCGCTGATCGCCCGGACGACGCTAGACGGTGGCCTGGACCTTCCGACGCTGGAGGGCGTACTCCAACCGGCGGTGGTCGCGATCATCACGCGCAGCATCCTGCTCGGCGCGCTGTTCGCACTCGCCGCCTCGGACGTGCGCCGCTTCGGCGCGCTCGTCGAGCTGCTCATCTGGGTGCTGGTCGTCGAGGCCGCCGCCCTCGCCACGCTCATCGCGACGGGCCACGCCGCCGCGACGTTGCACGGCGACACGGCGGCGCTCGCGTACGCGTGGTTCGCGATCGACGCCGCGATCATCGTCGCGATCGGACGGCTCTCGCGCCGCGCCTACCGCACGCGCTTCGGGCTGCAACTGCTGTCGCCCGGCAACCACCGCACGCTGCAGGCGCTGAGCGAGACGGTCCACGGCGCCGAATCGGTCGTGCCCGCGGCGCGGGTCGCGCACAACGTCGACGCCTACCTGCACGGCGTCTACCTGCACGACTCGCGCAAGCTGTCGCTGCGACGCGCGCGGCTCGCGCTGAACCTCGTGGCGCTCGTGCCGATCCTGCACGCGCGCCCGTCGTTCTCGCTCATCGCCCCCGATGATCGCCCGGCGCTGTTGCACGGGTGCTGGCCGGGCATGCGGCGCGTGCGGGCATCCGTCCTGCGAACCGCGCACCAGCTCTGCTCGCTGGGCTACTACGTCAACCTCGAGGTCGCGGAGGAGATCGGCGGACCGGCCGCGACGGCTGCCGGCGGCGTCGTGCCGGTTCACACGCACCCCTCGCTGACGACGCGGGGCCCGGACGACGGCCACCGCCGGCACCGGGTCGACGCCGTCGTCGTCGGCAGCGGAGCGGCCGGAGCGCTCATCGCCTACCGGCTCGCGGAGCGCGGACTGCACACGATCATCGTCGAGCGCGGCACCGAGATCGACCCGGGCCGCGACACGAGCGACGCGCTGCAGACCCTGCCCGATCTGCTCGGCGACGGCAGCCTCGACGTGCTCGGCGACCTCGACGCGCGCGTGCACCGCATGTCGACGCTCGGCGGCGACTGCCCGCTGCGCTACCCGACGTGGTCGTCCGTGGCGCCGATGGTCGTCAACCAGTGGGTCGAGGAGTTCGGCCTGGACGAGCAGCGGTTCCGCGAAGCCTGGCAGCAGGTGCTGGCCTGGTTGCCCGGGATCGACCGGCCCGCCGGCCCGTTCAGCCGCGCCGCCGAGCTGCTGCAGGAGGGCATCGAGCAGCTCGGCTACACGCCGACCGGGACGCTGACCCGACCCGGCGAGGCGCCGCCGGACCTGTCCGAACGCAGCGTCGCCGCGCTCGACACGCTCCTGCCGTGGGGTCAGCGACGCTTCGGCGACCGGCTCGAGGTCATGCCCGGCTGCGAGGTGCGGCGGATCCTCATGGACGACGGCGAGCCGAGCGGGGTCGCGTGCCGCATGGGCGACGGGCGCGAGCTGACGATCGACGCGAAGACCGTGGTGCTGGCGGCCGGGGCGCTCGGCTCGGCGCAGCTGCTGCGCCGCAGCGCCATCAGCCGCACGCGCGGCTTCTCGTTCAACCTCGCCTCGACCCTGACGGCGGACTTCGAGGAGCAGCTCGACGCTCACCTCGGCGTGCAGCTGTTGACCGATCTGTGCCCGGATCAGCCGAAGTTCGTCGTGGAATCGACCTGGTCGCCGGTGTGGCTGCAGTCGATGGCGATGCCCGGCACGTTCGACCACCATGCGGCGAACATGCGCCGCTACCGCCACATGGCCGCGATGCGCGTGCACCTCGGGACCGATCGCTCGGGGCACGCGCCGTACTGGCCTCGGCGAGCGACCCAGTTCAGCCTCACGCACCAGGAGCTCGCCCGGCTCGGCGAGCGCCTGGAGGTCGTCGGCGAGATCCTGTTCGCGGTCGGTGCGCGGCGCGTCATGCCCGCGACGCCGGTCTACCAGGAGTTCGCGTCGGTCGAGCAGCTGCGGACGCTGGCGCCGTCGCTGACCTCGTCGCGGCGGCTGGCCATCAGCGCGCGACCGCAGGGGGGCGCGCCGATGAGCCGCCACCCAGGTGGGGGCGTGGTGGATCCCGATCTTCGCGTCCACGGCTGCCGCAACCTCTACGCCTGCGACGCGAGCATCTTCCCGACGAGCGTGACCCGGCGACCGCACCTGACGGCGATGGCGATGGCCGAGTACTGCGCGATGGGGATGGAGTGACGAAGCTGCCGTGCGCGGTCGTCCCGCGCGAGCCCGCTCAGATCTTCAGCAGGACGATCGTGTTCAGGACGAACGCGATCGAGAAGGCGATGGTCCAGCGGTTGAGGTTGCGCTCGACGAGCGAACCACCGCCGAAGGGGCCTGCGCCCGTACCGACGCCGAAGGCGCCCGACAGCCCGGCGTCCTTTCCGGAGTGCATGAGCACGAGGAAGATCACGACGACCGACAGCAGCACCTGGACGGCGGACAGGATGTTCTCCATGGCGTCAGGGTACCTCAGCCCGGCCCGGGCCATCGGCAGCACCGGCGTCGTCGAGCGCCTTGAGGATCACGACCGCCTCGGCACGCAGCTGGCGGTCGAGCACGCGATGGTCCTCGTCGGACAGCTTGCCCGTTCGCAGGTCCATCTCGGCGTCGCGGATCTCGCGGTACTTGGCCTCCTTGCGCGCCTCGAGCTCGGCGATCTCGTCGGCGGCCTCGCCGCGGGCACGCGCGCGGGCGCCGACCCGCAGGGGCGCGCCGACGATCGCCAGCACGGCCACGAGCGCAACGACGATGACGAGCAGCGCGACGACGTCCACGGAGAGGATTGTGCGCGGCGCCGTGCCGCTTACGCGCGGCCGAGGTCTTCGGCGACGCGGGCGGCGTAGCGTGCCCAAACGCGGCGGCGGGCGGCGTCGGGGCCGGGCCACAGCGCGATCAGCCCACCGAGGAAGACGACGATCGCGCCCAGCCAGATCCACGTCACGAGCGGCGAGGAGATGACGCGGAACGTCGCCGCGGGGTCGGAATCGATGTAGCGCTTGACGATCCCGTTCAGCGCAGCGCCGAGCGCCTGGCCCTCGAGCTCGGGTGCAAGCTTGCCCGCCGCGGCGGCGAAGACGCGGTCGCCCTCCTCGATCGTCGGCATGAGCTTGCGGATGTCGGGCGTCATCGCCGCCCACAGGTCGCGTCGCATGCCCGCTTTCAGCCCGATCTCGCTTGTCGCCTCGCCCTCGAAGAAACGCCCGACGGGTCCCAGGCCGGCGACGTCGCGTGACGGGAAGTAGCTGCGCTCGGGGCGCAGCGTCACGACCTTGGAGCCGTCGCGGCGCACGTCGACGATCGCGCCGAAGGAGATCTTCTCCAGCTCGCCGGACTTCGTCGTCGAGACGCGCGAGGTCGCGCGGGCGTACGTGAAGTCGTAGTCGCCGACGCGCATCGTCTTGCCCGGCGTCAGCGACACGTCGCGGGCGTCGCTGAACGCCGTCGATGCCGCGACGCCGACGAACAGCAGCGCCATCCCGACGTGCACGAGGTAGCCGCCGTAGCGGCGCCGGTTGCGCGCGACGAGCGAGCGCAGCGCGCCCAGCGGCCCCTCCCCCGTCATCGCGCGCCGGACGCCGACGCCGCGCCAGAACTCCTGCCCGACGCTGACGACGACGAACGCGCCGCAGATGAACATCGCCAGCGCGAGCGGCCGCGCGGCCGCGCCGAACAGCGCCAGCACGACGCCCAGCCCGAGCGCCGCGGCGATCGGCGCCATGAAGTTGCGCCGGGCGTTGGCGGCCGTCGCCCTGCGCCAGGCGATGACCGGCCCGATCCCGCTGAGCAGCACGAGCATGATCGCCAGCGGCACCGTGTACTTGTCGAACCAGGGCGGCCCGAGCGCGCGCCGCGAGCCGGTCAGCGCCTCGGCGATGAGCGGCCAGAACGTGCCCCAGAAGACGACGAACGCCATCGCCACGAGGACGAGGTTGTTGAGCAGGAAGATCGCCTCGCGCGACAGCAGCGAGTCCAGCCGGTTCTCCGAGCGCAGCGCCTCGCGGCGCCAGACGACCAGCGCGATCGAGCCGGCGATCATGAGCCCGATGAGGATCACGAACGGGACGCCGAGCGTGGACGCGCCGAAGGCGTGGATCGAGTCGAGGATCCCCGAGCGCACGAGGAACGTCCCGAGGATCGCCAGCGTGCCGGTGGCGAGCACGAGCGAGACGTTCCAGATCTTCAGCATCCCGCGCTTCTCCTGGATCATGATCGAGTGGATGAACGCGGTGCCGGTCAGCCACGGCAGCAGCGACGCGTTCTCGACGGGATCCCACGCCCAGTAGCCGCCCCAGCCCAGCTCGGAGTACGACCAGCGCGCGCCGAGCAGGATCCCGATGCCGAGAAACAGCCAGGCGGCGAGCGCGAAGCGGCGCGTCGCGCGGATCCAGTCGGCGGCGCCGACCTGGCGCGTGATCAGCGCCCCGACCGCGAACGCGAACGGGATCGTGAACAGCGTGTACCCCGAGTACAGCATCGGGGGGTGGATCATCATGCTCGGGTGGCGCAGCAGCGGGTTCAGCCCGGCGCCCTCGGCCGGGGCCACCGCGAGCAGCGCGAACGGGGTCTCCTTGAAGACCAGCAGCGCCGCGAAGAACGCCGCGAAGCCGAGCAGGACGGCGGTCGCCCAGGGCGCGACGATGCGCAGCTGGCGGCGCGTGAGATACAGGACGAGGCTCGACCACAGCGACAGCAGCCAGAGCCAGAGCAGCAGCGAGCCCTCCTGTGAGGACCACGCCGCGGCCGCCTGGTAGAAGGTCGGCGTCGTCGTCGAGGAGTGGCTGGCCACCGTGGCGAACGTGAAGTCCGAGCGCAGGAAGGCGAACTCGAGGATCCCGAAGGCGCCGGTGACGAGCGCGGCGATCGCGTAGACCGAGCGCCGGCCGGAGACGATCCACTCGTCACGGCGTCGGATCGCGCCGTACAGCGAGGCCGCGATGCCGTACAGGGCCACGACGAGGGCGAGGATCAGGAGCGCGCGGCCAACGGTGGCCATCTAGGACCTCAGGACTTGGTGGTGGCGTCTTCGGTGAACTTCGACGGGCACTTCGTCACGAGCGAGTCGCGCTCGCCGACGAAGGTGGTCCCCTGCTTGCGGACCGTGATGATGACCTCGCGGCCCTCACGGAACGGGTCGGGGATGGCACCGTTGTAGCTGACGGGCACCGAGGTGGTGCCCTCGCGGTCGCGCACGCGGAAGTCGACCCCGCCGTCGGTCGTGCGGATCGATCCGTCGACGACCTTGCCGGTCAGGGTGTAGGAGGAGTCCGTGCTCGCGTTGACCGCGACGAGATCGCTTGGCGTGACCGACTCGCTGGAGCTCAGCAGGCTCGTGTAGATCAGGGCGCATGCCAGCAGCACCGCCGCGCAGAGCGCGACGACGAGGCGGATCCTGCGTTTGCGAGCGGGCTGCACGAGGCGTCAAGTATCGCAACTCGGGCGCGGCACAGCAGCCGATCACACCCTCCCTGACGCGCCACCTACGAGGAAACGTCCGGTGCAGACAGAAACCTTTGGGGCCGACCGGAGTCCTTGTCGATAGAGCCATGGCCCCGATGACCGTCCGACATCTCCCATCTGTGCACAGGGCGCCCAGCGCTCGGCGACTGCACGTGGTCCCCGAGCCGGCACCGCGGCCCGAGCCGATGCACCGTGCCGAGCGCCGCATGCGCGACGCCGGCGGTCCCGACGACCGCGCGTGCTACTCGTGCGGCTGCGGCTTCGTCTTCGTCGCGCCGGTCTCCACCTCGGTGCGCTGCCCTCACTGCGACACGCAGCAGGCCTGGTAGGCGTCCGGAGGACTAGAGCAGGACCGTCGTGCCCGAGGTCTGGTACTCGATGTTGCGCGCGAGGCCCTCGAACTCGATCGGCTCGGACGTGAACGCGGCGCCGACCTTCGCGGTCATCGCGCGGCGGCGCGACGAGTTGATGCCGACGGTCTGGAAGCTCATCTCGTCGGTCGCCTCGTCGAGCTCGAGGTCCGGCAGGAAGACCGTCAGCGTGAACGTGCGCAGCTGCGAGACACGATCCAGCGTGACGCTGATCTCGAGGCCGCGGGCGCTGTTGTGCGTCTGGATCTCGTCGCCCTCGAAGCTGTAGCGGCCCATCGGCCCCTCGTACTGCAGCGACGGCGGACCGTCCAGGGCACCCGGCGTGTACACGATCTTGGTGTCGTCGTGGGTCAGTTCGAAGAGCGTCGGACCAGCACTTTGCACAGCAACCATGGTGTCCTCGCTTCAGACGTCGGCGCAATGAACGCTGGATGGTGAGGCCGCAGGGGTCCGCTGTCCAGCGCTTTCGGAACTTCTTATTTCCGAGATCGTTGAGTTCTAGTCGTACGCGATGAGATCGGCGCCCAACCTGGCCGCCAATCCGTGGGCGCCGTGGCGCATCACGTAGTCGTGATTCCAGGCGAACGCCGGCCGCCCGATCGGGGCCAGGCGGTTCATCCAGGCCCGCGACGTCGACACGTCCCAGCTGTAGACGATGGCGGTTCCGGCCGCCCCTTCGTACAGCCGCCAGGTGCCGACGCCGAAGAGCTCTCCGCTGGCGTGACCCTCGAGCATGTACGGCGGCTCGGAGCGCGTGACGCGCATGTCGAAGGACAGCGAGTAGGGCAGCTTGGAACGCCACTCGAAGCGCGACAGCGCACCGATCCCATGCTCGCCGCCGGGCTCGAGCTCGGTCACCGCACGAACGCCCTTCCACCACTCCGGGTAGCGGTCGCTGGCCGAGATGACGTCCCAGACGTCCTGGATCGGCGCATCGAGACACCACGTCGTCAGGAAGCTGTAGGCCGCCATCTGCGGCGCGAGAATAACGCGCCCGCCGCGGCGCGGCCAGCGTTGCCGCGCACGCCGCCGGCGAAGCGGACGACGGGCTTCGAACCCGCGACCTCGAGCTTGGGAAGCTCGCGCTCTACCAACTGAGCTACGTCCGCGCCGAGACGCGATTCTAGTGTCGGTTGCGAGGCGGTTGCGCGATGGTCGCACACGCCCATCTACGCTGGTTGGCCGATGAAGCGCCTGCTCGTCCCGATCCTCGCCGCCGTCGTCGCGCTCGGCCTCGTCGGACTGCTCGCCTACGGGCTGCTCTCGCGTGCGACCGACGACTCGATCGAGCGGGCGGTGGCCCGCGGCGACTTCCCGCCCGCCCCGAGCGCGACGCTGCCGCTGCTCGGCGGGGACGCCACCCAGTCGGTCGCCGCCCTGCGCGGCAAGGTCGTCGTGCTGAACTTCTGGGCCTCCTGGTGCATCCCGTGCCGGACCGAGGCGCCGATCCTCGAGCGTGCGCACCAGCGCCTGACCGCGTCCGGCACCGGCACGGTGCTCGGCGTCACGTACAACGACTCCACGCCGGCGTCGGTCGGCTTCGCCGACAAGTACGGGATGAGCTTCCCCAGCCTGCGCGACGTCGGGACGAAGCTCGCCAGGCGCTACGGCACCAACCGGGTGCCGGAGACGTTCGTCATCGACCGCCGCGGTCGCGTCGTCGACGTCTTCCGCGGCCAGATCGACCAGGCCTTCATCGATCGCGCGCTGGCCGCGGCGCAGGCGTCGTGAGCCGCGCGCTGGCGCTGGCGGCGCTGCTGCTCGCGCTGCTGCCGGCGGCGATCGCGTTCGGCGCCGCGCCGCGGGTCGACCTCGTCGACGTCGAGGACGAGGTCATGTGCGTGGACTGCGGGATCCCGCTGAACACCGCCGAGGGCGCGCAGCCCGACAGCATGCGCGCCCTCATCCGCGACCTCATCGCCCAGGGCATGACCAAGGAGCAGATCAAGCAGGAGATGGTCGCCGAGTACGGCCAGGACGTGCTCGCCCTGCCCGAGACCAGCGGCGTCGGGATCACCGCCTACGCGATCCCGCTTGTGCTGGGGGCGCTCGTGGTCGCGGCGCTCGTCCTGCTCGTGCCGCGCTGGCGGCGCCGGCCGGCGGCGGGGATGGCCGGCGCGCGTGGGGGCGCGGGCGACGCGGCCGTCGCGGGCTCCGACGATCCGGCCGATCTCAGCGACGCCGACGCCGCCCGCCTCGACCAGGATCTCGCCCGCTACGACGAGCGCTGACCGCGCCGCGGGTGGCGCCGGCCGCGCGCCGCGGCGGCGTCGGCGCGCATCGGGGAGGCGTGGCCGCCGCCGCGCGTGTTACCGGTTCTGGCCCGAGCGTGATAGTCCTGTCGGCTGTGAACCTCAGCTGCGCCGCACCCAGACGCACCGACGGCCGGCTGGTCGCACGCGTGCCGAGCGGTGGGCGGGTCTTTGTCACGGCGCTGATGGCGCTGCTGATCGCCTTCGTCGCGCCGGCCGCGGGGGCGGTCGCGGCGGTGCCGGTCAACAGCGTTGCCCCGACGTTCAGCGGCGTGCTGCAGGAGGGCGAGCTGCTGACCGCCGATCCCGGCACGTGGACCGCAAGCCCGACGAGCTACTCGTACGCGTGGTACAGCTGCAACAGCAACGACTTTGGCGGGGTGTTGCCCGAATGCGGCCCGATCGGCGCCAACCAGCCGACGTACCTGCTCGGCGCGGCGGACGTCGGGCGCTACATCGGCGTAGAGGTGAGCGCGGCCAACGCCGAAGGCAGTTCCGTGGAGCCAGGCACCGCGCTGCCGCGCGGTCCCGTCATCGTCGGCTATCCGGAGGTCAGCACGTACCCGACGGTCGGCGGCACCCCGCAGGACGGCCAGACGCTGACGGCCGACCCAGGCACATGGACTCCCGCCGCCGACAGCTACACCTTCCAGTGGTACGCGTGTGACGCCGCGATGACGGTCTGCGACGTCATCGACGGCGCGACCGCGCGCACCTACCGTCTCGGGCCGGCCGACGTCGGTCGGCGTTACGGTGTGGCCGTTGTCGCGAGCAACGCGGGCGGCCCGTCTGACGTGGAGATCTCCGAGCCGACCGAGCCCGTGCTCGCCGCGCCCGGGACGACCACCCCACCACCGACACCGGGACCGGGCGGCACGACGCCGCCACCGGCGCCCGGCGCCACCGCGCCGCCGCCCGCACCGGGCGGCGCCACGCGGCCGACGACGCCCAGCCCGTTCGCGATGCTGCGCAAGCTCGCTCGCGCCAACGGCAACCTCGAGCTCTCCGTCCGGGCCCGCCGGGCCGGCCGGTTCACCGCGCGCGCCACCGCCAGCGCCGCCCTGCTCGCGCGGGGTTGCGTGCGCAGCTGCAAGCGAACCGGGCGCGCCGACTTCGGCCGCGTGTCGCTGACGACGAGCGCGGCGGGCGTCGTCAAGCTCGTCGTCAAGCCAACCGCGCGGGCGGCCCGGGCACTGCGCAAGAGCGCCAGCCTGCCGCTGCGCGTGACGCTGACGTTCCGCCCGGCGGGCGGCGGCGCAACGTCCACCCGCACCTACTCGCTGACCGTGAAGGGCGCGCTCGCGCGACGGCCGGGCTCGTCGCGGCGCTGAGCCGGCGGTTCGGTCCGATCGCACGACGAAGCGCGAGATCAACCGAGCGTGGCGGTGACGCGCCGAGTGCGCATACCGCCCCTTGCGCGTCAAGACCGCCGCCCACCCGCGGATCGTGACGCGCCGAGTGCGCATACCGCACCTTGCGCGTCAAGACCGCCGCCCACCCGCCGATCGTGACGCGCCGAGTGCGTATACCGCGCCGGGCGCGTCACCACCGCTCGCCCGACCCAGCCGCCGCAGCAGCCGCACGACCGGGTGAGAGACTCGCTGGATGACGCCACGCGATGCCGCCGTGCTGCGCCGCGCCTGGAAGGCATTCGCTCGCGGCGACGTCGCGGCCGCGACCGTCGAGGACGCGCTCGCCGCGGCCGGGCTCGTCGAGCCGCCCTGACCGCCGCCCTACATCGTGTCCGGCGCGCTCACCCCGAGCAGGTCCAGCGAGCGGGCGATCGTCCGCTTCGTGGCGGCGCCGAGCGCCAGCCGGAAGGACTCGGTCCCCTCCCCCGCCGCGCCGACGACCTGGCAGTCGCGGTAGAAGGCCGTGAAGGTCTGCGCGAGCTCGAGCGCGTAGACCGCGATGCGGTGCGGCGCGCGCCTCTCGGCCGCCTCGGCGATCTCGTCGGGGAACGCGAGCAGCTTCTTGACCAGCGTGCGCTCGGCCGGCTCGAGCGCGCCGGTGAAGCGGGCGGCCTCGTCCAGCGCGGCCTCGACGCGCGGCGCCCCGCCGGCCTTGGCGAGGATCGACGCGATCCGCGCGTGGGCGTACTGCACGTAGTAGACGGGGTTCTCGGCGGACTGCTCGCGCGCGAGGTCGAGGTCGAGGTCGACCGTCGTGTCGTGCGAGCGCTGCAGCATGAAGAAGCGCACCGCGTCGACGCCGATCTGCTCGATGAGGTCGTCGAGCGTGACGAAGTCGCCGCGGCGCTTGGACATCCGGGCCCGCTCGCCGTGCTCGACGATGTTGACGAACTGCATGATGATCAGCTCGAGCTGGTCGCGAGACCCGCCGAGCGCCTCGAACGCGGCATGCATCCGCGCCACGTGGCCGTGGTGGTCGGCGCCCCAGACGTCGATCAGCCGGTCGAAGCCGCGCTCGCGCTTGTCGAGGTGGTAGGCGATGTCCGAGGCGAGGTAGGACGGCTCGCCGGTCGAGCGCTCGATCACGTCGTCCTTGGACTCGCCGTGCGCGCTCGTGCGCAGCCACAGCGCACCGTCCGAGCGATACGTCTCGCCGCGCCGCTCGAGCTCGTCGAAGGCATGCTGCACCGCCGACGGCTGGCCCGCGTGCAGCGATCCCTCGGAGAACCAGACGTCGAACTCGACGTCGATCGCCGTCATCGACGCGCGGATCCGCTCGAGCAGCCTCTGCACGCCCTGCTCGGCGACGACCATCGGGTCGCCGGTCGCGGCGTCCGGGATGCGCTCGGCCAGCTCGCGCACGTACTCGCCCTCGTAGCCGCCCTCGGCCACGTCCTCGCCGCGCGCGCGCGCCTGGATCGACTCGCCGAGACGGCGTACCTGGCCGCCGATGTCGTTGATGTAGTACTCGCGCGTCACCTCGTGGCCGCGGAACTCGAGCAGGCGCGAGAGCGAGTCCCCGTACGCCGCCAGGCGCGCTCCGGCGGCGGTCATCGGACCGGTCGGGTTGGCCGAGACGAACTCGACGTTGACGCGCTCGGCCGGCTGCGCGCCGCCGCCGCCGAACCCGTCGCCCGCCTCCAGCACGTGGCCTAGCGCGGCGACGAGCCAGTCATCGGACATGAAGAGGTTCAGAAAGCCCGGTCCCGCCACCTCGACGCGCTCGAGCGCCGCGCCGAGGCGATCGACGAGCTGATCGGCGAGCCGGCCGGCCACGTCGCGCGGCGGCACCCCGGCGCGCGGGGCGAGCAGCATGGCGGCGTTCGTGGCGTAATCGCCGAAGCCCGCCTGCTTGGGCCGTTCGAGCGTCGGGGAGACCGAGCTGTGCGTGCCCGACCCGGCGACGGCGCCCGAGGCGGCGGCAACGGCGTCGCGCAGATCTGAGAGTGGTCCGGCCATGGCGCCCAATCTAGTCTGCCCCGCGCAAACGTTGCCCGCAGCGGGACAGCTCCGCAGCGGCCACGCGCGTCAATAGTGGTACGGCTCGCCCGCGAGGATCTTGTGGCCGCGGTAGAGCTGCTCGAGCAGGACGACGCGGGCGAGCTGGTGGGGCAGCGTCAGCGGGCCGAGCGAGAAGCGGTGATCGACCGCCTCGAGCTGCAGGCCGAGCGGCCCGCCGATCACGAAGCAGACGTCGCGCCCGGCCTGCCGGCGCGCCTCGAGGAAGCGCGCGAACGACAGCGAGTCGAACTGCTCGCCCTCGCGCGCCAGCAGCGAGACGAACGCGCGTTGCGGGACGCGGCCCGTCACCCGCTCCTCCTGACGGACCTCGATCATCTCGACGCGCGCGTGGCGCGCGAGCAACTTCAGGTAGTGCTGCGTGTCGTCGGCGTACGGCGGGCGAAGCCGCCCGACGGCCAGGACGATGATGCGCACGATGCGATATTAGATAAGCGCATGGCTGAACCAGACGAGACAGAGCGCCACATCAACATCCACTTCTCGCCCGAGATGATGGGCGGCGTCTACGCGAACTTCGCGAACGTGTCGTTCTCCGATTACGAGTTCACGATCACCTTCGCCCGCGTCGACCACGAGATCGACTCCGAGGAGATCCCGGGGGTCGTCGTCTCGCGCGTGAACCTCGCGCCGAAGTTCATGCGCGAGCTGGCCGATGCGCTGGAGGACTCCTACTCGAAGTACGCCACGCGCGAGGGCATCAAGAACCTGCCCGAGTTCGGCGGCGAGGCCGCGCCGCCGCCCAACGACGACGACGACTGAGCGCTCAGCGCGCCCCGCGCTCGTACGCGACGCCGATCCCGATCCGCTCGATCGTCGGCGGGTGGGTGGCCAGCAGGAACGTCTGCCAGTCCGGCGGATCGGGGTCTGACAGGTTGCGCAGCGCGATCCGCTGCTCGAAGCCGATGAACGGCTCGGGCTGACCGGTGAGCGTCAGCGCGTAGGAGTCCGCGCGCGCCTCGACGCGGCGGCTGAGCTGGTTGGAGACCGTCGTGATCGTCGTCGTCATCACGACGAGGCCCAGCGCGAGCACCGGCAGGACCGCCGGCCCGGGCTCGCCGCCGGGCGCGAAGCGCCGCGTCAGCTGCGCCACGGCGAACATGCCCAACGGCGTCACGATCGCGAGGTACAGCAGCCCCTTGGGCACGTCGCGGTGGTGCTGGTGGGCGAGCTCGTGCGCGACGACGAGGCGCACCTCGTCGCGCTCGAAGTTGTCCAGCAGCGTGTCGTAGAGGACGACGCGCTTGGTCTTCCCCAGCCCCGCCACGTAGGCGTTGGCGGCGGTCGACCGGCGGCTGGCGTCGACGCTGTAGACGTCGCCGATGTCGACGCGGGCGCGCTCGGCGAGCTTCATCACGTCGGCGCGCGTCTGCCCGGCGGGCAGCGGCTTGAATGTGTTGAAGAGGGGGTCGAGCACGACCGGCCCGGCGTAGATGCTCACGGCCCCGAACGCCACGACGATCGCCGAGCCGGGCATCCACCAGCCGCGCGGGTAGCGGCGGATGAGGCCGACGGCGGCGGCCGCGCCGGCGCCGGCGAGGAGGGCGCCGATGCCCCAGGAGATCGACTTGTCGCGCGCGTAGCCGTCCCACGACTGCGTGACGAGGCCGACATCCTTGGCGCGCTCCCGCGAGACGATCTGCAGCGGCAGGATCGAGGCCGAGATCGCCAGCGACAGGGCGGCGCCGGCGGCCGCGCCGGCCAGCACCGGGCGGCGGAACGGCCCGCGCAGGCGCCCCGGCGGGCGCGCGACGAGCAGCGCGAGCAGCCCCAGCTCGACGACCAGCACCCCGCCGTAGATGGCCACCTGGGGGCGACGGTAGTCCTCGGCCCGCTGGAGCTCCGAGGCGCTGAAGTACGCTTCCGTGCGCACGGGAGCAGGTTCGATCACCCCGCTGCGCGGTCGCAGGAGCACCACCGCGAGCTCTGCGACAACGACGGCAGCGACAATTGCCGCTCCCCAGCGCAGGCGTCCACGGTTCACGAGCGAAACTGTACGAGATGCAGGTCGCGATCCTCTCCGACATCCATGGCAACCGCCACGCCTTCGAGGCGGTGCTCGCCGACGCCGAGTCCGCCGGGGCCGACGAGATGTGGTGCCTCGGCGACCTCGTCGGCTACGGCGCCGAGCCGGATGCCTGCGTCGAGCTGGCGCGCCGCCACGCGGCGATCTGCCTCGCCGGCAATCACGACATGGGCGTGACCGGGGCGATCGGCCTCGACGAGTTCTCGACCGGTGCCGCGATCGCGGCGCGCTGGACGCGCGAGACGATCTCCGACGCGAACATGGAGTTCCTCGCCGCGCTGCAGCCGGCCGGCGAGGAGGGCGCGATCGGCCTCTACCACGCCAGCCCGCGCGATCCCGTCTGGGAGTACGTGCTCAGCGCGCTGCTCGCCGAGCTCTGCTTCGACAGCCTGCCCCAGCGCGTCGCGCTCATCGGCCACTCCCATGTGGCGCTGTCGTTCGTGCGCCCGGAGGGCGACGTCGCCACCGGCGAGGCGCGTCGCGACGGCGACAGCGTCGACATCGCCCCGCCGACCGGCGAGTGGCTGCTGAACCCCGGTTCGGTCGGCCAGCCGCGCGACGGCGACCCGCGGGCCGCCTGGCTCATGCTCGACACGCGCAACTGGCGGGCCACGTGGCAGCGCGTCGAATACGACATCGCCGGAGCCGCGGCGGCGATCCGGGCCGCGCGGCTGCCCGACTCCCTGGCTGAGCGGCTCGGCTACGGTCAATGAGCGTGCGCCGCGCCCTTCCCTACGTCCTCGCCCTCCTGCTGGGCCTGAGTACCGCGCTGCTCGCCGCCTGCGGCGGCGGGACCAAGGGCGGCATCCCGTCGGCCAGCGCCGGCGAGCTCAAGAGCCAGATCACCGATGTCGCGCAGGCGGTCCAGAGCGGTCGCTGCTCGGAGGTGGAGGGCCAGCTCAAGCACGTCGACGAGGGCATCGATGAGCTGCCCCAGACGACCGACCCGCAGCTCGTCAACGCGCTGCGCGAGGGCGCCGACCGGCTGCGCCGGGTCGCCGTCGACGGGTGCGAACCGGACGCCGGCACCGAGACGACGACGACCGAGACGACGCCGGCGCAGACGACGACGACCGAGACGCCGCCCGAGGAGCCGACGGAGACCCTGCCGACGACGACCACCGAGACGCCGACGACGACCACGCCGGCCGAGCCCCCGCCGCCGGCGCCCGCCCCGCCGCCGCCGCCGGTCGCCCCGCCCCCTCCCGTCGCCCCGCCCCCGCCGCCCGTCTCACCCGGCGGTGGCGTCACCCCGGAGATCCCGCCCGATGGCTGAGCTCGACGTCATCGCCGGCCGCTACGAGCTCGGGGAACGCCTCGGCTACGGCGGCATGTCCACGGTGCAGGTCGCTGTCGACCGCCGCCTCGAGCGTCAGGTCGCGGTCAAGCTGCTGGCCGAGCATCTCGCCGACGACAGCCAGTTCATCTCGCGCTTCCGCCGCGAGGCGCTGTCGGCGGCGCGCCTCGTGCACCCGAACATCGTGCAGGTCTTCGACTTCGGCCTGGATGAGCTCAGCGGCCGCCACTACATCGTCATGGAGTACATCCAGGGCCGCTCGGGCGCCGAGATCCTGCGCGAGGAGACGCGCCTGGGCGTCGCCGACACGCTCGAGCTCGTCGACGGCGCCTGCCGCGGCCTCGTGCACGCGCACCGCATGGGCGTCATCCATCGCGACGTCAAGCCCGGCAACATCCTGCGCTCCGACGACGGCGCCGTGAAGCTCGCCGACTTCGGCATCGCCAAGGCGGTCGGCGGCACGTCGCAGCTCACGCAGGCCGGCTCGGTGCTCGGCACGGCCGCCTATCTCGCGCCCGAGCAGGCCAGCGGCGGCGAGGTCGGCCCCGCGGCGGACATGTACGGGCTCGGCGTGGTGACCTACCAGCTGCTCGCCGGCCGCCTGCCCTACGAGGCCGGATCGCTGACCGAGCTGGCGCTGCTGCAGCAGCGCGAGTACCCGATCCGGCTGGACGAGATCACGCCCGAGGTGCCGTCGGCGCTGGCGCTGGCGGTCGAGAAGGCGCTGGCGCTGGCGCCGGGCGAGCGCTACGCGAGCGCCGACGAGATGCGCAGCGCGCTGCACGACGGCGCGCGCGGGATCGCGCCGCGGGGGGCGGACTCGACGGCGGCGACGTCGATGCTGCCCCGGCGTGAGGAGCCCACCGCCGCGACGCGGATGGCCGCCGGTGCGCCGCCGCCGGCGCGGCGCCTGGAGCCCCAGCCACCGCCCGGCGGGCTGCCGCCGGCACGCTACGAGCCGATCCCCGACATCCCGCCCTCACGGCGCGACCGCGAGCCCGCGAAGAGCGGCGGCGGGCTGGGCCGGCTGATCGCGGTGCTCGCCGTCGCGGCCGTCCTCGCCCTCGTCATCGCCTACGCCATCGGCAGCTCCTCGGGCGCCTCCGACGTGAACCTCTCGCCGATCGACGGCAACGACACCGGCGAGGTCGTCGACCAGCTCAACTCGCTGATCGAGGACAACACGCGATAGGCGCGCGCCCGCGTAGGTCCGGCGCGAGGGTTTGTGCATGGGTTCCGTCGTCGTTGTCGAGGTCGCCCGCGATCTAGCGGCCGAGACCGTCGCCGCGGCCCTCGACGCGCTTGACGGGTTCCGTGACAGCACCGGTCAGAAAGCCGGCGGATGTCTCTGTGGCATCGCGCGCCATCAGCTCAGCCGGTACTCCGCCGCGGCGCGGTGGAGCTACGAGCCGTGCAGAAACTGGGGATTCAGCTCACCGGCATCGGGCCGGACGAAAAGGACCGAGTCGTCGAACTCGCCGGCTTGGCTGGGCTTCGTAGCGCGGTGGCACAGGTGTTCTCGAGGCTGTCCGACGAGCAGATGGAGCCGTGCAGTTGCGCGTGGTCCACGACCTTTCCTCAGGGCGCCGCGCCGGCGCGCTGCGCCGCCGCATACATCCTCAATGTCCCGCCGGCGATCGCCCCGCGCAGGCCCTCCGTCAGCCGTGCGATGTACGCGAGGTTGTGCAGCGTCAGCAGCCGCGCGCCGGTGAGCTCCTTGTTCTTCAGCAGATAGCGCAGGTAGCCGCGTGAGTGCCCGCCGCTGCAGGCCGGGCAGGGGCAGCCCGCCATGATCGGCGCCTCGTCCTCGCGATGGCGGGAGCCGGTGAGGTCGACGCGCCAGCGCCGCTCCGGGTCGGGCACGATCGCCACGCCATGACGGCCCAGGCGCGTCGGCATCGCACAGTCGAAGGTGTCGACGCCGAGCTCGACGCCGCGGATGAGGTCGTCGACGTCGCCGATGCCGAGCAGGTGGCGCGGGCGGGGATCGTCGCCCAGCGCGGCCGTCGACCAGCCCACGACGTCGTACATCTGCGGCTTGTCGGCGCCGAGCGAGCCGCCGATCGCGATCCCGCCGACCGGCCGCGCCGCGACCGCCTGCGTCGACTCGACGCGCATGTCCTCGTAGACGCCGCCCTGCACGATCCCGTAGACGAGCTGCCCCGGCGGACCGTGCTCCTCGTGCCAGTCCAGGCAGCGATCCAGCCAGCGGTGCGTGCGCTGCGTCGAGCGCGCCGTGTACTCGCGATCGATGTTGAAGGGCGTGCACTCGTCGAACACGAGCGCGATGTCCGAGCCGAGCTTGGCCTGGACCGCCATCGACGTCTCGGGCCCCATGAAGCGCTCCGAGCCGTCGATGTAGGAGCGAAAGCGCACGCCGTCCTCCTCGATCGACAGCACGCGGCCCATCCGGTCGGCCCCGACGGGGGCGCGTCCCTTGATCTCGTCGGCGACCGTGCCGTGGCCCATGCTGAAGACCTGAAAGCCGCCCGAGTCGGTGATGATCGGGTGCCGCCAGCCCATGAAGTCGTGCAGGCCGCCGAAGTGCTCGACGAGGTCGGCGCCGGGCTCGAGGAACAGGTGAAACGTGTTGCCGAGCACCATGTCGTAGCCGAGCGCGCTGACCTCGCGCGGCTCGAGGCCCTTCACGGTCGCCTTCGTGGCGAGCGGGACGAAGGCCGGCGTGCGGACCTCGCCGTGCGCCGTGCGCAAAATGCCGGCGCGCGCCCGCGACCCGGGATCGCGGTGGAGGATCTGCAGCGCGCTCATCCGCGCTGCAGACTACGAGCCGGGCCGAACCGAAGGTACCCGCCTGTCGGGCTGCGGTGCCGTGGGCGCATTTCACAACGGAACCTCACCGGGACGAATCCCGGCCTTGATCCGGGCATACGATCTGCGGGTCTCCGGCCGGGGGTCAGCGCATCGCTGACCGTTGGCTGGTGATGCCGAACGGACGCGGTCGGCCTGCAGCGGCACTCCGGACGGTTGGGTGCAATCTGCACCCATCAGCGGTACGCTGTGCGCATGCCGAAGGTCATTCAGATCCGAGACGTCCCGGACGAAGTTCGCGACGCGCTCGCCGAAGCCGCCGACGCCGAGGGCTTGTCCTTGACGAGATACGTCCGACGCGAGCTCGAACACTTGGCCCGGCGATCACAGAGGGTGCGCGTCAACGCGGCGGTCGTGCGACGGACCCAAGAGCAGGTCGGCGCTCGCATCGATCGCGACCTGATCTTGTCTGAGCTGCACGATGGACGAGGCGATTGAACGTCGTCGACGCCGGCGTGATCGTCGAGCTCGTCGCCGGCGGGCTTGATCCCGATCGGCTCGGGGTCGAAGATCTCGCGGCCCCCCACCTGCTCGACAGTGAAGTCACGCATGTCCTTCGAGGCCTCGTGCTACGCGGCGCCCTCACAGACGAACAAGCCGCGATGGCGATGGGTGGCTTCGCGGAACTCGCGATCGTGCGCTATCCGGCCGACTGGCTTCGGCCGCGCATGTGGGCGCTTCGCCACAACCTGAGCGCGTACGACGCGACGTACGTCGCATTGGCCGAGATGACCGCCGCAACATCGTTGCTCACCACCGACGTTCGCCTGGCAAACGCACCAGGCGTTCGATGCGCGATGCGGTTGCTCTAAGGGCTCACGACTGGATTAGTGCCGGGGTTACCGCGTAAGCAGTGTCGCGCGGCCGCGGTGGATCAGCCGTCAAGGCGCTGCACTGGCTGGCCGGTGACGTCGGCGATGAGGTCGAAGTCCTTGTCGTTGTGGAGGACGACGAGCCCGGCGCTCTCGGCGATCGCGGCGATGATCAGGTCCGGCACAGACGGCGCGCGATGCTGTCCGCGCTCGGCCAGCAGTGTCAGCAGGTCGACGGCCCGATCCTCGGTGATCGGTGTTAGGTACTCGATCGGCATCGAGCTGACCGGCGGGCCGCGCAGCCCGGCGTCGAGGTCTGCTTGGTCGCGGGCTGAGTAGCCGACTTCCAGCAGCGTGACCGTTGCGATGTGCACGATGCCGCGCTGAATGCGCTCAGCCCAAGCGGCGGCATTGGCACTCGCGCCGAGGCGTGTCAGCGCCGATTTGTCGATGAGCCACTCCGTCCCCGCCGGAGGGTTGCTCACGACCACGCCTGGCGCATGACGCCGGGATCGTCGAGATCGCTGAACCGGGCGGCGAACGTCCTCAGATCCTCGAGGGTCACCGGCGCCGCCGGACGAGCGGCGTCCTGATGCAGCCGGCGACGCAGATACTCCGTCCGCGACAGACCGAGACGCGCGGCATGCCCATCGATGCGAGCAAGATCCTCGGCGGGAACATCACGGATCAAGACATCAGGCACCCCATGATGATATCAGCAGATATCGCCACTGCCCGACAGGTAGGGTACGGTAGCCAGCAGGCAAGGGCAGCGATGGCCATTCGGTTGTTCATGGCGAGGTCGGGGCGAGACGTCTTCTCGCGCGGCGGTTCGAAGGCATCGTCGCGCATCACGCCGCCGCACCCGAGACATGGAAGCGCATTGGACTCGGACTTCACCCGCTTCTGCTTTCGCCTGCAGGGGACAGTGCCGTCGAGGCCCCAAACCGGTCCCTCAGCGGGAC
>CAWGTK010000012.1:0-316572 GCA_963825485.1 uncultured Actinomycetes bacterium
CTCCGCCGCCGCGAGGGCTGCGCGCTGGCCGGCGAGGCCGGCGCCGATGATGAGGACGTCGTGTGCGGGCAAGGCCGGCGACTATATCCCGTGGGCATTTCCGGCATTCCCGCGACCCGGCGACGAGCGGCGGACGGGTCAGGCGAGGCGCTGCGGCAACGCCGCGGTGAGCGCGCGGCGGACCTGGTCGAGCGTGACGACGCCGCGCAGGACGCCGTCCGCGTCGACCGCCATGAGCGCGCCGCGGGAGCGCAGCTGCTCGTCGCCGAGCAGCGCCTCGAGCGGGATGTCCGAGCGCACCCGCCAGGACGCCGCCTCGGCGGTCTCGACGATCTCTCCCACCTCGAGCGCCGGCCGTCCGGCCGCGATCTCCTGGTCGACCCGCGGCTCGCGAACGACGCCGAGGAAGCGGCCCTGCGCGTCGACGACGGGAAAGAAGTCCCAGCGGTAGCGCAGGAAGTACTCGTCCTGGGCCTGCATGAGCGGCGTATGCGCCGCCATCGAGACCGGCTGCGCGTCCATGATGTCGGCGACCGTGATGCCGTCGATCCGCTCGGTGAAGGCCGTCGAGGCGACGGCCGCGCGGGCGGACGTCGCGATGAACCAGCCGATCACCGCCAGCCAGAGCCCGTCGACGAGGTCGCCCCGCGCGGCGAGGAAGACGCCAAGGCCGATCAGCAGGTAGGCCAGGCCCTCGCCAAGCCGGCCGGCGATCCGCGTCGCGCGGTTGCGATCGCCGGTGATCCGCCACGCGATGGCGCGCGCGATCCGGCCGCCGTCGAGCGGGAACGCCGGGATGAGGTTGAAGACGAACAGAAAGAGGTTCATCGTCGCCAGGAAGCCGAGCAGCGCGAGCGTCGGCGACACCTCCGCGTCGCCGGCGAGGCGCACGACGTCGAGCGCGGCGCCGTCCTGCACGAGCGCGCTGAGGCCGAGGAAGATGCCGACGAGGACGAGCGTCACGAGCGGGCCGGCCGCCGAGATCCGGAACTCCGCCCCGGCCGACTGCGTGTCGCGCGACATCTTCGCGACGCCGCCGAAGAACCACAGGTCGATGCCGCTGATCTCGATCCCTTCGCGGCGGGCGACGAGGGCGTGGCCGAGCTCGTGCAGGATGAGCGAGACGAAGAACAGGAACACCGCGGCGACCGCGACGAGGTAGGCCTCGGTCACCGAGCCGCCCAGGGCCTCGCGGAAGTAGTCCGCCCCGAAGTAGATGAAGACGAACAGGACGACGAACCAGCTCGGGCTCGCGCCGATGCGGATGCCGAACACGCGCAGGAGCTGGATGGACGAGCCGGTGCCGAGCATCGCTGCATACTGGCAGCCGAGCCGTCGCGCGCAGAACCCGGTCGGGCGCAGCGAGCCGGCCGCTACAGCGGCGGCGTGTGGCGCGCGACGATCGCCTGCGCGTCGATGCCCGCCGGCAGCGTGCCGTACTGCAGCCCGCCGTCGCCGGCCAGCCGTGAGGCGCAGAACGCGTCGGCGACCGCGGCCGGGGCGTGGCGCACGAGCAGCGAGCCCTGCAGCGCGAGCGCCATGTGCTCCACCACGCGGCGGGCGCGCACCTCGATCGCCTCGACGTCGGCGAACTGCGCCCGCAGCGCGGTGGTGAACGCGTCCAGCCGCGCGTCGGCGCCGGCCGCGTCGTCGACCTCGTCGAGGAAGGCCTGCAGGACCTCAGGCGATCGGCGCAGCGCGCGCAGGACGTCGAGCGCCATGACGTTGCCCGAGCCTTCCCAGATCGAGCCGAGCGGCATCTCGCGATACAGGCGCGGCATCCCGGACTCCTCGACGTAGCCGTTGCCGCCGAGGCACTCGAGCGCCTCGAATGCGTGGCCGGGGCCGCGCTTGCAGACCCAGTACTTGCCGACGGCGGTGGCCAGCCGCTTGAACGCACCCGCTTGCGGGTTTCCTGCGCCGTCGGCCCCCGCCTCGTCGTAGGCCCGCGCCAGGCGCATCGCGAGCGCCGTCGCCGCCTCGGACTCGATGCACAGGTCGGCGAGCACGTTGCGCATGAGCGGCTGGTCGATGAGCCGCCTGCCGAACGCGCTGCGATGCGCGGCGTGCCAGGTCGCGTTGGCGACGCCCCAGCGCATGCCCGCGGCGGTGCCGATGACGCAGTCCAGGCGGGTGTGGCCGACCATCTCGATGATCGTCGGCACGCCGCGGCCGGGCGCTCCGACGAGCTGCGCCCAGGCACCGTGCAGCTCGATCTCGCTCGACGCGTTGGAGCGGTTGCCGAGCTTGTCCTTCAGGCGCTGGAGGTGAAAGGCGTTGCGGGTGCCGTCGGGCAGGATCCGCGGCAGCGCGAAGCAGCTCGGGGGGGCGGGGGCGTCCTCGGTCTGCGCGAGGACGAGGAAGAGGTCGCACATCGGCGCCGAGCAGAACCACTTGTGACCGGTCAGCTCGTACTCGCCGCCCGGACCGCCGCCGCCGTCGAGCGCCCGCGCGGCCGTCGTGTTGGCGCGCACGTCCGAGCCGCCCTGCTTCTCGGTCATCGCCATGCCGCACAGCGCGCTGGCCTTGCCAACGCGCAACTCGGGCTCGTACGTCGTCGCCGTCAGCCGCGGCTCCCAGTGCGCCGCGATCTCCGGCTGCGCGCGCAAAGCGGGCACGGCGGCGAACGTCATCGTGATCGGGCAGGCGAAGCCGCCCTCGGCCTGGGCGGCGGTCAGGTACAGCGCCGTGCGGGCCGCGTGGGCGGCGGGCTGCGCCGACGTCCACGGCAGCGAGTGCAGCTCGTGGCGGGTCGCGAGCGCCATGAGGTCATGCCATGCGCGATGAAACTCGACCTCGTCGATGCGGTGTCCGTAGCGGTCGAACGCCTTCAGTCGCGGCGGATTCTCGTTGGCCTCGAAGCCCCAGCCGATCGGCGCTCCGCCCCACGCCGCCCCGACCTCGCGGGCGCGCTGCAGCGCCCAGCCGGCGCCCTCGCGCTCCAGCGCCTCGACGAGCGGGAGGTTGTCGTCGAACAGGTTGCGGTCCGCCAGCGGCGGGGCCTGGTTGGCGACCTCGTGGGTGGCAAAGGCGGCGGTCGGCTCGCGCAGCTCGTGGGCCATGCCTGCAAGTCAAGCACCCGCCGCTCGCGCATCGCCGCATGTGGGCATTCATCGACCGGTGTTAGGGTGCCCTTACTATGCCTGCGTCGCCCGAGATCCGGCTCGTGCCGGAGGACCACCTCGAGCGCATGCTCGCGCTGCACGACCTCGCCTTCCACGTCCGCAGCGAGGGTGCCTGCCGCGAGCGGCACCTGCGCACCGTGGGCGCGGCCGAGCGGATCGGCGCCTATGACGGCGACGACCTCGTCGGGATGCTCGCCGCCGTCCGGACGCCGCTGTCGCTGCCCGGCGGCGACCTTCCCTGCGCGGTCGTGACGTTCGTCGCCGTCGCCCCGTCGCACCGCAGGCGCGGCCTGCTCTCGGCGATGCTGGAGCTGCTGTGGTCGCGCTGTGCCGAGCAGGGTGTTCGGCTCGCCGCGCTCTGGGCCGCCGAGGCGGTCATCTACCCGCGCTACGGCTTCGGCGCGGCCAACCGGATCCAGATCGTCGAGCTCGCCAGCGACCTCCCGCTCGACCTGCGCGTGGATCCCGACCCGAGCCCGGTGCGGCCGATCGACGTCGACGCCGCGGACCCGGCCGGCGCCGCAGCCGTGCTGGGGCCGATCCACGAGCGCGCGCGGCGGCGGCGCGCGGGCCAGCTGGCGCGCGACGCGCGCATGTGGAGCGACTACGTGCTCTGCGATCACAGCCACGACGACCCTGACGCGGGGCCGCCGCGGGTGGTCGTGCTCGGCGAGGCCGGCGAGGAGACCGGCTATGCCCTGTATCGCGTCGGCTGGGGCGACGGCGGAGCCGTCGTCAAGCTCGAGGAGCTCGAGGCCGACACGCCGCGCGGCGAAGCAGCGCTGTGGCGGTACCTCGCCTCGATCGACCTGACCCGGCGCGTGCGCTGCCGCCGGCGCCCGGTCGACGATGCGCTCGGCCTGCTGGTCGTCGATGCCGATCGGGTGACCGCCGAGCTGACCGTGCCGTGGCTGTGGCTGCGGCTCGTCGACGTGCCGGCGGCGGTCACGGCGCGCGGCTGGGCGGCCGAGGCGGAGCTCGTCGTCGAGCTGCGCGATCCGGCGCTGCCGGGCAACGCCGGCCGCTGGCAGCTGCGGCTCGGCCCGGACGGCGCCGGCGCCGAGCGCACGAGCGCGAGCCCTGAGCTCACGCTCGACACGCGCGATCTGGCTGCCGCCTACCTGGGCGGATCGCCGGTCGCCGGGCTGGTCCGCGCCGGACTGGCCGAGGAGCGCGCGCCCGGCGCCGCGGCCGCGTTCGACGCGGCGCTGGCGACGCCGCTCGCGCCGTTCACCGTCGACTGCTTCTGACCGGGAGGTCGCCGGCGGCCGGGGCTCAGACGTTCGTGCGCGCCGTCGCCCAGGCCGCCCACAGCGACGCGTAACGCCCGCCGGCGTCGCGCAGCCGATCGTGCGAGCCCTGCTCGACGATCCGCCCGCCCTCGAGCACCACGACGCGGTCGGCGGCGGCGGCCTGCGTGAGGCGGTGCGCGACGATCAGCGCCGTGCGGCCCTCGAGCGCGCGGTCGGCCGCTCGCTCGAGCACGCGCGCGCCGGAGCTGCCGGCCTCGGCGGTCGCCTCGTCGAGGATCACGATCGGCGTGTCGCGCAACATGATCCGCGCCAGCGCGAGCTGCTGCGCCTGCGTCGTGCTGATCCGGTGGCCGCTCTCGCCGACGAGGGTGTCCAGCCCCTCCGGCAGCGCCTGCACCCACGCGCCGGCGTCGACGCGCTCGAGCGCCGCCCGCAGCTCGGCGTCGCCGGCCCGCGGCGCGACGAGGCGCAGGTCGTCGGCCAGCGTGCCGGCGAACACGTGCACGTCCTGGGTGATCAGCGCCACGGTCGCGCGCATCCCGGCGGGCCCGATCGCGTCGATCGTCTCGCCGCCGATGCGCAGGTCGCCGGCGGCCGGGCGCTCCAGGCCGGCGATCAGCTTGGCGAGCGTCGTCTTCCCCGCGCCCGTGGTGCCGATCAGCGCGACGCGCTCACCGACGCCGATGTCCAGGTCGATGTCGGTCAGGACCGGGTGACCCGCGACGTACGCGTGGCCGATGCCGGTCAGGCTGAGCGATGCGCTGTGCGGCCGGGCGGGGTGCGCCGGCTCCTCCGGCGGCTCGATCGAGGCGACGCCGACGAGGCGCGAGAGCGCGGTCGTCGCCTCCTGGAGGTCGTCGATCAGCATCAGCAGCGTGCCGATCGGGTCGAAGGCGCGGTGGAAGTACAGCGCACCGGCGGTGGCCACGCCGACGGTGATGGTGTCGGCACGCACGAGCAAGAAGCCGGTCCCGAGCACGGCGGCGAGGCCGACCAGCTCGGCGGCGTTCAGCGCGGGGAAGAAGCGGTTGCCCTGCAGGCGGATGCCCTGCAGCGCGAGCGTGACGGCGCTGAGCGAGCTCGTGCGCACGTGCTCGAGGCGCTGCTCGCCGATCCCCAGCGCGCGGGCCGTCTGCGCTCCTGCGATGGCGTCGACGAGCTGCTGCGTGCGCTCGCCCTCGGCGATGCGCTGACGGCGGTAGATCGGCAGTGCCGTGCGCAGGTACCAGCGCAGCGTCAGCAGCTGGATCGGCGCGGCCAGCAGCACCGCGAGCGCCAGGCGCCAGTCGAGCACGAGCATGCCGACGAGCGTGAGCGACACGACGATCGCCGACTGCGTGAGCGCGGGGATGATCAGCCGCGCCGCCTGCGAGACGATCGCGACGTCGCCGGAGACGCGGCTGAGCAGGTCGCCGCTGCCGGCGCGCTCGAGGCGGGTGATCGGGATCGCCACGGCGCGCGCGACGACGCGCTCGCGCAGCTCGGCCAGGATCGCCTCGCCCAGGCGGGCGACGAGCTGGCGACCGACGGCGGAGAAGACCGCCTGCGCGAGCGCGACGACGGCGAGCAGCACGAGCGGCGTGGTCAGCGCGCTGCGGGCGCGCTGCTCGACGACGACGTCCACGAGCACGCCGAGCAGGGGCGGGACGAGCAGCCCGACCGCGGCCGCGACGATCAGCACGATCGCGGTCAGCAGCGACAGCCCGCGGCGCTTGCGCAGCAGGTCGCGGACGACCCGCCGCGCCTCGCGCTGCGTCGCGGTCGGCAGCAGCTCGCGCTGGCTCACTGGAGCACCAGCTCGCGGTAGCGAGCGTCGTCACGGGCCAGCCGGTCATGCGTCCCCAGGTCGACGATCGCGCCGTCGGCGATCACGGCGACGCGATCGCAGACCGCCAGCAGCGCCGGGCTGGAGGCGACCACGATCGTCGTCCGACCCTTGCGCAGCCTGCGCATGCCGCCGGCGATGCGGGCCTCGGTCACAGCGTCGACCGCGGTCGTCGGCTCGTGCAGGACGAGCACCGGCGGGTCGGCCGCGAGCGCGCGCGCGAGCGCGATCCGCTGGCGCTGGCCGCCCGACAGCCGGGTGCCGCGCTCGCCGACCTGCGCATCCAGGCCACCGGGCAGCGCCGCGACGGCCTCGTCGACGGAGCAGGCGACGAGGATCCGCTCGCGCCGCTCGCCGTCGAGGTCGGGCGCGGTCGCGGCGACGTTCTCGGCGACGCTGCCATCGAACAGGTCGGCGTCGTGGTCGGCGACGAGCAGCAGGCGGTGTGAGTCCGCCAGCGGCAGCTGCGCGAGCGCGATGCCGTCGAGCGTGACCTCGCCGCCGGCGGGATCGCCGCGGCGCGCGAGCACGTCGAGCAGGCCGACCGCATCGGCGGGATCGGCGATGACGAGGCCGAGGTGCTCGCCGGGCTGCACGTCGAGCGCCAGCTCCCCGGCGCTGCGGGGAAGGCGCAGCGCCTCGAGGCGCAGCCGGCCCGCCGCCGGTTGGCGCGGCAGGCGGGCGCCGTCGGCGACGGCCGGCGCCGCCGCGAGGACGGCGGCCGCGCGCTCGGCCGACGCGCGCGCCTGCGCGACCTGGCTGACGACGAAGCCGATCCGCAGCAGGGGCCCGATGAGAAACTGCGTCAGGCCGACCGCCGCGATCAGCTGGCCGATGGTGATCGTCCCGTCCAGCGCCATCCGTGCGCCGACCAGCGCGACAACGACCAGCAGCACCCCGCTGATGAGCACGTTGGCACCCTCGAGCACGCTCTCGGCGCGCGCGGCGCGGATCGTCGCCAGCAGCGACCGATGGCTGGCGTGGCGGTAGCGGGCGATGCCGGCCTCCTCGGCGCCGAGCCCCTTGAGCACGCGAACGCCGCGCACGAGGTCGGCCGCCACGGCCGCCGCGTCCCCGGCGTGCGCCTGCTCGGTCGCGCTGTGGCTGCGCACCGCGCGCGACGTGCGGTGCAGCGCGGCCACGAGCAGCGGCGTCCCGACCAGCACGATCAGCCCGAGCACCAGCGAGAAGCTGAGCAGCACGAGGGTCGATACGACGAGCGCCGAGGTGGCTCCGACCGCCACCACGAGGGCCTGCATCGCGAGGACGGTCTGGCGCGCGTCGTCGCCGGCGATGTTCAGCAGCGCCCCGGCCGCGCCGCTGGCCCGCCCGTCCGCGGCCGACAGGTCGATGCCACCCGGATCGAGGATCCGCCGCGTCAACCGCAGCCGCAACTCGTGCTCGGCGTTCTCCATCGCGCGCACCCCGACGAGGATCTGCAACCGGAAGGACGCCGAGAGGACGACGAACAGCACCGCCAGCAGCGCGAGCCAGAGCGCCAGCCGGCCGCCGTCGGATGGGGCGATCGCCGCGTCGATGGTGAGCCCGATGAAGACCGGCACGAGCGTCTCGCAGGCCTGGTGGGAGATCGATCCCGCCGCCGCCAGCGCGATCTTTCCGCGCGTCGAGCGCAGGATGTCGCGCAGCAGCGCGTCGCCGGTCATCGGCCGCGGATCCCCGTCCTCCGGATCCCCGTCGCCGGGGTGGGCGCGCATCAGGCCGCGGCCGGCTGTCTGCGGCGCGTGCCGAGCAGGCTCGTCAGCCCGTCGGCGATGCTTGCGCGCCAGCAGGCGTAGTCGTGGCCGCCGGTGTACTCGCGGTAGTCGATCTCATAGCCACGCGCGACGAGCACGTCACGCATGTGGCGGTTGGCGGTCAGGGCGATGCCCTCCTGGTTGCCGACCTCGGCGTAGACGCGGCACGCGGCACGCGGCTCGCGGCTGAAGCGGCGCGCGAGCTCCTCCGCGTCGTCCGGCGCGTCCTCGGGCCAGTGGAAGGAACCGGACTGGCTGAGCACGAGCCCGAACCGCTCGGGTGCCCGCAGGCCCGCCAGCGCCGCGGCGACGCCACCCAGGCTGTGGCCGGCGATCAGCGTGCGCGCCGGGTCCTCGCTCAGCCAGGCGTGGTGGGCGGCGAAGGGCAGCAGCTCGTAGCACAGAAATGCCGGCAGCGCGTCGTGCAGACCCAGCTCGGTGATCCGCGTCTCGCCGTCGAGCGGATGGACCATGACCGCGCACACGGGCGGGATCAGCCCGTCGGCGATCAGGCGATCGAGCAGCGGGGCGATCGGGGTCAGCTCGGCCCAGATGTCGCCGTCGAGCAGGACGGCGGTCGCCAGCGGCCCGTTCGGATCGCCGGGCGGCGTGTAGATCCAGACGTCGCGCTCGTTGCCGAACGTGACGCTGCGCAGGCGGTGGCGCTCGACGGTGCCGGCGGGCGCGTCGCCGCGCTCCCACGGGACGCCGCGCGCGGCCTCGGGCAGCGCGAGCACCGACAGGTCGTCGCCGACGAGCATCGGCTGGCGCTCGGGGTTGGCCGGATCGGGCCGCGCCCCGCTCAGCACCTCGTTCCAGGCACCGATGTCGTGACCCGGTTGCGGCACGGGGTCCGCGGCGTCGACGAAGCAGTACGACGTGCGCAGCTCGGCGTCCAGACGGTAGGTCCGCAGCCAGACGTCGCTGCCCGGCACGTGCTCGAGCAGCGCCGGCTCGACGTCGTCGAGGTGGCGGTCGATCAGCGCCCGCGCGACGAGCAGCACGTGGCGCCCCGCCGGGTCGGCGGCGCCGCGCCAGGCGAACGTCACCGCGCGGTGGCGGTCGTCGCCGGGGATCGGCTCGACGAGCGGTCCGTGCGCCGCGTCGATCGCGCGCCAGAACCGCTCGACGGCGTTCGCGTCGCCGCTTCGCAGCGAGCTGCGCAGGCGCTCGACCGTCGGGCTGGGCGCCGGCTGGGGAGCGTCCAGGAGGGAGGTCGCGGCCATCCGGGGGCGGATCATAGCCCACGACTTAGGGTTGCCTACTTTCACCGTGTCGATGCCGATCACGTGTTCGCCACCCCCGGTGCAAGCCGACCGCCTCGGGCTTTCCACGGGAGGTAGGGTGCCCTAATTGTAGGGTACCCTAACTCCTTCGACCGACGCGCTCCGTCCCCCGGCACCCGCGTTCGCCCACGAACGGAAGGATCGGACCTCGATGAGACCCACGACGCTGCGACGCCCCCGATCGAGCGCCCTGCTCGCCATCAAGCCGGTCGGTGCGATTGACCGGTTCGCCGCGCGTCCGTACGGCAAGTACCCCTGGGTCACGGATCGCCGGGGGGCCGACAAGCCCGTGATCGTCGGCGCGGCCGGTACCCCGGGCTACAGGATCGAGAAGATCCTCAGGCTGCGCCCGGCCGTCAGCATCGGCACGTACGGCGTGGCGCTGGCGTTCAACACAGTGCTCAGCATCCCCTACGGAAATCGAGCGGATCCTGCCCCAGCTGACCGAGGACGCCGCGAGCCGACGATGGCGTCCGACCGGTCGTCATCGCACGACGCCAGCCAGGTCCGGTCTTGACCGATCGCGACAGCGAGCCCGCCGGCCTGCCCTTGACCGGCGCGCAGGCGGGCATCTGGTTCGCGCAGCAGCTCGAGCCCGACAGCTCGGTCTACAACGTTGCCGAGTACCTCGAGATCCGCGGCCCCCTGGATCGCGAGCGCTTCGAGCGGGCGCTGCGCCAGGCGATCGGCGAGGCGGAGTGCCTGCATGTGCGCTTCGATCAGGTCGACGGCGAGCCGCGCCAGATCCCCGCGCCGCAGACGGACTGGTCGCTCGAGCCGATCGATCTGCGCGACCGGCCCGATCCGCGGGCCGCGGCCGAGGCGCGGATGCGCGGCGAGCGGTCTCGCGCCGTCGACCTGACGCGCGATGCGCTGTTCGGCCAGCTGCTGTTGTGGGTCGGCGAGGAGCGCCACCTGTGGTACCAGCGCTACCACCACATCGCGATGGACGGCACCGCTCTGTCGTTGATCGCGCGCCGCGTCGCGGCGCTCTACGACGGGGCGGAGCAGGCGCCGCCGGACTGGTCGTTGCGGCCGCTCGTCGACGCCGACCTCGCCTACCGCGACTCCGAGCGCCACGCCCGCGACCGTGACTTCTGGCGCGAGCGGATGCGCGACCTGCCGGCCGAGACCGCCCGCCTCGTCGCGCCGTCGCCGCAGCACGTGCGGCGCCTGCGCCGGCGCAGCGTGCGGCTCTCGGGCGCCCGGGTGGAGGCGCTCCAGTCGGCGGCCGACCGGCTCGGCGTCAGCGCGCAGCACGTGCTGCTGGCGGCGGTGGCCGTCCAGCTGCAGCGCGTCACCGGTCACGAGGATCTCGTGCTCGCGCTGCCCGTGACGGCGCGCCTGGACGCCGCGCATCGCCAGCGGCCGGGAATGGTGTCCAACGTCCTGCCGCTGCGCGTGCGCGCCGCCGCCGGCACGACCGTGCGGCGGCTCGTCGAGGACGTCTCCTGCGACGTCCTGGAGCTGCTCGAACACTCGCGCTACGACAGCACCGAGCTGTTCCGCGGGCTCCAGCGGCCGGCCGGCGACGACGTCTACGGCGCGAGCGTCAACATCATGCCGTTCGACTACGACCTCGAGATCGGCGGCCGGCCGGCGACGACGCACAACCTCTGGGCCGGCCCGGTGTCGGGGCTGTGCCTGGCGCTGTACGACCGCGGTGACGGGTCCGCGCCGCTGATCGACTTCGACGTCGACGCCGCCGTCTGCGACGAGCGCGAGTTGGCCGAGCACGAGCAGCGCTTCCTCGCCGCGCTCGACGGCGTCTGCGCCGCGGTCGGCAGCGAGACGAAGGTCGCAGACGTCGAGCTGCTCTGCGCTGCCGACCGGCTGGCGCTGCTGGAGCGCTTCAACGCGACGGCGCGTGTGGTCGAGGAGGCGTCGCTGCCGGCGCGGTTCGCCGCGTGGGTGGCGAGGCGGCCGGAGGCGGTGGCGGTCGTCGACGGTGGGCGTGAGGTGAGCTACCGCGAGCTTGAGCGGATGGCGGGGCGGGTGGCGGCGTTGCTGGTCGAGCGTGCGGCGGGGCCCGAGCAGGTCGTGGGGGTGGCGTTGGAGCGTTCGGTCGAGCTGGTGGCGGCGTTGCTGGGGGTGCAGCGCGCCGGGGCGGCGTACCTGCCGTTGGATCTCGATCATCCGGTTGAGCGGATCGCGTTCATGTTGGAGGACTCGGGTGCGCGTGTCGTGGTCTGCGATCGCGCGGCGGCGGCGGTGCTGCCTGTGCTCGATGGCGTCGAGTTGCTGGTGCTCGACGATCCGGGGCTGGGCGGGCCGTTCGAGGTGGTGTGCGACGACGGCGGGGAGCGGCTGGGGCTCGATCGGGCGGCCTATGTGATCTACACGTCGGGGTCGACGGGCCGGCCGAAGGGTGTCGTCGTCACGCATGAGGGGATCGGCAGCCTCGTCGCGACGGCGCAGGATCGCTTCGATCTGGGGCCTGAGAGCCGCGTGTTGCAGTACGCGTCGGTCGGCTTCGACGTGGCGGTGTTCGACCTGGCGATGGCGTTGTGTGCCGGTGGGACGCTCGTGCTCGTGCCGGCGCAGGCGCGCACGGCGCCGGTCGAGCTGTCGCGGTTCATCTGCGAGCAGCGTGTGTCGCACATGATCCTGCCGCCGTCGCTCGTGGCGGCGATGCCGCCGGAGTGCGAGCTGCCGGCCGGCGCGGTGCTCGTCGTGGGGACGGAGAGCGTCCCCGCGGAGCTCGTCGCGCGCTGGGCGGGGACGGTGCGCGTCGCCGTCGCCTACGGCCTGACGGAGGCGACCGTCAACTCGACGCTGTGGATGGCGCCGCCGGGTCGGCACAGCTCCGTGCCGATCGGCGCGCCCGATCCGAACACGCGCTGCTACGTCCTCGACGATGCGTTGCGCCCGGTCGCCCCCGGCGTCGTCGGCGAGCTGTACGTCGGCGGACGGGGGCTCGCGCGCGGCTACCTCGGCCGCCCGGGCTTGAGCGCCGAGCGCTTCGTCGCCGACCCGTTCGCCGGCGACGGCGCGGCCGGCGCGCGCATGTACCGCACGGGCGACCGCGTGCGCTGGCGCCCCGATGGCAACCTCGACTTCGCCGGCCGCGCCGACGAGCAGATCAAGATCCGCGGCTACCGCATCGAGGTCGGCGAGATCGAAGCCGCGCTCATGCGCCGCCCCGACATCCGCCAGGCCGCCGTGATCGCCGACCGCGACGGCGGCGTCACGCGCCTGGTCGCCTACGTCGTGACGGACGCGGACGCGGGCGCGCCCGACACGGCGGCGCTGCGCGCGCACGTCGCCGAGCGGCTGCCCGACTACATGGTCCCGGCGGCGGTCGTGGCGCTCGACGGCGCGCTGCCGATGAACACCAACGGCAAGCTCGATCGCGACGCGCTGCCGGCGGTCGACTGGGCCGGCCTCGTCGGCGACGAGCCGCCGGCGACGCCCGAGCAGCAGCTGCTGGCCGACCTGTTCGCCGAGCTGCTCGGGCTGCCCACGGTCGGCGTGCAGGACAGCTTCTTCGAGCTCGGCGGCGACAGCATCGTCGCGATCTCGCTCGTCAGCCGCGCGCGGTCCGGCGGGCTTGCGCTGCGCCCGCGCGACGTCTTCGCGCTGCGCACCGTCGCCGCGCTCGCGGCGGCCGCCGAGCCGATCTGCGCCGACGGCGCGACCGGCGAGCACGACCCCGGCGTCGGCAGCGTCGCGCCGACGCCGATCATCCACTGGGCGCGCGAGCTGGGCACGCCGCTGGAGCGCTTCCACCAGTCGACCCTGCTGCAGCTGCCGGCCGGGATCGAGCCGGCGCAGCTCGAGGCCGTGCTGCAGGCGACGGTCGACCACCACGGGCTGCTGCGCGCGCGGCTGCAGGCCGACTGGACGCTGACGGTGCCCGAGCCCGGCACGACGGCGGTCGGCGAGCTGCTCGAGCGCGTCGCCTGCAACGGCGCGGGCGCGCTCGCCGCGCAGATCGAGCCGGCCACCGAGCGGGCCATCGCGCAGCTCGACCCGGCCGCCGGGCGGATGCTGCGCGCGGCCTGGCTGGACGCCGGTCCCGACGTGCCCGGCCGGCTGCTGCTCGTCGCCCACCATCTCGTCATCGACGGCGTCTCGTGGCGCATCCTGTTCGAGGACCTGGCGCGGGCCTTCGGCGCGGTGCTCGCCGGCACGGCGGTCGAGCTGGCGCCGGTCGCGACGTCGTTCGCGCGCTGGGCGCAGCTGTCCGCCGAGGCGGCGCAGACGGGCTCGCGCGAGGCCGAGCTCGCGCTCTGGCGCGACGTGCTCGACGGCCCCGACCCACCGCTCGGCGCGCGTTCGGTCGACGACGCGCGCGACACCGTCGGGTCGTCGCACACGCACACGCTGACGCTGCCCGAGGGGCTGACCGGGCCGCTGCTGACGACGGTGCCCGCCGCGTACGGCGGGTCGGTCAACGACGTCCTGCTGTGCGCGCTCGCGGTCGCGGTCGCGGGCTGGCGCGAGGACGACGCCACGACGCAGCTGCTGCTCGAGCTCGAGGGCCACGGTCGCGAGGACATCGTCGACGGCGCCGACCTGTCGCGCACGGTGGGATGGTTCACGACCGTCTTCCCCGTCCGGCTGGACCCGGGCGCGGTCGACTCAGACGACTTCCGCGCCGGCGGACGCGCCGTCGGCGACGCGCTCAAGCGCGTCAAGGAGCAGCTGCGCGCCCTGCCCGACAACGGCATCGGCTACGGCCTGCTGCGCTACCTGCACCCGCAGGCCCGGCGCGAGCTGGCCGGCGCGCCGGTCCCGCAGCTGCTGTTCAACTACCTCGGCCGCTTTGCCGTCGAGCCCGGCCGGCCGTGGACCCCGGCCCCCGAGCAGGGCCCGATGGGCGACCTGCGCGATCCGCGCATGCCGGCGCGCCACGCGCTGGAGATCGACGCGATCGTCGCCGACGTCGACGGCGAGCCGCGGCTGTCGGCGACGCTCGCGTGGCCCGACGGCGTCCTCTCCGCGGCCGCCGTGGCGGCGCTCGCCGATGCCTGGAGCGAGGCGCTCGCCGGGCTCGTCGCGCATGTCGGCGAAGGGCGCGCGGGCGGCGGCCGCACGCCGTCGGACTTCCCGCTCGTCGCGCTCACGCAGGGCGCGGTCGACGAGCTGCAGGCCGCCGTGCCGCAGCTCGCCGACGTCCTGCCGCTGACGCCGCTGCAGCAGGGCCTGTTCTTTCACTCCGCCTACGACGACCCCGAGAGCGTCGACCGCTACACGGTGCAGCAGGCGATCGAGCTCACCGGCCCGCTCGACGGCGCCGCGCTGCGCACCGCGCTGGGGCGGCTGCTGGACCGCCACGAGCCGCTGCGCGCCTGCTTCCGCCAGGCCGGCGACGGAGCGCCGCTGCAGCTCATCGCCGCGGCGGCGCAGCCCGCCTGGCAGCAGGTCGACCTGACGCAGCTCGACGCCGCCGCCCGCGAGCCGCGCCTCGCCGAGCTGGCCGCCGCCGAGCGGGCCGAGCGCTTCGACCTCGGCCGGCCGCCGCTGCTGCGCGCGCAGCTCGCGACGCTCGCGCCCGACCGCCACCGGCTGCTGCTGACGCTGCACCACATCATCGCCGACGGCTGGTCGGAGGCGATCCTGTTCGGCGAGCTGCTCGAGCTCTACGGCGAGGCGATCGAGGCGGGCGAGCCGGCCGCGCTGGCGCCGGTGACGCCGTACCGGGCCTACTTCGAATGGCGCGCCCGCACCGACGCGGCCGCGGCGAACGCGGCATGGGCGGCGGCGCTCGACGGCCTCGACGAGCCGACGCTGCTCGTCGCCGGCGAGGACCCGCGCCCGGCCTGGCCGCAGCAGGTCGGCTTCGCGCTCTCCGCGCACGAGACCGCGGCGCTGACCGCCGCCGCCCGCGCGCGCGGCCTGACGCTGTCGACCGTCGTCCACGGCGCGTGGGGGCTGCTGCTCGGCTGGCTGACCGGGCGCGACGACGTCGTCTTCGGCAGCACCGTCTCCGGTCGCGACGCCGGCGTCGCCGGCATCGAGGCGATGGCCGGCCTGTTCATCAACACGCTGCCGGTGCGGATGCGGCTGCGGCCAGCGCAGCCGCTGGCCGACGCGCTCGCCGCGCTGCAGGACGACCAGGCGGCGCTGCTGGACCACCAGCACGTCGGGCTCGCCGAGCTGCAGCGGATCGCCGGCCTCGGCGAGCTGTTCGACACGCTCGTCGTGTTCGAGAACTACCCCGCCGGCGCGACGCTGCGCGACCCGTCCGGGCAGGTCGCGATCGCCGACGTCGCGACGCTCGACGCCACGCACTATCCGCTGACGCTCGTCGTCACGCCGGGCGAGCGGCTCGCGCTGCGCCTCGAGCACGATCCCGAGCGGCTGCCGCGCGCCGCCGTCGAGCCGATCGCCGAGCGGCTGCGCGCGCTGCTGGACCTGATCGCCGAGCACCCGGCGCGCCTGCTCGCGCGCGTCGACCTGCTCGCGGCCGGCGAGCGCGAGCGCGTGGTGCGCGAGTTCAACGCGAGCGACCGCGTGGTCGAGGAGGCGTCGCTGCCGGCGCGGTTCGCCGGGTGGGTGGCGCGCCAACCGGACGCGCTGGCGGTCGTCGACGGCCAGCGCGAGGTGAGCTATCGCGAGCTCGATCGGCTGGCCCGGCGGGTGGCGGCGCTGCTGATCGATCGCGCTGCGGGGCCCGAGCAGGTCGTCGGCGTGGCGCTGGAGCGTTCGGTGCAGCTCGTCGCGGCGCTGCTCGGCGTGCAGCGAGCCGGGGCGGCGTTCCTGCCGCTGGATCTCGACCATCCGGCCGAGCGGATCGCGTACATGCTGGAGGACTCCGGCGCGCACGTCGTCGTCTGCGATCGCGCGACGGCGGCCGTCCTGCCCGCGGTCGACGGCGTCGAGCGGCTCGTGCTCGACGACCCGCAGCTCGGCGGGCCGTTCGATGTGCTGTGCGACGACGGCGGCGAGCGGCTCGGCCTCGACCGGGCCGCGTACGTGATCTATACCTCGGGGTCGACCGGCCGGCCGAAGGGCGTCGTCGTCACGCACGAGGGGATCGGCAGCCTCGTCGCGACCGCCGAGGATCGCTTCGGCCTGGACTCCGACAGCCGCGTGCTGCAGTACGCCTCGGTCGGCTTCGACGTGGCGGCGTTCGACCTGTCGATGTCGCTCGGCGCGGGCGGGACGCTCGTGCTCGTCCCCGCGGAGGTGCGCACCGATCCGGTCGAGCTGTCGCAGTTCATCTGCGAGCAGCGCATCACGCAGATGATCCTGCCGCCGTCGCTCGTCGCGGCGATGGCGCCCGAGTGCGAGCTGCCCGCCGGCGCGGTGCTCGTCGTCGGAACCGAGACGGTGCCCGCCGAGCTCGTCGCCCGCTGGTCGCGGACGCTGCGCGTCGCGGTCGCCTACGGCCTGACCGAGGCGACGGTCAACTCGACGCTGTGGATGGCGCAGCCCGACTGGGACGGGCCGGTGCCGATCGGCGTGCCCGATCCGAACACGCGCTGCTACGTCCTGGACGGCGCGCTGCGACCGGTCGCGCCCGGCATCGTCGGTGAGCTGTACGTCGGCGGGCGCGGCCTGGCGCGCGGCTACCTCGGCCAGGCCGGGCTGACCGCCACGCGCTTCGTGCCCGACCCCTTCAGCGATGTGCCGGCGCGCATGTACCGCACGGGGGACCGGGTCCGCTGGCGCGCCGACGGCAACCTCGAGTTCCTCGGCCGCGCCGACGAGCAGCTGAAGATCCGCGGCTACCGCATCGAAGCCGGCGAGGTCGAGGCGGCGCTGCTGCGCCAGCCCGGCGTCCGGCAGGCCGCGGTGATCGCCGACCGCGACGGCAGCGTCACGCGCCTCGTCGCCTACGTCGTCGCGCACGACGGTGCGACGCTCGAGCCCGCGCAGCAGCTCGCCGCGCTGGCCGATCGGCTGCCCGAGTACATGGTGCCGTCGACGGCGATCGTGCTCGACGGCGCGCTGCCGCTCACGCCGAACGGCAAGCTCGACCGCAAGGCGCTGCCGGCGCCCGACTGGGCGGCGCTGACCGGCGACGCCGAGCCCGCGACCGCGGCCGAGGCGACGCTCGCCGAGCTGTTCGCGGACGTGCTCGGGCTGCCCTCGGTCGGCGTCCACGACGACTTCTTCACGCTCGGCGGCGACAGCATCGTCGCGATCTCGCTCGTCAGCCGGGCCCGCCGCGCCGGCCTGACGATCACGCCGCGCGACGTGTTCGGCGCGCGCACGGTCGCCGGCCTCGTGGCCGCCGCCGGCGAGCGCGCGGGGCCGGCCGCGGAGGCGCCCGGCGCCGGCATCGGCCGCGTGCCGGCGACGCCGATCGTCGCGTGGCTGCGCGAGCTCGGCGGGCCGATCGACCGCTTCCACCAGTCGCAGCTCATGACGGTCCCGGCCGGCCTTGAGCGCGAGCGCGTGCAGGCCGCGCTGCAGCAGCTGCTCGATCGCCACGATCTGCTGCGCGCCCGCCTGCTCGCCGACGACGACGGCTGGGCGCTCGACGTCCCGCCCGCCGGTACCGTGCGCGCGGCCGACGTGCTGTCGTCCGTCCGCGTCGCCGGCGCCCCCGGCGACCTGGACGCCGCGGTCGAGACGCAGCGCGCCGCCGCGGTCGCCCGGCTCGATCCGGCGGCCGGGCGGATGCTGCGCGCGGCCTGGCTGGACGCCGGGCCCGACGAAGCCGGCCGGCTGCTGCTCGTCGCCCACCACCTCGTCGTCGACGGCGTCTCCTGGCGCATCCTGGAGGCCGACCTCGCCGCCGCGTGGGAGGGGGCCGAGCCGCTGCCCGTCGGCACGTCCTTCCGGCGCTGGGCACAGCGGCTCGAACTCCAGGCGCGCACCGAATCGCGCCGGGCCGAGCTGAGCTTCTGGCGCCAGCGGCTCGACGCGCCCGCGGCGCAGCTGGGCGCGCCGGCGCTCGATGCCGAGCGCGACACGGCGCAGACCGCGCGCACGCACACCGTCCGCCTCCCGGAGGCGGTCACGGGGCCGCTGCTGACGACGCTGCCGGCCGCCTACGGCGGGTCGGTCAACGACGTGCTGCTCTGCGCGCTCAGCGTCGCCGTCGCGCGCTGGCGCGAGGACGGCGGCACGCAGCTGCTGCTCGAGCTCGAGGGCCACGGCCGCGAGGACATCGCCGACGACATCGACCTGTCGCGCACGGTCGGCTGGTTCACGACGGTGTTCCCGGTGCGGCTGGATCCCGGCACGGTCGACTGGGAGGACTTCCGCGGCGGCGGAGCGGCCGTCGGCGACGCCCTCAAGCGCGTCAAGGAGCAGCTGCGCGCCGTGCCCGACAGCGGCATCGGCTACGGCCTGCTGCGCCATCTGAACCCCGCTACGGCGGCGCAGCTCGCCGGGGCGGACGTCCCGCAGCTGCTGTTCAACTACCTCGGCCGCTTCACCGGTGACGGGATCGGCGCCGGCAGCGACCCCGGCAAGCCGCTCGCCCACGCGCTGGCGATCGACGCCTTCGTCGACGGGCGCGGCGAGTTGTGCGCGACGCTCACCTGGCCCGCCGCGGGGCTCGGCGGCGGCGCCGTCGAGGCGCTCGCCGGCGCCTGGCTGGAGGCGCTCGGCGCGCTCGCCAAGCACGGCGCGGACCCGGACGCCGGCGGCCGCACGCCGTCGGACTTCCCGCTCGTGGCGCTCACGCAGACCGCCGTCGACGAGCTGGCGGCGACTGTCCCGCGGCTCGACGACGTCCTACCGCTGTCGCCGGTGCAGCAGGGGTTGTTCTTCCACGCCGTCTACGACGAGCAGGCCGTCGACCTCTACGCCGTACAGCAGGTGCTGCGCCTGGAGGGCGAGCTCGACGCCGCGGCGCTGCGGCGCGCGCTGCAGGCGCTGGTCGACCGCCACGCACCGCTGCGCGCGGGGTTCCGGCAGACCGCCGACGGGCAGCTCGTGCAGCTCATCGCCGGCGCCGTCGAGGTGCCGTGGCGCGAGCTCGATCTGCGCGCCGAGGACCCGTCGCGGCGTGCGGCGCGGGCCGCCGAGATCGCCGCCGCCGAGCGCGGCCAGCGCTTCGACCTGAGCCGGCCGCCGCTGCTGCGCGCGACGCTGATCCGGCTCGGCGAGGCGCACCACGAGCTCGTCCTGGCGCTGCACCACCTGCTCGCCGACGGCTGGTCGGTGCCGATCATGCAGCGCGAGCTGCTGGCGCTCTACGCGCCGGGCGGCGAGCCGCCCCGGCTGCCCGCCGTCGCGCCGCTGCGCGAGTGGCTGCGCTGGCGCGCGGGCTGCGACGAGGACGCCGCCCGCGCAGCGTGGGCGCGCGCGCTCGACGGCATCGACGAGCCGACCCGGCTCGTCGAAGCGCGCAGCGGCGCCGCACAGCGCCCCGAGCACGTCTCGGTGCGACTCGACGCGGACGTCAGCCGTGCGCTGGCCGAGCGCGCCCGCGAGCGCGGGCTGACGCTGTCGACCGTGGTGCAGGGCGCCTGGGGCATCCTGCTCGGTCGCCTGCTCGGTCGCTGCGACGTCGTCTTCGGGCGCACCGTCTCGGGTCGCGACGCGCCGGTCGCCGGGATCGAGTCGATCGTCGGCCTGCTGATCAACACGCTGCCGGTCCGCGTCGGCGTGCGCCCGCAGCAGTCGCTGGCGGAGGCGTTCACCGCTCTGCAGGCCGCGCAGGCCGAACTGCTCGACCACCAGCAGGTCGGCCTCGCCGAGCTGCAGCGGATGGTCGGCGTCAGCGACCTGTTCGACACGCTGCTCGTGGTCGAGAACTACCCGCCCAGCGGCGAGCTGCGCGACCCATCCGGTCAGCTCGCGATCGCCGCCGTCGAGGTCCACGACGCCTCGCACTACGCGCTGACGGTGCTCGCGCTGCCCGGCGAGCCGTTCGAGCTGCACCTCGAGTACGACGCCGGCCGGCTGCACCGCGACGCCGTCGAGCGCATCGGCGAGCGGCTCGGGCGCCTGCTCGATGCCTTCGCCAGCGATCCCGACGCGCCGCTCGGCCGCGCCGACATCGCCTCCGCGGCCGAGCGCCGCCGCGTGCTGCAGGCGTTCAACGCCACCGAGCGGCGGCTCGACGACGCGGCGACGCTGGCGTCGGCGTTCGAGCACCAGGTGCGGCGCACCCCCGACGCGACGGCAGTCATCTTCGAGCACCACCAGCTCAGCTACGCCCAGCTCGACGCGCGCGCCGAGACGCTCGCCCGGCGGCTGCGCGCACGCGGCGTCGGTCCCGAGCAGGTCGTCGCCGTCACGGTGCCGCGCTCGCCGGAGCTCATGGTCGCGCTGCTCGGCGTGCTCAAGGCGGGCGCCGCCTACCTTCCGCTGGCGCTCGACGACGCGCCGGATCGCCTGGCCTGGATGCTCGCCGACTCGGGGACGCGGATCCTCCTCGCGGCCGGCGACGACGAGCTCGCGGCCGCGGGCGTCGAGCGCCTGCGCGTCGACCGCGACGAGCGCGTGGAGGACACGCCGGCCACGCCGGCGACGCCCGACCAGGCCGCCTACCTGATGTACACCTCGGGCTCGACCGGCCGTCCCAAGGGCGTGCTCGTCACGCATCGCGCGGCGGCGAACATGATCGCCTGGTCACAGGGCGAGTACGGCCTGCGCGCCGACGACCGCGTCCTGCAGAAGACCCCGACCGGCTTCGACGCCTCGATCGGCGAGCTGTTCTGGCCGCTGTGCGCCGGCGCCGCGGTCGTCCTCGCCGAGCCCGGCGGCCACCGCGACCCCGCCTACCTCGCCGCGCTGATCGCCGAGCAGCGGGTGACGACGATGCACTTCGTGCCCTCGATGCTCGAGGCGTTCCTGCAGGCCGCCGGCGACCCGGGCGACGGCGCCGCGCCCGGCTTCCCGGCCGGCTGGGCGGACAGCCTGCGCTGTGTCTTCAGCGGCGGCGAGGCGCTCACCACCGACGCGGCCGCGCGCTGGCACGCGCTGACCGGATTGCCGCTGCACAACATCTACGGCCCTACCGAGACCACCGTCACGGTGACCGCGCACGCGCACGCCCCCGAGCCCGGCGCCGCCGCGAGCCGCGCGACGGTGCCGATCGGCGTGCCGATCTGGAACGCGCGCATGTACGTGCTCGACGCGGGCCTGCGCCCGCTGCCGGTCGGCCTGCCGGGTGAGCTCTACGTGGCCGGCACCCCGCTCGCCCGCGGCTACCACGGGCGCCCGGACCTGACCGCCGAGCGCTTCGTCGCCGACCCGTTCGCGACGGGGCGGGCGGGGGACGATTCCCGGATGTACCGCACCGGCGACCGGGCGCGCTGGCTGCAGGACGGGTCGCTCGAGTACCTCGGCCGCGTCGACGACCAGGTCAAGCTGCGCGGCAACCGCATCGAGCTCGGCGAGGTGCGCGCGCGGCTCGTCGCCCAGCCGGGGATCGCGCAGGCGGCCGCCGTCGTGCACGACGACGGGCCGGGCGGCGGCAGGCTCGTCGCCTACGTCGTCGCCGGCGCCGGCGCCGGCACGCCCGATCCCGAGGCCCTGCGCAGCGCGCTCGCGCGCAGCCTGCCCGAGGCGATGATCCCCGCGGCGATCATCAGCCTCGACGCGCTGCCGACGACGAGCAGCGGCAAGCTCGATCGCCGCGCCCTGCCGGCGCCCGCGCCCGTCCGCGCGGCGACCGGCGCGGCGCGCGCCGCGGCCGCCGCGCCGGACGACGTCGAGGCCCGGCTGTGCGCGATCTACGCCGACGTCCTCGGCCTCGAGCAGGTCGGCCCCGGCGACGACTTCTTCGCGCTCGGCGGCGACAGCATCCTGTCGATCGCGGTCTCCAGCCGGGCCCGGCGCGCCGGCTACGTGCTGAGCCCGCGCGACGTCTTCGAGCGCCGCACCCCGGCGGCGCTCGCCGGCCGCGCGGCGCCGGACCCCGCGGCGTCCGCCGCCGCCGCCGCGCCGCCGCGCGAGGAGGCCGTCGGCGAGCTGCCGCCGCTGCCGATCGTGCAGCGCCTGCGCGAGCGCGGCGGCGAGATCGCCCGCTTCAACCTGTCCGTGCTGCTCGACGCGCCCGCCGGCGCCGGCGAGCCGCGCCTGACCGCGGCGCTGCAGGCGCTGCTCGACCATCACGACGGGCTGCGCCAGCGGCTCGGGCGCGGACACGACGACGCGCTGTGGACGCTCGAGGTGCTGCCGACCGGCGCCCCCGCGGCCGCGCTGCTGCGCCACGTCGACGTCGCCGCGCTCGACGCCGCAGAGCTGCGCGAGCGGATCGCCGCCGAGGCCGAGGCGGCGGCCGACCGCCTGGACCCGGAGGCCGGCGTCATGCTGCAGGCCGTCTGGCTCGACGCCGGGGGCGAGCGCGACGGGCGGCTGCTGCTCGTCGTGCACCACCTCGTCGTCGACGGCGTCTCCTGGCGGATCCTGCTCGAGGACCTGGCTGCCGCCTGGAGCGGTGCCGCCCTGGCGCCGGTCGGCACGTCGCTGCGCGCCTTCGCGCGACGGCTGGCCGCCCAGGCGCACGCGCACGCCCGGCTCGCCGAGCTGCCCCATTGGCAGTCCACGCTCGCGCCCGGCGGCGAGCTGCCGGACGGCGAGGGGGAGCCCGGCGAGCACGAGGTGATGCTCGACGTGGAAAGGACCGAGCGGCTGCTGACGAGCGTCCCGGCGGCGCTCGGCGGCGACGTCACCGACGTCCTGCTCGCCGCGCTGGCGCTCGCCGTGGCGCGCCGGCACGGCCCGCGCGACCTGCTCGTCGACCTCGAGCGCCACGGCCGCGAGCCGATCGACTCCGACGTCGACCTGACGCGCACCGTCGGCTGGCTGACGAGCCTGCAGCCCGTGCGGCTGGCCGCGCAGCCCGACCCGATCGCGACGCTCAAGCACGTCAAGGACCGCCTGCGCGCCGCGCCCGACGGCGGCATCGGCTACGGCCTGCTGCGCCATCTCAACGCGCAGACCGCGCCGCGGCTGAGCGGCGCGCCGCAGCCGCAGGTGCTGCTGAACTACTACGGGCGCTTCGCCGCCGAGCGGCACGCCGACTGGACGCCGGCGGCCGAGAGCGACGCGCTCACGCCGGCGCTCGAGGTGCCGCTCGGCGATCGCCATCGGCTGGCCGTCAACGCGGTGTGCGACGACACGCCGCAGGGCCCGCGGCTGCGCGCGACGTGGACGGCCGAGTTCGACGCGCGGCCGCTCGCCGCCGCCTGGGTCGACGCGCTCGACGAACTGAGCGACGCCGTCGCGCAGGCCGGCCGGATCGGCCTGACGCCCGCCGACCTGCGCCTCGTCGCGCTCGACCAGGCGCAGATCGAGCTCGTCGAGCGCCGCAGCCCGGCGCCGGTCTCCGACATCTGGCCGCTGTCGCCGCTGCAGGAGGGCCTGTACTTCCACGCCGCCTACGACGCCGGCGGGATCGACGTCTACACCGCCCAGAACCGCTTCGAGCTGACCCGCCCGCTCGACGTCGACCGCCTGCGCGGCGCCTGCCGCGCGCTGCTCGCGCGCCACGCCAGCATGCGCGCCGGGTTCACGAGCGACGGGCTCGCGCGGCCGGTCCAGTTCGTCGCGTCGGACCTGGAGGCGCCGCTGGAGTACGTCGACCTGCGCACGCTGGACCCCGCGGCGCGGGCGCAGCGCCTGCGCGAGCTGCTCGACGCCGACCGCAGCCGCCGCTTCGACCTGGCCGATCCGCCGCTCGTCCGGCTGCTGCTGATCGACCTCGGCGACGACCGCCAGCAGCTCGTCGTCCATCACCACCTCATCCTCTGGGACGGCTGGTCGCAGAGCCTCTTCGTCGAGCAGCTCATGACGCTCTACGCCGACGGCGACGACGCGGTGCCGGCGCCGGCCGCCGACTACGCCGACTACCTCGCCTGGATCGCCGCGCAGGACCACGAGCTCGCCCTCGAGGCGTGGCACGACGCGCTCGCCGGCCTCGAGCAGCCGACGCTCGTCGGCGCGGCCGAGCGCACGCCGCAGGCGGCGATCCCGATCAAGCAGACCGTCGAGCTGGCGGCCGAGCTGACCGCCGCGCTGCAGCGCCAGGCCCGCCGCCACGGTTTGACGCTCAACGTGTTCCTCAACGCCGGCTGGGCGCTCACGCTGGCGAGCGTCGTCGGCCGCGACGACGTCGTCTTCGGCTCGACCGTCGCCGGCCGCCCGGCCGCCGTCGAGCACGTCGAGCAGTCGATCGGCCTGTTTCTCAACACGCTGCCCGTCCGGGTCGCGCTGTCGCCGCGCGAGTCGGTGCTCGAGCTGCTGCAGCGCATGCAGGCCGAGCGCACCGCGCTGATGGCGCACGAGCACGTCGGGCTCGCCGACCTGCAGCGCGTCTCCGGCCACCGGCAGCTGTTCGACACCCTCTACGTCCTGCAGAACTTCGCCGGCGGCGCGCAGCCCGGCGACGCGCTGAGCGAGCGCCACGGGATCGCCGAGGCCGACGGCGACGACGCGACGCACTACGCGCTGGCGCTCGTGATCGCCCCCGGCGAGCGGCTGCGGGTCACGCTCGACCGGCGCCCCGACGTGCTCGACGACGAGCGCGCCGCCGCCCTGCTGGACCGCTTCGCGGCGCTGCTCTCCCAGCTCGCCGACGACCTCGACGCGCCGCTCGCGAGCCTCGACGTGCTCGCCCCCGCCGAACGCGCGATGCTGACCGGCGAGTGGGACGCGACGCGCCGCGAGCTCGGCGACGAGACGATCGCCGAGCTGCTCGACGAGCGCATCGCGCAGACGCCCGACGCGCTCGCGCTGGTCTTCGGCGAGGAGCGCCTGACCTACGGCGAGCTGGGCGCGCGGATCAACCGCATCGCGCGCCTGCTGCTGGCCAACGGGGCGGCGCCCGAGCGCGTCGTCGCGCTCGCGCTGCGGCGCTCCAGCGACATGGTCGCCGCGCTCTTCGCGGTCCTGCAGACCGGCGCCGCCTACCTGCCGCTGGACCTCGACTACCCGGCGCAGCGGCTCGCCCTGCTGCTCGACGACGCGCGGCCCGTCTGCCTCGTCACGTCCGCCGACGCGGCGCCCTCGCTGCCCGACTGCGACGTGCCGCGCGTGCTGCTCGACGAGGGACAGCTCGACGCGCTGGCGCCGCAGCCGCTCACCGACGCCGAGCGCCCCGGCTTCGCGCGCGGCCGGGCGCAGCGACTCGACCATCCGGCCTACCTCATCTACACCTCCGGCTCGACCGGGCGGCCGAAGGGCGTCGCGACGCCGTACCGCGGCCTGACGAACATGCAGCACAACCACCGCGAGGCGATCTTCGACCCGGTCGTGACGGACGCCGGCGGGCGGCGGCTGCGCGTCGCGCACACCGTCTCGTTCTCCTTCGACATGTCCTGGGAGGAGCTGCTGTGGCTCGTCGAGGGCCACGAGGTGCACGTCTGCGACGAGCAGCTGCGCCGCGACGCCGACGCGCTCGTCGCCTACTGCGACCGCCACCGGATCGACGTCGTCAACGTCACGCCGACCTACGCGCACCACCTCATCGAGCAGGGCCTGCTCAGCGACGACGGCGACGGGCATCGGCCGGCGCTCGTCCTGCTCGGCGGCGAGGCGGTCTCCGACGCCGTCTGGAGCGCGCTGCGCGATGCGCCGGGCACGCTCGGCTACAACCTCTACGGGCCGACCGAGTACACGATCAACACGCTCGGAGGGGGGACGCTCGACAGCGCCACGCCGACCGTCGGCCGCGCGATCCACAACACGCGCGCCTACGTGCTCGACAGCGCGCTGCGCCCGGTCCCGCCGGGCTGCCCCGGCGAGCTCTACATCGCCGGCGTCGGGCTGGCGCGCGGCTACCACGAGCGGGCCGGGCTGACCGCCGAGCGCTTCGTCGCCGACCCGTTCGCGACGGGCCAGGCGGGGGCGGGCTCGCGCATGTACCGCACGGGCGACCTCGTACGCCGCCGCGCCGACGGCAACCTCGACTTCCTCGGCCGCACCGACGACCAGGTCAAGGTGCGCGGCCACCGCGTCGAGCTCGGCGAGGTCGAGGCGGCACTCGACGCGCATCCCGAGGTCGCTCACGCCGCCGTCGTCGCCGCCGCCACGCCGGGCGCCGCCGGCCTCAAGCGGCTGATCGGCTACGTCGTGGCCGACGACCCGCGCGCCGCCGGCGACGAGACGTTCGCCGCTCGCCTGCGCGAGCAGCTGCGGCGCACGCTGCCCGACCACATGGTGCCGGCCGGGCTGCTGCTCGTCGACCGGCTGCCGCTGACGGTCAACGGCAAGCTCGACGTCACGGCACTGCCCGACCCGTCGCAGGCGGTCGGCGGCGCCGCCGGCAGCCGCGATCCGCGCACGGAGCAGGAGCGCCTGCTCTGCGAGGTGTTCGCCGACAGCCTCGGCGTCGAGCGGGTCGGCATCGACGACAGCTTCTTCGACCTCGGCGGCCACTCCCTGCTGGCGATCCGTGTCGTCGGCCGGGTGCGCTCCGAGCTCGGCGCCGAGCTGGCGATCCGCGACCTCTTCGAGGCCCCGACGGTCGCCCAGCTCAGCGAGCGGATCGGCCTGGCGGACGCGACGGCACGGCCGCCGGTCGTCGCACGCGAGCGCCCGGACGAGATCCCGCCGTCGGCGGCGCAGCAGCGGCTGTGGACGCTCGCGGCGCTCGAGGGCCCGTCCTCGACCTACAACGTGCCGTCGGTGCTGCGGATCGCCGGTGCGCTCGACGTCGACGCGCTGCGTGCCGCGCTGGCGGATGTCGTCGGGCGCCACGAGGCGCTGCGCACGCTGATCGGCGAGCGCGACGGCCGGCCGTACCAGCGGATCCTCGCGGCCGCCGACGCGCAGCCGTCGCTGGCGCTCGTGCCGGCCGCCGACGAGCAGGCGCTCGCGGCGGCGGTGCAGGTCGCGGGGCTGCGCCCGTTCGACCTCGGGCGCGACCTGCCGCTACGCGCGACGCTCGTCACGCACACCGCCGAGGACCACGCGCTCGTCCTGCTGGCGCACCACATCGCGACCGACGAGGGGTCGACCGGTCCGCTGCTGTCGGACCTCTCGACGGCGTACGCCGCGCGCGCCGCCGGCGGCGCGCCCGACTGGGAGCCGCTCGCCGTGCAGTACGCCGACTACGCGCTCTGGCAGCGCGAGCTGCTCGGCCGCTCCGGCGAGCCCGGCAGCCTCGCGGCGCGCCAGCTGGACTTCTGGCGCGAGACGCTGCGCGGCCTGGAGGCGCAGCTCGCCCTGCCGACCGACCGCCCGCGCCCGGCGCAGCCGACGTGGCGCGGCGGCCGGCTGCGCTTCGACCTCGAGCCCGAGCTCGCGTGGGAGCTGCGGGCGCTCACGCGCGGACTCGGCGTGAGCATGTTCATGGCCTTCCAGGCCGCCGTCGCCGCGCTGCTGGCGCGCCTCGGCGCCGGCGAGGACATCGCGCTCGGCGCGCCCGTCGCCGGGCGCGACGACGCGGCGCTGGACCCGCTCGTCGGCTTCTTCGTCAACACGCTCGTGCTGCGCTGCGACGTCTGCGGCGCGCCCGGCTTCGCCGACCTGCTCGAGCGCGTGCGCGCGACCGACCTGGCGGCTTACGCCAACGCCGACGTCCCGTTCGACGCCGTCGTCGAGGCGCTCAACCCGCCGCGCGCCCTCGGCGTCAACCCGCTGTTTCAGGTCATGGTCGCGGCGGCGGCGCCGATCGGCCCGGGCGCGGGCGCGGGCGGGCCGCTGCTCGGCGACCTGCCGATCGAGGAGCAGCCGTTCGACCTGCAGGCGGCGAAGTTCGACCTCGCGTTCACGTTCACCGACGACGAGCGCTCCGGCCACGTCGGCTGCACGCTCGACTACGCGCAGGATCTCTTCGACGCCGCCACCGCGCGCTCGCTCGGCGAGCGGCTCATGCGGCTGCTCGGGCAGGCGATCGCCGATCCGGACCGCCCGCTGGCGACGTTCGAGCTGCTGGCCGGCGACGAGCGCGCGCAGGTGCTGCAGGACTTCAACGCGACCCGGCGCAAGACGCCCGGCGGGACGCTGCTGGACGCGTTCGACGGCCAGGTCGCCCAGGCGCCCGGCGCCACGGCGCTGATCTTCGAGGACCGGCGGATGAGCTACGCGCAGCTCGACGAGCGCGCCGGCAGGCTGGCGCGGCGGCTGCGGGCGCGCGGCATCGGCGCCGAGGACGTCGTCGCCGTCGCGCTGCCGCGATCGCTGGAGCTGATGGTCGCGCTGCTCGGGGTGCTCAAGGCCGGCGCGGCCTACCTGCCGCTGGACCTCGACTACCCGGTCGAGCGGCTGGATTTCATGCTCGCCGACTCCGGCGCGCGGATCGTGCTCGTCGGCGAGCCCAGCGCGCTCGCGCTCGATACCGACGTCGAGCGGCTCGCCGTCGCCGTCGCCGCCGCCGACGACGCCGATCCCGACGAGCACGCCGACGACGCCGTGAGCGCCGCCCCGTTGGCCGCCGACCGGCCCGCCTACCTGATCTACACGTCGGGCTCGACCGGTCGTCCGAAGGGGGTGCTCGTCAGCCACCGGGCGATCGTCAACCGGCTGGACTGGATGCAGTCGCGCTACGGGCTGCACGCGGACGACCGCATCCTGCAGAAGACGCCGACGAGCTTCGACGTCTCGGTCTGGGAGCTCTTCTGGGCGCTGCGCGAGGGCGCCGCGATCGTGCTCGCGCGGCCCGGCGGGCACCGCGACCCCGCCTACCTCGCCGAGCTCGTGCGCGAGCAGCAGATCACCGCGCTGCACTTCGTCCCGTCGATGCTGGAGGCGTTTTTGCACGCGCCGGAGGTCTCCGGCGACGCCGCCTGGTCGGCGAGCCTGCGCCACGTGATCTGCAGCGGAGAGGCGCTCGGCGCCGACGCGGCACGGCGCTTCCGCGAGCTGACGGGCATCGCGATCGACAACCTCTACGGCCCGACCGAGGCGGCCGTCGACGTCACCGCGTGGCAGGACGACGGCGCCGGGCACGGCGCCATGGTGCCGATCGGACGGCCGGTCTGGAACACGCGCTGCTACGTGCTCGACGCCGGCCTGCAGCCGGTCGCGCCCGGCGTTCCCGGCGAGCTCTACCTCGCCGGCGTCCAGCTCGCGCGCGGCTACCACGACCGCGCGGCGCTGACCGCGGAGCGCTTCGTGGCCGATCCGTTCGCCGCCGCCGACCGCTGGTCGGAGGCCGGCGAGCGCATGTACCGCACCGGCGACCGCGCCCGCTGGCGCGCCGACGGCGTCCTCGAGTTCCTCGGCCGCGCCGACGGCCAGGTCAAGATCCGCGGCCACCGCGTCGAGCTGGGCGAGATCCAGGCCGCGCTGAGCGCGCACCCGGCGGTCGCGCAGGCGGCGGTGATCGTCGACGGCGAGCGGCTCGTCGGCTACGTCGTCGGCGACGGCGTGCAGCCCGGCGAGCTGCGCGAGCACGCCGCGCGGACGCTGCCCGAGGCGCTGCTGCCCAGCGTGATCGTCGTGCTCGACGCGCCGCTGCCGACGACGCCGAACGGCAAGCTCGACCGGGCGGCGCTGCCGGCGCCCGAGCGCGCGGCCGTCGCGGCGCAGGCGCGTCCGCAGACACCCGAGGAGCAGGCCGTCGCGGCGCTCTTCGCCGAGCTGCTCGACCTTCCCGACATCGGTCTGGACGACGACTTCTTCGCGCTCGGCGGGCATTCCCTGATGGCCATCCGGCTCGTCAGCCGGCTGCGCGCGACGCTCGGCGCCGACGTCGCGCTGCGCGACGTCTACAGCGCGCCGACCGTCGCGCGGCTGGCGCGCGGGCTTGTCGGGACGACGACGCTGGCGGGTGGCGGCGAGGATCGCGAGGCGAGTCAGCTGCGCTACTGGCGCGAGACCCTGCGCGACCTGCCGCCGACGCTGGCGCTGCCGGCGGACCGCCCGGCGCCGGCGCGGCCGAGCGGCGAGCGCGGCACGGCGGCGCTGGCGCTCGACCGCGCGGCGAGCACGGCGCTCGAGCGCCTGGCGCGCCGCACCGGCACGAGCGCTGCGCTGGTGCTGGAGGCGGCGCTCGCGGCGCTCGTGACCGCGCACGGCGGCGGCAACGACATCCCGGTCGCCTTCGTCGACGCAGGCGCGACGTTCGTCCTGCGCACCGACACCTCCGGCGACCCGAGCCTGCTCGAGCTCCTGCTGCGCGTCGACGCGGTCGCCCGCGCCGCCTTCGAGCGCCGGGCCGTCTCGTTCGAGCGCGTCTGCGAGGCGCTCGGTCGGCGATCGCCGGCCGAGCTGCTCGTGGTGCCTGCGGGCGCCACGAGCGCCCCGCTCGAGGCCGACCTGCAGCTCGCGTTCGACGCGCCGGCCGCCGACGGATCGCTGCGCTGCCGCCTGGACTACGCCGCCGACCGCTTCGACGCGGCGACCGCGCGGCGACTCGCCGACGAGCTGCGCAGCATGCTCACGACCGCGCTCGGCGATCCGGTCCGGCCGCTGTGGGAGACACCGGTTTAGCGGACGTAGCTCGGGCACGGGTGCCGGCCTCGCTGGGCACCTGCCGCCGGGCTCAGGCGGCGGGGTACGAGGTGGCGCCGCGCGTCAGGACCGCGAGCGCCACGGCGAACGCCGCGCTCGGGCGCATGACCGCATCCACGCGCGCGGGGTCGGGCCGGTAGTAGCCGCCGATGTCCACCGGCTCGCCCTGCACGAGCAGCATCTCCTCGGCGATCGCGTCCTGGTCGGCGGCGAGCTGGTCGGCGACCGTTGCGAACAGCTCGGCCAGCGCGATGTCCTGCGTCTGACCGGCAAGCTCCTGCGCCCAGTACAGCGCGAGGTAGAAATGGCTGCCGCGGTTGTCGAGCTCGCCGCACCGCCGCGACGGCGAGCGGCCGTTCTCCAGCACGCTGCCGGTCGCCCGGTCCAGCGCCTCAGCGAGCAACTTGGCGCGCGCGTTGCGGGTCGTCTCGGCGAGCATCTCCAGCGACACCGCGAGCGCCAGGAACTCCCCGAGCGAGTCCCAGCGCAGGTGGTTCTCCTTGAGCAGCTGCTGGACGTGCTTCGGCGCCGACCCCCCGGCGCCGGTCTCGAACAACCCGCCGCCGTTCATGAGCGGGACGATCGAGAGCATCTTCGCGCTCGTGCCGAGCTCGAGGATCGGAAACAGGTCGGTGAGGTAGTCGCGCAGGACGTTGCCGGTGACGGAGATCGTGTCCTGCCCCGCGCGAGCGCGCTGGAGCGTGAAGCGCGTCGCCTCGGCGACCGGCATGACCTCGATCCGCAGGCCCTCGGTAGCGAGCGCGTCGAGCGCCGGGCGGACCTTCCTCAGCAGCTGCGCGTCGTGCGCGCGCGTCTCGTCGAGCCAGAAGACGGCCGGCGCGCCGGTCGCACGAGCACGAGCCACCGCCAGCTCGACCCAGTTCCGGATCGCCGCGTCCTTCGTCTGGCACATGCGCCAGATGTCGCCGGCCTGCACCTCGTGCTCGAGCAGCACGGCATCGCCGTCGTCGGCCACGCGCACCGTGCCGGCGGTGGCGATCTCGAACGTCTTGTCGTGCGAGCCGTACTCCTCGGCCTTCTGCGCCATGAGCCCGACGTTCGGCGTCGTCCCCATCGTCGCCGGGTCGAACGCGCCGTGCTCGCGGCAGTGCTCGACGGTCTCGGCGTACAGCGCCGCGTACGAGGAGTCGGGGATGACGAACTTCGCGTCCTGCTGCTCACCCGCCGCGTTCCACATCTGTCCCGAGGAGCGGATCGCCGCGGGCATCGAGGCGTCGACGATGACGTCCGACGGCGCGTGCAGGTTCGTGATGGCCTTGTCGGAGTCGACCATCGCGATCGACGGGCCCGCGGCAAGCGCGGACTCGACCGCCTCGCGGACCTCCGGGTGCGCGGTCAAGAGGCTCGCCAGGCCGTCGTTCGGGCTGGCGTCGAGCCCCTCGAACACGTCGTCGCCGACCACGGCGCGCACCGCGTGGCCGAAGATGATCGGGTCGGAGACCTTCATCATCGTCGCCTTCAGGTGCACCGAGAAGAGCACGCCCTGCGCCTTGGCGTCGGCGACCTGCTCGGCGAGGAAGGCATCGAGCGCCGCGCGGCGCATGACGGCGGCGTCGAGCACCTCACCGGCGAGCACCGCGATGCCCGCCTTGAGCACCGTGACGGTCCCGTCGCCGCCGACGTGCTCGACGCGCACGGCGCCGTCAGCCGCGACGGTGACGGACCGCTCGGTGCAGCGAAAGTCGCCGCCGGACATCGTCGACACGTGGGACCTCGAGTCCGGCGACCACGCGCCCATCGCGTGCGGATGCGAGCGCGCGAAGGCCTTCGCGGACGCGGGGGCACGGCGATCGGAGTTGCCCTCGCGCAGGACCGGGTTGACCGCGCTGCCCTTGACCGCGTCGTACTTGACGCGCACCGGATCGGCGGGATCCTCGGGCAGGTCGGGGATCGCGTAGCCCTTCGCCTGCAGCTCGGCGATCGCCGCCCTGAGCTGCGGCAGCGACGCGCTGATGTTCGGCAGCTTGATGATGTTCGCGGCCGGCGTCCCGGCCAGCTCGCCGAGCTCGGCCAGCGCATCGGGGACCCGCTGCTCGGGGGTCAGCCGCTGCGGGAACTGGGCGAGGATCCGGCCGGCGAGCGAGATGTCGCGCAGCTCGACGTCGACGTCCGCGGCGGCGGCGAACGCCTGCACGATCGGCAGCAGCGAGGCGGTGGCGAGCGCGGGCGCCTCGTCGGTGAGGGTGTAGATGATCTTCATCGGATCGACACGCTAGCGGCGTTGGCAGCGCGCGCTTGGCGCACGACGCGACCTTCATCCCCGTGGCGTCGAAGCGCACCGTGAAGTTCCCCGCGTATGCGGGCTCCGACCGCATGAACCCGACGGCGCTCATGCTGTCGGGTGTCCACCCGCTCGACCACCGCGAGGAGACCTCCGCGGGCGCGCGCGCCGGCGAGGCGATCGCTACGGCCATGCGCGCGGGGGACAAGGTCACATACGATCTCAAGCCCAGCCGCACTGACCCCACCGCCGTCGGCACCAGCCAATCTGCCGACGCCGTGATCGAGGAGATGAATGCATGATCGGAATCGCCCCAGTACAGGTCGCGGTCACCGGCGCCGCCGGCCAGATCGGCTACGCGCTGCTGTTTCGTATCGCGTCCGGCCAGCTGCTCGGGCCCGACACCCCCATCGCCCTCAAGCTGCTCGAGATCCCCCAGGCGGTCAAGGCCGCCGAGGGCACGACGCTCGAGCTGACCGACTGCGCGTTCCCGCTTTTGCGCTCGGTCGACATCTACGACGACCCCGCGCAGGCGTTCGACGGCGTGAACATCGCGATGCTCGTCGGCGCGCGGCCGCGCTCGAAGGGCATGGAGCGCGCCGACCTGCTCGAGGCCAACGGCGCGATCTTCAAGCCGCAGGGCGCGGCGCTCAACGCGGCCGCGGCCGATGACGTGAAGGTGCTCGTGGTCGGCAACCCGGCGAACACGAACGCGCTGATCCTCGCCGCCAACGCGCCGGACATCCCGGCCGAGCGGATCACCGCGATGACCCGCCTGGACCAGAACCGGGCGGTCGCGCTGCTCGCGCAGAAGCTCGGGGTGAGCGTCGACGACGTGGAGGATCTCGTCGTCTGGGGCAACCACTCGCCGTCGATGTTCCCCGACCTGTTCAACGCGAAGGTCAAGGGCGCGTGCGCCGCCGACCAGGTCGACATGGACTGGTACGAGAACGAGTACATCCCGCGCGTGGGCAAGCGCGGGGCCGAGGTCATCGAGGCGCGCGGCGCGTCGTCGGCGGCGTCGGCGGCCAACGCGGCGATCGATCACGTGCGCGACTGGGTCGCGGGCGCCGGCGGTCTGCGCTCGATGGCCGTCGCGTCGGACGGCTCCTACGGCGTCGCGGAGGGGCTCATCTCGAGCTTCCCCGTGCGCTGCGCGGACGGCGGCTACGAGATCGTGCAGGATCTCGAGGTCGGGGAGTTCGCTCGCGCCAAGATCGACGCCACGGTCAAGGAGCTGACCGACGAGCGCGACGCGGTCAGCCAGCTCGGGCTGATCTGAGCGCGCCGACGCTCGTTCCCACGAGGTCCGTCCCGGTTCTCACCGTGACTGACCCCGGGGAGCGAGTGCGGCTTGCAACGAGTAACACATATAGGTGCTGGCGCACCTATTACAGGCGCCCCAGCCCGATGCGCGACCCGTCGATGCTTACGCGGCCTCCTTGGGATGCCAGCCGCGGCCGTCCTTCTTGACCAGGCCGTCGTCGGCCAGGCCGGGCAGCACCCGGTAGAGGTAGTTCTGCTTGATGCCCATCTGCTCGGCGATCTCCGGGATGGTGATGCCGGGCTTGGAGCGGACGAGCGCAAGCGCCTCGGCGCCACGCGTGCCCGTGCCCTTGGGCCGGCCGCGGCGGCCGCTGCCGTTGCTCTTGGCGCGCTTGGGCCCTGCCTGGGCGCGCGCGCGGCGTGCGACGGGCGATGCGCTCGCGGTGCGAGCGCCCCCCTCGTTCGCCGGGACGCCGTCCAGTGCCGCGGCTGCGGCCTCCAGGCGCTGATACTCGTCAACGAGCGGCTTGAGTTCTTTCAGCCGCGCGCGGATCTCGCTGCGCTTCTCGTCAAGGAAGTCTGCCATGTACGTTTCCCCGTTCAGGCATAGTGACAATTACCGTCACACAGCCTAGACCATCGAGCGGTCGGAAGGCACGGTACGTGGCCGTTTTTTAACGCCGGGCTTCCAAGAGGTCGCGCAGACGGCGCAGCGAGGCGTTTGCCTCCTTTTCCGGAATGCCGCCCACGATGACCCGCGACGCCGCCGCGCCGAGCGGTCCGAACGGGGTGCGAAACTCGTTGCGATAGTTGAAATGCGTGCGGCCGTTTCGCTCGCTCAGGCGGTTCTCGGTTACGGCCTTGGCGCGGGCCGGACCGCTGCCCTCCCAGCGTGCATAGCGCGGCGCGTCGAGCTCCTCGAGCGTCCACTGAACCTTGAACGGCATGCCGCGCAGATGCAGCGTCTGGCTCATCCGAAAGCCGGGCCGGATCGGACCCGGGTCGATCTGGTCGATGCGGTCGACGATCGTCACCCATTCGCCCATGCGCCCCGGGTTCATGACGGTGTCCCAGACCTCCTGCAGGGGGGCCTCGATATCGATGCTGGCGACCACGACGGACATGCGGCACGGAACCTATTGGGTCTTCTCGCACGGTGGGCGCGGGTTCATCGTGCCGCCAGCGGCTCGCCGGCCTCCCACTCGCGCAGCGCCCGCTCGACGGCGCGGTCGAAGCGATGCAGGCGCACGCCGAGCACCTCGACGGCCCGCTCGTCGCGCGGCAGCAGGTCGCCGGCCAGGCTCTCCATGAGCGGTGCGATGAAGCCGGTGTCCTCATCGGCGATCGCGGCGGCGATCGGCGCCACGAGCGGCGTCGCGTTGCGGCCCAAGCGCAGCGTCCGCCGGCGCACGAGCATGAGGTCGGCGATGCGCTCGATCATCGTTTCGTAGGTCAGTACGTCGGGCCCGGCGATATCCAGTGACAACCCGCCGTCGGCGTGCGGCGTCGTCGCCGCCGCGAGCAAGAACGCCCTGACGTCGCGCTCGTCGATCGGCTGCGTGCGGTGCTCGCGCCACGGCGGCAGCGTGAGGATCTTCATCCGCTCGACGAGGTGGACCATGAAGCGAAAGGAGCGTGAGCGTGCCCCGATGACGATCGAGGCTCGCAGCGCGACGGCCTCCGGCACGCCGGCGAGCAGGATCTGCTCGACCTCCAGGCGGCTGCGCAGGTGACGCGAGGGCGGCCGGTCCTGCGGGACCAGGCCGCCGAGGTAGACCACGCGGCGCAGGCCGGCCGCCTGGGCGGCGGCGACGAAGTTCTCGGCGGCCGCGCGTTCGTTGTCCTCGAAGCCGTTGCGCCCGTTGCCTTCCATGGAGTGAATGAGGAAGTAGGCGACGTCGATGCCGTCGAGCGCCTCGTCGAGGCCGGTGGCGGTGATCGCGTCGCCCGCGACGAACTCGAGCGTCGTGGGGACGGTGGCCGGATCTCGCCCGAAGCCGCGTACGTCATGTCCGGCTTCGAGGAGGGCGGGCGCGAGCGCGGCGCCGACCGAGCCGCTGGCGCCTGTGAGCAGGATCCGCATGGGGCTTGCATGGTCGCCCATCGGCGGACTCGCCAAACGGATGGCGCGCTCGCGTTCGAGTGCCCGCGCCCATGCCGGGCCGGCGTCCGCCACATGCCGGCCCTGCAACGAGCGCCGACACCCCACGCCAATCCCTCGAGCCCGCGCGCCGCGGCGTCAGCGCCGGTCGCGTGGTCAGGGGAGCCCGTCGGCGTGATCGGCGATCAGGGCGGCGAGGGCGAGCGCTGACGTGGCCGCGGGGGAGGGCGCGTTGCGGACGTGGATGGCGCGGGGGGTGCAGGAGAGGAGGAAGTCGTCGACGAGGCGGCCGTCGCGCGCGACGGCTTGGGCGCGGACGCCGGCGAAGGCGGGCTCGAGATCGTCGGGGCCGATCTCCGGGACGTAGCGGGCGGCCGCGGCGGCGAAGGCACAGGGGCTGGCGGCGAGGCGCGCTTCGGCGAGGCCGGTGCGCCACCAGCGGCGGGCCATGCGCCAGGCGCCGGGCCAGGCGAGCGTGTCGCGCAGGTCGGTTGGGCGCAGGGCGGCGGGGCGGTAGGCGTCGCGAGCGCCGGCGAGGAGGGCCGAGGGGCCGATCAGGACCCTGCCGTCGGTCGTGGGGGTGAGGTGGATGCCGAGGAACGGCAGGCGGGGGTCGGGGACGGGGTAGATGAGGCCGCGGACGAGCTCGTGGCGTTCTGGGCGCAGCTGGCGGTAGGCGCCGCGGAAGGGGACGATGCGGGGATCGGGATCGGCGCCGGCGAGGACGGCGAGGCGGTCGGACCAGAGGCCGGCACAGAAGACGGCGCGGGCGGCGCGGGCCGCGTCGCCGCCGGTGCTGTGCAGGCGGATCTCGTGCGTGGTCGTGGTGACGGCGCCGACCTCCCAGCTGCAGCGCAGCTCGCCGCCCGCGGCGACCACGTCGCCGGCGAGCCGGCGGCACACGACGCCGAAGTCGACGATCGCGGTGTTGGGCAGGTGCAGCGCGGCGATGCCGGTGGCCTGGGGCTCGATCGCCCGCAGGCCGCCCGCGTCCAGGCGGCGGACGCCGGGGACGCCGTTGGCGTGCGCGCGGCGCTCGAGCTCGTCGAGGGCGGCGATCTCGCCGCGATGCAGCGCGACGACGAGCTTGCCGATGCGCCGGACGTCGATCGCGCTGGCCGAGCAGTAGGCGGACATGCGCGCGGCGCCGTCGACGCACAGCCGGGCCTTCAGCGAGCCTGGCGCGTAGTAGATCCCGCCGTGGATGACGCCGGAGTTGTGCGTGCTCTGGTGCGCGGCGACAGCGGCCTCGCGCTCGACGACGAGCACCCGCTCAGCGGGGCGCCGGGCGAGCAGCTCGCGGGCGACCGCGAGGCCGAGGATGCCCGCGCCGACGACGATCGTGTCGTGGCGGTCGGCGGCCATGCTGGCGAAAGTGTCCCCAAAGAGCGCGATCGATGGCGATCAGGAGGGGCGAGATCTGCTTGCTCGCACCCTCCTGCCGGGTAGGCACCGGATTCGTCCGGCATTTGCGGGCTGCCCAGATCCAAAAAACCCATAAGAGCGCAAACGGGCGTCTGTGACCCTTGAAGCGCGCCCGCGGCGCATGCTGTGATGGCACCCGGTTCGGGTGTGCGACGAGGGGTGCTGGGACGAATGGTCAAGGCGCGGACGACGGCGAAGAAGGTGGCGTGCGAGGACTGCTTCTTCTCTCGCAACCTGCTCTGCGCGCTCCAGCTCGACGAGCCGTGCCCGACCTTCCGGCCCGACAGCCCCGAGGGGCTGCGCCCGCCGCAGCAGCTGCGCTTCGCGTTTCGCCAGGAACGCCGCACGCAGGCCGCGTGGGCGTTTCCCAGCGCGCAGGAGCAGGCCACGCTGCACGCGCGCTGAACGCACGGTTCACGCGGGCCGGGGCTTCCCGCATAGAGTCTTGCGCCGTGAAGGTCACGGTGCTCGGAAAGTCGCCCGCGTGGCAGGACCTCGACGGCGCGTGCAGCGGCTATCTCGTCGAGGACGCGGGCACGCGCCTGCTGGTCGACTGCGGCAGCGGGGTGTTCTCCAAGCTGCGCCGGGTCTGCGCCTACGACGACATCGACGCCGTCGTGGTCACGCACATGCACCCCGATCACTTCTTCGACCTCGTCCCCTACGCGTGCGCGCTGACGTACGGGCCGCGCGGCCACGGCGGCCGGCGCACGGGCGGCGGCGGCCCGCCGCGCCCGCGGCTGCTCGTCCCACCGGACGGGACGACGCTGCTGAACACGCTGACCGTCGCCGGCGGCCAGCCGCGCCTGCTCGACGGCGCGTTCGAGATCGCCGAGTACGACCTCGCGCAGCCGGCCCGCGTCGGCTCGCTGACGCTGCGCTTCCAGCCCGTCCCGCACTACATCCCGGCCAACGCCGTCGACGTGCGCTGCGCAACCAGCGAGCGTCTCACGTTCGGCGCCGACCACGGCCCCACCGACGCGCTCGACGAGTTCGCCGCCGGCACCGACCTGCTCTTCCTCGAGGCCACGCTCGTCACCCCCGAGCCCCACGGCCATCGCGGCCACCTGACGGCGGCCGAGGCCGGTGCCCACGCCGCCCGCTGCGAGGCACAGCGGCTCGTGCTGACGCACATCTCCGACGAGCTCGACGGCGACCGGGCGCTCGGCGAGGCGCGGCGCGCGTTCCCCGGTCCGGTCGAGCTCGCGCGGGAGGGCGCCGTCTACGAGGTGTGATCGAGCGGGCGCGGCGGCGTGCAGTGGGTACGCTGCCCGGTCATGGCCCGCGAGCGCGATCTCTTCGCGAACTTCGAGCGCATGCGGCGCGAGATGGACGAGCTGTTCGGCGACGTGTTCGGCAGCGTCGGGCTCACGTCGCGGCGCACCGGCTTCAGCCCCGCCGTCGACGTGTTCTACGCCGCCGAGCCGCCGCGCGCGGTCGTCCATGCCGAGCTCGCCGGCATCGACGCGGGCGACCTCGGCCTGGAGATCCAGGGCCGCGCGCTGACGCTCACCGGCCACCGCCGCGAGGCCGACGCCGAGTCGCGCGTCTACCAGCAGCTCGAGATCGAGCACGGCCCGTTCCGGCGCACGATCGAGCTCGGCGCGGAGGTCGTCGCCGAGCAGGCCCGGGCGACCTACCAGGACGGCATCCTGCGCGTCGAGCTGCCGCTCGCCGATCCGCAGTCGCACATCCGCAGCGTGCCGATCGAGCGCGGCTCGGCCGAGCCCACAGACATCGAGGGACGATGATCGACGTCGTCAGCGACGGCCACGCCGTCCGCGAGATCGAGGTCGGCATGGGGCAGCCCGTGCCCGACACGCTGCCGGTCCTGCCGCTGCGCGAGACCGTGCCGTTCCCCGAGACGCTGACGCCGCTGGCGATCGGCCAGGAGCGCTCGATCCAGCTCGTCAACGACGTGCTCGCCGGCAACCGCATGCTCGTGATGGTCGCCAGCCGCCAGCCCGAGCTCGAGGAGCCCGGACCGGAGGAGCTCTTCGACGTCGGCGTCGTCGGGGTCATCGCGCGCATGCTCAAGGTGCCCGACGGCACCCTGCGCGTGCTCGTCCAGGGCGGCCAGCGGGTGAGGATCGACAGCTGGCGCCACGAGCAGGCCTACCTCGTCGCCGAGATCTCCGAGCAGCCCGACGTCGTCGAGGAGTCGCCCGAGCTGACGGCGCTCATGCGCAACGTCCAGCAGACGTTCTCGCAGATCGTCGAGGCCGTTCCCTACCTGCCCGAGGAGCTGCAGATCGCGGTCGCCAACGTCGAGGAGCCCGGCGCCCTGAGCCACATCATCTCCGGTTCGCTGCGGCTGCCGACCGACGACAAGCAGGCGCTGCTCGAGGAGCCCAACGTCGCCAAGCGGCTGCGCCGCCTGACCGAGGCGCTCGCCCGCGAGCTGGAGGTCATCTCGATCGGCTCGGAGATCCAGAACCAGGTCCAGTCCGACATGGACCGCACGCAGCGCGAGTTCATCCTGCGCCAGCAGCTCAAGGCGATCCAGGACGAGCTCGGCGAGTTCGACGAGTCCGCCGCCGAGGCCAACGAGCTGCGCGAGCAGCTCGCGGCGATCGACCTGCCCGAGGACGCGCGCAAGCAGGCCGACCGCGAGCTCGGCCGGCTGGAGAATCTGCCCCCGGCCGCCGCCGAGCACGGCGTCATCCGCACGTACCTGGAGTGGATCGCGTCGCTGCCGTGGAACACGTCGACCGCGGACAACCTCGACCTCGCGCACGCCCGCCAGATCCTCGACGAGGACCACTACGGCCTCGAGCAGGTCAAGGACCGCATCCTCGAGTTCCTCGCCGTGCGCAAGCTCGTCGGCGCGGAGGGCGTCTCGCGCGGGACGATCCTCAGCTTCGTCGGCCCGCCCGGCGTCGGCAAGACCTCGCTGGGCAAGTCGATCGCCCGCGCGCTCGGCCGCGAGTTCGAGCGCATCAGCGCCGGCGGCGTGCGCGACGAGGCCGAGATCCGCGGCCACCGCCGCACGTACATCGGCGCGATGCCCGGCACGATCATCCGCGCGCTGCGCGACGCGGGCTCTGACAACCCGCTGTTCATGATCGACGAGATCGACAAGATGGGCTCGGACTTCCGCGGCGACCCGGCCAGCGCGATGCTCGAGGTGCTCGATCCCGAGCAGAACGAGAACTTCCGCGACCATTACCTCGACCTGCCGTTCGACCTCTCGCGCGTGATGTTCATCACGACGGCGAACACGCTGGACACGATCCCCGGCCCGCTGCGCGACCGCATGGAGATGATCGAGATCGCCGGCTACACCGCCGACGAGAAGCTGCAGATCGCCAAGCGCTACCTCGTCCCGCGCCAGGCCGAGCGCAACGGGCTGAAGCGCAGCCAGCTGCGGATCACCGACGCCGCGCTGCGCGCCGTGATCGGCGACTACACGCGCGAGGCCGGCGTGCGCGAGCTCGAGCGCCAGATCGGGGCGGTCGCGCGCAAGATCGCCCGCGGCGTCGCCGAGGGCGAGACGCCGAAGGGCTCGGTCGGCGAGGCGCGGGCGCGCGCGCTGCTCGGCCGCAAGCGCTACCACTCCGAGACGCGCCGCCGCACCCGGGTCGCGGGCGTCGCGACCGGCCTGGCCTGGACGCCGGTCGGCGGCGACGTGCTGTTCATCGAGGCGCAGGCCTTCGACGGGGAGGGCGAGCTGCAGATCACCGGCCAGCTCGGGGAGGTCATGAAGGAGTCCGCCGCGGCCGCCCTGTCCTACGTGCGCGGCCATCTGCGCGAGCTCGCGCCGAACCTGCCCTCGGACTGGTTTCGGACGCACGACGTCCACATCCACGTCCCGGCGGGTGCGATCCCGAAGGACGGGCCGAGCGCGGGGATCACGATGGCGACGGCGCTCGTGTCGCTGCTGACCGGCCGCCACGTGCGCGACGCGCTCGCGATGACCGGCGAGATGACGCTGACCGGCCAGGTCCTGCCGATCGGCGGGCTGAAGGACAAGGCACTCGCCGCGCAGCGCAACGGCATCACCACCGTCATCGCGCCCGAGCTCAACGAGCCCGACACCGACGAGATCCCCGAGCACCTGCGCGACAAGCTCGAGTTTCGCTTCGTCAGCGAGATCGGCGAGGTCTTCGAGGCGGCGCTCGAGCCGCTCGAAGGGGCTGGGGCGAACGGAAGCCGGGTATATGCTCAATCAACGCCCCAAGCAAGCAACCCGAGGTGAACTAGATGGCAGCGAAGGACAAGGCCGCCAAGGCCGCCGCAGCCGCCCAAGCCGCGAAGGAGAACCCGTACCTGCAGCGGGTCATCCAGGACGACGAGCTGCGCGACAACATGGTCGTGGCCTTCGAGGCCGCGCGAAACGCGTACTCCCGCCTGAACCACGGCAAGTCCCCGACGAAGAACCTCATCGAGGACAAGAAGCTGCACGCCAACCTGAAGAAGTCCGCTGACGCCCTGCGCGACGCGTCCTCCGCTCTGCGCGACGCGCCCAAGCACCAGTCGCCGAAGAAGAAGCGCAAGGGCGGTCTCGGTCGCCTGCTGCTCGTCGCGCTGCTCGGCGGCGCGGTCGCCATCGCGGTGAGCGAGGGGCTGCGCAACAAGGTGCTCGACGCGCTGTTCGGCGCCGAGGAGGAGTTCGACTACACCTCCAACACCACCCCGGCGGCGCCGGCCGAGGCGGCCCCCGCGACCTGATCGCGCCCCGCCGCAGGCAGGACCGCCGTAGAGGAGGCGCCCCCCGGGGGCGCCTTCGTCGTTCTCAGGCCGGGCGGCGGCGGCCGGGCGGCGTTGCCGCGCGCGTGGCGGGCGGTCGGTGTGTCCTTCTTGGCCAGCCAGCCAGTACGCTGCGCAGCGCGTGATGGTCAACGCGGGCACCACCGGCGAGCGGCCGCTGGCCACCGACAAGGCGGCGCGAATCGTCGCGGCGATGCGCGCCTCGGTGGCCGAACGCGGCACCGCGGGATCGACCTTCGAGCAGGTCGCACGGGCGGCCGGCGTCTCGCGCGGGCTGCTGCACTACTACTTCGGCACGAAGGAGCGGCTGTTGATCGAGGTCGTGCGCCACGACTGCGACGTGCGCACGGCGGCGCTCGGCGCGGGCCTGGCGCAGGCCGGCAGCGCCGACGACGTCATCGCCGTGCTCGTCGATGGGTTGCAGGACGTCGTGCGCAACGACCCCGGCTTCGTCACGCTGCTCTTCGAGCTCTTCGTCCTGTCGCGCCGCCACGAGGAGGTCGCCGCCGAGTTCAGCGAGCTGCTGAGCCGCCTGCGCGAGCAGGTCGCCGCCGTCCTGCGTGCCAAGCAGGGCGCGGGCGTCCTCGCCCTCGGCGCCGAGCCCGAGGCGATCGCCGACGTGATCGTCGCGCTCGGCGACGGGATGATGCTGCGCATGCTCGCCGACGGCCAACGCGACTTCGGCCCGGCCATCGCCGCCGGCGTGCGGTGCGTGCGTGCGCTCGTCCGCGACGTAGCCTGAGCCGCGCGGCGAGCTTCACCCTCGCCGCCACGCCCCCGGCCTGCCACTGACACTAACCGGCGCGGGGTTTCTATATGTCCATAGCTTCGACGTGCGCGAGGCATGATCGCGGCGAGCGGGGGTACGCCATCTGCGAGGGGGAGCTCAGCCACACGAAGGGAGCCGCTATGGCCACCCAGCTACAAGAGAAGTTCAGCGTCTCAGACCCCGATCATGCGTGGGGCATCGTCTCGGACGTCAACAAACTCGTGCCGTGCGTGCCGGGCGCCAAGGTGCTTTCGGCCGACAGCACGGACAAGGCGAAGGCCGAGATCAAGGTCGACATGGGCTCGATGGCGATGACGTTCAGCGGCCCGGTCGAGATCGTCCAGAAGGACGACGGTTCCAAGACCGCGAAGATCAAGGCGCAGGCCAAGGAGGCCGGCGGTCAGAGCAACGCCGACGGGGACGTCACGATCCAGATCGGCGGCGACGGTGGCACGGTCGACGTGACCGCCAACGTCAGCGGCAAGGCGGCGTCGATGGGCGAGGGCACCGTGCAGGCCGTGCTGCAGGCGCTCGTCAAGCAGTTCACGGGCAACCTCGCCAAGGCATGAGCGCGGGCGGCCCAGGGCCGCGCTGCGCATGCGCGCGCGCCGCTCTGACGCTGTCAGTCGATGACGGGGTAAAGCGGCCGCCTGTGGGCGGCCGTCGTCATCTTGGGAGCTGCTCGATGTCCGGCGTCCCGATTCGCTTGATCGGCTTGCCGGCAAGCTCGCGCGGGTTGCGGCGCACGAACTCGGCGGCTTCGTCGTACTCGTCGCCGAAGAGATCCTCGCCGTAGAGCCGGAGGTTCCTGGCGACCTGGTCGAAGCGCAGCGGGTCGACGTGGATCTCCGAGATGGCCGTCCAGCGCGGGACGACGCCGCCGGTCAGGGTGGCGGTGACGATCGTCGTGTTGATCTGGTCGTGCCGGGCGCTCAGGGTGGCGTCGCCGCCCGCCGACCTCCAGACCTTCTCGCCGTCCCAGCCCTTGTGGTCGGCGGCGAGCTCCTCGCAGAACGCGACGAGCGTCTGCGGCGCCTCGGGATCCTCGACGTAGCGGCTGGACACGTCGAGCTCGGGGCCGGTCAGCTGGATGTCCCACGCGGGCTGCGTGGTCTCGGTGTCCCACGGATGGCGCATGGGGGTGATGCGGAGGGTGGTGTCGCCGAAGCGAGACACGATGTCGACGAATTTCACGGGCGGAAGGGTAGACGATGCCCCGCCGCCCCGGCGATGCTGGCGCCGGGTCGCTCAGGCGGCGTCGCCTGTCTTGAAGCGCGTCGCGATCGTGACGAGCAGGTGCGCGACGCCGACGACGAGGAAGAACGCCGTCGGCGCGCTCTCGTCGCTGAAGCCGAACAGAAACGGCGAGGCGATGAGTGCCGCGGCGAGCGCGAAGTCAAGCAGCAGGTGCACCGGTATCGGGATCGAGTCGATCAGCGAGCTCGGCCCTTCGGTGCTGGCCGCGATGACGATGACCAGGACGCCGGCGATGACCGAGACCGCGACCGCGGCGCCGGAATCGAAGGCGAAGAGAAACGGCGCCGCGACGAGCAGAGCGCCGGCGAGGTACTCGATCGCGCCGTGCAGGAAGCGGGAGATCGGTCCTTGACGCAGCATGCAGCGCCGACAGTACCGGTCCGCTCAGTGAAACAGCCGCTGCAGCTTGAGCAGCACCCGCGGATCGCCCCACGGCCGCATCCGGCCGCGCATCATGAGGTGGTAGGGCTGGGCGCGCTCTGAGACGAGCTCGCCGAAGTCGTCCCAGCGCATCCGCAGGCGCACGGTCGGGTTGGCCACGCGGCCCTGGATCGCCCGCTTGTCGCTCGGCCCGGCGATGAGCAGATACCACGGCTCGTGGTCGGGGAAGTCCCACTGGATCGTCGTCCCGCGCGGGAGCTCGCCGCCGCGGACGTTGCGCGCCAGCAGGTCGAAGAAGATCTGCACGGTCTCCGGGTCGCGGCCGACCGGCCCGCCGTCGCCGGCGCCGAGCAGCCCGGCCCGCAGCAGCGCCAGCGCCTGCCGGCCGCGCTCACGCGGCGTGATGTCGATCGGAAACGGGAAGTGCGCGATCTCGTCGAGCGGCAGCCCGATCGCCCGCAGCCGCGCTTCGTTGGCGCGCGCGCCCTCCTCGTAGAGGTCCTCCATCGAGTAGCCCAGGCTCTCGGTGTAGGAGCTGTCCCAGCCCGGCGGGATCGGCACGCTGAGCGTGTACTGCAGGACTTCGCGGATCAGGTCGACGACCGCGTCCTGCGTCTCCTGCGGGTTGTCGCGATACAGGTCGGCGAGCAGCTTGACGCCGAAGGCGATGTGGCGCTGCTCGTCGATCGCGACGTTGCGCATCCCCTCGCGAAAGCCGGGCATGAGGTCCATCTGCTCCAGCGACGTCTCGATCATGTGCTGACCGGGCTGGGCGAGCGTGCCCTCCACCACCACGTGGTACAGCGTCACGGCCTTGGCCAGCATCAGCGGCGACGTGTCGCAGCGCAGTTCGTCGGCCATCCGGTCCAGCCGGCCGAACAGCTTGCGGTGCCCCCACGTGAGCTCGTGGCTCGTGGAGCGCAGCCCGTCGCCCAGCGTGCCGTCGCCGACGCCGACGACCTCGTGCATCCAGCGGTGGAAGAACACCGCGTGACGCGCCTCGTCGACCTGCTGCGTGGCGAGGAAGTACTTCTGCTCCTCCAGCGGCGCGGCGTCGATGTACGGCGAGAGGTTGTCGGCGACCGAGTCCTCGCCGTGGAAGAACAGCGTGTAGAGCCACAGCGCCCCGCGGCGCTGCTCGTCGGTGAACTTCTCGCGCCAGTCGATGCGGTCCTGCGTGAAGTCGATCTCGGTCGCCGACCAGTTGCCGCGCTCCCACCGGGCGTAGAGGTCGGCGTAGTCGATCTGCTCGGTCGCGGGGGGAACGGTCACGGCCATGGCTGGCCGGGAACGTAGCGCACGAGGGGTGTGTCGTATCGCGTATCGCTCCGCGTGCACGATTCGACACACCTTCGCGCAGCCGGTTGGCGTGCACGTCGCGGCGAGGGCGGTCAGGCGACCGCGCCCGGCTGGCCGACGCGCTCGACGAGATGGCGGCGCCCGACGCCCTACCCCTTCGGCGAGCGCCACTGCCGCGCCAGTCGTTGCACGAGCACGTCGGCCAGCCCGTCGATCGGCAGGCGCTCCTGCTCGAGCGTGTCGCGGTCGCGCAGGGTGACGGTGCGGTCCTGAAGCGTCCGGTGGTCGACCGTGACGCAGTACGGCGTGCCGATCTCGTCCTGGCGGCGGTAGCGCTTGCCGATCGAGCCGCCCTCGTCGTACTCGGTCTGCATCCGCGCGCGCAGCGCCTTGACGATCTCGCGGGCGACCTCGGGCTGGCCGTCCTTCTTGACCAGCGGAAGGACGGCGACCTTGACCGGCGCCAGGCGCGGGTGGAGCTTCAGGACGGTGCGCGACTCGCCGCCCAGCGAGTCCTCGTCGTAGGCGTCGACGAGGAACGCCAGCGTCGCGCGATCGGCGCCCGCGGCCGGCTCGATGACGTGCGGGACGTAGCGCTCCTTCGTCTGCGGGTCGAAGTACTCGAGCTTCTCGCCGGAGTACTCGGCGTGCTGCGTCAGGTCGAAGTTGCCGCGGTTGGCGACGCCCTCGAGCTCTGACCAGCCGATCGGGAAGTAGTACTCGACGTCGGCGGTGGCGGACGAGTAGTGCGACAGCTCGTCGGGGTCGTGCTCGCGCATGCGCAGGTGGTCCTCGCGCAGGCCGAGGTCGACGTACCAGGCAAGGCGCTGCTGCTTCCAGTGGTCGTACCACCGCGGCGCCTCGTCGGGCGCGACGAAGAACTCCATCTCCATCTGCTCGAACTCGCGCGTGCGAAAGACGAAGTTGCCCGGGGTGATCTCGTTGCGGAAGGACTTGCCGACCTGCGCGATGCCGAAGGGCGGCTTCTTGCGGCTGAACTGCAGGACGTTCTTGAAGTTGACGAAGATGCCCTGCGCGGTCTCGGGGCGCAGGTAGGCGACCGACGCGCTCTCCTCCATCGGGCCGACGAACGTCTTGAACATGAGGTTGAAGTCGCGCGCCTCGGTCAGCTCGTGGCGGCGATCCGCGGTCTTGGGCAGCGAGGCCTTGGCCGGGCACATCTCCTCGACGTCGAGGTGATCGGCGCGGAAGCGCTTCTTGCACGCGCGGCAGTCGACCATCGGATCGGTGAAGCCGGCGAGGTGTCCGCTCGCCTCCCACACGCGCGGGTGCTGGAGGATCGCCGAGTCCAGGGCGACGATGTCGTCGCGCTCCTGGAGCATCGCGCGCCACCACTCGTTCTTGACGTTCGTCTTGAGCAGGACGCCGTAATGGCCGTAGTCGTACGTCGACCCGAGGCCGCCGTAGATCTCCGATGAGGCGAAGATGAAGCCGCGCCGTTTGCACAGGGCGACGATCTTCTCCATGGTGGCTGCGTCGGCGGTCGGCTGGGTCATCGCCGGGCCATGCTAGATAATGAGTTGTCGGTGCCCTTCTACGAGTACAAACGCCAGGACGGCACGACGTTCGAGATCATGCAGAAGATGGTTGATCCGCCCCTCGAGTGCGACCCCGAGACGGGCCTGCCGGTCACGCGCGTCTTTCATCCGATCGCCGTGCACTTCAAGGGCAAGGGCTTCTACAACACCGACTACGGCACGAAGAAGCGCGCCCGCGAGAAGGACGCGCACGACAGCGCCAACAAGAAGAGCGATGCGAAGGATGCGGCCGGCGGCGACGCGTCCAAGGGCGACAAGACGGCCGACGCCGCGAAGGCCGGGACGTCGTCCTCGTCCTCGTCCTCCGACGCTTCCTCCTCGTCGAGCTCGTCGAGCTCCTCGAGCTCCTCGAGCACGTCGAGCACCAAGCCCGACAAGAGCTGAGCGGCGCCTCAGCCCACGAGGAAGCGGCGAACCCTCGCCTGCTTGACCGCCTCGGGCACCTGCCCCGAGACCGTGCCCAGGATCTGCGTCTCCGGCGTGCCGGCGACCGAGAGCGCGCCGAAGAGGCCCAGCAGCGTCGGCCCGCTCATGTCCGAGCGCAGCGCCTTGGGCACGTTCCAGGAGATCAGCGGCAGGCGGGCGAACGCCGCCGGCGACAGCAGCCGGCGCTTCATCGCGCCGACGATCTTCTGCTGGCGCCGCGCCCGGGTCAGGTCGTCCTCGTTCTTGGCGCAGGCGTTCTTGCGCGTCCGCGCCAGCGCCAGCGCCTGCTTGCCGTCGATGTGCGACGTGCCCGCCGGCAGGCGCAGCGTGTAGCCGCCGTTCTTGAAGCCGCCGTTGATCGGGGACACGACGCACCCGCCGCGGTACGTGATCCCGCCCATCGCGTCGATCAGCGCCGGGAAGTCCTCGAAGCTCACGATCATCACATGGTTGATGTCGATGCCCGTGTACTGCTCGATCGTCTGCACGGCGAGCGCCGTGCCGCCGATCGAGTAGGCCGCGTTGATCTTCTGGCGGCCGGCGCCGGGGATGTCGACGAGCGTGTCGCGGGCGATCGACAGGCGGCTGTTGGCCCCGCCGCCGATGCGCATCAGCAGGATCGAGTCCGAGCGTCCGTTGCCGGTCGTCTGGGCGCCGGGCTCGGCGTTGGCGCTCGTACGCACGTCGGAGCCCAGCACGAGGATGTTGTTCGGCGATGTCGCCGGGTAGCCCGACCCGCCTAGCAGGTGGTTGGCGTCGGAGACCTTGCCCTGCTGGATCTGCGCGCTGAACAGGAACACGACGACCGACAGCGCGATCCAACCGACCACCGCGAGCAGGATCCAGCGGATGATCCGCCCGCGGGTGAAGCGCTTGCGGCGCGGCGCGGCCGGCGGCTGCGGGATCAGCCCGCGGCCGCGCCGGCGCTCGGGCTCGGCGCCCGGGAGGACGGATTGGCCCGGTGTCTCGCCGCGTTTGGCGCCCTCGCGCAGCCGGGCGAGCTCGTCGCCGCCACCACCCCCGCGCTTGCGAAACAGCGGCTTGCGCGAGCGGTAGACGCGGTACTCGGGCGCCCCGTCGGGCTCGTCAGGCGGCGGCATGAAGCCCTGTATGGTGGCCGATCGTGGCGACCGGCTGTGTGATCGGGGTCGACCTCGGTGGCACGAAGCTGCTGGCCGGCGCGGTCGATCCGGCGTTCGACGTGCACCACCGTGCCACGCGCTCGGCCCGTGCGGCCGACCATCAGGCGGTGCTCGACACGGTCGTCTCGGCGGTCGCCGAGGTGCGCGATGCGATCGAGGGCGCGTCGGGCAGCGTCGACGCCGTCGGCATCGGCATCCCCGCCCTGATCGACCGCGCGCGCGGCGTCGCGGTCATGTCGACGCACCTGCCGCTGGCCGGCGTCCCGTTCGGCGATCTCGCCGCCGAGCGGATCGGGCTGCCGGTCTTCGTCGACAACGACGCCAACGCCGCGATGCTCGCCGAGTGGCGCTTCGGCGCCGCGCGCGGCGCCAGCGACGCGGCGCTGCTGACGATCGGCACCGGGATCGGCGGCGGGCTCGTCGTCGGCGGCGCCCTGCAGCGCGGCAGCCAGGGCGCGGGCGCCGAGCTCGGTCACATGGTCGTCCAGGCCGACGGGCCACGCTGCAACGGCAACTGCCCCAACCGCGGATGCCTGGAGTCGGTCTGCTCGGGAGCCGCGCTGGCCCGGGAGGCGCGGCGCCTGGCGCTGGAGCGCCCGCAGTCCGCGCTCGGCGACGCGCTCGCCGCCGGCCGCGAGATCTCCGGCCCGCTCGTCACCGACCTCGCGCACGACGGCGACGAGGCCGCGATCGAGGCGCTGGCGGTGATCGGCCGCTGGCTCGGCGTCGGCGTGGCGAACCTCGTGAACATGCTCAACCCCGACGTCGTCGTGATCGGCGGGGGCGTCATCGCGGCCGGCGAGCTGCTGCTGGCGCCCGCCCGCGCGGTGGTCGCCGAGCGCGCCCTCTCGCCCTCCAAGGAGCACGTCCGGATCGTGCCCGCGCGCTTCGGTGCGGAGTCGGGCATGCTCGGCGCGGCGGCGCTCGCCTTCGACGGGGTCGGCGACGTGCTGTGATCTGTTCATGACCACGACCCCGGCCGGCCGCCTGATCGTCTGCCCGACTCCGATCGGCAACCTCGAGGACGTCACGCTGCGCGTGCTCAGCGCGCTGCGCGAGGCCGACGTCGTCGCCTGCGAGGACACGCGCCGCACCCGCGTCCTGCTCGAGCGCTACGGGGTGTCGGCGACGCTCGTCAGCTACCACGAGCACAACGAGCTGCCGCGCGCGACGCAGCTCGTCGAGCGGATGAGCCGCGGCGAGGTCGTCGCCCTCGTCTCCGATGCGGGCACGCCGCTGGTCAGCGACCCGGGCTTCGTGCTCGTGCGCGCGTGCGTCGCGGCGGGGCTGGCGATCGAGGTGCTGCCGGGGCCGAGCGCGGCGCTGTCGGCGCTGGTGGCCAGCGCGCTGCCGTCGGACACCTGGCGCTTCGTCGGCTACCTGCCGCGCAAGCGCGGCGAGCTCGCGACGCTGCTGCGCGCGCCCGAGACGATCGTCGCGTTCGAGTCGCCCAACCGCGTCGGGGCGTCGCTGGCGGTGCTCGCGGCCGCCGACGCGGAGCGGCCGGTCGTCGTCTGCCGCGAGCTGACCAAGCTGCACGAGGAGATCGTGCGCGGCAGCGCGGGCGAGCTGGCCGAGCGCTATGCGTCCGAGCCGCCGCGCGGCGAGGTCGTGCTCGTCATCGGCGGCGCGCCGGTGAGCGAGCCCGAGCTGGCGCCGGCCCTGGCGGCGCTGCGCCAGCTCGTGGTGGCGGGCGCCAAGCCGCGGGCCGCGAGCACCGTGGTGGCATCGCTGACCGGTGTCAAGGCCAACGCGCTGTACCGCGCGCTGACCCAGGACGAGCCGGCGTGATGCGCCTGTACCGCGCGCCGTTCTCCACGAACGTCGAGCGGGTCGCGCTGGCCCTGGGTCACAAGGGGCTGGGGGCCGAGTCGGTCTGGATCTCCTATGAGGATCGCTCGCCCGTCGAGCGCGTGAGCGGCCAGTCGCTCGTGCCCGTCGTCGAGTTCGGCGACGGGGCGGTCGTGTGCGACTCGATGCAGATCGTCAAGGTGCTCGAGGAGCGCTATCCCGCCGCGCCGCTGTATCCGCCGGACTTCACGGGGCGGGCGGCGACGATGCGCTTCGTCGACTGGTTCGACGGCGTCTGGAAGGTCGCGCCGAACGCGCTCGCGGACGAGATCGCCGGGCCGTCGCCGGACGTCGCGCGGGTCGGGGTCCTCGCCGACGCGATCGGCGGCGCGCTGGACGTCTTCGAGCGGATGCTCGCAGGCAGGCCGTACCTGCTCGGGGACGAGTTCTCGGCCGCCGACTGCGCCGCGTACCCGTTCCTGAAGTACGCGCTGTGGCGCGATCCGGCCGACGACGAGCTGTTTCATCGCGTGCTCGACAGCTACCAGCGGCTCGGCGACGATCACCCCCGCCTGGCGGCCTGGATCGAGCGCATCGACGAGCGCCCGCGGGTGTAGGACGACATCCGCCCTGGTGCGCCGTCGGGCGGCGGCGTAGTCTCAGCGCTCGTGGACGCCTACCTGTCCGTGGTCAGCAAGCGCGAGGTGCGCGCGTACGCGCCGCGAGCGATCGAGCCCGAGGCCGAGCGGCGGATCCTCGAGGCGGGTCGGGTCGCGGGATCGTCGAAGAATCGCCAGGCGCGGCGCTTCGTGGTGGTCCGCGACGACGGCGTGCGCGAGGAGGTCGCCTCCTGCGTCTACGCCGGCGACAACGTGCGCGGCGCGGCCCTCGTCGTGGCGATCGTCGTGGGCCGCAAGGGGCCGACGTCGTTCGACGCCGGGCGGGCGGCGCAGAACATGATGCTGGCGGCCTCCAACGACGGGATCGGCTCCTGCCCGAACGGGATCGCGGACGCCGACCGGCTGCGCGACGCGCTCGAGCACGCCGACGACGAGCAGGTGGCGACGGTGGTGACCTTCGGCTATCCGGAGAAGCCGCGCCGCGACCCGCAGTCGCTGGCGGCCGAGGAGTGGGTGCGGCGCGCCGACCGGCTGCCGTACGAGGAGATCGTCAAGGAGATCTGAGCCGGGCCGGCGATCACGCGCAGCCTGAGTGCGATCGGTCACACGCCTGTTGATCCGCCGATCGCGCTGCGCGACCCTCACAGCGCGTGGGCGTTGAGGCTGACATCCCCCGCGGTCACGGCACAGAGCTCGAGATCCGCATCCTGGGCCCGCCCGCGGTGCTGGCCGGCGGCCGACCGTTGCGGCTCGGCAAATCCAAGCAGCGCACGCTGCTCGCCGTGCTCGCGCTGCACGCCAACCGCACGCTGGCGGCGGACGATCTCATCGACGCGCTCTGGGACGGAGCCCCGCCGGCTACGGCGCTCGCCCAGCTGCAGGCACAGGTCTCCGCTCTGCGCTCGGTGCTGGCCGGCGGCAGCGCGATCCGGCCGCTGGTCACCCAACCGCCGGGCTACATGCTGCGCGTCGAGCCGCACGGGCTCGACCTCGCGGTGTTCGAGCGCACGTGCGACACGGCGCGACACGCGCTCGCGGACGGCCGCGCGGCGGAAGCGGCGCAGCTGTTCGGCGCGGCGCTCGCCCTCTGGCGCGGCCCCGCGCTGGGCGCACTCGAGGCGCGCTACGTGCGCGCCGACATCGCTCGGCTCGAGGAGCTTCGCATGGCCGCGATCGAGGGTCGCGTCGAGGCGCAGCTCGCGTCGGGCGGGCACGCCGACGTGGTGGCCGAGCTCGTGGCGCTCGTCGGCGCGCACCCGCTGCGCGAGCGTCTGCGCGGTCTGCTGATGGTCGCGCTGTACCGCGCCGGCCGCCAGGCGCAGGCGCTTGCCGTGTTCCGCGAGGGGCGCCGCCTGCTCGTCGGCGAGCTGGGACTGGAGCCCGGTGTCGAGCTGCGGGCCATCGAGCAGGCCATCCTCAGCGCGGATCCGGCGCTCGCGGCACCGGCCCGGCGGCCCGTCGCGCGGCGACCGTCGCAGCTGCCGGCCGACATCGCGGACTTCACTGCGCGCGAGGCGGAGGTCAGGTCGATTCGTGACGCGCTCGCAGCGCCCGAGCGAGGTGCCGGCGCGGTCTCGATCGCCGCGATCACCGGGCAGGCGGGCGTCGGGAAGACCGCCCTCGCCGTCCACGTCGGTCACGAACTGCGGGCGGCCTTCCCCGACGGTCAGCTGTACGCCAACCTGCGTGGCGCGGACGATGCGCCGCTCGATCCGTCCGCGCTGCTCGCGCGCTTTTTGCGGGCCCTCGGCATCGACGACGCGTCGGTTCCGGCCAGCCCGGACGAGCGCGCCGACCTGTACCGCAGCCAGCTGGACAGCCGGCGCGTGCTCGTCGTGCTCGACGACGTGGCCGACGAGTCGCAGATCGGACCCCTGCTGCCCGGGTCCGCCGGCTGTTCGGTGCTCGTCACCAGCCGCACCAGGCTCGTCGGCCTCGAGGGCGCGCATGTCGTGGAGCTCGACGTCCTGTCGCCCGAGCACGCCGTCGAGTTGCTCTGTCGTCAGGCCGGACGCCGCCGCGTCGAGTCCGAGCCAGGATCCGCCGAGGCGATCGTGCGGGCCTGCGGCTGCCTGCCGCTGGCGATCCGCGTCGCCGGGGCGCGGCTCGCCGCGCGGGCGCACTGGCCGCTGGCGCGACTCGCTGGCCGCCTGGCCGACCGGCGCCGCCGGCTCGACGAGCTGACGATCGGCCATCTTCAGGTGCGCGCGAGCTTCGCGCGCAGCTACGACCGGCTCGACGAGCCGCACCGGCGGGTGTTCCGCGGCCTGTCGCTGCTCACCAGCTCGGTCTTCACGGCGCGGTCGGCCGCGGCGTGGCTCAACGTCCCCCTCGGCCGCGCCGAGGAGGCGATCGAGACGCTCGTCGACGCGCACCTGCTGACGGTCGCCGGCCCGCTCGCCGGCCCGATCGCGGGCGACGCGACGCGCTATCGCTTCCACGGTCTCGTGCGCGACTTCGCGCGTGAGCGGGCGGTCGCCGAGGGCGGCGACCGCGAGCTGGGCGTCGGCCTCGCCCGAGCGTTCGCGCTTGCCGTGGCGCGCCCATAGCGCAGCCATGGCGGGTCCATAGCGGGGCCATGGCGGCGGCGCCTACGGTCGGCCGCGCCGGGCTCGTCCGGACCACGCCACCGCGTCGCCCGCACGGGCCCGGCACCACCACCCCACCACTCCACCCAGGAGGTAGCACAACGATGTCCAACGGACTCGATACGAACCACCGCCGGCGGACGCGCCGCATCGTCAGCACGTTCGCGGCGACGCTGATGGCGGGGGCGATCGTCGTGGCGGCGCCCGCCGTCGCGGCGACGGGGCCCGACAAGCTCGGCGCCGCCGGCAACGCGAGCGTCGCCGCATGGGACTGCGCGGCCGGCGATTTCTGCCTCTACGAGGGCTACTTCGGCGCAGGCGCGCGGTACTTCCACGACGGCAACGACGGCACCCTGCACAACGACTACTTCCGTGCGGGCGTGCCGGTCGCCAACAACGCCTCGTCGGCGCGCAACGCCGGCACGCCGGCGACCTACGACGACGTCGTCATCTACGACGGCACCTGGTCCACCGGCCGGCTGAACTGCATCCCGCGCGGTTACAACGCGAACTTCGGGAGCGCCGGATCGGACAACCGCGTCGAGTCGTTCGCATGGACGACGTCCTGCTGAGCGCGGGACCCGCCTGATGTCGATGCGATCGCTCGGGTCCAGGCGCCCGCTCGTTGCGGCGCTCGGGATCCTGGCGGCGACGGTGGCCGGCTGCTCCTCGCAGCCGGCCACCGGGTCGTCCTCCTCCGCCCCGTCCGCCTCCTCCGTCGACGCCGTCGTGGCCGTCGTGTTTCGCTCCTCGCCGGCGTATGAGGCCGACGGCCGGGCGCTGTACCTCGCGCGGCAGGCGCTCATCGGTCGCTGCATGACCCGGCGCGGCTTCGCGTACCGGCCGTCGCCGCTGCTCCCCGAGCCCGCCGGCGCGGGCCGGCCGGCGACCGACGCGGGCTACGGCCTGTACCGCGCGTTCGCCACGCTCGACAGCGCCGAGCGGGCCGCCGTGCGCGCGGCCCGCACTCCGTCCGCGCAGCCGCAGGCGCGCTACCTGCGGCGGCTCGCGCCGGACCGCCGGGCCGCCTACGGCCGCGCGATGGACGGGTCGAGCAGCCAGACAGGCTCGCTGCAATTGCCCGGCGCGGGCGAGGTCACGTACCCCACCGGCGGGTGCTACGGGCGGGCGATCGAGCGCCTGCACGGCAGCCTGCGCCGGTACTACCGGCTGCTCACGAAGCAGAACGCGGCGGGCCGGACGGTCGCCGCGCGACTGTCCGGCGATGCACGGCTGCAGCGCTCCCTCGCCGCGTGGCAGCGCTGCATGGCGGCGCGGCATCTGCGCCACCGCTCGCCCGAGCAGGCGCGCCAGCGCGCCTATCGCGCCTACCTGTCGGCACGGCGGCCGGCGACCGCCCGCGCCGTCGAGCGAACGACGGCGAGCGCGGATCGGGCCTGCGCCCGCAGCTCCGACGTGAGCGAGGAGCAGACGCGAGCCAAGCGCGCCGCCGTCGGCGCCCTGTCGGACGCCGACCGGGCGGCGATGGTCTGGCTCGGCCGCCTGCGCGCCCTCGCCGCCGAGCGGGCGCGGGCGATCGTCGCGCGCGAGGGGCCCGTCCGCGGACTGTGACCAACCACGCGCGGATGCGTGCCAATCGACGCGCATCCGACGGCGTTGGCGGGCGGTCGCCGTAGCGTCGTGGCGTGCGCTCGTCACTGCTTGTCGCCTTCGTCCTCGGACTGCTTGCGCAGGGCACTGCGCCGGCGCCGGCGTCCGCGCGCGGCTGGCTGCGGCCGGTCGAAGGCGCCGTGCTGCGGCCGTTCGCCGTGGGCCCGGATCGCTTCGCGGCCGGCCAGCACCGTGGCGTGGATCTCGCGGCGGCGCCCGGTGCGCGGGTGCTGGCCGCGTGCGGCGGCCGCGTGAGCTTCGCCGGGCGGGTCCCGCGTGGCGGGCGGACCGTCAGCGTGCGCTGCGGGACGCTCGTCGCGACCTATCAGCACCTCGGCAGCGTGGCCGTGGCGCGCGGGCAGCTCGTCAGGGCCGGCGGGCGGATCGGGCGAGCGGGCCACGCGCGGCCCGTGCCGCACGTGCATCTCGGCGCGCGCAGCGCCGCGACGGGCGAGTACCGCGACCCGCTTGCCCTCTTCGCGGGCGCGCCACGCGGGCCGCTCGCGCCGGTCCCGGGCCGGCGACGGGCGCCTCCGGGTTCCCCCGACCCGGGGGCGCCCCCGCTGGGACCCGCGCCCGCGCCGGCCCGTGCACGCGCGCCGTCGCCCGCGCCCGCGCCTGCGCCTGCGCCTGCGCCCTCGCGCTCGCCGCGCGTCGAGCTCCCCGACGCGCGGCGGGCCGGGCAGGCGCGGGCGCCGGCACCGCGTCTGGCTCCGGGCCCGTTGCCGTGGCCGGTGTGGCTGGGACTCGCGCTCGTCGCGCTCGGGTTGCCGCTCGGCGGCGGGCTCGTCGTCGCGCGCCGCCGGCAGCGGTTCGAACCGCGGCCGGGCCACGCCGCGCCGCACAGGTAGCCTCAGCGGCCGATGAGCTTCTACGTCACGACGCCGATCTACTACGTCAACGCCGCCCCGCATCTGGGCCACGCGTACTCGACGATCGCCGCCGACGTGATGGCGCGCCATATGCGCCAGCGCGGTGAGGCGGTCTTCTTTCTCACCGGTACCGACGAGCACGGCGAGCCGGTCGCGCTGGCGGCGGAGCGCGCGGGCGTCACGCCGCAGGAGCTCGTCGATCGCAACGCGCCCCGCTTCGTCGAGCTCGGCCCGAAGCTCAACGTCTCCAACGACTTCTTCATCCGCACGAGCGATCCGCAGCACATGGCCAAGGTCCAGGACATCCTCAGCCGCATCCGCGACAACGGCCACGTCTACGAGGGCATCTACGAGGGCTGGTACTGCCCGCGCTGCGCGGACTTCAAGACCGATGCCGAGGCGGGCGAGGACAACCTCTGCCCGATCCACGGGACGCCGCTGACCCGAGAGAAGGAGGACAACTACTTCTTTGCGCTGTCGGCCTTCCAGGATGATCTGCTCGAGCTACTCGACGAGCAACCGGACTTCGTCATGCCGCGCCACCGCTACAACGAGGCGCGCGCCTTCATCGAGTCCGGCCTGCAGGACGTGTCGCTGAGTCGCTCGACATTCACCTGGGGCGTGCCGGTCCCCTGGGACGACAAGCACGTCTTCTACGTCTGGTTCGACGCGCTGCTGAACTACTACACCGCGCTGTCCTACGCCAACGAGGGCGCGGATCTCACCGAGCGCTTCTGGCCGGCGCAGTTTCACCTAATCGGCAAGGACATCCTGAAGTTCCACACGATCTTCTGGCCGGCGATGCTGATGGCCGCCGGCCTGCCGCTGCCCAAGCACGTGTTCGTGCATGGTTTCCTGCTCATGCGCGATTCGCAGGCGCCCGCGGGCGCGGCGTCTGAGCTGAAGAAGATGAGCAAGTCGCTGGGCAACGTGCTCGATCCGTTCGCGATCATCGACGAGTTCGGCGCTGACGCCCTGCGCTACTACTGCATGCGCGACGTGACCTTCGGCCAGGACGGCGAGGTGTCGACCGGCCGCTTCGCCGTGCTCTACGAGTCCGAGCTCGCCAACGACTTCGGAAACCTGGCGAGCCGCACGATCGCGATGATCCACCGCTACCGCGACGGCGTGGTGCCGGGCGCCGAGCTCGACGCGCAGCTTGCGGCCGAGCTCGACGGCGTGAGCCCCGAGGTCTGCGCGCTGCTCGACCGGGCGGACCTCAGCGCTGCGCTCGAGGCGATCTGGCAGCGCGTGCGCCGGCTGAACCGCTACGTCGAGGAGCAGGCGCCGTGGACCCTGGCCAAGGACCCCGGGCGCGCGGGCGAGCTCGACAGCGTGCTCGCCTCGCTCGCCGAGGGGCTGCGGCTGCTCGGCGTGGTGCTTCACCCGTGGCTGCCCGCGACCAGCGAGACGCTGCTCGCCGCGCTCAGGGCGCCCGAGCTCGAACTCGCGGGCGCGCGGATGCAGGCCGGCCGGCTCGGAGCGATCGAGCAGCTCGGCCAGCTGTTTCCGAAACACTGAGCGCGGCGCCCGGTGATCGACAGCCATACCCACCTGCACGTCTGCAAGCCCGACGACGCCGAGCTCGTCGCCGCCGCCGTGGCGGCCGGGGTGACGCGAATGCTGACCGTCGGCACGAACGGCGCGACCTGCCGGGAGGCGCTGCAGGCGGCCGAGCGCTTCCCTCAGGTCTACGCGGCGATCGGCCGCCATCCCAACGAGGCGACCGGCTTCGACGACGCCGACCTCGCCGAGCTGACCGCCCTCGCCGCGCACCCGCGCTGTCTGGCGATCGGCGAGACCGGGCTGGACTTCTACCGCGACTACGCGCCGCGGGCCGACCAGGAGCGCGCCTTCGCCGCCCATCTCGAGCTGGCCCGCGACACCGCCAAGCCGCTGGTGATCCACACCCGTGCCGCCGACGACGCCACGATCGCCACGCTGCGCGAGTCCGCCGGCGGCCTCGCGGTGATCCTGCACTGCTTCTCGATGCCCGACCGCCTGGACGAGTGCGTCGAGCAGGGCTGGTGGATCTCCTTCGCGGGCAACGTCACGTATCCCAAGGCCCAGGATCTCGCCGAAGCCGCCGCGCGCGTCCCGGCCGAGCGCCTGCTCGTCGAGACCGACGCGCCGTACCTCACGCCGCAGGTCGTGCGCAAGGAGCGCAACCAGCCCGCGTACGTGACCCACACCGCGCGCTTCGTCGCGCAACGGCGGGGGATCGGGTACGACGAGCTCGAGTCGCTCGTCGCGCGCAACGCCGCCGCGCTGTTTTCGTGGTGAGCGACGCCGACGCGCAACCGGCTCGCACGACGACGCAGCCGAGCCTACGCCGGATGCGCGACTTCGGCGTGCGGCCCAAGCGCGACCTCGGCCAGAACTTCCTCATCGACTCGAACATCCTCGGGGTGATCGAGCGCGAGGCGCACCTCCAGCCCGCCGACGTCGTGCTCGAGATCGGCGGTGGCCTGGGCGTGCTGTCGGAGTACCTGGCGGCGCGCGTTGCGCACGTGCACGTCGTCGAGCTCGACCGCGCGCTCGAGCCGGCGCTGCGCGACGCCGTCGACGCGTTTGACAACGTCACGCTGCACTTCGCCGACGCGATGAAGCTCGACCTGCGCGCGCTGGCGCCGGCGCCGACGAAGGTTGTCGCCAACCTCCCGTACGGCATCGCGGCGGGAGCCATCCTGCGCACGATCGAGGAGCTCGGCGGCGTGCGCCGCTGGGTCGGCATGGTCCAGAGGGAGGTCGGCGAGCGCTTCGCCGCCGAGCCCGGCACGAGCGCCTACGGGCTGCCGTCGGTCCTGGCCCAGCTCGCCTGCGACGTGCGCGTCCTGCGCCCGGTGTCGCGCTCGGTGTTCTCGCCGGTGCCCAACGTCGACTCGGTGCTCGTCGGCCTGGAGCGCACGGGTCCGGCGGCCGAGCCCGATCTCCGCGAGCTCGTGGCCGCCGGGTTCGCCCACCGCCGCAAGGCGCTGGCCGGGTCGCTGGCGCTCGCCCCCGACGCGCCCCCCGACGTCCGACTGCGCGCCCGGGCGGCCCTCGCGGAGCTCGGGCACCCGCCCGACGTGCGCGCCGAGCGCCTGTCGCCGCAGGACTTTCGCGCGCTGCGCGATAGCTTGCGGGCATGACCGTGCTGAAGACCGAGGCTCGCGCGAAGATCAACCTGTGCCTGTTCGTCGGGCCCAGGCGCGGCGACGGACGCCACGAGATCGTCACGCTGATGGACTCGCTGGGCCTCTGCGACGAGGTTCGCATGGACACCGACCCGCCGGGCGTCGTCGAGGACGAGGTCATCTGCCTCGGTGTCGAGGGCCCCAACCTCGCCGCCGATGCGCTGCGGGCGTTTCGCGCGAGCACCGGTTGGGACGGCGCGCCGGTGCGCCTGGAGATCGACAAGCGCATCCCCGTCGCGGGCGGGATGGCGGGCGGTTCCGCCGACGCCGCCGCCGCGCTGCGCCTGGCCGCGGAGGCCTCCGGCCTGGCCGATCGCCGCACCCTCGAGGACATCGCCGCCACGCTCGGCGCCGACGTCCCCAGCCAGGTGCGCGGCGGCCTCATGCTCGCGACCGGCACCGGCAGCCGCCTGCGGCCGCTGAGCCTGTCGCTTCCCTACAGCGTCGTCGTCGTCCCGGTCGATGAGCAGCTCTCCGCCGGCGCCGTCTACGACGAGGCCGACCGGTCCGGCCTGACGCGCGACACGCTCGATCTCGCCCGCTCGATGACCCGCACGCAGGCCGCGCTGTCGTCCGAGACGATCCTCGAACGGCTGCACAACGACCTCCAGGACGCCGCCCGCTCGCTGTGCCCGGCGATCGACGAGGCGCTCGAGGCGGTGCTCGCCGCGGGCGCCGATCACGCCCTCGTCTCCGGCTCCGGTCCAACCGTGCTCGGGGTGTTCGTCGGCTCCGGCCATCGCGAGCGCGCTCGCCGTGTATGCGAGTCGCTGGCCGAGGAGGGCGCGGTGCCCGAGCCGCTGCTCACGGGCCCGGCCGGCCCGATCGTCCGCGCCTGACCGACCGGGCGATACGTCGTCCCGAAACCAGGGCATCGACCGGGCGATACATCGTCCCGCAACTAGGGCACAATCCGGGATGTGACGAACGGCGCAATGACCATCCTCATCGCCGGCACCTGTGGCTTGCTGGCGCTCGCCGCGTTCGTCTGGTTCATCGCCTGGCCGGCCTGTAGCGCGTACAGCACCCTCTGGGAGAAGCTGGCTGCCGGCTTCCTCAGCCTGTACGTCCTCGCGGCGCTTCTCCTGGTGGGCGCGGCCGGCGGAGCGGCCTTCGCGTACTACTGGGACCGCATCGCGGCGTAGCCTATGAGCATGGCGACTTCCGCCGATCGCTCGGTCGGCCTCGATCTTGCTGCCCTCGACGCCATCACCGAGGCGGTCCAGTCCGGTGCCGGGCTGCCCGAGGTCGTACGCGCCGCCGCCCGCGTCCTCGAGGCGAGCCTCGTGCTGCTGGATCGCAGCGGCTCGGTGCTGGCCGTCGCCGCGCGCTCGCCGGCCGACGAGCGCTCGCTGCTCGACGGCGCGGCCGGCGTCGACACGATCGAGCTGCGCGTCGCCGACACGCCCGTCGGCCAGCTGCGCATGCGTGCGCGCTCGCAACCGGGCCCGGCGCTCGTGCGCCTCGTCACCACGATCGTCGCCTCCGAGGTGGAGCGCGTCCGCGCGCCGGCCCGCGCCTCGCAGGAGGCCGCGACCGGCTTCCTGCGCGCCGTCCTCGCGCGCGAGCTCAGCGATAGCGCCGACATCCTCGCGCGCGCCGAGGAGCTGGGCATCGACCTCGTCTGCGGCGGCGCGATCCTCGTCGCCCGCGCGCACGCCCACGTACCGGTCGAGGAGGGCTGGCGCCCGCGCGTGCTGGCGACCGCCGAGCGCGGCGCGCGCGCCGTCGTGCCGACGGCGATCGCAGCGCCGGCCGAGCGCGAGCTGGCCGCTGCCGAGGTCGTCGTGCTCGTTCCCAGCGGTGACGACGGCATCGCCAAGCGGGCCGCCGAGGGCGTCCTGCGCGAGCTGCAGGCCGGCCTGCCGGGGCATTCGTTTGCGATCGGGCGCAGCCGGGTCGCGCTCGATCCGCTGGATCTGCACCGTGCGGGCAACGAGGCGCTGCTGGCGGTCAACGTCGCCGAAGGCGACGAGGAGCGCCCGCTGCTGGCCTTCGAGCAGACCGGCGCCTACCGACTGCTCCTGTCGGCGATGAGCGAGGACCCCGCCGAGCTGCAGCGCTTCTACGCCGAGACCGTCGAGCCGCTCGTCGCCTACGACGAGCAGTACGAGACCGAGCTCGTGCGCACCGTCGAGGCCTTCCTCGACAACGACGGCAACGTGGCCGGGACTGCGCAGAAGCTCTTCACCCACCGTCACACGATCCGCTACCGCCTCGAGCGGGTGCGCGAGCTGTCGGGCCTCGACGTCGGCTCGACCGACGGCCGCGAGAAGCTCTCGCTCGGCCTGAAGGCGATGCGCGTGCTCGGCGTGACCGCGCCCGGCGGACCGGCTACGGAGCCCGGCACCGGCGCCGGTCGCGTGCCCAAGCGGTAGACATCCTACGGACGGTCCGCTCGGCGGTCCTGCCGAGCGAGCCGCAAACGAACTACGATCCCGCGCTTGGCCGGCCGCGCGTTGAAGATCGGGATCCTCACGGGGTCGGGCACGTACGCGCTGCCCGGCATCGAAGCCGACGGTGAGCCCGAGCTCGTCGAAACGCGCTACGGCTCCGCGCCGGTGACGCGCGGGCGCTTCGCCGGCGCCGACGTGCTGCACGTCTCGCGCCACCGGCCGGGGCACGAGCTGCTGTCGAGCATGGTCACCCACCAGGCGAACATCGCCGCGCTGAAGGAGCTCGGCGCCGACGCGATCCTCTCGGTCACGGTCTGCGGCGCCCTGGACGCCAACCTCTCGCTGGGCAGCCTCGTGGTCTTCGACGATCTGCACTTCCTCGCCAACCGCCTGCCCGACGGCTCGATCTGCACGATGTTCACCGAGGCCGGTGAGAAGGGGCGCGGGCACTGGATCTACGAGCGCCCGTTCTCCCAGCACCTGCGCGAGGTGCTGCTGGCCGGCGCCGAGGAGGCTGGCAACTATGCGGTCGACGGCGGCTGCTACGGCCATGTCGACGGTCCGCGCTTCAACACGAAGACCGAGATCCGGATGTTGCAGAACTGCGGCGTGACGGTGGTCAGCCAGACGGCCGGGCCGGAGACCGTGCTCGCCGGAGAGGCCGAGATCCCGTACGCGCTGCTCGGCTACGCGACCGACTACGCCAACGGCGTGAAGGCCGAGGCGACGCCGGTCGAGGAGCTGATCCGCCTCATCGAGGCCAGCGGCGCAAACTTCGCATCGACGCTGGCCGCGGCCGTGCCGAAGATCGACGCCGACGAGCTCGAGCCGGTCGGCGCGTTCTTTCGCTTCGACTGACCTACTCCGCCGCCGCACCGGCCACCTGTTCGCGCTCGCACGGGCGCACCCACTTGCGGATCGTGTCGTCGCAGACGCCGTAGCGCCTGCCGACCGCGAGGTAGCCCGTCTCGGCGATCTCCGGCAGCAGGCCGTTGTCGTCGCGCACGCCATTGATGTGATCGAGGATCGGGCCCATCGGCCGACCGCGCCACAGCTCACCCTGCCCGCACAGCTCACAGATCGCCGTCTCGATGCCCTCGGCGCAAAGCCGAGTCTTCAGATCGGCGCGGGCGTACGAGGAGCTCTGAACCAGGATCTTCTGCGATGGCTTCGCCGTGCGAGGGAGGCTGCGCATGGCACGCGCCTCGAGATGCTCGAACATATGTTCGATCGACCGACGGACGGATCCCAGCTGGGGAGGTTGGACTCGAACCAACTCCTCACGGCTCCAAAGGCCGGCGGGCTTCCATTACACCACTCCCCAGTAAATCGACCATGAGGCCACTACCACGATAACCCTAGGATCACCCCCATGTCCTCATTCACCGCCGTCATCCTGGCCGCCGGCCAGGGCACGCGGATGCGCTCCGAGCTTCCGAAGATGCTGCACCCGCTGTGCGGGCGTCCGCTCGTCGGCTGGCCGATCGCCGCCGCGCTCGATGCCGGCGCCGACCAGGTCGTCGTCGTCGACTCGAACGCCAACACCCTCGAAGGCCGGCTTCCGGCCGGCGACGCCATCACCCGCGTCGTACAGCGCGCCCCCAACGGCACCGGCGGCGCCGTCCAAGCCGCCGCCTCGCAGATCGATCGCGAGGACACCGTCGTCGTGCTGCCGGGCGACGTGCCGCTCATCACCGGCGCCGCGGTCGCGGCCCTCGTCGCGAAGCACAGCGGCTCACGCGCCGTCGCCACGATGACGACGATGACGCTCGACGACCCGGCCGGATACGGCCGCGTCGTGCGCGACGACGACGGCCACATCGAGCGCGTCATCGAGACGAAGACGGCGGGCGATGCGACGCAGGAGCAGCTCGCGATCCGCGAGGTCAACACCTCGATCTTCGCCTTTGACGGGGGCGCCCTGCTCGACGCGCTCGACACCTTGAGCCCCGACAACGCGCAGGGCGAGCTGTACCTGCCCGACGTCCTGCCGGCGATGCGCGCGGCGGGTCACACCGTCCGGGCGCACGCGCTGAAGGACCGCAGCCACGCGCTCGGCGTCAACGACCGCGTACAGCTCGGCGAGGTCCGCAACATCGCCCAGAAGCGCATCCACGACGCTCACCGGCGTGCCGGCGTCAACATCGTCGACGCCGGTACGACGCTCATCGACATCGAGGTGCAGATCGGCGAGGACTCGGTCATCGAGCCGAGCAGCTTCCTCCGAGGCTCGACGACGATCGGGCGCGGCTGCACGGTCGGGCCGCTGACGACGCTCATCGATGCCACGCTGCACGACGAGGTCACGATCCTGCATTCGTACGTGGTCGGAGCCGAGATCGAGTCCCACGCGACGGTCGGCCCGTTCGCCTACCTGCGCCCGGGCACCGTCCTGCGCGAGCGCTCGAAGGCCGGCACGTTCGTCGAGATCAAGAACTCCGATGTCGGCCGCGGCAGCAAGGTGCCGCACCTCTCCTACATCGGCGACGCCGACATCGGCGAGGACACGAACCTCGGCGCCGCGACGATCACCGCCAACTACGACGGCGTCGACAAGCACCGCACGACGATCGGCGATCGCGTCCACACGGGGGTCGACACGACGCTCGTCGCACCGGTCACATTGCAGGACGACGCCTTCACCGCGGCGAACTCCGCGATCACGAAGAACGTGCCGCCCGGGGCGCTCGGCGTCGCTCGCGAGCGCCAGACGAACATCGAGGGCTACGCCGATCGCAAGCGCCGGAACAGTCCCTAGACTCCGTTCAGCGATGACCACAGTCGAGCCGCAGCCGGCGCCAGCTACCCGCCTCGAGCTCGGCTACGACAAGAACCTCATGCTGTTCTCGGGGCGCGCGAACCCCGATCTGGCCGCGCGGATCGCCTCCAAGCTCGGCATCGCGCCGGGCCCGGTGTTCCTGAAGACCTTCACCAACGGCGAGGTCTACTGCCGCTACGGCGAGTCGATTCGCGGCGCCGACGTCTTCCTCGTCCAACCGATCTGTGCCAACCCCGGCGAGGGGATGACGCCCAACGACGCGCTCATGGAGCTGCTGCTCATGATCGACGCGGCCATCGGCGCCAGCGCGCACCGCGTCATCGCGGTCACGCCGTGGTTCGGCTACAGCCGCCAGGACAAGAAGTCCGCGCCGCGCGAGCCGATCTCCGCTCGCCTCGTCGCCCGCATGCTCGAGCGCGCCGGCGCCGACCGGGTCCTCACGATGGACCTGCACGCCGGGCAGATCCAGGGCTTCTTCCGCAAGCCCGTGGACCACATGACGGCGCTGTTCATCCTCACGCAGTACTTCCGCGACCTCGGCCTGCGCGACCTCGTCGTCGTCGCGCCGGACGCCGGACGCGTGAAGCTCAACAAGAAGTTCGCCTCCAAGCTGGGCGCCGATCTCGCGATCCTCGACAAGGAGCGCCCCGCCCAGCAGGTCGCCGAGATCGGCTACGTCATCGGTGACGTGCAGGGCAAGACCGCCCTGATCGTCGACGACATCATCGATACCGCCAGCACGCTGAAGGTGGCCAGCCGGACCGTGCTCGACGCGGGCGCCCGCACCGTCTACGCCGCCGCCACCCACCCCGTCCTCAGCGGCAACGCCTTCGAGAACCTCGAGGACGCGGGCTTCGAGCAGATCGTCGTCACCGACACGATCCCGCTGCGCGCCGGCGCGCCCGACAACATCAAGGTGCTCTCCTGCGCCGAGCTGCTCACCGACTCGATCCGCAGCATCTTCTCGGACCGCTCGGTGAGCGACGTGTTCGGGGGCGAGAACCAGCTGTTCTGAGCCAGCCCCGCGCTTGCGGGCGCCAGGGGGTCGCCGCTGCACTGAGGGCTCCAGCTGCAACCAGCGTGGCATCTGCACCAGGACGAGCGGCGACCGCGAATTACGGCATGGACAGCTGCAGCTGGCCATGGGCCAGCTCAAACGGGTCGCTCGTTTCCTTCGGCGCGCGGTCGGATTGGATGCGAACGCGCTGCTGGCGAAGGACCGGCTCAGCGATGTAGTGCCGCCCGCGCGTTTGACCGATCGGTTTGAGCAGCCTCGACTCGACCATTGCTCTGAGGTCTCGGCTGACGGTGAGCTTCGAGATCTCCTCGCCAGCCGTGACATCCACGAGCCTCTTGTATGACGAAGCCGTGAGCCGGAGCCCGTAGGCCGCCTCAACCAGGCCACCGGCTGCCCTATCCGGCAGCCCGTGACCTTCGCACAGCTCAGCTACCGCACCGTAGAGACGCTCGGTCTCGTGAATCCGACGCAGCTGAGTGCGCGCTTGGTGGTAGTGCGCTGTCAGGCAGTACCGCACCCAGGGGCGGGCATCGTGATGCGGGCTCCAATGACCCTGGCCAACGTGGCCCAGCACGTCGTAGTAGGCGTCTGTGTTGCGCCCGAGGTACTCCTCGATGCTCGAGAAGACGGGTGACATGATCTGCTCCCGGGCGAGGACCAGGGTTTGGAGAGCTCGCGCCATCCGCCCATTTCCGTCGCGAAACGGATGGACCATGACGAGGTTCAGATGTGCCATGGCAGCTCGCACAGGCACGGGTGCCTCGGTCGCCTCCAGCTCCTCGATCGTGCCGGCGATCAGCGCCGGCACGTCATCAGGATCTGGGCCCTCGTAGACCTGCTTGCCCGTCGACTCGCGAACCACGAAGACCTCGCCGGGCCGCCACCGCCCCGGACCCTTGTCCAGTCGGTGCTTGAGCATCATGAAATGAAGGGACTTGAGCATTCCCTCGTCCACACGGGCGGTGGGGTCTTGAGCGACCTGCAGCACGTAGGTCATGGCGTCGCGGTATCCAGAGAGGGCGAGGCGCGTGTCTTGGTCGGCGGAGATCGTCGGTTCGTCATCCACCGCAGCGATCACGTCGTCAAGGCTCGCGTCGTACCCTTCGATGCTGTTTGAAGCTTGAACCGCGCGCGCGAAGGACATCCGGCGCAGTGTTCCCACCCAGCGACGAGGCTCCGGGTTCACGTATCGGGCAAGCTGTTCGCGCAGCTCGTCGATCAGCCGTAGAACCTCGAGCTCCACGGGCTGTAGCTCGGGTGTGCGGTAGACGGTCGCCATGAAGGAATGATTTTATCATTTGCTCGAGGGCGGTCCGACCGCCATAGGCGCTTCGGATCGAGCGAATCATTGAACTGTTCGATCGTCGCGCGGTGTGGCCCCGCGGACTGCGTTGCACCGCACTTCGTCGTCGTGCTGACCTCCCTCGACGTCGCCGCCGCGGCCGTCCTCGCGGGCGCCCAGCTCGACGCGCTCGTGCGCGAGCGGGTCAGCCACGGCCGCTCAGCCGGTACGGTCGCCGTATGACGTCACCCGCCGTCGAGCTCATGCAGCGCCTCGGGCTCTCCGACGACGAGCTGTGCGAGGTGCTCGCCGTCGATCCGCTGCAGGTCATCGCCGGCGAGCTCGAGCACCGTCCCGAGCTGGCGATCCTGCTCGCGCTCACGGCCGAGGCCACCGAGCGGGTCGGTCCGCAGACGCTGCGCAGCTGGGTGCGCCGCAGCGGGCCCAGCGGCAGGCCGATCGAGCATCTCCGGGCGCGCGACTTCGCCGCCTTCGAGGACGACCTCGCCGTCCTCGCCGAGCGCGGCTACGTGCTGCGCCGCCGGTAGCCCCGCCGGGCCCGCGCGGACCGTCGTACGTCCGTCCAACCACCGGACGGCCTTCGCGACCATTTCGCCACGGGCTCACCGGCCCGGTGTTACGGCGCCGCAGGCCGGCGGGCCCCTCTATTCGATCTCAGGCCGCTTCGCGCCGGGCCAGATCCCGGTGAGCCACTGAAATCCCTTGGCCCCGCTGCGGTTGACCGCCGCCTTGGTGACCGCAAAGGTCGCGCCCTGAACCGCCGCCGCACCCAGTACCTTGCCCCAGGACGTCTCTTCGTCGGTGGGCTTCGGAGGCTCGCGGTCGTCGATGTGTCCCCAGATCTGGCTGAAGACCTGACGCGCGAGGTAACCGGCGATGAGGCCGATGACGATTCCGAAGGGCTTGTAGAGGATCTTCATGGTTGCGCAGGGTACCCCCCGGCCGTCACCATGACTCGCAACGACAGAGAGACGAGCACATGACCGACGCCGACGACCTGCTGCAGCGCGCGCTCATCGATGCCGAGTCCTGCGCGGCGGTGGCGCTGAAGGTCTCCGATCTCGCCCTGTCCGACGCGCTGACCGTGATCTTCCACGGCCGCCGCGATCTCGGCACGCTGCAGACCTACGTCGCCCACGGCGGCCGCGCCGCCGGCTCGGCCGTCGGCGCCTCGGAGCTGCTGCGCGTCCCCTGTGACCTCGACCTCGCCGAGGCCGGCTCGCGCGACGAGGCCGAGGAGCTCTACACCGAGCAGGCCCGCGCGCTGCGTGACGCGATCGTCGCCGCCGACACCGTCCTCGCCGTCTGGGCCGGCCCGCTCGCCGCCGTCACCGGCAGCGACATCGCGATCGACCGCTCGATCGAGCTCGGCGTCAGGCTGCCCGCGCACCGGCTCATGCCCGTCGCGCTCTCGGCGCCCGAGCGGCGGATGCTCGTCGCCGCCGTCTGCGGCGCCCGCACGCTCTCCCAGGGCCCGCCCCCGCTGGGCATCGTGTGCGCCCAGCAGGATCTCGTGCACGTCTATCCGCTCTCCGACGACCCGGAGAGCTGCCTCGAGGACTTCGAGGAGCGCGCCGCCGTGCACGCGCGCCGTACGGCCGCCCGGCTCGACCACCAGGAGGCCTCCGTCCTGCGCTTCCTCGAGCTCAACGGCGACGACTTCCACCCGACCGGCTGACCGCCGCGCAGCGACCCTCGGCGGGGAGCGGCGCCGCAGCCACGCGGCCCGGTCGTGAGAATGGCCGCCGTGAAGCGCGTCCTCGTCATCGTCGCCGTCCTCGCGCTCATCGCCGCCAGCGCCGTCGTCGCCCGCTGGATCAACAACGACACCGTCGAGCGCGCGCGGGTCGTGGAGCTGCTGCGCGACCAGTTGCGCGGCGACGCCCCCGCCATGCTGCGCCGGTTGGAGGATTGCGCGGACGCGTCCTGCGTCGGCCTCGTGCGCGCCAACGCGCGCCGCTTGCGCCGGGACGCCGAGCTGAAGATCGCCCTCTACCAGTCGCAGACGGCGCACGCCCTGCGCTCGCGCACGAAGTACACGCGCGTCGTCTGGTTTGCCTCCGGCCGCCCGAACGAGACGACGGTGCAATGCGTGCTGGTGCGGCGCGCGGGCAACGTGCTGGCCGGGATGACCGTCAGCCTGCTGCGCGTCACGGCCCCGATCGATCGCGAGGGGAGCTGCCCCGCGCCCTAGCCCCAACCGGCGGACGCCGCCGGCACAACTCGCGACTGCAGGCGGTGTTGTGCGCCGTCGAACGATGCGCTCCCGCCGCCTGCCCGCACCCGTCCTCGCCCTGCTCGCCCTCCTGGCGGCGACGGCGCTGTCGGCGCCCGCTCCCGCCAGCGCTGCCACTCACGCCGGCGCCGGCGCCGGCGCGACGGACGGGATCACGCGCGGGACGATCTACCAGGACGGCCCCGACAACCGCTACCTGCTCGGTGGCGAATGGCTGTTTCGCCGCGACGACGCGGGCGTCGGGCTGCGCCAGGGCTTCCAGCGCCAGCCGGGCCGCGACGGCTGGTCGCCGCTGACGGTGCCCAACGCCTGGAACGTCGGCGACTACTCGGTCGCGTCGATGACCGGCACCGTCGCCTGGTATCGCAAGGACTTCCGCCTGCCCGACGCCCGCGCGCGGCTTGACTGGCTCGTGCGCTTCGAGTCGGTCAACTACCGCTCGCGGGTATGGCTGAACGGCGTCGCGATCGGCCGCAACACCGGCGCCTACCTGCCGTGGGACCTGCGCCTGGCGCGCAGCGCGCTCAAGCGCACCGGCACGAACCGGCTGGTCATCCGGGTCGACAACCGCCGCCTGCGCACCGACTTCCCGCCCTCCGGCCTGACCGGCTCGGGCGATCCGGCGGGCGGCTGGTGGAACTACGGCGGCCTGCTGCGCGAGGTCTACCTGCAGCGCGTGGACCGCGTCGACGTCACGAGCGTCGTCGTGCGGCCCGAGCTGCCCTGCGCGACCTGCGCCGCGAGCGTGCTCGCCCGGGTCGTCGTGCGCAACTACGGCGACCGTACGGCGCGCGTGCGGGTGACCGGCAGCTTCGGCGGCCGCCGGCTGAACCTCGGCCGCAAGCGCGTCGGCACGCGCAGCTTCGCGAGCTTCGAGACGCGCCTGCGCCTGCCCCGGCCGCGGCTGTGGTCGCCGGCCAGCCCGTACCTGTACCCCGTGCGCTTCACGGTCCGCGACGGCAGCCGGCGCGTGCTGGGCTACAGGCTCAACAGCGGGATCCGCTCCATCACGATCGCCGACGGGCGCCTCGAGCTCAACGGCCGCCCGGTGAGCCTGCGCGGCGTCGGCCTGCACGAGGACGACCCGGTCAAGGGCTTTGCCATCGACAGCGCCCGCCGCGCGCAGATCGCCGCGCAGGCCAAGGAGCTCGGGGCGACCGTCATCCGCTCGCACTATCCGCTGCACCCCGAGCTGCACGAGCTGGCCGACCGCCTCGGCCTGCTCGTCTGGTCGGAGATCCCCGTCTACGCGGTCAAGACGGAGTTCCTCAAGCGCGAGACGGTGCGCAAGCTCGCCGCCCGTGAGCTCGAGGACAACATCATCGCCAACCAGAACCACCCCTCGATCATGCTCTGGTCGATCGGCAACGAGCTGTCCGCGCGACCGGGCCCGGTGCAGCAGTTCTACATCGAGCGCGCGGCGCGCCAGGCCAAGGCGTTGGATCCGTCCCGACCGGTCGGCCTGGCCGTCGCGGGCTACCCGTCGGCCGGCTGTCGCCCGCAGTACGCGGCGCTGGACGTCGTCGGCATCAACGACTACTTCGGCTGGTACCCGGGCCCCAACGGCCAGATCGCCGACCGCGACGCGCTGGGCGAGTACCTCGACACGGTGCGCGCCTGCTACCCCGACAAGGCGATCTTCGTCTCGGAGTTCGGCGCGGAGGCCAACCGCGACGGGCCCGTCGAGGAGAAGGGCACCTTCCAGTACCAGCAGGACTTCCTCGGCTACCACCTCGCCGTCCACAGCGCGCGGCCCTGGCTGAGCGGCTCGCTGTACTGGGCGCTGCAGGAGTTCCGCGTGCGCCCCAACTGGGACGGCGGCAACCCCCGCCCCAACCCGCCCGTGCACGAGAAGGGCCTGCTGCGCTTCGACGGCTCCAAGAAGCCGGCGTGGCTCGACGCGCAGCGGCTCTTCGCCGCCACCGACCAGCTCGGCGCGCAGCCGCCCGCCCGCCGCGCCGGCCGCAAGTAGACCCGAGGCTCGCCCGGGGGTCCGCTACCCTTCCCGGTCGCCATGGCCTCCCAGACGACGAAGCTCTCCATCTCCCCGCGCGAGCCCGAAGGCTCCCGCGCCACGCGCCGCCTGCGCCGCAGCGGCCGCGTCCCCGGCATCCTCTACGGCGGCGACGCCGAGCCGCTCACGTTCAGCGCAGATGCCCGCGACCTGCGCCACGCGCTGGCCGCCTCCGGCGCCGTGCTCGAGGTCACCGACGGCGACCACGCGACCCCGGCGATCCTCAAGAGCGCCCAGTACCACCCGGTGCGCGGCGAGACGATGCACGTCGACCTGCTGCGCGTCGACCTCAACGTCGCGATCCACGCGGTCGTGCCGCTCGAGCTGACGGGCGGCGAGGAGGCCCCCGGCGTCAAGGAGGGCGGCGTGCTCGAGCAGATCACGCGCGAGCTGAACATCGAGGCGCTGCCCAGCGCGATCCCCGAGGCGATCTTCCACGACGTGGCGGGCATGGACATCAACGACACGATCACGCTCGCCGACGTCGCGGTGCCGGAGGGCGTCACGCTGCTCGACGATCCCGAGGAGACGACCGTCGCGACGCTCACCCCGCCGCGCATCGCCACCGACGAGGACGAGATCGAAGAAGAGACCGAGCGCGTCGGGGACGCGCCGGCCGGCGACGCCGGCACCGGCGACGCCCCGACCGACGCGTAGGCCGGCGCCGTGCGGCTGCCCGGCCGCGCAGGGTCCGGCGCACCGGTCGATTGGCTCGTCGTCGGCCTCGGCAACCCCGGCGCGAAGTACGCCGGGTCGCCGCACAACATCGGCTTCGAGGTCGCCAACCGGCTCGCCGCGCAGTGGGAGCTTCCGCGCGCGAAGACGAAGTTCGGCGGTCTGCTGACCGAGGGCCGCACCGGCCCCGGCGGGCCGCGCGTCGCGGTGCTGCTGCCGCAGACGTACATGAACGACGCCGGCCGCTCGGTCGGCCCCGCCCGGGGGTCCTACAGGCTGGCGCTCGAGCGGGTGCTCGTCGTCCACGACGAGATCGACCTGCCCTTCGGCGACATCCGCGCCCGTATCGGCGGCGGCCTCGCCGGCCACAACGGGCTGAAGTCGCTGAAGGCCGAGCTCGGCGCGGCGGACTTCGCGCGGGTGCGCATCGGCGTCGGCCGGCCGGACACGACCGATCCCGAGATCGTCTCGGCGCACGTGCTGGGCGCGTTTCGCCAGTCCAAGGCCGAGGTGGCGGGGTTGATCGACGAGGCGGCGCGGACCGCCGCAGCGATCGTGCTCGGCGAGCGCGAGCTGTAGCGCGCGTGTTGACGCGCCGCCCGCGCGGGTAGTCGGCGCCCATGGCAGACCACGTCATCCTGCGCCCGCTCGACGGCTCGAGCGAGGCCCGGCGCATCCTCGACGAGTTCGAACGCCGCACCGATCTGCATGCCGAGCCGCACGGTGACGGGATCCTCTTCGAGCTGCACGGCGCCGAGCACGAGACGCACATCGTTCAGACGCTGAACGAGATCGACCCGGCCTGGACCGAGCACGTCGGGCTCCGCTTCCCCGAGTAGCCCGGCCCAAGCGCGAGCCGCCGGCGCATAGGCTCCCAGGCATGGACGCCGGCTACGACGTGCTCGCCGACGCCGCCCGGCTGGGGCGGGCGTTCGTCGACGGCCTCGCCGAGCGCCGCGTCGGCCCCAGCGCGACCGTCGGCGAGCTGCGCGAGCGGCTCGCCCGCCCGCTGACCGCGGCCGGCGAGGATCCCCGCGCGGTCATCGCCGAGCTCGCCGCCGACGCCGAGCCGGGCCTCGTCGCATCGGCCGGCCCGCGCTACTTCGGCTTCGTCGTCGGCGGGGCGCTGCCCGCCGCCGTCGCCGCCGACTGGCTGACCGCCGCCTGGGACCAGAACGGCGGCGGCGCGATCACCGCACCGGCGCTGGCGGTGGTCGAGGCGGTCGCCGCGGGCTGGGTGCGCGAGCTGCTCGGCCTGCCCGCCGACTGCGGCGTGGGCTTCGTCACCGGCTGTCAGATGGCGCACGTCACCTGCCTGGCCGCCGCGCGCCACGCGGTGCTCGCCGACGCGGGCTGGGACGTCGAGGCCGGCGGGCTGCAGGGCGCGCCGGCGCTGCGCGTCGTCGCCGGCGCCAACGCCCACATCACGATCCCGCGCGCCTGCCGGATCCTCGGCCTCGGCGCCGACACGATCCGCGTCGTCGCCGCCGACGGCGCGGGGCGGATGCTGGCGGTCGAGCTGGCCGCGGCGCTCGCCGAGCACGACGGGCCGCAGATCGTCTGCGCGCAGGCCGGCGAGGTCAACAGCGGCGCGTTCGACCCGCTCGAGGAGATCGTCGCGCTGTGCCGCGCGCACGGCGCCTGGTGTCACGTCGACGGCGCCTTCGGGCTCTGGGCGGCCGTCGACCCGGCACGGCGACACCTGCTGGCGGGCTTCGAGGGCGCGGACTCGTGGGCAACCGACGCCCACAAGTGGCTCAACGTCCCCTACGACTGCGGGATCGCGATCGTCGCCGACGCGGCGCGCCAGCGCGGCGCGATGGCCTCGACCGCCGACTACATCCCGGCCAACGCGAGCGACGTGCCGTGGGGACTGGAGTCGACGCCGGAGTTCTCGCGCCGCGCTCGCGCGGTGCCGCTGTACGCGGCGCTGCGCACGCTCGGCCGCGACGGCGTGACCGACCTCGTCGCGGGCTGCTGCGCGCACGCGCAGCGGATCGCCGCCCGCCTCGCCGCACACGACGGCGTCGAGATCCTCAACGACGTCGTGCTCAACCAGGTGCTCGTCCGCTTCGCCGGCAGCGACGGCGTCACCGACCGCGTCATCGACCGCGTGCAACGCGACGGCGTCTGCTGGACGGGCGCCAGCCGCTGGCACGGCGGCGACGTGGTGATGCGGATCTCCGTCAGCGGCTGGCAGACGACGGCCGCCGACGCCGATCGCTCCGCCGCCGCGATCCTCGCCGCGTTCGACGCGATCGGCGCGTAGCCCGACCTACACTGCAACAGGTCACCGGCCGCCGCTGAGCGGTCGCTTCGCCTGCCCATGTCACTGCGCCCGCTTCTCGCTCACCTCACCGACGCCGCCGACGGCGCGACCCTCGCGCGCGACGGCGGCGCCGCCTTCGTGTCGGCCGCGCTGCGCCCCTACGTGCTCGCGGCGGTCGCCGACGAGGACCGGGCGCGGCCGACGCTCGTCGTGGCCGGCGACGACCGCCAGGCCCGCGACCTCGCCGCCGATCTGCGCGCCTGGCTGCACCCGCGGCCGGTGCGCTTCTACCCCAGCCGCGGCGTCGCCTACGAATCGCACCTCGCGCCGCCGCCGCATCTCGTCGGCCTGCGCGTCGCCGCGCTCGACGCACTCCTCGACGAAGCCGGCCCGGGCCCCGACGGCGCGCCGGTCGTCGTCGTCTCCGCGGTCGCGCTGAGCGAGAAGGTGCCCGATCCGGCGCTGCGCCCGCACTCCTTCAACCTGCGCGTGGGGGACCTGCTCGACCTCGACGAGTGCAGGGCCGAGCTTGTCGCCGCCGGCTACGAGCGCGTCGACCAGGTCGAGGACCGCGGCCAGTTCGCCGCCCGCGGCGGGCTGCTGGACATCTACCCCGCCACCGAGGACCGCGCCGTGCGGGTGGACCTCTTCGACATCGAGATCGAGTCGCTGCGCTGGTTCTCGACGTTCACCCAGCGCTCGCTGGGCGACGCGCAGGCGGTCGAGATCGCGCCCGCCGCCGAGCTCGCCGCCGAGCACCGCGAGCTGGCGGAGATGGCGTCGCTGGAATCCGAGGACGAGCGGCCCGATATCGCCGAGCTGTTGCCCGTCGAGCGCTTCGGCGCGTTCCTCGACCTGACCCCCGACGCGGCCGTGCTGATCGCCGCCGAGGAGGAGATCGCGCCCGCGCTCACCGACCACTGGCAGGACGTCTGCGCCGCGTTCCACGATTGCGACGCGCACCACCTCTACGTCGCACCCGAGGCGATCAGCGCCGCGCTCGACGAACGCGCCCACGTGCGGTTGTCGTCCTACGACTCCGACCAGCCGCTGCGGTTCCGCGCGCAGGCGCCCGACCTCGCCGCCCGCTCGCTGAAGGAGGCCGAGCCCGAGCTCGAGAAGCTCGTGCGCTCGGGCTATCGCACCGTCGTCACGTGGCCGCAGCGCAGCGAGGGCGAGCGCGCCGCCTACAACCTCGCGCGCGTGCGCAGCTCCTGGCTGGGCGAGGGGGAAACCGGTGCCCGCCCGCCCGTCGAGAACCCGCTGCGCTTCGCGCACGTCAACCTGCGCGACGGCTTCATCGCGGCCGGCCTGAAGCTCGCGGTCCTGCCCGAGCACCGTCTCTTCCGGCGCCGGCGCCAGGAGCGCGCGCCGGGCCGCGACTTCGGGGCCGGCCGGCGCGGCGCCCTGCGCTCGTTCGCCGACCTGCGCACGGGCGACATCGTCGTCCACGAGGACCACGGCATCGCCCGCTTCGCCGGCTTCGAGACGAAGACCGTCGCCGGCGTCACGCGCGACTACCTCTACCTCGAGTACCAGGGCGACGACCGCGTCTTCGTCCCCTCAGACCAGCTCGCGAAGATCTCGCGCTACGTCGGTGCCGGCGGCGCGCACCCGCCGCTGTCCAAGCTCGGCGGCAAGGCCTGGGATCGCCTCAAGGCGCGCGCCCGCCGCGCCGCGCAGGAGCTCGCCGGCGAGCTGCTGAACCTCTACGCCGAGCGCCGCCGGCGCACGGGCCTGGACTATCCGCCCGACAGCGACTGGATGCGCGCGTTCGAGGCGGCCTTCCCCTACAACGAGACCGCCGACCAGGCCGAGGCGATCGAGCTCGTCAAGACCGACATGGAGTCCGCCCGCCCGATGGACCGCCTGATCTGCGGCGATGTCGGGTTCGGCAAGACCGAGGTCGCGCTGCGCGCCGCGTTCAAGGCCGCCGACGCCGGCAGGCAGGTGCTGATGCTCGTGCCCACGACGATCCTCGCCCAGCAGCACTACGGCACCTTCGCCGAGCGGCTGAAGGACTATCCCTTCACGATCGAGCACGTCAGCCGCTTCCGTTCGGCGGCCGATCAGAAGAAGGCGATCGAGGGCTTTCAGAGCGGCGCCGTCGACATCCTCGTCGGCACCCATCGCGTGCTGTCACGCGACGTGCGCGCCAAGGACCTCGGCCTGATCATCGTCGACGAGGAGCAGCGCTTCGGCGTCAAGCAGAAGGAGCTGCTGCGCCAGCTCAAGCTGCGCGTCGACGTGCTGTCGATGAGCGCCACGCCGATCCCGCGCACGCTGCAGATGTCGCTCGCCGGCCTGCGCGACATCTCGGTCATCAACACGCCGCCCGAGGGCCGCCGCCCGATCAAGACCTACGTCGGGGAGTACGACGAGGAGGTCGTCAAGCAGGCGCTGCTGCGCGAGCACGCGCGCAAGGGGCAGGCCTTCTTCCTGCACAACCGCGTCGAGACGATCGACGAGACGGCCGAGCGCCTGCGCGGCCTGTGCCCGGGCATGCGCTTCGAGGTCGCCCACGGGCAGATGGACGAGACGACGCTCGAGAACCGGATGATGACCTTCCTGCGCGGCGAGGCCGACGTGCTCGTGTGCACGAGCATCATCGAGTCGGGCATCGACATCCCGCAGGCCAACACGCTCATCGTCGACCGCGCCGACAGCTTCGGCCTGTCGCAGCTCTACCAGATCCGCGGCCGGGTCGGGCGCTCGCGCGAGCGCGCCTACGCGTACCTGCTGTACGCCAGCGCCGCGGCGCTCACCGTCGAGGCGTCGCACCGGCTCGCCGCGCTGAGCGACTACACCGAGCTCGGCGCGGGCTTCAAGATCGCCATGCGCGACCTCGAGCTGCGCGGCGCGGGCAACCTGCTCGGCGACGAGCAGTCCGGCCACGTCGCGGCGCTCGGCTTCGAGTTGTACATGCAGATGCTCGACGAGGCCGTCGCCGCCATGGAATCGGAGCGCGCGGGGCGGGCGCGCGGCGAGGTCGTCGAGATGGCCGAGCCGGTGCGCCTGGACGTCAACGTCGACGCGTACGTCCCGGCCGACTACATCCCCTACGAGCAGGCGAAGATCGACGTGCATCGGCGCATCGCGGGCGCCGTCGACGTCGCCGATCTCGAGCTGCTGCGCGAGGAGCTCGCCGACCGCTTCGGCGAGCTGCCGCAGCCGCTGTCGAACCTCATCGACCTGCAGCGCGCGCGGATCAAGCTCGGTCAGGCCGGCGCGACGGCGGTCTCGTTCCGCGGCGGACGCCTCGCGGTGACGCCGATCGAGCTCGACTCCGGCCGCGCGAAGAAGCTGCGCGCACAGATCCCCGGGGTGCTCTACGAGGCGGGCAAGAGCCAGATGTCGCTGCGCGTGCCCGACGATCCGCAGCTGCGCTTCCCGGCGGTCGTGCGGGCCGCCGATGCGCTGCTCGCCGTGACGCGCGAAGCGGCCTGACAAATTGCCTGCAGATGAAGCTCACGTGAAGGCGCGCACAACGGCGCGCCGGTGTGCCCCCGTTCGCTAGCATCGGCCCGACTGTGACTCGACTTCTTCGTTCGCTTTCGGCGCTTGGCGCCTTTTTTGTGGTCATGATCGCCCTCGCGGCCTGCGGTGACTCGGTCCCCGGCAACTCGGTCGCCAGCGTCGACGGTGAAACCGTCTCGCGTGAGCAGTTCCGCAAGTGGCTGAGCATCGCCGCCTCGACCAGCCAGCCACAGGGCACCGAGCGGGTCGCCTACGCGCCGCCCGGCTACGCCAGCTGCGTTGCGACGAAGAAGAAGACCGCGCCCAAGCCGGCCAAGGGTCAGCCCTCGCAGACCGACGCGCAGCTGAAGACCCAGTGCAAGCAGGAGTACGAGGGTCTGCGCGACCAGGTCATGCAGTTCCTCATCCTCGAGAAGTGGGTCAGCGGCGAGGCCGACGACCAGGGCGTGAACATCTCCGCGGCGACGGCCGACAAGGAGTTCGAGGCGGCCAAGAAGCAGTCGTTCCCCAAGGAGAAGGACTTCCAGGACTTCCTCAAGTCGTCGGGGATGACGCTCGCCGACGCGAAGTTCCAGGTGCGCTTCAACACCGTCTACACCAAGCTGCGCGAGAAGGCCGTCAAGGGCGCCGACAAGGTCGCCGACAACGCCGTCAAGAAGTTCTACGACGAGAACAAGGCGCGCTTCGCGACGCCCGCCTCGCGCGACCTGCGCGTCATCCTGACGAAGACCGAGGCGCGCGCCAACGAGGCCAAGCAGGCGCTCGAGAACGGCCAGAGCTGGACGGCCGTCGCCAAGCGCTTCTCGATCGACCAGGCGTCCAAGGACCAGGGCGGATCGCTGCTGGGCATCGCGAAGGGCACGCAGGAGAAGTCCTTCGACGACGCGATCTTCGCGGCGCCGAAGGGCAAGCTGACCGGGCCGATCAAGACGCAGTTCGGCTTCTACGTCTTCCAGGTGCAGAAGGCCACCGCCGCCAAGCAGCAGTCGCTGAAGGAGGCGACGCCGGCGATCAAGCAGCAGCTCGACGCGCAGAACAAGCAGAAGGCCGACGACGAGTTCAACACGGCGCTGCGCAAGAAGTGGAAGGAACGCACGAACTGCGCCGATGCCTACGTCATGACCCAGTGCAAGAACGCACCTGCGCCGAAGACGAACACGGCCGCTCCCGGCGCGACCACGCAGCCCGCCACGGGCTGACGTACGTATCGACAGGCCGCGCGTAGGCTTCGCGGCCGTGCCCGCCCCACCTGAGATCGGCGACGCGGTCGCGCGCCTGGACGCGCTCACGCGACGACTGCGGGCCGAGTGCCCGTGGGACCGCGAGCAGGACGAGCGCTCGATCGTGCCGCACACCGTCGAGGAGGCCTACGAGCTCGCCGATGCGGCGAACGCCGGCGACGACGCCAAGCTGCTCGACGAGCTCGGCGACGTCCTCTTCCAGGTCCACTTCCTGTCGCTGCTGCTCGAGGAGCGCGGCGCCGGCGACCTGGCCGCCGTCGCCGAGCACTGCCGCCAGAAGCTCATCCGCCGTCATCCGCACGTCTTCGGTGACGTGGAGGCGGACAGCGCGGGGCAGGTGCTGCGCAACTGGGACGCGATCAAGGCCACCGAGGCCGGCCGCGAGCCGGGCATCTTCGGCGAGGTGCCCGAGAACCTGCCCGCCCTGCTCTACGCGCGCAAGGTCCAGCGCCGCGCCGCGACCGCGGGTCTGCTGGAGCGTGCGCCCGACGCGGCCCCTGCTGACGGAGCGCGAGCGCAGCGAGGCGGAACGCAGGCGCGCCGAAGCGCCGCTGCGTTCGAGCGGGTCGGCGAGCAGCTCTTCGCCGTCGTCGACGAGGCGCGCCGCCTGCGCGTCGACCCCGAGCTTGCCCTGCGCGCCGCCGCACAGCGCTTCCGCGACCGTCTTGAAGCCGAGACGGGCGACTGACTCATCCCAAGGAGACACATGAGCACGATTCAGAGCGTCCACGCCCGCCAGATCCTCGACAGCCGCGGCAACCCGACGGTCGAGGTCGACGTCGCGCTCAGCTGCGGGGCGAGCGGCCGTGCGGCCGTGCCCTCGGGCGCCTCGACGGGCGAGTTCGAGGCCACCGAGCTGCGCGACGGCGGCGACGCCTACGGGGGCAAGGGCGTCAGCACGGCCGTCGCGAACGTCAACGGCGAGATCGCCGAGGCCGTCATCGGCCGCGACGCCGCCGACCAGGCCGGGCTCGACGGCGCGCTGATCGAGTGCGACGGCACCCCGAACAAGTCGCGCCTGGGCGCCAACGCGATCCTCGGCGTGTCGCTTGCGCTGGCGCACGCCGCGGCGGCCGACGCCGGCGTGCCGCTGTGGCGCCACCTCGGCGGCGCGGACGCCTGCATCCTGCCGGTGCCGATGATGAACGTCCTCAACGGCGGCGCGCACGCCGACAACAAGGTCGACTTCCAGGAGTTCATGGTCGTCCCCGCCGGCGCGGCGTCGTTCGCGCAGTGCCTGCGGATGGGCGCCGAGGTCTTCCACGCGCTGAAGCAGACCCTGCACGGCGCCGGCCTCGGGACCGCGGGCGGCGACGAGGGCGGCTTCGCCCCCGACCTCGGCTCCAACGAGGAGGCGCTGCAGATGCTCGTCCAGGGCATCCGGTCCGCCGGCTACACGCCCGGTGAGGACGTCTTCATCGCGCTGGACCCGGCGACGAGCGAGATCTACGAGGGCGGCGCCTACGTGCTCGAGCACGAGGGCCGCTCGCTCGCGGCGGGGGAGATGGCCGACTACTGGGCCGACCTCTGCGCGCGCTACCCGATCGTCTCGATCGAGGACGGCATGGACGAGAACGACTGGGACGGCTGGAAGACCCTCACCGAGGCGATCGGCGACCGCGTCCAGCTCGTCGGCGACGACCTCTTCGTCACCAACACGCAGCGCCTGCAGCGCGGCATCGAGGCCGGCGTCGGCAACTCGATCCTCGTCAAGGTCAACCAGATCGGCACGCTCACCGAGACGCTCGACGCGATCGCCACGGCGCGCGCGGCCGGCTACACCGCGGTCATGTCGCACCGCTCGGGCGAGACCGAGGACACGACGATCGCCGACCTCGCCGTCGCCACCGGCTGCGGCCAGATCAAGACCGGCGCGCCCTCGCGCTCCGATCGCGTGGCGAAGTACAACCAGCTGCTGCGCATCGAGGAGGCGCTCGGCGACGCCGCGCAGTTCCCCGGGCGCAGCGTGCTGCGCGGCTGATCGCCAACCGCCGGGCTGGGCTGCCACGCCCAGCGGGAGGAGTCGGCCGGTGTGGATCGAACGATCCACGCATGAGCGAGTTCGCGCCCCGCGTGCGCTGGGACCGGGTCGGACGGCTGGCGCTGCTGTTCGTCGGCCTGCTGCTGATCTACCTCTACATCAACCCGCTGCGGACGTACGTCTCGACCTGGCAGGAGGCGCGCACGAAGCGCGCGGAGGTCGCGCAGCTGCAGCGCGAGCATGCAGAGCTCGTCAAGCGCGCGCGGGCGCTGCGCAGCGCGGGCAGCATCGAGGTCGAGGCGCGGCGGCTCGGGATGGTCAAGGCCGACGAGCGCGCCTACGTCGTCCGCGGGCTGGACCGCAACCGCTAGTGGGGCCGCGCGCGGGCGGGTACCCTGCCGCGGCGATGACGACGAGCTTCGAGTCGGCGCTGGGCCAGTGGCGCGAGGGGGAGCGGCGGCTGGCGGACGCGCCGCCCGAGCAACGCCGTGCGCTGGAGCTCGTCGTGAGCAAGATCGAAGCCGAGCTGCGCCGCCGCCTGGGCGGGACGTTCACGACCGACGAGCTGGCCGACCTCTACGCGCGCGGGACGGACTGGTGCACCGACCTCGCCGCCACCGTCGCGCCCGATGCGCCGTGGGCGTGGGACGCGCGCACGGTCGCCGACGCGGCGTTCCTGCGCTACCTACGCGACGCCCGCGACTTCGCGGGCGGCCGGCGCACGGAGGCCTAAGAGCGCGGCGCCTCGGCGCGCGCTGCGGTCCGTTCGCGCGCGCCCCGCTCGAAGGCGAGCGCGCGGGCGAAGCGTTCGTCAGTCGTCGCCATCTCCGCCGGCGCGGCGGATGACGATCTGGTCTTCCTCGACCGTGACCTCCACGGGCCGGTGGCCCGCCCAGTGCTCGGCGTAGATCGGGTTGTCGGTGACGGCGGGATCGAGCCACAGGCCGTAGCCCTCCTCGCCGTGGTCGAACGTGCCCTCGAGGGCGCCGGCCGCGGCGCGTGCGCGCCCGCGACCGCCGCGGCGACCGCGGCGACGGGGCGACGGCTTGGCGTCGGCGTCGTCGGCGTCGTCCTCACCGGCCGCCGCCTTGCGGGCAGCCTGCTCGGCCTCCTCGACGGCGCGAGCGGCCTCTTCCTCGAGGCGCCGCGCTTCGGCGGCCTCCAGTTCGGCGGCGACGCGCGCGTCGTCCTCGGCGCGCAGATCGATCTCGTCGTCGAAGTCCGCGCCGGCGGCCTCACCGGAGTCCGCTTCGGCGGGCGCGAGGTCGTTGTCCTTCTTGAAGGTCTCGATCTGCTGAACCGTGGCTTCGAGCTGGTGGGCGATCCAGGCGTCGGTGCGACCCTGGCGGACCCAGCCGCGAATCTGGTTGAGATGAGGGCGCAAGGAGCGTCGTGCCATGGGCGCTGACCTTACAAGAACCGGCGTCGTCGCCGATCCGGCGCGTCGCGAACGCCAGCGTTTAGCCTGCGTCCGGTTTACTTTGCCAATCGGACGTGATTGAGTTGTCGCGGCGTCAAGGAAGGTGGCCGTTCAATGCTGGTCCTGACACGTAAGTCCAATCAGAGCATCATGATCGGGGACGAGATCGAGATCTCCGTCTTGTCGATCATGGGCGAGAAGGTCCGGATCGGCATCCAGGCGCCGCGGGAGATTCCCGTCTTTCGCAAGGAGGTCTATCTCGAGATCCAGGCCGAGCGCGGTCAGGTCACCGCCGCCGGCGACGTCGAGGCGGCGCTGCGCAAGCTCAGCAGCTCGTAGCCGCTGGGCGGGGAAGCGGTCCGGGCAGCCGCGGAGCGGCTAGCCCATCACGTACGCGAGCGTCTGGAACATCGCGATCGTCACGATGACGGCCGTCGCGATGATCATCAGCACGAGCACGATGAAGCGCGCGGTGCCGCGCTTGTGGACCTTCTCGATGTGGCGCTGACGCGAGCGCAGCACGGCCTTGCGGCGCAGCGACTCGCGGCGCGCGCGGTCCACGTGTGTCTCTTCGACGAAGGCCCGCTCGAACTCGTCGATCGACTGGCGCATCTTGGTTGCCATCCGTTACGGCAGAGTAGCCGACCCGGCGGCCGCTCAACAAGCCGACCACAGCCCGCGCCCGGCCTCGCGCGCCTCGCGCGCGAGCGCTGCGAAGCGGTCGGCGTAGCGCACGTTCGGGGCGATCGCCAGCGGCTGGGCGTAGCCGAGACGGGCCAGCTCGGCGTTGACGAAGAGGTCGTCGCGGGCGCGGTAGACGTAGGCCAGCAGCCGGCCGTAGCGATCACGCTGCTCGAGGTCGCGCACGAGCCGGACGCGCTTGCCGGCGACGAGTCCCTGATTGAAGTCCGACGCCCGCTGGCCGAAGCAGCCCACCGGCCTGCGCGGGTCCTTCGTCTCCGGCGTGTCGACGCCGATGTAGCGGACCCGCTCGCGCGCCGCGCCGACCTGCACGTCGATCGTGTCGCCGTCGACCACGTTCACGACGCGGCCCACGTCGCCGCCGCCGCGCGCGGCCTCCTCGCCGCCGCCGCCGCCGTCCAGCAGCGCGCTCGCGCCGGCGCCGCCGGCCGCCGCGGCCAGCGCCAGGACGAGCAGGCTGAGACGGCGCGCGGACACGGGGCACACCGTAGGTCCCCGGCGGCCCGATGAGCGGCCCGGCGCAATTCCGGCGCAGCTCGGCGCGCCGTACGGCGCATTCGTCACCGCGACGGGGCCGACGGGTACGCTCCCGCGCGATGCGGGATAACTTCACCGGGCCGAGCTACACGGTCGGCGTCGAGGAGGAGCTGATGATCGTCGACGCGTCGAGCTACGCGCTCGTCAACGCGATCGAGTCGCTGCTCGAGGATGCCGGCGCCGCCAACCTCGAGCGCACGGACGGCGAGATCAAGCCCGAGCTCATGGAGTCCGTGCTGGAGATCGCCACGAAGCCGTGCCAGGACGTCGGCGAGGCCGGCGACCAGCTGCGCTCCCTGCGCCGCAACGTGCGCGAGACGGCGAGTGCTCGCGGCCTGACGATCGGCTCCGCCGGCACGCACCCGTTCGCGATGTGGGAGGACCAGCGCATCGTCGCGCGACCGCGCTACCGCGACCTCATCTCGGCCCTGCGTTTCGTCGCGCGCCAGGAGCTCATCTTCGGCATGCACGTCCACGTCGGCATCGATGACGCCGACAAGGCCATCCACGTGGCCAACGGGATGCGCGTCCACGTCCCGGTGCTGCTCGCGTTGAGCGCCAACTCGCCGTTCTGGCGCGGCGACCGCACGGGCCTGCTGTCGACGCGCACGCCGATCTTCCGACAGTTCCCGCGCGTCGGGATGCCGCCCAGCTACGAGGACTGGGAGGACTGGGAGCGCCAGGTGGCCTTCATGGTCTCCAGCGGCGTCATGGAGGACTACACGTACCTCTGGTACGACGTGCGCCCGCATCCGAACCTCGGCACGGTGGAGGTCCGCGTGTGCGACTCACAGACGCGGCTGGAGCACACGGTCGCGCTCACCGCGCTGATCCAGGCGATGGTGCACGAGCTCGCCGAGCACTTCGAGGCGGGCACGCCGCTGGGCGAGTATCCCTGGCAGATGCTCGACGAGAACAAGTGGCTGGCCGCCCGCCACGGCCTCGAGGGCGAGATCGTCGACCTGCCGAGCAATGAGCGCGTCACCACGAAGGCGCTCACCAAGCGCCTGCTCGAGCGCCTCACGCCACACGCCCAGCAACTCGGCGGGGGCGGCGCACTGGAGGGCATCCGTGACCTGCTGGAGCGGGGCAACGGGGCCTCGCGCCAGATGGTCGTCTACGAGGCCAACGAGGACCTCAACGAGGTCATGGCCGAGATCGTGCACGCCACCGCGCTGTGACGGCGCAAGAACGTCCGCGGTTGCCTGTGCCCGGTCCCTAGAATCGACTGGCATGTCGTCCCCCGACCTCTTCGTGGTCTGCAAGAACTGCCAGGCGGAGGTCAGCCCGTACATCACCGAGTGCCCGTACTGCGGCACGCGGCTGCGCAAGCGCGCGCCGAAGATCGACCGTCCGGACGCGCCGGCGAAGGCGCCCGAGCCGGAGCGGCGGATCGGCGTGCGCCGTCCGAGCCGCGACGCCGGCGCGCGCTCCTCGCGGCCACCGAGGACGCGGGCCAAGCGGGAGAGCTCCGCGGCGCAGCGCCTGGGCAAGCTGCGCGCCGGCGAGATCCCCGGCATCCGCGGCGACGAGCATGCGCGGCCGTACGCGACCATGGTCCTCGTCGCGCTGTCGTTCGGGCTCTGGCTGTCGCTGGCGTTCTACGTGCGCGCGGACTTCGCGGTCCTCGCCTTCGACGGCGATCCCTGGCGCTTCTTGACGGCGTCGCTGCTCAACGAGGGCACGGCGGCGCAGTTCGCGGCCGTCGTCGGGCTGGGCCTGTTCGGCTGGCTCGTCGAGCGCCGTCGCGGCGCGATCGCCGTCGTGCTGCTGTTCCTGCTCTGCGGTCCGGGCGGCCTGGCGGCCGCTGCCGCCGTCGATCCGAACGCGATCGTCTTCGGCGCACACGGCGCCGCCCTCGGGCTGCTCTGCGCGTGGCTGGTCCCCGTGCTCGTCGCCCGCAGCCGCGGCGAGGCCGACGACGCCGACCTGCTCGGCGTGCTCGTCATCGCCGCCGTGCTGCTGCTCGTGCCGCTGCTGTCGCAGGGCAGCGCGCTCGCCGGCGTGTTCGGCGGCGCGTTCGGCGCGATCGCCGGCCTCGGCTTCGCGGCCGCCCGGCGCTCCCGCGCATGACCGAGGCGCGCTACAGCGCAGAGGAGGTCGATGCGGCCGTCGCGGCGCTGTCGGACCCCGAGCGCTTCGGCCACGCGCAGGAGATCGTCACGCACGCCGCGCCGGGCCTGCAGGCCGTGCTGGGCAACGCGCTCGCGCAGGGCGGCTGGTTCGATCAGGCCCACGAGGCGCAGCTCGCCAGCGCCGCCGGGACGGAGGATCCGGCGGCGCGCGTCGCCGCGATCCAGACGCTCGTCGAGGAGGAGACGCGCCTGGGGATGCTCGTCGGCGTATCGGTCGGGTTCGAGCTCGCCCGGGAGCTCGCCGCGCGACGCAACGACAACCACCAAGGGAGCGACCGATGACGCATGCGATCGTGCTGGTCGAGGCCGAGCGCGACGTGATGTCGACGCTCGGCGGATCGCTGGCCGAGGTCGAGGGGGTACGCGAGGCGTACTCGGTGACCGGAGAATGGGACTTCGTGTGCATCGTGCACGTCAAGCAGCACGAGGATCTCGCGAGCGTCGTGACGAGCCAGATCTCGTCGATGCACGGCGTCGCGCGCACCCATACGATGGTCGCCTTCGAGGCGTTCTCGCGGCATGACCTGGAGACGATGTTCTCGATCGGCGGGTAGCCGCCGCTGCGCGGCTCAGTCGTCCTGCCAGCCCCGCGCGAACCAGACCGAGCGGTCCTTCCAGTCGTGCGCCATGAGCGCGATGCCGACGGCGCCCCAGAACGTCAGGATCATGCCGGTCGCACCGTGGTGGCAGCGCTGGCCGCAGATCCACAGACGCCGGCGCACGCGGTCGTAGTAGATCGGCTTGCGGTCGTATGAGGAGGTCATGATCGCCATCGTCGATGCAGCCGTTATCGGCGCGTGACTTGTGTGGACCGACACATTCGTGGCGCGGGGTCGATCAGGTGTCCACCGCGTCAGAATGCGCGGGTGCCCGTGATGAAGGCCGAGTACGGCCCGACCCTTCCGCAGCTGCTCGCGACGCGCTCCTTCGCCGTGCGCCTCGCCGCGGTCGCGCTCGCGGCCACGATCGCGATCGCCGCCGCGGCGATCGCGCTCACCGCGCGGCCGGACGAGACGCCCGTGCTGATCCGCGAGCCGGTGACGCTGAACTTCATCTACGGCCCGCAGTGGGAGCCGGTACAGCGGCCGGGCACGCTCGTCGCCCTGCGCCACGAGTCCCCGCGCGGGCTGTTCCTCGACGGCTATGCGCTGCGCGACCTCCGGCTGCCGCCCTACCGCGGTGCGGCCAGCGGCATGCTGCCCATCTACGCCGGTCGCTACGTCCGCACGCTGGAGCGCCGCTACCCGGGCTATGAGTTCATCGGCGAGGGCCGCGAGCGCATCAACAACGCGATCGGCTACGCGGTGACGTTCCGCGCGCGCACCGGCGAGCGGCGCCTGTACGGACGCCACTACCTGCTCGTCGAGGAGGAGCCCGTCGGCCGGCGCCGCGGCGTCATCCTGGAGGTCGAGTCGACGCCCGCGGCGGGAACGCCGAACGCCGACGAGATCGGCGACCACGGCGCGCTCAAGACGCCACTGCGCTCGTTTCGCTTCGGCGAGGACCGCAAGGGAGGCACGTCGTGATCGACTGGGAGGACTTCGAGAAGGTCGACATGCGCGTCGGGCGGATCGTCGGCGTGGAGGACTTCCCGCAGGCGCGTACGCCCGCCTGGAAGCTGCGCATCGACTTCGGGGCGCAGATCGGCGAGAAGCGCTCCTCGGCGCAGATCACGAACTACACGCCTGAGGAGCTCGAGGGCCGGCTCGTCGTGGCCGTCGTGAACTTCCCGCCCCGCCAGATCGGCCCGCTGCGCTCGGAGGTGCTCGTGCTCGGCGCCGTCGCCGAGGACCATCCCGTCCTGCTGCTCGAGCCCGACGCGGGCGCGCAGCCGGGCGACCGCATCGCGTGAGCTGAGCGCGCTAGGGCTAGGGCGCGGCCGCGACGCCGCCCGAGCCGGGCGCGGCGAGGGTGTTGTCCGGGTCGGGCTCGTCGACCGGCGGGGCCGGGGTGACGGCAGCGGAGGGTGCGACCGGCGGCGGTGCAACGGCGACGGGCGCCACGGCGGGCTCTGACGGTGCGGCGGCGCCGCCGGTCTGCGCGGGCGGGCCGCCGGCGTGGCTCAGCGTGGTCGTCTCGGTGACGCCCTGCACCGGCGCGGTCGGCGTGACGGTCGGGGCCGGTACGGTGCCCGCGACCGGCGCATCGGCGGCCGGGTCCACCGCGGCGCTGTCGGCGGCCGGCTCGGCCTTGGCGGCGGCGGCCGCAGCAGCTGCGGCGGTGATCTTCGTCACCGGCTTGACGCGCTCCGGCGCGGCGGCTGCCGTGCGCGCGCGCAGCGGCGTGGTGGGCTGCTGCACGGCCGCGACGACCTCGGGTGCAACGCGCGCCACCGGTGCCGGTGGCGCCGTGGCGGCGGCGATGGCAGGCCGCGGCACCTTCGTCTGCACGTGCTTGACCTCGGCGACGCCCGCGGTGACGATCGCGGCGGCGGCCAGCGTGGCGGCCGTCTTGGTGGCGATCGTGCTGATGCCGGCCGACATCGCCGACGTGCCGCCGGTCGCTGCGACGGTCGCGGCGGCGGCGCCGGCAGCGCCACCCGCGCCGGCCGAGGCGGTCATCCCGAACTGGGTGAGCATGGCCTTCTTGAGCAGCAGCAGCGGCGCGACCGGGAACACGACGGCGAGCGCCTTGTTCGTGCTGCGCAGCTGCGCCTTGAAGCCCTGGCAGCGATCGCAGCCGCGTACGTGGCGGCGCACCGGCGCGGTCGAGCGGCGCAGGCCCTCGGCGACCTCGCCGAGCTCCTCGCGCACCTGCTCGCAGGTCAGCGTGCGCGCCTCGGCGCACTCGGCCAGCGAGACGCGGGCGCGGACGAGCAGCGACTTCACCGACGGAATCGTCGTCTCCATCGCCTCGGCGATCTGCTCGTAGGACAGCGCGTCGATCTCGCGCAGCAGCAGGGCCGTCTTCTGCGTCTCGGGCAGGTCCTGGACGTCGGCGACGAGCAGCCGGAAGTCCTCGCGCTTGTGCACCTTGTCGGCGGTCGACAGGCCGGCCTCGGACACGTGGATGTCCATCGAGTCCACGCCGATCGGCTGCACGCGGCGCAGGTGGTTCAGCGAGCGGTTGCGGGCGATGCGGTACAGCCAGGGGCGGACGTGGATCGGCCGGTCGTCGGCGACGATCGCGTTGAAGGAGGCGGCGAAGACCTCCTGCAGGACGTCCTCGGCGTCCTCGCGCGAGCCGAGCATGTGGCGGCAGAAGGCCAGCAGGCGCGACTGGTAGCGCGAGACGAGGGTCTCGAAGGCGGCGTTGTTGCCGCGGCGCACGAGCACGATCAGACGCTCGTCTGACTGCAGCCGGAGCAGCGGGCTGGGCCCCCGCAGGGCGGGAACGGTGTGCTTGAGAGCTGTGGCTTCCACGTGGGTGACGTTGGGCGTTCGTGCCGCTGCTCGTAACAACTCCGCGGCGGTGGCGAAGTTCCGAGGTTGTCCTCAGGGTACCGGCGAACCGCCGGCGTTTTGTGAGCAGATCGTGAGGATGCCCGGGGCGGGATTCGAACCCGCACGCTCTTGCGAGCAGCGGTTTTTAAGACCGCCCGCCTATGCCATTCGGCTACCCGGGCGCGCGCCGCAATCCTACGCGCGCGCCCGCAATGGCCGCACCCTCTAGCGCCGGGTGTTCTTCAGCTGGCTCTTGAACGTGTTGTACGCGGGCCGAGTCGAGCCGTCCGCCTCGACCAGACCACCGTCGAACGCGGGCGTGCAGCCGTTGCCGAAGTAGTTGTAGCTGTACAGCCGCTCGACGTTGCGGTCGTACTTCTTGATGAGGTCGAACATGTACTTCGTGCGGCTGGCCTGGCGCTGGCGATCGCAGCGGAACCCGTTGCCGAAGCTCGCCAGTCCGCCCGTCTCGGTGAGCCAGAGCTTGGCGACCTTGTTGCGCTTGCGGATCGCCTTGAGGATCCGCGCGACGCCCGGGTAGCGGTTGCTGGCGTTCTTCTCCGTGATCTTGCGGTTGACCTGGGAGTAGTTGTGGACGCCGACGATCCTCGCCTTCCTGCCGTTCGTGCCGGCGGCCTTGATCCAGCTGCCGATGTACTTCTCGACGCCGGCCTGGTCGAGCACGTCGAGCGCCACGATCTTGCAGCCCGAGCACTTGAACTTCCGGAAAGTGTTGTAGAACTGCGCGGCGCGCTTGGGGTTCCTGGCCGTCGGCTGAGACTTGTGGTTGGCCTCGTTCCAGACGCCCCAGTCCTTGACGCCCTGGGCGCGGTACTTCGCGACGAGCGCGCCGACCTTCGTCTTGTACGCCGAGTTGCTCGGCAGCGGCCGGCGCGGCTTGGAGTTGATGTCGTCGGTGGAGATGTGCATGAGCACCGAGACGTTGGCGGTGCGGGCCGCGGCGACGAAGGCGTCGGCCTTCGCGAGCTCGGCCGGCTGGTCGATCGTGTTCCACTCGAGGAAGTAGCGCGTCTTCTTGAGGTTGAGCGCCTTCCAGTTCGAGTCGGTGAACATGCGCGGACTCTGGTCGCCGATTCCCACGGCGACATTGGTTCTGGCCGACGCGGCGGCCGGGACCGTGAGCAGCAGTCCGGCGACGAGCAACGAGGGCAGCAAACGACGATTCACGAGGGATTGCATCCTTTCAGCGGGGTCTCGGCACCACATCGGCAAGGACGGGCGCATCCATGAGCCTAACTCGCCGGTGGTGCTCGTGTGGCGTTTGGGTGACGAAGCGGTCAGGCGGCGCGGCGAGCCCGCTCGGCCGTGGCGCTGAGGCCGTCGAGCACGGCCGTCGCCAGACGGTCGTCGCCCGTGACGTCGAGGTCACCGCGATCGGCGTTCGGGCCAAACGCCTCGACCCAGGCGGCTTCGCTGCCCGTGATGCGGACCGCGGCGTCGGATGCCGGCTGCTCGGCGATCGTCGCGGCGCCGCCCGCGATGCTGATCGCGTAGTGACAGCCGACCCCGTCGGGTCGCGTGACGACGAGCTCGGCGGTGGCGCTCACGCCGGACGGCGCGTCGATCAGGCCGGGGGCGACGCGCAGGATCGCCCCGATGTCGATCGCCTCGCCCTCACGCGGTGCGGTCCAGGCCCATTCCAGGCCCCAGCGGGCGAGCGCGGCGAGGACCGGCAGCAGCTCGCGCGAGCGGGGGGTGAGCTCGTAGTCGACGCGCGGCGGCACCTCGCGGTAGCGCTGGCGGGTGAGCAGGCCGTCGGCGACCATGCGGTTCAGGCGCGAGCGCAGCTGCTCGGTGGAGATGCCCGGCAGCACTCGCTGCAGCTCGACGAAGCGGCGCGGACCGGCCACGAGGTCGCGCACGATGAGCAGCGTCCACTTGTCGCCCACGAGGTCGAGCGCGCGCGCGTCCGGTGCCCATTGGGCGTACGGGTGGCGCTTCGGGGGTGGGGTGGAAGGCGTCACGGCGGTGGGGTGGCGGGAGCCCGTGCGAGCGTTCTCCGACTCAGTTCGCACCTTAGTTGCCTTTCGAATTACCGGAAGGCTGTGTCCCGCTTGGGGGGCCTTTGGACCCCGAAACCTGTGCGAAGTCGCTCGCACGTCTGTCCGGTTTGGCGCAAGCTTCGGCGTGATCGTGCGTTGACGTGTTCGTGGGGACGATCACATCACTGCATGCGCATCGCATCGCGCGTCACCAGCGCGAGCTCGCGCGGCGCCAGGCGCGGCCGCGCGCGACGCTCTACTTCGATCTCACGTCGCCGTACACCTACCTCGCTGCCGAGCGCGCCGAGCGCCTCTTTGCCGGCCTGGTGTGGCAGCCCGCCTGCACCGGGATGCTGCACGCAGATGAGCTCGACGAGCACACCATGCGGGCGGCGAGCCAACGGGCCGCGCTGCTCGGGCTGCCGCTCATGTGGCCCGACGAGCACCCGCGGCCGGTCCCCGGCGCCATGCGCGTCGCGTCGCTGGCGGCCGAGCTGGGGCGCGGCGCGGGGTTCGTGCTGGCCGCGTCGCGACTGGCGTTCTGCGGCGGCTTCGACATCGACGAGCCCGAGATCCTCGCCGAGGCCGCTGCCGCCGCCGGGATCGGACTGCAGGAGACGCTCGCCGCCGCCGGAGACGTCCGCCGCGACGGACCGATCGAGGCGGCCGGCCTGTCGCTGCTCGCCGCCGGTGCGATGCGGCTGCCGGCGATGCGCGTCGGGCGCCTGCTGTTCTGCGGCGAGCAGCGGCTGCACGAGGCGGCGGCGGCGCGGGCCGCCGTCTGAGCGAGCGCAGCCCGGGCGCGAGCGGCGCCGCGCCGGCCGCCGATAGCTGAACGCCGCTGTTCATTGATAGGGTCGCCGCGCGAATGGCCACCGAACCGTCGAGCCCGGGCGAGGTGCAGGTGGTCGGCGGGCACCTCGTCGCCCGCCGGCTGAAGGCGCACGGCGTCACGACGCTCTTCACGCTCTCGGGCGGGCATCTGTTCTCGATCTACGACGGCTGCCGCGCCGCGGGCATCGACATCGTCGACGTTCGCCACGAGCAGACGGCGGCGTTCGCGGCGGAGGGCTGGGCGAAGGTCACCCGGCGTCCGGGCGTCGCCGCGCTGACGGCGGGGCCGGGCGTCACCAACGCGATCAGCGCGATCGCCTCCGCGCAGGCCAACCACTCGCCGATGCTCGTGCTCGGCGGGCGTGCGCCGGCGGCGCGCTGGGGGCAGGGCTCGCTGCAGGAGATCGACCACATTCCGCTCGTCGCCCCGCTGACGAAGCTCGCCGCCACGGCCGGGCGCACGGCTGACATGCCGGCGCTCGTCGATGCCGCGCTGGCGGCGGCGATGACACCGCACGGCGGACCGTCGTTTCTGGACTTCCCGCTCGATCACGTGTTCGCCGAGGCCGCCGACGAGGGCGGGTTCGTGCCGATGCCCAGCGTGCGCGGCGTGGCCGGGCTGGGGCTCGAGAACGGCGCCGAGCCCGACGGCGCGGCGATGGACGCGGCGCTCGCGCTGCTGCGTGGCGCGCAGCGTCCGGTGATCATGGCCGGCACCGACCTGTACTGGGGCCACGCCGAGGAGGCCCTGCGCGCCATGGCCGAGGAGCTGCGCATCCCGGTCTTCCTCAACGGCCTCGCGCGTGGCTGCGTGCCGGCCGACCACGAGCTCTGCTTCTCGCGGGCGCGCTCGGCCGGGCTGCAGGGCGCCGACGCCGCGCTGCTGATCGGCGTGCCGATGGACTTCCGGCTCGGCTTCGGCGCCGCCTTCGGCGACGACACCGCGATCGTCGCCGTCGACCGCGTGGCGCCGGCACGGCCATACCCGCGCGCGGTCGCGGCGGCGCTGTTCGGCGACATGAGCGACGTCATGGACGTGCTGCGGGTCGCGCTCGGCGGAGGCGCTACCCCGTCGTCGCGCGAGGCGTGGGTCGCCTCGCTGCGCGAGACCGAGGACGGGCTGCGTGGCGCGGAGGGTGCGCTGCTCGCCGACGAGCGGGCGCCGCTGCACCCGATGCGCGTCTACGGCGAGCTCGCAGCGCTGCTGGACCGCGACGCGATCGTCATCGGCGACGGCGGCGACTTCGTGTCCTACGCCGGGCGCATGATCGAGTCCTTCGCGCCCGGTTGCTGGGTCGATCCCGGGCCGTTCGGCTGCCTGGGATCGGGTCCCGGCTACGCCCTGGCGGCGAAGCTCGCCCACCCGCGGCGGCAGGTCGTTCTGCTGCTCGGCGACGGCGCTTTCGGCTTTGCGGGAATGGAGTTCGACACGCTCGCTCGCCATGGCGTCAACGTCGTCGGGGTGATGGGCAACAACGGCATCTGGGGCCTCGAGAAGCACCCGATGGAGTTCATCTACGGCTACTCCGTGGCGGCGGAGCTCGCGCCGGAGACGCGCTACGACGTGGTCGTCGAGGCGCTCGGCGGCCACGGCGAGCTCGTGCGCGCCCCCGCCGAGCTGCGGCCGGCGCTGGAGCGCGCGTTCGCGGCGGGCGTCCCGGCGCTCGTCAACGTGCTGACCGATCCGTCGGTCGCCTATCCGCGGCGTTCGAGCCTGGCCTAAGGCGTCGATCGCATCGGGCTCAACGCAGGAAGCCGCCCCCAGGGGAAAGGGCGGCTTCCTTGATGCTGGCCCCGCAGGACGGGCAGGGGTACGTACCGTGCTGGGCCGTATCGGGTGGTCCGGGCGGTGGGAGGCGCCGATCAAACGGCGTGCCCGGACCTATCTCCGGCTCGGTTCCCCTCACTACATGGGCTGGGTCCCCTCTGCCGGCACGGCGTGTATCGGCAATGCGGCGGCGCGCCTTGACTCGGACGTTCGTCCGTCTTCGTGGCGCGTTGCTGTATTAGCCGGGGCCGGCCAGCCGCAGCGCGGCGCCCCGCAGGATGTCGTGCTCGGAGACCTCGATCGCGTCGAGTCCGAAGGCGTCGAAGACCTCCAGCAGCATCGCCACGCCGGCGACGATCGTCGGTGCGCGGTCGGGCTGCAGGCCGATGACCGCGCGCCGCTCGCTGTCGGTGAGGCGCGCCAGCTGGTTGAGGATCCCCGCACAGATCGAGCGGCGCAGGACGTGGCCGTGCACGTGCTCGCGGTCGTAGGGATCCAGGGCCAGCTCGATGGCGGCGCACGACGTCGCCGTCCCGGCGACGGCGATGCCGAGCGCCACGGTGCTCCGGCGATCGGCCGGGACGTTGTCGCGGATGATCTGCGCGACCTCGCGACGCAGCGCGCCGATCTCCTCGCGACGTGGCGGGTCGTGGTCGATGTGGCGCTCGGTCTGGCGCACGACGCCGGCCTGCGTGGAGACGTGGAAGTCGACCTCGCCCGCGTGGCCGACGACGAACTCCGTCGAGCCGCCGCCGATGTCGACGACGAGCACCTCGCGGTGGTTGTCGGCACGTTCGCTCGTCGCTCCGGCGAAGGTCAGCGCGGCCTCCTCGTCACCGCCGATCGTGCGTGCGTCGAGGCCGTAGCGCTCGCGCACGACCGCCGTGAAGTCCGGGCCGTTGGCGGCGTCGCGCACCGCGCTCGTGAGAACCGCCGTCGTGGTGGTGACGCCATGCTCGTCGATCAGCTCGCGGTAGTGGGCGAGCGTGTCGAACACACGCCGCATGGCGTCCTCCTGCAGGCAGCCGGTGGCGTCGACGTTGGCGCCGAGGCGCGTGACGATCGACTCGCGGTGGCGCTCCTCGAGCGTCCCATCGCCGTCCACGTCGGCGATGAGAAGACGGGTCGAATTGGTCCCGATGTCGACGACCCCGACGCGCACGTCGAAGCGAGGCTAGCGGCGTACGAGGAGGGTTGATCGGACCGTTTGGGCGTTGCTACACTCGCTGGTCCACGCCGCGGGGTGGAGCAGTCTGGTAGCTCGTCGGGCTCATAACCCGAAGGTCGCAGGTTCGAATCCTGCCCCCGCTACTACGGAAACCCCCTCTCGCCAGGGGGTTTTCGTGCTTAACGAGTGGTCTGGTCCGGGCGTCGTGGTTCCGATGTGGTTCCAATTTGGCCGGGGTCGGGGCGTCGTCTGGCGCGACATAGTGCTCCTATGGCGCGACGTTCCTAGAGGAGCTCCAGAGTGCGCGTGCAGAAGAGACGCGCCTCAAGTCCGAGCAGATCCGACTCGAAGGCGAAATCGCCGCGGCCAAGGCTCGACGCAAGGAGGCCCGTCGCACCGCGGGCGTCTTCTCGGAAGCCTACTTTGAGCTCCTCCAGCAAATGGAGATGCCAGACCTGGAAAGCGCCCAGGTCGACCCGAAACGATTTGTCCCACTCGTCAACGGTGAAGGCCTCCGGCAGCTGAGCTCCGGCGGACTCAAGACCATGGCGAGCTTCGCGTACTTCGTCGCGGCCCTCCAGGTGCGCCTGCGCGGCGAACCCAGCCTCCTTCCTCGCTTCATGATGATCGACAGCCCCCGCAAGAACTTCGGCAAGAACCCCGTTGACGAAGCTTCTATGGCCCGGTTCTACCGCACGCTTGCGACCTTGGCGCGCATGTCATCTGCGAGCGAGTTTCAGGTGATCGTGGGCGACAACGACAGCCCGAGTCAGGAGCGTGACCAGTTCGGCCTCATCGAGCTGAGCTCTGAGCATCGAGGGGTCGATATTGAGTTGCTTACGAAGGGTCCGCGCGAGCACGACGATGCATGAGCGAGATCCGTGGCTGGCGCTTGCGAGGCGGCATGCCGGCTACCCATCGGCGAGGTCGCATTTCTCCTCCCCGTAACGGGCTCACCGCGCCCCATAGTCCGCGAATGTCCAGGATCCACAGGGTTTCTGTGGGAACCAAAGCACCACGGCTCCCACCCATAACACTCATCGCAGTCTTGGGGCCGGTCCGGGGATATGTCCCGGTCGGGCTGTTGAAGCGGTTCCCGTCGCCTGCTGGTCGAGGCCCGACCGCGGGAGGGCGCGAGGGGTCGAACATCGGCCGACACGCCCACAGGCGCTCCTCGGGCGCTCCAACCACTTCGGCGGCTCACGGCCTGCCTTCGGGCGGCCGGATCCTGCGGCCCTGTTCGCTAGTCGCGAGGTACGAGGAGTTGTTCGACGATCGCCACCGCCTTGCGGGCTACCTGGACGGCGAGCACGCGGTCCAGCGGCTCGTCGAGATATTCGCCGTAGCGTAGCTCGACCGCCCATGGGGTGAGCCACTGAGCCTCGGCCACTTCGCTGGGCAGGGCGATCGTCAGATCGCGTGCTTGCCTGATGAGGAAGCGCAGATCGTGGGTGCGGTGAAGTTCGCCTCCGGCGCTGACGATCGCTGCTTCAGCGCCTTCTCGACAGCTTGCTGGGCGTGGAAGCCGACGACCGCGTCAGCGATTCCGGGAATCTCGTGGAGCGCTACGAGTGCGTCGAGATCGTCGCGTGCGCTGCGCGCGAACGAGCGTGCGAGGTCAGCGCTAGGACTCTGCGACGACACGGCCCTCGGCGAGCGCCATCGCGACGGTCGTGCCCTTGATCTGTCCGCGGCGCTGAGCGTGCTCTTCGCTGACGACGAGCACGTCGACAGGAACGTCGATGTCCGCCAGCGCGTCACGCAGGCGCACCGACTCGGCTGCCCGGTTGTCGACGTGCTCCTCGATGACGAGAAAATCGAGGTCGCTCGTCGTGCTGGCCGTCCCTCGCGCGTATGAGCCGAACACGATCACCTGCGCTCGCGAGGATGCTGCGTCTGCCAGGACGCGCCCGTAGCGGTCGATGTCGGCCTCGGAGACCATGCGGACACGATAACCGGGCGTCCGGTCTATAAGTCGATCCCGCTGGTGAGTTTCCGCCGAGCGCTCAGCGGCGAGCTCGAGGAGCTCGATGCTCATGCGGCCGGTGCGGGTCGGGCGAGGCACTGGCTGAGCAGCTCGGCGGCGAGGTTGCGGATGCGCGCGTCGCCCATGCGGAGCGCGTCGATCAGGGCCAGACGCTCGCCGAGGTCGGGGTCCCGCTGCGCGAGGGCGGGGACCGCTGGATGCAGGGGCGTGACGGCGATGCCGCGCTGGTGTCCGAGCGGATCGGGCCAGACGGGCGGCAGGTCGCGTTGCGGCGCGAGCTCGCCGCTCAGCGGTGGGGCGGCCCACGCCGTCGGGATGCCGCGCGTTTCGCCGTTGAGCTCGGGCGGGAACAGGTACTTGACGGCGTGGACGAGGAACTCCTCGGCCTGGCTGATGTTCGCGCGCCGGCGCTCGAGGTCGTAGAGGCTGGCCGCACTCAGGCGCTGCAGGGAGCGGTGGATCCCGGCGCGTGACATGCCGAGGTCTGCCTCGAGGGAGCGCACCGTCCAATCCTCGCCGTGACCGGCGAGTTTGAGCAGGACGACGACATCTTGGCCGTTGAGCATTGCAGCGATGCGCGGTCCAAGGTTGATCGACCGGTCGGCGTGTCTGGGTCGCGCGATCGGCGCGGCGCCGCATTCGCCGCCCCGCTGACCGGCCGACACTCCACGTGGTGGTCTCTCGTTTGTCATTGTGTTGGTAATTCGCGAATTGCCCTGCAAGAGCGGCAATTTGAGTCACCAAGTGACCCGTCGGCCAATCGTCGCCCGGCAATCGTGGATCCACCGTCGTTTGTTAACAGATCGTGTCCTGTGCATGCTCGGTAGGCATCTGGGTAGCAGCGACCGAACGAGGTGAACCCCGGTCGGAGGTTCCCTACACACCACGTAAGAACAGGTGGAAGACATGCCAGATTCGGTTCCGCCGATCGCGGCAGAGACCCTGACGGATGGTGAGCGTGACTTTGTCGAGGACGTCGGTCGCTACTACGAGCGCGACGGGTTCGCGTACCCGCTGGGGTGCGTCTTGGGCTGGCTCATCATCAGCCCGACGCCCCGCCAGCGCGCCAGCGAGATCTGCGAGCGTCTCGGCGTCGCGCGCGCCCACGTCGACCGCATCGCCGAGCAGCTCGTGCCAGCGGAGTTGCTGGACCGTGACGAGCTGGACGGCGGGGACTACGTGCTGAACATGCGCGACGAAGCCTGGCCCAAGGTCGTCGAGCAGACGTTCTGTAGCTGGCCGCAGTTGCACGCGGTGATGCGAGACGGACTGGACGGCCTCGACGACGAACCGCCGGGCCGCCTCAACAGGCTGCGCAGCATGGAGGATCTGTTCGCCTACCTCTCGGTCGAGCTGCCGACGGTCATGCGGCGCTATGACGAGACGCAGCCGCAGGCGGCAGGCTGATCCTCACGGTCTAACGCGGCAGGCACGGCTCGAACATCCCGTGCCGACCGAGCCCGCTCGGTCAACACTGGATTTACAGAAATAAGAGACGAAGGGAAGGCCAATGTCGGTACGTGCATCAGAGGCGCTGCAGCAGTTGACCGATGCCGAACGCGACTTCATCGACGGCGTCGCGGCTTACTATCAGATGAACGACGGCATGCCGCTGGCGCGCGGGAGGCTGATCGGCTGGCTCGTGATCTGCGAGCCCGCGACGCAGAGCGCGCGCTCCCTCAGCGCCAAGGTCGGTTGCGAGGAGTCCGACGTCGACTACATCTTAGGGTTGCTCGTGCCCTCGGGAGTCCTGCAGCGGTCCGACGCCGCCGACCCCGACGACTTCCTCGTCGCGATGGACGACACGGCTTGGCCGGAGCGCGTCAAGGGGGTCTTCGCGAACATCCCCGCCTTCCACGAGATCCTGCAGCGGGGCTGCGAAACGCTCGCTGACGCCCCGCCCGAGCGGCGGCGCCGCATCGAGAACATGGAGCGGCTGTTTGGCTACCTCAGCGTCGAGATCCCAGCAGTGATCGAGGGTTACGAGCAACGATCGCGCAAAGGGACCTCGGCCTAGGGCACGGAGCGCAGGTGCGATGATGCTGCTCGAGCGAGACGACGGCTGGGAGGCTCTACCGCCGTCCGCGGCGGTCGAGTTCGCCCGCCGTCCACACGACGCGGGCGCGTCGGTCAGCCTGTGGTCTGCGCGGCTGGGAGGCGGGCACCGGCCAGCGATGGCCTGGGCTGACGCCGAACTGCTGGGCGACGAGGAACGCGCGCGAGCTCTGCGCTTTCTCCGCGACAGCGATCGCGCCCAGTTCGTGGTGGGTTGGACGCTGGTCCGGCGCAGCCTGTCACGCTACGCGGACGTCGAGCCGTGTGAGTGGCAGTTCGAGCGATCGCCCCACGGCAAGCCGCGGATCCACAGGCGATTCGACTCCCGGCTCGAATTCAGCCTGTCGCACTCGCACGGCGTCTGCCTCGTCGCGATCGCATCCGGGGGGGCCGTCGGCGTAGACGTGGAGCGTGCCGATTCGGACGCGCCGACCGACGCGCTGGCAGGCCGCTGCCTCTCACCTGCCGAGCGCCGGTCGCTGGACGAGCTGCCGGAAGCCGCGCGTCCCGGCCGCTTCTTCGAACTCTGGACCCGGAAGGAGGCCTACGCGAAGGCACGCGGACTCGGGCTGTCGCTGCCGTTCGAGGAGATCTGTACCGCCTCCGGGCTGCGGCTCGGCCCGCGGATCGCCGACGACCCGCGGCGCTGGACCTGTGGCTCCGCGACCGCACCGACCGGCTTCCGCGCGGCGCTATGCGCGCGCGTATGCGAATGAGCGCGCGAGACGGCCACCTTCCGCTGTCGCCCGAGTCGCTGGGCTCGCGCGCGTTTCGCGTGGCGCACGGAGTCCGGCTCGCCTACGTCGCCGGCTCGATGTACAAGGGCGTCGCGTCCGTCGACCTGGTACGGAGGATGGCGCAGGCCGGCCTACTGGCGTACCTGGGCGCCGGTGGCCTGTCGCCGAGGCGATTGGCGGGCGATCTTGCCGAGTTGCGTCGCGCGCTGGGCCCCGAGGCGTCATGGGGCGTGAACCTGCTCGCCAGCATCGAGGATCCCGCCGCCGAGGATGCCACCGTCGAGATGCTGCTCGAGCACGGTGTGCGGCGCGTCGAGGCCGCAGCGTTCGTGCACATGACCCCGGCGCTCGTCCGCTACCGCCTTGCGGGGGCTCGACTCGGCCGCGACGGGCGTGCCCAGGTCCCCAACCTCGTCCTCGGCAAGGCGTCGCGGCCTGAAGTCGCGACCGCCTTCCTCTCACCGCCGCCGCCGAGGATCGTGACCGCGCTGCGCGAGTCGGGACACATCACGCCCGAGGAGGCCGAGCTGGCCCCGCGCATCGCGATGGCCGACGATCTCTGTGCGGAGGCCGATTCGGGCGGGCACACCGACCAGCGTCCGTTGTGCGTGCTGCTACCGGAGATGGTTCGCCTGCGCGACCGGCTTGGGGCGGAGCATCCCGAGCGGTCACCGATCCGCGTCGGTGTCGCGGGCGGACTTGGGACGCCGGAAGCGATCGCGGCCGCGTTCGTCATGCGCGCCGACTTCGTCCTGACGGGCTCGATCAACCAGTGCACCGTCGAGGCCGGGACCAGCGACAGCGTCAAGGACCTGCTTGCGCAGGCGGGGATTCAGGACACCGCGATCGTCCCGACCGGCGACATGCTCGAGATCGGCGCCAAAGCGCAGGTGTTGAAGCGCGGCCTCTTCTTCCCCGCGCGGGCGAATCGCCTCTACGAGCTCTACCGCGGTCACGACTCGCTCGATCAGCTCGACGAGCGGACTGTCGCCCAACTGGAGAACAAGTACTTCCGGCGGACGCTCGACGACGTCTGGGCTGAAACCCGCGCCTATCTGCAGGATGCGCGGCCCGCCGAACTCGCGCGCGCGGAAGCCGATCCCAAGCAGCGCATGGCCCATGTGTTCAAGTGGTACTTCATCCACGCCACGCGTCTGGCGATGCGTGGCACGGGCGAGCAGCGCGTCGACTACCAGGTGCCGTGCGGGCCGGCGATGGGCGCGCTGAACGCCTACCTGCGCGGCACTGGTCTGGAGCGCTGGCAGGACCGCCACGCCGACGATCTTGCGCTGCAGCTCATGACCGCGGCGGCCGCTGAGCTCGAGGCGCGCCTGATCGAGCTGTCCGATCCGGCCGCGGGCGACCACGCGGCTGCACTCGAGAACCAAGCGCAAGGAGCCACTCGATGACGATCATCCAGATGTTCCCGGGGCAGGGCTCGCACCGGCCCGGGATGGGCGGCGAGCTGTTCGAACGCTACCCGCACCTCGTACGCCAGGCGGACAACCTGCTCGGCTACTCGATTGAAGAGCTGTGTCTGCGGAGCTCAGAAGAGGAGCTGACGGACACGCGCTACACACAATGCGCGATGTACGTGGTCGGTGCGCTGTCATACGTCGACGGCGTGCGCCGCAACGGCGTGATCCCGGACGCGGTCGCCGGTCACAGCCTGGGCGAGTACGTCGGCCTGTTCGCCGCCGGCGCGTTCGACTTTCTCACGGGCCTCGAACTCGTGGCGGAGCGCGCGGAGGCGATGGGCGACGTCGGGCCCGGTGCGATGGCGGCCGTGATCGGCACCGGCCTGGACGAGCTGCGCAACGCGATCGCACGACACGCAGTCGCCGAGGTCATCGATATCGCGAACCTCAACGCACCCGACCAGACGGTGTTCTCCGGGCCGGTCGACGACGTGCGGGATCTCGTCTCGGCGCTGAGGCGCGAGGGGCTGACCGTCCTGCCGCTGGGCGTGTCCGGCGCCTTTCACTCGCACTACATGGCGCCCGCGGCTGAGCGGTTCGGCGCTGTCCTGCAGCGCTATCGCTTCGCGGAGCTGAAGCTGCCCGTGATATCGAACGTCACCGCGCGACCCCATCGCGGCGACGAGATCGCCGAACTTCTGCGCCGCCAGCTGACCGAGCCGGTGCGCTGGGCGGAGTCGATCGAGTACCTCATGACACTGCCCGACCCCGAGTTCCAAGAGGTCGGGCCGGGGCGCGTGCTGACTGGGCTGGTGCAGCGGATCGGTGGTCACGCGAGCGCCGTCGGCGAGGTCCAGCAGGCGGGTGCGAGGTGACGGGTACACCCGTCGACCGGGTCGTCATCGAGCGCGCGAGCGTCGAAGCGTTTCGCCGCGCGAGCGGCGATGCCAGTCCGCTGCACTGCGACGAGCTCTACGCACGAAGCACACCCTTTGGGTCGCCGGTCGCGCACGGGGCGCTGGCGACACTCGTGGCTCTGGCCGGCGTCCGAGAGCGTGACGGAGTCATGCTCGAACGCGTCGAGTCGCGCTATGAGGGTGCTGTCTTCCCGGGCCAGGGTTACACGCGGCTGGTGCAAGAGGATCGGCCCGAGCGGGCGGTCATCAGCCTCTGCGACGGCACGCGCCGGCTCGCCGAGGTCGTCGCCGAATATCGTCCTGGCGCTGCGACGAAGGTGGCGGCGGCATCGAGCGAACGTCCCATCGGCCATCGAGAGGTGGCGCGCGAGACTGCGCTGGAGCAGCTCGCCACCGGGGTCATCGCACACGGACCGTGGTCGCCGGATTGGAACGAGCTGGAGGCACTGATCGATGGGCTCGGATTGGCCTCCCGAGGGGTCGACGCCCGGCACGCCGCCGTGCTCGCCTGGGCGTCGTACGTGGTCGGGATGGAGGCGCCTGGGCGCGCTGCGCTGCTGTCCTGCCTGACCGCCAACCTGGTCCCGGGGCCGGACGACAGCGGCCAGCAGTCAGGAGCACGGGCACGGATCGACGCGATCGACGAGCGCTTCCGGCTCGTCCGGCTGGGTGGATCGCTCGACGGCGGCGGGCTGTGCACCGTGTTCGAGGCGAGCGCATTCGCTCGCGACGAGGCGCCGCTGCCGTCGGCACGGCGCGTCTCGGAGCTGCTCGCCGACGATGCGCGGCTGGACGGGCGCGTCGCGCTCGTCGTCGGCGCGAGCCGCGGTCTCGGCGCGGCGCTCGTGCAGGCACTCGCCATCCAGGGCGCCACCGTCGTCGCCGGCTTCTACCGCAGCGAGGCACAAGCGCGCGCGCTACGCGACGGCCTGGGTCCCGCGGCCGAGCGCGTGCATCTCGCACAGGGCGACTTCGCAGATCCGGATCGCTGCGCCGCGTTGCGCGACGAACTGCTCGCCGACCACGGCCGCATCGACGCGATCGTGCTGTGCGCCTCGCCGCCGCCGCTGGAACTGAGTCTCGAGCGTGACACCGGCCAGCGCGCCGCCGAGCACATCGCTGGCGCCGTCGCGCTCGCTCGCGCACCTATCGCGGCGCTCGTTGACGACCTTGCGGCCGTGGGAGGAGAACTCGTCGCGATCTCCTCCGCGTACGTCGCCGACCCGCCGCCCGGCTGGTCGCACTACGTGAGCGCGAAGAGCGCCGTCGAGGGGCTCGTGCGCACAGCCGTCGCGGAGCACCCGGAGATCGCGGCGACCATCGTTCGTCCGCCGCAGCTGCGCACGGCTCTGACCGCGACGCCACTGGGCTCCGAGCGAGCCATCGCGACGGAGCCCGTAGCGGCTGAGATCGCTCGCCGCATGGCGACGCCGAAGGTGGCGGCGACTGTCGAGCTACTCGACGCGTTCGACGACCCGCCGACGCAGCCACCGGTGTCGAACGTCGTGCTGGCGGCGACGTTCACAATCGATCCGCTCGCCGAGATCTGCGCCGCATGGAGCGATCGACTCGGGCTCGATGTCGAGATCGAACTCGCGCCGTACGGTCAGGTCTTCCAGGAGCTGCTCGACCCGACGAGCGCGTTTCACCGCAACCAACGCGGTGCTTGCTTCACGCTGATCCGGCCGGAAGACTGGCCGCACGGAGCCGACGGCGAGCGGATGACCAACAAGCTGATCGCTGCGTTCGAGGCGTACGTTGGTCGCGCCCAGGTTCCGTCGGTGGTCTGCATCTGCCCACCATCGGCATCGTCCGTGGCCGATGGCCGGGCGACCGAACTGGACGCCGCTGAACAGCGGCTGGCATGTGGCTTGTCAGCGATCGGAGGCGTCCGAGTGATCGGCTCGCAGGCGTGGAGCGGCTCGTTCGAAGTCGGCGATGTCGACGATCCGGTGCGCGACGAGCTGGCGCACATCCCGTACACGCCGCTGGCTTACGCGGCGCTCGCCACGACGGTCATGCGCGCCGTGCACGGCCTCGTCGCGCCACCCTTCAAGGTGCTGGCCCTCGACTGCGACAACACGCTCTGGAACGGCGTGTGCGGCGAGGACGGACCAGACGGGGTCAGGCTCGCCGACGGCCACCGAGCGCTCCAGCGGTGGGCGGTCGAGCTCAGCGACCGCGGCGTGCTCGTCTGCCTGTGCTCGAAAAACGAGAGCGCCGACGTGGACGCCGTCTTCGCGCAGCGACCGGACATGCTCCTGCGACCAGAGCACCTGGCAGCGTCGCGGGTGAACTGGGAGCCCAAGCCGGCGAGCCTGGCCGCGCTCGCGCGGGATCTCGGCGTCGGGATCGACAGCGTCGTTCTGATCGACGACAACCCGGTTGAGGTCGCAGCGGTACGTGCCGCTCAGCCCCGTGCGCTGGCGCTCACGCTGCCGGCGGAACCTGCGGACTGGTCGTGCTTTCTCGAACGGATCTGGGCATTCGGTCTGCAAGCGGTCACCGGCGAGGATCGCAAGCGGACCGCCTTCTACCGGGCGCGACGCGAGCGCGACGCGCAGCGAAGCGCCGCGGCGACATTCGCCGATTTCATCGCAGGTCTGGATCTGCGAATCGAGATCGCGGACGCGACGGCGGAGCAGCTGGATCGAGTCGCGCAGCTGACTCAGCGCACGACGCAGTTCAACCTCTCGAGCCGCCGCCGAACGCTGCCCGAGCTGCGAGCGCTGCTCGGTGAGAACGAGGTCCGCTGCCGCGTCGCCCACGTGCGCGATCGCCTCGGCGATTACGGCCTGGTAGGCACCGCGATCACCCGCCGCGAAGGGGCGGTCGAGCACATCGACACGCTGCTGATGAGCTGCCGTGTGCTGGGCCGAGGCGTGGAGCACGCGTTGCTGGCGGCTGTCGGCGCCGGTGCCGGGGCCGACGTGGTCGAGGCGAGATACGTCGCGACAGAGCGCAGCGCGCCGATGCGTCGCTTCCTCGACGACGTGCTCGACGGCCACGCGACGCCCGGCGACCAGGGATCCGTGGTCTACCGCGCGCCGGCCGCCGCGGTCGCCGCGGTCGCTTTCGATCCGGGGGCCGTCGACAGCGCGGGCGACGTGCCGCGGGCGGAGCTCGGCGACGTCCCGAAGCCAGACGGTGCGAACCCGCGCCGGCTGGAGGCGCTGGCCACGCTGGCCGAGGAGCTCAAGACAGCGCAAGCCGTGCACCGGTATCTGCTCCACGAGCCCGAGCCCGAGCCCGAGCCCGAGCCCGAGCCCGAGCCCGAGCCCGAGCCCGAGCCCGAGTCCGAGCCCACGCGCAGCGGCGCGAGCGGGGCCGCCGCGCAGGACCCCGACGACACCGCCCTGACGGCGGTCCGCGACGCGCTCGCCCGGGTATTGCGGCGGCCGGCGGGCGAGCTGCGCCCCGACGTGTCGATCGAGTCGCTGCGGATCGCCTCGCTGGCGGTTGTCGACGCAACCGCGGAGCTCGAGCGGCGCTACGGCCGCCTGCCGAGTACGCTCTTCTTCGAACACCGCACGCTTCGCGATCTCGCCCGCGCGCTCACCACCAAGCCGGCACGCCCGGCGCGGGCAGGCGAGCCGGCTTCGCCGGCGCCCGTGCGCCGGGAGGCCGAGCGGGCTGCCGGCGCGATCGCCGTCACGGGCCTGGCCGGCCGGTACCCGGGTGCACGCAGCACCGACGAGCTGTGGGAACTGCTCGCGGACGGGCGCAGCGGGGTCGCCGAGGTGCCGCCCGAGCGCTGGGACCACGACCGCATCTACGACCCCGCTGGCGGCCCCGGGCGCAGCGTGTCGGCCTGGGCAGCGACGATCGACGGTGTCGACGAGTTCGACGCGCTGCGCTTCGCGATCTCGCCGCGCGACGCCGAGCAGATGGACCCGCAGCAGCGGATCTTCCTCGAGGTCGCCCACGAGGCCCTGCAGGACGCCGGGCACACGGTCAGCAGCCTCGGGCGCGAGATCGGGGTCTACGTCGGTGCGATGGCGGCAGACTATGCGCTGCTGAGCGCCGCGGCCGCGCTCGACGGCGCCGCCTCGTATCCGTACGCCGAGCGCTACCAGATCGCCAACCGCGTCTCCCACGTGCTCGACCTCACGGGACCGAGCGTCGTGATCGACACCGCCTGCTCCGCCTCGGGCGTTGCGCTGCATGAGGCCTGCGAGGCGATCCGCCGCGGGGCGGTGCGTGCCGCCATCGCTGGCGGTGTCAACCTCGTGCTGCACCCCGCCCGCCACATCCAGTACAGCCAGATGGGAATGCTGTCGCGCCAGGGCCGCTGCGCAAGCTTCGGCGCCGGAGCGGACGGCTTCGTCATCGGCGAGGGGGTCGGGGCCGTGGTGCTACGTCCGCTCGCCGACGCACTCGCGGACGGCGACCAGATCCACGGCGTGATCCGCTCGAGCGTCGTGAACACCGACGGGCGGACCAACGGCTTCACGGTCCCGAACCCGGCCGCCCAGGCGCAACTCGTGGGCGCCGCGCTCGACGCCGCCGGCCTCGGCGCGGACGCGATCGGCTACGTCGAGGCCCACGGCAGCGGCACGGAGCTCGGTGATCCGATCGAGATCCACGCGCTGAGCGAGGCGTTCACCGCGCGCGGCGCCGAACGCTCGTCGTGCGCGGTCGGCAGCGTCAAGAGCGCGATCGGCCACCTCGAGTCAGCCGCGGCGATCGCCGGACTGACGAAGGTCTTGCTGCAACTGCGCCACGGCGCGCTGGCGCCATCGCTGCACGCCGACGAGCACAACCCGCACATCGACTTCGCGACCACGCCACTGCGCCTCCAGCGGGAGCTCGAGGACTGGACGGGGCCGCGGCGGGCCGGCATCAGCTCGTTCGGGGCGGGCGGCGTGAACGTTCACCTGATCGTCGAGGGACACGATCCCGAGCCGCGCCCCGACGACGCCGCCGAGTCCGAGCTGATCATCGTGTCGGCGGCCGACGAGGAGCGGCTGCGCGCGAGCGCGGCGCTCCTGCGCGACGCGCTGCGCACCGGCGGCGACCGGCGGTTGGGCGACGTCGCGTACACGCTACGCGCCGGGCGCGAGGCGATGGACGCGAGAGCGGCGTTCGTGGCGCACGACCTCGCCCAGCTCATCGACACGCTCGACCGCCTGGCCGCCGACCCTACGGTCGCGGACGACGTCGACACGGGAACCATCAGGCCCGGCTCCCGTCTCGCGAGCCTGTTCGACGGCGCCGGCGGGTCGTTCCCGGCCCAGCTCGTGGCTGGAGGCGAGCTGCGCAAGCTCGGGGCGTTTTGGGTGGAGGGAGCAGACCTCGACTGGGAGGCGGTCATCCCTCGCGGCGAGCGGCGGCGGGTGAGCCTGCCGAGCTACCCCTGGCGTCGCACGCGCCACTGGCTCCCGACGCGCCCGAGCGTCCCTGACGCCTCTGCGCCGCCCGCCGAGCGCGTGCCGGCTGCGCTGACCGTCGGGTGGGTGGCGGTGCGCGAACCGGAACGCTCGCCGCCACCCGGCGGATGCCTCGTCGTGCTCGGGGGCGGCGAAGCCACGCCTGCCGCTGACCTCGGATTCGACCGCCTCGTGCGCGTCGACGACGGCGAGCACTACCAGCATCGCGTCGACGACACCGTGCTGAATTGCAACGACGAGCGAGACTGGGAGCGGCTGCTCACCGAGCTCGCACCGGCGGCGCCGCTCTTCGTGCTCGACCTGCTGGGACTGCGCTCTGACCCGCTCACCGCGACACACCCGATACCTGCCGGTGTGGGAGCTCCCGTTGTCGCGCGCGCCCTGGCACGCGCCGCGATCCGCTTGGACAATCCCGGCCGCGTTCGGTACGCGGCGATCACCCGGCCGGCGTCGGAGGACCCGGCCGCCGCGGCGATCAGCGGCTTCGGCCGCGCGCTCGCCCACGAGACCGATCGGCTGCGCGTGCTGCGCGTGGAGGTCGACGCCGGCGCTCCGCCGCCGCTCGAGCGAATCGTCCGCGCGGCGCTCGGCGAGGAGACCGAGGTAGCGCTTACGCACGGCGGGCCAAGCGTGCGCAGACTGCACCCCGCAGCGCTCCCCGGGGCGCCGCCGCCCCCCTGCCCACCTGGAGGCGCGGTGCTCATCTCGGGCGGCGCGGGAGCGATCGGAGTCATCGTCGCGGAGCACCTGGTCGATCGCTGCGGCGCGTCGGTCGCGCTCGTGGGTCGCCGGCCAGCCGACCCCAGCGTCGAGCGACTCGTGCAGGAGCTCGGGCGGCGCGGTGGCCGAGCCACGTACCTGCAGGCGGACGTCGCCGACGCCGATGCCGCGGCGGCGGCGGTGGCCTCCGCGCGCGAGCGCTTCGGGCGCCTGGACGGGGTGATCCACGCCGCCGGCACGATCGACGACGCGCCGCTGCGCGCCAAGGATTGCGCCGCCTTCGAGGCCGTGCTCGCAGGCAAGGTGGGCGGCGCGGTGGCGCTCGACCGCGCCACCGCCGCGGACGAGCTGCGCTTCTTCTGCCTCATGTCGTCGTTCGTCGGGACCCTCGGCAACCCCGGGCAGACCGACTACGCGGCCGCCAACCGCTTCCTCGACGCGTTCGCCGAGCGCCGTGCGGGCTGGGTGCGTGCCGGCCGGCGCCACGGCCGCAGCGTCTCGATCGCCTGGCCGCCGTGGGAGGACGGCGGGATGCGGATGGCCCCCGAGATGGTGGAGCTGACCGCGGCTGCCACGGGTCTGCGGCCGATCGGCCGCAGGTCGGCGCTGCTGACGCTCGACGCCGCGCTCGCGGGAGACGACCCGTTCGTCCTCGTCGCCCACGGTGACTCCACACGGACGCAGGCCGCCCTGGACCCCGTCGCGACGGTGCAGCCGGCGCATCCGAGCGATGACCGGGCGCCCACGCGCGATGAGCTCGTCGCGGCGATCGTCGAGGAGGCCGTGGCGCTCGCCAAGCTCGACCCGGGGCAGGTTGACCCTGCGCGAGAGCTCGGCGCCTACGGCTTTGACTCCGTGCTGCTGACCGCACTTGCCAACCGGCTCAACGCGGTGCTCGGGACCGCCCTGACGCCGGTCACGCTGTTCCGCCATCCGACGCCGACATCGCTCGCCGCCGCGCTGCACACCCAGGGCGACGCGCGTATCACCGCGCCAGTGGCAACGACACCGGTCGCACCCGCCGAGCCGCGGACGGTCATGCCTGTCGCATCGCCGTCCGAGACCGCGGGGGACGGCGACGGGCGCGGGCAGATCGCCGTCATCGGCGTGGCGGGCCGCTTCCCTGGGTCAGCGAACGTCGACGCGCTGTGGGAGCACCTACGGGCGGGCGACGACCTTGTCAGCGACGTGCCGCCCGACCGCTGGGACTGGCGCGCAATCGATGGTGACCCCAGACAGGAGCCCAACACGACCGACTGCCACCGCGGCGGATTCCTCGATGGCGTGGATGCCTTCGACGCCGCGCACTTCGGCATCTCGCCACGCGAGGCGCATCTCATGGATCCCCAGCAGCGGCTCTTCCTCGAGACCTGCTGGCACGCGCTGCAGGACTCCGGGCGCGACCCGTGGTCGCTGGGCGGCTCGCGCACCAGCGTGTTTGCCGGCGTAACGCTGAGCGACTACCTCGAGCTGCTGCTCGCGGACGAGCCCGAGATCGCGGCGCACACCGTCACCGGCAACGTGCACAGCATCGTCCCCAACCGCGTATCGCACGTGCTCGACCTGCGCGGGCCGAGCGAGGCGATCGATGCCGCCTGCGCCAGTTCGCTGATCGCGGTGCACCGCGCGATCCGCTCCCTGCAGTCAGGCGAGTGCGACCTTGCGATCGCTGGCGGCGTCAACGTCCTGCTCTCGCCGACTTGGTTCGTGTCGCTGAGCCGCGCGGGGATGCTGTCGCCCAGCGGTCGCTGCCACGCGTTCGACGCCGCGGCGGATGGCTACGTTCGCGGCGAGGGCGTCGGCGCCGTTGTGCTCAAGTCGCTGGATCGCGCGCTCGCGGAAGGTGACCCCGTGCATGCCGTGATCCTCGGATCGGCCGCCGGACACGGCGGTCGGGCGCACTCGCTCACGGCCCCCAACCCGAGCGCCCAAGCCGATGTCGTCGCCGCTGCGATGCGCGACGCGGCGATCGACGCGTGCACCGTCGGATACGTGGAGAGCCATGGCACGGGCACCAAGATCGGCGACCCGATCGAACTCGAAGGCCTGCGCGGCGCCTACGCCTTGCTGCCGGGCGGCGCTCCCGCACCCGGCTGTGTGCTGGGCGCGGCGAAGGCCAACCTCGGACACCTCGAATCGGCCGCCGGCATCGCGGGCCTGATCAGCGCGCTGCTCGCACTGCGGCATCGAACACTCCCGCCAAACGCCGCGTTCTCGGCGCCCAACCCCCTCTTGGAGCTGGCGCGAGGGCCGTTTCGCGTTCTCGACGCGCCTGAGCCCTGGCCCACCCCGGTCGATGCACAGGGCCGCGTCGCGCCCCGGCGAGCGGGCGTCAGCTCGTTCGGCTTCGGCGGCAGCAACGCCCACCTCGTGCTCGAGGAGCCGTCGACGCCGTCCGCCGAAGCCCCCCGGCGCCAACGGCTCGCGCCCACGGCGTTCGACCACTCGCGCGGCCACGGGCTGACGAGCGCCACAACCGCGGCACTGCGCATGCGCGCGCCGGAGACCAGGCGCGATGATCCGCTCGCCGACGCTCCGGCTGCCCCGCCGGCCGACGACGGGGGCGCGGTGGTAGCCGACGCGCACCCGGCGTCCGAGGGTTGCCGACCGACGCTGTTCGAACGGCGCTGGGAACCGCTCGAGCAGGCAGGCGTCGAATCCCAGCCCGCGCGCGCGCCGACGTGCCTCGTACTGATCGGTCAGGAGAGCATCCTGTCCGTGGAAGCCGCGCTGCGCCCGCAGGACGCGACCTGGATCGTCGGGCGCGAGCGCTCGCCGCTGCCCCGGCTGCGACGCGACGAGCACGAACTCGACCTCGGCGAACACGCCTCCGGCGTGGCACTCGGCGAGCACGTTCTGCGCGAGTGGCCGCGGCTGGACGCCGTGATCGACCTCGTCGACATCGACGACCTCGCCGCCCCGTTCGGTCGCGAGGCCGCCCGGGTGGCGCTGCTGCAGACGCTCGCGCGACGTGCTCGCGACCAGCCACTGCGGCTCGTCCACGTGACCCGCCGAACGATGGCCGTCGGCGATGCGCAGCCGCGACTTCAGGGTGCACGGATGGCGGCGCTCGTGCGCGCGGTGGGTGCCGAGCACGCGGGCGTGCAAGCGACCACGCTCGACGTCGATGACAGCGCCGAGCGGGCATTGGCCGTTGCCGTCAGCGAGCTCGCGCGGCCGCCGCAACCGGAGGTGTGCGTGCGTGATGAGGAGCGCCTGGTGCCCCGCTGGAGCGAGCTCGCTCCGGGGGCCCGGTCCGAAACCCTCGTGGTCGACCCGCAGCGCTGCTACCTGGTGACCGGCGGCACCGGCGGGCTCGGTCTCGCCGCGGCCGAGCGCTTGGCTGAGCGTGGCGCACGCCGCATCGCGCTGATCGGCCGTCGCCCGCTGCCGCCGCGCCAAGACTGGGACCGGCTGATCGCCGGCGGCGAGCGGGCGCCGACACTCGCTGGACTACGTCGGCTCGAGCAGGCCGGCGTCGAGCTCGCGCTGCACCACGGCTCGCTCGTCGACCGCCCGGCGCTCTCGGCATTGCTTGACACGGTCCGGGCGCGACTCGGTCCCATTGCTGGCGTGCTGCATTGCGCCGGCGCGGTCTCGCACGTGCATCCGCGGTTCGTCGACAAGCCGCCTGACGAGTTCGCCGCGATCTGGGAGCCGAAAGGAGAGGGCTTGGTGGAGCTCGATGACCTGCTGCGCGACGACGAGCCGGAGTTCGTCGTGCTGTACGCCTCGCTGTCGGCCGCGCTGCCCGAGCTCGCCGTCGGCCTGACCGACTACGCCAGTGCCAACGGGCTCCTCGACGCGTTCGCCGAGCACGCCAACCGCCGGCCGGGCGTGCGCACACGCTACCTGGCGATCGACTGGGGCAGCTGGCGCGGTCTCGGGATGGGCGAGGTGCGCAGCCCGCTCTACGCACAGCACGGATTCGGCACGCTCGACCGCGACGGAGGCTTGGCGCTGCTCGAGCGGGCCCTCGCCACGCCGGCGACGCGGCTCATCGCCGCCGCCGCCCGTCCCGACGCGCTGCGATCACAGCCCGATCCACCGATCGCCATGGCGCAGCGCGCCGCCGAACCGGCGCAGGATGAAGCGTCGCCGGTCGACGCCGCGTCGCGAGCACGCACGATCGAGGACATCGCCGCGGTGCTCGCCGCGGAGCTGATGGTCGAGCGCGACGCCATCGACGTCGCGGCGCCGTTCGCGGAGCTTGGTGTCGACTCGATCCTCGTAGCGGGTATGGTCGGCAAGCTCGAGCCGCTGGCTGGCAACGCGATCGAGCCCTCGGCGATCCTCGAGCACCCGAGCGTCGAGGCACTGGCCGATCACCTGATCTCCCTGCGACCGCAGGTTGCCGAGCGTGCTGCCGGCGCCGGGAGCGCCGCGTCGGAGCCGGCGGCTTGCAACACGATCGACCCGGCGGGGAAGCGGCTGGTCGCGCACGGCGCCGCGGCGGTGCCGAGCCGACCCCTTCCGCTGGCGGTGATCGGCATGGCCGGCCGCTTCCCGGGCGCCCCGAGCAGCGCGGCGTTCTGGGAACTGCTGAGCGAGGGTCGCGGTGCGATCGGCGACATCCCCGCGAGCCGCTGGTCGACCGACGCGCTCTACGCGCCCGAACCCGCGCCGGGTCGCAGCGTATCGCGCTGGGGCGGCTTCCTCGACGACATCGAGCTCTTCGACGCCGCTCACTTCGGTATCCCCGACGCCGACGCGGCGCACGTCGACCCAGTGATCCGCCTGTTCCTCGAGTGCGCCGAGCAGGTGTTCCGGGATGCTGGCTACGAACGCTCGGAGCTGCGGGGCCGCCAGATCGGCGTGTTCGCGGGCGCGGCGACGAGCAGCTATGGCGAACGCATCGGCGAGCCCACGCGCGGCACCGTCACCGGCCTGAACCAGAACTTCATCGCGGCGCAGGCGGCTCATGTCTACGACCTGCGCGGACCCAACATGGTCGTCGACACGGCCTGCTCGTCGTCGTTGACCGCGCTCGCGCTCGCGCAGCAGGCGCTCACCCTCGGCGAATGCGAGCTGGCGCTGGTCGGTGGCGCCGACGTGTTGCTCGACGAGCGCCCGTATCTCAAGCTGTCGGCAGCCGGGGCGCTCTCGCCCGACGGTGCCTGCCGCGCGTTCGACGTCGACGCGAATGGGATCGTGCTCGGCGAGGGCGCCGGTGCGCTGCTGGTCAAACCGCTCGCCCGCGCGTTCGCTGACGGGGACCGGATCGACGCCGTGGTGGAGACCGTGGCCACCAACAACGACGGTCGCACGATGGGCCTGACGACCCCCAACCCCGAGGCCCAGGAGCAGCTGATCCGCGCAGCGCTGCGGCGCGCAGACGTCGACGCCGGCACGGTCAGCTACGTCGAGGCGCATGGCACCGGGACGATGATCGGCGACCCGATCGAGCTGCGAGCACTCACGCGGGCCTTCCGTGCATCGACGAGCGACAGCGGCTTCTGCGCGGTCGGCAGCGTCAAGAGCAACATCGGACATCTGCTGATGGCGGCCGGTCAGGCCAGCCTCCAGAAGGTCGTGCTGTCGCTCATGCACGGGCAACTGCCGCCAACGCTGCACTGCGCGCAACCCAACCCGCGCTTCACGTTCTCGGAGTCGCCGTTCTACCCGACCACCGCACCGCGGCCTTGGACGCCGCGACACGGCATCCGGCGTGCCGGCATCAGCGCGTTCGGGTTCGGCGGCTGCAACGCCCACGCGATCGTGCGGGACCTCACTGAAACCGAGCGGGCCGGCCACCGCGTGGCGCGTGTACGGCTGCCGCCTGCGGCCTTCCAGCGCCGCCGGCACTGGGTCGAGCGGCCATCTGACGACGGCGCCGACGCCCCTTCCAACGGCCGCCACCGGCCGCCGCATCCGATCCTCGAGCTGCAGGAGGACTTCAGCTGATGTCCGATCGCGATCTCACGCAACTCAGCGGACGGCGCTTTACGACACTGGTGCGCGCCGGGGACGACATGATGCGCGGACACCTCGTGCACGACGTGCCCGTCCTGCCCGGCGTCTTTCACCTCGACCTGGTCCTGCGCCTGATACGCCACGCAGGCCTGGACCCGGCGCGCGCGGAGCTGCGTCGCTGCCTGTTCGTCAACCCTGTCGTGGCGAGCGGCGTGCGCGACCGCCGGCTGTCGATCGAGATCGGCGCCGCGAACGGACCCGACGCGCTCGCGGTCACCGTGTCAAGCCAGGCGATCGAGCACGGCGAACCTGTCGGGCAGGAGTGGGAGACGAACTTTCGCGCGGAGCTCGTGCTCGACCCCACGGACGATCCGTTGCTCGGCGTCGACGCCCCGCTCGCTGACTCCGACGCCGATGGCGACGCCGACGACTTGTACGCATTCTCCCGCCAGCTGCAGATTCAACACGGCGACTTCATGAAGGTTCGCGGACGGATACGCGGCGGCGACGGGCGCGCGCGCGCCGACGTCTGGCTCGGGCCCGCCGCCGAAGCGTTCATCGATCACTTCTTTGTGCATCCGGTGCTGCTCGACTTCTCCGTGCTCGTGCCCTTCCTGCAGTTCGAGCCCGAGGTCCGCGAGCGCATCCGCACCCCGTACATCCCGATCTTCGTCGAGCGCTTCCGCGCCCGCGAGCAGCTGTCACGGGCTGCGCGCGTGCTCGTGCCGCCGATGGCCCACCGCCGGCTCGACGCCGCGACGGAGACGGTGACGGCGGACATCCACATCGCCGACGCCGAGGGCCGGCCGCTGGCGACCATGACCGGGTATCGCGCCAAGCGCGTTCGCTCCGCGGAGCACCTCACGCGCCTGCTGGCCGGCGTCGACGCTCCGACGAGAGCGAGCGAGCCGGCGCCCGAGCCGACCCCGGCGCCAGGGCAGCCCGCGGGTGATCGCGTCGCCGTGGCAGCGCCGCCGGCCGCGGGAGCGACGGCCGGGTCGCTGGAGGATGTCGTCGCGACGCTCGTGGCCGGTGAGCTGAACGTGGCCGTGGACAGCGTCGATCGCGAGGGCGGCTTCTATGACCTCGGGCTTTCGTCGGTGCAACTGCTGTCGATCGCCGGTGAGCTGGAGCAGGTCGTGGGCGCGGAGCTGTACCCGACGCTGCTGTTCGAGCATCCGACGGTCCAGCGGCTCGCGGGTCATCTGCACAGCGAGGGTCTCGCCGCGCATGCCGACCGCGGCGAACGCGATCACGCCGACGCACCGCTCGACCTTGAGTCAGCCGAATCCCCCGAGCGGCCCCAGCCCGCGTCCACTACCCACGCCGCGGTGCGCCCGCCCGCGCAGGACGAGCCCCGCGCATCCCCGCCCGTCGCGATGTCGTCGGCGCCGGCCCGGCCACCGGACGACGCCATCGCCATCGTCGGGCTGGCGGGTCGCTACCCGTCGGCACCGAGCATCTGGGACTTCTGGACGTTGCTGCGCGAGGGCCGCGACTGTGTGCGCGAGATCCCGCCCGATCGCTGGGACCCGGGCCGCTACTTCGACCCCAGCAGGGCGCCGGGAACGACGTACAGCAAGTGGGGGTCGTTCCTCGACGGCGTCGGCGACTTCGATCCGGGCTTCTTCGCGATCTCGCCGCGCCAGGCCACGCTCGTCGACCCGCATGAGCGCCTGTTCCTCGAGACCGCGTGGTCCGCTGTCGAAGACGCCGGCCACACGCCCGAGGATCTGGGCGCCGCTCTCGGACGCCAGGTCGGCGTGTTCGCTGGGGTGATCTGGAGCGACTACCAGCTCTACGGCCTCGAGGAGGTGCTGAAAGGCAACCCGGAGGTCGCACAGTCGTGGGTCGGCTCGGTCGCCACACGCGTGTCGTACACGCTCGATTTTGAGGGACCGAGCATCTCGACGGACACCGCCTGCTCGTCATCGCTCGTCGCGCTGCACCTGGCATGCGAGAGCATCCGTCGAGGCGAGTGCCGCGCCGCGATCGCGGGCGGCGTCAACCTCACGCTGCACCCCTACAAGTACCTGCGGCTCGCACAGGATCGCCTGCTCTCCAGCGATGGTCTTTGCCGCGTGTTCGGGCGCGGCGCCGACGGCTACGTGCCCGGCGAGGGCGTCGGCGCAGCGCTCGTGCGCCCACTCGCCGAGGCGGAGGCCGATGGCGACCACATCTACGGCGTGATCCGCGGCTCGGCGCTCATGCACAGCGGTCGCACAAGCGGCTACACCGTGCCTAGCCCTGATGCCGAGAGCCGAGTCCTCGAGCGCGCGCTCGAGTGCTCCGGCGTCGAAGCGGGGACGATCTCGTGCGTCGAGGCGCACGGTGCCGGCACCGCGCTCGGCGACCAGATCGAGATCGAGGCGTTGACGCGCGTCTACCGCCGCCACGGTGCGCGCCGCGGTGCCTGCGCGGTTGGTTCGCTGAAGTCCAACGTCGGTCATCTCGAGGGCGCCGCCGGAATCGCGGCGCTGACCAAGGTTCTGCTGTCGATGCGCTACGGGACGCTCGTCCCGTCGCTGCACACCGATGACCTCAATCCGGGCATCCGCTTCGAGGACACGCCGTTCTTCGTGTCACGCGGCGTAGGGCCGTGGACGCGCATGCTCGATCCCGACACAGGCCAACCGGTTCCGCGCCGCGCCGCGGTGAGCACGTTCGGCGCGGGCGGCACCAACGTCCATGTGATCGTCGAGGAGCATGCCGCGACGGCGACACCGGCACCTGCCGCCGGCATCGAGCTCGTGCCGCTTTCGGCGCGTGGCGCCGATCGGTTGCCGCTGCAGGCAGCGCAGCTCGCGGCGCACCTGCGCGCCCACCAGGACCTGACGCTGGCCGACGTGGCCCACACCCTGCGTTGCGGGCGCCGGCAGATGCCCGAGCGGCTGGCGGTCGCGGCGTCCGACACCGCCGAGCTGGCTACGGTACTCGAGGAGGTCGCCGCGGGCCGGACCGAGCGCGTCCTGATCGGACGCGCCGACCGCCGGACGCCCGCTTCTCGATCGGTGCAACGGCCCGCGACGATCGGCGAGGCGCAGGCGCTCGGGCAGTCTTGGATCGGTGGCCGCGACCTCGACAGCAGGGTGCTCGCGGCGACGGGGGCACATCGCGTCGCGCTGCCGACGTATCCATTCGCCCGCGAGCGCTGCTGGATCAGTCGCGGTACCGGGCCGGCGACCGCTACCGCCGCGGGAGCCACGCTGTCATCGGCGGGCGACGCCCGCGCGCCCACCGCGTGCCCCGACGTCGCGGTACCGGTCGACGAGCCCGCGCCGCAAGCCAAGGCGGCGACCGTCGCCGAAGACGTGCTGCTCTACGCGCCAGCGTGGTCGCGCTGCGACGCGCCCGCCAGCGAGGCGGGCACCCGCACGCTGCTCGTGTTCGACGACTCCGCGGAGCGCACCGCGGAGCTACGCTCCCGCGGACATCGCGTCACGCATGTGCGATCGGGGTCGGCGCTCGCGCAGCGCGACGGTGGCTACGAGCTCGATCCGGCCGACGAGGGCCAGGTCGCCGGCCTTGTCGAGCGGGTGCGCTCCGAAGGCACCGAGCTCGACGCCGTGCTCTGCCTGTGGGCCCTGGACGCCACCGGACCAGCCGCCGATACCGGGTTGCAATACATGTTCGCCCTTTGCCGAGCGCTGGCGCTGGATCGACGTGCGACGTTGCCGATCGTCTATGCGTTCACCGGCGAGCCCGCGGACCCCGCGCACGTTGCGGTCGGAGGCTTGGCGCGTGGCGTGCGTCTCGAGCAGCCAAAGCTCGCGCTGAAGACGGTTCACGTGTCCAGTGCGCCCGCGACCGTTGCCGCGATGTGCGACCTGCTGGAGGCCGAGTCAACCGAGGACGTGCATCTGGAGGCGCGGCATCGTGACGGCCGCACGGTGCGGGGCTTCCATCGCGCCGGCGAGCTCGCCGGCGACGCCGTCCCGCTGGCGCGCGACGGCGGCGTCTACGTCATCTCCGGCGGCGCGGGCGGTCTCGGTCTGCATGTGGCCGAGCGGCTCGCCGCGACGGCCGATGTCGCGATTGCGGTCCTCGGCCGCTCGTCGCGCGAGCGGCTGGTGCCCGCCGCCGTCGCCCGTCTGGAGGCGATCGGCGCTCGCTACCTGCGCTGCGACGTCGCGCGGTCATCCGATGTGGTCGACGCCGTCCGCCGGATCGAAGCCGAGCTGGGCCCGCCGACCGGGATCGTGCACGCCGCCGGGATAGTCGAGGACGGCCTGCTGATCAACAAGGATCTCGCCGCGGTGCGGCGCGTGCTCGCGCCCAAGCAGGACGGAGCCCGCAACCTCGATCTCGCGTGCGGCGCGGCGAGACTCGATTACTTCGTGCTGTTCTCGTCGGCGGCGGCGGTCCTCGGGAGCATCGGCACCACCGACTACACGGCCGCCAATCGCGGCCTCGACGCATTCGCGGAATGGCGCGAGTCGCTGCGCGAGCAGGGCGAGCGGCACGGGCGCACCGTCTCGCTGAGCTGGCCACTCTGGCGCGACGGCGGCATGCGGATCAACCCCGCGGTCGAGACGCAAGTGCTCCAGAGCAGCGGCCTACGACCGCTGGAGACAGCCGAGGGAATGTGGGCGCTCGAGCGCGCGCTGGCCGCGTCCGGCACGCAGCTAGCCGTGCTGCCGGGCGACCGAACACGCATCGAGGAGCGCCTCGCCTCGATGCAGCACACCGCGCCCGCCGTCCCGCCCGAACAGGACGCAGCCACGCCGCCACCCGCCCGTGGCGGTGCGATCGCGTTCGAGCAGGAGCTGCTCGAGCAGCTCGCCGAGATCCTGCACGTCGACACGGCGCAACTCGACGCCGACGAGCCGCTGGCCGAGTACGGCGCAGACCACGTCACCATCGCGCGGGCCGTCGAAGCGCTCGCGCAGCGCCACGGTTTCGCGGTCGCCGGAATCGGGCGTCCGCGGACCATCGGCGACCTCGCGGCGCGCTTCGCCGCGATGCAACCGCTGGCGCAGACCCCCGCGACGCCCGACCCGATTGCCCTGGCCGCAACGGTCACCGACTGGCTCGCCGGCGAAGTGCGCGGGCTCCTCGGCGACGGCGAAGACTTCGACGACGCGACGCTCCACGACGCCAGCCTGATGGAGCTGGGCGTCGAGTCGGCGGGTCTGATCAGGCTGATCGACGCAATCGATGTGGAACTCGGCATCGCCCTGCCCGCAACCGCCCCGTTCCGCTTCCCTTCCATCGCCGAGCTCGCCGAGCACCTCGCCGCCGAGCACGCGCCGGCGCTCGCGAGCTGGGCGGTGGGCGCGGCGAGTGCCCCGCCACCACAGCTCGCCAGGCGGGCCGCACCCGGCCCTGCCAAGCGGGCGTGCGGCGGCGATGACCGGATCGCGATCATCGGCATGGCCGGGCGCTTTCCCGGATGCCCCGATGTCGACGCACTGTGGGAGGCGCTGCGTTCAGGACGCGACCTCGTTTCGCCGGTGCCTGCCGCGCGCTGGGATCACGGCCCGTACGTCGACGGCGACGGCGGACCGGACACGACGCCGTGCTCGGCCGGCGGCTTTATCGATGACGTCGACGCCTTCGACGCGCCGTTCTTCGGCGTGCGCGCCAGCGAGGCCGAGGCGATGGACCCGCAGCAGCGGCTGCTGCTCGAGGTGCTCTACACCGCCGCCGAGGACGCCGGCGCGTCCCCGCGCCTGCGCGGCTCAGACTGCGGCGTGTTCGTGGGCCAGTGCTTCCACGACTACGACGGCGAGATGATCGACCGCAGGCGACCCGTCGGGGTCTACGACCCAACCGGGATCGCGCTCGCGATGAGCGCCAACCGACCCTCGTACGCGCTGGACCTGCGCGGACCGAGCATGACCGTCGACACCGCATGCTCGTCATCGCTCGTCGCCCTGCAGTTGGCGGTCGAGGCGTTGCGCCGCGGCGAATGCGCGATGGCTTTCGCAGCGGGCACGAACCTCATCCTGAGCCCGCGCCACTACCTGCGCCTATCGGCGATCGGCGCGCTGGCAGCGAGCGGCCGGTGCCGGGCGTTCGATGCGCGAGCCGACGGCTACGTTCCCGGCGAGGCTGTCGCGGCCGTGCTACTCAAGCCGCTCCCGGCGGCGCTCGCCGACGGCGACCCGATCCATGCCGTCATCGACGGCGTCGCGGTCAATCACGGCGGCCATGCCAGCTCGGTGACGGCGCCAAGTCCGGACCGTCAGGCCGAACTCCTGACCGCCGCCTGGGACCGAGCGGGGATCGACCCGGCCACGCTCGGCCTGCTCGAGGCGCACGGCACTGGAACCCAGCTCGGCGATCCGGTCGAGGTCGAGGGCGCCACCCGGGCCCTGCGCGGCGGTACGGACCGCCGACGCTTCTGCGCTCTGGGCACAGCCAAGGCGCACCTGGGCCACACCGAGGCGTCCGCCGGGGTCGTCGGCGTGATCAAGGCCGCGCTCTCGCTGCGCCACGAGCTGATCCCGGCGATGCCCGGCTACGAGGAGGCCAACCCGCTGTGCGACCTGGCGGACGGCCCGCTGTTCGTCAACCGCGAGCCACTGCCGTGGCCGCGACGCGCGGGCGAGCCGCGGCGCGCGGGCGTAAGCTCGTTCGGGTTCGGCGGCGCCTATGCCCACGTCGTTCTGGAGGAAGCGCCCGAGCAGGACGCACCTGTCGCGGACGGCAAGCCGCTCGTGTTCCCGTTCTCGGCACGGACATCCGATCGGCTGGACGCACTCGTCGCCCGCCAGCGCGACGCTTTGGCGGCAGGCGATCAGCCGCTGCCTGCGATCGCGGCAACGCTGCAGCACGGGCGCGAGGTGATGGCCGAGCGCGTGGCCGTCGTCGCAAGCGAACGGGACGAGCTGGTGGCGGCGCTCGACATCCTCCTCGAGGGCGACCCGCAGCGGCCGCGAGTGCTGGGTGACGAGAGCGGCACCGCCGCCCTCGCCCTAGCCCGCGACTTCGTCGCCGGCGAGGCCGTCGCGTGGCCTCCGGCTGGCAACGTGCGGGCGCGGATCGCGACGTACCCGTTCGCGCGCGAACGCTATTGGCTCGCCGACGTTGACTCGCGTGACGTGCCGTCTTCCGAGCCAGCCGGCTCGCCGCGGGCCACCGTTCCCGCCGCGGCCGATTCGCGGCCGGCGGCGGCCGCCGCCCGAGAGGTGGCCGAGATGGTGGCGTCAACCACCTACGACGGTCCCGGGATCCTCCAAGGACTGCGGCGACTGTCGCGCGTCGGCGGGCGCCTGCTCGCACAGGTGTGCCGCGAGCGGATCGGCGTCACGGGCGCGCTGGACCCGGCCACGCTGGCCAACGGCCTGGACGTGGTCGACGAGCACGCGCGGCTGCTCGACGTGCTCGGCCCGATCGTCGCGGCCGCGGGCGCCCCGGCGGGGGATGCCGCGGCGGAGCACGCGGCGGTCGACGCCGAACTCGCCGCACTGGTCGCCGACCATCCGCAGCTCGACGCACATGTCGCGTTGCTGGCGGCCTACGTTCCCGAGCTGCCCGATGTGCTCGAGGGTCGCCTGGATCCGCTCGAGCTGCTGTTCGCCGGAGACCGCGCTGATCTGCTGCCGCGGATCTATCGCGGCAATGCGGTCGCCGATCATTACAACGACCTGACCGCCCAGGCGGTCGCGAGCTACGTGGCCGACCGGCGCCGCGCCGCACCCGGCCAGCCGCTGCGGATCCTTGAGGTCGGGGCCGGCACGGGCGGCACCACGGCGCGCGTCCTCGAGCTGCTCGAGCCATACGCGGCCGACGTGGCGTACTCGTTCACCGACGTGTCGGCATCGTTTCTCTCCGTCGCCGAGGCAAGCCTCGGCGACGGTCCCGTCGCGCTGCGGTTCGGGGTGCTCGATCTCGATACCGACCCCGAGTCGCAGGGCTTCGCGCCGAGTGAGTTTCACATCGTCGTCGGCGCCAACGTGCTGCACGCGACACGCCGGATCGACGCGACACTCGCGCGCACCCGCCGGCTGCTAGCCGACGGCGGGCTGCTCGTGCTCAACGAGGTCTGCTGCAACCTCGACTTCCTGGCGTTGCTGTTCGGAACGATCCCGGGCTGGTGGGCGTTTGAAGATCCCGAGCGCCGGCTGCGCGGGGCGCCGCTGATGGATGTTGCGCATTGGCGAGACGCGCTCGGCCAGGCCGGCTTCGACGCCGTCTGGTCGGCCGGCGCGCGGGGCGTCGCCGAGCACGAGGCCGACCAAGCCGTGCTTCTGGCGCGCGCCGGAGCGGCCGTGGCGCAGGAGATGCCGGCGCCCAGCGACGCGCCGGCGCCCGCTCCCGTCGCGCCGGTCGAGGAGGGCGACGCGTCCGGTCTCCGCAACCGCGTGCGCGAGCACCTGCGTGACGTGTTCGCGGCCTTCCTGCGCATTCCCCGTGGCGAGCTGGACCCCGGCGCGACTTTCGAGCGTCACGGCCTGGACTCGCTCGGCGCGATCCAGCTCGTCCGCAACCTCGAGCCCGACTTCGGGCGCCTGCCCAAGGTGCTGCTCTACGAATGCACATCGATCGACGCGCTTGTCGAGGATCTGCTGTCCCGCAACCCCGAGGCCTGCGAAGCCCTTGCCGGACCCGAGAACACGGCCGTTCCGGACGCACCGGTGGACGCGTCGCAAGTCGATCGGCCGCCCACTGCGTCAAGCTCGGCGGCATCCAGCGAGCTTCCTCGCTCACCTTCGACCGCACGTGAGCCCGTGGCGATCGTCGGGATGGCAGGCGTGTTCCCAGGTTCGCCGGACATCCCAGCACTCTGGGCCAACCTGCGTGACGGCGTCGACCTCGTCGGCGAGGTGCCAGCCGGCCGCTTCGACTGGCGCCCGATCTTCGGCGATCCCCGGCGCGAGGAGGGCAAGACGGACAGCCGCTGGGGCGGCTTCGTTGACGGCATCGACCGCTTCGACGCGGCCTTCTTCGGCATCTCGCCGCTGGAGGCCGAGTTGATGGATCCGCAGCAGCGCCTGTTCTTGCAGGCGGCCTGGCACGCGATCGAAGACGCCGGACACCGTCCTTCCGAGCTGCGTGGCAGCCACACCGGCGTGTTCGTGGGAGCCACGACGCACGACTATTGGGCGCACCTGATGCGTGCCGCCCGCGACCAGGAGGCGTTCGCGATGAGCGGCAACGCGCATTGCGTGATTGCCAACCGCGTCTCGTACGAACTCGATCTGCACGGGCCGAGCGAGACGATCGACACGGCGTGTTCGAGTTCGCTGACCGCACTGCACCGGGCGCTACGCAGCATCGAGTCGGGCGACTGCGACGGCGCCCTGGTCGGCGGGGTCAACCTGATGCTGATCCCCGAGCTGTTCGTCGCGTTCGGCCAGATGGGAATGCTCTCGCCCGACGGGCGCTGCATGACGTTCGACAAGCGGGCCAATGGCTTCGTGCGCGGCGAGGGCATCATGGCGCTGCTGCTCAAGCCCCTCTCGCGGGCGCTAGCCGACGGCGACACGGTGCACGCGCTGATCCTCGGCGCCGGAGTCGGGCACGGCGGCCGGGTGCAGTCGCTCCCGGTGCCCAATCCGAGCGCGCAGGCCGACGTCATCGCATCCGTCCATCGCCGAGCGGGCGTCGATCCGAGAACGGTCGGCTACGTCGAGGCGCATGGCACGGGCACCGAGGTCGGCGATCCGATCGAGCTGCACGGGTTGCGCAAGGCCTACGCCGACCTGACCGGCCGACCGGCGGACGAGCCGGTCGAACCTTGGTGCGCGATCGGCACTATCAAGTCGAACATGGGACACCTGGAGGCCGCGGCTGGCCTCGCCGGCGTGGTCAAGGCGATCCTTGCGTTGCGTCACCGGACCCTGCCGGCCAGCCTCCACTTCGAACACGCCAACCCGCTGATGGAGATCGAGGGCAGCCCGTTCGCGGTCGTCGACCGGACGCGGACGTGGGAGGAGCCGCTCGGGGCGGATGGCGGGCCCGCGCCGCGCCGCGCTGGCGTCAGCTCACTCGGTTTCGGCGGCGCAAACGCGCACGTGCTGCTGGAGGAGTACGTGGAGCCCGCTGCCGAGCCCTCGCCGGCGGGCCGCGAGCTTGTGGTGCTCTCGGCGCACGACGAGGAACGGCTGCAGGCCGCCGCAGCGGCGCTCGCCAACTACCTGGAGCTCCAGGCCGGTAGCGGCAGGCCGCAGCTGTCGCTCGCCGACGTAGCACACACGTTGCAGATCGGTCGCGACCATTTCCCGCAGCGGCTTGCCGTGCTCGCCGACGACCTCGACGGCCTGATCGACGAGCTGCGTGCCGTCGTGGCGGGTTCCGCGGACGGCGCGCGCGCATTTCGTGGCCGCGCCGAGTCGCGTGGGGTCTCTGGGCCCGCCTCATCGGTCGACGCGGACACTCTGCGCGACGCCGCGCGCCGCTGGGTAACCGGCGCCGACGTCGCTTGGGCCGCGCTGAGGCCCCGTGCCGTGCCACGCCGCCGGGTGCCATTGCCCGGCTACCCCTTCGCTCCAGACCGCCACTGGGTCGAGGCCGACCCGTTCGCGCCGCGACCCCCGCTGGCCGGCGCGAGCGATCACAGCAGCGCCGCGGCTGGGACAGACGGCGAGGTTGCGCAGCTGCATGACCTACTCAGCGCACTGCAGCGCGGCGAGCGCTCGCTCGACGAGGTCGACGGCCTGCTGGTCTCCGAGCGAGCGCGCTCATGAGCGCGCACGAGCAGCGCTCGATCCTGGCCCGCGTTCAGCGCGGCGAACTCGCCGTCGCCGACGCAATCGCACTGCTCGGCGGTAGCAGCTCGCCCACGCCGGCAACGACCGGCGAAACGCTGGTCGCCTTCGAACCTGGCTGGGAACGCGCCGACGCCACCGTTGGCAGCGCAGCCGACACGAGCCCGATCGTCGTCATCGACGACGGCGCCGGGCTCGACCCCGCGACGCTTCCTGCCGGCGCGCTTCTGGTTCGCGCGCGTGCCGGTGACGAGCTTCGCGAGCCGGCCGGCGGCGTGTGGGAGCTCGACCCGCTCGGGAGCGGCTGGCCGGCGCTGATCGCGGCCGTCGCCGATCGCGACGCCACGGCACGGCTCGTCGTCGTCGGCGCGGGCGTCGAAAGACCACCGTGGCACAGCCTGGACACCGCCTTCCCGCTGCTGCGTGCGCTGATCGCCGAGCGACGCCTGAAGTCGGCCGCACTCGCGTTTGTCGTACCTGGGCTCGGCTCGGCGCAGGCGGTCGACGCGCTCGGCGCTCTGTGTCAGATCGCCGCCCACGAGGACCGTCGCATCCGGGCGCTGGCGATCGGAGCCGAGCAGCTCCCGGCCGGCACAGCTGACGGCGTCGCACTCGGGCTCGGGGAACTTGCGGGCACGACGCCCGGCGGCGCCACGGTCCGCCACGATATCGCTGGCCGCTGGCGTCGCACGATCCGCCCGGCGCCGGCCGCAAGTCGTGGCTCCGCGAGGTTCCGTCAGGGCGGGACATACCTGGTGACCGGCGGCGCCGGCGGCGTCGGCTTGGCGCTCTCCGAGCTGCTCGCCGAGCACCACGCGGCACGTCTGGTGCTGATGGGCCGCTCCGACCTGAACGCCGAGCAGTTCGCGCGGCTTGAACGGATCGAGCGCGCCGGCGGGCGCGCGCTCTACGTCTCCGGCGACGTCACGCGCCCCGACGACGTCGCGAACGCGGTGCAGCAGGCGAGGTCCGCGTTCGGGCGGATCGACGGCGTCCTGCACGCCGCGGGCGTCAACCAGGACGCCTACATCGTCAACCGCGAGCCGGCCGCGGTTCGTCAGGTGCTGGCGACCAAGCTCGCCGGTGCCGCGTTGCTCGATGCCGTTACCGCGGACGACCCACTGGACCTCTTCGTTGTGTTCTCCTCGACGGCAGCGTTCCTGCGGATGCCAGGTCAGGCCGACTACGCCGCCGCGAATCGCGCGCTGGGAACGTTCGCCGCCGAGCGGGGAACCGCGGTCGCCGACGGGGATCGCTCCGGCCGGACGGTCTGCGTCGCCTGGCCGCTGTGGCTGGGCGGCGGCATGGACGTCGACGAGCAGGGGCGGCGCGTGCTCGAGGACATACAGGGCATGCGACCGATGCCGGCCGGCGAGGGGCTGCGCGCGCTCGAGGACGCGCTGGCCGGCAGTGCGCCTGAGCGCCTCGTCGTCTGGGGCGACCCCGGACGCGCCCGCGCCCATGTCGACGCATGCATGGCTGACCTTGAGCCAGCCACCGCGCAGCCGGCCCCGGCGGGTGGCTTCGCGGCCGACGGCGAAGAGCTGCAGCGCAGACTCGTCGAGCTGATCTGCGCCACGATCAAGCTCCCGCCGGGGCAGCTGGGGATCGACCAGGAGCTGGCCACGGTCGGCGTCGACTCGATCCTCATCAAGCGGCTGACCGCGACGCTCGAGGACCGGCTGGGACCGCTGCCCGTGACGCTGCTCTTCGAGCACCGAACGGTGCGTGAGCTCGCGGCCCACCTGCTCGAGCACCATTCCGGAGCGGTCGCGTCGCTGCTACGGCCCGGCGATACCGCAAGCGAGCCGCCGGCCAGCCCTCCCGCGGCGCGCCCCGCGCCGGCCGCGCGCTGCGTGTCGCGACGCGACGCGATCGCGATTGTCGGCATGGCGGGCCGCTACCCGGGCAGCGAGGATCTCGAGGGCTTCTGGGAAGACCTGGTCGCCGGACGCGACCGCATCGGCGACATCCCGATCGACCGCTGGGACCACAACCGCTACTTCGACCCCGAGCGCCGCCCCGGGATGAGCTACGGCCGCTGGGGCGGCTTCCTCGATGACGTCGCGCGGTTCGACGATCGCTTCTTCGGCATACCGCCGCGCGAGGCAGAGCGGATCGACCCCAAGGAGCGCCTCTTCATCGAGGTGGCATGGGCCGCGCTTGAGCACGCGGGTTACTCGCGCGCGCTGCTGCACCGCCGCACGCTCCGCGGCGACCGTCACGCCGGAGGGGTGTTCGTCGGCGTGACGGGCTCGTCGTACGGCATCCTCGGCGCCGAGCAGTGGGGCCGTGGCAAGCGCGTCATCAGCTACACGATGGACTTCTCGACGGCCAACCGGCTGTCTTACCTGCTCGACCTGCACGGCCCCAGCCTCGTCGTGGACACGGCGTGCTCGGCGTCGCTGACCGCGCTGCATCTCGCATGCGAGAGCCTGCGCTCGGGCGAATGCGCGATGGCGATCAGCGGCGGTGTGTACGTCACCGTGCACCCGAGCAGGTACACGACGCTCTCCGATCTGCGGATGCTCGCGTCGGACGGTCGCTGCCGCTCGTTCGGGGCCGGCGGCGACGGCTTCGTCCCCGGCGAGGGCGTGGGCGCACTGATCCTCAAGCCGCTCGCCGCGGCCGAGGCCGACGGCGACCACGTGCACGCGGTGATCCGTGCAACCGCCATCAACCACGGTGGGCGCACCAACGGCTACACGGTGCCCGCGCCGCGTGCTCAGGGCGCGGTGGTGGCGCAGGCACTCGAGCGCGCCGCGATCGACGCCGGCTCGATCGGCTACGTCGAGGCGCACGGCACCGGCACCGCGCTGGGTGACCCGATCGAGATCGAGGGGCTCGCGCGCGCGTTCGCCGAGCACACCAGCGACGCGAGCGGCACGTGTGCGATCGGGTCGGTCAAGTCGAACATAGGCCACCTGGAGTCGGCGGCGGGCGTCGCCGGCGTCACCAAGGCTGTGCTGCAGCTTGAGCGCAGGACGCTCGTACCGACCCTGCACTGCGATCCGCCGAACCCGCAGATCGACTTCGACGCCACGCCCTTCGTCCCACAGCGCGAGCTGGCGCCATGGCCATCGCCGGCGGACAGCGCGCCGCGCCGCGCGGCGGTGAGCTCATTCGGGGCCGGCGGCGCGAACGGGCACGTGATCCTGGAGGAGTACGTCGACCAGCGGGCTGCCGCGGCAGGCGGTGACGGTGCGCGGCTGATCGTGCTTTCGGCGTTGACCGACGAGCGTCTGCGGGTCGTCGTCGAGCGGCTGTATGCGCATCTGCAGGACGTGGACGGGCTCGCGCTCGTCGACGTCGCGGCCACGCTTGCGCTGGGCCGCGATCCACTCGAGCACCGTCTTGCCGTGGTCGTCTCGTCGTTCGCGGAGTTGCGCGAGGCGCTGCGGGCCTTCCTGGACGGGCGTGTGGCGCAGGCTGATCTCCACGTCGGACGCGCCGATCGCGCGGCGCGGCCAGCGGGCGAGGGCGAGCTCGCAGAACTGGCGGCACGCTGGGTGACAGGCTCAGACCTGCGATGGGAGCGGCTGTTGCCCTCATCGCACCGGCACGTGCCCCTCCCGAGCTATCCGTTCGCCGGCCGACGTCACTGGATCGACGTCGATGACGACACGCCGTCCGGCCGCGACGGGCGGTTGCTGTGCTGCGTCCCGAGCGTCGATGGCGCGAGGTTCGAGGCCGTGCTTGGCGCCGACGCGCCGCCGATCGGCGATCACGTCGTCGGCGGACGCACGATCCTCGCTGGCGTGGCTCAGCTCGAGCTCGCCCGCGCCGCCGCGGCGATGCTCGGAGAGGGCGAAATCGTCGCGCTCGCGGATGTGCGCTGGCGCGCGCCGCTGCCGGTCGCCAACGCCACGACTGTCGACGTGACGCTGCGACGTGGGGATGGCGGCCTGAGGTTCGAGATCGCAACCGAGGACAGCGTGCGCACGGTTCACGCCGACGGCCTCGTATCGACTGGCGCGCGCTCGGAGCTGGAGCGTGTGAACGCGGACGGCGTGCGAGAGCGGTGCCGCGAGCGGATCGACGGCGCCGAGATGTATGCGAGCGCGGCACGGGCCGGTCTCGCCTACGGGCCGACGTACCGGGGCGTCGCCGCGCTGTGGCGCGGCGACGGCGAGGCGCTCGCCGAACTCACGTCGCCGGCCGATCCTGGCGACGAAGCTTGGTGGATCGCGCCCGGTGCCACGGACGCGGCTCTGCACGCCGTCCAGGGTCTCGTACCCGCCGGGCCCACCGGCCGAGCGATGCTGCCGGCCTCGCTGCGCGAGGTGCGGATCGCGGGCGACCCGCGTCTAGCTCGCCTGGCCCACGCGCGCCTGCTCGATCTCGACGCTGCCGGCGGCTCGGCGCGCTGCGACGTCGTGGTGTGCGACGACGAGGGCACCGCGCTTCTCGCCTTCCGCGATCTGCGCATGCTGCGTCCCGCCGAGCCCGCCACGAGACCGCTGGCCGCCGTCGCCTCACCCCCGGCGACCCCCCACGCCGACCGTCCTGCTGCCAGTGCGCCGCCGTGCTTCCGGCCGCGCTGGCGGCTCGAGCCACTCGGCGACCGACCGGCGCCCGCGGTCACCGGCGAGCCGGCGCTGATCGTCTCGAGCGACGCCGACTTCGGACTCGGCGAGCAACTCGCCCGCCGTCACGGCACTGCTTCGGTGGTCGTCGACGCCGCGACGCTCGACAGCCCGCAACGGTGCGCCGAGGCGCTGGCGGCGGCCGGGGATCCACGCACGATCCACGTGCTCGGCGCGATCGACGACCGCCGCGCGAGCGCCAACGACCTCGATCACCTCGCGCGAGCACACGCGCGAGGTGCTGGTCCGCTGTTTGAGCTCGCGCGGTTGCTGGCGACGACGCGCCCGGTCGGCATGCGCGTTCGGGTCGCCACCGCCGACGTGCACCAGACCGACGACGCGATCGCCGCGCGCAACCCGTTCGCGGCCACCACGGCGGGGCTCGCACGCGCGATCGCCAACGAGCTCGCCGCTGTCGATCTGAGCTGTGTCGACCTCGCGTGCGACGACCTCGAGCGCTGCCGGCGCCGCGGCGCCTGGGACGATCTGATCGACGCCGTGCTGACCGAGCCCGCCGCGCGCCCGGCGCGCGAGGTCGCGCTGCGCCAGGCCAGTCGCCTCGTGCGTGGCTTGCAGCGTGTCGAGCTCGCCGATCCCGGCCCCGCCGCGCTGCCGCTGCGCCACGGCGGGCGCTACCTCGTGCTGGGCGGCGCCGGAGGGCTCGGGCTTGCCGTCAGCCGCTCACTCGCCCGATCGCACGCCGCGCGGCTCGCACTTGTCGGGCGGCGCCCCGCCGAGCAGCTCGATCCCACCATGCTGGCTTCGCTGGACGGATGCGGGGGCGAGGCGACCTATCGACAAGCCGATGTCGCCGACCTCGCCGCCATGCAGCGCGTCGTGGCCGACCTCCGCGAGCGGTGGGGAGGAATCGACGGCGTCATCCACAGCGCGTTCGTGCTCGCCGATCGCACGCTCGCTCGGATGGACGACGAGACATTCGAGGCGGCGCTGACGGCCAAGGTGCGCGGCACGATGGTGCTCCAGCGCGTGCTTGAGCACGAGCCGCTGGACTTCCTCGCGCTGTTCTCGTCGGGCATCTCGTTCGCTGCCAACCCTGGTCAGGCGAACTACACCGCGGCGTCGGCGTTCCAGGACGCGTACGGCCGCTTCCTCGCCACCCGCCTGCAGCGGCCGGCGATTGTGTTCAATTGGGGCTTCTGGGGTGAGAGCGGATCGGTCGCCACCCCCGAGCACCGCGACCGGCTGGCGCGCTGGGGCGCCGAGCCGCTGACCGATGCCGAGGGTGTCGCCGCCTTCCACCAGGCGCTCGCGTCGGGTGCTCCGCAACTCGCGCCGGTCAAGGCGACAGCGGCGCTCATGAACGCCCATGGCGCGGACGCCACGACGAGCGCTGAGCCCGTGGCGAGCTCCGCGTGCCCGCTCCTGGTGGCGGGTGTGCGCGCCACGACTGCTGCGCTGCGCGAGGCGCCCTCGGTGCCGGGAGCCGAGCACCTGGAGCAGATGCAGGCGCACGCGCGGTCGCTGGTCGTCGCCGCGATCCGGCGCGAGGGTGCGCTGCAGCGGGGCGGCGAAGTGCACGAGCTCGACGCACTCGCAAGCCGGCTCGGCGTCGCCGGCGACCAGCGCCGGCTCCTGGACGCGCTTCTCGCTGGGCTTGTCGCCGCCCGCTTCTTGGAGCGCGAGGGCGATTGCCTGCGCACACTCCCCGCCGTCGAGCAGGCCGGCGAGCCGGAGGCGGAAGCGGCTGCGATCGCCGAACGCTGGCCACATGCCCGTGCCGCACTAGCGCTGATGTCGGACTGCGCGGCGGCGCTCCCCGCGGTGCTGCGTGGCCAGCGCCGCGGGATCGAGGTGCTGTTTCCCGGCGGTTCGGACGAGCGTCTGGCACCGCTGTATCGCGACGACCCCCGCGCCGTGCACTTCAACGCGCTGTGCGCCGGGGCCGTCGCGGGCTGCGCGCAGGCTCGGCTGGCGGATGGCGGCGAGCTTTCGCTGCTCGAGATCGGTGCGGGCACGGGCGGCAGCACCGGCCCGGTGCTCGAGCGACTGGAGCGCACCGACCTCGACCTCACCCACATCCGCTACCTGTTCACCGACGTCGCCACCGGACTCGTGCGCAACGCGCGAGAACGCTTCAGCCGCGATGCACCACGACTCGAGTTCGCCGTGCTCGACATCGCGGCCGACCCAGCCGAACAGGGAATCACGGGCCACTACGACGTCATTCTCGCCAGCAACGTCCTGCATGCGACTCCCGACGTGCGCGCGACGCTCGCCAACGTCAAGGCGCTGCTCGCGCCCGGCGGCGTGCTCGTGCTCAACGAGGCGACGTCCGTCCTCGACTCGGTCAGCCTGGTGTTCGGCCTGACCGACGGGTGGTGGCTTGCCGAGGACCGCGAGCGGCGGCTCCCGCACAGCCCGCTGCTGTCCGTCGGTCAATGGCATGCGGCTCTCGTCGACGCCGGTCTGCGCGGCGTACGCAGCTTCGGCATCGCCGACCACGACGACGAGGGTGCGGGACAGCACGTGTTCGTCGCCGAGCACGACGGATGGCGGACCGTTCAGGCCGCACCGGTCGACGCGCCTGCCCGCGGGGCTCCCGAGCACGATGACGCCGCCGAGAGCCATCCAGCCGCCGGTGCTGAGGACCGACCGACGGAGCGGCCGCCGGCGGGGGTTCGGCGTGCCTCGCCCGCACGGCACCCCGCCGTGATCGCCTATGCCGCGGGCCACGTCGCGGCGGTGCTCAAGCTCCCGGCGGACGAGTTGGACCCGGGGGCACCACTCGAGATCTATGGCGCCGACTCGCTCGTCGCAATGGAGGTTGTCGAGAGGCTCGAGCAGGATCTCGGCCCGCTACCCGCCGACCTCACGCCGCAGGGCGGCTCGGTGGAGGACCTGGCCGCGGCGCTCACGGAGCATGCCGGCTCGCGGCTGGCCGGCCAGCTCGGCGTCGACATCGCCGCGCCGATCGCGTCGAAGGAATACCTGCCGGATGCGACTGCGTCAGTCGCGCCGGACGTGCCAGCGATCGGGGCGTCCGACGACGACTCCGCGCCCGTTGCGCAGTCGGCGTCCGCGGCACGCGGCGACACGGTGCCGGCACCGATCGCGATCGTCGGACTGGCCGGCCGTTACCCGGGCGCCGCCGACCCCGACGAGCTATGGGAATGCGTGCGCGACGGCCGACGATCGATCACCGAGGTACCGCGCGAACGCTGGCCGGTCGACGCCGGCGGGCACGGCCCGCACCGCTGGGGCGGCTTCCTGGACGACATCGATCGCTTCGATCCGCTGCTGTTTCGGATCTCACCGCGAGACGCCGAGCGGATCGACCCCCAGGAGCGCCTCTTCCTCGAGTCCGTCTGGACGGTGCTCGAGGACGCCGCCTACTCGCGCGGCCGGCTCGACGCGCTCGCTCGCCGGTCGGGCGGCGCCGGAGTCGGCGTCTTCGCGGGGGTCATGCACGCCCCATACCAGCTGTGCGCGGTGCGGGAGGGGGTGCGCACCCCCGTCAGCTCGGCTCCCTGGGCGGTCGCCAACCGCGCCTCGCACGCCTTTGGGCTCGACGGTCCCAGCCTCGCGGTGGATACCGCCTGTTCGTCGTCGCTGACGGCGCTGCACCTCGCCTGCGAGAGCCTGCGCCGCGACGAGTGCGAGCTGGCGATCGCGGGCGGCGCGAACCTCATACTGCACCCCGCGCACCACGTCGGGCTCGACGCCGCGGGCATGCTGTCATCAGACGGGCGTAGCCGCGCGTTCGCCGCCGGCGGTGACGGCTGCGTGACCGGCGAGGGCGTCGGGACGGTCGTACTCAAGTCGCTCGCCGACGCCGAACGCGACGGCGACCGCATCCATGGCGTGCTGATCGGCTCGGCGATCAACAGCAACGGCCCGACGCCGACCATGGTGGAGCCGAGCCCTGAGGCCCAGGCCGAGCTGATCGCCGGCGCGCTGCGCCGCTCGCGCATCGATCCCGCCACGATCGGCTACGTCGAGGCCCAGGCGATGGGATCGCCGATCGGCGATCCGGTCGAGGTCGCGTCGCTGGCGCGCGTCCTGCGGCCCGCAGGCGGCGGCGAGCAATGCGGGATCGGTTCGCTGAAACCCAACATCGGCCACCTCGAAGCGGCATCGGGCATCGCCCAGCTGACCAAGGTGCTGCTGGCGCTACGCCATCGCGAGCTCGCCCCGACGATCGACGCCGAGCCCGTGCTCGACACGCTAGCCGACGCTCCGTTCCGGCTCGTCCAGGCACCCGAACCGTGGCCGGCACCGGTCTGCGGTATACGCCGCAGGGCAGCGATCAACTCATTCGGCGCGGGTGGCGCGAACGCGCACGTCGTGGTCGAGGAGGCACCGCAGCCGCGGCCGCGCGACGACTCCGGCCCACCGCGGCCACAGCTGGTGGTGCTGTCCGCGCGCCGCCCCGAGCGCCTGCGTTCCCATGCCGAGCGGCTCGCGCGGTTCCTGCGCGGCCCGGGGCAGCGGCTCGCGCTCTCCGACATCGCGTACACGCTGCAGATCGGACGTACGGCGCTAGCGGCCCGGCTCGCGCTCGTCGCCGAGAGCACGACGCAACTCGCGGCGGCGCTCGATGCCTTCGCCGCCGGCGACGAGCGCGGCGTCTGCACCGGCACCGTAGGTGCGGCCCGGCGCCACGGCGCGCGGGCCGTCGCGGCCGCCGATCCGGATCCGTCGCCCGAGCGACTGAGCGAGCTGGCCCGCGCCTGGGCGGACGGCACGACGATCGCGTGGACGCACCTGCATCGCCCGCGCCCGCGAGTCGTGTCCCTTCCCGGCTACCCGTTCGCGCGAGAGCGCTATTGGCTCACCGATCCACCCCCAAACGGCTCTGGAGGCGCTTCTTCCATGACCATCGCCGATCACGCAGGCAACGACACCCACCAGGCCGCACGGGCCGGCCTCGTCCGTGCAATCAGCGAGGTCCTCGACATCCCGGCCGCAGAGGTGGCGATGGAAGACCACCTGAGCGATCTCGGCCTGGACTCGGTGACGCTCGTCGAGCTTGCCGACCGGCTCGGCGAGTCGCTCTCCCTTGAGGTCTCGCCGACCGCACTGTTTGCCCACCCCGACCTCGCCGGCGTGGTCGGCGAGCTGGCCGGGAGGCTTGACGGCGACGTCGGATCCCCCGCCGAGGACGCCCCGACCACCGCCGCGACCGTCGAGCAGCCGCCCCCGTCGCCAGCGGCCGCACCTCGACCCGAGCCGTCCCAACCGCAGCGAGCGAGCGCTCGTCGCGAGCCCGTCGCCGTGGTCGGCATGGCCGGAGCGTTCCCGGGCTCCTCTGACCTCGACGCGTTCTGGGCAAACCTGCTCGCCGGTCGCGACCTCGTCACCGACATCCCCGGCGAGCGCTTCGATTGGCGCGAGATCTACGGCGACCCGAGCGTGGACCCCGACAAGGTGGCGTGCCGCTGGGGTGGCTTCCTCGACGATGTCGCCTGCTTCGACGCGGAGTTCTTCTCCATCTCGCCGCGCGAGGCGCGCTGCATGGATCCGCAGCACCGACTATTCCTCGAGACGGCTTGGGCCGCGATCGAGGACGCCGGTCACCATCCCGGTTCGCTCGCGGGATCGCGCACCGGCGTCTTCGTCGGTGTCGCGTCATCCGAGTACAGCCAACTGCTGCTGGCTTCGGGCGCCGACCTAGACGGCCAGCTTGCCACGGGCAACGACCACAGCGTCCTTGCCAACCGAGTCTCGTTCCTGCTCGACCTCCACGGCCCGTCAGAGCCGATCGACACCGCCTGCTCGAGTTCGTTGACGGCCGTGCACCGGGCGGTCCAGGCGATCGAGCAGGGCGATTGCGAACAGGCCCTGGTGGGTGGCGTGAACGTCATTCTGAGCCCGAACGGTTTCGTCGCGTTCGGGCGCTCCGGCATGCTCGCCGGGGACGGCCGCTGCAAGTCCTTCGACCATCGCGCCGACGGCTACGTGCGCGGAGAGGGCGTCGGCGCGCTGCTCGTCAAGCCGCTGTCGCGGGCTCGCGAGGACGGCGACCGCGTGCGGGCGTTGATCGTTGGGAGCGCCACCAATCACGGTGGTCGCGCCACCTCGCTGACGGCGCCCAACCCGACCGCACAAGCCGACGTCATCGTACGCGCGCACCGTCGCGCCGGCGCCACGCCCGGGTCGATCGGTTACATCGAGGCGCACGGCACCGGCACGGCACTGGGCGACCCCGTCGAGGTTGAGGGGCTGGTGCAGGCATTCGCGGCGCTCGGCGGCAACGGCCAACGCCAGTACTGCGCGCTCGGCAGCGTCAAGACGAACGTCGGCCACCTCGAGACAGCCGCCGGCGTTGCGGGCCTCATCAAGGCGATCCTCGCGCTCGAGCACGGCGTCCTGCCGCCGACGCTGCACCTCGAGCGCCCCAACCCGCTGCTCGAACTCGCGAAGACGCCGTTCTTCCTGCTCGACGAGGCGCGTCCATGGAAGACGCCGAACGGTGGCGGGCCGCGGCGCTGCGGCGTGAGTTCGTTCGGCTTCGGCGGCGCCAACGCCCACGTCGTGCTGCAGGAGGCCGACGAGAGCGGCGGCGCGCGAAACGAGGAGGTCGCGCCCGGCGGCCCGCACGCGTTCGTGCTCAGCGCGCGCGACGGTGAGCGCCTGCGCTGCTCCGCGCAGCGCCTGCTCGCCCGGCTCGAGCACCTGGCGACCACGGGCCGCCTTCACACCCTGTCCGCGATTGACGTCGCATACACCCTGCAGGTCGGGCGGCCGGCGCTCGAGACGAGGCTTGCGATCGTCTGCGACACGCTGGACGCGCTGTGCGACGCCCTGCGGGACCACGTCGCCGGAAGCGAGCACGCAGACGTGTTCACCTCGTCGTGCGGTGACGCCGCCGGCGATCCCGCGATCCGCGCCCTCGCCGACGAGCGCCATCTGGCGGCGCTCGCGCGCGAAGGCGACGCCCGCCGCCTCGCGCCGATCTGGACGAGCGGCGTCGACCTCGACTGGGCATCGGTGCACGAGGGCGCTTCGCGCCGCCGCGTACCGCTGCCGACCTATCCGTTTGCGCGTGAGCGGCACTGGTTCCAGTCGTCGCCCGGCCGCACAGATTCCGCCGCGGTTGCCGCGTCGGACGAAAGCCGCGCACCAGCAGTTGCGGCGGCGACCAGCGTGGACCCGGCTACGGCACCGGCCGCAACGGCACCCGACGCCGACGACGCTCCGCCGGCGTCAGCTGAGGACGCTCCCCTCGCCCGGCTGCACGCGCAGATCCGCGCATACGTCGCGCAGGGCATCGGACTCGAACCGGCAGACATCGATCCAGCCCGCGACTTCTCCGCGTACGGCATCGACTCGATCGCCGCGTTGCGCATCATGCAGCGCATCCAGGCGACGTTCGGCGACGACATCGCGATGGCCGCGATCTTCGAGCACGCGACGCTGGACCGCTTCGTCGACCACCTCGCGAGTGCGCACCCGCGGACGCTGGGCGCCGGAAACGCGCCGGCATCGGATGACGCTGCGCAAGGAACGCCGCCGGCCGTCGCGCCGACGGCCGAGTCAACCCCTCCTGCTCCCACGCCCACTCCCACTCCCACTGCCACTGCGGCCGCGTCGCGGATCATGCCGCTGGTTGCCCGCGATAGCGGCGTGCCGCTGTTCTGCCTCGCGGGGGACACCGGGGAGCTGAGCTGGGCGTTGCCACTGCTCGATGCGCTCGCCGCCGCCGGGCCGGTGCTGGGGATCGAAGCACCGGGCTTCCCGGAAGCTCCACCGCTCAACGACCTTGGCTCGCTGGCGGAGCACTGCGCCGGCGCAATCGCGGCGAGCGACGACGCCTCGTCCGGCTGCCGGATCGCCGGCCACGGACTAGCCGGGACGCTCGCCGTTGAGGTCGCGCGCGCGCTGCTCGACCGCGGTCACGAGGTCTCCGAGCTGCTGCTCGTCGATGTCCCGGAGCCCGGCGCGGACGGCGAGCCAGCGCCCGACCACCTCGTGGCCGTCACGGGTCTGCTCGCCGGAGGTTGGGGCGGCGGCCGCCTGGACCCGCACGACCTTCCCGCCGGCGACGACGAGGCGCGGCTGGCGCGCGCCGTCGAACTCCTCGCACCCGCCGCCCCGATGCCCGCCCAGCGGCTGCGTGGTTGGCTGCGCGCAGCCCTCGCATGGCGTGCCACGATCGCCGCGGGCGTGCGGCATCACGCGGCCCGGCCGCTCGCGGGCCTGCCGGCCGCCACGGTGGTGCGCGCCGGCGCGACCGGCGGCGACTGGAGCCGCTGGCTCGCGCCGCCGCCCCGTGTCGTCGACGTCTGCGGTACCAGCGTCGACGCCGTCGCGCTCGCCGCGGCGCTCGCGCCGGACGCCACGACCAGCTCCCAGCCGCCCACGACGTCATCGGTGGGCGTCAATGGCGCCACAGCGCCGGCGGACACCGAGCTCAGCTCGCTTGTCCCGATCAACCGCGGCGGTACGCGCACGCCGTCGATCTGGGCGCACCACCTGTTCGGCGACGTCAGCTACTGCATGTACCTGTCGCGCCACCTCGGGCTCGACTACCCGCTGTTCGCGGTGCAGCAGATTGACATGGAGTCGCGGTTTCGCCACTTCGAGGATCTGCGCGCCATGTGTGCACACTACGTCGACGCCCTGCGCGAGACCTTCCCACAGGGGCCGTACACGCTGGGCGGCGCGTCCCTCGGCGGCGTGGTCGCGTACGAGATGGCGGGCCAGTTGCTGTCGGCCGGTGAGCACGTCGCCCACCTCTGCCTGATCGACCCGCTGATGCCGGGCACCGGCGCCTGGGATGGCGTCGACACGACCGACATCGGCGAGCGCCATCAGGACGCGCTGACGATGATGCTGATCGGCAACTCGTTCTGCCAGCTGTGGGGGGTACCGGATCTGATCGACGTCGAGACGCTGATCGGTTGCGACGAGCAGCAGCGGCTCGACAAGATAGCCGCCCACGTCGCGGCCGGCTCGGAGGCCGCGCCAGCAGCCAAGACGGTGCGCCTGCTCGCCGAGCGCAAGTGGGAGGTCCTCCAACTCAACAACGAGCTGCTCGCGGAATACGAACCGGCGCCCCTGCCCGCGCCCGTCGACACGCTCGTCTTCCACGCCACCCTTGGCTTCTCCGCGCGCGAGAACCCCTACGGGATGCCGGAGATCCGGCGACTCGACGGCGACCGCACGAACGGCCTGTCCGGTCTCGCGGGAGAGCGCCTGACGGTGCACGACATCGAAGCCGACCACTTCACGATCGTCCACGACGACAACCTCCGTCGGATTGCCGAGCTGATTCGCCCGGTCCTGAACCCCGGCGGCGCCGCGGAGCCCACGACCACGGGAGAGCCCCGATGACCACCACTGCGACGATGGACTTCAGCGTCTACTTCTTCTCTGCCAACGACCACTACGACTTCGGGGAGCGCTACCGCTTCATCCTCGATGTCGCGCGGTTCATCGACCAACACGAGTTCACGGCGATCTGGACGCCGGAGCGCCACTTCCAGGAGTTCGGTGGAAGTTTCCCCAACCCGTCGGTGATGAGCGCGGCGATCGCCACGATCACCGAGAACATCCAGCTGCGCGCTGGCAGTGTCGTCCTTCCGCACCACCATCCGGTACGCGTGGTCGAGGAGTGGTCGCTCGTTGACCAGCTCTCAGGCGGACGCGCCGGCGTCTGCCTCGCGACCGGCTGGCATCGCGGCGACTTCGTCTTCTTCCCCGACCATTACGAACGTCGCCGGGAGATCACGTTGGAGGGGATCGACACCCTGCGCGCTCTGTGGCGCGGCGACGTCGTCCACTGTCCAGGTCCGGACGGCCAGCAGCTGGAGGTCCGTACCTATCCGCGCCCCGTCCAGCGCGAGCTGCCGCTGTGGCTCGTGCACACGTCGAACCCCCAGACGTGGGTTGCGGCCGGGTCCCAGGGCCTCGGCGTCCTCACCCTGCTCGATAGCTGGGAGCGGCTGGCGGACAACATCACCCGCTACCGCGACGCGCGAAACGAGGCTGGCCTCGATCCGGGCGGAGGCACGATCACCGTCGGCCTGCACACCTTCGTCGGCGACGACGAGGACGACGTACGCGCGCTGGTGCGCGATCCGGTTCGGGCCTACCTTGCCTCGTTCATCTCCCAGAAGCGCAACGACCCGACGGTCGACGGCTCCTCCGACGCGATCTCCGACGAGGAGCAGGAGCTGTTGGCGGCAGCGGCAGCGGAGGACTTCTATCAGCGCCGATCGCTGCTCGGCACGCCGGACCGCTGTGCCGGCGTGGTGGAGCGACTGGCTGAGCTGGGCGTTGACGAGATCGCCTGCCTGCTGGACTTTGGGCTGCCGTTCGACACCGTGCTGGCCTCGCTTCCCAAGCTCGACGAGCTGCGCGCACGCTTCGCGGCGCTGTCGCCCGCTCCCGCCGGCGCGGGGCCGGCGTCGTGGTATTACGACCGCTGAGCTACCGCGCCGACGCGATCACGGCACGAGGCAGCGGACCAGGTCGCGGGAGATGAGCCGCAGAAGGTGATCGCGTTCCGACTGCAGGTAGAAGTGACCGCCGGGGAACATGGTCATCGAGAAACCGGCGTTCGTGTGCTGAGACCATTCGGCGAGCTGCTGCTTGGAGACCTCGGGATCCTCGCGGCCGCCATACGCCGTGATCGGGCAGTCCAGCGGCGCGCCGAGCGTCGGCCGATACGTCTCGAGCAGCTGGGCGTCCGCGCGCAGGATCGGCAGGTAGAGATCTCGCAGCTCTCGATCCTCCTTGATCGCCGGCGGGATCGCCTGGAAGCGTCGCTCCAGCGCCTCCATGAACTCGTCGGCCGGCAGCTCGTGCAGTCCCTCGTGCGATGTATGGATGTGCGGCGCACAGCGTGCGGAGACCGAAAGCTGAGCTGCCCGCAAGCCGTGTTCGCGAACGAGTTCACCGGTGAGCTCGAACGCGATCGAGGCGCCAAGGCTGTGTCCGAACAGCGCGAACGGCTCGGTCAGTCCTCCCGCGATCGCCGCGGTGATCGCCGGCACCAGCTCGGCGAGATCGGTGCTCGGTGGGTCGTGCAGGCGGGCGTCGCGCCCAGGGAGCCGAAGCAGCCAGACGTCGACACCTTCCGGCAGCCTGTCCGCCCAGCCGTGGAACGCCGCCGCGCTGCCGCCGGCGTACGGCGCGCACACGAGGCGCAGGGCGGCGTCGTCGCGTGGCGCGGGCCGCAGAATCCAGCGGTCGAACTCGGTGGTGGAATCGAGCATTTCAGGGTAGCAGGATATCAGGCATGTCAGTAGTATCTGAACAAACTATGCATACTGAACCTCTTGGACACCGAGGCGCCCTCGCCACCGGCCCCCAGCTTGCCTTCGTCGAGGACGTCGCGCTGTACTTCGAGCAGCGCGGGCCGATGCCGCGCATGTGCGGACGGATCGTCGGCTACCTGCTGATCTGCGACCCGCCCGAGCAGACCGCGGCGCAGCTCGCGAGCGTGCTGCAGGCCAGCCGCGGATCGATCAGCACCGCCACGCGCCAGCTCGTCAGCGCCGGCCTCGTTCAGCGGGTGGTCAAGCCCGGCGAGCGGCGCGACTACTTCCGGATCGACGACGAGGGCTGGGGCGCAACCGTGCTGCGGGCCCTCGCGGAGCTGACGTCGTTCCTCGACATCCTGCAGCGCGGCCGCCACCTGATGGCCGGCGCGCCGCCGGAGCAGCGTGCACGGCTGGAGAACGTCACCGACTTGTACGAGTGGATGCGAGACGAGCTGCGGCCCGTCCTCGAACGCCACGAGACCGAGCGTCGAGCACGACGAAGGGACTGACGGCATTGACCGACTACGCGATCCAGACCGAGCAGCTCACGAAGACATACGGCGCCCATCCGGCGCTGACCAACCTCGATCTCGACGTGCGGATCGGCGAGGTCTATGGCTTCCTCGGACCCAACGGCGCCGGCAAGAGCACCACGATCCGCCTGTTGCTCGACCTGCTGCGCCCCACACGGGGCCAGGCGCGGGTCCTCGGAATGGACCCGATGACGCAGGGCGTCCAGATCCGATCGAGAACCGGCTATCTCGCCGGCGAACTGACGCTTGAGAGCCGCCAGAACGTCGGCGGGCTGCTGCGGTTCCTGGCGCGTCTGCGCGGCGGCGCCGGCACGCGGCGGATCCCTGAGCTGGCCGAGCGGCTCGACCTCGACCTCAGCCGGCAGATCAAGGGCCTGTCGAAGGGCAACAAGCAGAAGGTCGGCATCGTCCAAGCCTTCATGCACGACCCGGAGCTGCTGATCCTCGACGAGCCGACGAGCGGTCTGGACCCGTTGATGCAACAGGTGTTCCTCGAGCTCGTCGGCGAAGCACGCACGCGCGGGGCGACGGTGTTCATGTCCTCGCACGTGCTCAGCGAAGTCCAGTCGGCCGCCGACCGCGTCGGCATCATCCGCGCGGGGCGCATCGTGACCGTCGACAGCGTCGAGGCGATTCGTCGCCGCGCCGTGCGCCGCGTCGAGATCCAGTTTGCCGGCCAGGTGGCGGAGTCCGACTTCGCGCGGCTGGCGAACGTCTCGGACGTCGAAGTCGCCGGCAACGCGCTGCGCTGCCACGTCGACGGTCCGCCCGACGCCCTCGTGAAGGCGGCTGCCCGCTATGAGGTGCTGGACATCGTCAGCGAAGAGCCCGACCTCGCGGAGATCTTCATCGGCGAGTACGAGAAGGAGACACAGCATGCCTATTGACGTCCCCCCAATCGTTGCCAAGACGCTGCGGGACCTGTCACGCACCCTGCTCGCCTGGGGCTTCGGCTTGGCAGCCGTCGTAGCGATCTACGGTGGTTCGTACTCGCAGTTCAAGGACACCGACGCCGCCGACTCGCTGCCGTCGGGAGTGTCTTCGGCGCTGTCGTTCGACGACCTCGCCAGCGGTGCCGGATTCCTGCACGCGACGGTGTTCGGCCTGCTCGTGCCGATCCTCCTGCTGGTGTTTGCGATCATCGTTGGCGGGCGGCTGCTCGCCGGTGACGAGGAGGCGGGCACCCTCGACCTCTACCTCGCCCATCCTCTGAGCCGCGGCCGCCTGCTGCTCGAGCGATGCGCAGCGATGGTCGTGATCATGCTCGGACTCGCGTTGATGCTGTGGGCGGAGGTGTCGCTGCTGTCGATGGCCGGCGACATGGATGTTGCCGTCCTCGACATCGGGGCCGCATGCCTCGGGATCGCGCTGCTCGGCACCTGCTTCGGAATTCTCGCGATCACGGTAGGGGCCATCACCGGGCGCCGCGCGACGGTGATCGCCTGTTGCGCCGTGGCCGGCGTGCTGACGTACATCTTCAACACGATCGGTCCGCAGATCGACGGCCTCGGCTTCGTGAAGCAGCTCTCGCCCTTCTACCACGCGACAGGCTACGAGCCTCTGCGCAATGGCCTCGGCGTCGGGCACGTCCTGGCGCTGGCCGGCGCTACGGCCGTGCTCGTCGCCTACGCGCGCTACTCGTTCGACCGCCGTGACCTCAACGTCTGAGGCAACCGCTCGATCCGGTGGCTCGGCAGCACTGCGCTATCTTCGCGCACAACTCGTCTGCGGACCCCACCAGTACGGTTTGTTGGACCTCCCCCGGTTTCGTGGAGTCAGGTTGTTGTTGTCGTCATAGCTGTGCGCAACCGAAGGTTGTGCACAGTTTTTCGCGCGTGCCCGCGCGTGCGCCTTGGCGCTCATCATCCAGAGCGGGGTGGGAGCCAGGATCATGGACCTGCTGGCGATCTCCATGATGTGCTTGTGGGGGCACGACCGCGGCGACGCGCCGCCGGGGTCGGTTTGAAACGCTTGCGCGGATGCGATTGCGCAACGGACTCGTCAAGCACGCCAAAGCGCGCCTCGGGCGTGTCCTGTCCAAGCGCCGTCGAGCGCGCTCCGGACGTGTGTCTGCGATCCAGCGCCGCCGGCCGGCCACCGAGCGTGTCCGGTGGGTCGGGCGCCGCCGCCGGCCGGCCGCCGAGCGTGTCCGGCCGGTCAAGCGCCGCCGGCCGCGCGGCGCGGCGGTTGTCGCCAGGCTCAGCCGCGGCCGCATCGGCCGTGCCGTAGTCACCTACGGCCAGGCGCGGCTCGACCGCGCCGTGGTCAAGCACGGCGCCGACCGGGTCGCGCGGACGCTGGTCGTCCTCGTCGTCCTGCTCATGGGCGGCGGCACCGCGGCGGCGCTCGCGATGCTCCCGTCCGGCCTGCCCGGCCCGCTGGGCGACGGCAACCCGGACGAGCCGGCCCCCAGCCGGATCGCGGAGGGCTTCCTCGAGGCCGAGGTCGTGCAGCCCCGCCGCGCGGGTCCGGCCTACTACGCGAGGACCGCCAAGCGGCGCGTGCCGGCGTCGACCGGCTCGAGCTTTTTGCCCCTGTACCGGGAGGCCGGTCGGACCTTCGGCGTGTCGTGGCGGCTGCTCGCCTCGATCCATCGTCAGGAGACCGCGTTCTCCACCGCGCCGACCACCTATCACGGCCTGAACGCCTTCGGCTGCTGCGCCGGCCCGATGCAGTTCAACGTCAGCAACGGTCCGCCGAGTACCTGGGCGCTCTACAAGCAGTCCTTCCGCGCCGGCGACCGCCCGCGCCGCTACCCACACCCGACGCGCCACCACCCGTCGATCTACGACGACTTCGACGCGATCATGGCCGCGGGCGCGCTGCTGCGCGACTCGGGCGCCACCGAGCTCCTCGACGGCGGGGCATGGACCGCGGCGTACGCGTACTACGGCCACGACGACTACGGCGTGACCTACGCCAGCGAGGTCGTGGCGCGAGCGCAGGGCTGGGAGATCCACGGCTTCTGCCTCAACTGCCCGGTCGACGGCGCGCTCGTCGCCGCGCTCGACGACGCCTACGGCGTCGATGCCCGCAAAGCGCTGCTCACCGCCGAGGAGCGCGCGAAGCTCGAGAAGGAGAGGCGCAAGAAGCGCAAGCGGGAGAAGGCCGCCAGGGCGCGGCAGCGGGCCGCCGAGAAGGCGGCCGCCGAGGACGCCCGGCGTCTTGAGGAACTGCGTCGGCCCTCCCGCGACAAGGGCCGCAGGGACGCGACGCCGGCGCCGACCGCGACGATCCCCGCCCCCACGTCGACGACGACCACGCCGCAGGCGCCGCCGGCGACCGAGGCGCCGCCGCCGGCGGATCAGCCGCCGGCGCCCTGCACCGGCCTCAAGAAGCTGCTCGGCTGCGGCTGACCGCGTCGCAGGGCTTTTTCACGAGCAGTCCACCCCGCATGATCGAGCTGCCGGCGGTCGGGGCGTCGCGCTGAGCGGGGATTGGCGTCGGGCCGGCGTTCGCTCGCTGTTTGGGGGATGGTCGTCGAACAGCGGACCCCGCCCCTCCTGCGGACCCTCACGATCGCATGCTGCGCCCGTCCACGCGGCCGGCGAAAAGGGCCGCTTGAACACGCCTGAGACCGAGGTCACACGGCCTGCGCCGCGGGCTCGCGCGGGGCGATAGCATCGCAGCGACCGATGCCCGATCAGCTGCATTTCACGCCCTCCGACGAGGCCAACGCGCTCATCGCGACCGACCCGATGGCGCTGCTCGTCGGCTTCGTGCTCGACCAGCAGGTCACCGTGCAGAAGGCGTTCTCCGGCCCGCTGGCGCTGCGCGAACGGCTCGGCTCGCTCGACGCCGCCACGCTCGCCGAGGCCGACCTCGAGACGGTCTTTCGCGAGCGGCCGGCGATCCACCGCTTCCCCGGCGCGATGGCCCAGCGCGTCCACGACCTCGCCGTCCACATCCGCGACACCTACGACGGCGACGCGGCCCGCGTGTGGGCCGACGCGGCCGACGCCGGCGAACTGCGCGCCAACCTCCAGGCGCTGCCGGGCTTCGGCGAGATGAAGATCAAGGCGCTCGGCGGCGTGCTCGCCAAGCGCTTCGGCGTCGAGGCCGCCGAGGCGCTCGTGCCGTGGCATCCGACCCTCGGCGACGTCGACTCCGCGCAGGCGCTGGCCGACTACCAGGCGGCCAAGCGGATCCACAAGAAGGAGTGGGCGGGCAAGGCATAGAGCTACACCGGTGGGTGCGCCCGACGGCGTTGGCGCCACCGTGGCGCAACGATGTTCGTAGCGAACATCAACCCGCCAGCCTGCGCCTGATCACCCGCGCGTACGTCTCGTAACCCCGCGCCGTCGGGTGAAACGAGCTGGACGGCGGGCTCGTCACGCCGTGGATCCGCGGTGAGCGTGCGCAGACGCCCCCGCCGTTGAACGCCTTGCGCACGTCGGCGAAGCGAAAGCCGCGGTGGCGCCTGACCTCGGCGGCGATCGTTCGCGTGAGCAGGTTGGCGGCCTCGTCGAGGCGCCGCTGCTCGCGGTCGTCGATCCGGCCGATCGGTCCGCACCACGGCCGGCGGGCAAACAGGCGCGGGTAGCCGGCGACGATCACGCTGGCATCCGGGGCACGGGTCCGGATCGCCTCGTAGACGCGGCGCAGGCGGGCGCTCAGCTCGGTGCGGACGAACCGTTGAGCCCGGCTGACGCGCGTGTTGCAGGCGCCCGGCGAGCCCAGCAGGCAGCGCTCGATGACGCCGATGAAGCCCGCGTCGTTGCCGCCGATCGTGATCGTCACGAGGCGCGTGCCGCGCGGGAAGGTCGCAAGCTGACGGTCGAGGACGTCGCCGGTGGTCGCGCCGGCACAGGCGCGCAGGGCGCTGACGGTGCGACCGAGCCGGTACGGGTACGCGCGGCGGCTGCGCAGGCACGCGCCCGACGCGCCGCCGGCGCCCAGGCCGGACGAGTACGAGTCGCCGAGCGCGACGTAGGCGCCCGCCGCTGCGCCGGCGCCCGACGGGGCCTCCCACGCCGACCACGCGAGCAGGCCCACGACGAGCCCGAGCACGAGCGCGACGAGCCCGAGCAGCGCGGGGCAGGAGCGGAAGCGGGGGCGAATGGCCGGTCGGCGGGTCAAGGTCGAACGGTACCCGGCGCGGCAGGCAAGGACTCACCCACGCGGAGGGGAGCCGTCGCGGGCGCCGAAACTTCCGGCCAGAGTCCGTGTCCCGGTATGCGACATCAAGGCTGAACCGCTTCCGCGCCACTGCGGCGGCGGCTGGGGGAACCACTTGCGCCGCTGCGGCGCACGGGGCGAATCGCCGGTCTGACCGGCGTAGCGCATTTCCAGCGCGAGCCCGTCAGCTCACCCCGGAAGCCTGTGGAAAAACGGAGGAACGGCGGTGGGATACCGAGTCCGGCTGCGCCTGTGCGCAGTGAGCATTGCCGTGGCCGCAGCCACGGCCACGAGCCCGGCGCCGGCCGGCGCCGCGTTCGGCGACCACATCCTGCGCACGGGCGATCGCGGCCGTGAGGTGCGCGTCCTGCAGCGCTGGCTGACGCTGACCGGCTTCCCGACGCGCAGCGACGGCCACTTCGGCCGCCGCACGCGCCAGGCCGTGCGCCGCTACGAGCGCGCCAACAACCAGACCGTCAACGGCTGGGTCTCCCGCGAGCAGGCGCAGGGGCTGCGTGTCCGCGTTTACGCGGCCCGGGCGGCGAAGGCGGTGGCGCCCGCGGGGGCGGCCATGGTGCCGCCGCCCGCGCTCCAGGTCACGCCGACGCCGAACGCCGTGATCGCCCCCGACGGGCTCACGGCGATGGTGCCGGTCGCCGCCCCGCCGCAGGTACGCGACGCGATCGTCGCGGCCAACCGGATCGTCGGCAAGCCGTATCGCTGGGGCGGCGGGCACGCCAGGGTCGAGGACGATGCCTACGACTGCTCGGGCACCGTCTCCTATGCGCTGATGGGCGCCGGGCTGCTGCGCACGCCGCTGGACTCGACCGGCCTGAAGGGCTTCGGCGAGGCCGGGCCGGGCGCGTGGATCACCGTCTACGCCAACGCCGCGCACACCTACAGTGTGATCGCCGGGCTGCGCCTGGACACGTCGGGCACCGGCGGCACGGGCCCGCGCTGGCAGGCCGGCGGACGCTCGGGCAAGGGCTTCGTCGTGCGTCACCCCGCGGGCCTGTAGGCACGCGCGCCGCCCGAAGGGCGCAGGCCGCGGGCGACATAAGTCGCGTTGATCGGGGCGCCGCGGGGGAGGATCTGCGGCAGATGCGCCGGCTGCTCGCCCCCTCCCGCCCGGACCCGATCGCGCTCACCCTGCTCGGCCTGGCCGCGGTCTGCGTGCTCGTCGCCGGCTTTCAGCACGCGCGCCTGTTTCACCGCGGCTACGCCGAGGTCGAGATCATCGGCCTGCTGTTCTTCATGAACGCGATCGGCTCGACGGTCGTCGTGCTCACGCTGATCTTCGAGCGCATCTGGATGTTCGTGCTCGGCGCGCTGTCGATCTGCGTGCCCTCGCTCGTCTCGATCGCGATCTCGCACTCCGCGGGCCTGCTCGGCTTCCGTGAGGGCGGCTACGACGGCGACGCGCTGATCATCGTCGTCGCCGAGGTGGCCGCCGTCCTGCTCGCGCTGGCCGGTGCGGCGAAGGCGGCGCCGGCGCTGCGAGGGGTGACATGAGGCTCGTGCTCGCGGCCCTCACGGTGCTCGTCATGGGTGTGGCGATCACCGGCGTGGGCATGGGCGAGGCGCCGGCCGAGCGCGTCGCCGCCCCCTCCCCGGCGGCCGTCGCGGCGTCGAAGGCGCGCATCGCCGCCGGCGGCGCCGACGTGACCCGCGGCCGCGCGCGCTTCGAGGACGAGGGCTGCGACAGCTGCCACTCGATCGCCGCCATCGGCGCCGAGGGCAAGCTCGGCCCGCGCCTGGACGCGATCGACGACGACGCCGACGACATTGCCGAGGCGATCGTCGAGCCGCGCGAGGACATCGTCGACGGCTTCGCGGAGAAGCTCATGCCCGACGACTACGGCGATCGCCTGAGCGACGCGCAGGTCGCCGATCTCACGGCGTTCGTCGCCGCCGCCGCGGGCAGCGAGGGCGACGCGGCGGACGAAGGTGACGACGGCGGCGACTCGGGCCAGGGCCGCGGCCGCGGCGAGAGCTCCGGCCGGGGTCGCGGCCGCGGCGGCGACGGCGGCGGCTGACGCCAGCGGCTGGCCCCGACACCGCGTCCAAGCGCGCGGGCTGCATCTTGCGCACGCGGTCCATACCGCGCGGCAACGCCGGGGCGCAGCATGACGGGCAGCGGTTCAGCGCGTAGCGCGCCCGCGTCTGAATCCCCCACGGAAGGAGCCCTGCGTATGGTGAAACTCGCCCTCGGGCTGCGCGCGGAGCTCTCCGTCCGTGGCCTGCGCGCCACGCCACAGCGCCACCGCCGCGCCGGCGCGGGCCCGAGCGACGACGGGCACTGGACGCTCGACGGCACGCCGCTCACGCCGCCCGCGCTTCTATGACCTCCAGACGGCGGATGGCACGCCGTACGAGCAGATCGCCCGGCTGCACGGCACCGACGTGCTCGTGACGACGGGCGTCGAGCACCCCACGCAGCTCGCCGAGGTCGCGCTGGCGGCGGTTCGCCTCGACAGCGTGCGCCAGCTCGTCATGACGACGGGCACTTCCAACGGCCGCGACCGCGGGGCGGGCCACCTCGCGCGCTGCGTCGGCGCCGTCCACGCCGTGACGCCCGACCTGCCGATCCAGGTCCAGATCGAGCCGCCCGTCGACCTCGTCTGGATCCGCCGCTTGTACGGCGCCGGCGCGCGGGCGGCCTGGCCCATGCCGACGGCGTCCCGGAACCGAGCCACGAGATCGTCGCCGACGTCACCGACCGGGTCGGCCGCGCGCTGCGCAACGCCGGCATGCGCGGCGCCGATCAGACCGCCGGCTGCGCGGCCTGCGGGGCGTGCTCACCGCTGAGCGCGGTCGTCGGCTGAGCGCCGCCGGCCGCCGCGACGGCGCCCCCCGTCAGCCTGAGCGGCGCTGCCTTCCTTCTGCGGGGGGATCGGCGGGGGTCGGGCGGGTCAGCTCACGAACCGGCCGTGGCGGGGGGCGAAGCCGTCCGCGCGCTGCGCTCATGCGGGTGCGGGGCTGGGGGCGTATGCGCTTCAACGGCGGAGTGCGAGTTCGACCATTCCGCGATCTTCGCTGCCCGCGCCACTGCGCTCCTTCGACCCCTGTAGCAAATCTCTCAAGGGCGACTGGACGAAAAGGCAGATCGGCCTCACAACGCTCAAGCCGGGGCCCGGCGCCACCGACTGGACGGCCATGGCTGCGCTCCTCTCTCGCATCGTCCGTCTCGGCTTTGTCGCCCTGCTCGCGCTGGCCGGCCTGTTCGGCGGCCACGCCGCGCAGGCCGCCGCCGCGCCGCTCAACCTGCCGCTGCTCAAGCCCAAGCCGGCCCCCGCCGTGGCGCCGGTCGCCGAGCCGACGACGCGCGATCCCGCCGGCGCGGCGCCCCGCGGGACGATGATCATGGTCCACGCCGGTGGCTGGGCCGGCCACGACGCCCACGCCCAGAAGCTGCTCATGGACCGTCCGGGCGAGCTGCTGCTCGCCCGTGGATGGCGCGTCGTCTCGATCGACTACGAGGAGGGACAGGCCGGCCTGCAGGACGTCCTCGACGCCGCCGGCAGCGAGCTCTCGCGCATCGGCGACAACGGGCCGGTCTGCATCTACGGCGAGTCCGCCGGCGCGCACCTCGCGCTCGTCGCCGCCGAGCGGCTGCGCGCGATCGACTGCGTCATCGGCCTCGGCACGCCGACCGACCTGCCGCTCTACACGACCGAAGCCGACACGAGCCTGGATGGCCGCCTGAAGCTCGTCGCCAGCCAGATCCGGCGCCTGTTCGGTGACACGCTCGAGGCGCTGGCGCCCTGGAACCTCGTCTCGCTGGCGCCGAGGATCCACTCCGACGTGCTGCTCGTGCGCGAGGGCGACGACGTCATCGTCTCCGCCGAGCACGACGCGCGCTTCCGCGCCGCCCGGCCGACGACGCAGACGCTGAGCCTCGAGGCCGGCAACTCCGCAGACCCGTCGGCGACCTTCGTGCACGGCACGGCCTCCGACGCCGGCCGCGGGCAGTACGCCGCGGCGGTCGGGGCGTTCGCCGACCGCGCCGTCGCTTCTCACGCCGCCGAGCGGATCGGCGCGCGCACCGGCTGCTCCGGCGTCGGGCGCTCGCTCGCCGAGGTCGGGCTGACCGGCCTGCGCGCCTCGCTGCGCTGCCTGGCAGCGAAGGATGCGACCGCCAAGCGCGCCGGCTCGCGCCGCTGGAAGCGCACGAGCGTGACGCTGCGCGGCGAGGTCAACGCGGCGCGCGTCTGGAACTCGCTGCGCACGACGAAGAGCGGCCGCCGCGCGCTGGCCGCCGCCGCGAAGCGCCGCGCGAAGGTGACGGTCAGCACGGGCGACCGCTCGCGGGTCGTGCTGCGCGCCACCCGCTAGGTCGCCAGGCCCTCGGGAGGAGCGTCGATCGACCATCGGTGTGTCGATTCAGGCTCGCCGACCGAGGCGTATTCGACCACCCCTAACGGCGCTTGATGCGCAACTGCACCGCCTGCGCGGCGCCGCCGGCGAGCGTGCCGGCCAGGCGGTACAGGCCGGCGCGGCGGCCGAGCTGCTTCGTCGTCAGCTTCAGCGTGTTCTCGCCCGCGGCGCCGTCGACCGTGACCACGCCGCGCGCCTTCGCGTAGCGCCCGCGCCCGAGCGAGCGCTGCAGCGCGAACGTCACGCTCGCCGCGCGGCTCAGCGTGTAGGTGAAGCGGGCCGCGCGGCCGATCGCCACCGAGCGCTGCAGGCGCGTCAACGCGCCGAGCTCCGGCGCCGGCCGCGACTGGCCCAGCACGCGCAGCACCGAGCGGCCCATGCTCGCTTCGCCCATCACGTTGGGGTGCACCGGGAAGGCCGGCATCGTCGGCACGACGCCTTCGAACCAGCGCGCCGGCGGCAGCGTGCAGACGTCGTGTCCGACGCTCTCGGCGTACGTGTCGACGAACTCCGCGCCGTTGGCGGCGGCCTGCTCGGCGATCATCGTGTTCGTGCGGCGCAGCATCTCGTCGAGGTAGGCGATGTCGTCGTCGGAGAGGGGGACGATCGGGTAGCAGCCCTTGCCGTTCGTCGGCGCGACGGCCGGATAGCCGACGATCAGCACGCGGGCCTGCGGCGAGCGCGCGTGGATGCCCTGCAGGGTGGCGGCGATCTTCGGCGCCGCGGCGGCGATCTTGTCGACGAGCCGGTCGCCGCCGTCGGGCGTGGCGAAGTTCGAGCGGCACGCGGTGCCGGTCGGTGCGAGCAGGCCGCGGCCGAGGCAGTCGGTGGCCGCACCGACGAGGCCGACGTCGTTGCCGCCGATGCCGATCGTCACGAGCGCGGCGTCGGACGACAGCGCGTCGAACTGCGGTGCGTGGTTGCCGCCGAGCACGCTCTGCGGCTCGGTCATGTGCCGCGTGGTCGCCGCCGAGCAGCTCGCGTCGCGAAACACGCCGGCGCCGATCGCCGCGCGGACCATCGACGGGTAGTTGTGATCCGAGCGCGCGCAGCCGATCGGCGTGCCATAGGTGAGCGGCACGAGCGGCGCGGCCGTGAAGGAGTCGCCGAGCGCGACGTACGGACCGGGATCGACGGCCTGCGCGGAGCCGCCGGCGAGCAGCGTCGCGGCGACGGCGGCGGCAAGCAGACGAACGGTGCGGTTCATGTGACGAGTATGGCGCGCGTGGGCCACCTGTCGCGCCGCCGTGTTCAGAGGATCCCGACGAGCGCCGCGCAGACCCAGTTGCGGGCACCGTCGCCCCCGGCCCACAGGCGCGCCGCGAGCCGGTCCTGCTCGGCCTTCGGCGCGAGGTAGGCGTGCGGCGTCGAGCCGCCCAGCCCGCGCCAGGTCTCCGGCATGAACTGATAGAAGCCCGACGCGCCCGCGAAGTTCGGCGGCAGGTTCTGACCGCCCGACTCGCACTGCACGATCGGCCAGGGGATCGACCAGGGTCCGCCCGGGCCGACCGCGCGCAGCGCCCGCGCGCGCTGCGCCAGCAGGCGGGTCAGCGACCGCTGCGCCCGGCGCCGGCTCGCGCGCGTGCCACGCAGCAGGGCAGCCCGTGCCGCACGCGCCTGGGCGAGCGCCGCGCGCCGCTCGCGCAGCCCCGCCGCGATCGTGGCCAGCGCGGCGTGGCGCTTGCGGACCGCGTCCGCGGCGACGCGGCGCTCCTCGGAGAGCCGCGTCAGCGTGCGCCGCTGCGCGAGCGCGTCGCGGCGCGCGGCCTTGACCGTGTCGAGGATCCGCTCGTTCTGGCGCTGCACGCGCTTGAGGAAGTCGACGGTCTCCAGCAGTTGTGCGAAGCCGTCGGCGCGCAGCACGACGGTCACGATGTCCGGCTCGCCGCCCGCGTAGCGGCCGCGCAGGACCTCGGCGAGCTGCGCGCGGGATCTCTTCAGCCGCGCGCGCAGGCGCAGCGCCCGCTCGCGCTGGCGGTTGCGCCGCTTGACCGTGTCGGCGAGCACGGTCTCGGCGGCGGCGAGCTCGGCCTGCAGCGCGCCGACGCGGCGCTCGAGAATCGCCACCTCGCGCGCGGTCCCGCGCTCCAGGCGCGCCAGCCGCGCGACGCTGCCGGCCAGCGAGCGCTCGCGGTCGCGCTGGGAGTCGATCCGGTCGCGCAGGCCGCGCTCGCGCTGCTGGCCGCCCGCGGGCACGGCGACGAGCGCCATCGCGGCGACGGCCAGAACGGACAGGGAAAGGCGAAAGCGGCGGCGGTCCATGCGGCGGCTGCGCTCAACCTAGCCAGCGCCCGCGCGGGCACACAGGTCTGCACGCGCTCGTGCGTCGCGGAGCCGGCCGGGCGAGCGCGCGGCGCCGTCAGGCAACCGCCGCGCCACTCCCCAGCCGTGCGAGCGTCGCGGCCGCACGCCGCTCCCAGCCGCCGGCGCGCTCGACGTCTGATCGAGTCACCGATCGACGTGGCTGACGCCGACGCGTCCCCAGAGCAGCACGAGCAACGCGAAGATGATCGAGATCGTCAGCATGGCGAGTTCCTGCGCCATGTATCGGCAGATCACGCGCGCGACTGGACCCCCCGGGGCCGATGGCGTGCCGGTCTCGGCTCGCCGATCCTGATCGGCGCTTCGATGAGATGCGGCGCGGGCTCGGGTCCGTCCGGTGCGAACCACGGCGCGTCGACGGGCGCGTCGGGGCACAGGATCCACTTGCGGCCCACGCGCTCGATGCCGATCGGATAGAGCGTCAGGACGCCGTCGGGCTGGATGTGCAGGCGCAGGAAGTGCTTCTGGTCCTGGTGGTGCAGGGGCGCGTAGGCCTCGGTGCCGTGCAGGCCGATGTAGCCGGTTGCCCACAGGTAGAACGCCATGCCCATCATGCCCGAGACGCCGCCCAGCAGCCACACGAAGCCCAGGAAGGCGAGCAGCGACGACGCGCCGCCCTCGGCCCCGAAGGCGGACGAGAGATGCGACGCGGCCATCATGACCCCGGCGACGCTCGTGACCTGCAGCGAGGAGTGGGCGAGGCCGAGCAGCACGCGGCCGACCCCGCTGGCGTCGTGGGCGAAGCGCACCATTCCGACGAGCGATGCCAACACGAGCAGGCTCAGCAGGAAGGCGGTCGGGCTCTCCCACATCGCCCTCAGCAGATCGTCGATGCCGAGCGATACGTGGCGGTCCTCGAGATGCAGCCCGAGCATGAACGTCAGCAGCACCTGGACGGTGGCGAAGACCGCGGCGAGCGGGATGTTGTAGGCCGGCATCAGCCAGATGCGCTTGCGCAGCCGCTTGGAGAACGCGGGGGACGGATAGGTGCGGGCCTGGCGGTACGGGGCGGGTCCGTCCGGTCCGGGGAAGTCCGTACGCGGCGCCAGGTTGTGGGTGGGATGCAGGAAGGCGCCGCCGCCGCCGGACTCGATGTGGTGGCGGGGCCCGTCCTGCTCCTCGTAGCGCGAGTAGTAGTGCTTGCCGCTCTTGAGGTAGAGCAGCAGCTGGGCGCCGGTCGGCTGGATGATCTCGCGCTCGAGGTACTCCACGTCGCGATCGGAGTGGACCTCATGACCCTTGCGGCCGCTGTCGACCTCCTTGGACATGCACAGGATGACGCGGTCGCCGGGCTGCAGCTCGTCGGCGGCCACCCGGGCGAAGTAGCGCAGCTGGACCTCGTCGATGGCGGCCCCGAACTGGATGTCGATCCCCCACAGCCACCAGCCGTTGGGGAGCTTGACCGCGAAGTAGCTGCGTCGCTGCCGCGTGTGCCATCCGCCGATCCAGCGGTTGCGGCAGAAGATGCTCGTGAAGTTGACCAGCCCGTCGTACCAGTCGTGGCTGCCCGGAACGGCGAACAGCTCAGGGGCTTGCGCGGGAGGGCAGGGCAACGCCGACCGGTACGGGCCCAGCATCCGGTTTTCGTACTCCACGGCCTTGGGCACCGGGTAGACGGCGTCTCCTCCGAAGACGAGCAGGCGCCCCCGCTCGGTGCGGTGGGTCTCGCCGTCGAGATCGAGCGTGAGCTCCTCGGTGGCCAGGAGCCTGGCCACGGTGTAGGTCGAGTTCCAGCCGTCGCCGAGATCGGCGACGTAGTCGAGCCACAGATCCGCCGGCTCGGAACGATCCGGCACGTCGGCCGGCTCTCCCATCTGCATCTCGCGGTTGTCGGCGTAGGAGCTGAACACGCCCGAGAGCAGCACCCGGACGGCCGTGTCGATGAGCTGGTGGGGATCGAACCAACGCACCATCGGCCGGCGCACGAACCCGAGTTCGGACGCCCCTGACGGGCGAGGGGGACACGGCGGATGCGCGTCGGCGGTGTCGTCGGCTGGCTCGGCGATGGGCGACATACTCGCACCGGGCGCTCCGAAAGCGTTGCACGGCCATCCGCCGGCCACCCGGCGGGGGTGGCTCCGCGGCGAAGGGCGCGTCATGATGTGGGCAATGGCCTACACCGTCCCTGACCTGCCCTATCCGTACGAGGCGCTCGAGCCGCACATCAGTGCGCAGACAATGCGCTGCCACCACGACAAGCACCACCAGGCGTACGTCGACAAGGCCAACGCGGCACTCGCCGGCACCGGCCTGGAGGACGCCGACCCGCGCGAGATCCTCACGCGGCTGACCGAGTTTCCCCCCGACAAGCGCGACGCGGTGCGCAACAACGTCGGCGGCCACCTCAACCACACCATGTTCTGGGAGTCGATGACGCCGAACCCCGGCAAGGGTCCGGCGGGCGACAGCAAGCTCATGGCGGCGATCCGCGAGACGTTTCGCGGCATGCCGATCCTCAAGGAGACGATCAAGGACGCGGCCCTGAGCCAGTTCGGCTCAGGCTGGGCCTGGATCGTCCATGACGGCTACCGGATCCTGATCGTCACGACCGCCGACCAGGACAGCCCGCTCACCGACGGCCTCGAGCCGCTGCTCGGCATCGACGTGTGGGAGCACGCCTACTACCTCGACTACGAGAATCGTCGCGGCGAGTACGTCGACGCCTGGCTGAACGTCGTCGACTGGGAGGTCGTCGAGCGGCGCTTCGCCGGCGCGCCGGTGCCCGACGTGACCGACATCCTCACGCGCCTCGTCAGCGTCTGCGGGACCGAGCACGAGTTCGGCAAGGTCACGATGGACGAGGCGCGCGCGCACTCCGCCGAGCTGAAGGCGCTCGCCGGCTGGGGGCCGCTGGCGAAGGTCGGCTCGATCGGCCGCAGCTGGGGCGACCTCGCCCTGCAGATGCAGAAGGCCAAGGTCACGACGGTCGCCGAGCTCGAGCCCGGGGTCATCGAGCAGGCCGCGATCGCGTTGTGGGTCATCCCGCCGGACCGCTCGATGGTCTGAGCCCTCCCGGCGCGTCCGGGAAGGCGTAGACCAGGATCGGCCGATGGCGGGCGACCGCGGCGCTATCCCCGCCGCAGCTCGTCGCGGCGCGGTCCGCCGCCGAGCTGCATCCGGTCGGCGATCGACAGCAGCACGACGGCGGCGATGACGGCGCAGACGAAGCCGATGACGTTGAGCTCCATGATGTCGCCGCTGCCGATCGCGTTGGCGACCGTGCCGCCGATGACCGAGCCGACGACGCCGAGGGCGAGCGTCCACAGCAGGCCGATGTGCTGCTTGCCCGGCAGGATGAGGCGGGCCAGCAGTCCGATGATGAGCCCGGCGACGATGAATCCGATCATGAGTGCTCCTATGGTGACGCGAGTGGAGGGTCGTGGCAGCGTTGGTTCCCCCGCGGGGGCGGCGATAAGCCGAAACTCGGGTCTGCGGGTGCGCGCAACGACGGATGGGTACACGGGAGCCCCATGAGCGCTGAGCATCCGGTCGACCGCGGCGGCGAGGGACGCGGCTTCTTCGAGGACGTCGCCGAGCGTGCCTCCAACGTGTTCTCGTCCCCGACGTTCTTCGCCGTCTGCGTCGTGCTTGTCGTGGCGTGGACGGCATCCTATCCGCTGGGCTGGTCGAGCGACGCGAAGTTCTTCCTCGGCGACCTGCTCGGCGCCGTCACGCTGGCGGTCGTCGCGCTGCTCAAGAACGCCGAGCGCCGCGCCGAGGCCGCGGTGCAGTTCAAGCTCGACGCGATCGCCGCGGCCCTGCTGGAGCTGCACCACGACACCGACGAGGGTGCGGCCAAGGAGCTCGAGCGCGCGATCGGGCGCCACGACGAGGTCTGACCGAAGCTATGCGACGGGGCGCAGGTGGCGCAGCGGGCGCCCCTCGCGCAGCTCGCGCACGACCGCCTCGACGAGCCCGTCACCGTCGAGTTGGCGCCCGTCGGTCACCGCGGCGATCACGCCGCGCTTGCGCTGGATGAGCTCGGCCATCGTCTCGTCGATGGTGTCGGCGGCCAGCAGGTACCAGGCCGTCACGGCGTCGTGCTGGCCGATGCGGTGGCAGCGGTCCTCGGCCTGGTCGTGCATCGCGGGCGTCCACTCGAGCTCGAGGAACGCGACGTTGGAGGCGCGCGTGAGCGTGATGCCCTGCCCGGCCACGCGCGTCGCGCCGACGAGCAGCTGCGGCCCGTCGGGATCCTGGAAGGCCTGCACCGCCGCCTCGCGCGCGGCGGCGCTGTCGCCCCCGATGATGTGCGCCGCGGCGGGGAAGCGGGCGAGCAGCGCCTCCTGCACCTCGACGTGACGCGCGAAGACGACGAGCGGCTCGCCGGACGCCAGGAAGTCGGCGATCCACGACAGCGCCGCCGCGAGCTTGCCGCGGGCCGCCAGGCGCTGCAGCGTGCCGAGCTGGGCGAGGCGCTGGGCGCGCAGCGTCGCGGCGATCTTCGCGTTGAGCTCGCGCAGGTCCAGCGGCTGCGAGCGCAGCCAGGCGATGACGTCCTCCTCGGCGAGCCGGTACTCCGTCGTGTTCGACAGCGCCACCGGCACGACGACCTGGCGCTTGGCCGGCAGCTGCGGCAGCACCTCGGTCTTCAGGCGGCGCACGAAGCAGCGCCGTCGCAGGTGCCAGTGCAGGCGCTCCTCCGATAGCTCGCCGCGGAACTTGCGGGTGAACTGCGCGCCCGAGCCGAAGTCCTCCAGACGGCCGATGACGCGCAGCTGCGAGACGAGCTCCTCGGCGTGGTTGAGCACCGGCGTGCCGCTCAGCGCGAGCTTCAGCCCGCCCTCGACCACCGCCGCGGCCAGGCGCCGTACGGCCTGGGTGCGCTTGGCCTGCGGGTTCTTGGCGTAGTGCGACTCGTCGACGACGAGCGCGCGGGGCCTGCTGCGCCCGAGCCCCTCGCGGTGGGCCGCCACGATCTCGTAGTTGAGGATCGTGATGTCGGCGGTCGCCGCGACGACCGCGCGGCCCTCGACGAGGGCCACGCTGCGGTGCGGCAGCCAGTGCGCCGCCTCGCGCTGCCAGTTGAGCTTCAACGACGCCGGGCAGACGACGATCGCCGGAAACGCGCCGTCGGCCTCGAGCGTGGCGAGCGCCTCGACGGTCTTGCCCAGCCCCTGCTCGTCGGCGAGAAAGCAGCGCCGCGCGTCCAGCGCGTAGCGCACCGCGGCCCACTGGAAGGGAGCGAGCTCGCCGCCGAGCACCGCGGCGACGTCGTCGATCGGCTCGGCGCTGACGGCGCGCGAGCTGCGGATCGCGGCGACCGCCGCCGCATGCTCCTCGCGCAGCGCAGCGAGGACGAGCGCGCCCGCCCCGTCGACCTGCACGCCAAACGTCGCGATGAACTCGTCCAGCGGCTCGACGATCCAGGGGTCGATCGGCAGCGTGCGGCTGCGCGCGTCGGCGCCGGGCAGCTTGCAGAACGCCGCGCCGGCGTCGGAGTCCCAGAGGACGTCGAGGCGGATGCGCTCGCCGTCGAACGTCCGCGCCGCGGTCAGGCGCGCGGGCGGCGGCGGGTCGACGCCGCTCAGCAGCGCCTCGACGCAGCGCCGCCCGCCCGCGTCGATGCGGACGGCCTCCTGGTCGACGAGCGCCTCGGCGCCGGCGAGCGTGAGCGGCGCCAGCAGCGCACCGTCGGCGGCGCGCGTGACCGATCCCGCGAGCAGCTCCTCGGGCGGGCTTCCGGCCCGCGTGGCCAGCGTCCACCAGCCGCGCCCGTCGTAGCGCGTCGCGCCGACGACGCCGACCCAGCGCTTGTCGATCGCCGTCAGCCAGGCGACGACCGCCGGCGACGGCAGCAGGTCCGGGAAGCGCTCGAGCACGCCCGCGACGTGCACGCCGACCCAGTCGTCGACGGGCGCCCACCACTCGCGCGCGTCCCAGTCGAAGCGCCGCCCCGGGATGCCGCGCACGAGGTTGACGATCGCCGCGTCGTAGGGGAACGCGAGCACCACGATCTGCTCGTCGCCGCTGCCGCGCAGCTCGACGTTCGGGGTGGTCGGGACGAGCTCCATGCGGGTGGCTGGAACGGTAGCCATGTCACCGGCACGAACCAGGCCCGGGCGAATTCGAGGGTCGGGTCGAGTCATGCACGCGCCACGTGCAGAACCCGCCCAGGCCGGGTCAGGGGGTCAGCGCAGCAGCTCGAACCAGATCTGCTGGCCGTCGTCGTCGGCGGCGGTGCCCCAGGCGGCGGCCATCCGATCGACGATCTGCAGGCCGTAGCCGCCGAGCGAGGGCGCCTCGCGCGAGTGCAGCAGCTCGTCGGCGCTGTCGTTCGCTCGGTTGCCGACCACGCTGATCCGCACGCGCTCCGCGGTGACGGCGATCGTCAGCCGCAGCACGCCGTCGGTCCGCCCCTCGACGCCGGCGACGAACACCGCGATGAGCTCGCTGGACAGCAGCAGGATCTTGTAGCCGAGCTCGCCCGACAGGCCGGGCGTCGCGGCGAGCTCGCGGCGCGCGATGCCCGCGGCCGCCGCCGTGGCCGGCAGCTCGACGACGGACTCCTCGATCTCGGCGGCCGGTGCGGCGTGCATCGTCGAGGGGCTACCCGGTATCACGCTGACCTCACGGGGCCACGGTCGCACACCGCGCGGCCGGTAGCCTGCGGCGCGCCATGCCCGACTTCCTCCCGCTGCCCGACCGGCCGCCCAAACCGCGCGGTGCGGGCCTCACGCACGTCATCGACACCGGCCTCGGGATACCCGCGGTCGGGGGCATGCTGCGCCAGGCGGCGGCGCACATCGACACGGTGCGCCTCGGCTGGGGCTCGGCCTACGTCACCGCCGATCTCGAGGCCAAGCTCGCGGCCTACCGTGCGTACGACGTCCCGGTGATGCTCGGCGGGACGCTGACCGAGCTCGCCTGGCTGCACGGCCGTCTCGACGAGCTCTGCGCGTGGCTCGACGAGCTCGCGATCGACCGCATCGAGGTCTCCAGCGGCGTCGTGGCAATCCCGGCGCAGGAGAAGACGGCGCTCATCGAGCGCCTCGCCGCGCGCTACACCGTGTACGCCGAGGTCGGTGAGAAGGACCCCGCGGCGCTGCTGGCCCCCTACCGCTGGGTGCAGCTCATCCGCGACGCGCTCGCCGCCGGTGCCGAGATGGTCGTCTGCGAAGGCCGCGCGACCGGCACGGCGGGCCTCTATCGCCCCGACGGCGAGGCGCGCGCGGGCCTGATCGACGAGATCGTCCACGAGGTCGACCGCGGCCGGCTGATCTTCGAGGCCCCGCGCAAGGATCAGCAGGTCTGGCTCATCGAGCGCTACGGCGCCGACGTGAACCTCGGCAACGTACCGCCCGCCGAGGTGCTGTCGCTGGAGACGCTGCGCCTCGGGCTGCGGGCCGACACCCTCGCGCAGTTTCACGGGCCGCCGGCCGATGGCTGAGCGCGGCGAGCGCACCGCCGTCCTGCTGACCGGGGTCGGCAAGCGCTACGACATCGTCAGCGCTTTCGCCGAGCACGCGTTCACGATCGCCGCCGACCCGAACCCGCTCGCGCCCGCCCGCTACGCGGCCGACCTCGCCGTCTCCCCGCCGCGGATCGACGAGCCGGGCTACATCCCGTTTCTCGAGCAGCTCGTCGCCGAGCACGGCGTGGGCGCCGTCGTGCCGCTGACCGACCTCGACATCGAGGCGCTCGCCGCCGCGGGCGACCGGCTGCCGTCGTTCGTCCCCTCCGCCGAGATCGCGCGCAGGACGTTTGACAAGTACGAGACGCATCACCTCCTGGGCGAACACGGCCTGCCGTCGCCGCCGACCGTCCTGCCCGGCGAGGAGCCGCCGTCCTACCCGGTCATGGTCAAGCCGCGCCGCGGGTCGGGCGCGCGCTCGATCCATCCGGCGGCCGACCGCGCCGAGATGGAGTTCTTCGTCGGCTACGTCGAGGAGCCGGTCATGATCCAACGGCTGATGGGCGGGCCGGAGTTCTCGATCGACCTGCTGTGCGACCTCGACGGACGCTGCCTGAACGCGATCCCGCGCACGATGATCGAGTCGCGCGGCGGCGAGTCGATCAAGGGCACGGTGATCTTCGACGAGGAGCTCATCGAGCTGGGCCGGGCCGCCGGCGAGGCGCTCGGCGTCCGCGGCCCCTGCACGGTCCAGGCCTTCCGCGATCCGGAGATCGGCCTCGGCATCACCGACGTCAACACGCGCTTCGGCGGCGCGTTCCCGGCGCCGATGTACGCCGCCCGCCCCGGACGCACGTACCCCGAGCTGATCGTGAAGATGGCGCGCGGCGAGACGGTCGAGCCGCACGTCGGCGACTTCGCCCACGGGCACACCTTCACGCGCTACTTCTGGCAGCTCGAGCTCGATCCGCAACTGCGCCCGACCGGGCGCGACATCGTCGCCGACGGGCCGCGCCAGCCGCCCGTGACGTAGGCGCGGCGCGATCGCGTCGCGCAGATCGTGGACGTTCGCGCTTGCGCTTCGGACGCCGGAGGCACATGATCGTGCGATGAGTCCTCGTGATGTTCGCCGTCCCGCCGTCCTCGCGGCCGCTGTGCTCGCGCTGGCGCTGACGCTGGCCGCGCCGGCCGTGAGCCAGGCGCCGACGCTCGTGTCGATCCTCGCCACCGACAACGTCTTCCGGACCGACACCGGCGGCGCCCCCAACGTGACGATCGCCGCGGGCGGTCACGTCAACTTCTCGTACTTCACCGGCAACAGCCGCCACAACGTCGTCTTCACCGGCGCACGGCCGACGGTCTGCGGCATCTCCGATGGACCGGCCGGCGACGCGGCGGCCCTGCCGGCCCAGCCCAGCCCGCGCGTGTGGGAGGGCGGCTGCGACTTCGACGACCCGGGCACGTACGCATTCGTCTGCGCGTTGCACCCGTCGATGACCGGCTCTGTGACGGTCGTCGCGACCGGTGCATCGCCCCCGCCACCACCGCCACCGCCGCCGCCGCCGCCCGGGGTACCGCTCGAGCCCGGCGCCGCCGGTCCGGCCGCCAGCGGGCTGAAGGTGTCGCTGCAGCAGCGCGGCCTCAGCGTGCGCGGCTCCGTGGTAGTGGCTCGCAGCGGCTCCCGCCTGCTGGCGCGCGCGTTCGTTCGCCGCAAGTCGCTGTCGACGCGCAGCCGCAGCTCGCGGGAGGTCCAGGTCGGCCGCCGGCTTCGCTCCTCGGCCGGGGCGGGCCGGGCGTCCTTCTCGGTGGCGCTCAACGCGGCTGCCCGCAACGCGCTGCGCCGCAACGGACGCCTGCTGACGAAGCTGAAGCTGACGGTCACGCCCGCCGAGGGCAAGACCTACACGGCGACGCGGACGGTCATCCTGCGGCCGCGCTGACGCCCGGCGCGATCGCGCACGATGGTCGCGCCGGTGCTGATCGGGCTGCAGGGCGCCGGGGCCGCGGCGGCGAGCGGGGCGCACGATCACCTCGTCGCCGCAGGCAGCACGCTGTTCGCGTAGCGCGCACGCGGGGCGCGGTCGGGGCGCGCGACGATCGCCGGGATCAGCGTCGCTCGCGCTCGCCCGAGATCGCCATGATCGCGCGGGCGACGCTCGCCGCGAGCGCGTTGGGCCGCCGCTCGTCGATCGTCACGCGGGCGCGCCGGCGTCGCTCGAGCACCGTGCTGGAGCCGGTCGCCGGGCCCGGGCGGGTCGCGATCTGCAGGGTCTTGGCGGCGCCCGACGCGCTCGCTGCGGTCGCCGCGCTCGCCGCGGTGCCGAGCGTCACGACGAGGCCGCGGCCGTTGCGGCGTGCGAGCGCGGAGCGGATCGCGGCGGCGGTGCTCGTGCGCTGACGCGCCGGGCTCGCGCCGCCGAGCCGGGCGGCGTCGAGCGGCACGCTCGCCCGCGCGCTGGGGGCGTCGATCACCGCGATGCGCGTGCCCGGCGCGTGGTTCTCCGTCAGCCAGCCGCCGAGCGCGCGCAGCTCGCGGCGCAGCGCCGGCGTGTCGTAGGTGCGGTCGAGGACGAGCGCGACGCGCACCGGCCGCACGTCGTCGGGGGCGGCGAGCACCTGGGGCATCCCGACGGCGGGCAGCGTCAGGCCGCCTGGGGCGCCGCCGGCGGGGGCAACCGCAGGGGTCGGGGCCCCCCGCGTGGCGGGCTCGTCGCCGGCGCCGGACAGCAGGGCCAGCAGCGCGAGCGGCAGCAGGAGGGCGAGCAGACCGAGCAGGACGCGGCGGGGAAGGCGGAGGCGTGCGAGCGCGCGCGCCATGCTGCGGGCGGCGGCGACGATCGCCTCGGGCAGGCCGCGCAGGCCGCTCGCCACCTTCGCGGCGAAGCGCTGTAGCGCGCGGGTGAGCGTCGGATCGCGCAGCAGCCGGTCGAGCTCGGCGAGCAGCTGCTGCCACGCCGAGAGCGTGCCCGGTGGGTCGAGCGGGGCGGGCGGCCGCGATGCGGCGGGGGCCCGCCTCCGGGCCGTGCGTCCGGCGGGGGCGCCGGCCGCCGGCGCGGCGGTTGCGCGTTGCGGGCCGCCACGCCCGTCGATGCGGCGCGCCGCCGCCGGCTCCCGCGGTCCAGACCCCGCGCGCGGGGGCGGCGCCTGCCGCGGTCCGCTCACTGCGGCGCGCTCTTCGGCGCCGCGACGTTGCGGCCCAGCAGCTCCGCGATGAGCGCATCGACGTCGGCGAGCTTGTCGGGCACGGTCAGCTCGCCGCCGTGCACGAGGTCGGCCTGCGCACGATGCGCCTCGCCGACCTCCGGCACGCCCCGCAACGGCGGGTCCCCGCGGGGGCTCCACGTGCCGTAGAGCTGCGGGAACGCGTCGGCGCGGCGCAGGAAGCCGACCTCGGGATGCAGCGCGGCCTCCTGGTACATCTGGCGTCTCGCGTTGGCCACGGTCGTGGCGATCTCCGCACGCTGGGCGACGAGCGCGCCGACCTCCGCGGCGAGCTCGGCGCGGATCCGGCCGCGGTGCTCGAGCGTCTCGGCGTCGCGCCGGCGCTGGCGCTGGCGCGCCTCGCGCAGCGGGTCGACGAGCAGGTAGGCGACGCCGATGCCGAGCAGGAACACGGCAGCCGAGACGAGGAAGTACACGCCCGGGTCGGCGGCCGACGGCTGCGTGGTCTCGGTCAGCCGCTCGGCGGCGGCGCCCCGTGCGCCGGCGGCCTGGTTGGCCTGCTGGCGCGCCGCGGCCGCGTTGTTGGCGGTGGTGCGCGCGCTCTGCACGCCGTACCAGAGGGCCAGGCCCGTGACGATGATCGCCGCGGCGACGACGAGGCGGGCGGTGCGCGACAGGTCGCGGTCCAGCAGCGACCGGCCACCCCCGGCGACCGGCGGCGGCTGCTTCGTGTTGGCCAGGCGCAGGTTCTTGCCGACCGCCTTCTGCCCGATCGCGATCAGCAGCGCGATGACGATCGCCGACAGCGCCGGCGCTCCCTCGCGCAGCAGCTCCGGGTCGCTCTCGCGGAAGCGCGCGAGCTCGCGGAAGCCGTCGTAGGCGAACAGCGCCTCGGCGATGCCGACGGCGAAGAACAGCGCCAGCAGACCGCCGCCGGCGGCCATGCGGGCCGACATGCGCCCGCGCAGCGTCGCCGGGGGCGGGCCGGGCGGCGGCTCGCCGGGCGCCGTCGCGATCTGCTCGGCGGCGGCGTTGGCGACGATGAGGTCGTCGTCGAGCGTGCGCACCCGCACGGCGCGCTCCATGAGCGGGCCCAGCCGCGAGCCGATGAGGTGGTCGGCGTGCTGGGCGATCGTCTCGGCGACGATGCTGCCGCGGACGCGGTCGGCGTCGTCGCGGGGACCGCGGGCCTGGGTGCGGCGCCCCTCGGCGAGGTCGGGAGCGGGCGGCGTGGCAGCGGCGATCGGGGGCTCGCCCTGCGCCGCCGTTTCGGCCGGCTCGCCGAAGCCCGGGATCGCCAGCAGCGGCGGCGTTACGGCCGCTGCGGGCTCCGGCGGCGCGGGGTCCGGCGCGCCGGCAGCCTCCTGCACCGGGTCGTCCTGCGGCTCGAGCTCGTCCGTCGTGTCCTCTGGGCTCACCGGGTGCCTCGCGATCGCCTCGTCACAGCTCCGTCGTCGTCGCGCAGTTCGCCGCGCCGGTCTGCTCGCAGGCCGTCATCCAGATCTCCACGAGCTCGTCGGTGCGCCGCGCGCTCTGGTTGACGCGGTCGGGCAGCCGCCCGAGGCCGACGACCTGCACGACGTCGACGCCGTCCGCGTCGCCCAGCAGCTCGCCGAGCTGCGACGCCAGGTTGGCGCTCGAGTCGCCCGCCTCCAGGCGGCGCTCGAGCATGAGCTGATCGCTGGCCTGCGCGCCGTCGGAGACGAGCGTCACCGACGACGCGCCGGCCTCCTGCTTGGCTTCGCGCAGCGCGTTGCGCACGGCGCGGGCGATGTCCGACGTGCCACCGCGCGCGAGGTCCCGCACCCGGGCCGCGAGCTCGGGATCGTCGTCGATGACGCCCAGCGCGCTGTCGATCGTCACGCCGAGCGCGCGGCGCAGGTCGTGCTCCAGCGGGCCGCGGCGGGTCTCGTCGAGCGCCTCGAGCGTCGGCACGTCGTCGTCGTAGATGACCTCGACGGCGTTCGCGTCGCCGGCGAAGACGACCATTCGCAGATGGCCGCCGGCGATGATCGTCTGCTCGGCCGCCCGCACCGCCGCCGAGCCGGCCTCACGGGCCAGCTTCTTGTCCTGCAGCGCGCCCGTGGCATCGACCGCGATCACGGCGCTGACGGGGCAGTCGGCCGCGGCGTCGATGCTGCCGGGGTCGGCGCCGGGCTTCGCGGTGCAGGCCGAGTCGCTGCTGCTGTCGCCGCCGCAGCCGCCGAGCACGAGCAGGGCGGCGCCGATCACGGCAAGTGGGGTCCATCGGGATGTCATCTGCGCGGCGTCGTCCCCTGGTTCGGCTGGACCGAGGAGATGGTAGATACCCGGAAGTCGCGGCAGCCACGGTTCGCCGCCGAAGTTGGCACGCGCGTCCTCCGAGCGCGGGTGCTTGTCGGGGGCGCTACGCGCCGGCCAGCGCCGGCGACCCACCCGCCACGAGCTGGGCGTAGCGGCCGCCCTCGAGCATGAGCTCGTCGTGGGTGCCGCGCTCGGCGATCCGGCCGCGATCGAGCACGACGATCTCGTCGGCGGCGCGGATCGTCGACAGGCGGTGGGCGATGGCGATCGTCGTGCGGCCCTCGGCGAGCCGGTCGAGCGCCTCCTGCACGGCGCGCTCGGTCTCGGAGTCCAGCGCGCTGGTGGCCTCGTCGAGGACGAGCACCGGCGGGTTGCGCAGGACGGTCCGGGCGATCGCGATGCGCTGCTTCTCGCCGCCCGAGAAGCGGTACCCGCGCTCGCCGACGACGGTGTCGTAGCCCTCCGGCAGCGCGGCGATGAGCTCGTGGATCTGCGCGGCGCGGGCGGCCTGCTCGAGCTGCTCGTCGGTCGCTTCGGGCCGCGCGAAGCGCAGGTTCTCGGCGATCGTCGCGTGGAAGAGGTACGTCTCCTGGGAGACGAGGCCGACGGTGGCGGCGAGCGACGCGAACGAGAGGTCGCGCACGTCGACGCCGTCGATCGTCACGCGACCGCTGGTGACGTCGTAGAGGCGGGCGACGAGGTAGCCGAGCGTCGTCTTGCCCGAGCCGGTCTCGCCGACGATCGCGGTCGTCGTGCCCTCCGCGACGACGAGATCGACGCCGGCCAGGGTCTGCGCGCCCCCGTCCTCGTAGTGGAAGCGGACATCCTCGAATCGCACCTCGCCGCGGATCCGTGCGCCGGTGGCCCCCGCGGTCCCGCCGAGCGTGACCGGGTCGGCGCGCTCGGTGATCTCGACGGGCAGATCGAGGTACTCGAAGATCCGGTGAAACAGCGCGCGCGAGGTCTGGATGTCGATGCCGACGTTCAGCAGCGAGCCGATCGGAAACAGCAGCCGCGTCTGCAGCGTCGTGAACGCGACGACCGTGCCGATCGTGATCGCGCCCGAGCCGCCGGCGATCGAGAAGCCGGCGAAGAGGTAGACCAGGGCCGGCATGATCGAGAAGCTCATCTGCACGGTCGACATGCGCCAGCGCCCGGCCATGCGCGACTGCACCTCGATCTCCGCCAGCTCGGCCGACTCGGTCTCGAAGCGCTGGGCGAGCTCGCCCGCGCGGCCCATCGTCTTGCCGAGCAGGATCCCCGAGACCGACAGCGACTCGGCGACGAGCGCGCTCATGTCGGCCAGGCGGCCCTGCTTCTCGGAGGTGATCCGCTTGCGCTCGTTGCCGACCCGGCGCGTGAGCCACACGAAGAACGGCAGCAGCGCGAGGCTGAAGAGGGCCAGGCGCCAGTCGAGCAGCAGCATCGCGACGATCGTCGCGAGCACCGTCGTGACGTTCGAGACGATCGAGGTGGCGGTCGACGTGACGACGTTCTGCACTCCGCCGATGTCGTTGGCGATGCGCGACTGGACCTCGCCGGTGCGGGTGCGGGTGAAGAACGCCAGCGACAGGCGCTGCAAATGGCGGTAGACCGCCGCGCGCAGGTCGTGCATGACGCGCTGGCCGACGACGTTCGACAGCCACGTCTGACCCACCGAGATGATGCCCGTCGCGATCGAGATGAAGATCATCCCGCCGACGAGCCAGCTCAGCAGCGTCGTGTCGCCGTCCGGGATCGCATGGTCGAGGACGTCGCGCAGCAAAAACGGCGTGACCATGCCCAGCCCGGCGCTGATCGCGATCAGCAGCAGGACCGTGCCGAGCCGCCCCTTGTAGGGGCGAAAGAGTGCGGCGATGCGACGAGTCTGCGGACTGAACAACGTGCGGTCCAGTGTAGTGGTTGCGCGTGCAACTACAACGGCGGCGGCGGGGGCGGCTCGAGATTCGCCGGGCGGGGGATACTGGCCCGGTGTCCGCGGGGGAGCCCCTGTTCGCGTTCGAATCGGTCAGCGTCGGCCCGCCCGAGGCACGGCGGCTGCACGATCTCGACGCGCGGCTGCCCGACGGAGGCCTGACCGTCGTCGGCGGGCCGTCCGGCTCGGGCAAGTCGACGCTGCTGCGGCTGTGCAATCGCCTCGAGGTCCCGTCGGAGGGCGTGGTGCGACACCGCGGGGAGGACGTCACGCAGCGTGACCCGCTCACCCTGCGCCGCGCGGTCGCGATGGTCTTCCAGCGGCCGGTGACGTTCGCCGGCACGGTGCTCGACAACCTGCGCGAGGCCGAGCGCGCCTGCGACGAGGAGCGCGGCGGAGAGCTGCTCGAGCGCGTCGGGCTGCCCGCCGCGTTTCTGCAGCGCGACGCCGGCGAGCTGTCGGGCGGCGAGGCGCAGCGCGCCTGCCTGGCCCGGGCGCTGGCCACCAACCCGCGGGTGATGCTCATGGACGAGCCCACGTCGGCGCTCGACGCCAAGGCCGCCGCCGTGCTCGAACAGCTCGCGCAGCAGCTCGTCGCCGATGGCACGCCGGTCATCTGGGTGACGCACTCCGAGGCGCAGATGCGCCGCCTCGCCGACTACCTGCTGCTGCTGGAAGACGGCACCGTCGATCGCCACGGCTCGGTCGAGGGGGTGCTCGATGGAAGGTGACGTCGGCTATGTCGGGCTGGCGATCTCCCTCATCCTCGTCGCCGTCGCGGTCGGGTTCAGCCTGCGATTGCGCCTGCGCCTCGAGCGCGAGCTCATCGTCTCCTGCACGCGCGCCTTCGTCCAGCTGCTCATCGTCGGCGCGGCGCTCGGGCTCATCATCGATCCGGACACGCCGCTCGTCTGGTCATGGCTGTGGGTGTTCGGGATCGTCGTCTTCGCCGCCGCGACGGTGCGCCGCCGCGCGCCCGCGGTCCCCGGCCTGTTCTGGATCGCCTTCGTCGCCAACGGGTCGACGGCGGTCGTCGGCTTCGCCGTCGCCTTCGGGCTGGGGATCTTCCCCGTGGAAGGCCGCACGCTCGTGCCGATCGCGGGGATGCTCGTCGGCAACGCGATGAAGTCGGCGATCGTGGGCGCGGAGCGGATCGTCGAGGCGCTCTCCGAGCAGCGGGCCGAGGTCGAGGCGCGCCTCGCGCTCGGGCAGACGTCGCTGCAGGCGTCGCGGCCGATCGTGCGCTCGGTCCTGCGCACCGCGCTATCCCCGCAGATCGAGAATACGAAGGGCCTCGGGCTCGTCTTCCTGCCCGGCGCGATGACCGGTCTGATCCTCGCCGGCGTCGATCCCGCCGACGCCGTGCTCGTCCAGCTGGCGATCATGTACCTCATGCTCGGCGGCGTCGCGACGGCGACGGTCGTCACCGTGCTCGGCTCGGTCCGCCGGCTGTTCACCTCCGACCACCGGCTCGTCGCGCTGCCGCGCTCGACGCGCGACACGGGCTGACGTCCGGCGTGGGCGCGCGGCGATGGGGCACCCGTTCTCAGTCGAGGTCGAGCGGGATGTAAGTCGTGCACTGGGCAAGTCCGTCCATGTCCGCGTCCCGTTTCGGCGTGCGTCAGGATCACGACGTCACGAGCTGCGATCGATCGTCGCCGCTCGCGTTCGCGCGCGCGCCTGACGACGATCGCGCGACTGCCGGCGGGGCCATCTCGCACGAGCCCGTCGACGAACTCGACGATCTCCCCAGGCAGCCGGACGGCGATCTGCTCGCGCATCCCGTCACGGTCCCCTGGGGTCGTGCGCCGGCTAGAACACGACGGTGCGCTCGCCGTCGCGCACGACACGGTCTTCGCAGTGCCACTGCACGGCGCGCGCGAGCACCGTGCGCTCGACGTCGGCGCCGCGGCGCTCGAGCTCCTCCGGGCTGTCGTGGTGGGTGACGCGGACGACGTCCTGCTCGATGATCGGGCCCTCGTCGAGCTCCTCGGTCGCGTAATGCGCGGTCGCCCCGATGAGCTTCACGCCGCGGTCGTGGGCGCGGGCGTGCGGCCCGGCGCCGGCGAAGGAGGGCAAGAACGAGTGGTGGATGTTGATGACCGGCACGGCGACCGCCGCGAGGAAGTCGGCCGAGAGGATCTGCATGTAGCGCGCGAGGACGATGAGGTCGACGTTGCCCGCCAGCAGCTCGATCTGGCGCCGCTCGGCCTCGGCCTTCGTCTCGCGGGTGACGGGGATGTGGACGAAGGGGACGCCGAAGGAGCGCACGTCGCCGGCGAGCTCGGCGTGGTTGGAGATGACCAGGCCGATGTCGAGGTCGAGCTCGTCGCGCCGGGCGCGCCACAGGAGGTCGAGCAGGCAGTGGTCGTAGCGGCTGACCATGATCGCCGCCCGCTTGGGCACGCCCGGATCGGTGAAGCTGCACTGCATGCCGAAGGGCCGGCCGACCTCCGCCGCGAAGCGCTGCTCGAGCTCGTCGCGCATCGCCTGCAGGCCGGCGCGGTGAAAGACCACGCGCAGGAAGAAGCGGCCGTCGGTCGGGTGCGTGGAGTACTGGCCGGACTCGGCGATGTTCGCACCGTGCTCGAAGAGAAAGCGCGAGATGGCCGCCACGATCCCCGGCCGGTCCGGGCACGAGACGAGCAGGCGGCCCATGTCGGGGGTGTGGCTGCGCCGGGTCACACGACGAATCTAGTGGTCCGGGCGAGCTGCGACCATCGGCGGCCATGAGCGCCGAGGCGGCTGCCGGGCGGACCCGCCGCGTCACCCCGGTGATGCGCGACGTCGAGAAGGTCACGCCGCTGGAGCTGTTCTTCGACCTCGTCTTCGTGCTCGCGTTCACGCAGTGCACGGCGCTCATGGCCGACGATCCGACCTGGTCGGGTCTCGCGAAGGGCCTGCTCGTGCTCGGCGTCCTGTGGTGGTCGTGGGTCGGCTACGCCTGGCTGACGAGCGTCATCGACCCCGAGATGGACGCCGTCCGGCTCGCGGTCTTCGCCGCCATGGCGGCGCTGCTCATCGCCGCGCTCTGCGTGCCCGAGGCCTTCGGCGACGCGGCGCTGATCCTCGCGCTCGCCTACGCCGTCGTGCGGATCGCCCACATCGCGCTGTTCATGCTGGCCAGCCGCGACGAGCTCAACCTGCGCGCGTCGGTCATCGGACTGGCGATCTCGACGGCGATCGCCAGCGGCCTGCTCGTCGGCGCCTCGTTCGCCGACGGCACGCTGCAGGGCGCGCTCTGGGCGCTCGCGCTGGCGCTCGACATCGCGGGGCCGTACTTCTTCGGGTCCGAGGGCTGGCAGCTCAAGGCGCACCACTTCGCCGAGCGCCACGGCCTGATCGTGATCATCGCGCTCGGCGAGTCGATCGTCGCGGTCGGCGTGGGCGCCGAGCACGGCGTCGACGCCGGCGTCGCCGTCGCGGCGATCGTCGGCACGGCGGTGGCGGCGGCCCTGTGGTGGCTGTACTTCGACGTCGTCGCGCTCGTCGCCGAACGGCGGCTGTCGGAGGCCGAGCCGGGGCGAGAGCAGAACGAGATGGCGCGCGACTCGTACTCGATCCTGCACCTGCCGATGGTCGCGGGCATCATCCTCGTCGCGCTCGGCATGAAGAAGACGCTCGGCCACGTCGAGGACCCGCTGAAGATCGTGCCCGCGACCGCCCTGCTCGGCGGCGCCACGCTGTACCTGCTCGCCCACGTCGCGTTTCGCTACCGCCACATCCACACGCTCAACACGCGGCGCCTGGGCCTCGCCGGGCTGCTCGTCGCGTTCATCCCGGTCGCGGTCGAGATCCCCGCGCTCGCCACGATCAGCGTGCTCGCGGCCGCGCTCGCGCTGTTGATCGTCGTCGAGACGCGCAGCTACGGCGCGTCGCGCCACCGCACGCGCGAGGAGCTGCGCCACGGGCGCTAGCGCCGGCGGTGGCGTCATCCGCTGGAGGACGGCTTTGGAGGCACGCCCGGGCACCCGCATCGAATGGGCGTCGCTCCGCGTGCAGGATTCGACGCACCATCGCCCGGACCCAATTGCGCACGCGGTGATGGCGCGCCGAGTGCGGATATCGCACCGGGCGCGCCCCGACCACGAGGCGCAAGGCCGCTGCGACAAGCGGCGCTCGCCCAGCTTGTCGGCTCAGCGGCGACCGGAGGACCTGTTGGCACGACGTCGGCGGCGGGTCAGCCGCGCGGCGACGTGACGGCTTCGCGCTTGGACGCCCGCATCGCCTTGACGCGGCTCGTCTGGTCCAGCGCGACCTTGCGCAGGCGAACGACGTTCGGCGTGACCTCGATGCACTCGTCCTCGCGCAGGAACTCCAGCGCCTGGTCGAGCGACAGCTTGCGCGGCGGGACCAGCCGGACGAGCTCGTCGGCGGTCGACGAGCGGTGGTTGGTGAGGTGCTTCTCCTTGACGGCGTTGACGTCGAGGTCGTCGGCGCGGGCGTTCTCGCCGACGATCATGCCCTCGTAGACCTCCTCGCCGGGGCCGACGAACATCGTCCCGCGCTCCTGCAGGTTGAAGAGCGCGAAGGAGGCGACCTTGCCGCGGCGGTCCGCCACCAGCGCGCCGGTCGGGCGCGTGCGCAGCTCGCCGAACCACGGCTCCCAGCCCTCGAAGACGTGGTGCAGCAGGCCGGTGCCGCGGGTCTCGGTGAGAAACTCCGTGCGAAAGCCGATCAGGCCGCGGGCGGGCACGATCTGCTCCATGCGCACCCAGCCGGTGCCGTGGTTGACGAGCGACTCCATCCGGCCCTTGCGCAGCGCCAGCAGCTGGGTCACGACCCCGACGTACTCCTCGGGCACGTCGATCGCGACGCGCTCGACGGGCTCGTGCAGCGTGCCGCCGATCTCCTGGGTGAGCACCTGCGGCTTGCCGACGGTCAGCTCGTAGCCCTCGCGGCGCATGATCTCGACGAGCACGGCGAGCTGCAGCTCGCCGCGGCCCTGCACCTCCCACGTGTCCGGCCCCTCGGTGTCGAGCACGCGCAGGGAGACGTTGCCGACGAGCTCGGCGTCGAGCCGGTTGCGCAGCTGGCGTGCGGTCACCTTCGAGCCGTCCTGGCCCGACAGCGGCGAGGTGTTGATGCCGATCGTGACCGACAGCGAGGGCTCGTCGACGGAGATGACCGGCAGCGGACGCGGGTCGACGGGATCGGCCAGCGTCTCGCCGATCGTGATCTCCGGGATGCCGGCGATGGCGATGATCTCGCCGGGCCCGGCCTCGTCGGTCTCGACGCGGTCGAGGTTGTCGGTGACGTAGAGCTCGGAGATCCTCGCCGACTCGATCGTCCCGTCGGCGCGGCACCAGGCGACCGGCTGGCCGCGCGTGATCGTGCCCTGGCGCACGCGGCACAGCGCGAGGCGGCCGACGTAGGGGGAGGCGTCGAGGTTCGTGACCTGCGCCTGCAGCGGGTGGCCGGGCTCGAAGGTGGGGGCGGGGATGTACTCGACGAGCAGGTCCATGAGCGGACGCAGGCTGTCGCAGAGGTCGTCGGGATCCTCGAGCGACGCGTGGCCCGCCCTCGCGTTGCAGTAGACGATCGGAAACTCGATCTGCTCCTCGTCGGCGTCGAGGTCGAGGAACAGCTCGTAGACCTCGTCGACGACCTCGCCGATGCGGGCGTCGGGGCGATCGACCTTGTTGACGACGAGGATCACCGGCAGGCGGGCCTCGAGCGCCTTGCGCAGGACGAAGCGCGTCTGCGGCAGCGGGCCCTCGCTGGCGTCGACGAGCAGCAGGATCCCGTCGACCATGAACAGCCCGCGCTCGACCTCGCCGCCGAAGTCCGCGTGGCCCGGCGTGTCGACGATGTTGAGCTTCACGTCGGCCGTGGCACCGGTCGGCAGGTGGCGCACGGACGTGTTCTTCGCGAGGATCGTTATGCCCTTCTCGCGCTCGAGATCCATCGAGTCCATGACTCGTTCGTTGACGTCCTGGCCGACGCGAAACGCGCCCGACTGCCACAACATCGCGTCGACGAGGGTCGTCTTGCCATGGTCGACATGGGCGACGATCGCGACGTTGCGTAGGTCTTCTCTGAGCGCGGGCATGGCGCACCAGGGTAGTGACCCGCTACATTGCCGATTTGAAAGGCCGGAACCAGAAGGATCCGGCGCAAGAAGTGCCAGCGCCCAGTGTCGTTGCCTGAACAGCATCCTCGGGGTATGCAGCACAACATCCGAGGAGAATCGGTATGCCAACTGGCACCGTGAAGTGGTTCAGCGACGACAAGGGGTTTGGCTTCATCAGCCCCGACGACGGTCAGAAGGACCTGTTCGTCCATCACACGGGCATCGTCGGCGAGGGCTATCGCTCGCTCGCCGAGGGCTCGAAGGTGACCTACGACGCCGAGGCCGGCGACAAGGGTCCGAAGGCGGTCAACGTCCAGCCGATCTAGGCTGAACACGCTGTTCTGAACCGCGGGGCGGTCGCGCAAGCGACCGCCCCTTTTTGCGCCTGATCGGTCGTCGAGCCCGCCGGCTCAGGGCGCCTTGGCGAAGTACGTCTGGCGCCGCGTCTTGGCGCGCAGGCGGATCGTCTTCTTCAGGCGCAGGTCGCGTACGTCGACGCGACCGACCTTGACGCGCGTGATCGTCGCGTCGCAGCGATCCTGGACGAGCCACCAGGTGCCGCGCACGGTCGCGGCCGAGCGCTTGCCGCCGGTGCGGAAGCTGCCGTTGCCGCGACCCCAGAGCTGGCGCACCTTGCGCTTGCTGCGCTTGCGCTTGGCCGCCGACTGCGCGCGCAGCCCGCTCGCCGCGTCCGCCGCCGAGCCTGCCCTCGCGCCCGCCGCCCGCTTCGGCGTGCAGCCGGCGAAGGACCCCTTCACGAGCCGCGCCTCGGTGATCGGCTTGGCGCCCCTGGTCTGCAGCACGCGGAAGAACCAGTCGTAGAAGACCGAGGACTGCGTGCGGCCGGTCCGCGCGTCGACCTCGGCGGTGATCCGCGCGCGCCCCTTGCGGGCGTCGATGATCGAGCCGAGCGGGATCTCGGTGAGGCTCGCGATCGGCACGTAGCGGCGGCTGCTCGGCACGCGGACGAGGATCGTGCCGCGCTCGGCGGCGACCGTCACCGACTGGCCCTTGTGGGGACGGGGCGGCGGCCCGGCCGGGGGCGCCGCGGCCGCCGCGACCGTGAAGCTGCGGGCGGTCAGCGCCGCGGCCCCGCCGTTTCGCAACGTGCGCGTGCCCGTCCACAGCCGGGCGGTCGATGTGCCGTCGGCATCGGTGACGGCCAGCGTCACGGCGCGCGGCCCCGGCGAGGCGTACACGTGGCTGGGCGTGGCACCGCCGTTGGCCGCGGTCGTCCCGTCGCCGAAGTCCCAGTCGTAGCGGGCGATCGTCCCGTCGGGGTCGCTGGAGGCGCGCGCGTCGAACGTCGTCGCCTGGCCGGCGGGCGCGGGGGCCACGGCGAACGCGGCGACCGGCGCCTGCGACGGCGAGAGCGCGATGCCCGCGTTCTGGACGCCGGTCAGCGGTGAGACCGGCGAGTTGGCGCGATGGCTCAGCGCGCCGCCCGCGCCGACGACCCACTCGCCGACCGTGCCGGCCTGGCCGAGGTAGAGCGTCGCGCCGTCGGGGGCGGGGACGAGATCGCGCGCCGGGCCCGCGACGACATAGTCGACGGTGGCGGGCGCGAGCGGGGTCAGCGCGCCCGCCGCGCCGATCGCGAACTGGCGGATGCGCTCGGGGGCGGCGGACGTGCCGCCTGCGCTCGGCGCCCACAGCGCATCGCCGGCGGCGGATGTCGCCACGGCGGCCTCGGCGTAGGTGTCCGCCGGCGCTGCCTCGACGCTGCCGCCGGTCAGCGCGCCGCTCGCCGGGTCGATCGCCCAGCGGCCGATCCCCGTCGCCGGCGTGTCGGTCGCGAGATAGAGCTGGTTGCCCGACGGGGTGATCGCCATGCGACCCGCGCCGATGCCCGGCCCGCCCGGGATGGGCACGCCCGGCCAGGCCACGGACGGCGTCCCCTTCGCGGTGACGACCCCGGCGGCGGGGTCGACGTCGAACTGCCAGATCCGCGGCGCCGGCGTGCTCGTGTCGCTCGCGTAGAGGCTGCGCCCGTCGGCGGTCATCGCGACCGACTGCACGTTGGCCGTCAGGGGTGCGCTGGGGATCGGGGTCGCGGTCGGCGCGCCGAGCGTGCCGTCGGCGTTGATCGGGCGCGCGACGATGTTCCCTGCCTGGCCGTAGAGCACGCGCGTGCCCGCCGGGTCGACGATGATCGCGTTGGCGGGGCCGGGGCTCGACACGCTCGCCGGCGCGTTGGGCGCGAGGCGGCCGTCAGCGGCGACGCGCGCGAACTGCGCGACGACAGCCGCGCCGGCGGCGTCGACGGTCAGCACGTAGGCGAAGCGCCCGTCGGGCGTGACCGTGATGTCGCGCGGGGTGCCCGCCAGCGGGGTGTCGGGCGCGGAGGCCGCCAGCGTCCCGCCCAGACCGACCGTGTACTGCACGAGCGACCCGCCCGGCGGCGCGGTGTTGGCCTGCGGGGCGTAGACGGCGCTGATTGCGTGGGCCGGAGCCGCGGCGACCCCGGCGAGGAGCGCGAGGCCTACGAAGATCCACGCGCAGCGGCCGCGTCGCATGGGCGCACTCTAGATGGTTGATTTCGGGGACGGCGCCGGTCGCGGGAGCAGCCATCTAGTGTGCCGCTCGATGCGCAGACGCCGCAGGAGGCTTGTCGTCACGCTCTACGCGTCGGTCGCCCTGGCGACCACCGGAGCGGTGCTCGCGCTGTGGTCGGGCGACGTGCTGCGCTCGTCCGATCTGCGGACGGTCGACGCCCGCTTCTCGATCCGCGGCGAGCACGCCGCGCCGGACGTCGTCGTCGTCGGAATCGACGCGCGGACGAACTCCGTCGTCGCCCGCTTCCCGTTCCGGCGCACGATCCACGCGCGGGTGATCGACCGCCTGCGCCGCGCCGGCGCGAAGGTGATCGTCTACGACATCGAGTTCACCGCCCCCAGCGGCGACGACGCGGCCGACAACGCGCTCATCCGGGCCGTCGACCGCGCGTCGCGGATCGCCCTGAGCACGACCGAGGTCGGCGACGGCGGCGCGACGAACATCTTCGGGGGCGACGACGTGCTGCGCGAGATCGGCGCGCGGGCCGGCAGCGGCAACGTGCCCAACGACCCGGGCGGCGTGCTGCGCCGCTTCGCCTACGACGACCTCGGCCTGCTCGGGCTGCCCGTCGTCGCGGCCGAGCTTGCGCGCGGACGGCCCGTGGCGCGCGATCGCTTCGCCGACGACGGCACCGCGTGGATCGACTTCCCGGGCCCGCCGCGCACCGTGCGCACCGTGTCCTTCGGCGACGTCCTGGAGGGCCGCGTGCCGGCCGCGACGCTGCGCGACAAGATCGTGGTCGTCGGCGCGACGGCGCCGGTGCTCAAGGACGTGTTCCCGACCGCGACCGCCAGCGAGGACCTCATGGCCGGTCCGGAGATCCAGGCCGCGGCGATCCAGACGGTGCTCGACGACTTCCCGCTGCGCGGCGCGCCGGGCTGGCTGGACGGGCTGCTGATCGTCGTCCTCGGCCTCGCGGGCGCGCTGGCGACCGCGCGGCTGAGCCCGCTGCGCGGCGCGATCTGCGGGCTCGTCGCGGCGGCGCTGTTGCTCGTCGCCGCGCAGCTGGCCTTCGGGGCCGGGCTGATCGTCTCGCTGCTCTATCCGCTGGCGGCGCTGCTGCTCGGCGTCGTCGGGGCGCTCGGCGTCTCGGTCGCGGTCGGCGCGTTCGAGCGCGAGCGGGTGCGCGACATGTTCGCCCGCTTCGTGCCGGAGGCGGTCGTCGACGACGTCCTCGCGCGCGTCGACGACGAGCTGCGCCTCGGCGGCGAGCGGCGCATCGTGACGGTCATGTTCAGCGACATCCGCGGCTTCACGACCTACTCCGAGGACCGCACGCCGGAGGAGGTCATCGAGGTGCTCAACCGCTACCTGACGGTCATGAGCGACGTGATCCTCGACCACGGCGGGACGCTGATCGCCTACATGGGCGACGGGATCATGGCGACGTTCGGCGCGCCGACCGAGCAGGTCGACCACGCCGACCGTGCGCTGGGCGCGGCGCGGGAGATGGCCGGCCCGGCGCTCGAGCAGGTCAACGCCTGGCTGCGCGAGCGCGGCGGCCAGGACTTCAAGATCGGGATCGGGCTGAACTCGGGACCGGTGATGGCCGGCAACGTCGGCAGCGAGCGGCGCATGGAGTACACGACGATCGGCGACACGACGAACACGGCGTCGCGGCTGGAGTCGATGACGAAGGGCAGCGAGCACACGATCTTCCTCGCCGACTCCGTGAAGTCGATGCTGACGAGCGAGCGCAGCGACCTCGTGCGCGTCGACGCGATGCGGGTGCGCGGCAAGGACGAGCCGGTCGTGGTGTGGTCGGTCGCGTGAGCGCCTGACGTCAGGCGTCGTCGGCGGGCAGCAGCGGGCTTGGATGGCGCGGCTCGTACAGCCCGAGCTCGCCACCGCCGGGCAACCGGATCGCGGTCAGCAGGCCGAAGCCCTGGTCGGCCACGTCGCGGACGATCTCCACGCCCCGAGCCGTCAGCTGCTCGACGGTCGCGTAGACGTCGTCGCACATGAGGTACAGCTCGTGTCCGCCGCCGGTGCCATGCGGGTGCATCGCGAGCTCGGCCGGCGGCAGCTTGAAGATCAGCCACCCTCCGCCGGCGTCGACCGAATGAAGCCCGAGCACATCCCGGAAGAACGTCCGATCGGCTTCGGCGTCCCGGCTGTAGATGATCACGTGGGCTCCGAGGATCACGTCAGGCGAGTATCCCAGGGGTCGGGTCGAGTTTTGTCCCCGCCACGGTGCAAAGCTCGACCCGACGCCCGTTCTGGCCCCTCCCGAGCCGAAGCGTGGCGGGTTTCTGTTCGCTACGAACATCTACGCGCCACGCTGCGACGAATCCGCTCCACACCAGCCCCGGAAAGCGGCCGGCACCCACCCAAACCCACACCCTCGGAGATGCCGTTCGACGAACGCCGCCCCCGGCCGAACCGCTGCCACCCTTCCCAGCTCACCCCCTCGAAGCCGCAATTCGAGCGCAAGCCCGGACGCGCCCGCCTCGCCGGCCGGCCGGGGCCGCTACGCCGCGACCACCTTCGCCGCCTGGCGCTCCGGGCTGATCTTCACGACGTCCCACACCAGACCCAGGCGCTCCATCGTGCCGATCACGATCGCGCTGGGGTCGAGCATCCGCTCATACCAGCGCAGCCCGTGCGCGGCCGACGTCGGGAAGGCGTGGTGGTTGTTGTGCCACGCCTCGCCGAAGGACAGCGGCGCCAGCCAGGCGAGGTTGCGCGACTCGTCGCCGCTGTCAAACCGCCGAGAGCCGAAGAAGTGACACAGCGAGTTGATCGAGTAGGTCACGTGGTGCAGCAGCAGGATCCGCACCGCGCCGCCCCACAGCAGCCCGGTCAGCGCGGCCGTCAGCGTGCCGCCGAGCGCGTAGCCGAGGCCGAAGGGCGCGGCCAGGCCGAGCGCGATCCACCACAGCGTCGTGCGATCGATGAAGCTGATCAGCGGATCGGACACGAGGTCGGGCGCGTAGCGCTGCTTGTTGGCGCGCTGGGTGTGCAGAAACAGCCAGCCGACGTGCGCGTGGGCGAGCCCGCGCAGCGCGCCGCGCAGGCCCCTGCCGTGGTCGACGTGCGGGCTGTGCGGATCGCCGAACTGGTCGGAGAAGGCGTGGTGCTTGCGGTGGTCGGCCACCCACGCCGTGATCGGCCCTTCGATCGCGGCCGTGCCGAGCACGGCGAGCGTCGCGCGGACGGGCTTGCTCGTCGCGAACGCCCGGTGCGTGAAGTGGCGGTGAAAGCCGACGGTGATGCCCAGGCCGGTCAGCATGTAGAGGACGCCGAAGACGACCACGTCATGCCACTGCAGAAGGCTCTCCCAGGCGTGCCAGGCGGCGACGCCGAGCATGAGGAACGGGACGACGGTGACGATCCCCGTCACGATGCGATCGAGGCGCTCGTTCGCGCACGGCTCGATGTCCTGCGCGCACACGGCGCTCTCCATCGTGGTCCTTTCGTGTCGTGCGGCTACCTGTCCCGAGGCATCCGCAGGTCTCCGAGGCCATCAACCCTAGCCGGAGAAGATGCCTACCTGCCAAAAGCAGCGGTTCAGCCGATGCCGCCGCTCGTGCGGCCCTTCAGCTCGGCGATCTCGAGCGCCATCGCGTCGATGACCGCGTTGAGGTCGCCGACCGCCGAGATGTCGCCCTCACGCATCACCTCCGTGGCCATGCGGGCCTCGGAGATGCCCTCCTCGAGGCGTGCGAGCGCCTCCTCGATCTGCGTGACGTCCATCGTGGCGGCGAGACTACTGCTCAGGCCGCGGTGACGGCGGCGTGCAGGTTCGAGCGCGCACGGATGATCAGCGACTTCGTCGCCGGCACGGTCGTGTGCAGCCGCCGCGCGGTCTCCAGGTGCGAGCAGCCGTCGAACTCGCGCAGCACGAGCGCCAGCCGCTGACGCTCGGGCAGGCGCCCGATCTCGGCGACCAGCCGGCGCATCTCGTCGCGCTGCTCCAGGCACTGCGCGGCGTCGGCGGTCGGCACGGCGTTCAGGGCGAACTCGTCGTCGAAGCCGCCGGCGCGCTGCGGCGAGCGCAGCTCGTCGAGGGCGCGGTTGCGCACGATCATGTACAGCCAGGGACGCAGCGCCATCGGGCGGTCGGTGACGCGCAGGCCGCGGTACGCACGGATGAAGGCGTCCTGCACGACGTCCTCGGCGTCATGGCCGCTGGCGTTGAGCATGCGCCTCGCGAAGGCGATCAGCCTGCTCGCGTAGCGGCGGTGGATCTCGGCGAACGGCGCATCGTCGCCGCAGCGAAAACGGACGACGAGCTCGTCGTCGGTCAGGGTGCTGAGGGGGGCGGTCATCGGGGGCTCCTTGCCAATGGGCGTTGTGAGCAAGATCACGCGGCCCCCCTGCGCCGCGGGCATCCCCGGGGTCACACTCGCAACCCTCAGGTGTGACATTGCTGCACCCAGGGTGCAGCAACTCTGCGCCCGCGGGTGTGAGATTGCTCCACTCCCGGCTGGGTCGACCTGCCGATGTGGCAAGCTCAGGCGCTGTGACACAGCAGGCCGATCAGTCACCCCTCGCCGCCCACGCCGCCACCCCGGCCGAGTTGCGCGAGCGCATCGAGGCCGAGCGCGAGGGCACGCCGTTTCTCGTCCTGCGCGACGGCGCCGGCGACCAGCGGCTGCTCGTGCTCGAGCCCGCCATGCGGCGCGTCACGATCGGGCGCGGCACGGCCAACGACGTCGCGCTGGGGTGGGACACCGAGGTCTCGCGCCTGCACGCCGAGCTCGAGTGCATGGGCGGGGAGTGGACGGTCACCGACGACGGCCTGTCGCGCAACGGCTCGTTTCTCAACGGCCAGCGGATCTCCGGTCGCCAGCGCCTGCGCGACGGCGACGTCCTGCGCGTCGGGCGCACGAGCATCGCCTACCGCGTCCCCGAGACGGCGGAGTCGAGCCCGACCGTCGCCGCCGGCAGCCGCCCCGCGCTGCCCGAGCTGAGCGCCACGCAGCGCGCGGTGCTCGCCGCCCTGTGCCGGCCCTACAAGGACACCGAGCTCGCCACGCCGGCCACCAACCAGCAGATCGCCGAGGAGCTCTTTCTCTCGGTCGACGCGGTCAAGGCCCACCTGCGCACGCTGTTTGGCTACTTCGGCGTCCAGCACCTGCCGCAGAACCAGAAGCGCTCGTACCTGGCGATGCGCGCGCTGCAGGACGGCGTCGTGTCACGCCGCGACCTCTAGAGAGAGCGGCCCGGTCAGCCCTCGGGCGGCCGGTAGAACCGCACGCGCTGCACGCCGCCGTTGCCGAGCAGCGTCAGCCAGACCGCGCGCCCGCGCGTGATGTCGAGGGCGAACGGGCGCGGGCCGGTGTCGATGCGCTCGATCACCTTGCGCGTGTCCGCGTCGATGCGGATCAGCCGGCCGGCCTCCTGCGCGGTCACCCACACCGAGCCGCCGCCGACCGTCACCCGCTCCGGGATGTCCTGGATGTCGATGTGCTTGGTCTCCAGGCTGCGCGGGTTGATGCGCGTGATCTCGTCGTCGAGCGTCGAGGCGACCCAGACCGCGCCCTCGCCGACGGCGATCCCCTTCGGGCCCGCGCCGACCGGCACGGGGGCCTGCTTGAGGTCGCGCACGCGGACCTTCGTGACGGTGGCGCGGAAGCGGTTGGTCACCCACACGGCGCCCTCGCCGACGGCGAGATCCTGGACGCCGGCGGCGATCGGGATCTCCTCCCGCGTGCCCGTGCTGGGGTCGATGCGCACGATCGACTCCGGACTTTGATCGTCGTCGGAGAGGTTGCGCACGGCCACCCAGACCGAGCCGGCCCCGGTGGCGACGGCCACGTTGCGGCCCGGCCGGGATATCTCGACGGAGCCCTTGCCCACGCGCTCGCGCGTCTTGGCGTTGATGCGCAGCACGCGGCGCGTGCGCTTGTCGCTCTTGGTGACCCACACCGAACCGAAGCCGGCACTGAGCGAGCTGAGCGCCGGGCCCAGCGTCAGGCGCTCGCCACGCTCGCCGGTCGCCGCGTCGACGAGCACGATCGCGCCCTCCCTGAAGCTCATCGCCCAGACCTGCCCGTCGGCGATCGTGAGCGAGTTGGGGCGCGTCAGCAGCGAGGACTGCGGCGGGTCGGCGATCGAAGGCCGCAGGCCGGCCGGCTGGGTCGTCGTCCCCGGCGGCTCGGCGGGATCGCCGTCGCCGTCCTCACCGCCGAGCAGCGCGAGCGCCGTCGCGACGCCCACGAGCGCGACGGCGACGGCCGCCAGCGCGGTGCGGCGCCCGCCGGTCGGCAGGCGCGGTCGGAGGGCGGTCGCCGCCGCTGCCGTCCGGGCCGTGCCCGGCGACAGCCGCGTCTCGCCGTCGGGATCGGCCACAACGGGCGCGGCCGCCCCCTGCAGGGCGGTGTCGGCCGTGTCCTCCGTCGCCGGCGCCGCCAGCCCGCGCCCGACGTAGCGCTCGGGCACCGCTGTCGCACTGCGGCCGGCCGCGCGCAGCGCGGCGCGGCCCAGGTCGCCCGCCGACAGGTAGCGGTCGGAGGGGTCCTTCGCGAGCGCGCGGGCGACGACCCCCTCGAAGTCCGGCGGGACGGACTCGCTCGGCGGGGGCGCGTTGAGATGCGCGTACAGCGTCGCCTCGTCGCTCTCGCCGGAGTACGGCGCCTTGCCGGTCAGCGCGTAGACGAGCACGCAGCCGAGCGCGTAGACGTCGGTGCGGGCGTCGACCCGCTCGCCGCGGATCTGCTCGGGCGCGACGTAGCCGAGCGTTCCCACCCAGCCGCCGGCCCGGCTGAGGCCGCCCGCGCCGGTGCTCGTCGCCGCGCGCTTGGTCAGGCCGAAGTCCGTCAGGTAGGCATGGTCGTCGTCGCCCAGCAGGACGTTGGCGGGCTTGACGTCGCGGTGCACGAGGCCATGGCGGTGGGCCGCGTCCAGCGCGCCTCCGAGCTCGGCGACGATGTGCGCGGCGCGCTCGGGCTGCAGGCGCTCCTCGGCGCGCACGAGCGCGCGCAGGTCCGGCCCGTCGACGTAGCGCATGACGATGAACAGCACGCCCTCGCGCTCGCCCGCGTAGTAGACGGGGATGACGTTGGGATGCTCGACCGAGGCGGCGGCCTTGGACTCGGCGACGAAGCGCTTGCGGAAGTCGTCGTCGTCGGCGAGCGCGGGCGCGATGACCTTCAGCGCCACCGTGCGCTCGAGGCTGAGCTGGGTCGCGCGATAGACGACGCCCATCCCGCCGCGTCCGGCGAGGCCCTCGATGCGGTAGTCGACGAAGACGTCGCCTGGCCTGAACTGCGGCATGTGGACACTCTTCTAGCGCGTTCGCGCAGACCCTGTGCCGAACGCAACGACACCCAGCTCGATGTTCTGCGGCTCGCCGCGGCGCCCGATCGGCGCCCGACGGCCGCCGGCGCACGATTGCCGAGCATGGCGCGGAGGTCTTCGTTGTCCAGGTTCCTGCCACGCTGCCGCCGATCGGAGCGGTCACCGAGGAGGACGGCGCGAACGTGTTCGTAGCGAACACCTTCCCGCCACGCTCCCGGCTGGCCTCCCTCACGCCGGATCCAGCGCCGACGCGGCACCCTCTATCCCGACCACGCTGGTAGGCTTTACTCGTGTTCTTCACGACGAAGGCCGAGTACGGCGTCCGCCTGCTCATCGAAGTCGGGCGCCAGGGTCAGGACTCGCCCGTCTCGCTGAAGGCGATCGCCGACACGGAGAACCTCCCGCTCGCCTACCTCGAGCGGATCGTGGCGCTGCTCAGGCGCGCCGGGCTCGTCCAGAGCACGCGCGGCGCGCACGGCGGCTACGTGCTGGCGCGCAAGCCCGAGGACATCCGGATGGACGAGGTCGTGCTTGCCCTGGAGGGCTCGCTCGCGCCGATGGAGTGCTTCGTCGACGATCGCGCCGACGACGGCAGCGGCCGCGTGCTGTGCTCCCACCACGACGACTCCGGTCGCGGCTGCGCCACGAAGCTCTTGTGGACGCGCGTGCAGGTCGGCGTCAGCAACACGCTCGCCCAGACGTCGCTGGCCGAGCTGATCGATTTTCAGACCCGCCAGCTGCCGCGCGTCGGCGAACGTGCGGCGCCGGACGCAAGAACCCCAACTCCCGCCTGATCCATCAGGCCACCCGGTACGAAGGAGCACACAAGGAACCATGCCCGAGCTTGAGATTCGCAGCCTCCACGTCCAAGCCGAGGACAAGCAGATCCTCAAGGGCGTCGACCTCACGGTCAAGCCCGGCGAGATCCATGCCCTGATGGGGCCCAACGGCTCCGGCAAGTCCACCCTCGCCAACGCGATCATGGGCCACCCGAGCCTCGACGTCACCGAGGGGCAGATCCTGTTCGGCGGCGAGGACATCACCGAGGCCGACACCGACGAGCGCGCCCGGATGGGCCTCTTCATGGCCTTCCAGTACCCCGTTGCGATTCCCGGCGTGACGATCACGAAGTACCTGCGGATGGTCATGAACGCCCACCGCGAGGCGCGCGGCGAGCCCGACGTCTCGCTCAAGGAGTTCCGCAAGACCGTCGAGGCCGCGATGGAGCTCGTCAACGTGCCGCGCGAGTTCAGCTCGCGCTACCTCAACGAGGGCTTCTCCGGCGGCGAGAAGAAGCGTCTGGAGATCCTCCAGCTCGCCCTCCAGAAGCCCAAGCTCGCGGTGCTCGACGAGACCGACTCCGGCCTGGACATCGACGCGCTCAACGTCGTCGCCCACGGCGTCAACACCGTCGCCACGGGCCAGGACATGGGCATCCTGATCATCACCCACTATCAGCGCATCCTGCACATGGTCACGCCCACGCGCGTATCGATCATGTTCGACGGCCGGATCGCCACCGAGGGCGGCCCCGAGCTCGTCGACCGCCTCGAGGCCGAGGGCTACGCCGGCATCCGCGAAGAGTTCGGGCTCGCCGCGACGCAGGGATGAGCACCCTGGCCGACACGCCGCTGGCCACGGACTTTCCCTGCCTGCAGCGCGAGGGGATCGTCTACATGGACTCGGCTGCGACGTCGCAGACGCCGCAGGCGGTCATCGACGCGATGGCCGACTACTACGAGCACCATCGCGGCACCGTGCACCGCAGCGTCTACGCCCTCGCGGCGGAGGCGACCGAGCTGTTCGAGGGTGCCCGCGACCGCATCGCGGCGTTCGTCAACTGGCCGGCGGATTGCACGATCTTCACCAAGAACGCGACCGAGGCGCTGAACCTCGTGGCGTACTCGTGGGGCCGGGCGAACCTCGGCGCGGGTGACACCGTCGTCGTCACGCAGCTCGAGCATCACTCGAACTTCGTGCCCTGGCACATGCTCTGCCGGGAGACCGGCGCGCGGTTTGAGATGGTGGCGGTCGACGACGAGTGCAGCCTCGACATGGACGCCCTCGACGCGCTGCTGGCCACCGGCCACGTCAAGCTCGTCGCCGTCGGCCACGTCTCCAACGCCGCCGGCACGGTGAACCCGGTCGCCGAGATCGTCGAGCGCGCCCACGCCGCGGGCGCCGTCGTCGTCGTCGACGGCTCGCAGGCCGTGCCGCAGATGGCGGTCGACCTCGGTGAGCTCGACGCGGACTTCTACGCCTGGACCGGCCACAAGCTCTACGGGCCGACCGGCATCGGCGTCCTGCACGGGCGCAAGGCACTGCTCGACGCGATGCCGCCGTTCCTCGGCGGCGGGCACATGATCGCCTCGGTCTCGGTCGACGAGATCCGCTGGGGCCAGCTGCCGGCGAAGTTCGAGGCCGGCACGTCGAACATCGCCGAGGCGATCGGCCTCGGTGCCGCCGTGGACTTCGTCTCGGCGATCGGCATGGACAGCGTCCGCGCCCACGAACGCGACCTCTGCGCCTACGCCCTGGAGCGCGTCGCCGAGCTGCCCGACGTCACGGTCATGGGGCCGCTGGACGCCGACCGCCGCGGCGCGCTCGTCGCCTTCACGCTCGACATCGCCCATCCGCACGACATCGCCGAGATCCTCGGTTCCTCCGGCGTCTGCGTGCGCGCCGGCCATCACTGCGCCCAGCCGCTCATGCAGCGCTTCGGCGTCGCCGCCACGACGCGCGCGTCGTTCGCCGTGCACAACACGCGCGCCGACGTCGACGCGCTGATCGACGGCCTCGACGACGTACGCAAGATCTTCGGATGACCGCACCCGCCCCAGACCAGGAAGCGCGCTGAGCATGGACTCCATCTACCGCGAAGAGATCCTCGAGCACTACAAGCGCCCGCACAACTGGGGCCACCTCGATCCGCACGACCTGACCTTCAAGGACTCCAACCCGCTCTGCGGCGACGAGCTGACGGTCGAGATCCGCACGACGGACGACGGCAGGATCGAGGATCTGCGCTTCTCCGGCCACGGCTGCGCGATCAGCCAGGCGTCGGCCTCGATGACCTCCGACGAGATCAAGGGCATGACGATCGACGAGCTCATCAAGCTCGATCGCCAATACGTCCTGGACCTGCTCGGCATCCAGATCTCCGCGACCCGGATGAAGTGCGCGCTGCTGACGCTGAAGGTGCTCAAGGGCGCCGCGCTGGGCGCGCCCGTCGACTGGGAGCCCGAGACGCCGCCGAGCGAGGCCGAGGGCGGCATCGAGCGCCACCCGACGGGCGCCGACAAGCTGTAGGTCGCCGGCCGGTCGTCGCCCGCCGGCGCGCGAGCCGGGCGGCGATCGAGTACGCGGATGTTCACCGGACCCTCGCCGGTCGATTGCTCAGCGCTGAGCGCGTAGCTCCACGAACCCCGCCGCCGCGAAGTCCCCGTCGAAGGCCAGTGCCTCCGCAATCCCTCGATCGCGCATGACCGCGAAGCTCGTCGCATCGACGAACGAGTACTCGCGCTCGTCGTGGCGGCGCAGCCACCGCAATGCATCGCGCTCGATGTCTGCGTCGACCGCCACCACCTCGATCCGTGTCGAGCGCTCCAGGTCGTCGAGGAACTTGACCGCGGCGCCGTGACCGGCGCGCCGGCGCACGAACGTCCATGTCTCGCCACGAACGTGATTCGTCGTCAGGAGCCGCTGGTCGGCGTGGTTGCGCAGCAGCGACGTCGCAGCGTCGTGGTGCACGTCGCGCCGCGTTCGGACCGCGATCCAGAACGACGTGTCGACGAAGATCAACGTGGATAGACGACGTCGTCGGCGGCCGCCGGCTCGATATCGCCGTCAGCCCCGACCATCTCCCAGAGCGGGTCCTGCTCGATCGGCGGCAGGGGATGCAGCCGCTCACGGACGTAGGTCCGGATGAGCGCCGCCTTCGACGTGTGCTCGCGGCTCGCGCGTCGCCCGAGCTCGGCGTCGAGATCCTCGTCGATCATGATCTGCAGCCGCTTCACACGCCCGAGGTTACAGCACCTCTCGGCGAGTGACGTAGGATGCTTTGCCGCCGCCGCGGGACGGCTGAGATCCCCACCCCTGCCCCGTCCTTCCGCCTCACGCTCAAGGCGGCTACACTCCACAGAAGCAAATCCGAGCGCCCAGGACGGGATTGGCGCGCCGGACGTTTCCCATGAGCGAGACCCTCGACATCTGCCTGCTTTCCGAGCTTCCGCCCGGCAGCTCGCGCACGGTCGAGTGGGAGGATCTCGAGATCGGGATCTTCAACTGCAACGGCGAGCTGCTGGCGATCGAGGACCGCTGTTCGCACGACGACGGAAACCTCGCCGAGGGCGAGTTCGACCCCGAGCGGTGCACGGTCGAGTGCCCGCGCCACGGGTCGCTGTTCGACCTGCACACCGGTAAGCCGGTGACCCTGCCCGCCTACGTTCCCATCGAGACGTTCCCAGTCCGCGTCGAGGACGACATGATCAAGCTGGAGGTTGAGTAACCGATATGGCAACTCCCGAGACCATCGCCGAGCAGGCAAGCCTGCAGGGGATCAACTCCGACTACACGGAGAAGTACGGTTTCCACGACGCTGAGAACTACCTCTACAAGGCCCCGAAGGGTCTGTCGGAGGAGCTCGTCCGCAAGATCTCCGAGTTCAAGGACGAGCCCGAGTGGATGCTCGACTTCCGCCTGAAGGCGCTGGAGTACTTCCTCGCTCGCCCGATGCCGACGTGGGGCTCGCCGCATCTGGCCGAGGTCGACTTCGACAACATCCATTACTTCGTGCGCGCCTCCGAGAAGGCCGAGCGCTCCTGGGACGACGTCCCCGAGGACGTCAAGAAGACCTTCGACCGCCTGGGCATCCCGGAGGCCGAGCGCAAGTTCCTCGCCGGCGTCGGCGCCCAGTACGAGTCCGAGGTCGTCTACCACCAGATCAACGAGCAGCTCGAGGCGCAGGGCGTCATCTTCATGGACATGGACACGGGCCTGCGCGAGCACGAGGACCTCGTCCGCGAGTACTTCGCCACGATCATCCCGGCCAACGACAACAAGCTCGCGGCGCTCAACAGCGCGGTCTGGTCGGGCGGCTCGTTCGTCTACGTCCCGCCGGGCGTGCACATCGAGATGCCGCTGCAGGCCTACTTCCGCATCAACACGGAGAACATGGGCCAGTTCGAGCGCACGCTGATCATCGCCGACGAGGGCTCCTACGTGCACTACGTCGAGGGCTGTACGGCGCCGACGTACTCGTCGGACTCGCTGCACTCGGCGGTCGTCGAGCTCATCGCCAAGCCGGGCGCGCGGATCCGCTACACGACCGTGCAGAACTGGTCGACGAACGTCTTCAACCTCGTCACCAAGCGGGCGATCGCCGAGCGCGACGCGACGGTGGAGTGGGTCGACTGCAACCTCGGCTCGAAGCTGACGATGAAGTACCCGTCGGTCTACCTGACCGGTGAGCGCGCCCACGGCGAGATCCTCTCGATCGCGTTCGCCGGCGCCGGTCAGCACCAGGACGCGGGCGGCAAGATCGTCCACGCCGCGCCGAACACGACGTCGAACATCTTCGCCAAGTCGATCTCCAAGGACGGCGGACGCGGCTCCTACCGCGGCCTGCTCGAGGTCGCCAAGGGCGCGCACGGATCGAAGTCCAAGGTCGTCTGCGACGCCCTGCTGCTCGACGACCAGTCGCGCTCGGACACCTACCCGACGATCCGCATCGGCGAGGACGACGTCAACGTCGGCCACGAGGCGACCGTCTCCAAGGTGGGCGAGGAGCAGCTCTTCTACCTCACCTCGCACGGCCTCAACGAAGAAGAGGCGTCCAAGCTCATCGTCAACGGCTTCATCGAGCCGATCGTCAAGGAGCTCCCGATGGAGTACGCGGTTGAGATGAACCGCCTCATCGAGCTTCAGATGGAGGGCTCAATTGGCTAGTTCCACCACGGCGTCCGCGGTGACCGAGCCGGCGTGGCTGGCGGCGCGCCGCGAGCGCGCCGCCGCCCTCACCGAATCCCTGCCGCTGCCGTCGTTTCGCGGCAAGCCCGGCTGGGAGTTCACGTCGCTGAAGAACGTCGAACTGGAGAGGTACGGCGCGCCCGAGCCGACCGACGTCGACGCATCCGGGTTCGGTCTCATCGACCCGCCCGACGGCGCCCTGCTGCTCGAGCAGGTCGACCACGTCTTCGCCGATCCGCTGGAGCCCGCGCCGGACGGCGCGATCGTCATGTCGCTGGCGGCAGCGGTGGCGCAGTACCCCGAGCTCGTCGAGCAGCACTTCGGCTCGATCGTCTCCAGCGACGACCCGTTCGTCGCGCGCAACGAGGCCAGCTGGCAGGGCGGCGCGTTCGTCTACGTCCCGCGCGGCGTGCACCTGCAGGTGCCCGTCGTCGTCACCGTCGTGCAGTCGCAGGCACAGACCGCGCTGCACTGGCGCACGCTCGTCGTCCTCGAGGAGGGCGCCGAGGCCGAGGTCTGGGAGCAGTACGTCTCGACCGACGAGGAGAAGGCGCTGTTCAGCACGGTCAGCGAGCTGTCGGTGGGCCAGAACGCCCGGCTGCGCTACGTCTGCGCGCAGGGCCTGAGCGAGAAGTCCTGGATCTTCGGCGCGCAGCGCGCGGTGGTCGAGCGCGACGGTGCGCTGGACTGGATCGCGCTGGGCTTCGGCGCCGGCAACGGCCGCGTCGCGATGGACACGCAGCTCGCCGGTCCCGGCTCCGACGCGAAGGTCACCGGCGCCTACGCCACCCACAACCGCCAGCACCTCGACTACGCGACCACGCAGGAGCACGCGGCGCCGAACACCACGTCGGACCTCGCGTTCCGCGGGATCCTCGACGGGCGCTCGAGCACGGTCTGGTCGGGCATGATCAAGGTCGACCCGGGAGCGCAGCAGATCGACGCCTTCCAGGAGTCGCGCAACCTGCTGCTCACGAAGACCGCGCACGCCGACTCGATCCCCGGCCTGGAGATCCTCGCCAACGACGTGCGCTGCACGCACGCCGCGGCGATCGCCCAGATCGATCCCGAGCAGCTGTACTACCTGCGCTCGCGCGGGCTGAAGCTCGACAAGGCCAAGCGCCTGGTCATCGAGGGCTTCCTCGAGGCGACCGTCGAGCGCTTCCAGCCCGGCTTCGTCCGCGAGGCCGTCGCCGGCGCGCTCGAGCGGCGCCTGGAGGCCGTGCTCGGCGCGTAGGTTCCGGGCCCGTCGCGCTCAGGTGGGCGCGTCGGGCAGCTCGATCGACTGGCGGTGATGGAAGACGTTGCCGGGATCCCAGCGCTGCTTGACGCGCTGCAGGCGATCGTAGTCCTCCTTGTAGTAGAGGTACTGCCAGTCGTCGAGCTCGGAGTCGGGATAGTTGACGTAGCAGCCGTCCATGACGTCGTCGGGCACCGGTCCGTTCGGACCGTACATCCGCTCGTAGAGGTCGTTGATCCAGGCGAGGTTGATCTTGTCGTCGGCGGGCTTGGTCCAGTACGTCTGGTACTGGAGCTTCATGATCGACGAGCGCTGCGGCACGGGCGTGGCGTCCGGCGCGACGGCGTTGACCTGGCAGCCGTAGGAGTCGACCTGGACGATCCCCTGCGGGTTGGGATGCGCCGGATCTGAGAGCGCTGCGTACATCGTGGCGATCTGGTCGTCCGGGAAGGGCTTGAGCATGTAGGCCGACTTGTACTTGCCGCGCTGGTTGGCCCCGGAGCCGTCCAGCATCTGGGTCGCGTACAGCCACGGCAGCCGGCGCGGTGTGATCGTCGGCGGCGCCGTGCAGTGGTAGCCGAGCCGACCGTCGGGAACGGTCGCCGGCGGGCAGTCGCCGGCCAGCATCGCGGCCTTGAAGTCGTCGAGCCGCTCGGGCTCGTCGCCGACGTACTGGACGGCGAGCGTGATCTGCCCGTTGGCGCGCTGGAAGAGGTGCAATAGCCCGAACAGCCCCGCGTACGGACTGCCGACGTCGCTGTTGGCCGCGAAGAACTCGCCGTAGTTGCGCACGATGGTGGCGAACTCGTGCTCGTGCAGTCCCTTCCAGTTCCACGCGAGCGTCAGCAGGTGCGCCTCGCGCGGGGCCTGCGGAAGCTCCTCGAAGAGGAACTTCGTCACGACGCCGAAGTTTCCACCGCCGCCGCCCTGATGGCCCCACAGCAGGTCGCGATGGTCGGGGTCCTCCGAGTCGCGGGTCGCCGTGGTGATCCGCGCCTGCCCGTCGCGGTCGACGTGGACGACCTCGACGCCGTACAGCCAGTCGACCGTCAGGCCGTGCAGCCGGGCGAGCAGCCCGTAGCCGCCGCCGATGATGTGCCCGCCGGCGCCGACGGAGTAGCACGAGCCCGCGGGCAGCGCCACGCCGTACAGGCGGTAGAGGTTCCAGTAGACGTTCCACAGCGTGCAGCCGCCCTCGATGACGTAGCGGCCGGTCTGCTCGTCGCGGCCCACGTCATGCATCGCGGTGAGGTCGATGATCACGCCGCCGTGGTTGCCCGAGACGAAGTCCTCGTAGCAGTGTCCGCCGCCGCGGACGGTGATCCGCCGGTCGTGGTCGACGGCCGACTGGACCGCGTCGCGCACCTGCTCGGCGGTCCCGCAGAGCTCGACGTGGCGCGGCGTGCCGACCCAGCGCAGGTTGAAGCCGCGCACGAGCGTGTCGTAGCGCGGCTCGCCGGGCTTCACGCGGCCTCCGGGGAAGTCGGTCATGGTGAGCGCGAGCTTACACGCGCTGACATTACGCGCAAGCACTTCTTCTGATTTACCATAAATATGGTCTCGGTCGCGGCGGCCGCCGGGCGTTTTGCGCGCGGCGACCACGGCTGCAGCGGCGCCGTTGGCGCAGCGCCGCGCCGCACCCGAGAACCTGCGCAACAAACCGGCGCTGCCGCACGTCCTGACGGACATGCGGACGCTGCTGTTGGTCCTCACGCTGAGCGCCGTTGCGCTGTGTGCGACGCCGGCCCAGGCGGCGCGGCTGCATCTGGTGCGCCTGGCGCACTCGCCGGCGCTGCCGGTGGCCGACGGGAGGTCGGGCGGGCTTGCCTACCTGCTCGGCGAGACGGTGCTGCGGGTGCGCAGGACCGGTCAGCCCGCACGCGCCTATGCGGTGCCGGCGGGCTGTCGGCCCACGGCGATGGCGGCCGGGGTGATCGCGCTCGACTGCCGGCCCGCGCGGCCTCCCGTCCGGGAGACAGGCCCCGGTCACGGCGTCGCCGTGCTCAGGGAGTCCGACGGCGCAATCCTCTCGCTGCCGCTGATTGCCGAACACCACATCGACCATGTCGCGGCGATCGGCGCCCGCTGGCTCGTGGCGTACGGCGCGGACCCCGGGGACGACGTGCGCGTCAGCCGGACCTTCCTCGTCGCATGGACGACGGGTCGCGTGATCGAGCTGGAGAGCTACCTGGGTCCCGGAGTCGATCCGTTCCGTCTGGACGAATACGCCGACCTCGACGCCGCCGAGCCCCGGCGCCGGCTCTGCCGCCCCGTGACCCGAGGCGACCGGACGTCCGTCGTCGTGCGCATCGGCCGCTGGGTTGCCTTCGACCGCGATACCGGAGGCAAGCTCCAGCGCTGCGGAAGCGACCGGATCCTGCGGTCTGACAAATGGTCGCCGACGCTCGGTCGCGATGCGTTCGCCTATCAGGTCGGAGGGCGGATCGTCTATCGCGATCTGCGCTCCGATCGGCGCCTGACGGCTCCGCGGCCGAGCGACAGCTACCCGCTCCTGCGCATGTTCGGGCGCCGTCTCGTGGTCGTCGAGCAGATCGGTCCCTACGGCGGCCCCTACAGGATCTACCTCGGTCCGGACGGCTTCTGATCTGAGGCGGTCTGCGCTCGGCGCCGGTGCGGCGCGCCCGTTTCAGGTAGAACCGGGAACATGCAGGAATGGATCACAGCGGGGGCCGAGCGGATCGCCGCGCGTGCCGTGGACGAGCTCGCCGGGTTCGTGGCGATCTCGTCGCCGTCGGGTGACATCACGGGCGCCGACGAGGCGTTCGCGTTCGCGGTCTCGCTCGCGCCTCAGGACGCCCGCGCCGAGCGCGCGCCGTGCTCCTCGCACGATCACGCCACCGACCTGATCCTCACGCTGCCGGGCAGCGGCAGCGGGCGCGTGCTGCTGCTCGGCCACGTCGACACGGTCCATTCGCACGACGACCACCGCGCATTGGAGGACCACGGCGCGACGCTCGTCGGCTCGGGCTCGGTCGACATGAAGGCCGGCGACGTCGTCGCGCTCGGCCTCCTGCGCGAGCTCGCCCAGCGCACCGACAGCTTTCAGGAGGTCGCGCTCCTGCTCGTCTGCGACGAGGAGTGGCGCGCCGGGGACTTCGTCCACGCCGCGCGGTTTGCGGGCTGGGACGCCTGCCTGTGCTTCGAGGGAGGCGAGATGACCGCAGACGGCGAGGAGGCCGTCGTCGTGCAACGCAAGGCGGCCGGCACGCTCCAGGTTCTCGCGCACGGCCGCAAGTCGCACTCGGGCTCTGCGCCCGACAAGGGCGCCAACGCGCTGCTCGCGCTCGCCAGCGCCGCACAGGCCGTTGCGGCGCAACACGGCCCGACCGGGCCCGAGCGCTTGACGGCCGTCCCGACGGTGGTCAACTGCGGCGAGGCCTTCAACGTCGTCCCGGGCACCGGCGAGCTGCTCTGCGACCTGCGCGCCGACGACGACAGCACCTTCGACACCGTCCTCGCCGCGCTGCCCGCGAGCGTCGACGGGGTGCGCCTGGAGAGCGCGCTGCTGCGCCGCTGGCCGAGCATGAACTCGCGCGCGCAGACCGCACCGCTGCTCGCCACGGCCGCCGTGCGGCTCGGGCGACCGATCGTCGGCGTGTCGCGCGGGGGCGCGAGCGACGCGAGCTACATGGCGCCGCACATCGCGCTCACGCTCGACGGGCTCGGCCCCTGCGGCGGCGGCGCGCACACCGCCGACGAGTACATCATCGCCGCCTCGCTGCGTTCGCGGGCCGAGGTCGCCCTCGCGATCATCGACGCCGTGCTCACCGGCTGACGGCGGGGTTACGTCACGTTCTACGTGGATATCGCCAACCACGTCACACGCCCCCACCCGCCCACGACCGGGTCGAGTTCTGCACCGGCGGCGTCCATAGCTCGACCCGCCCCCCAGCGACGCGAGGCCAAGCGCAGCGAAGCGACGCGCACCCGTCCCGACCGACCGAGGGCGCCACGCCCCGAACCCCCGTTTGTGCGGATAGTTACAGCGTCCACGATGCGTCCAGAAGTTATGAACACCAGACGTGCATTCGTCGTGAACGTGCGCTAGGGTTCCGCGGGTCAGTGATCAGCCGAACTCGCGTCGTTCTACGGCGCGGGGCGGGGGAACCATTGGAACGTTTGAGGAAGCGTTCCGGGGGCGAATCGCCGTTATGACAACGGTGTAGCGCTAGCTCTTTCTGCGCGAGTCCGTCAGCTAACCCCGCAGGCACCCGAAGGAGAAGGGGTCAAGCTCGCGTGAAGCACCTGTTCCGTATCGCCATGTGCCTACTGGCAGTCGTTCTGCTTGTACCCGGTCAGGCATCGGCCAAAAAGAAGAATTGGTCGTTTGGCGACCGGACCCTCAAGCAGGGTCATTCCGGCAAGGACGTCAAGTCGCTTCAGAAGTACCTCAACCGCGTCGGCATCGCGATGAGCGTCGACGGCCAGTTCGGCGCCGGCACGAAGGCCGGCGTGCGCACGTTCGAGGAGGCCCAGCGTCGCAAGGTCGACGGCAAGGTCACCCGCACCGACGCCAAGGTCATCAAGGACGTCGCCGTCAACGGCGGCGCCGTCGCATCGGCCACCACCGGCGGCGCACTGCCCAAGAACGCCAAGATCGTCGTGCCGAAGCCGGCACCGCCGCCGCCGCTCGTGCTCGGCCCGGGCATGACCGCCACCGTCGGCCCCGACGGCCTCGCCGTCGCCCCGGCGCTCGCGCCGCCGGCCATCCACGCCGTCATCGATGCCGGCAACAAGATCGCCAAGACGGCGTACATCTACGGCGGCGGCCACGGCAAGTGGGAGGACGCGGGCTACGACTGCTCGGGCTCCGTCTCCTACGCGCTGCACGGCGGCGGACTGCTCGAGACCTCGATGCCCTCCGGCGGCTTCATGAAGTGGGGCGAGCCCGGAGCCGGTACGTGGATCACGATCTACGCCAACGCGGGCCACGTCTACATGACGGTCGCCGGACTGCGCTTCGACACGAGCGGCCGCTCCAAGGCCGGGACGCGCTGGCAGCCCGCCAGCGAGCGTGACGGCAAGGGGTACACCGTCGTGCACCCCGTCGGCTACTGATCGCTCCCCACGACCGCCGCACGCAAGCGGCGCTCGGCGCGCCCCCGTTCGTCTAGCTTCCGCTGGCCTTGCGCTCCTGCAACGTCGCACTCATCGCAGCGCTGGCCTGTCTGCTCGCGCCGCTGCCGGCCGCACAGGCGCGCGTCGCGCTCGTCGCGAGCGGCACGCCTGAGCTCGTCCTGATCGACGTCACCACGGACCGGGTCGTCACGCGGCTGGCGCTGCCGGGGCCGAGCACGGCCGTCGCGGTCGCCGGCGACGGCGCGCGCGGCTTCGTCGCGGCGGGCGCGACGATCGTCGCGATCGACGTCAACGAACGCACCGAGACGACCCGCCGCGCGCTCGGCGGTGCGGCGATCGGTGCCCTGGTCGTCTCGCCCGACGGCCACCGGCTCTACGCCGTCCAGGGCAACCGCCTGCGCATCCTGCGGGCAGGCACGCTGAGGTCCCTCGGCTCGGTCACCCTCGGCGGCCGCGGCGCGGCGCTCGCGCTCGGGCGCAACGGGCGCCTGGGCGCGGTCGTGCTCAACCGCGGGCGCGTGGCGATCGTCGACGCCCGGGCGCGGCGGCTCGTGCGGCGCGTGCCCGTGCCGGGCGCGCTCGGCGTCGCGGTGGCGCCGGACGGCAGCACGATCGTCTCCGCGCGCGGCAGCCTGCGGACGATCCCGCGCGGCGCTCGCCGGCCCTCGGCCCGTCCCATCCGGCTGCCGCGGGGTGCGGGTGGCAACCTCGCGCTCTCTCCGGGCCGCACGCGGCTGGCGGTCGGGTCGCGCCGCGGCGGGCGCAGCGGCGCGCTCGTCGTGCTGCGCAGCCGCCGCGTGCGCCGCCTGGCCGCAGGCGGAGGCGGTGTCGGCACCCCGGCGTGGACGCCCGACGCCAACCGCCTGTTCTTCGCCAACCGAGCCAGCGGGACGGTGACCCTCGTCAGCCCGTTCTCACGCCGCCTGCTCGAGAGCCTGCGCCTCGCCGGATCGTCGCCGCGCGGGATCGTCGTGCAGCCGGGGCTCGCGCTCATCCGCGGCACGCCCGGCGACGACACGCTCGTCGGCACGCGCTCGCGCGACCGCATCGAGGGCCTGGACGGCAACGACCTGCTGCGCGGCGGCCGCGACCGCGACGTGCTCGAGGGCGGTCCCGGCAACGACAGCGTGTCCGGCGGAGCGCTCAGCGACCGCATGGCGGGCGGCGAGGGCGACGACTTCCTCACCTCCGGCACGGGCAACGACACGATCGACGCCGGGCCCGGCGACGACGGCGTCGACGGCGGCACCGGCAACGACTCGATCGACGCCGGGGACGGCAACGATCGCCTCGACGGCGGCGACGGCGACGACACGATCCGCGCGGGCGAGGGCGACGACGAGATCCTCGAGAACGGCTTCGGCAACGACCTGCTGCTGTCCGGCGGTCCGGGCGACGACATCATCCGCGGCGGCCGCGGCTCGGACCGCCGCATGCTGGGCGACGACGGCAACGACGAGCTGTTCGGCGAGTCGGGCTCGGAGGCGATGAGCGGCGGCCGCGGCGACGACACCGTAGACGGGGGCAACGGCGGCGACAACATGCGCGGCGACGAGGGCAACGACATCCTGCGCGGCGGGCGTGGCAACGACCGCCTCGACGGCGGCGCGGGGCAGGACCGCCTCGACGGCAGCTCGGGCAGCGACGACCTGCAGGGCGGCGACGACAACGACGAGGTCGTCGGCGGGCCCGGCGTGGACACGCTGCGCGGCGGCTCCGGCGACGACTCGATCCGCGCCGCTGACGACAGCGCCGACGTCGTCGAGTGCGGCGACGGCAGCGACACGGTCTACGTGGAGCAGGACGCACCGGACCGCGACCGCCTGAGCGACTGCGAGCTCGTCGTGCAGATCGCGGCCGAGGGCGCCAACGACGCCGAGCTGCCCTCGATTGTCCAGGGAACGGTCAACGACGACCTGTTGCAGGGCACCGCCGACGACGACTCGATGTTCGGCAAGCTCGGCGCCGACCGCCTCTTCGGCCGCGACGGCGACGACTACGTCGACGGCGAGGACGGCGACGACGAGCTGCACGGCGGGCCGGGCAACGACATCATGGCCGGCCGCGACGGCAACGACGAGATCCACGGCGACAGCGGCAACGATCGCATCACCGGCGACCGCGGCGGCGACCGCATCTTCGGCGGCGAGGGCAACGACGAGATCTTCGGCAACATCGACTCGGACTTCGTCGACGGCGGCGCCGGCGACGATCGCATCAACGTCGTCGCGGGCGACGTCGACGTCGTCACCTGCGGCAGCGGCAAGGACACGGTGTTCGCGTCGGCGGCCGACGTCGTCAACGTCGACTGCGAGGACGTGCGGCGCTGAGCTGAAGGCGCGACGCGCGAACGGTCAGTCGTCGCCCGACGGACGCCGGCGCGCGCTCTTGCGTTCCGACGCGCGCCGCTTGGCGTCCAGGCGGCGCGTGCGCGACGCCCGCGTGGGCTTCGTCGGCCGGCGCGGGCGCTGCACCTCGAGCGCGCGGGCGATCCGCCCGGCGAGGCGCTCGAGCGCCAGCGCGCGGTTGCGCGACTGGCTGCGCGCGTCCTGCGCGACCGCGCGGACGACCGGCCCGCAGCGCGCCGTGACGCGGGCCTTCTGCCCCTCGTCGAGCGTCTCGGAGGCGGCCACGTCGAAGCTCGCCTCGATCCGCGACGACGTCACGTTCGCGTGCTGGCCGCCGGGCCCGGAGGAGCGACTGGCGCGCAGGACGATCTCGTCGACGGGGATCGACAGGTGGCGATTTATCGGCACCAGCTCGCCCATCGTGCCAATAGAGTCGCATCTATGTCAGCCAACCTCGCTCTCAACCTCAACCGGACGGCCGCCGAGCATCCCGACGCGATCGCGGTCAAGCTCGACGACGCCGCCTTCGACTACGGCATGCTCGAGAACGCCAGCCGACGGGTGGCGGCGATGCTCAAGAGCAAGGGCATCGGGCCCGGCGACAGCGTCGGGATCATGCTGCCCAACGTCCCGTACTTCCCGGCGGTCTACTACGGCGTGCTGCGCGCGGGCGCCGTCGTCGTGCCGATGAACGTGCTGCTGAAGGGCCGCGAGGTCGCCTACTACCTCGCCGACTCGCAGGCGGAGCTGCTGTTCGCCTGGCATGGCTTCATGGAGGCCGCCCAGACGGGTGCCCAGGAGGCCGGCGACGTGGAGGTCGTCGAGGTCAAGCCAGGCGAGTTCGAGGGGCTGATCTTCGCCCACGGGCCCGACGAGGAGGTCGCCGAGGTCGACGGCGACGACACCGCGGTGATCCTCTACACGTCGGGCACGACCGGCAAGCCGAAGGGCGCCGAGCTGACGCACGACAACCTGCGCAGCAACGTCGCGGTCGCCGTGGGCCTCTTCGACATGGGCGTCGGCGACGTCATCTTCGGCGGCCTGCCGCTGTTTCACTCCTTCGGCCAGACCTGCACGATGAACGCCGCGATCTGCTGCGGGGCGTGCGTCACCCTGCTGCCGCGCTTCGATCCCGGCAAGGCGCTGGAGATCCTCCAGCGCGACGAGTGCACGGTGTTCGAGGGCGTGCCGACGATGTACGGCGCGCTCCTGCACCACCCCGACCGCAACGACTTCGATGTCTCCAAGCTGCGCGTCTGCGCCTCCGGCGGCGCCTCGCTGCCGGTCGAGGTGCTGCGCGGCTTCGAGGACTGCTTCGGCTGCAAGGTGCTCGAGGGCTACGGCCTCAGCGAGACGTCCCCGATCGCCTCGTTCAACCACCCCGAGCGCGAGCGCAAGCCGGGCTCGATCGGCACGCCGATCAAGGGGTGCGAGATGAAGGTCGTCGACGACGACCGCAACGAGGTCGCGCAGGGCGAGATCGGCGAGATCCTCATCAGGGGCGACAACGTCATGAAGGGCTACTGGCGCCATCCCGAGGCGACGCAGGAGTCGATCAAGGACGGCTGGTTCGCGACGGGCGACCTGGCCCGCGTCGACGAGGACGGCTTCTTCTTCATCGTCGACCGCAAGAAGGAGCTCATCATCCGCGGCGGCTACAACATCTATCCGCGCGAGGTCGAGGAGGTGCTCTACGAGCACCCGGCGGTGCGCGAGGCGGCGGTGGTCGGCCTCCCGCACGCGGAGCTCGGCGAGGAGGTCGGCGCGGCCGTGGCGCTCAAGCAGGGCGAGTCGGTCGAGGCCGACGAGCTGAGCGCCTTCGTCAAGGACCAGCTGGCGGCCTACAAGTACCCGCGCCGGATCTGGTTCGTCGACGAGCTGCCCAAGGGCCCGACCGGCAAGATCCTCAAGCGCGAGATCTCCCCGCCGCAGTAGCCCCCCGGATCAGCCCCTGCCCCGCCCGCCGCGCGGGTCGTGGCTGAGCAGGTCGCCGGGCTGGCAGTCCAGCGCCTCGCAGAGCGCGGCGAGCGTCGAGAAGCGGATCGCGCGGGCGCGGCCGTTCTTGAGGATCGAGAGGTTCACGACCGTCACCCCGACGCGTTCGGCCAGCTGCGTGAGCGTCATGCCGCGGCGCTCGAGCAGCCGGTCGACGTGGACGACGATCCGATCCTCGGAGGGCTCGGGGGGCACGTCAGATCGTTCCGGCGACGTCTTCGCGCAGCTGACTTCCGTGGGCGAAGACCTGCGCGAGCACGAGCACACCGAGGCCGCACAGCGGCGCGAAGTCGGGAAACTCGCCGTCGGGCGGTCTCAGGCCCGTTGCGTCGAACTCCGAGGCCGGGCGCAGGTAGGCGGCGAGCAACTCGTCCTGCAGCGCCCCGTGGGCGAAGTGCACCGCCAGCACGCCCAGGATCAGCAGGCCGCCGATCGCCCGCAGACGCCGCACGTTGGCGGCGACGAACGGATCGCCGTCGCGAACCGAGCGCGCGATGCCGAGGACGAGCCCCAGCACCGCGCTGAAGAGCAGCAGGGGCAGCAGGTGGATCGCGGCCGCGAGGCGCCGCTCGCGGCGGTTGGCGTCGTCGATGACGATGGTCGTCTGCTGCTCGCCGGTCGGGTAGACGCCCTTCGGCAGCCGATCGTCAGCCAGCGTGGCCGTGGCGGTGACCGGGATGTCGTCGGGGCCGCCGCCGGCCACCATCTGGACGATCGCCACGGCGGCGAAGATGAGCGCGAGGCCGAGGAGGACGAGCGTCAGGTACTCGACGGCCACGGCGGATGTGCTGCGAGATCTCAAGGCGAGAAGCCTCCATATCGATAGTCGTTGTTATCGAAAGACGATACGCCCGATCATCGATATGTCAATGTCTTGACGCGCCCTCTGATACCCTGGGGGGGTATCAAGCGACCGAGCGAAAGGGAACGATGAAACCCGCCGTGATGACCGAGCAGCACCATCAGCACGAGCACCTCCTGGTGCCGGCGGCCGGCGACGAGCTGAACCGGGTCGCCCTCAGCGCCACGCTGCACTGCCTCACCGGCTGTGCGATCGGCGAGGTGCTCGGCATGGTCATCGGGACCGCGCTGGGGTTCTCGCAGGCGGGGACCGTGGCGCTCGCCGTGGCCCTGGCGTTCCTGTTCGGCTACGCGTTGACGAGCCTGCCGCTGCTGCGTGGGGGGTTCGCCCTGGCGACGGTCATCCCGATCGCGCTCGCCTCCGACACGCTGAGCATCGCCACGATGGAGATCGTCGACAACGCGATCATCGTCGCGCTGCCCGGCGCGATGGAGGCCGGCGCCGGCAGCCTGCTTTTCTGGGGCAGCCTCGCGTTCGCGCTCGTCATCGCCGGCGCCGTCGCCGTGCCGGTCAACCGCTGGCTGATCGCCCGCGGCAAGGGCCACGCCGTCGTGCACGAGACCGGCATCCACGGCGGGGTGTCGCCGCGGGCGGCCGGGCTCGTGGCCGCGCTGGCGTTCGTGTTCGGGTCGTCGGTGCTGCTGGTGGAGCTGCTGCGCAGCGTGTGACAAGCTCCGCGCAGAGGCTCGCAGGCCGGTGCCTCGACGCCTCATGCGCTACGACCTCTTCATCATCGGCATGGGCTCGGCCGGCATGGTGGCGGCCGAGTTCGCGTCGACGCTCGGGGTGAAGGTCGCGGTCGCCGAGCGCGATCGTCCGGGCGGCGACTGCCTGTGGACGGGGTGCGTGCCGTCCAAGGCGCTGCTCGCCTCCGCGAAGGCGGCGCACACGATCCGCCACGCCGACGCGTATGGCCTGGAGGCCGTCGGCCCGCTCGGCGACACGAGCCGCGTGTGGGCGCGGATGAAGGCCATCCAGGCCGAGATTGCGGCCACCGACGACAACCCGGAGCGCTTCGCGGCCATCGGGGTCGACGTCCTCGAGGGCGCCGCGCGCCTCACCTCGCCGACGACCGTCCGCGTCGGCGAGCGACACACGACCCGCTTCGTGCTGCTCGCGACCGGCAGCCGGCCGTCGCTGCCGCCGATCGACGGGCTCGCGGACGCCGCGCCGCTGACCAGCGAGACGATCTTCGCGCTCGACCGCGCGCCGCGCAGCGTCGTGATGATCGGCGGCGGCCCGATCTGCGTCGAGCTCGCGCAGGCGCTCGTGCGGCTGGGTGCGCGCGTGACGCTGCTGCAGCGTGGCGAGCGCGCGCTGCCGCGCGAGGAGCCCGAGCTCGCCGAGCGCCTGACCGCCACGCTGCGCGGCGAGGGCGTGGACATCGTCACCGAGGTCGAGGCCGAGCGCGTGGCCGTCGACGCCGCGACCGGGATGAAGACCGTGCACGCGGGCGAGCGCTCGTGGTCGGCCGAGGCGGTCTTCGTCGGTACCGGCCGCACACCGAACGTCGACGGGCTGGGGCTCGAGGAGGCGGGCGTGAAGGTCGGCGCCGGCGGCGTCACGGTCGACGCGTCGCTGCGCACGAGCGTCAAGTCGATCTACGCCGCCGGCGACGTCACCGGCCGCCACCACTTCACCCACGCCGCCGGCTACGAGGCGGCGCGCGCGGTGCGCAACATGTTCTTCCCCGGCCGCGCCCGCGGCGCGTTCCTCGTGCCGTGGTCCACGTTCACCGATCCCGAGCTCGCGCACGCGGGCCTGACCGAGGCGCAGGCGCGCGCGCAGCACGGCGACAGGGCGGTGCGCGTGTGGCGCCAGGATCTCGCGCACTCCGACCGCGCCCGCACGGAGTCCGCGCAGGACGGCGAGCTGCGGATCGTCACGGCCAAGGGCCGCATCGTCGGCGCCCACGTGCTGGCGCCGGCAGCCGGCGAGCTGATCGGCGAGCTGGCGCTGGCGATCGAGCGCGGCCTGAAGCTCAGCGACCTCGCGAGCGTCGTGCACGTCTATCCGACGATCGCGCTGGCCATCCAGCAGCTCGCCGCGCAGGCCGGCTATGCGCAGGCCGAGCGCTACCGTCGCTTCGTGCGCTCGCGCGCCTGACGGTGCGCTACAGGCCGGGCGGGTGGCGCGCGACGAAGCCGCCGGCGGGGCGCATCGCGCGCGTCCAGCGAGTGCCGCCGCGCAGCGCGGAGGTGTCGAAGCGCCAGCCGGCGACGACCATGTAGGCGTGGCCGGCGTTCGCGTAGACCGTGATCCACCTGCCGGGTCCGGCCTGGCCCCAGCTCATGAACGGACCCGAGGACATCGGCGAGGTGACGAGGCCGGCCGCGGCGAGCGCGTAGCTGACCGAACCCGAGCAGTCGTAGGCGGTGTCCTTGAAGCCGCCGTGGCCGCCGCCGTAGAGGTAGGGCAGGCCGGCGATCGCGTTGCCGGCCGCCATCACGAGGCCGACGGCCGGCGGCGCGCCGGGGGGCGGCTGGACCTGGCCGCCCGCGTTCGTGGCGATCCCCGCGCGGGCGCTGCGGGCGAGCTTCTCGCGCAGCGCGGAGAGCTGGCCCTGGACCTCGCGCAGCTCGGCGCGGCGGAAGTTCGAGCGTGCGAGGTGTTTCTCGCGCTCGCGCAGCAGCGCGGTCTGGACGGCCTGGGCGGCCGCGTGCTTGCGGTTGAGGCGGATCGCGATCGTCTGCTCGCGCTTCTGCATCGCGGCCAGCCGCTTCGTCTGGCGCGTCACCTGCGCGCGTGATGTGCGCGCGACGTCCATGATCGTCGCGTTGCGCTTAGCGATGCGCTTGAGGAACTCGGTCTTCTCGAGCAGGTCGGTGAAGCCGCGCGCGGTGATGACGACGGAGACAAGGTCCGGCTCGCCGTTGCGGTAGGCGGCCTGCAGGTTCGCCTCGAGCGCCCCGGTCGCGTTGCGCTGCAGGTTGACCAGGCGCGTCAGGCGGTCGCGCGCGCGGACGAACTCCGCGCGGATCGCGCGCAGCTGCGCCTGCTGGGCGGCGGCGTCGGCCTGCAGCGCGCGCAGGCGTCGCTGCGCGCGGGCCAGGCCGGCACTGGAGGCGCGGATCCTCGCGGTCTCGGCCGCGACTACGCCCCGCAGGTACTCGGCTCGGTTGGCCTTGGAGTCGATTCGGCCCGTGAGGCTCTGCCCGCCCGCTCCCGCCGGACCGAGAACGGTCCCGGCCACCGCGACGCAGGCGGCGAGAGCACAGAGGAGAGCGAGGCGTCGGAAGGTCATGCGCGGGGCGGCCCGCGACGCTAGCAACGACCTCGCGACCGAGGCCTAAAGCCCTGCACGTTGCACGAGAACTTGCAGGGCGCCGGCGGGCGCGCTCAGCTGCGGGCGCGCAACAGCGTCACGAGCAGCAGGCCGAGCCCGAACATGACGGCGAGCAGGCCGATGATGCCGCCGGCGATCGGGATCAGCGACAGCAGCCCGAGGATGACGAGGCCGACGAGGAACGCGAGGATCCGCGAGCCCTTGATGATCCGTCGCCCGAGCGCGAACGCCGCGGTGACGTAGGAGATCGCATAGAGCGGAAGGACGAGCAGCAGCAGGATGATCGCGAGCGGGATGCCGACGACCGTGAAGAAGGCGGCGACCGCGATGACCGGGATGAGGAAGAACGCGAGGAAGCCGACGCCCGCCGCGACGAGCGCCTTGGCCTTCGCGGTCCGGGCGACCGCATCGGCGGCCTTCGGGGCGAGCAGCAGCAAGATCAGCCCGAGCAGGAACATCGACACCGTGATCCCGATGAACCAGGCGAGCGCGGCGAGCAGCCCCGCGTCGCCGACGTCGAACTTCTCGACGTCCCCGCCGACCTGCGAGCCGGGGGTCTGGACCGGTTCCTCGTCGCCGTAGACGAGGTCGCCCTCGACCACGCCCGCCCGGCCGAGCGTCGCCAGGCCGGCGACGGTGACGACGTCGCCCTCGACCGTGCCGCGGATCGTCACGTCGCCGTCGACGACGACCACGTTGCCGGTCACCGTGCCGCGGACCGTCACGTCGCCGTCGACGACGACGACGTTGTCGGCGGTCTCGTCGCGGTCGACGAGAACCGAGCCGACGACGACGATGCGGTCGTCGCCGTCCGTGGTGGCTTCTGCCGAGGCGGTGGCCGCCGGCACGAGGCAGCAGATGGCAAGCAGGGCGACGAGCAACGATTGGCGCATGTTGCGCGGGAGCGTATAGGGGCGACGGGCCGGTGCGGAGAATCTTTGCGGCGTGCCGCCGCCCCGGCGGGACGGGCGCCGGGGCGGCCGGATGCGCGCGCCGGTCGGGCCGGGTTCGGGGCGGGCTCCGGGTCGGCGACGGGCTTTGTGGGCAGCATCCGGTCCAGCCATCCGGGCAGCCACGGTTCCGCGGCCCAGCAGCTGCATGATCGCGGGCACGAGGACCATCCGGTCGATCGTGGCGTCGGCTTAGCAACCTAAGTTGACACCACTCCGGTTGTCAACTACGGTTGACGCATGGCATTCGTACCCACCGAGGAAGAGGCCGTCCCGCGAGACCCGGCCGAGGGCTTCGCCGCCGTCCTGGCGCTGCGTCAGCTCGCCGACCGGCTCGAGGCCGGTCAGGTCGAGCGGGCGGTGCTCGAGGGCTGGTCGTGGAGCGAGATCGCCGCGTCGCTGGGCGTCAGCCGCCAGGCGGTTCACAAGAAACACGCCAAGCGCCTGCGCGCGCTGGGCATGAAGACCGGGAGAGGCAATGTTTGAGCGGTTCACCCGTGAGGCGAAGCATGTGGTCGTCGCCGCGATGGGGGCGACGCAGCGGCTGGGCGCCGAGCAGGTCGAGCCCGAGCACCTGCTGCTGGCCCTCGCCGAGGGCAGCTCGCCGGCGTCCCGTGCGATCGCCGAGGCGGGCATCGACGCAGAGGCGATCACCGCGACGATCGAGGCCGACCTCGTCGCGATGCTCGAGGTCGTCGGCGTGCCGGCCGCGGTCGTCGACGCGATGCCGGCCGTGCCGCGGTCCGACCGGCCGGACTTCGGCGTCCACGCCAAGCGCGCGCTCGAGCAGGCGATGCGCGAGGCGATCGGCCGCGGCGAGCGCCGATTGGGGCCGGAGCACATCCTGCTCGGTGTCCTGCGCGCGCCGGGGCCGAGGCTCGCGCGCGTGCTGGCGCGGCTGGACGTCGAGCCGGCGCGGCTGTCCGCCCTCGTCGACGTCGAGGCCGCCGCCGCGCGCCGCTGATCGGGCGTCCTGGCGCGCGGGCGCTGGTAGCTTGCCGCGCCGATGTCCTACGACGCACCCGGACGGCCGACGAGCTGACCGGCGAGCCGCGCGCGGTGAAACGAGACGAGCACGAGGCGCTTCACTCGACGACACCACGATCGCCGTCGGTGCGTCCGACGAGCCGCTGACCGGCGGCGGCGCGTACGTCGCAGGGCTATGAGTTCCTCGAGCGGGCCTCGGATCCGCCGGGCTTTCGCGCGGAGCTGAGCTTCGTGTCGTCCCAGGACACGCCCGGGCGCCTGCTGCGGATGCTCACCGCGGGCGGCTGGCCGGGCGGGGCGACGTTCGGCGGCGACGGGGCGCGGCGGCCGGAGCTCGCGTCGCTGTTGCGGGTGTACGGCGCGGGAATCTACTTGTGGCGGGCGGCGGCGAGGCGTTCCCGGGGGCTTCGGCGCTCGTCCCGTCCCGCTCGCGACCTATCCTTCTCGGGTGGCTGCCGACGAAGAGGATCCAACGCTGCAGACGCGCCTGGAGGATGCCGGCGCCAGCGACGGCGAGCCGGCGCTCGCCGGTCCGCCGACGATCGCCGACCCGGCCGCGCTGCTGCAGCATCTCGACAACACCGGCCACTTCCACCGCGACAGCCGCGCCGGTCGGATCTACCACCCGGGCATGGTCTCGCTGCGCGAGAACGTGCCCGCCGACAGCCTGCACGTCTCGGTCGACGACAACCGCCTGAAGGCGCACGTCGACCATGCGTCGCCGCTCGTCGAGAACGAGGGCAAGTCGCGCTACTCCGTTCCGCGCGCGTTGGTGCACAACCTCGTGGGCATGTTCCACGATGCCCTGACGATCGTGCGCGGCCGCCAGGGCGATCACGCCTGTGCGCTGGACTGCGAGTGGGTCTCACCCGACGCCGGCGCGACGCCGCGCATCGTCCCCCTGCTGGACCCGAAGACGTCGGCGTGGGGCGTGCAGCTCGACGCGCGCGTCGCCGGAACGCTCGACGAGACGCGGCTGCAACGCGCGCTGGACACGCTCGTCGGGGTGCAGGGCGCGGGCGAGAAGTGCCTGACCACCGTCGACTGCGCGGGCCCCGAAGCGCTTGACGCCGCTCGCCGGCGCCTGCACACCGGCGGCCCCCCGCTTACGGTCCTGCCGCCGTTCGCAGTCCTCCTGGCGCATCACCCGGGTGGCGACGTGCTCATGCTCAACCTCAACCACGCGGCAGTCGACGGCTTCGGCGCGGCGCGGGTGCTCGAGCGTCTCGCGCGCGCCTACGCCGGCACCGCCGGGTCGGACGCCGCGCTCGACTTCCTGGCCTGCGTCGATCTGCCCGTCCAGCCCGCGCCGCCGCCCTCGTCGCGGCTCGTGCGCCTGCCTCGCAAAGCCGTCGAGCGGGTCCGCGACGCGCTGTCCAAGCCCCCGCGGCTGGCCGACGACGAGCCCAGCGACGAGCCCGGCTACGGCTTTCACCTCCACGGTTTGTCGACGCAGGGAACGCGCGACGCGACCGGCGGCGGCGGTGGCGCGACGCGCGATGCGCTCATCGCCGCGCTGCACCTGACGATCGCCGGCTGGAACCGCCGCCACGAGATGCCGGGCCGGCGGATCGGCGTCCTCGTGCCGGTCGACCTGCGTCCCGCCGATCTGCCCGAGCACGTCGTCGCGAACCTCTCGGTCAACACCCGCCTGTCGACAACGCCACGCGAGCGCCTCACGCCCACGACGGTCCTGCGGGCGATCAAGTGGCACCGCGAACGTGACGCTGCGACCCGAACCGGGATCTCGCTCATCGCCGCGCTGGAGCGCGCCGGCATGCTGACGCTGTGGGCCAAGCAGTCGAGCATCGTGTTGCAGCCCCTGACCGGCAATCGCCGCGCCGACGCCGCGATGCTCTGCGACATCGGGTCGTTTCCGGCCGCTCCCAGCTTCGGCGGCGACGCGGGCGAGGTGCGCGAGCTGTGGTTCTCGCCGCCGAGCCGGTCGCCGCGCTGCCTCTGCGTGGGGACGGTGACGCTGGAGGGACGCCTGTACCTGACGTTCCGCTACCCCCACGCGCTCTTCGGGCCGAATGCCGTCCGCCGCTTCGCCGACCTGTACCTCGCTCAGCTGGAGCGCGTGAGCGGCAGCTCGGCCTGAAGGTCCGTCAGGCGGCAGCGCCGCTCTCGCCGCGGGAGCGGCCGTGGAGCACGCGCATGGCGAGGTAAGAGCTTCTCGCTGCCCGCTGCCGTAGTCGGCCTGCTTGTAATCGCCGCGCGACAGCTCGGCGATGTCCCAGACGAGGTTGGCGTGGTTGCGGACGCGGTCATCGGCGTGAGACTCGGAGCACGCCGCGCATTGTGACGGCGTTCCGAAGTCAGACGGCGCGGTCGACCAGCGGAATGAGCTCCTGAAGGCGCAGGTTCTCCAGCGGGTCCAGGACGGCGTGCTGGGCGCAGGCGGGGACGAGCGTGCCGGAGTCGGGGTGGGCCATCGCGTATGAGCAGGCCTGCAGGCGCTCCTGGGTGGCGCGGACCTTCGGGTCGTCGGAGGTCTCGCCGCGCTGCAGCAGCTCCCAGGCGGGCTGGACGTCGCGGGCGTCCATGAAGGCGTGCATGACGTAGGTGACCGGCCGGGGCGGTGAGCGGCGGATCGCTGGGATGCCGCCGAGGCGGCGCAGCAGGCGCACCGCCCAGGGTGCGCCGCTGCGCAGAACGGCGGGATGGCGGGCGATCGCGCGGGCGGTGCGTACGGTGCGCAGCGCGCGGCCGCCGGCCTCGAAGTCCATGCCGCCGAAGGCCGCGATGAAGTCCTGGAGGGCGCGGGCGTCGCGGGGGTCGTCCTCGTCGAGCAGCGGCGCGTAGCGATCGCCGACGTTCACGCCGTGGGCGGTGCGGTTGCAGCGCACGTCGCCGACCTGCTCGGCGTTGAAGTGCAGCCGCCCGCCGGCGCCCTGCTCGATGCGCCGCCAGACGTCGTCGGTGCAGATCGCGCGCAGATCGTCCTGCCAGCGCGCCTCGTTGCCGATGTACGCCGCCGGCTGGAAGGAGAACATGCGAAAGCCCATGTCGCGGGTGGCGTGGAGGACCTCGGGGATCGCGTCGATGTTGCGCGGCGTGACGGTCATGTTGTGGGCGAGGTAGCTCGTGACGCCGTGCTCGGCGTGGAGGCGGGCGAACATGTCGCAGAAACGCTGGCGGTAGGGATGCAGGTCGGCCTCGCTGCGCGGCGTCTTCAGGCCGCGACGGCCGAACATGAGCGAATCGAAGTGGCCGGCGAAGGCGAGGTGCGCGAAGCGCGGCCGGCCGGTCTGCGGGTCGATCGCCAGCCGCTCGAGGTAGTCGTAGTCGAAGTCGCCGTGCGTCATCGACATCGGCTTGCGGCCGTGGCGCAGCATCGCGTTCAGCGCGCGGGCGTGGTCGTCGGCGCCGAGCAGCGTCACCTCGCCGCCGATGAGCTGGGCGTGCTGGCCGGGCCCGCGCAGCGTGCGCAGCAGCGCCATCTGGCGGTCGACCTCGCGCTCGGTGTGATCGCCGTCGGTGCGCACGCGGTTGGCCTGCTTGGCGTGGTAGCACGGAGTGCAGGCGAGGTTGCAGCGCGGAAAGACGCCGTGCGTGCCCTCGCAGCCGGTCATGCGCCGGCCGAGCATCTGGTTGGGCTGCTTGACGTGCGCGGGCAGCTCGGCCCAGCGGGCGGCGAGCGCGGCGGTGAGGTCGGGGTGCTCGGGGCGGGTCGCGATCTCGAGCTCGCGCAGCCGTGTGGTAAGCCGGCCCATGCCAGGCACGCTAGCGCACCACCCGGTACAGGCCAACCAGCCGGTCGGGGGCGACGCCGGCGACGTAGAGCCGGCGGATCAAGAACCACACGAGCACGGTGCGGGAGATGCCCGACCGGCGCCAGCGGCGCGACGACGTCGTCGCCGGGCCGGGCAGGCAGCACGTCGCGCCGCTGTGCTCGAGGCGGCGGACGAGGTCGTAGTCGTCCATGATCGGGATCTCGCGGAAGCCGCCGAGGCCCGCGAACGCGCCGCGACGCAGCCAGATCGACGAGTCGCCGTAGTAGAAGCCCTGGCGGCGCTGCAGGCGGTAGATCGCGCCGAGGACGCGCTCGAACGCGCCGCGTTCGTCGTCGCCGACGCCGAAGCGCAGGGCGAAGTTGCCGCCCTGGACGTGCGGCGTGTCGCGCCAGGCCGCGGCGAGCGAGGCGTAGGCGTCGCGCGGCAGGCGGCTGTCGGCGTGCAGGAACAGCAGGACGTCGCCGGTGGCGACGCGGGCAGCGGCGTTGAGCTGGGCGGCGCGGCCGCCGGTGTGCTCGACGACGCACGGCTGCAGCCGGTGGTCGCGGGCGATCTGCCGCGTGGCATCGCGCGAGCCGCCATCGGCGACGATCGTCTCCCACTGGCCGTGCAGCGCCGCGAGGTGGTCGAGCAGGCGCGGAAGCTCGCGTGCCTCGTCGAGCGTGGGGATGAGCACCGAGACGACGGGGGTGGGTCGATTCGTGCTCGCGGAGCGTGCCGTATTCGACACACCGATGCGCTGCATCTCGCAGAGAGCGCCGCGCTCCTGCACCGCCGGAGCGGGTGTGCGCGCGCTGCTCACACCGCGCACCGAAACGCCGCGGGGAGCGAGCCGTCGGCCTGGCGCAGCGCGAGGAAGCGCTCGACGACGAGGCGCTTGGCGTCGGCCAGCGTGACGTCGTCGCCGCGCACGAGCAGGAAGTCGGGGCTCGAGTCGAGGTCGGCGCCGACCGGGTGCCAGTGGGCGCCGTCGGCGGTGATCGTCAGCTCGGGGACCATCACCGCGTCGGAGACCTCGATCGCCTCCGCGTCCGCCGCTGCGGCGGCCGCGAACCCGCGCGCGACGAGCGGCCGCACGGCGAAGTCGTCGCCGGTGATCCCGAGCTCGGCCAGGATCCCGCGCAGCGCCTCGACCTCGCCGGCGTTGTCGGGCGTCTGCGTCATCGCGACGCGCAGCGGCAGGCCGAGCGAGGCGGCGAGCCGCAGGCCGTTCATCGCCCGCGCCCACGAGCCGGCGCCGCGCCAGCGGTCGTGGGTGGCCGCGCGGGCGCCGTCGATCGAGGACTGCAGGACGAGGCCGGGGCGTCCCGCCAGCCGCGCGAGCTCGTCGCGCCGGCGGCCGGTGAACAGCATCGCGTTGGTCAGCACCACGGTCGGCAGGCGATCGGCGGCGTACTCGATCAGTGCCACGATCTCGGGGTGGACGAAGGGCTCGCCGCCGGTGATGTAGATCTCGGCGAAGCCCTCGCGGACCGCCTCGTCGACCAGCGCGCGGAAGCGCTCGCCCGGCAGCTCGCGCGGGCGCGCGCCCGGCGAGCTCGCCACGACGCAGTAGTCGCAGGCGAGGTTGCAGTGGAAGTTCGAGTAGATCCACATGCGGGCCGGAAACAGCTCCGTGCCGAAGAGCGAGACGACGGGGCGCTCGTCGCCGACGGCTGCGCCCGCCGCCGCCGCCGAGGCCGCCGGGGAAGTCGCCGTCGAGGTCGCGCCGGCGAGCGCGAACCCCTCCGCCGCCGGCAGCGCCTCGCGGTAGACGTGAAACGCCCCGCGCGCCCGCTCGCGCGGCGGCACGACCTCCAGGCACGTCGTCCACCAGCCCGTCTCGATCGTCTCCGCGAACGGCGCGGGCAGGCCGGCGCGGCGCATCGACGCCGCCTGCGACCGCCAGTCGTACGCCAGCGCCACGAGCTCGACGGACAGCACGGCACCCGCGGCCAGGTCGATCACCGCGTACCAGACCTCCGGCCGTCCGTCGTTGGCCGGCCGCCCGATCGCGCCGACGTTGACTATCCGCGTCCCGTCGACGACGCGCGACCACGCGATCCCCGTGTGCGAGCACAGCAGCAGCTGCGCGCCGCTGCCCTGCACTCGCAGCGCCAGCTCCTCGTCGGGCAGCGACTCCCACAAGAAGTCGTTGATCGCCAGCGGCGAGCCGTGCACGAGGTGCGCGTCGACGCCGCCGATCCGCACCCGCAGCTCGCCCGGCAGCGACGCCATCCAGCCCGCGAACGCCGCCGACGTGTGCGCCCGCGTGTAGTCGTACATGATCTGCGCGTAGCGGTTGTCGCGCTCGTCGGCGTAGCCGCAGCCGCAGTCGTCGTCGCCGCGGCCGATGGCCACGTCGTAGTTGCCGGCGATCGTCGTCACGTCGTGCTCGAGCAGCAGCGGCCAGACGGCGTCGCACTCGGCTCCGAAGCCGCCGAGGTCGCCCAGGCAATACAGCTGCTCGCACCCGCGCCGGCGGGCGTCGTCCAGCAGAGCGCGCAGCGCGTACGGGTTGGCGTACACCCCGCCGAATGCGGCAATCCTCGGCATCCTCTGAGTATCCTGCGTCCGCGGGCCGGCCACAGATCAACGCGAGGAATTCATGTGACAGCAGTCGCCATCTTGGGAGCCGGCCCGATCGGCCTCGAGGCGGCGCTCGCCGCCGCCGCCCGCGGCGACGACTTCACGGTCTTCGAGGCCGCGCCGCACGTCGGCGGCAACGTGCGCCGCTGGGGTCACGTGCGGACGTTCACGCCCTGGTCGATGAACGTATCGCCGCGGATGCGCGCCGCGCTCCCGGACGCGCCGGACGGCGAGGCCACGCTCCCGACCGGCGCGCAGCTCGCCGCCGAGCTGCTCGAGCCGGTCGCCGCGCTGGCGCAGCTACGCGGCCGCATCCGCCTTGGCACCCGCGTCCTGGCGGTCGGCCGCGAGGGCCTGCTCAAGCACGAGGCGATCGGTGACGGCCGGCGCGCCGCGCGCCCGTTTCGCCTGCTCATCGGCCGTCCTGACGGCGGCGAGGAGATCGTCCACGCCGACGTCGTCATCGACGCCACCGGCACCTACGCCAACCCCAACCGGCTGGGCGACGGCGGCATCGACGCCGTCAACGAGCGCGCCTTCGACGCGCGCATCGAGCGCTTCACGCCCGACCTCGACGATCCCGCCACCGCGGGCGCATGGGCCGGGCGCACGATCCTGCTCACCGGCGCCGGTCACTCCGCGCAGACGGCGGCCGCCCAGCTCGCCGAGCTCGCGCGTGCGGCGCCCGCCACGCGCGTCGTCTGGGCGGTGCGCGACCCGGCGCCGGACTGGGGCGCCATCGACGCAGACCCGCTCCCCGAGCGGGCGGCGCTCGCCGCCACCGCAGCCGGCCTGCAGGCCGGCGCCAGCGCGGCGGTGATCGTCCGGCCGGGCAGCGTCACCGAGGCGCTGCACGCGCGCGGCGGCCGCATCGGCGTGACGCTGCGCAACGGCGGTGGCGGGGAGATCGCGGTCGACCGCATCCTCGCCCTCAACGGCGGCGTCGGCGACCACGTGCTGTACCGCCAGCTGCAGGTGCACGAGTGCTACGCCACGACCGGCCCGATGAACCTCGCCGCGGCGCTGCTGGGAGAGGCCGGCGCGGACTGCCTCACGCTCGGCGCGCACGGTCCCGAGACGCTGCGCACGCCCGAGCCCGGCTTCTTCATCCTCGGCGCGAAGTCCTACGGGCGCATGAGCCGCTTTTTGCTGCAGGCCGGCTGGCGCCAGGTCGACGACGTCTTCGGGACGCTGATCTGACGGCGACGCTCACCGCCGGCGAGCTGTGGGCGCGCGAGCAGCTCGCGCTGCTGCGCGACGCCGGCTACACGCCGCGCGCGACCGTCCGCTTCCTGGCCGCCAGCCGGTGCCGCACGCGCGAGCAGCGCGCCGCGCGCCCCGCCACCGCGCGCCGGATGCGCGCCTGGATCGCGCTCGGCGCGGCCGCCTGGATCGCGCTCGCGCTGGCTCGCCGCGAGCCGTTCGCAGGCCACACCCGCGCGTTCGTCGTCTGGTGGGCGCTGACCTGGCTGATGCTCGACTGGCACATCGGCATGCTGGAAACCGAGGACGGCGAGCCGCGCAACCTCGGCCCGGCCGACGCCTGCACCCTGCTGCGCGTGTGGCTCGTGCCGGCGGCGGCCGGCGCGCCGCGGCCCTGGATCTGCGCGCTGGCGCTGGCCAGCGACGGCCTCGACGGCGCGCTCGCCCGCCGCGCCGGGCCGACGCGGATCGGCCGCGACCTCGAGGGGCTCGCCGACGTCATGTTCGCGGCCGCCGCGCTGCGCGGCGCCGTGCGCCGGGGCTGGCTCGGGCGCGCTGCCGCGGGCGCCGAGCTCGGCCGGATCGCGCTCGGCGTCGGCTACGCGACGGCGGTGTGGTTCGGTCGCGCGCGGGCCCCGCAGGCGCACGTGCTGCACGCCGCGCGGGCGGCGACGCCGCTGCGCGTGGCCGGCCTCGTCGCCGCCGGCCGCGGCCGCCGGCAGACGGCCGACCGGCTCGTCGTCGGCGGCGCTCTGTGCAGCGCGCTGGCTACGGCTGCAGCAGTGCGGCCGCGCGCGTGAAGTCCGCGATCTCGCAGCCGTTCGTGCGCGTGAAGCGCCGGTCGACCTTCGTCCCCTCGATCGCGCCGGTCACCTGCGCCGTCTCCGGGCCGCCGTAGATCTGCGTGCACGGGCGCTCGCGGTCGGGCGGCGTCGTCAGGAGATCGGCGAGCGATCGCGCCTGCACGCACAGCTCGCTCACCGCCGCCTTGTCGTTGAGAAACCCGCCGGCGCGCTGCTCGTTGGCGCGGCAGGTCAGGATCGCCGTCTCCCGCCTGCCCGCGCCGTCGTCGGAGCGGATCGTCAGCTCGATGCCGCCCGCCGCCGTCGAGGCCGTCCGCGGCGCGGCCGGCCCGTCGTCGTCGTCGCCGCAGCCGCCGAGCGCCGCGACCATCAGACCGAACGCGAGCGCGAGCCCCAGCCCGGTGGCGACGGCGCCGCGGGTCATGTCAACCGGTCTCCTCGGAGGGCAGCAGGTGGCCGTCGTTGTCGACGTAGCCCTCCTTGCCGCCCACCGCGACGTAGATGAGGTCGTCGTCGCCGACGTTGCGGATCCGGCGCACGGTGGCGGCGTCGATGCGGGCGATGCCCCCCGGTCCGAGCCGGTGCACCGAGCCGTCGCCGAACTCCAGCTCGGCGTGACCCTGGTGGATGAAGTACGTCTCCTCCTGCTCGTAGTGGTAGTGCCGGCGGCCGGCGAACGTCGCCGGCATGACGATCGCGTTGATGCCCAGCGCCTGCACGTTCAGCGCGGGGCGGATCTTGCGAAAGCCGCCACCGCTTCCGAGCGCGTCGATGTTGCCGACCGCGTAGCCCTCGCCGGTCACGACCTCGTGTGCTTCGTCCTCGGCCATCGCGATCTCCTCTCGCTCGCAGGATTGCCCGCCCGATCGTAGGAGAGCCGACCCAGATCACACGAGAGGCCCGCCGGAGCGGGCCTCTCGTGTCTCAGAAGATGAGGATCAAGATGATGATGATCAGGATCAGCGTGCCGATACCGATGTACATGGGGCTCCTTTGGTCAGTGGAGGTCCCTCTACCCCGCAGGGGTGTCGCGCAAGCCGACGCCGGACGGGTGTCAGTGACCCGCGACCGTGCCGCCCTCGGGCGACAGCGGGCGCTGCTCGTCGGCCCAGCGCGTCAGGCCGCCGGCCATCGAGTACGCGTCGACCCCGACGCCCCGGAACGCCTGTGCCGCCATCGCCGAGCGCGACCCCGCGAGGCAGTAGAAGATCACCGGGCGGTCGGTGTCGATCTTCGCCGCGCTGGCCCCCAGCTCGTTGAGCTCGACGTGCAGCGCGCCGTCGATGCGACCCGCATCCCACTCGTAGGGCTCGCGCACGTCGACGAGCTGCGCGCTGCCGTCGGCCAGCGCATCCTGCGTCTGCTCAGGCGTAACCTCGAGGTTGTCGGCATCAAAGATGGATGGCATGGGGCGAGAGTAGAGGAGAGGGCATGACCGAGCTGCAGCGGTATCTGGCCGAGGAAGTGGCGGAGGACCACGCCGACGGCATCATCACGCGGCGCGAAGCCGTCCGGAGGCTGGGCCTGCTGGGGGTGAGCGGCGGGGCCGCGATCGCGATGCTCGCGGCCGAGCAGGCGACGGCCAAGCCGCGCGCCGCCGCGAAGAACGCCGGACGCGCCCGCGCGCGCGGACGCAGCGGCACGGCCGCCGAGTGGGCACCTCACGGCACGACGCCGATCACGTTCGCCGGCCCCCGCGGCCAGCTCCAGGCGGCCTGGGCGCCAGCCGCCCGCAAGCGCCGCGGCGCGGTGCTCGTCATCCACGAGAACCGCGGCCTGACCGACCACATCCGCAACGTCGCCGGGCGCTTCGCGGCCAGCGGGTACTCGGCGCTCGCGCTCGACCTGCTGTCCGAGGAGGGCGGCACCGCCTCGTTCGCGGACGAGGGCGCGGTCAGCGCCGCGCTGGCCGCCGCGCCGCCGGAGCGCTTCGACGCCGACATGACGGCCGCCGTCACCGAGCTGCGCCGGCTGGCGCCGCGCACCGGCGTCGCCGCGATCGGCTTCTGCTTCGGCGGCGGCATGGTCTGGCGGCTGCTCGCCGCCGGCGAGCGGCGCCTGCAGGCGGCGGCGCCGTTCTACGGGCCGTTCCCGGCCGGCGGTGACCTGCGCCGTACGCGGGCGGCCGTGCTCGGCGTCTACGCCGGGCAGGACGACCGCGTCAACGCGACGCGCGACGCGGCGCGGGCGGCGCTCGAGGCGGCCGATGCGACCTACCGCATCCAGACGTTCAGCGAGGCCGGCCACGCCTTCTTCAACGACACCGGGATGCGCTTCAACGCGCCGGCCGCCGAGGAGGCCTGGCATCAGGTGCTGGTCTGGTTCGGCCGCCACGTCGACTAGCCCGCCGAGCCCGACGTCGCCTCGCGCCTCGTTTCGCCTCGCCTCGCCCGTCCGTCCGCGCTCAGCGCACGGCGGGCGGGACGTCGCGCAGATCCGGCAGCGCCGGCGGGCGCATGCGCTGCCAGATCCCGGCCGCCACGAGCAGCAGCAGGCCGAGCCCGATGAAGGACCCGACGCGGTACAGCGACGTCAGCGCGGAGAGGTCGTAGAGGAAGACCTTGCCGACGCTCACGAGCAGCAACGTCAGCGAGCCGATTCGCAGCGCGCGGTCGTCGCGTCGCAGGCCGGCGACGAGCGCGGCCACGCCGCTGATCGCCCACAGCCCGCTCAGCAGCAGCTGCGCTCCGTCGCCGGGCCCGAAGGTCGTCACGATCGCGACCGAGCCCAGGTAGAGCAGCGCGATCACGCCGGTCGTCGCAAGCGTCGCGCGGCCCTGCGTCACGACCGGTGAGGCGCCGGCCGAGGCGAGCAGGTGCATGCCCAGCAGCGCCGCGGCGGCCGCCGCGGCGAGCGCGAGCCCGGCGCCGGCGAGGTCGTCGACGCCGTCGAGCAGCGCGTCCGGGGTGGCCTCGAACACGAGCGCGTGGCCGAGCGCGAGCGTGAGGTACGCCGCGCCGGCCCAGGCCGCGACCGTGTCGCGACCGCGCTGCGCGATCGCCCCCAGCGCGAACGCCTCGGCGGCGAAGGCGGCGGCCAGCGGCGGGCCGTCGAGCGTCGCGGCGGTCAGGTAGGCCGCGCCGGTCAGCGCGACGATGTCGAGCCCGGTGCGCCACTCGTGGCGCACCTCGTCGACCAAGCGCCCGGCGACGAACGCCGCGCACGCCGCTGCGGCGATCGCCGCGTAGCCGGCGAAGGCGATGCTGTCGCCGCTGGAGAGCGCGTCCGGCGGGGCCTGCGTGAGCGCCTGCATCGTCGTCAGCAGCAGGTGGCCGCCGAGGCCGAGGCCGAGCAGCAGCTCGTTGCGCTGGCCAGTCGGCGTGTGCTGCGCCGTGAGCACCCGGCGCGCGCGCCACGCGAAGCCGGCGGTGGTTATCGCGAAGGCGGCGGCGAGCACGGGTCCCTCGAGCAAGAGTCCGGCGGTGACGTCGGCCAGCACGACGCCGAGCAGCAGCGCAAGCATCCGCACGTCGCGGTTGAGGCGCGTCGCGCGGGTGGCGAGGCCGACGCCGATGTGCGCGGCGGCGAGCGCGCCGATCCACAGCCGCCCGGTCGTCGTCGCCCCCGCCTCGTCGAGCGCGTACCAGCCGGCGAGCGCGAGCGTCGTCGCGTTGGCGGTCAGCAGCAGCGCCGACGCGGCGCGCAGCCGCGTGGCGGGCACGCGCAGCTCGAAGCCGATCGCGGCCGCCGCGTTGACGGCGCCAAAGAGCGTGAGCACGAGCACGACCACGGGAACCGAGGGCTGCGCGTCGCCGATCCACCAGGCCCACTGGGCGAGCGGGATGGCGTAGACGGCCAGCGCGAGCCAGCTCCAGCGCTGCCAGACGAGAACGGCGGCGCCGGACGCGCCCGCGAGCCACAGCAGCAAGAGCGTGGTGGCGGTCGACGGCGCGCCGGCCAGGACCGGCGCGAGCAGAGCGCCGACGATGCCCAGCGCGCCGATGCCGCGCGTTTGCCAGCGAACGGCGAAGGTCGTGGCCAGGGCGCCGCTGGCCAGCGCGAGCAGCAACGCGATCATCGCGGGGAGCACGCCGTAGACCGGACCGCCGACGGCGACGGTGACGAACAGGCCGGCGATGCCCGCCGCGAGCGCGGCGAGCGCGGCGTCGGTCCGGCCGCGGTGCTCGTAGCGCCAGGCGCCGGCGCCGATCATCCCGAGCGACAGGACACCGGCGACGAGCGTGCGTCCGGCGGGGCCGATCCATCCGCGCGAGACGGCGATCGCCAGCAGGAACGCGATCCCCGCGAGGACGGCCACGCCGCCGGTCCACGCCAAGACGCGGCCGCCGAGCAGCTCCTCGAGGTCGGGCCGCTCGCGCCGGGCGGCTGGTGCGGCGGCTGGTGCTTCTGCGGCGGCGCAGGCGGGCGGCGACGACGCGGCCACGGCGATCGGTGCGGTGGTGGGGGCGGGCCACGCGCCGGCCGCCGGAGCGGCGGCGGGGCGCCCGGCGGCGGGCGCAAGCGCGGAAGCGGGCGCGGTGGTAGCGGTTTGCCCGGACTGACCGGGTGCGCGCCCTGCGGCCACCCGCGCGCCGGTGAGCTGCTGCTCCAGCGCGCTGAGGCGGACCTGCAGGTTCGCGGTCTGCCGTTCGAGCGTCAGCACGCGCTCCTCGCGGATGCGACCCATCTCGTCACCACCTTTGTCAACCATCGGTCAGCAACGAAGGTACAGACTTATCGACCAGCGGTCAAGAGCGGCGCTACACTGGTCCTGTGGCCGATCCCGCCTACCGCCGACTGCAGCGCGACGAGCGCCGCGAGCTGCTGCTCGCCCGGGCCACCGAGCTCTTCGCCAAGCAGGGCTACGAGGGGCTGTCGATGTCGCAGCTCGCGCGCGAGGCGCAGATCTCCAAAGCGCTGCTGTACCACTACTTCCCGAGCAAGCGGCGGCTGTTCGAGGCCGCGCTCGAGGAGGGAGCCGAGGAGCTGCGAGCCCGCACGGAGCCCGATCCGGGCAAGCCGCCCGCCGAGCAGCTGGCCACGACGCTCGACGCCTTCCTGCAGTGGGTGCAGGAGCGCCCGGCCGCCTACGCGACGCTGCTGCAGAGCGGCGCCGCCGAGGTGCGCGAGATCGTCGCTGAGGTACACGCCACGACCGCGTCGCGGATCCTCACCGGGCTCGGCGCGGAGGGGCAGCGGCCCGCCACCCGGGTGGCGGTGCACGGGTGGCTCGGCTTCCTCGACGGCGCGATCCTCGACTGGATCGCCCATGACGACCTCAGCCGCGAGGAGCTGCACGGCATGCTGCTCGGCGCGTTCGCCGGAGCGCTGATCGCCTCCGGAGCGAGCGGCGGGCTGCCGACCGAGATCCTGCCCGGCTGAGCGGTGAGGAGGCCCAGCGTCCGGGGGGGTGGACTAGCTCGGGTGCGTCCAGTCCATCGGCACGTCGGCGCGCTTGCACGCGACGATCGCGCTGTACTCGAGCGGCTGGCCGGCGACGGAGACGCGGTGCGTGTACGTCACCCGCGCCTGCTCCTCGAGCACGCCCTCGTCGAACATCCGCGCGATGAACGCACCGAAGCCGGCCGGATCGGCGTCGTCGATGAAGCGGTCGCGCAGGTTGAAGGCGATCCAGCCCGGCGACGCGACGAAGTTGAACGCTGCGGCGAAGGCCGCCGGCGGGATGTCGCCAAAGCCGAGTGCAGCGACGCAGGTCATCGCGTTGACGTCGTGGTCCTCGAGCTCGCGGCGGTCGCCGGGATCGAGGTCGGTAACGTCGCCGGCGTAGTAGTCCTCGTAGAGCCCCGGGCGGTCGCGGTGGGCTGCGTCGCGCGCCTCGGAGAGCAGGTCGAGGCCGACGAGAGAGTCGACGCCGATGGCGGCGAGCTGCTCGGCGACCATCCCGTTGCCGGCGCCGAAGTCGAGCGCCTTCAGCGTCGCGGGGTCGATGTCGGCCGCGATGAGCTCGGCGCCGAGCAGCCGGCAGACGATCTCCGGAGAGTCACATTCGAGCTGCTCGCAGAAGAGCTGCTCGTAGAGCCCGGGCACGTTGAAGATCGCCGCGTAGTCGTGCAGGCGGATGCGCTGCCGTCTTCCATCCAGCTCGATTTCACACCATTCCTCGTCCTGATCCAGTCCGTCACCAGCCTGCCTGGGCGGTAGGTACAGCGCGAATCGCTGTGTGTCGAGCGTGGGCATACGCGTCCTTTGATCGGATTTCCCCTAACGCCGACCCTCCCCCCTGGATGGCAGCGCCAAACTCCGATGCCGGCGCGCGGCCGCTCGAGCCGGCACCGCCGGCGTGCGATCCTGCGTCGATCGCCCAGCGCACGCCGCTCATCGTCCTGCCCGTATTGCTCTGTCTCCTGGTGCTCGCCGCCTGCGGGGGCGAGGACGCCGGCGACCGTGACTCCAGCCCCGCCGACCCCCGGGCGGCCGAGCCGACGGGGGCCGATCCGGGAGCGGTCAGGGTCATCCGGTCGTGGTCGGACGCGCTGCGGGGCGGCGACGTCGCCGGCGCATCCGCGCTCTGGGCCGCCCCGTCGAAGGTGCAGAACGGTACCCCGCTGCTGACGCTGCGGTCGGCCGCCGCGGTGCGCCTCTTCAACGACTCGCTCTCCTGCGGGTCGCGGCTCGTCTCGGCGGTCCGGGCGCCCCACGGCTTCACGATCGCCGTGTTCCGGCTCACGCAGCGGCCCGGCGCGGACTGCGGCAGCGGCACGGGCAACGTCGCCCACGCGGCGATCCGCGTGCGCCACGGGAAGATCGCCGAGTGGTACCGGCTGGCCGACGATCCCGAGGACCAAGCCGCGCCGCGGGAGCCGGCGGGGCCGATCGTCTAGCCCAGGTGCGGATCTAGAGGTACGGGTCGCGCTCGACGACGCGGTCGCGCTCGACGGCGACGGGGCGCCTCGCCTGCGAGAGGAACATCAGCGAGATCGCCAGGCCGATCACGCCGACGATCATGAGGATCAAGCCGACCGTCTGCAGCTCGATGCCGGAAACCGATGCGGTCACGGCGAACTTCAGGATCGCGCCGAGCGCGATGAGAAAGATCGATGTGCCTATACCCATGCGGCTGTGTATGCCCAGCCGCTGTGCTTCGTAAGCCCGGCGTGCCCGCTTGTACCATCCAGCGCATGACGACGGCAACCACGGACGCCTACGCCATCCCCGCGGAGCTCGTTGATCTGCGCGACATGATCCGCCGGCTCGCGCAGGAGAAGATCGCGCCGCGCGCGGCCGAGATCGACCGCACGGGACAGTACCCGCGCGACATCCGCACGTTGCTGGCCGAGCACGACGTCCTCGGGCTGCCGTTCGCCGAGCAGTACGGCGGCACCGGCACCGGGACGCTCATGCTGCAGATGGCGGTCGAGGAGATCGCCAAGGCCTGCGCGTCCTCGGCGCTGATCCTGATGGTGCAGGAGCTCGGCACGCTGCCGATCGAGCTCTTCGGCACCGACGAGCAGAAGGAGCGCTTCCTGCCGCGCTGCGCCAGCGGCGAATGGTCGCCCGCGTTCGCGCTCTCCGAGCCCGAGGCCGGCTCGGATCCCGCCGCGCTGCGCACGAGCGCCGTGCGCGACGGCGACGAGTGGGTCATCAACGGCCAGAAGAACTGGATCACGAACGCCGGCGTCGCCGACTTCTACATAGTCTTCGCCAAGACCGACCGCGAGCGCAACCGCAGCACGGCGTTCATCGTCGAGGCCGACCGCGAGGGCTTCGATCCCGGCGCCCTGGAGCACAAGCTCGGCATCAAGGGCTCGCCGACCGGCTCGCCGTCGTTCACCGACGTGCGCGTGCCCGACGCCAACCGGATCGGCGCCGCGGGCAAGGGCCTGCCGGTCGCGCTGGCGACGCTCGAGCGCACCCGCCTGGGCGCCGCCGCCCAAGCCGTCGGCATCGCGCAGGGCGCCACCGACTTCGCGGCCGGCTACGCGCGCGAGCGGATCGCGTTCGGCCAGCCGATCAACCGGCTGCAGGGCATCCAGTTCAAGCTCGCCGACATGGAGACGCGCACCGCCGCCGCGCGCGAGCTGCTCTACAAGGCCTGTGCGAAGGCCGACCGCAACGAGCCCGACCTCGGCAAGTACACCTCGATGGCCAAGCTGTTTGCCTCCGACACCGCGATGGCCGTCACGATCGAGGCGATCCAGGTGCTGGGCGGCTACGGCTACGTCAACGAGTACCCGGTCGAGCGGATGATGCGCGACGCGAAGATCACCCAGATCTACGAGGGCTCCAACGAGATCCAGCGGGTCGTCATCGCCCGCTCGATGAGGTAGGGCCCACATCGTGCGCCAGCCGACGCCGCGACGGGTCATGCTGGCGGCGCTCATCGCGCTGGCGGTCGGGCTGGGCGCGGTCGGCCTGCTCGGCGGCTTCAGCGTCTCGACGCCGGTGCGGCTCATGCAGGGCGGCGTCCTCGTCGTGCTGGCGATCCTCGTGGTCGGCGCGCTGATGATGACGCTGGGCCTGAGGCTGGCGGGCTGGAGCGAGCCGGAGTCCGAGGCCGAGTTCGAGCGCATCGTGCAGGAGAGCGAGCGCCTGGCCCGCGACGGCGTCTCGCCCGAGCCCGACGAGATGCAGTTCCTCGAGCTCGATCCCTACGACGACGAGGACTTCGCCGAGCTCGTGCGCGAGGCGATGGACGAGCTGCCCGACATCCTGCAGCGCGCGCTGGAGCGCAACGTCGCCGTCGTCATCTCCAACGGCGGGCGCAAGGCCGGCGCCTACGGCCTGTACCACGGCGACGGCGTCGCGCGCGACGACGTGCCCGACCGGATCATCATCTACCGCGACACGCTGCGGCGCGACTTCGGCCACGACCCCGAGCTGCTGCGCCACGAGGTCACGCGGACGGTCCGCCACGAGCTCGCCCATCACCTCGGCGCCGACGAGCTCGGCGTGCGCGACCTCGGCCTCTGAGCGCCCCTGCGCCAGGCTCGCGGAGGGGGTCGGGTAGCAGTTGGCGCGTCCGCACTGATAAATTCGCCGCTGGACGGATTTCGGGCCGTCTTGGTCGTTGTTCTCTCAACTGGAGGAGACGCAGCTCTTATGGTGACCCCCGCGAAGTTCATGCTCGCAATCCTGGCGTTCATCGCCATGCTCATCGTGATCGGAGCCATGGCGTTCCTGCCGGACACCGGTCATTACGCCGGCGTCCTGAACTAGGCGCCACGGCATGGGCGGGCGGGACGCGGTCCCGCCCGCACGTTGTGCGCAGCCGCAGTGCTCCAAGCTGCTCACGTAGCTCGCGGCGCGCCTGCACCGACACTGATCCCGCCGCCCCAGCGCACGCACGCGTTCTTCGCCGTGACGCGCTTGGGCGCGGCGTAGTAGCCGAACCGGCCATAGCCGAGCTTGCGTTTGCCCTTGGCTCCCCGGCGCTTGCGGTAGGAAGCTCTCAGGCGGCATGAGAGAAGCCCGAGAATCGAGCGAACGAGGTACGGGCGGGGCGAGCGGGCGCGCGTTCAGCCGACGGTGCGCGCCGCGTGGCGGTGAAGCGGCTGACGACGTTCTCGCCGCCGCGCAGCCGCGGGCGGGTGAACACCGTGTCGTCGCCGCGGCCGCAGTCGATCGTGTCCGCGCCGCCGCCGCCCGGCGCGATCGTCGCGGGGAGCGGCGAGGGCGCAGGACGCCGTCGGGCACGCGTCGGGCATAGGCGGTCATCGGGGGATCGGCGCGGGCGCCTGCGCCTACGACGCCGGCGGCGGCGCAGCGGACCCATGACGCACTCGACGCGGTGTCAGGTCGCAACCGGCCGCGCACGTTCATCTGACTACACTGCGGGCTACGGAAGGCTCCGGCGAGTGCGACGCCGGTGTGAAAGACGTCCCCGTGGAGTGCGACCGCCGGGGGCACAACCGACCACACAAGGAGCAGGACATGCCCGAAGCAGTGATCGTGGACGCCGTCCGCACGCCGATCGGCCGTGCGTTCAAGGGCTCGCTCGTCGGCGTGCGCGCGGACGAGCTCGCCGCCACCCCGTTGCGCGCGCTCATGGAGCGCAACCCCGAGGTCGACTTCGCCCAGACCGACGACGTGATGATGGGCGCCGCGTCGGCCGTCGGCGAGCAGGCCTACAACATCGGCCGCAACGCGTCGCTCGTCGCCGGCATCGACTACCACGTGCCGGCCTGCACGGTGAACCGCTTCTGCGCCTCGTCGCTGCAGACGCTGCGCATGGCCTTCCACGCGATCAGGGCCGGCGAGGGCGACCAGTACATCGCCGCCGGCGTCGAGGCCGTCTCGCGCGCGGGCCTGGGCGCGGGCATCCCCGAGGAGGCCAAGCACCCGCAGCTTGACGGCTCGGAGGGCTCGGCCTACGACGTCTACATCCCGATGGGCCTGACCGCCGAGCGCGTCGCGGCGGACCGCGAGGTATCGCGCGAGGCGCAGGACGAGTGGGCGCTCACGTCGCAGATGCGCGCCGTGGCCGCGCAACGGTCCGGCCACTTCGAGCGCGAGATCGTGCCGGTCACGCTGCCCGATGGCGGCGTGTTCGCCAAGGACGACGGCCCGCGGCCGACGACCACGCTGGAGAAGCTCGCCGCGCTGAACCCGGCCTTCGATCCCGAGAACGGCACGGTCACGGCGGGCAACGCCTGCCCGCTCAACGACGGCGCCGCCGCGGTCCTCGTCATGTCCGCCGAGCGGGCCGCGTCGCTGGGCCTCGAGCCGCGGGCGCGGATCATCGCCTCGACGGTGGCCGCGATCCGCCCGGAGATGATGGGCCTCGGCCCGATCCCGGCGATCCAGGCGCTGCTCGCGCAGACGGGCATGACGGTCGACGACATCGACGTCGTCGAGATCAACGAGGCGTTCGCGGCGCAGATCGTCCCCTGCCGCGACGAGCTCGGCATCGACCCCGAGAAGCTCAACCCGTTCGGTGGCGCGATCGCCCTCGGCCACCCGTTCGGCATGACCGGCGCGCGGATCATGACCACGTTGCTCAACGGCCTCGACGCGGTCGACGGCCGCTACGGCATCGAGGCGATGTGCGTGGCCGGCGGGATGGGCCAGGCCATGCTCGTCGAGCGGCTCGCCGCCTGAGCGGCGTAGTGGTCCACTACGGACGCAGCTCGCGCAGCCGGCGCAGCAGCCCGGTCGCGCTCACGCCCGCGCTGACCTGGATGCGCCCCAGCGCGTACGGGTCGGCGGTGGGCTTGGCGTAGCGGCGCTCGACGGTGGTCGCGGCGAGGTAGCCGGCCGCGCGCGCTGCCCGCTTCACCCGGGCGTCGTAGCGGCCCGACGGGTAGGCGAAGAAGTTCGCCGCCCGCGGGCCGAACGCGCGCTTGATGCGCGAGCGCGATCCCCTCAGCTCGCGGCGCAGCTCGGCGGCCGACGACCGCGTGAGGTCGGGGTGGTGGAGCGAGTGCGAGTCGATCTCCCACCCGGCCCGCGCCAACCGGCGGATGGCGCTCACGCCGCCGATGTCGGGCAAGAAGCGCCACGTGAGGTTCAGCACGCCGGGCCATCCGTACGCGCGCAGCAGCGGCAGTGCGTGGCGGACCTGCCCCTCCGAGCCGTCGTCGAAGGAGATGACGACCGGCCGGCGCGGCAGGCGGCCGCCGTGATGCCATGCGTCCCAGACCTGCTGCAGCGTCACGCCGCGGTAGCCGGCGCGGCGCAGGCCGCGCAGCTGGGCGGCGAAGTCCGGCGGGCTGACGAACAGCGCCGGCAGCCGCGCGCCGGCCGGCGTATCGCCGATGACGTGGTACATGAGGATCGGCACGGCCGCGCGGGGCGCCCGATCGGCGGTCGCCGCGGGCGCGCGGCCCGAGCCGGCGCAGCCCGCCGTGACGAGCGCCAGCGCGCAGACGGCGGCCGTGAGCGCCTGCAGCCGGACGCGGCGACGGATCATGGCGGCCAACTTTAGGCGGGGGACGCTGCGACGGCCGCGCGGTCCCGGCGCCTGGGGACCGAGGTCCCGCCGCTGGACGACGACGCGATTGCCCGCATCGAGGCGCCCGACCGCGTCCAGGCGCTCGAGCGCGCGCTGTTCAGCTCGAGGACGGCGCCGACTGCATCGCCCGCGCGCGTGCGCCGCACAGGTGCAGACGCTGCCGCACGCGCGGGTTGGACGGGCTGGCGACCGTGGCTGCGCGTCGAAACCACCAGCGGGCCCTGCGGCTCTGTGCCGTTCGGCCCGGCCAGCAGCCGCGCGGGCGAGCGGTGCGGGCCCGCAAACTCCATCAGGCACATGCCCGCGGCTGAGACGACTCCCCGATCGTTCGCACGCTGTTGACGCCGTAGCTCGACACGAGCCGCCGTGCCCGCTGGCGCCCACGCGCACAAGACTTACCGAAGGAACCACTGCGGGCGGGGGTGTGTCGAATCCGGCTGGTCTGCCGACGCTGATTCGACGCACCGGCCCACGACGGAGGCCAGGGCCTTGACAGGTGACTAAATGGTCACCTATGCTGCGCGGGATGGACGCAGTGTTCAAGGCCCTCGCCGACCCGACGCGCCGCAGCCTGCTCGACGAGCTGTTCGAGCAGGACGGGCAGACGCTCAGCGCGCTGGAGGAACGGCTGCCGATGACGCGCTTCGGCGTGATGAAGCACCTCAAGGTGCTCGAGGAGGCGGGTCTCGTCGTCGCGCGCAAGCGCGGGCGCGAGAAGCTGCACTTCCTCAACGCCGTCCCGATCCGGCTCGTCCACGACCGGTGGGTGAGCAAGTTCGCCGAGCCCTGGGCGGCGACGCTCAGCGAGCTCAAGACCAGCATCGAGGAGGCAGTGATGGAAAAGGTGTTCGAGATCTACATCAAGACGACGCCGGAGCGGCTCTGGCAGGCGATCACCGACAGCGAGATGCGCGCCAAGTACAGCTTCGGCGTCGGCATCGAGACCGACTGGGCGCCCGGCTCGCGCTGGCAGGGCGTCACCCCGAAGGCCCCCGGCCCGATCTCGCACGGTGAGGTCCTCGAGATCGATCCGCCGCGCCGGCTCGTGCAGAGCTTCCAGGCGCTGTGGAGCGAGGAGGTCGAGCGCGAGGGAACGTCGCGGGTGACGTGGGAGATCGAGCCGGTCGCCGATTCATGCCGCCTGACGGTCATCCACGATCAGCTGCCCGAGCACGTCAACGACGAGATCTTCGGCGGCTGGCCGATGATCCTCTCCGGCCTGAAGACGCTGCTGGAGACCGGTGAGACGCTGACCACGCCGGGATCGCTGATGCACGCCGAGCCGGCTAGGTAGCGGGCGGCAGCCGCCAGCGCTCCGACGCGTGGTCGGGCGCCATCCCGACCGACTCGTAGAGCTCCGTGGCCTGCATGTTCGTGCCGGCCACGGAGAGCTCGGCGGTCGTCAGGCCGGCCGTGCGGAACGCGTCCAGCAGCGCCATCAGCACGGCGCGGCCGTGGCCGCGGCCGCGGCCCCGCGGCGCGACGGCGAGCCGGCTGACATAGCCGACTCCCTCCTCCCAGCGCTGGCCGATCGCGGTGGCGACGAGGCCCGCGTCGTCGTCGAGCGCCAGCCGGAACTGCAGCGCGGACTTCGCCTCGACCTCGGCGTGCCAGCTCGCGAACGACTGCGGCGCGTTGAACGCGATCTCGCTGAAGGCCGTCTCGATCAGCGCATGCAGCGCGGGCCCCTCGGCGGCGAGGTCGAAGCGCCGCACCGCTCCGACGCCGGGCGGCGGTGCGACGGCGCTCGCTCGCAGATCGGCGCGCATGCGCTGGTAGGTCTGCACGCGCTCCCAGCCGGCGGCGCGCAGGTGCTCGACCGCCGCCCGGTTGGCGCTGATGATCCCCTGCGTCACCGGGAATCCACGCTCGCGCATGCGCCGCTCGATCGCTGCGCGCAGCAGCGTTCCGACGCCGCGTCCGAGGTGCGCGGGATGGACGGTGACGCGGGCGCCGACCTCGTCGACGTCGGCCCAGCCGATGAGCGCGCCGTCGTCCTCGACGACGAAGACGTCGGTCTCGACGTCCAAGCCCGGCAGCGCCCAGTCGTCGAGCACGTCCTGCAGCGTGTAGTCCGGCCGGCCGATCGCGGCGATGTCGCCCGCGACGATGACGTCGAGCACGGCCTGCGCCTCGTCGCGCCGGGCCGCGCGCAGCTGCATCAGCGCGGTGCCATCCGCAGCGCGCCGTCGAGGCGGATGACCTCGCCGTTGAGCATCTCGTTCTCGACGACGTGGCAGGCCAGCGCGGCGAACTCGGCCGGCCGGCCGAGCCGCGGTGGGGACGGGATCGACGCCGCCAGCTGGGTGCGCGCCTCCTCCGGCAGCCCCGCGAGCAGCGGCGTGTCGAACAGCCCGGGGGCGATCGCGCAGACGCGGATCGCGCTTGCCGCGAGGTCGCGCGCGGCGGGCAGCGTGAGCGCCACGACGCCGCCCTTCGAGGCGGCGTAGGCGACCTGCCCGATCTGCCCGTCGTAGGCGGCGATCGAGGCGGTGTTGACGATCACCCCGCGCTCGCCGCTCTCGCCGGCAGGCTCGTTGGCGAGCATCGCGTGGCCGGCCAGGCGGACCGCGTGGAAGGTCCCGACGAGGTTGATCGCGATGACCCGCTCGAAGCTCTCGGCGCCGTGCGCGCCACGCGGCCGCGCGAGCCGCTCGGCGTGGCCGATGCCGGCGCAGTGGATCGAGATGCGCAGGCCGCCGGGCGCCTGCGCGGCGAGCGTCACCGCCGCCTCGAGCTGATCGGGCCGCGTGACGTCGGCGGCCGCGAACCGCGCGCGCTTGCCCAGCTCGGCGACCAGCGCCTCGCCGCGGGCCGTGTCGAGATCGGCGACGACGACGTGCGCGCCGCGGGCATGCAGCGCGCGGGCGGTGGCCTCCCCGAGGCCCGAGGCGCCGCCGACGACGAGCGCTCCTGATCGGTCGATGCGCATCGGCGACGAAGGCTAGTCGGCCGTCCTCTACCTTCACCCCATGGCCGCGTGGTACGAGCAGCTCCTCGAACACCAGCTCGAGCGCAACCGCGAGGTCTGGGCGGAGCTGCGCGAGGACGGGGTCAAGGACGGCAGCGAGCTGCGGCTCGGGTTCTTGTTTGTCGCCGCGGGCGTGGCCGAGGCCGATCAGCTCGTCGCGTTCCTGCACGAGGAGACCGACTACGACGTGCAGACCCGTCAGCGGCCCGGCGGCGACGACGCCGCCGAGCCCGACTGGGTCGTCATCGGCACGACCCAGCCCACGCCGGTGACGCTCGCGCTCGTCGACGACTGGTGTGAGTGGATGATCGCCGCGGGCGCCGCGGAGGGACCGTGCGCATTCGACGGCTGGGCCGCCCAGCTCGTCGGCGGCGAGGACGCCGCGGACTAGTCAATCCAGCAGGTCGACGGGCGGCGCATCCGGCGCCCCGCCGCGGACGGCGAAGGAGATGACGGCCAGCTCGCCCTCCCCCGCGCGCAGGCGTGCCCTCACGACCGTCGGCGCCGTGACGACCGTCATGAACGCCATCGCGAACGGCATCCGGTAGGGGACGCCGGGCGCCGTGCTCGGCCGGGTGCCGATCGCGATCATCGAGGCGCGCGACCCGTCGACGTGGCCGTCGTCGTCGAAGACCTCGAGCACGACGGGCAGCAGCGACCCGTGCTGGTCGGAGTCGATCGTGAGGATGCCCGCGACGAAGCCCTTGACCGTGCCGGGAAACAGCGCGAGGTCGTAGTGCTCCCAGCCGGCGCCCTTGACCGCGAGCAGTCCTCCGTTGACCGCGGCGCGGTTGGCGAACATGACCGCCTCGACGTGCATCGCGGCCTCACGCCACCCGGGCCAGCGACACCGCGAACAGCTCGTCGGGGTCGGTCAGCAGCTCGACGAGCTCCAGGCCGGCCGCCGCGAGGTCGCCGCGCAGCCGCTCGGGGGTGAACTTCGCGCTGATCTCGGTGCGCATCTCCTCGCGGGCGGCGAAGTCGACGTCGAGGTCGAGCGCCTCGACGCGCACGTGCTGGGGCTCGGTCGCCCGCAGGCGCATCTCGATCCACTCGCGCTCGCGGTCGAAGAACGCGACGTGCTCGAAGGCGTCGACGTCGAAGTCGGCGCCGAGCTCGCGGTTGACGACGTGCAGCACGTTGAGGTTGAACTGTGCGGTGACGCCGGCGCTGTCGTTGTAGGCGGCCTCGACGACGTGCGGGTCCTTCACGAGGTCGGTGCCGAGCAGCAGGTGGCCGTCGGGACCGAGCACCTTGCCCAGCGAGCGCAGGAAGCGCCGCCGGCTGCCGGGCGGGAAGTTGCCGATCGTGCCGCCCAGAAACGGCACGAGGCGCGGTCCGATCGGCTCGGGCAGATGGTCGAGGTGACGCTCGAAGTCGGCCACGAGGCCGGTCACCGCCATGCCCTCGTACTCGTCGGCGAACAGCTCGGCGACGGCATGGACGGTCGATGCGCTGACGTCGACGGGCACGTAGCGCGCCAGCGTGCCGGCGGCGGCCATCGCGTCGAGCAGCACGCGCGTCTTCGTCGCCGAGCCCGAGCCGAGCTCGACGAGCTCGACGGCGCCGGTGCGCTGCACGATGGCGTCGGCGTGGGCCGCGAGGATCGCGTGCTCCGTACGCGTCTGGTAGTACTCGGGCAGCTCGCAGATCGCGTCGAACAGCTCCGATCCGCGGGCGTCGTAGAAGTGCTTGGGCGGCAGCTCCTTCAGCGGGCGGGTGAGCCCGTCGAGCACGTCGTCGGCGAGCGTGCGCTCGTCGTCGGGGCCGAGATGCGAGCGCACCTCGACGGACCCATCGAGGATCGGCTCCATCACGTCACGTCCTTTGCGAGTCGGACGCCGGCGAAGATCTGCCGGCGCTCTGGGAGGTCCCAGTTGCGGAAGGTGGGTGAGCGCACGCGCTGCTCCGTGGCCCACGACCAGCCGCGCAGGACACGGTAGCGGTCGCCGAAGAAGACCTCGGAGTACTCGCGGTAGGGGTGTGCGACGAAGCCGGGGTAGCCGCCGAAGCAGGAGGCGGTCCACTCCCACGCCGCGCCGATCTCCGCGAGCGGCTCCTGGGTCCAGGTCGACGCCTTCTCCCACTCGGCTTCGGTGGGAAGGCGTGCGCCTTGCGAACGGGCGAAGGCGTCGGCCTCGAACCAGGAGACGTGCATGACGGGTCGATCCGGGCGCAGCGGCCCGTTCGCCGTCCAGCCCCCGGGGTGCGTGATGTCGTACTCCTCCTTCCACGCCCAGCCTTCGTCAGACCACCACTCGCGGCGCTCGTAGCCGCCACCCTCGCAGAAGCGCAGCCACGTGCCGTTCGTCACGGGCCGGCGTGCGATCTGGAAGGCGGGGACGTCGACGGTGTGGCGCGGGCGCTCGTTGTCGAAGGCGAAGCCGTGCGGGCCGGCGCCCATCTCGAAGCGGCCGGCGGGGAGCGCGATCCAGTCGCCGGCGCGGGCCTCGGCGCGGGGCGGACCATCCGCCGGGCGCCCGCCGGGCAGGCCGGCGAGAAACAGCGTCTGGCGCATCGTCTCGTTGTGCTGGGCCTCGTGGCGCACGACGAGCTCGAACAGCGTGCGGTCGCCGGGCCCGACCGCGGCGAGCACCTCCAGCGCGCGCCGGCGCACCGCGGCGATGTAGTCCAGCACGTCCTGCCCGCGCAGGAACGGGATGTCGCCGCGCGCCGCGCGCGGCGTCTCGAAGGCGTCGTAGAGGTCGGCGAGATCGGGGCGCAGCAGCGCTTGGCCGCCGTGGCGGTGCACGATCCAGAGATCCTCGTAGGCGGCGATGTGGCCGAGATCCCAGTCCAGCGGGCTCATGAGCGGGTGGTGGACGCGCTCGAGCTCCTCCGGCGCGAGCGGGGCGATCAGCGCGAGGGTCCGTGCGCGCATGTCGCGCAGGGCATCGCCGAGCTCCGGGTCAGCCGCGATTGCCATCGCTCGCTCCTACCCCGCGTCCCGGCGAGCAATCATCTGCGTGCGTCCTGGCGGGTCGGCGCTCCGTCGCGCCGGCCGCGAGCGCGCTCAGCCCGCCCGCTCGCCCGGTGCGTCGAGCGCGTCGAGCGCGTCGAGCGCCGCGTCGACATCGGCGTCGGTGTTGTAGACGTGCCACGACGCGCGCAGCCGCCCGCCGCGCAGCGCGGCGACGATGCCGGCCTGCTCGAGGCGCTCGGCGCCGCCCGCGAGGTCGAGCGAGACGATTGCGCTGTCGGACGGCTCGAGGCCGAGACCGGCGCGGAAGCGGTTGGCGAGCGCCACATCGTGGTCGTAAACGGTGCCGATGCCGATCCGGTTGAGCAGGTCGAGCGCCGGCTGCGCGCCGACCCAGGAGAACCACGCCGGCGAGGTGTCGAAGCGGCGCGCGTCGGTGGCCAGCCGCAGCGGCGGGCCGAAGTAGCTGGTGTGCACGTCGGCGCCGGCGTACCAGCCGGCCGCGTGCGGCACGACGTCCTCGCCGTAGGCGTCGTCGATCGCCATGAACGCCGTCCCCCGCGGTGAGGCCAGCCACTTGTAGGCGGCGCAGATCACGGCGTCGAAGCGCGTCGCGTCGAGCGGCAGCCAACCGGCCGCCTGCGTGGCGTCGAGCACCGTACGCGCGCCGTGGTGGCGGGCCGCCGCGACGATCGCATCGAGGTCGGCGCGCTCGCCCGTGCTCATCTGCACGGCGCTGAAGGCGACGAGGTCGGTGCGGGCCTCGATCGCCTCGGCGAGCCGGTCGGGTGGCACGGTCGTGACGGTCACGCCGCGCGCCTCCTGGACGAGGTAGGGAAAGAGGTTCGAGGTGAACTCCACGTCGGGCACGATCACCTGCGCGTCATCGGGCAGCGACGCCGCGAGCAGCCCGACGAAGGCCGAGACGGTGGCGCCGATCGCGACGCGCTGCGGCGTCACGCCCATCATCCGCGCCCAGGCCGCCCGCGCGCCCTCGCTGCTCTCGCCCCAGTGCTCCCAGCTCGTGCGCCCGCCGCGCCAGTCGGCGAGCGCCCGCTGCATCGCTTCGAACCCGTCGCGGGGCGGCAGCCCGTAGCTGGCCGTGTTGAGATAGACCCCGGCGGGCGACCACTGCTCGCGGGCGTCGGCGATCGTCGTCGGCACGGGCTGCATGGTCGCAGCCGGCGGGCGCCGACCCGTTCGCACCGAATTGCGGGCAGAGCGCGCGCAAACCGCGCACATCGCGTCGCGCGTGAATTAGCGTCGCGAGCTGACGACGACCGGGGAGTGTCCTGCGGTGGTCGACGATGGCGCCCGCGGGCTCGCGCCCGTCTTCGCGACCGTCACCCCCGCGCGCCCGCTGCTCGACCCGAGCCAGGCTCGGTCCGTCGAGTCACCCTGCGCGCGCGCCGCCCGCGCTTCGCCGGCGGCGAGCTGGCGCGCACGGTCACGGTGCGCGCGCGCGGCGACAACGCCGGCGCGGCCGCGGCCGCCGCGCGGGACGTCGTCTTCGTCCAGCAGCGCGCGCTGCCGGCCTGGGCGCTCGTGCTGGGCGTCGTCCTCGTCGCGGCAGCGGCCGCCGCGGCGTCACAGCTGCCCGACCGGGTCAGCGTGCCGCAGGTCCAGGACGCGCCGGACGTCGCCATGGCGGCGGCGACGCGGCACGCCGCCGGCCTCGAGCTCGATCCGCAGCTGCGCTCGCGCACGGCGCGCCGCGAGCGGCCGGGCACGATCCTCGACCAGATCCCCGGCCCCGGCGTGGAGGCCTCGCGCGGTGACCGCGTCACGCTGCTCGTGGCGACCGGCGCGCGCACGGTGACGCCGCAGCTCGGCGGCCAGACGCCCGCGCGGGCCCAGGGCGCTGCTGCAGGCTCGCCGGTGACCGGCAGCGCCCGACCGGCAGCGCGAGCGCTAGCGCAAGCACGCCGGCAACTCGGCGGGCGTCGATCGTCGCACGGCTGCAATGCGGCATCCGCTTCGACGATGAGCCGGCGCGCTCTGAGATCGCCGGCGAGAAGGTGGCGTGGACACTCAAGCCATTGTCAGTGCAGGACAATGAATGGCGCTTCGACGCCGCCGCGATTGATGCGGGCGTAATCGGCTCGCAGATCGTCGAGCGAATGGCGCAGGACATCATTCCGCTGCTTGACGCTTGGGCCAGCGGCGCAAGCTTTGTGACTACTTCGCTGGGGAGGGCATCAGGCTGGCCGCAGTACGCGAGCTGAGCCTGGCCATCGGTGATCGGGAAACTGCACGCGAAGTTGCCCAGCGTGATCTGGAGCAGTTCGTTGCCGACCTGAAGCGTTCATGAAGGAGCACGCTTCAAAGCCAAGCGTGGACCACGTCGTTGGGGTCGGATGAGCCGGGCTGGGTTCCGCGGAGACCGGGTTGATTGGTTCTGATCTTCAAGACAAGGACGAAGAGATCAAGAGATCCACCGTATGGGCCCATGGTCCTTTGCGCGCTGGATGGCTTCGATCACGTCCTCGACGAGCGCGGTGACCTCGTGGTCGGGGCCAAACGCAAGGCGCGTCCTACCACGGATTGCGTTGATTCGGCGACGACGGGCGGGCCTGTGTCGCGGCGCCCCTGGATGGCGTCGAGCACTTCACGGTTAGCCCCAGCTCCCAGGCGGCTGCGACGGTGCCTGCACCGCACGGATGAGCTAGGCCACGATTCGCTCGCCCCGCGCGAACCCGCTGCTGTGCATCGAGGTCCGAGGACAAGGCCAGGCGGTCATCGGTGCGGCGTCGCCGGTCGGACGTCTGGGAGAAGGCCCACACTCGTGGGTCGTCGCGTTGTGAGGAGGCCATCGGCGACGAGGTGGACATGCTCCCGACGCTGGGTTGGCCGGTGGCGATGAGAATCGCTCACGGCGGCGGTCTCAGCTTCACACTCGCAATTTCTCAGAGGGAGGACGTTGTCATGCAGAACGCATCATCACCCAGCCGGCGGCGCCGGGTCGCGGGGCTCGCCGCTGCCGCCGTCCTGGCGGTCTTCGGCGTCGCCGCGATCGGGCAGGGGCTCAACGGGAAGTCCACGGTTCGCAACGCGTTGGCGCTGGAGGGCGTCACCGGCGCGCCGCACATGACCCCCGCGCGGATCGCGGCCAACGCAGAGAAGGCCGGCCTGAAGGGCATCGCGCTGCCGACGTGCTCGGTCGCCGGCACGCCGATCGACGATGGCGCGAGCGCGCGCTGCTTCGCCGAGTACATGCGCATCGACGCTCTGGTCGCCACGGGCGGCAAGACGTACGCGCAGTTGCCGCCGTTTGCCAGCAAGGACGGCAAGGGGACCTTCGACGTGGCGACCGCGGTGAAGATGCCCGACGGCGGCCCGATGACTAACCCGATGGCGCAGCTCTGGGTCACCGAGACGGCGCTCACGACGGCGCTCAACACGAGCTACATGGCCGAGCAGATCTCGCTCTTCGGGATCGCCGTGGGCGGCGCGTTCCTGCTCGTCGGCCTCGCATTCGGCGCGGCGGCGCTGCGCGGGGTGCGGAGCGCGCGGCCGTCGCTCGCGATCGCGCGCCGGCGCGCGGCCTCGGTCGAGACCGGCTAACGACATCGAGCTCGCGTCCGTCGGGATGGTGGGAAGGCTAGTTGCGGCGCGCGAGGAAGTGCACGGAGTAGTCGCCATGGCCGCTGAACCGCAGCACCTGTCGCGCCGTGTCGCCCACCGCCGCCCGCGCCATGTCGTCGGCCGTGAACACGAGCTCGGCGGGCGGGCCGATCAGGCGATCCAAGGCGGGACCGATGAACGGCTGGGCGGCCCCGGACATGGCGCTGAGTCCCTCGGAAACGACCTTCGCTCGCGGTGACTGGAACGTCGCCAGGGCGACGGCCGCCATGGCGCCCGAGACCGCCGATCGGATCGCTTCGGGATTGACGTTGTCGTTTTCGAGGATCGCGGTGAGGAAGACCGCCGACTCCGGCTTCGACGGGCCTTGGCGGAACGGGGGGAACGGAAAGCTGTGGTTCTCCTGGTCGTCGACGCCGTCGAGCGGACCGCAGAGCACGGGTCCTGGCCGGCACACCGACGGCGTCTCGCCGATCGAAATCGAAGACCGCCACGAGGACGTACGGCTCGTTCGCCGCATTGCGGCCCGCATCACTCGACGGGGTGAAATCCATCCCCCCGCCGACGTGACCCAGGCAGGTCGTTTCCATCAGTATTCGCCAACCAACCTCCCGGCCGGGTGCTGTTGCTACACGGAATCGAACGCCCACTCAACGGTGCTGTAGTCGCGCGGCGCAAGGATGGCGACGAGGGGAGGCCAGATACGCAGGAGGCTCATGCTCAGCACCAGGCCGTCGCTGGAGCCGGCGGACGTCAAGACATGGGTCGTCTCATCGGAGTCGTGGCCCGCCGACAGCTTCCAGGGGAAGGCCTGCTTCGTTCCCTTGACGATCATCGACGGATCGTTGGGATCGCCGTCGTTTCCGAGGTAGAGGTCGGACGCCACGTTGCGCAGCGTGTAGGCGCCCGAGTCAAAGGCCACCTTCCACTGCTGGGTCTTCCCGCCGTCAGCCTGCAGCATCGCCACGCCCGGCAAGCCACCGTCCATGGTCAGCAGGCCGCCCGGGCCCCTCACGTTGTAGGTCCCGTCGGGGATGAGTTGGTCACTCATGCTGAATCCTTTCTCGTCGAGTCACGACGTTCGCACCGCCGTTCGGCGGAACAAGACGCGCTGGTTGGCCTGCCTCACGGCTCCCCTACCCCGCGACCGTCGCACCAGTAACCGGCGCTTGGCGGATGCGCCGGATCCGGTCACCGACCTCTCCGCGGGCAGCGTCCACGCGTTGCGATCCCCGACGTCGGCTGCCGGCATGGGGCCGGGGTAGTGCTCGAGCGCCCGCGCGCCGCCTCCTTGTGCTTCGTCGAACACAACGCGGTGGCGCAGCCCTTCTGGGGCGGCCGGTGGCGCTTGTGCGGGCGGCGCGTTAGCGTCCGCAAGGAGCGAAGGAAGGGAGATCGACGTGTGTCTGCCAGGTACCCTCGAGTCCGTTCGTGACGCAGCTGATGCCGGGCCGGCGCCGGTTGCCGTCGACGCGTTGAGCCGCCGCACGGTCTTGGCCGGCGGTGGGGCCACGGCGCTCGCCGCGCTGCTGCCCGGGACCGCCGCCGCTCAGCGGCCGCGCCGCGCACGTGGTCGTCGCCATCAAGACCTCACGCACGTCTTTCGCGCAGGCTTTCCCGTCTATTCGGGGGATGCGCCCGTGCGGCGCACGCTGGTCACCGTGGCGAATGACGGCTTCTACGCTCAGGAATGGACGTTCGGCGAGCACTCAGGCACGCACATGGACGCCCCTGGGCACTTCGTGACGGACGGCCGTCACGTTTCCGAGTTGCGTCCGAGCGAGCTGTTCGCGCCGGCGGCCGTGATCGACATCTCCGCGCGGGCGGCGCGCGATCCCGACGCGATGGTCGAACTCGCCGACCTGCGCCGCTATGAACGCCGCTACGGCCGGATCCCCAGGGGCGCGATCGTCTTCATGTACTCCGGCTGGGAGAAGCGCTTGGGCGACCCCGCTGCGTTCAAGAACGTCGGAGCCGACGGCAAGTTTCACTTCCCGGGCTTTGGCCGCCAGGCGCTCGACGTGCTCCTCGCGACGCGCCGCATCACCGGTATCGGGGTCGACACCATGAGCCTCGACATCGGCGCCTCGTCGACCTTCGACGTGCACAAGCGGCTGCTGGGCGCCGACCGCTACGGCCTCGAGAACGTGGCGAACCTGTCGAAGATCCCGCCTCGCGGCGCCAACGTGGTCGTCGGCATCGTCCCGTGGGAGGAGGGCTCAGGCGGGCCGTGCCGCCTGATCGCCACGTTCTAAGCGCCTCACCGAACTGGGCGAGCGTCCGCCGACCGTCGCGGTCAGCGGTCGTCGCGATGGCGAGCGAAGCGACGCCGGTCGGGCTCGGCGAGGACCAGCGCGCTGCATTGCGACCAGGGATGCGTCAGCTCGGCGTGCACGGCGGCCAATCCGGGTGCCGTCGCGCGCCGCAGCGTTCCGTTTCGCGCGAGCCGCAGTGTCGCGGGATCGCTGTCGGGCGCGTCGACTCCGAACAGGCACAGCGTTCCCGCGACGCGGTGACCGGGAGCGAGTGCCACGTGCATGTCGTCGCGTGTGGACTGTGCAGCGATGCGCAGCTCGTCGTGCAGCAACGCTCCGGCCGGATCGGTGACTCGCAGTGTGCTGGTCAGGCACACGTCGGCCGTGCCGTGTCCCTCGTTGCCGAGGACGACGACATCGCGCAGTGCGGCGACGGCGCCGGTGCCGAGCCTCACCCTGGTCGAGCGCGTCACGACGGCTTGGCGGGCGACGATGAGCGGGGCGTCCTCGAAGACGAGCCGGCCGCCGGCGCCGAGCTCGATTTCGAGCTCGAGCCGCGTCGGCGCGCGGCCGGGCAGGACGTGGGCAGCGCCCACCGAGGTGATCACGAGCGTCGCGTCCGCGCCGACGAGGATCGTGGCGCGGTCGTGATCTCCCGCCAGCGGACCGGCCTGCGTGGCGAGCAGGCAGGCGCGGACCGCGTGCCTGTCCTTGGAGAGCACCCGCGGCGCGAGGCGTGCTCCGCGGCGCAGCTCGGTGACCGAGTGGCCGCCGGCATGCCGCTCGACGCACAGCAGCGCCGAGGACGGCTCAGTGAGCGTGGCTGTGGTGATGATGGTCGGCGACATCGGCAACGCTCGTCTGCGGCGCCTCGCCGGCGGCAAAGCGGCGATGGCGCTCGCGCACCCAGACGGCGACCGGCTCCGCGCCCCCCGGCGAGACGAGCGACAGCGCCTGGACGGGCAGACGGTCTCGTCGCGCCTTCGCATCGGACACCATCAGCGCCACGTCCGATCCGACGTACGGGGCAAGGTCGGTCTTGTTGATGACCAGCAGGTCGGCGCGCGCGATCCCCGGCCCGCCCTTGCGGGGGATGTCGTCACCGCCGGCGACATCGATGACGAAGATCTGCACGTCCGCGAGCGCCGGGCTGAAGACGGCCGTGAGGTTGTCGCCGCCGCTCTCGACGAGGACGAGGTCCAGCGGCCCCTGATCGCGCTCGAGCTGCTCGACCGCCTCGAGGTTGATCGCGATGTCGTCGCGGATCGCGGTATGCGGGCAGCAGCCCGTCTGCACGGCGACGATTCGCTCGCTGGCGAGCACGCCGGTCGAGCGCAGGAACTCGGCGTCCTCGGTCGTGTAGATGTCGTTGGTGACGACGCCCAGGCGAAGCGCACCGGTCAGCTCGCGGCACAGCGCCGCGATCAGGCTGCTCTTGCCCGAGCCGACGGGTCCGCCGATTCCGATTCGCAATGCGCGCTGCGGGGTTTCAGGTGACAAAGAGACGCTCCCTGCGGTCGGCGTGGATGGTGGCGGCGATCTCGAGCCCGACGGCCGCGGGTCCGGGCAGCTCGGCGAGCGGGCGGTCGTCGTCGGCGGCAATCGCCGACGCGGCCTCGGCGATCCACTCTGCCTGGCTTGCGACCCACCCGCTCGCCGCCGCGGGATCGAGGGCGAGCAGCTTCAGCGCCGCGGAGGCGACCGTGGCCGCGTCGTCGTACAGCGCGATCGCAGCCAGCTGCACGTCATCGATAGACCAGGCCGCCGCGACAACGCCGAGCGCGACCGTTCGCGGGGTGGTCGACGAGGCGGCGCGGTAGTCGTCGATGAGCGGCGCCGGCATCGCGATCGCGGCCGAGCGCAGCAGCCCGGCCCCGAGCCGGCGGGCACTCTCGCGGAGCACCGGGTTGGGGCACCGCGCCGCCCATTCGTCCTCGACGAGGGCCACCGCCGGCAGTCCGCCCGCCTGTGCCGCGCGGCGGGCGGCGACCGACAGACGCGCCTCGGGCTCGGCCACGAGCCGCAGCCGCGCACCGATGAAGCCGGGCACCTGACCGGCGTCCAGGCCATCCGACACGGCCTGCTCGAGGCCGAGCGAGTGCGCGTAGGTGCCGGCAGGAAAGCGCCCGTCGGCGAGCAGCATGCCGAGGACCGTCGTCATCAGAACAGCTCGTAGCGCTGCGCCAGCGGCAGCACCTCGGCGGGCTCGGGGCGGACCTCCTCGTCGTCGATCCAGACGCGAAACTCGCGATCGGGCTCGACGCGGATCTTCGGGCACGCGCTGTTGCGCGGCATGTCGCGCTTCATGACGTCACGCGTGTTCTTCACCGCGACGACCTGCGCCTGTAGCCCCAGCTTCTCCAGGCCGCCCTCGGCTGCCGCGAGTGGAGAGACGAACGCCATCGAGCAGCGCGCCGCCAGACGCCCCGAGCCCGCGAACATCGCCGACGAGAGGATCGGCTGCGGGGTGGGGATCGAGGCGTTCGCATCGCCGATCGGCGCCCACGCGACCGCGCCGCCCTTGATGACCATGCGCGGTCGGATGGCGAAGAACGCCGGGTCCCACAGGACGAGGTCGGCGAGCTTGCCGACCACGACCGAGCCGACCTCGTCGTCGATGCCGTGCGCGACCGCCGGACAGATCGTGTACTTCGCCACGTAGCGACGCAGGCGGTCGTTGTCGGCGCGCGATCCCTCCGCCGGCTTGCGCCGCCCCCGCATGACGTGTGCCGTCTGCCACGTGCGAATGATCGTCTCGCCGACCCGGCCCATCGCCTGCGCGTCCGAGGAGACCATCGAGATCGCACCGAGGTCCTGCAGGATGTCCTCGGCGGCGATCGTCGATGGACGGATGCGACTCATCGCGAACGCGAGATCCTCCTCGATCGCCGGATTGAGGTGATGGCAGACCATGAGCATGTCCAGGTGCTCGTCGATCGTGTTGACCGTGTACGGCCGCGTCGGGTTCGTCGACGACGGCAGCACGTTCTCGTAGGAGGCCAGCTCGATGATGTCGGGCGCATGGCCACCGCCGGCGCCCTCGGTGTGGTAGGCATGGATCGACCGGCCGGCGATCGCCTCGACCGTGGACTGCAGGTAGCCCGCCTCGTTGAGCGTGTCGCTGTGCAGTGCGACCTGCACCCCGGTCTCCTCGGCGACGCGCAGGCAGGCGTCGATCGCGGCCGGCGTGGCGCCCCAGTCCTCGTGCAGCTTCATGCCGCCTGCGCCCGCGCGCAGCTGCTCGAGCATCCCCGCGCGCGACATCGTGTTGCCCTTGCCGAGCAACAGGACGTTGACCGGCATCGTGTCGAGCGCGATCAGCATCTCGCTCATCGCCCGCGGGCTGGGCGTACACGTCGTCGCGCGAGTGCCCTCCGTCGGTCCGTTGCCGCCGCCGATCAGCGTCGTCACGCCGGCCGCCACCGCCTGGTCGACGACCCGCGGGCAGATGAAATGGACGTGGCCGTCGATGCCGCCGGCCGTCAGGATGCGGCCCTCGCCGGCGATCACGTCGGTCGTCGCGCCGATCCGCAGCGCGGGGTCGATCCCGTCGGAGATGTCTGGGTTGCCGGCCTTCCCGAGCGCGGCGATGCGGCCGTCGCGGATGCCGACATCGCAGCGCACGATCCCGCCATGGTCGAGCACGATCACGTTGGTGATGACGAGATCCGGCGCGCCCTGCGCCCATGTCGTGCTGCCCTGTGCCATCGACTCGCGGATCGTCTTGCCGCCGCCGAACACCGCCTCGTCTCCGCCGAAGCAGCGATCCTCCTCGACCTCCAGCCATAGGTCGGTGTCGGCCAGGCGCACCCGGTCGCCCGTCGTCGGCCCATACAGCGCGCCGTAATCCGCACGGGAGATCTTCATGACCGCTCCTGCTTGCCCAGCCGCAGACCGGGCACCCGCCGCTCACCGGCGAGCGCCACCAGCGTCACGGTGGCGGACGCCTGCGGCTCGAAGCGCAGCGACTTCCCCGCCGGGATGTCGAGCCGAAAGCCCTTCGCCGCGGCGCGCTTGAAGGTCAACTCGTCGTTGACGTCGGCGAAGTGGAAGTGCGAGCCGACCTGAATCGGGCGATCCCCGCTGTTGATCACCTCGAGCTTCTTCTTCTTGCGCCCAGCGTTGAGCTCGAGCTTGCCCTTGCGCGCAGTGCAGTTCACCGGGGATCATTTCGCCACCTCGCGCGGTCGCTTCGTCGCGATCGGATCGTGCAGGGTGACAAGCTTGCGCCCGTCCGGGAACGTCGCCTCGACCTGCACCTCCGCCACCATCTCGGGCACCCCTTCCATGACCTCATGGGCGTACAGGACGTGTCGCCCGGCCTCCATGAGGTCCTTGACCGAGCGCCCGTCGCGAGCTCCCTCGATCACCCAGCAGGACAACAGCGCCACCGCCTCGGGGTGATTGAGCAGCACGCCGCGCGCGCGCCGCTCGCGCGCCAGCAGCCCGACCATCGACAGCAGCACCTTGTCCTGATCAGCCGGAGACAGCTTCATCTGCACCCTCTTCAGTCGAAAACGCCGGTGCGCCACACGCCCGTCGCGCGGACCAGCGAGCGCGCGCTCATGCCGATGCAAGCAGTTTTTCGGCGCGCACGTCGCCGACCGCCAATGCCCTGCTTTACGGCGCAGTGCCGGAACCTCGCGCGGCGCGTGTTGTCATAGGCCAGCTCGTCGTCGGGAAGGCTCGGCGTGGTTCGGACCGCGGGCGCGGAGGTCCGCACGCAGCTGTTCGTCGGCGCAGTGGGGACTCAGGTGCGGCTCGGCCGATTGTGGTGAGCTCGCGGGTGGATGTCACTCGGCCGCGGGTGTAGGGTGCTCGAATTGTGGGCCGGGTCGCGCGGCTTGTGGTCGCGAACGCAGCGTTGATCGCAGTGTTGTGTTGTCCGGCTGTCGCCGAGGCCCGCGACGCGGTCGTCACGTCGTTTGATGGGACACCGATCGCGGCGCATTTCTATCCGGCGGTCGGTCTCGGGGTTGGGGAGCGTGTGCCGACCGTGCTCGTCGCGCCGGGGTGGGCGACGGTTGGTGACACCTCGCCGGACGCGAACCTCGGCGACCGGATCGGCACAGCTAACCTGCGCCACGCCGGCTACAACGTCCTCACCTGGGATTCGCGCGGGTTCGGCGCCTCGGGTGGCGTCTCGACGTTCGACTCGCCTGCGTTCGAGGCGCGAGATGTGAGCGCGCTCATCGACTACGTCGCCGGTCAGCCCGAGGTGCAACTCGACGCGGTCGGCGACCCGCGTGCCGGCATGTCGGGTTCAAGCTACGGCGGCGCCATCCAGCTCGTGACGGCGGCGATCGACGATCGGCTGGATGCACTCGTCCCTGACCTCGCGTGGCATTCACTGCTGGACGGCACCGGGAAGGATGGCGCGTTCAGGGCCGGCTGGTGGCTGGCGCTGTGCGCCTACGGCGAGGTGCTGGGGCTGACCGCCTTCCCGCCGGGGCCAGCCGTGCAGCCTGGCAGCGTGGACCCGGCGCTGCGGACGATGTGCCTGGAGGGCAACCTGCTCGGGAGGCTGTCGGCTGCGAGCACGCAGTGGGTGACGTCGCGCGGGCCGGGGACGCTGGTTGGGCAGATCCGCGCGCCGACGCTTCTCATGCAGGGAACACCCGACACATTGTTCGGGCTCGATCAGGCCGTCGCGACCTACGCCGCGCTGCGCGCCAACGACGTGCCGGTGAAGATGCTCTGGTACTGCGGCGGCCACGGCACGTGCGCAACGCCCGCCGGCGATCCTGACGTGCTGCGTCTGGCCGGGCTCGCCTGGCTGCGGCGCTGGCTCAAAGGTGACACAACGGTCGATACCGGGCCGCGCCTGCAATGGCTGGACGACGGCGGGACATGGCGCTCGGCGGCGGACTACCCGCTCGTGTCGGCCGGCACGATGACCGGATCCGGGTCGGGCTCGATGACGTTGATCCCCACCATCGCCGCGACTCTCGGCCCATATGTCGTGGCGACCCCGTCGGCCGCGGGCCTCGAGGTGCCCTACGCGGCGCCGGCCGCGGACACGGACATCGTCGGTGCTCCGAGCGTCACGCTGACCTATCAGGGCTCGGTCCTGTTGACGTCGCCGCAGACGTTCGTGTACGCCCAAGTCGTCGATGCCAGCGCCGGACGGGTCGTCGGCGGCTTGGTGACGCCGATACCGGTTGTACTCGACGGGCTCTCGCATACGATCACGCGGCCGCTGGAGATCGTCGCGCTGCGCGGGCGGCCGACCTCGGATCTGCGCCTGCAGCTTCTGCCCAGCTCGCCGCTCTACGGCCCGCAGCGGTCGCTCGGCTCGATGACGGTCAGCTCTGTGACGACATCCTTGCCGCTCGTCGACGCGGCCGCCACGCCACCGTGATGACGCCTAGCTCTGTGCACGGGGATGTTCGAGTTCGACGTGCGTCGCCGGGCGTCAGCCCGCCGACCCACGCAGGAACACCTGCGAGCGGCCCACGTCGGGGCTGAGAAACCGGTCGCTCCCGAGGAACGGCACGATGCGGCGATACGCCCGTAGGAACGGCTCGGTGAAGCGCCCGAGGGCAATCGTCGGGTCGTCGCGCTCTCGCAGGCTGACCGCCTGGGCGGCGTGCATGAGCTCGACCCCGAAGATCGCGTACAGGTTGCTGACGATCTTCGTCACGTTCGTGGCGGCCGCGGCGGCGTTCGTGGCGGTGTCCTCGATGTCACCGGCGAGCGGGATCGCATCGAGCGACACCGGGTTGGCCAGGTGGCGATTCTCGGCGTCGAAGTCGGCCGGGATCTTCTGGATGGCGGCGAACCCGATCGAGGCGGGGTTGGCGGTGAGAAAGCGTGAGAGGTGGGTGAACTCCGGTGTGGCGAGGCGGAAGGTGCGCTGCACCGCCGTGCCTGACACGTGCGCCAGCGCGACGGCCAGGGACTCGAGCTGGATCACCCAGGGCAGCGGTTCGAAGTTCGAGGTCGGGATCACCGCTCCGCGGATACCGCCCCCGTCGACGTAGTAGGAGCGCTGCTGGGCCGTGGCGCCCGCGGGCGGGGCGACGTCGACGAGCACCGTGGGGTTGTCGTCGGAGCGGTTCATCTGGATGGTGAGCTGGCTGCGCACGCGCGCGAGGACGTCCTGCGCGCTGCCGAGCACGTGGCTGAACGTGCGATAGCTCAGCGGGTCCTGCAGGGCTCGCGTGGGAGACGGTGACCACAGGAAGCTGCCGGCGAGGTCCGAGCGGATCATGGCGGCGGCGCGCGCCTGGCGTGGAAAGGCGCGGATGTTCTGCACCGCTGCGAGAAACGGAGCGACGTTGCCGTTCAGCCCTTCCAGGCTGAGGCTGAACACGCGGCGCCCGCGGTCGAGCATGTGCGCGGCGTCGGCGGCTGCCAGGACGGCGATCGCGGCCGAGTACGCGTTGGAGCTGAAGATCGACAGCGCGTCCTTGGCGAAGGGCACGATCGGCGCCAACCCGGCGGCGCGCAGGGCCTGCATGGCGGGCATGACGCGACCGCCGTAGCGCACGTTGCCCTCGCCCATCAGAGCCATGCCGACGTGCGCGAGGATGTCGATGTCGGCCTCCCCGACCGTGCCGCGGCTCGGCACGATCGGCGTGATCTTGCGATTGAGGAGGTTCTTCAGCGCGCGGACGACCTCGACCTGTACTCCGGTGTGACCGATCAGCATCGCGTTGAGGCGGATCGTCATCGCCGCTCGCACGATGGTGGTCGACGCGGCTGGGCCGGTGGCCGTCGCCTGGACTCGCAGCAGGTTGGCGTTGAACTGCTCAGAGAGCCGGCGCGTCTCGGCGTCGATCACGCCGCCTTTGATGATGGTCTTGTCCTTGTTCTCACCCACCCCGCGGGTCAGTCCGTAGATCGGCTTGTCCTCGCGGGCGGCTTCGAGCAGCAGATCGAACGAGCGCTGAACTCGTGTCATCGCCGCCGGAGGCACGGTGACGAGGGCGTTTCGCTGCGCTACGGCGATCACTCGCGGGATCGTCAAGTGTTGACCGTCGAGTGCCACGCTCGTGCGGGCCGGCGAACCCGGAGCCTTGGCAGCCGCACTGCCGGCAGGGATGACCAGCGCCACTGCGATGACTACCAAGAACGCACGCATACCGATCCCCCTGCTCTGTGAGTACGTGATCGTACGGGTGTTGCATCGAGTACAGCGGGCCGATATGTGAGCGCCTGCAAATACTGGATGCGCCGAAACCCGGTGCCTCATCTGACCTGAATGGCGGTGCTGTGTCGGCGCGCGGCATGGCCTCATGATTCGCGCCGCGATGCGCGCGTGCGTCGCTGGGCCGGCGACATCTTGCGCGCGCGTCGCGACGAACCCGGCAGCCCCTCAACGCGCGCCAGCGCCAAACGCGCATCGCTGAGCCCCCGCGGGCGGACGAGCGGAGGAACGTTCGCGCGGTCGTTACGGCATGGCTGCCCGCGCGACGATCACGCCGCGAGGCCGATCCGCGGCCAGATCGCTGCCGCCCGCCGGGCCGCCCGCGGAGGCAGCGGGCGGCAGTGTGGGCGTGGGTGGCGCACAACGGCATCTTTGAGGGCTGTGTCGGACGCGGGAGGTGACCGCGTCCGCGCAGGGTCCGGCGTGAGGGAGGCGAGAGGGGGGAGCGTGGCGGGTTGATGCTCGCTACGAACACTTTCCCGCCACCCTCCCCAATGGCCGCTCCGATCACCGTCAGCGTGGCGAGAAACCCTTCGCTACGAACACTTCCCCGCCACCCTCCCCACTGGCCTCTCCGATCACCGTCAGCGTGGCGGGAAACCCTTCGCTACGAACGGTTTCCCGCCACGCTCGGCAGTCCGGCGTCCGCCCGCGCGCAAGCGAGGGCCGAGGCCCAGGCATCTTCGGTCAGTGATGCTTTCGGCCGGCGCTCCGCTGCGCTGCACCCGAGACTGGCAAGCCTTCGGGCAGCCGCCCGGCTCACCCGCCGCGCTGGCGGTGCGGGAGGGCTACCGCGGGCTGTGGCGAGCGCTGGCCGACCGGGCCGATATTGATGGCAACGGTCAGATCACCGAGGCCGAGTTCCTCGCGTGGCTCGGCGCTGTCAGCGACGGTGACGACCGCGACGGCGCTCGTGAGGCTCGTCGAGCTCGGCAAGCCTCACCGCCCGCCGAGCCACGACCCTCCCAGGCGCGACGAGATCTCCGGCCGCGCGAGCGCACTGGCGTAGCATCGGGCCGCATGGGGTCGCCGACGTGGAGCTTTGCCCGCCGAACCTCGGGGGAGGGCCGTGACGGCTTGGCGGCGATTCTCGCGCTGCTGGACGTCGATGACGTCATTCCGTTTGCCGGCGGATTTCCCGATCCGGCGACCTTCCCTGGTGAGGTGCTGGCGGATCTCCTGCGTGAGTTCTGCTTGAGCGACGACAGCTCGGCGTTTCAGTACGGGCCGGTGCGCGGCCTGCCCGGGCCGCGAGCGTATATTCGCGACCGCCTCGCCGCGGGCGACGGGCGGCGAGCGGATGAGGACGAGTTCATGATCACGAGCGGCGCCATCGAAGCGCTCGACCTCCTCGGGAAGTCGCTGCTCGAACGCGACGACCCGGTCTTGCTGGAGGCGCCGACGTATCTCGGCGCCATCATGGCGTTCCGGGGCTTCGAGGCGCGTGTGGAGACCGTGTCAACCGATCAGTCCGGCCTGAGCGTCGAGGAACTCGAGGAGCGGCTGTCGCGCGGGCCGCGCCCGAAGCTGCTCTACACGATCCCCGACTACCAGAACCCCGGCGGGATGAGCCTCTCCATGGAGCGTCGCACGGCCCTCGTCGAGCTCGCGCAGCGACACGGTCTGCTGATCGTCGAGGACGTCGCCTATCGCGAGCTGAGCTTCGGGACCGATCGCCTTCCGAGCCTCTGGTCGCTCGCGCCGGCCCATGTCGTTCAATGCGGGACGTTCTCGAAGACGTTCTTTCCGGGAGTGCGGATGGGTTGGGCGGTCGGCCCGCCTGCGGTCATCGCCCAGATGCAAAGCGCCAAGCAGAACACCGATCAGTGCGCGGGCGCGCTCGGGCAGCGCCTGCTCGAGGAATTCGGACGGCGCGGGCATCTCGACGCGACGAACGCCGCGGCACGCGCGCTGTACGGCCGGCGTTGCGCGCTGCTCATGAGCGCACTCGACGAGCAGATGCCCGACGGCGTGACGTGGTCGCGCCCCACGGGAGGGTTCTTCACCTGGGTCCGGCTGCCGGCCGGACTGGACTCCGAGCAGCTTGCGCGGGACGCGCTCGGCGTCGGGGTGGCGTTCGTACCCGGGACGCCGTTCTACCCCGACGCGCGCGGCCGCGACCACCTCCGGCTCTCCTTCAGCTGCGTGCCCGACGACGACATCGCGGACGGCGTGCAGCGCCTGGCGGCGTTGATACGAAGAGATCGAGACCGCGCGTCGCGCGTCGCGCGGATCGGCTGAGCGAGCCGATCACGTCTGCGGTCTGACGGCGCGGTTCTCCACCGCACGAAAGGTCGTGCTCACGCTCTCATATCCCCGGCGGATCATCTCGCAGTCCACGCTGAAGGTCAGATAACGGAAGCCCGTCGACCGCAGTGCCGGCAGCTCGTCGATGTCGGTCAGGATGGTTCCGGCGACCTTGCCGGCACGCTCGATCTTCGCCGCCAGGGCGCGGAGGACGTCGATCACACGCCGATCGGCGGTCTGACCGGGGATGCCGAGCGACTTCGAGATGTCGTAGCGGCCGAGAAAGACGATGTCCAGCGCATCGACCCCCAGCAACTCGTCGATGCGCTCGATGGCTTCGCGTCCCTCGATGTGGATCGCGAGCAGGGCGTTCTCGTTGGCTTCGCGGCTGATGCGCGCGCCGTGGCGATGCGTGTAGTCGGCGGCTCGCATGAAGGGCGAGAACCCGCGATCGCCGAGCGGCGGGAACTTCGCGTGCCGGACGGCCTGCTCGAGCATCTCGCGACTGTCGACGTTCGGGATCTGCACGCAGTGTGCCCCGATATCCAGCGCCTTCAGGGTTTCCGACTCGCTGACGCCCGAGATGCGCATCACGGGTGACATGCCCCGCGACTCCGCCGCGATCACCATCTGCTGCGCGGTCTCGAAGCCGACCGCACCGTGCTCACCGTCGATGACCACGAAGTCCAGGCCCGCCGTGCCGATGACGTCGATCAAGATCGCCGACGGCACGACGGCGAACGTGCCGAGCACCGCCTCGCCGGCGCTCAGCTTGTCACGCAGGAAGTTCGGTCGCAGCATCCGCGTGCCTCTTGTACGGGGGCTGGTCGTCATCGCGCAGTGCACTCGCCACCTCGAGGATCACATCCTCCTGTCCGGCGATGACAGACCGCCGGCCCAGCGCGTAGAGGATGTCGCGCGGGTCTACCTCGAACTGCGCCGCAATGCGCCGCACCGGCTTGGAATAGCCCGAGAACACGCCGGCGAGGCCGCTGATGATCGAGATCGAGTCGGTCGTCGGCGTGACTTCTACGAGCTCGCGCTCGGCGAGGTCGGCCGCATCGAGCATGGCGTAGAGGTCGATGCCCGTCTCATATCCGAGCCGCTCGAGTACCGCGACGAGGACCTCCAGCTGCGTGTTGCCGGCGCCCGCGCCGAAGCCGCGGGCGGTGCCGTCCAGGATCGACGCGCCCTCTTCGACGGCCGCGAGCGAGTTCGCGACCCCGAGCGACACGTTCTCGTGGCCGTGAAAGCCGACGACGAGCGCGGTGCCCGCGACGAGCGCGGCGATGCGCCGGCGCACGTCATCGATCAGCAGCGCACCGGCCGAGTCCATGACGATGACGCCGAGCGCGCCGTAGCTCTCGAGCTTGCGGGCCTCCTCGACGAGCCGCTCGGCGGACGCCATGTGGCTCATCATCAGGACGCCGTAGACGGGCTTGTCGCGAGAACGCAGGTAGGTGATGTGGCGCTGGCTCAGGTCCGCCTCCGTGCAGTGCGCCCCGACGCGAAAGACGTCGGCGCCCTCCTCGATCGCCATCTCGAGCTCGTGCTCGATGGTCGCGAACCCGGGGATGCCGAACACGCCGAGCTGGACATCGGTGAGCTGCTCGCGCGCGATCCGCAGCATCTCGCGGTCGCTCAACCGCGATTCGCCCACCTGTAATGAGGATGCGCCAAGCCCGTTGCCGTGGCCGACCTCGACGATCGGCACACCGGCGGCGTTCGCCGCGGCCGCGTACCGGCGGATCTGCTCGGCGCCCAGCTGATGGCGCACGGCGTGATTGCCGTCACGCAACGTCGGGTCGCTGATGAGGATGCGGGCGGGCGCCGGCACTAGACCGTGCTGAATCCGAGAACCGGCGCGCTGGGCCGCACGACCCGCGCTCGCTCCTCCGCCGCCGCGACGGCCGCGCTCGTGATGACATCGAGGTTTCCGGCGTACGACGGCAGGTAGTCGCCCGCGCCGTGGACCTGCACGGTCATGGCGATGCGCCCGCCCTCGAACAGCGGCGCGACCACGAGCCGGTAGCCCGGAACGTAGGACTGCACGCGCCTGACCATGGCGTCGACGGCGGCGTGCAGGAGCGGGATGTCCGCCTCGCTCACCTTCGCAAAGACCGTTGTCTGCATCGTGATCGGCGGGATCGAAGGATTGACGATGAAGATCGCCTTCGTTCGAGCCACATCGGTGAAATGCGTGATGGCGGCCTGTGTTGTCGTGAGGTACTCGTCGAGGTTGATCCGCGTTGCCGGCCCGGTGCCTGTCGAGGCGTTCGTGGACACGACCTCGAGATACTCCACGTGTGGGTGCGTCGCGGTGATGCAGCATGCCAGCGGCACGGCCGCCTGTCCGCCGCAGGTCACCATGCAGAGGTTCGGCTCCTGCGCGCAGTCGGCAAGGTTGAGCGCCGGGACGCACAGCTTGCCGAGGTTCGCCGGGGTGAGGTCGATGACGGGAATCCCGAGCGGGGCCAGCAGCTGCCAGTGACGCGTGGCGTCACGTGCGGAGGTCGCGTCGAAGACGAGGTCGAATTGGGTGGGGTCCTCCGTGATCGCGGCGATCCCGTGATCGCTGAGCCGCACCCCGAGTGCGTCGGCCGCGCACATCCCGACCGATGCGAGGTTGCGCCCGGCGAACATGGCGCACTCCAGCAGCGGCGAGCGTCGCACCTTGAACAACAGATCCGTGCCGACGTTCCCCGTCCCGACGATGCCGACCCGCAATCGACCGTCGAAACCGGCGTCGTACCCGCCGGCCTCGTCGCGCCGAACGAACCTGGACTGCCGCATCTCGGGCATGGTTCCGACCCCCTAGGTGATGGTTGATCGTTCGTGGCACCGCCGCCGTGGTACCCGGGCAGGACGTCATCCGGCCGCCCGATTGCCCTCACGCGCCACGCGTGCCGCGCCGGTCAGCGCCGCCGCAGCTCGCGTGTCGAGGTCTCGTGCGTGCCCCGAGGCCTTCGCGATCGAGGTCGTCTCGACGAAGCCGGCGGGACTCAGCGCCCCGGCAACGTGCAGGAGCGTGCCGGTCTGCGTGCGGACGTCGTACGCCAGCCCGTGACGCTCCAGCGCGGCGAAGCCCGTACGTGCTGTCAGCGCGGTGAGCAGCTCGGGGTCGTGCAGCCGGCGGTGCACGTACGCGACCGGCATCCCGGCGATAGCGCCATTGCGGTCCGCTGCGTCCGTCCTGAGTTGGGCGTGGACGGCCTTGATGACATGGCTGGGACCGACCTTGCGCAGATTGACCTCCACGGCGTACACCCCGCCACCCGCGGCGATGAAATCGACGCCGAAGGAGCCATGAAATCCGTGGCGCTCGAGGGTCGCGCCGATCCGCGTCATCGCCTCGCCAACCGCACGCTCAAGCCGCTGCTCGGCAGGGAAGATGCAGCCGCGGTACTCGCCGTCGACCAGGATCTGCTCGTGCACGGCGAGCAGCTCGAATCCGCCGCCACGCCCGATGTAGCCCTGCGCGCTCGGCCAGCCATCCGCACCAGCGACGTACTCCTCGACGATCGCCCCGCCGTCGACAAGCGCATCGAGGTAGTCCTCCCAGGGCTGCAGCAGCCGCTGCACCGATGCCTGCAGATCGCCGGTTCGCGCGAGCGTCGCGCTGTGCACCACCGCGTTGCCGATGCCGCTGGCCCACCCTGACGCGTCGAGCTTGACCATCACTCGCTCGGCGGGTGGATCCGCTGCGGCCAGGTGTTTGGCCAGACGGCGCACTCCGGCGACGCTCCGGACGACCTCGAGATCTCCGCGCGGGCAGAGGACCCGGCTCTCCCGGAACAAGGCCTTGCTGCCGGACTTCGTACCCCAGCGCTCCGCGCAGCCGACCGGACCCTCTTCGACCGCAATGCCGAGCCGCTCGGCGATCTCGTCGGTCGCCGCGGACGCCGCGAAGTTCACCAGCAGGGCAGATCGTGCCCCATCGACCGCGTCGTGCAACTCGGTCATCGCCTGGGCATCGGCCAGCACCGCTTCGGCCAGCGACGCGTGACCACACGCAGCGGGCACGAGGCAACGCAACCGACGACGCATGTCACGATCGGACTGCTCGTGGCCGGCGCCGAGATCCTCGAGCGCGCGATCGATGATCCAGGGATCGATCTCGTCGGCGCTGACCAGCATCACGCGCACCCCGGGATCGCGCAACGCCGTCAGCTCGGCAAGGCTGCGCTCACCCAGATACCGCGCGTACGGCACGGCCGACAGGACGCCCGCGCTGTAGCTCATCGATGGAAGCACGATGATCAGTTCACCCGGATACGCGGCATGCGGTTTCGTCATTGCCCTCCCCAACCGACGAACGACCTGGTCGCGATCCCCGATTCGCCTGCCCACGCTCCTCGCGGCCGCAGCTTAGCGCCTGGAGCTCAATGACTACGTTGTGTCTCTGTGACGACAGCCTCGCGTCGGCGAGGCGTCCAGGCAGCACACCCTAAATTGGGTACGGTTAACAGAAGCAGGTGCATCGCCGACCCGCGTCCACGGCAGGCCCAATCGTGCGTGCCGGCAGATCCGTGCGTGGGCGCGCCGCTTCGCCGACGCGCGCGCTTCTACCTCGCGCGATTTCCGATGTGCACGTGTGAGCACACCAGCATCGCGACTCTCTGACAGCTTTTCACCCGGCACTCGATTGCTCGTGTACGGTTAGCGCGGCTCCGCCGACGACAAGGAGGCCGTATGACCACATACGACGACACGCAGGTCATGGCGACGCTGGCGACGCTCGCCTACGTCGACGGCATCGCCGGCGACGATTTTCACCCCATGAAGGACGAGGCCGCGTTCATGTTCGGCCAGCTCCAAGCCGCGCTCGCCGCCGGCCACCTCGCGACACAGGGCAAGTGGCAGCTGCGCTGGCTGGGCCTGAGCGAGGACCAGGGCAATCTCGCGTATATCGCGGAGAACGTCACCGAGAACAAGCTCGCCGTCGTCGTGCGCGGCACCGTCTTCGCACTCTCAGGGCCCGGTGCGATCAACGTCCTGCAGGACCTTGCCGTCGGCTCGCTGAAGGACTTCCAGCTCGGGGGCCAGACGGCGACGGTGGGCGGCGAGAAGGTGCAGATCTCCCAGGGCGCCGACCTCGCGCTGATGGGAGTCAGCAACGCGACGTTCGTCGTCGGGGGTCACGGCCTGGAGGACACGACGCTGGCGGATGCACTGAGCAAGCTCATCGGTTCGGGGTCGCCCACGGTCTACGTGGCCGGTCACAGCCTCGGCGGGTGCATCGCGACGATGCTCGCGCTTCAGCTGAAGGACGCGTGGAGCAACCTCGCGTTCCAGGTGTACACCTTCGCGGCGACGACCGCCGGCCTGGCGCCCTTCGCCCAGCTGTTCGACGAGACGTTCGACGGAAAGTCCTCGAAGGACAACGCATGGCGTATCACCAACCGGTGGGATGTGGTCCCGCACCTGTGGTCCACCCTCGAAAGCGACGTCTACGACGACGATTGGTATCCCGATCCGGGCCCGAACCGCGACTGGCACGTCTACGGAGCGCTCCAGATCCTGATCGCGCTGTATGGAGACCACAAGTACGTGCAGCCCACCACCAAGGCGACGGTCCTCAACGATGTGGATTACCCGTCCGCGGCCAAGGACACGGATTCGCTCAACGGCCCCGACGACGTGATGGATGAGCACTGGAGCAACCAGCTGTACTTCCAGCACTCGATGATCAAGTCCTACCTGCCGCTCCTGCACACGCCGGCGAACGTCAGCACGGGTGCGCTCGCTGCGGGGCCCTGCAACCGTGCGGATCGCCGAGCCCGGGTTCGTGCACGCGCTGGATGCCTCCTCGTCGCCGCCGCCCGAGGAATCCGCTCACGCGACGTGACCGCACGGGCTCGGGGCGGGGGAGCCGCGCCCGGGACGGCCGTCCCCTCGGATGGCGAGCGCGATGGTCACCCCCGGTCACCCCCGGTCGCCGTCGATCGCCGTCGTGATGGCCCGCAGGCGCTCGGCGATCGTGTGGCGTTGCGTGTCGATCGCGTGACGGTCCGAGCTCGAAACGACGCCCAGGCGACCCAGCTTGCCGCTCGACGAGCGCGCCCGTCCCTGAACCTGGTAGTGGGCGGCGTCGAGCGCCGACCAGCCAAACGCCGCGTCACCGTCGCCGCTCATCGCGACCTGGGCGGAGAACGCGTCCTCGGTCGCGACCGTCAGATCGGTGCGCGGGCCGAGTGCCCCGCGGGCCGACCGTGCGCGGGCCTGTACGCGGACGCCCGCGCGGTTGAACGCCAGCCACGTGATGACGGCGTCGCCGTCGTCGTCGACCGCGACCTGTGGCTCGAACCCGTCGTCGGCGCCGGCCGACAGGATGGCCCGCGCCGCGAACCGCCCGCGAGCGGAGCGCGACGTCGACTCGACCCGCGCGCCGCCGTCGCCGGCGATCCACCAGGTGAACGTCGCGTCGCCGTCGGCACCGATCGCGAGATCGGGATCCCAGGCGTCGTCGTCGGCGGCCGACAGATCGGCGACCGGACCGAGCGTCCCGCCGCGCGGCAGCGACCGCGACCGCACGGCCGCCCGGGCGTTTGCATCGAACGACAGCCAGGCGAAGACGGTGTCGCCGTCGGCGTCGACGGCGACCTTCGGCTCGTCGGCGTTGCGGGTGTCAGCGTCGAGGTCGCGGATCGGTCCCAGCGCTCCGCCGGCGGCGCGCGAGCGCATGTGCACCCGCGTCTTGCCGGTGGCACGGTCGCCCTGCGTCCAGACGAACGTCGCGTTGGCGTCGGCGTCCAGCGCGACCTGCGGACGGAACGCCTCGAGGCTCGGGTCGCCGAGGGCGACGATGTCGCCCAGCCCGCTATGCGCCGATCGGCTTCGGGCCCACGCACGCACGTCGCCGCTGGCGAAGTCGACCGACGTCCACGCCACCACCGCATCCCCGGTGGGCGTGATCGCGATGTTGTGGTCGAACACGTCGGCGCCACTCGGGTCCGACACGGCGACGATCGGCCCGAGGCTTCCGCCCGGCGAGCGCGAGCGCAGCTTCAGTGCCAGCCCTCCGCCGTCGGGGTCGAACTGCGCCCAGCTGAACAGCGCAGCGCCACGCTCGTTGACCGCGACGTGCACGTCGAGCGCCTCGGCCGCAGGATCCGAGAGGGCGATGCGCGAGCCGAGCCGGCCGCCGGCCGAGCGCGTGCGCGCCTGCACCTGGGCGATGCCGGTCGCCGTCTGCAGCGACGTCCACGCGTAGACGGCGTCGCCGTCACCGTCCGTGCCGACCTGGGCGCGCAGCGACTCGGTCGAGTCATCGGCGCTGCCCCGCCGCAGCGGGCCGCCCATCCGCGATCGCGCCGCCCGGTCGCGGGCGCCCCACCGCTGCGCGCTCAGCGTCGCCCGCGACGAGCGTCCGTTCATGTAGCTGAGCGCCTGCACGCGGTGGCGGGCCGCAGGGGTGTCCGGCCCCGAGGCCGAGAACGGGGGCACGTCCTGGTCGCACGTGGTCCCGTCCGCCGGGGTCCGCAGCTCGAGCAGGTAGCTCGCGATGTGGTCGTCGGCGCAGCGCGACATGAAGCCCGACGTGTGGCCCCAGCCGTTGACCGTCAGCAGCGCGGAGTTCGGCATGAGGTCGTGGACGGTGAGCGCGCCCTCGTAGCGCGTGGCGGCGTCGAACGTCGTCCCGACGACGAGCACCGGGTTGGCGGTCGCTCGGGTGAACGGGCCCATGTAGCGGTCGGCGTCAAAGCCACGCCACTGGGCGCACGGACTCCAGACCCAGGTCCACAGGCGCCCGAACAGGCTGCTCTCGTCGGCCGCGGCGCCCGCGGCCGACCACGCGGCGTAGCTGTCGGGGCTGTCGCTGTCCGAGCAGGCGACGCCTGTGTTGCCCTCCAGGAAGTTGGGATACAGCGAGGCGCCGTACTTGGCCACGAGGCCGCGCAGACGCGCGCCGCTGTTGGCGCCTGCGGCACGGCTCATCGACGCCGCCTCCGCGTCGGCCAGGCCCTGGGCGAGCTCGCCCCACACCGTGGAGGAATACAGCGCACCGAAGGTGATCCCGATCAGCTCGGAGTAGTCCATCTCGACCGTGAAGCCGTCGGAGAACACGAAGCGCAGCGGTGCCTCCCGCGCCCGCTCGGCGAGCGCGGCGAAGCGCGCGGCGGCGCCGCCCGAGAGCGCACAGTCCGGGCCGGCGGCGTCGCAGAGCCGGAAGAACTCCTCCAGCGTCGCCTGCGCGCCGCTGTGGCTGCCCACGCGCGTCGAGAAGGGGACCGTCAGCGCCTCGTCGCCGCGACCGGTCGACCAGGCGATCGGGTCGACGACACCGTCGACGACGATCGCGCGCACGCGAGCGGGAAACATGTTCGCGTAGGTCGTTCCGAGATATGAGCCGTAGGAGTAGCCGGCGAAGTTCAGCTTGTCGTCTCCGACCGCGCGGCGGATGACGTCCATGTCACGTGCGACGTTGGCCGTCGACATGTGATCGCGGATCCGCGTGCCGCGCGCCTGACACGCCTGGTCGAGCTTGGCGTCGAGTGCGGCCTGCACGGCCTCTTGCGCCGGCGTGGTGGGGAAGGCGAAGGGCCGCTCGCGGCCCATCTGCTTGGGAGTGCCGAAGCAGCGCAGCCCCGCGCTGGCCATGACGCCGCGCGGATCGAATCCGACGAGATCGAAGCGCGCTCGTACCTCAGGCGTGAACAGCTCCTGGCCGATGCCGACGACGAGCTCGACCCCCGAGCCGCCCGGCCCGCCGGGGTTCAGCAGCAGCGACCCGATCCGCCGCGCGGGGTCGGTGGCGGGCAGGCGCACGAGGGCGAGGTCGATCCGCTCACCCCCGGGACGGTCGTAATCCAGCGGCACGCGGACGGTGGCGCATTGAAACGGCCCCATGCGGACGTTGCACTTCGTCCACGAGATCGCCGGGGTGCTCGCCGCCGGAGCCGCTGGGGCCGCCGCAGCCTGAGCGGGCCACGACAGCAGCGCAACGCACGCAAACGCGTACAGTGCACCGACAAGTAGCACGCTGACAGTAAACGTTCGTTGCTGCGGGCCAAGCGCATGCGTGCGGGTCATGGTCCGTCCTTTTGGTGTGTTTGCAGCACCGGCAGTTCAGAACGTAGGTGAGGACGCGCTGCAGTCCTAGTGCTGGACACGCGCTTTGATCTAACGCTAAGGTCAGCGCGTCTTCCGGCCAGCGGCGGCCGGTCGGGTTAACGTCGGCTGGCCGTCGGGTCAGCGCCCGAGCAACGCGCTGGCGAGTCGCCGCCGGCGTCGCCACCATCGCCCTCACGATGATGCTCGACGACAAGACGGTCTCGGCACTGTGACCTGCGGTCGGGGTTAGCCACACAGCAAAGATGTAAGGCTGTGCAGTGAACCGGTCGACCGTCAAGTCACGACAGGCTGATCACAACCACGAGATCCACCTCCGACAGCCACGCTGACCGCTCAGCGCCGGCGCAAGACCAACGGATGCTCAGCACACCTGCGCCCATGTCCCGCTCCCGGTTTCCGACATCGTCCCATCGCCCTCGGCCCGCACCGCAAGGAGCCAGCACCCATGTCCGATGATCGACCCCCACCGCCCGCTCATGGCCGTCGACAGCGCGCCGCCGGCCGGCTCCGCGACGATCGTCGAGCACCGATCGCCCCGTTCTCCGGCCATCGTCGAAGCGCACGCCGCACGGGACCGGCTCTTGGACTCCTGGGGGCGCACGCCATGATGCTGGCGATCGCGGGATCCATTCGGGCCACCGCTCGGAGCTGGTTCACGCGCTGGCGCGAGCACCGTCGCGCCAGGCGACAGCAGGCCCTCGAGCGCGCGTTTTACGAGACCCAGCGGCTGGATCCCTCCGCGCGCGTCTACACCGGTGCGGACAACAACGGCGGGCGCTGGACGTCCTTTCTCGTCAGCCGCGGAGGACGAGCGGCATGGTGATGCGCAAGGCTCCGGGACCGCTCAGGTGGTCGAGTGTGCCCGGCGGTGTCTGCTCGAGCGTGCCGACCGGGGCCTTGACGGCGGCCGAGAAGCTCTCTTCGAAATGCCGCTTCGCCCGCAGCGTGGGGATGGTGGCCCGCAGTGCCGCGCAATTGCGCGACCGTCCCAAGGCGGCCCTGGGTCGACGGTCGCCGTCGACCCAGGGATGGTCCACGTTCACATGCCGAGGACCAGGCGTGTGCGACGCTTGGAGTGCCTCCGACTACGCGTCGGGAGGTTCGGCTCGATGCGTCCCGCCGGACCGAGATCGAGCGAGTCGGACTCGCTGCCGGGGGTCATGGTGAGACCTGCGCCGGGACCCGCTTCTCCATGCATTCCTTGCAGCAGGCGCAGTCCTCGACCGGTTCGGCCGGTGCCTTGCTTGCGCAGATGACGCTTTCGAGCATCGCCTGAAAGCCGCTCTCGAGCGTGTCTTCGTGCGTGTAGGCCTGGCCGCCGGTCTCCGCGGCTACGCGCGCGAACTCGGCCTGATTGGCGGCCTGCATCTTCGGGTCGCCCTTGGCCAGGTACGTGTGCACGCGCGCGTCGGCGGCGTTGGCCACCGCGATCGCCGTGTTCGCCGCGTCGATGTCCGCCTGATCGACCGCGTCGCCGCCTTCGATGCCCTCGTCGCCGAGCACGAAGACGGCCTTCTTCGTGCCGGCGCGCCAGTCGTGGTGGTTTGCGACGTCCTCGATCGCCCGGCCGACATCCTCCTGTGCGCCGCCGGAGGCGACCGTGCCGCGCTTGCGCCCGCGCATGGCGCCCTCCTCGACGCCGAGCTTGGTGAGGTGCTCGCGGACGGTCGTGCGAAACAGCGAGTCGGAGAACTTGCCCTCGATCCCGAGGTAGGTGACCTCGAGGTCCGACGGGCACTTCGTCTTCGCGGCGTCGATCGCCGCGCTGACCGCGTTGGACAGCGCCGTCGCGTCGGGCTTCATCGACGTGCTCGAGTCGATCACGACGACGAGGTCGACGAGCGGGACCTCCCCTTCGACCTCCTCAGCCGGCGTGCCCGGAACGCAGAGCTCGGGGAAGTGCAGCGTGCGGCCCTCGTCGTGCTCCTCGTCGTTGGCGCGATGCGTCGAAACCGGTCCCGGCCGCTTCAGCGTCGCTACGCCCGCAGTGATGCCCGTCTCCTGCCCGGGCAGCGTGTACGCGTTGATCGTGAACCGCGACGGCTCGTCGTCGCCGGCGCCGCGCTTGAAGTTCATCCCCATGAGCTGGGGGAGACCGATCGTGGCGATGAGCGGGTCGGCGTACCAGAACTCCATGAGCTTCGGCCCGTGCCCGAGGCCGCCGATGATGTGCGCGATGTCGACCGGCTTCTCGTCGCCCTTGTACTGAAAGCAGCCGGTGCCGAAGACCGAACCGTCCGAGTTGTAGGTGTGGAAGATGTATGTCTGGACCGGCCTGACGATGAGCTGCAACCGCGCAACGATGTCGGCGCTGTTGGCGGCGTTCTCCTCGCTGACAAACCGCGTCACGATCTGGCCGCCCTGCTTGAAGCCGGCGATGACGAGCGCGTACTCCTCGCCATCGATCTCCACCGTCTCGGGCGACTGCAGCGTCGGCAGGTCCACGAGGTCCTGCGGCGCGGGCCCGACATTGGGCGTCTCGTTGTGGTGAAAGCGGAAGCTGAAGTCCCGCGCGAGCGCGCCGGCGTTCAGATCGACGTGGACGCGCAGGTCGACAGCGAACTGGCCCGGCTGAAAGCCATAGATCGGGAAGTTGTCGTGCGTGAACGTGCCAAGCACGAACTCGGTGCCGTCGAGCAGCACCTCGACCGACGATCCGGCAAAGCGGTAACCACTCTGACCGCCGCCTGCCGGGACTCCCCACTTGACATTCGACGTGCCCAGCCCGTTGAGGCCCGGCGGCGATGCGGTCATGCTCGGCCAAACACCTGACGTCACTGCGGTCGCCATCACTTACCTCCGATTTGTATAGCTGATCTGGTTGAGCCGGCCGGCTGTGTGCGGTCCCGGTTGCCTGCGTGAGAGTTGCCGCGACCGCGGTCGCGCGCGTCGGTCTTGAAGCGGCTCAGCCCTTCTTGGTTGCGACGATCGTGTCGGACGGGTCGGCGAGGTACGCGGTGTCGCCGCGGTCGTTCCAGACGTTGGTCGTCTTCCACTTCAGCTCGCCCGGCCCCGCGGTCGCGGCGCCGGCCCCCGAGCGAACCCGCACCGATGCGCCCGCGGCGACCACGGTGCCCGCCGGAAAGACGTACGGCTTGCCCTTGCTGGCGTCGTTGAGCTTCCAGCCCCCCAGGTCCAGCGGCGCATCGCCCGCATTGCTGATCTCCACGACCTCGCCCTTGAGGTCAAGCGCGCTGATGACGGCCACGGGCCCGGAGGGCTGTGGCGCCGCGGTCGCCGGCTCGTCCACCGCTGGGCCCGGGCCGGCAGCCGCCGGTACCGGCGCCGCCAGCACTCGGTAGCCGAACCTGCAGTCCGCTCGTGCGGGCTGTTCACCGGGCTGGTAGCCCTCGCCCTCGCGATCGCGCAGGGTCGCGAAGAGCGGCGCCTCATCCTCGGTGAACCCGACCGGCACGCCCTTGCCGGCGATGTCCTGCCAGCAGTCGCCGTCATCGGTCTCGTTCCACTCGGCGCCGACCCAATTGCCCGGATCGACCAAGACCTCGTAGCTGTTCACCGTCCGTCCCGGGCCGACGTGCGCGTCCCCGCCGCGCTCGATCCACCCAACACGCACCTCGCTGCCACCCGGGGGCGTGCGCACGACCCATTGCGGCTCCTCCTCCTGGCCACCGTCCTCGGTGTCGCGCCAGCGCCAACCGTGCCCGTTCGCCGGCGCCCCCGCGGGGATCTCGCCGTCGGAGGCCGGCGCCCAGCGATAGCCGCTGGGATCGGCTGCCGTCGCCGAGAGCTGCGGATCGACGAGCATCATGCAACGGTTGTCCTCGCCTTCGACGTAGTCGTAGGGGATGTGCGGATCGTCCTCGGCCGGAACGTCGATCGCGGCGTACACCGGCCCGCCGCGGTTGCCGCAAACCACAGCATTGGCCGGGCGTTGCGGGACGCCATGGTCATCGGTTTCGGGCCACACCCACGTGCCCTCATCCAGCAGGACCTCATAGGGGTCCACGCGCTGGGAGCGCTCACGGTGATACAGCGCCGCGCCGTAGCCGGGCCGCACGCGACACACGAGCACGTCGCCTCCGTCCGAGGGCACGGACCTGGCCAGCCAAAGCGGCACGCGAACCCAGCCGTCGCGCTGCGGACCTCCTGCCAGCGCGAGACCGGCGTCTGGATCGCTGGCCTTGACCCATTCCCAGCCATGCCCGCCTGCGTGCGCGCCCGCGGGGATCTCTCCCCCGGAAGCGGATCCCCACCCATACTCAGTCATACACGCGTTCCCCTCGTTGAGATGTCGTGCTCCACACCGGGCTCCTTGCGCCCCCGCTGCCGGGTGCTGTGGGAAGCCAAGCGCTGCGCCAGACGAAGCGTGCGCCGGCCGTGCCTTCGACAGCAGCGCGAGTGATAAGTCACTTCTCCGCTAGTAGATCGAACCCCGGCTCCTGCCTCGACGGCCACACATGCCACCGAGGCACGTCTGAGCTTCACATGACGTGTCAGCGGCCCAGGTACTTCCCGCGGCGCCCCCACCGACACGCAGCAAGGTAGTACTACAGCTCGGCGGTGTCAACAATGCGGCGGTCCAAGCCCAAACCCACTCCTATACACCGGATTTCGACTCTCAATGAACCGGCAAATAGTTGCGAGTCGTCGCCGCTCGTTAGGCGGCCTTGCCGCCTCGTCGGCGACCCGCGTAATCGACCCTCCATGACATGACGCCAACTCGCCGCATCGTCGCCTGGACCAACCTGACGCTCGACGGCGACACCCGCGGACCGGACGGGCCGTCCGGCGACAGCCGGCTCTACGAGCACGAAGGGCAACCGCCGACTGCCGAGTACTTCGAGGGCATCCGGCGCGGGGCCGACACGATCGTGCTGGGACGCCGCAACCACGAGGGCCTTCATTCCGTGTGGCCCGGCATGGCCCGCGACGAGCCACCGAGCCGCGGACCCGTGCCCTCGGCCGCTGGCTGGACCGCACCGAGCAGGTCGTGGTCTCCCGCACTCTCACCGACGCGCCATGGGAGAGCTCGCGCATCGCCCGCGACCTCGCCACCGAGTTGCAACGTCTGCGACAGGCGCCCGGCCGCGACGTGCTGGTGATCAACCGCGCCAGCGTCGTCGCCGAGCTCCTGCGGCCGGACCTCGTCGAGGACCTGCGCCGCGCGCTCGTTCCGGTCCTCGTCGGCGGCGGGCTGCGCCTGTTTGCCGACGGCGTCGCCGCACGCTTGGCGGACGGCGGGCGTCACGGCCCTGGAGCACGGCGCCGTCGGACTGCACCTGCGACGCGTCTGACCCGACGCCCAACAGGACCCATCGCCTGCGCGCACGGTTCAGCGCTTGCTCAGCCGCCTGTCGATTACTGTGGGCGTGCGTTCGTTTCAGTTGGGGGGTTGGCGGTCGATGGCGGAGCATACGAGGGGTCTGCTGCTGCATCAAGAAGAGCTTCCCGTGGAGTTCTGGCCCGAGCACACCGCGCAGGCCTACCGCATCCTGTACGCGGGTCTCGGCTACCACGGCGGCCCGCGCGATGTGACCGGCATCGCGCTCGTTCCGGACGCGCCGGTGCCGGCGCAGGGGCTGGCGATCGTCGGGTACGCGCACGGCACGACCGGGCTGGGGGACGACTCGGCGCCCTCCCGGGTGGGCTTCACCCGTCTCGAGCGCGAGCACGTCGCGCGCTGGCTGGCGGCGGGCTACATCGTGGCGGTGACCGACTACGAAGGGTTGTCGACGCCGGGCCCGCACCCGTACCTCAACGGCGAGGCGGTGGCCGACGACATCGTCGACGCGGTGCGGGCCGCCCGCCAGCTCGGCGTGCCGACGACCGGCAGCTGGGTGGTCGCGGGGTTCTCGCAGGGTGGCCACGCCGCGTTGTTCGTCGGCCTGATGGCCACGCAGTACGCGCCCGAGCTCGACTTCCGTGGCACGGTGTCGCTCGCACCGCCGGTGCACATGCCGCTGCTGATCGGGACGGTGACCGCAGACGGCTCCCGGCCGGTGTCGATCCTGACGTCCTTCCTGCTCGCCGGACTCCCGACCTCGCACCCGGACTTCGATCCGCGCGAGCTGCTGACCGACGAGGGCGACCGCTTGGTCGATCTCGCCGAGACAGCGTCGCTGGTGGAGGTCATCCGGGCCAGCCGCGGGCGGACCAACGACCACATCGGCACGACGAACCTCCGCGACCTCGATGGCGTGAGCGCGCTGCTGGACACGTGTCGCGTGCCGGTAGCCCGATTCGACCGGCCGGTGCTCCTGACCGCCGGCAGCGCCGACGAGGTCGTGCCCCTCGAGGTCGTGCAGCGGTTCGCCGACGACCTCCGCGCCGCCGGCACCGACGTCGAGTTCGTCCGTCACGACGGCGCAAGCCACGGCGCCGTGCTGACGGCCGACCTCGACGGCGTCGTGAGCTGGGCCGCGGGTCAGCTCACCATGGCGGCGCCGATGTCGAGCCCAACGCCGGCGGGTGCCCGCGACTCCCGGTTCAGCCTGCTCGATCCGACCGGCGACGGCTACGTGACCCGCGACGACTACGAGGTGTTCGCGCTGCGACTGGTGCAGACCTTCGGACAGCCGCCCGGTTCGCCCGCGGCGCTGGCCGTGCGGGAGGGCTACCGTCGGGTGTGGCGGGCCCTGGCCGGCCGGGCCGAGACCGATGGCGACGGCCGCATCGGCGAGGGCGAGTTCCTCGCGTGGATCGGCGCCGTCGAGACGACGACGGCTTCGACGACGAGATCGCCCCGCTGGCTCGTGCGGTCATCGCGCTCGTCGACGTCGACGGCGACGGCGTGCTGAGCGAGGGTGAGCTGCAGCGGCTGCTCACCGCATGCGGGCTGTCCGCCGCTCAGGCGCAACGGGTGTTCGCCGAGCTCGACCTGGACGCCAGCGCCGGCGTCGACACCGCCGAGCTCGTGGCGGCGATCCGCGCGTTCTGCGTGAACCCCGCAGCCCACCAGCCGGGCGCCTGGCTCTTCGGCGCGATCTGACAGCGCTCCCCGGCGCCGCCGGCCGCTCAGCCGGTGCGGGCGTCGGAGCTCGTAGGCTGCCCGCTGTGATCCAGTCGTTGCTGCCCGACGGCGTCGCGGCCGAGGAGACGTTCGGCGACGGCGACGTGGCCGATCTCTGGCCGGAGGAGGAGCGCGCGGTGGCCGGCGCGGTCGAGAAGCGTCGCCGCGAGTTCGCGACCGCTCGAGGATGCGCACGGCGCGGGCTGCGTCGGCTCGGAATCGCGCCGGCGCCGATCCTGCCGGGCCCGGATCGCGAGCCCCGCTGGCCGGACGGCGTGGTCGGAAGCCTCACGCACTGCGCCGGCTACGCGGCGGCCGCGGCCGCGCTGAGAACCACGCATGCCTCGCTCGGGATCGATGCCGAAGCGCACGACGTCCTGCCGGACGGGGTGCTCGCACTCGTGGCGCTCGACGACGAGCGCGCCTGGATCGACGAGCACCAAGGCACCGGGATCCACTACGACCGGCTTCTCTTCAGCGCCAAGGAGAGCGTGTTCAAGGCGTGGTTTGCGCTGGCCCGCGAGTGGCTTGACTTCAGCGAGGCACGCGTCGAGATCGACCGGGCCGCGAGCGCGTTCCGAGCGACGCTGCTGCGGCCCGGGCCCACGGTCGATGGTCGCCCGCTGACGCACTTCGACGGTCGCTTCCTCGTTGCCGACGGCCTCGTCCTGACGGCGGTGGCGGTCGCCGCCCGTGAGCCGCACGGGCCAGGTGGCTGACACCCACCCGTCCGGCTGCCGGCGCTCATCGGCGTGGCGTCAACCCGCGCTGAGGCGCAGATCCTGGAGCTCGGGATGGTCGCGCAGGCGGGCGAGACTGCGCCTGCGCGTCGGCCCGATGCTGCCGATCGGCATCCGCAGGACCTCGCTGATCCGCTTGTAGTCCGGGTCGTGGTGCATCGCCAGCAGCGTCATCAGCCGCCGCTGGCGATCGGGCAGCGAGGCCACCGCGCGCGCGAGCGTGTCACGGCGCTCGGTCGCGAGCAGCTCGGCCTCCGGGCTCTCGACGGTCGCGGGATGGCCGCGGTGCGGATCGTCGGTCAGGTGCTCGCGCGCCGGCTTCTGCAGGACGCGCAGCGATTCGCGTCCGGCCGTTCTCGCCAGCCAGGCGCCGATGGCGGACTCGTCGCGCACGCCGTCGATGTGCGTGAAGAGGTTCAGCCACGTCGTCTGCACGACGTCCTCGACATCGGGCGATGACAGCCGCAGGCGTCGCGCGATGCCGCGCACCAGGCCGTCATAGCGCTCGACGAGGCGCGTCCAGGCGATCTCGTCTCCGGCGCGGGCCGAACGCACCGTCGCGGTGACGTTGGCCGTTCGTGCGGTCGTCTTCGGGCAGGGGTAGATGGCCGCCGCGGCGTCGTATGCACCCATCTCAGCGACCTAGCACGCGGCCGAACGCACGCTGGCGGCCGCGCTTCTGCCCGTGAATACAGAAAGCATTCGACGCAACATACGGTCGAGCGTGCGCCGGTTTTGTGAGAGCGGTCACACGACACCGCCGGACCGTGCCCGGCAGAGAATGCACACAAAACCAGCTCGTCTGAGTGCCAGAAAATTGGTGTAGCGCGCCGGCCCGGCGCGTCGGTGGTGGGTGCGGTCCACGCGGCGGTGAGCGCCGGCGAGCCGGCAGATGCGGGCGTCTCCCGGACCCCGCCGACCCAGCCTGGCTTGCGTATCACGATCGCGCGCTTTGCGCTCTTACGGGGGATGGCACTCAAGACGTCAGCGGTCCCAGCGCTGCCCCCGAAGATGTCCAGCACCGAGGATCTTCACCGCGAGGGCGCGCGGCTGCTGTGGACCGAAGACCGCGAATTGGCGCGCCTGCTCGAGGACGAGCTGACGCACGAGACGCAGACCCTGGCGATCGTCGCGCACGCCAGCATCGCCCATCCGTCGGTGCTCGCCGCCGCGGGCTCGGTGCTGTCCAACGTCACCGCCGAGGGCTATCCCGGCCGGCGATACCACCCGGGCGCCGAGCACTTCGACGCGGTCGAGCGACTCGCCGTCGCGAGGGCACGAGCCGCCTTCTGCGCCCGGTACGCCAACGTCCAGCCGCACTCGTGCTCGACGGCCAACCTCGTCGTGCTCTTCAGCCTGCTGCGGCCCGGCGACACGCTGCTCGGCCTCGACCTCGACGCGGGCGGTCACCTCACGCACGGTGCTGCGGCCTCGCTCACCGGCCGCGCCTTCAGGGCGGTCCGCTACGGCGTGGACGCCCACGGGCTGATCGACTACGACCAGGTCCGCGCGCTCGCTCGGGAGCACCGGCCAAAGCTCATCGTCGCCGGGGCGAGCGCCTACCCGCGGTGGATCGACTTCGTCAGGTTCCGCGCGATCGCCGACGAGGTGGGCGCGTATCTGCTGGCCGACATCTCGCATGTCGCCGGGCTCGTGGCCGCCGGCGTGCTGCCCAGCCCGATCGACGTCGCCCACGTCACCACCACGAGCACGTACAAGCAGCTCGGTGGCCCGCGCGGCGGGTTGATCCTGATGGGCCGCGACCAGCGCGCGCCCGGTCCCGACGGGCAGACCCCGCTGTCGACGCTGCTGGACCGCGGCGTCTTCCCGCGTATCCAGGGCACGCCCAACGCCGCCGCGATCGCGGCCAAGGCCCGGGCGCTGGACCTCGTGTGCCGGCCCGCCTTCGCCGCGACGGCACGTCGCATCGCCGATGACGCCCGCGCGCTGGCCGCCGCGCTGGTGCGTCGCGGCCACCGGGTGCTGACCGGTGGCACCGACAACCACATGGTGGTCGTCGACGTGGCCGCCGGCGGGCTGACCGGCGCGGTGGCCGAGCAGGCCCTCCGCGAGTGCGGCATCCTGGCCAATCGCAACCGCATCAGCGGCGACACGAAATCGCCGCTGGTCAGCAGCGGCCTGCGCTTTGGCACCAACATCCTCGCCCAGCGCGGCATGCGCCCGGCGGACATGGAGACCTGCGTCGAGCTGGTCGACCGGGTGCTCGCCGCGACGCGCCCCGACAGCGACACGACGTATCGCCTCGACCCGGCCATCCGGCTGCGGACCCTCGACGACGTGGCGGGCCTGTGCCGTCGCTTCCCGGTCCCGGCGTATCCGCAGGTGGCGGGACCATGAGCCGGCACGCGCCCACCGTCGAAGCCGGCATCGGCACGGGGCTCCGCGCGGCGACGGCGCCCGTGGACCTGCCCGTCGACCGGCCCCGCTCGGCCGAGCCGACGTACGAAGCGGCGCGGACGACCCTGCGACTGGACGCGGGCCTGACCCGGGCGGTACGCGCGTGGGCCGAGCGCCACCAGACCGACCCGTTCGACGTCCTGCTCGCCGCCTTCGTGGGCGTCCTCACCCGCCATGCCGGCCAGCCCGAGCTGACCGTCGGCACGACGGCCGCCACCACCCGGGAGCCGGCCGTCGACGGCGCTGTCACCGAGCCGCTGCTGCTGACCGTCGCGACCGCGGACGATCCGACCTTCCGGGACCTCGCGGGCCGCGTGCGCCGGGCGCGGCTGGACGCGCCGCGCGGCGAGGCCGACCGGCCGCTGCCGGCCTCCGTGGCGTTCCGTGCCGCCCCCGGCCCCAGCCCCGCCCCCGCCCCCGCTCGCGGCCCAGGAACGGGGGTCGCCGGCCCCCCGGTCGAGCGGGCCGTGGCCGGCAGCGGCGCGCCGCGGCACGAGCTCGAGGTGGATGCCCGCATCGCCGCGGACGTGGTCCTCGACGTGCGCTATGAGACCGGCCTGTTCGACCGCCAGACGATCGAGCGCCTCCTGGGTCATGTGCGCACCCTGCTCGCCGCGGCGGTGAACGACGACGACGCCACGCCGCTGTCGGGGCTGGCGCTGCTCACGCAGACCGAGCAACGGCGGATGCTCGTCGATTGGAACGACACCGCCGCCCCCCTGGATCACGCGACGACCCTGCACGGGCACTTCGCCGCCCGGGCGGCCGCCGCGCCGGGCGCACCCGCGCTGCTTGACTCGCACCGGCCGCTGAGCTTTCACGAGGCCGACACCGCGGCCAACCGGCTCGCGCACCACCTCAGGGCCCACGGCGTCGGGCCCGGGGTCCGGGTCGGCCTGTCCGTCGACCGCGGCCCCGACCTGCTCGTCGCCATCCTCGGCGTGCTCAAGGCGGGCGGTGCGTACCTACCGCTGGACCCCGACTACCCGGCCGAGCGGCTGGACTTCATGCAGCGCGACGCCGAGACGGCCGTGCTGGTCACGCAGTCGCGGCTCCTGCCGCGGCTGTCCGCGCCGCCCGGTCCGGTGGTCCTGCTCGACCGCGACGCCGACGCGATCGCCGCACGGCCGGACCACCCGCCGCCGGACGGCGCCGGCCCGGACGACCTGTGCTACGTGATCTACACGTCGGGCTCCACCGGCCGCCCCAAGGGGATCGCGCTCCGCCACCGGGGCGTCGTCAACAACCTGCTCGACCTCAACGCACGCTTCGCGATCGGGCCCGGCGATCGCGTCCTCGCGCTCTCCTCGACCAGCTTCGACATGTCCGTGTACGAGCTGCTGGGGATCACCCTCGCCGGCGGCGCGGTCGTGATCGCCGACGCGGCGCGGCTCCGGGACCCGGCCCACTGGGCCGAGCTGATCGGCCGGCACGCCGTGACGGTCTGGAACTCCGCGCCGGCCCTGCTCGAGCTGCTCGTGGCGCACCTGGAGCGCACCGGCGGCGCGCTGAGCGGGCTGCGGCTGGCCATGCTGGGCGGCGACTGGGTGGCGGTGACGCTGCCCGACCGGCTGCGGATCTACGCGGCCGGCGTGCGGGTGATCGTGCTGGGCGGGGCCACCGAGGCGTCGATTCATTCCACGCTCTTCGAAGCCGGGTCCCCGCTGCCGGGCTGGAACAGCATCCCGTACGGCCGGCCGATGGCCAACCAGCGCGCGTACATCCTCGACGCGGCGAGGCAGCCGGTGCCGGTGGGCGTGCCCGGCGAGCTGCACCTGGCGGGCGTCGGCCTGGCCGAGGGCTACCTCGGGCGCCCCGATCTCACCGCGGAGCGGTTCGTCACGTGGTCGCACGGGCCGGTGCGCGGCGAGCGCCTGTACCGGACCGGGGACCTGGCCAGGTTCCGGCCGGACGGGCTCATCGAGCTGCTCGGCCGGATCGACTTCCAGGTCAAGGTCCGCGGGCTGCGCGTCGAGCTCGGCGAGATCGAGTCGACGCTGCGCGCCCAGCCCGGCGTCGCCGAGGCCGTGGTGATCGCCCGCAAGGGCGGCGCCGGCGCCGGTCAGCTCGTCGGCTACCTGGAGTCCGACGGCGGTCACCTCGACATCGACACGATCCGGGCCGGGATCTCGGCCACCCTCCCCGCGTACATGGTGCCGCCGAGCCTGATCGAGCTCGCGCGCCTGCCGCTGACCCCCAACGGCAAGCTCGACCGGGCGCAGCTGGCCGGCCTGGCGGCGTTGCCGCGGGCGCGCGCGGTCGAGGGCACGAAGCCCACCGACTCGGTGGCGCAAGCGCTCGCGGAGATCTGGCGCGAGCTGCTGGGCGTCGACGAGATCGTGGTGCAGGACAGGTTCACCGACCTCGGCGGCGATTCGCTCAAGGCGATGCAGGTGGTGTCTCGGCTGCGCGAGGCGCTCGACGTGGAGGTGGCGCTGTCCGACCTGCTCGCTGCCGACAGCCTGGCCTCGACGGCCGCCCGCGTGCGGGAGGCCCGCGCCCGCCGGTCGCTGCCCGACGCACCGATCATGCCCCGCGAGCACGACGGACCCGTGCCGCTGTCGCTCGCGCAGGAGCGGCTGTGGTACCTGGACCGGCTCAAGCCGGGGGCTGCCGTCTACAACGTCGCCGTCGCCGTCCCCTGGTACGAGGACCTCGATCACGGCGCGCTGGAGCGCAGCCTCAACCGGCTCGTGGCGCGACACGAAGCGCTCCGGACGCGGTTCGCGGTCGTGGCCGGTGAGCCGCGGCAGGTCGTCGATCCGCCCTGGCGGCTGGCCGTCGACGTCCACGACATCCTCGAGGGCGACCCGGCCGCCCGCGAGGCAGCCGTCGCGGCATGCGTGCGCGCCGAAGCCGGCACCAGCTTCGACCTGACCCGTGGCCGCCTGCTGCGCGCCCGCCTCGTGCGGCCGGCCGGCGGCCCACAGACGCTGCTGCTGACGACGCACCACATCGTCTCCGACGGCTGGTCGCTCGACGTGCTGCTCACCGAGCTCGAGCAGCACTACCGCGCCGAGCTGGAGGGGCAGCCGCTGACGCTGCCCGAGCCGCCCGTGCAGTACGCCGACTACGCGCTCTGGCAGCGCGAGCGCCTGCAGGGCGAGACCGCCGACGCCGCCTACTGGCGCGACCGGCTGGCGGGCGCCCCGCCGGTGCTGGAGCTGCCCGGCGACCGTCTCCGGCCGCCCGTCCAGACGTTCCGGGGCGGCCTGCACCGCTTCCAGTTCAGCGAGACGCTGCGCCACCGGCTGGCCGAGCTGAGCCGCCGCCATGGCGTGACCGACTTCATGACGTTGCTGGCGGGCTTCACGGCCCTCCTGCATCGGTACACCGGCCAGACCGACGTCGTGGTCGGCACGCCGGTCGCCAACCGGACCCGGCGCGAGCTGGAGCCGCTGGTGGGCTTCTTCGTCAACACGCTGGCGTTGCGCGTCGACCTCGCCGGCGACCCCGGCTTCGACGCGCTGCTGGCGCGCGTGCAGGGCGCGGCGCTGGCGGCCTACGAGCACCAGGAGATGCCGTTCGAACGGGTCGTCGACGAGGTCGCACCGGAGCGCGACCCGGCCCACATGCCGGTCGTGCAGGTCATCTTCCAGCTCAACGACGTCGCGATGCGCCCGCTGCATCTGTCCGGCCGCAGCCTGCAGCCCCGGCTGCTCGATACCGGGACGGCGAAGTGCGACCTCGCGGTCACGCTCGAGCCGTGCGCGCACGGGCTCGCCGGCCTGTGCGAGTACAACGGCGACATCTTCGACGAGGCGACGGTGGCGCGGCTCGCCGATCACCTCCGGGTGCTGCTCGAGGCCGCGGTGCAGAGGCCCGATCTGCGGCTGTCGCAGCTGCCGCTCCTGCGCGCCGACGACCGCCGTCGGCTCCTGCACGAAGCCAACCGCACGGCGACCCCGCTGCCCGACGGCGCCTGCGTGCACGAGCTGTTCGAGGAGCAGGCGGACCGCTGCCCGGACGCGCCGGCGGTGACGTACGGCGGCGCCCGGCTGAGCTATGCGGAGCTGGAGGCGAAGGCCAACCGGCTCGACCGCTACCTGCGGCGCCTGGGCGTGGGCCCCGGCACGAGGGTCGGGATCTGCATGGGGCGCTCCCCCGAGCTCGTCGTCGGCCTGCTGGGCATCCTCAAGGCGGGCGCGGCGTACGTACCGCTGGATCCGGACTACCCGGCCGACCGGCTGGCGTTCATGGTCGCGGACGCCGGGCTCGACGTGCTCGTGACGCAGCAGCGGACGCGGGGCCGGGTGGCGCTCGGCGGGCTGCGAGAGATCTGTCTGGACCACGACGCGGACGCGGTGGCCACGGAGTCCGCGCAGCGCTCGCCGGGCCGCGCGGCGGCAGGCGACGTCGCCTACGTGCTCTACACGTCGGGCTCCACCGGCCGGCCGAAGGGCATCATGGTGACCCACCGGTCGATCGTGCGGCTGGTCCGCAACACGAACTACATCTCGCTCGCCGGCGGCGACCGCGTGGCCGCGGCGTCCAGCCCGTCGTTCGACGCGAGCACCTTCGAGGTCTGGGGCGCGCTGGCCAACGGGGCCGGCCTCGTGATCGTGCCCAAGGAGGTCGTCCTCAGCCCCGACGAGCTGGCGCGGACGATCCGCGACGAGGGGATCACGTCGATGTTCCTGACCACCGCGGCGGTCAATGCCGTGGCGCGGGAGCGACCCGACGCGTTCGGACCGCTGCAGACCCTGCTCTTCGGCGGCGAGGCCGCCGAGCCGCGGTGGGTGCGGGAGATCCTCGAGCGGGGTGCACCGCAGCGACTCGTGAACGTCTACGGCCCGACCGAGACCACGACGTTCGCCACCTGGTTCGAGGTCGAGGCGGTGCCCGACACGGCTACCGGCGTGCCGATCGGCCGGTGCGTCTCGAACACCGAGAGCTACGTGCTCGACGCGGGCATGGCGCCCGTCCCGGTCGGGTTCGTCGGCGAGCTGTACCTCGGCGGTCCGGGCCTGGCCACCGGCTACCTCGGGCAGCCGGCGCTGACGGCCGAGCGATTTCTTCCGGACCCGTTCAGCGGACGCGCCGGCGACCGCCTCTACCGGACGGGCGACCTGGTGAAGCTGCGCCCGGACGGGGCCATGGAGTTCGTCGGCCGAAACGACGCGCAGGTCAAGATCCGGGGCTTCCGGGTCGAGCTCGGCGAGATCGAGACGGCGCTGCTGACCCACCCCGCGATCGCCGACGCGGCGGTGACGGTCGCCGGCGAGCACGACGACAAGCGCCTGGCCGCGTTCATCGTCTCGCGGGCACCGGTCGCGGTCAGCGAGCTGCGCGCGTTTCTGCGCCGCAGGCTGCCGGAGTACATGGTGCCTTCCGCGTTCGCCACGCTCGACGCGCTGCCGCTCTCGCCGAGCGGGAAGGTCGATCGCCGAGCCCTGCACCTGGCCGAGCAGATCGTCCCCGAGCCGGTCGCGACCCCCGCGGCGCCCCGCTCGCCGGTGGAGGAGGTCCTGATCGGGATCTGGGCCGATCTGCTCGGCGCCGAGCAGGTCGGGATCGACGACGACTTCTTCGCGCTCGGTGGCCATTCCCTGCTCGCCGTCCGGCTCATCAGCCGGGTCAACGCCGCGCTGGGGACGAACCTGCCGCTCGCGGCCCTGATGACGAGCACGAGCCCGCGTGCGCTCGCGGCCGAGGTCGCAGCCGCCAAGCTCGCCGGGGGGCGCTCGACGGAACCCGCGCTGCGTCACGAGGCGCGGCGCGGACCGGTTGCGCTGGCGTCCGCACAGCAGCGCCTGTGGTTCATGGACCAACTCGAGCCGGGCTCGTCCTTCTACAACGTGCCGATCGTCCTGCGCATGCGCGGCACGCTCGATCGGGCGGCGCTCGGCCAGGCCCTGGACGGGCTGGTCGGCCGCCACGAATCGCTGCGCACCACCTTCCCGGCGCCCGGCGGGCGGCCACACCAGGTGGTGGCGCCGGCGGCGGGCGTGCCGCTGGAGTACATCGACCTCACCGCGGACCCGGACGCCGCGGCGACCGCCGCCCGGACGGCTGCGGCGGAGGCGGAGCGCCCGTTCGACCTCGTCGCCGGTCCGCTGCTGCGCGCCACGCTGATCGGCCTGCGCCCCGACCGGCACTGGCTGCTTGTGACGTTCCACCACATCGTGATCGACGGCTGGTCGCTGGACGTCGTAATGCGCGAGCTGAGCGCCCTCTACGGTGCGGCGGTCGCCGGCCGGGCGGATCCGCTGCCGGACGTGGCGCTGCAGTACGCGGACTACGCGGTGTGGCAACGCGAGTGGCTGCAGAGCGAGTCGCTGGACGAGATGGCCCGCTACTGGCGCGACGTCCTCGGTCCCGACCCGGCCGTCCTCGAGCTCCCGACCGACCGGCCGCGGCCCGCCCAGCGGCGGTTCCGGGGCGCGATCGCGACGCGCACGCTGGAGCCCGCGCTCATCCGTGGAGCCCGCGAGCTCAGCCGGCGTGAGGGCGCCACGCTGTACATGACGCTGGTGGCGAGCTTTCAGGCGTTGCTCGGCGGCTGGACCGGCGCCACGGACATCACCGTCGGCACCCCGGTCGCCGGTCGTACCCGCCCGGAGCTGCACGACATGATCGGCTGCCTGATCAACGTCGTGCCGCTGCGGGCCGACCTGACCGGCGCCGCCGACTTCCGCGAGCTGCTGGCGCGCGTGCGCCAAGCGTGCCTCGGAGCCTTCGCCCACCAGGACATTCCCTTCGACAAGCTCGTCGAGGCGCTGGTGTCGCGGCGCAGCCGCGACTTCATGCCGCTGTTCCGCGTCATGTTCAGCTTCGTCGAGGACAAGCCCGCTCCGGTCATGACCGGCCTGGACGAGTGTGAGCTCGAGCTCGCATGGCCGCAGGACACCGCCAAGTTCGACCTCATTCTCACGGTCGACGAGCGACCCGACGGCGCCAGCGCGACGCTCCAGTACGACAGCGACCTGTTCGAGCCGACCACCGCCGCCGCGCTGCTCGCCGCGTACGAGCGCCTGCTGGCACAGGTCGTCGACGCTCCACAACAGCCGATCCCGGGGCTCGCGGCCCGGCTGCTCGGCGCGCTCGGCATCGGAGGAAGCCGCCATGTCGCCCGTTGACCGATCGGTCCTGCGCCTGCCCCCGCCGGCCGGCGAGCCGCAGCCGCGCGATCGCGAGTACTGGCTGGCCCGCGCCGCCACGCTGCCGCCGCCGCCGGAGCTGCCGACGGTGGATCCAGCGGTCGCCGCCGCCCGCGAGCAGGGCGCGCCCGAGGTCCGGTTCGAGCGCCACCGGATCACCCTCGACCGTGCCGAATGGGCCGGCCTGCGGGAGCGCGCGACGCGCTTCGGCTGCGCCGCCTCCACCGCGGTGCTCACGGCCTACGCCGAGGTGATCGGCGCCTGGAGCCGGCGACCCGGCTTCACGCTGAGCCTCACCTCGTTTGAACGCGATGCCGCGATCGTCGGCCTGCTCGCGGTCGACCTCGATCCGCAGCTGCCGCGGCGGGCCCGGGCCAATGCCGTCCAGATCCGCCGCTCGGCCGATTTCGAGCATCGGCGCTTCCCGGCCGCGCAGGTGGCGGCCGAGGTCGCCCGTCGACACGGCCCCGGCGCCGGCCGCTTCCCGGTCGCGTTCAGCAGCGCGGTCGAGGTCGACGCGGGCACCGGACCGTCCGGCCCGCAGCGCGGGACGACCGCGAGCGAGGACGACTGGATCGCCTGTCACGCCCGGCGCAGCGGCGACGGACTGCTGGTGACCTGGGAGAGCCGGGCTGGGGTCTTCCCGCCCGGCCTCGTCGGCGCGATGGTCGGCGTGTTCGGGTCGTTGCTGCGCGAGCTGGCCGGCGACGACGAGGCATGGCTGACGGCGGCGCCGGTGCGGCTCCCGGCCGACCAGGCGCAGCGGCGCCGGGCGGTCAACGCCACGACCGGCCCGCTGCCTGACGCCCTGCTGCACGAGGAGGTCGTGGCCCAGTGCGCGCGTACTCCCGACGCGCCCGCCGTGATCGCGGCGGACGCCGTCATGAGCTACCGGGAGCTGCTCGGCCGGGCGACGGCGATGGCCCAGACCCTGCGAGACGACGGCTGCGGGCCCGGTGCGGTCGTCGCGGTCGCGGTCGAGAAGAGCGCCGCGCAGGTGGTCGCCGTCTTCGGGGCGCTGCTGGCCGGCGCGGCGTACCTGCCGCTCGACGACGGTCAGCCGCCCGCCCGCCAGAACCGCATCGTGGCCGGTGCCGGCGCGCGCTGGGTGCTCGTCTCGGCGCGGACCGCCGGCGGTCCCTGGCCGCACGATGTCACCACGATCGCAGTCGACGCCGCCGCGCCACCGGACGGCGCGGTGCCGGGCCCGGCGCCACGGCCCCGCGTCGCGCCGGACGACCTCGCCTACGTCATCTACACGTCCGGTTCCACCGGGGTGCCCAAGGGCGTCGAGATGAGCCACCGCAGCGCGCTGAACACCGTTGCGGACCTCAACCGGCGGTTCGCGGTCGGGCCGGCCGACCGGGTGCTGGGCCTCACCCCGCTCAGCTTCGACCTGTCGGTGTACGACCTCTTCGGCCCGCTCGCGGTCGGCGGCTGCCTCGTGCTGCCGCGGCCCGAGCTGCGGGGCGACCCGGCGCACTGGGCGCAGCTCGCCGCGCAGCACCGGGTCACGCTGTGGAACTCCGTCCCCGCGCAGCTGCGGATGCTCGCCGACCACCTGGAGACGACCCGCGCTCCGGCGCCGCTGGACGCCCTGCGCCTGGCGATGCTCTCCGGCGACTGGATCCCGGTCTCGCTGCCCGACCGGATCCGCGCCCTGCTGCCCGAGCTGCGCCTGGTCAGCCTGGGCGGTGCGACCGAGGCCGCGATCTGGTCGATCTGGTACCCGATCGAGGCGGTGCCGGCCGGCTGGCCCAGCATCCCGTACGGCACCCCGTTGGACAACCAGACCTGTCACGTCCTCGACGCGGGGCTGGCGCCGCGGCCGGACTGGGTCGTCGGCGAGCTGTTCATCGGCGGTGCCGGTCTGGCGATCGGCTACCGCGGGGATCCGGCGACGACCGCGCACCGGTTCCTCCGCCACCCGGTGACCGCAGAGCGCCTGTACCGCACGGGTGACCTCGCTCGCTACCACCCCGACGGCGTCATCGAGCTGCTCGGCCGCGACGACGCGCAGGTGAAGATCCGCGGCTACCGGATCGAGCCGGCCGAGGTCGAGGCGGCGCTCGCCGGCCACCCCGCGGTCCGCGAGGCCGTCGTCGCGACGCATCCGGATGCGGCCGGCGACCCGCGCCTGATCGCGTACTGGGCGCCCTGCACCGGCACCGCCGCCGATCTGCCGAGCGCGTCCGAGCTGCGCAGCCACCTGCAGCGGATCGTGCCCGAGTACATGGTGCCGAGCGCCTTCGTCGCGCTGGAGCGGCTGCCGCTGACGGCCAACGGCAAGGTCGACCGGCGCGCGCTGCCGGCGCCCGACGGCGTCCGCACCGACGACGAGGACATCGCTGCGCCGCAGACCGCGGTCGAGCAGGCCGTGGCGCAGATCTGGGCGGAGGCCCTGTCGGTCGACCGGATGGGCATCGACGAGGACTTCTTCGAGCTCGGCGGCCACTCGATGCTCGCCACCCAGGTCGTCGCCGAGACGCAGGCACGGCTCGGCGTCAAGGCGTCGGTGCGACTCGTGTTCGACGAGCCAACCATCCGCGGCTTCGCCCGCGCGCTGGAGCAGCAGATACCGATCCGGGACAGCGCCCCGCGGGAGCGCCCCGACGAAAGGCTACGGGAGGCAGGATGATCGACATGTCCACGGCCGGTGAGGCCGTCGCCGTCATCGGGATGAGCGGCCGGTTCCCCGGTGCCGCCGATCTCGACGAGCTCTGGGACGCGCTGGTCACCGGCGCGGAAGGCGTCACCCGCTTCTCCCCGGAGGAGCTCGAACGCGCCGGTGTGCCGGCCCACCTGCGCGACGACCCGGCGTACGTTCCCGCCGCCGGCGTGCTCGACGGCCCCGGCCGCTTCGACGCCGAGTTCTTCGGCTTCACCCGCTCGGAGGCCGAGCTGACCGACCCCCAGCACCGTCTCCTGCTCGAGGGCGCCTGGCACGCGCTGGAGGACGCCGGCCACGTCCCGGGGCAGGGGGCCGGACGCGTCGGCGTGTTCGCCAGCGCCAGCACCAGCCGCTACCGCTTCGACCGGATCGCCGGCCGCGACGGGGCGCAGCGCAGCAGCCATCCGCTGCAGGTGGCGATGGGCAACGACCTCGACATGCTCGCGCTGCGGTTGTCCTACAAGCTCGACCTGACCGGCCCCAGCGTCACCGTGCAGACGGCGTGCTCCTCCTCGCTGGTGGCCGTGCACCTCGCCTGCCAGAGCCTGCTGATCCGCGAGTCCGACGTGGCGCTCGCCGGCGGCTCGGCGGTGCGCCTGCTGTCACGCGAGGGCTACCGCTACGACGAAGGCGGCATCCTCTCGAAGGACGGTCACTGCCGTCCGTTCGACGCGGCGGCCACCGGCACGGTCGTGGGCGACGGTGTCGGCGTCGTCGTGCTCAAGCGCCTCGAGGACGCGATCGCCGACGGCGATCACGTCCGGGCGGTCATCCTCGGCTCCGCGGTCAACAACGACGGCGCCGCCAAGGCCGGCTTCACCGCACCGTCGCCCAGCGGTCAGGCCGCCGTGATCGCCGAGGCGCTCGCCGTCGCCGGCGTCGACCCCGCCACGATCCAGTATGTCGAGGCGCACGGGACCGCGACGCCGCTCGGCGACCCGATCGAGATCCGCGCGCTCACGGAGGCCTTCGGCGCGGGCGTCACGCCGGGCTCCTGCCTGCTGGGGTCGGTCAAGTCCAACCTCGGCCACCTGGACACGGCCGCCGGCGTCGCCGGCCTCATCAAGGCCGTGCTGGCGCTCGAGCACCGGTTCGTCCCGCCCACGCTGCACTTCCGCACGCCCAACCCGCAGACCGGCCTGGACTCAAGCCCCTTTCGCGTCAACACCGAGGCGGTGGAGTGGCCGGTCGCCGAGCAGCGGCCGCGGGCCGCGGTCAGCTCGTTCGGCATGGGTGGAACCAACGTGCACATGGTCCTCGAGGCGGCGCCGGCGGTTCCCGCGACGGACGCGCGCCGGGCGTGGCACATCCTGCCCGTATCCGCCCGCACGGCGGGCGCCCTGGACGCCGCCACCGCCCGCCTCGCGGCCGCGGTGCGACGGGACGACGGCGCGGCGCTCGCCGACGTCGGATACACGCTGCAGGTCGGCCGCTCGGCGTTCGCCCACCGCCGGGCCGTCGTCTGCCGCGACCGGGACGGCGCGGCCGCCGCGCTGAGCGCCGACGCGGGCAGCCCGGCACCGGCGCACCACCACGACACGCCCCCGTCGGTGGTCTTCATGTTCCCCGGCCAGGGCAGCCAGTACCCCGGCATGGGCGCGCAGCTCTACGACAGCGAGCCGGTCTTCCAAGCGGCGATCGACGACTGCGCCGACGGGCTGCGCGCGCAGCTCGGATGGGACGTGCGGGAGGTGGCCTTCGCCGCCGCTGGCGACGCGGCGCGCGAGCGCCTGCGCCAGACGCTCTACACCCAGCCGACGATGTTCAGCCTCGACTACGCGCTGGCGCGGCTGCTGATGGCGTCGGGCGTGCGGCCGGCCGCGATGATCGGGCACAGCCTCGGCGAGCTCGTGGCCGCCTGCCTGGCCGGCGTGCTCGGGCTCGAGGACGCGCTGCGGGTGGTGGCGACGCGGGCGCGACTGATGCAAGAGCTGCCGGAGGGGCGCATGCTGACGGCCGCGCTCGACGAGGCGACGCTGCGGGGCGTCCTGGACGGTCACGGCTCCGTCGCCGTCATCAACGCGCCGAGCTCGTGCGTCGTCGCCGGCAGCGTCGACGAGATCGCCGAATCCAAGCGCCGCCTCGAACAGCACGGTGTCTACGCCCGCGAGCTCGAGATCTCACACGCGTTCCACACGCCCCACGTCGAGCCCGCCCTGCCGGAGCTCGCGGCGGTGATGCGGACCACGCCGCTCGGCCCGCCCACGGTGCCGTTCGTCTCCAACGTGACGGGCACCTGGATCACCGATGCGCAGGCGACCGACCCGGAGTACTGGGTCTCCCACGCGCGGCGCCCGGTGCGCTTCGCCGACGGCGTCAGCACCCTGCTCGCCCGCGACGCCGCCGCCGTCGTGGTCGAGGTGGGCCCCGGCAGCGCCCTGAGCACGCTCGTGGGCGCGATTCGCCAGCCGGCGAACGGCGCCCCGCCCGCGATCGTCACGCCGCTGCGACGGCGGCGGGGTCACGCGACCGACGAGGCGCGCTCGCTCGCCGAGGGCATCGCCGAGCTGTGGCAGCGCGGCGTGAACCTCGACTGGGCGGCCCTGCATGCGGGCGAGCCGCGTCGCCGCGTGCCGCTGCCGACCTATCCCTTCGAACGCCGGGACTACCTGCTCCCGCGCCCGGACGAGGACGCCTGCGCGGCGCCGCAGGCAGCGCCCGCGCGGCGCGACCGCGCCCGCTGGTCGCACGCTCCGGTCTGGCGCCGGGCGCCGCTGCACCCGGTCGCCGAGCCGGAGTCCGAGCCGTCGACCTGGCTGATGCTCGCCGACGACCAGGGCCTCGCCGCGCGGCTGGCCACGGCCCTGCGCCGGCGCGGGCACACGGTCACCACCGTGCGCCCGCACGAGGCGTTCGACCGCGCGGGCGAGGAGGCGTTCCTCGTCGACCCCGCCCGCCCCGAGGACCTGCGCCGCCTCGTCGAGGAGCTGCGTCGCGACGGCCGCCTGCCCAGCCGCGTCGTCCACGCCTGGAGCGTGACGGCCGACGAGCCGGCGGCGGCCGGCGAGCGCTTCCGGGCCTCCCAGGACCTGGGGTTCTTCAGCCTGGTCGGCCTCGCGCAGGCGCTGAGCGACAGCGGGCCGGTGCGGGTGGACGTCCTGACCAACGACCTGCAGGACGTGCTCGGCGAGCCGGTGCGGCTCCCGGAGCGGGCGACCGTCCTCGGCGCCGCCACCGTGCTCGGCCAGGAGTTCGCGCCGCTGACCGCTCACTGCGTCGACGTCCGCCTGCCGCGGGACGACGGCTGGGAGCCGCTCGTCGACCAGCTCGTGGCCGAGCTCGCCCACCCGCCGTCCGACGGCCCCGTCGCCTACCGCGGGACCCAGCGCTGGGGCCGGGCGTTCGCGCCGGTGTCGCTCACCCCCGCCCCCGCCGCGACCGCCTGCAATGGTGACGGCGGCTACCTCGTCACGGGCGTCGCGGCCGAGGCCGGCCTCGCGTTCGCCGAGCACCTGGCGGCGTCCGGCGCGCGGCTCGTCCTGGTCGGCGACGACCGGCTCCCCTGCCGCGAGCGCTGGGATGGGTGGCGCGCGGCGCACCCACCGGACGATCCGGTCTGCCGGCGGATCGACCGCCTCGCGGCGCTCGAGGCCGCCCGGCCCGGCGATGTCACTTTCCTGGCCGCCGACCTCGCCGACCCCGACGGGGTCCGCCACACCGTCGAGCTGGCGCGGTCGCGGCTTGCGCGCATCCGCGGTGTCGTCCACGCGGTCGACACCCGGGCGTCGGGCCTGGCGGCGTTCAAGGGCCGCGAGCAGTCCGCGGGCGTCCTGGCGAGCACCGTCCGGTCCACCCTGCTGCTCGACGAGCTGCTCGCCGACGACGACCTCGAGGTCTTCCTCGCCGTCTCGTCGACCGTCGGCATCCTGGGCGGCGCCGGCCAGCTGGAGAGCTGCGCGGTCGCCACGTTCCTGGACGCGTTCGCCGAGGCCCGTGCCGCGACCGGCGCGCCCACCGTCGCCATCGACTGGGGTCAGTGGGAGTGGGACGACTGGAACGAGCGGCAGGCCGCACGCATGCCCGAGCTGCGTGAGCGGCTCGAGCGCCACCGGCGCGACTACGGCATCCCGGTCGCCGACGGCATGGCGGTCGCCGACGCCGCCGTGGCCAGCGGCCTTGCCCGCGTGGTGGTCTCGACGGTCGACTTCCAGGACGTCCTGGAGGATCAGGCCAGCCTGACGCCGGCCGCGCTGACCCCCAGCCGGGACGAGCTCGCCGGCGGCGGCTGGGACCCGGCCGCGGTCTGGCCCGACGACGAGGTGGCCCGCAGCGTCGCCACGGTGTGGCACGAGGTGCTGGGGGTGAGCCACTTCGGCGCGGAGGACGACTTCTTCGAGCTCGGCGGCAACTCGCTGTTCGCCATGCAGATCGTGGCGCGGCTGCGGGAGCTGCACGGCGACCTTCCGATGAGCGTGATCTTCGAGGCTGCCACGGTGCCCGGCGTGGCCGCGGCCATCCGCGAACGCCAGGCCGAGACGATCGGGCTCGACGACTTCGATGCCCTGCTGAGAGAGATCGAGCGTCTCTCGCCCGACGAGGCGCGCATCCGACTGGGAGGCCACGATGCCTGAGAAGACCACCGAAATGCACCGGCTGCGCCAGCGCATGTCGTCGCTGACGTCCGACCAGCGTGCCGTCCTGGAGCGAGCGATGCGCACGCGGCAGCTGAAGCTCCCGTGGATGGCGGAGCCGGAGGCCGTGGCCCGGCCCGGCACCGGCCCGCGCCGCAGACCCCGGCGGGCGACGAGCGCGATGGACTTCAGCCTGTTCTTCTTCTCCGGCGACGGGGCGATCGAGCGACCCGACAAGTACCGCCTCCTGCTCGACTGCGCGCGCTACGCCGACCGCAACGGCTTCACCGCGGTCTCGGTCCCGGAGCGCCACTTCGTCGACTTCGGCGGGCTGTACCCCAACCCGTCGCTGTTGGCGTCGGCGATCGCCGTGCTCACCGAACGGATCCAGATCCGCGCCGGCAGCGTCGTCGTGCCGCTGCACCACCCGGTGCGGATCGCCGAGGAATGGGCGGTGGTGGACAACCTGTCGGGTGGCCGCGTCGCGGTGTCGTGCGCGTCCGGATGGCATCCCGACGACTTCATCCTGGCGCCCGGCGAGAGCTGGGACCGCTACACGCACCGCAAGGACGAGATGTTCGAGACGATCGAGGTCGTCCAGCGGCTCTGGGCCGGGGAGACCGTGCCGATGCCGCGAGCCGACGGTGCGGAGGTTCCGGTGCGGGCGCTGCCGCGCCCGGTGCAGCCCCGGCTGCCGATCTGGATCTCCTCGCAGGGCAGCGTGGACACGTTCGTCCGCGCCGGCCAGATCGGCGCGCACGTCCTGACCGGGCTCGTCGCGCAGCGGCTGTCCGATCTGCGGGAGAAGATCCGCGCCTACCGCGAGGCGTTGCGCGACAGCGGTCACGATCCCGCTCAGGGGCGCGTCTCCGCGATGGCGCACACCTTCCTCGGCGCGTCGGACGACGCGGTCAAGGAGCTCGTCCGCGAGCCGCTGATCGACTACCTGAAGACGTTCCTGGCCCAGCAGGACAGCTTCGGCAGCGCGTACGCGCAGATGACCGAGCAGGAGCGCGAGGCGATGCTGGCCGCCACGTTCGAGCGCTACTTCGACACGATCGCGCTGCTCGGCACGCCCGACAAGTGCGAGACCCTGATCGAGGACCTCGTCGACATCGATCTCGACGAGGTGGCGTGCCTCGTCGACTTCGGGCTGGAGCCGGCGGTCGTGCTCGAGGGCCTGGAGTACCTCACCGAGCTGCAGGACCGCTACCGGCCGTGCACCGCAGGGGCGCCGTCGTGACCGGTCTGGCGGACCGTCTCGCCCAGCTCACGCCGGCCCAGCGGGCGTTGCTCGACCGGCGGGTCCGGGACATGAGCGCGACCCCGTCGGCGCCGGGCCGGATCCCGCAGCGCCCGGACCCGGCGCGCAGCCGGCTCACCGTCGACCAAGAGCGCATCTGGCTCATCCACCAGCTCGATCCGACCGACCCCGCCTACAACGTCTTCTTCGGCTGGCGCGTGCGCGGCGCGCTGGATCTGGACCTGCTCGAGCGGGCCGTCAACGCCGTGGTCCAGCGCCACGAGGCGCTGCGCACGACGTTCGTGGCGGGCGATGACCTGATCCCCGTCCAGGTGGTGCACGACGCCCTGCCGGTCACCCTCGACCGCCACGACCTGCGCGACGTTCCCGCGGCGCAGCGGGAGGCGGCGATGCAGCGGCTCGCCCGGGCGGAGGTGCGCCGGCTGTTCGACCTCACCACCGGGCCGCTGGTGCGCGTCGCCGCGGTGCGCATGGACGAGCAGGACCACGTCATGATCGGGACGGTCGACCACCTCGTCTGGGATCGCGCCTCGGTCGGGATCTTCGACCGCGAGACGGCCGAGTTCTACACGGCCTTCGCGACCGGCCGCGAGCCGCGCCTGCCCGACCTGGAGATCCAGTACGCCGACTACGCCGAGTGGCAGCCCGAATGGCTGCGCGACGAGGTCCATCCCCGCAACGTCCCGTACTGGCGCCGGCGCCTGGAGGGGGCCTCGCTCGTGCTGGAGCTCCCGGCGGACCTGCCGCGCCCGCCGGTGCAGACCTTCAACGGGGCCCGCCACGAGTTCCGGCTGACGCGCGAGCTGACCGAGGCGATCCGCGAGTTCGCCCGGCGCGACGGCGTCACGATCTACGTCGCGCTGCTGGCCGCCTGGCAGCTGCTGCTGCACCGCTACACCGGCCAGCAGGACATCGTCGTCGGCACGACGTCGTCGACGCGCAGCCGGCCGGAGACCGAGCCGCTGATCGGCTACTTCCTGACCATGCTGCCGCTGCGCACGACGGTCCGTCCGGACATGAGCTTCCGCGAGCTGGTGCGCGAGGCGCGCTCGACGGTGGTGGGCGCCTTCGACCACAAGGACATGCCGTTCGGCACCCTGCTCGACGAGCTCGACATCGACCGCGACCCCAGCCGCAACCCCGTCTACCAGACGTCGTTCATGTTCGTCGACTTCCACGAGCAGGCGGTGTCGATGGCGGGTCTCGCGCACGAGGCGCTCGTGTTCGACAACCGCACCGCCAAGGACGAGTGCATGCTGTGCATGTTCGACGACGAGGTGCTGGCCGACCACCTGTTCGGCCTGTTGGAGTACAACACCGACCTCTTCGCCGAAGCGACGATCGCGCGGATGGCGCAGCATTTCGAGCGGCTGCTCGCGCGGGCCGTCGCCGAGCCCGGTCGTGCGGTCGGTGAGCTGTCGCTGGTCGGCGCCGACGAGGCCGAGACGATGCTGGTGGCGTGGAACCGCACCGCGGCCGAACGCGAGCCCGGCGTCTGCGTGGAGGACCTCGTCCGGCGCCGGGCCGCCGAGCGCCCCGACGCCGTGGCGGTGGTGTGCGGCGAGCAGCGCCTCTCCTACGCGGAGCTCGTCGCCCGGGCGGACCGCCTGGCCGCGTATCTGCGCCGGCGCGGCGCGGCGCCGGAGACGGTCGTCGGCGTCTGCCTGGAACGGTCGTGCGACATGGTCGTCGCCCTGCTCGGCGTGCTGATCAGCGGGGCGGCCTACCTGCCGATGGATCCCCAGCACCCGTCGCAGCGCCTGGCGGCGATGACGGCCGACGCGTCCGCGACGCTGCTGGTGACCGAGTCCGCCCTCGCCGACCGGCTGGCCGAATGCGGCGGGCAGCCGGTGCTCGTCGACGCCGAGCGCGAGGCGATCGCGAGCGCGCCGGCGCTCGGCGAGCGACCGCGATCCGGCGACGAGCGCCTCGCCTACGTCATCTACACCTCGGGATCGACCGGCCGGCCCAAGGGCGTCGAGGTGACGCAGCGAAACCTCGTCAACCTGCTGCTCGCGATGGCCGACGAGGTCTCGCTGGAGCCCGATGACGTGCTGGCGGCCGTGACGTCGATCTCCTTCGACATCGCCGGTCTGGAGCTGTACGGACCGCTGATCACCGGCGGCCAGGTCGTCGTCGTCGCGCGCGACGAGGGCCAGGACGCGCGCCGGCTCGCGGCGCTGCTGACCGAGCGCGGCGTGACGGTGATGCAGGCGACGCCGGCCACGTGGCACCTGCTGACGGAGGCCGGCTGGCGCAACGACGGGCGGATGCGGGTCATCACCGGCGGCGAGGCGCTGCCCGCGTCGCTGGCGCAGGCGCTCGTCGCGCAGCCCGGGCGGACGTGGAACGTCTACGGACCGACCGAGACGACGATCTGGTCGACCGCCCGGCGGCTGGACAGCGCGACGGAGAAGATCTCGATCGGCCGCCCGCTGTCCAACACCGAGGTCTATGTTCTCGACGAGCGACTGCAGCCGGTGCCGGTCGGCATGATGGGCGAGCTCGTCATCGGCGGAGACGGTGTGGCGCGCGGCTACCGCGGCCGGCCCGACGTGACCGCCGAGCGGTTCATCCCCGACCACCTGGGCCGCCGGCCGGGGGCCCGGCTGTACCGGACCGGCGACCAGGTCCGGCTGCGGTCCGACGGCAACCTCGTCTTCGTCGGCCGCGACGACGGCCAGGTCAAGCTGCGCGGGTACCGGATCGAGCTGGGCGAGATCGAGTCGCGGCTGGAGACGCATCCCGACCTGGGGCGGGCGGTGGTGCTGCTGCGCGAGGACAACCCCGGCGATCGGCGGCTGGTCGCCTACGTCCAGGGCCGCGCCGGCCCGCTCCAACCCGAACGGCTGCGCCAGCACCTCAGGTCGTTCTTGCCGGACTACATGGTGCCGGCGGCGTTCGTCGAGCTCGAGACGTTCCCGCTCAGCACGAGCGGCAAGATCGACCGGCGGGCGCTGCCGGCGCCGGCGTCGGACCGGCAGGCCGATGACTACGTGGCGCCGCGCGATCCGGTCGAGCTGGAGGTCGCCCGGATCTGGGAGCGCGTGCTCGGGACGCGGCCGGTCGGCCTGCATGACCGGTTCTTCGACCTCGGCGGGCACTCGCTGCTCGTGCTGCGGCTGATGGCGGAGATCGAGCGGCACTTCGGGCAGCAGCTGCCGATGGCGGCGATCTTCCAGGGTGCGACCGTGGAGCGCTTCGCGCAGATGCTGCGTCAGGGCTATGAGCCCGAGACGGGCCCCCACCTCGTGCAGTTGCGCCACGGCACCGCCGAGCAACCGGTGTTCTTCGCGCACCCCGCCGGCAGCGAGGTGGTCTGCTACGTGCCCTTCGGCCGGCTGCTGGAGCCCGACGATCGCCCGCTGTACGCGATCGGCTGCCCGCGGCTCGTCGACGGTGCCTTCCCGTACGCGGGGATGCAGGACAGGGCGGCCGCCTACGCCGACGTGATCCGCCGGGCGCAGCCGGACGGTCCGTACACCCTGGTCGGCTGGTGCTACGGCGGCATCAACGCGTTCGCCATCGCGCACGAGCTGGAGCGCCAGGGCGAGCAGACGTCGCTGCTGTTGATCGACGCGTACCCGCCGCAGGAGGTGCCGATCGGCGGCGATCCCGACCGCGCCGCGATCGTGGAGGGATTCGCCCTCAACCTCCGGTGGGACTACAACCACGGCGACCAGAGGTCCGCCGAGGAGCTGCGCGGGCTGACCGAGGAGGAGCACCTCGACTATCTGCTCTCGCTCGCACGCGAGAGCGACTATCTGCCGCCGGACGCCGGACGCGAGCAGATGCAGGCCGCGTTTGACCTGTGGACCGCCAACCTGCGCTTCATGTGGCGTTACCGGCCCACGCCGCTGGCGGGCAAGCTCACGCTGATCAAGGCCCGCACGGACAACCCGGCCGTCGAGGGTGGTGCGGAGCTGTTCGAACGCTGGCGCGATCTGGCCGGCGAGGGGTTGGACGTCCACATGGTCGACGGAAACCACTACACGATCATGCGCGAGCCGCTGATCGACGGCGTGGCCGCGGTCATCAACGAGCATCTCGCCGGAGTTGGCTCCGGGAGGAGGTAGGACTCGATGAAGGAACTGCTTTCAGACGCGACGTACATCCGGTACTGGCTGGCGGTGGTCGTCTCGTTCCTGGGCGACGCGATGACCCGCGTGACGCTCATCTACGTGGTCGCCACGCTGACCGACGACCCGGTGATGATCGCGGTGATCGTCCTGGCGCAGCTGCTGCCGACCGGCCTGCTCGGGGCGTTCGTCGGGCCGCTCGCCGACCGCGTGTCCAAGCGCAACCTCCTCGTCGGCGCCGATCTCTTCCGGATCGCCGTCGTGCTGGCGATGATCGCGGCGCTGGACTCGGTCTGGCTGCTGGTGGCGCTGACGTTCGTGCAGGGCATCGGCAAGGCGTTCTTCGAGACCGCCCGGATCGCCGCCGTCCCGAAGATCGTCGGGATGGAGCGCATCCCGGTGGCGGTGGCGCTGTTCCAGAGCACCAACCACGTCGTCAACCTCATCGGACCGGCGGTCGGCGGCGTGCTGATCGCCATCGGCAGCGTGTCCGCCGTGCTCGTCATCGACGCGGCGACGTTCCTGCTCTCGGCGCTGCTGCTCGCCAGCATGGCGGTGCTGCGGGAGGTGCCCGCCGCCCCCACCGGTGCGACCGTGGAGGGGTACTGGCAGTCGATGCGGACGGGCATCCGCGGCGTGCTCGCGGTTCCCTCGCTGCGCTTCGTCGGCATGGTCACCGTCCCGGTGACGATCGTGTTGGGGCTGTTCATCACGAACTTCAACGCGCAGCTGCTCACGGTGTTCGACCTGGAGGCGCTCGACTTCGGCGTGGCGCAGGCGATGCTGGCCGGCGGTGCCGTCCTCGGCGCGCTGCTGGGGCCCGTCCTGATCCGGCGCTACCAGTCTCCGAAGCTGCTGCTGCTGGGGTCGGTCGGCATGTTCGGGCTCGCCCTGGTGTGGCTGGCTCCGACCCAGTGGCTGTGGGACGGCATCGGCCTGCCGGCGGTCATCCAGTGGTGCGTGCTGGCCGGGTTGTTCTCGAGCCTGTTCCAGGTCCCGATCGCCAACACGCTGCTGAGCGACCTGCCCGAGGAACTGCGCGGACGCGGCGTCGGCCTCTTCAACACCGTGATGATGAACTTCACGGTGCTCGGCGTCCTCCTCGGCGGCGTGACGGCATCGCTGTTCGGCGTGGCCAGCTCGCTGATCGTGGCCGGTGCCGCGCTGACCGCCTTCGCCGTCCTGGCCCTCCGGCCGCGTCGTGGTGTCCAACCGGAGGAGCGCGGTGAGCCCGTCACCTCGTAGCGCCGTCGCCGCCCCCGTCGCCCTGTCAGCCGCACAGCAGCGGCTGTGGGTGCTGTCCGAGATGCGGCCGCACGACCCGTTCTACAACATCCCGTTCGCCGTCGACATCGACGGGCCGCTCGACGTGGCGGCGCTGCAGGCCGCCGTGGACGCCGTCGTGCGGCGTCACCCCGCGCTGCGAAGCAGCATCCGGCGGGTGGACGGCGAGCTCGTCGCGGTCGCCGACCCGCCGGCCCCGACGCAGATCGCGCGGGCCGATCTCGGCGGCCGGCGCGAGCCGGCGCGCAGCGCGCGTGCCGCAAAGCTGGCGGCCGAGTTCGCCGCGACAGCGTTCGATCTCGCCCACGGTCCGCTGTTTCGGACGCTGCTGGTGAGCCTGGACGCCGATGCCCACCGGCTCGCGGTGAACGCCCACCACATCGTCTTCGACGGATGGTCGCTCGGCGTCTTCATGGACGAGCTGGTGACGCTCTACGAGGCGTTCGCCGGCGGCCTGCCCTCGCCGCTGCCGGACCTGCCGGTCGAGTCGCGCGACGATGGGCGGGCCGGCCGCTGCGCCGAGCGCGAGCCGGCCGGGGCGCTGGACTACTGGACGGCCCGGCTGGCCGGCGCCCCCGAGGTGATGGAGCTGCCGATCAGCGCAGCCCGGCCGGCATCGAGCCGCCATGAGGCGGCGCACCGGTCCCGGCTCATCCCGCCGGACGTGATCGAGCCGCTGCGGCTCGTCGCCCGCCGCAACCGGGCGACGATGTTCATGGTGTTGAAGGCCGCCTGCGACGTGCTCCTGCGTCAGCACGGCGCCCGCGACGTCGTCATGGGCGTGGCGCTCTCCGGGCGCGACACGGTCGACAGCCGCCGGCTCGTCGGCTACCTGGCCAAGCCCGTCCTGCTGCGCTGTGAGCTGCATGACGACCCCTCGTTCAGCGACCTGCTGGCCCGGGTGCGGGGCGACGTGCTGGACGCCCACGACCACCCCGACGTGCCGTTCGAAGCGGTGCTCAAAGCGCTCGACATGACCCGCGATCCCAGCTACTACCCGCTCTCCCAGGTCATGTTCGGCTACGAGCAGCCGCCGCCCGCGCGGCAGGCCGCCGGGGCCGCGTTCTCGGCGTCCTACCTGCGCCTGCCGACGGCCAAGGTCGAGCTCGAGTTCATGCTCACGGACACCGACGCGGGCCTGCGCGCCGAGCTGGGCTACCGGGCCGACCTGTTCGACGCGGTGACCATCGACCGGATGCTCGGACGGCTGCAGACCCTGCTCGAGCGGATCGGCCGCGATCCCGGGGCGCGCGTGTCGGACCTCACGCTGCCCAGCGATGCCGAGCGCCACCAAGTCGTCGAGGCGTGCAACGCGACCCGGATCGCCTACCCGCACGACCGCTGCATCCACGAGCTCGTCGAGGACCAGGTGCAGCGGTCGCCGGACGCGGTCGCCGTCCAGGCCGGCCAGCGTTTCTGGAGCTACCGCGAGCTCGACGAGGCGGCCAACCAGGTGGCCCACCACCTGCGGGCGCTCGGCGTGGCTGCGGAGCAGCGCGTCGGCATCTGCCTGCCGCGGTCGCTGGAGCTGCTCGCCGCGCTGCTGGGCGTCTTGAAGGCCGGCGGCGTCTACGTGCCGCTGGATCCCGGGCTCCCCGCGCTGCGGCTCGGCGCCCTGATCGAGGACGCGAGCGTGGGGATCGTCCTGGCCGATCCGAGCCATGCGGCCACGTTCGAGGCGATGGCGCCGCGGGTCGTACGCCTCGACACGGCCGACCGGTGGATCGTCGGCGACCGCGACGTCGGCCGTGTCGCGTCGAGCGTCGTCGCCGCCAACGCCGCGTACATCCTGTTCACCTCCGGATCGACCGGCGGGCCGAAGGGGGTCGTCCTCGAGCACCGCAACCTCAACAACCTGCTGACCTGGGCTCACCGGGAGCTCGGCGTCGAGACCTTCGCGTCCGTGCCGCTCATCAGCTCGCTCGCCTTCGACGTGTCGATGTTCGAGATCTTCACCGCCCTGACCTGCGGCGGCAAGGTGGTGATGGCCGAGGACGCGTTCGCCCTTGCCCGCACCCCGGGCGCCGACAGCACCACGATCCTCGTCGCCGTGCCGTCGGTCCTGACGGAGCTGCTCAAGGCGGATGGGCCGCCCCCGTCGGCGCGTACCGTCATCTCCAACGGCGAGGTCCTGCCGCCGTCGGTGCTGCGCGATCTGTACGCCACGGCGACGGTCGACACCGTCTACAACATGTACGCACCGACCGAGACCACCACGTTCTCGCTCTACAACGTGGTGCACCCGGACGCGCCGATCCCGATCGGGCGCCCGATGGACAACACGGTCGCCTACGTCCTCGACGCGCTGCTTCGGCCGGTGGCGCCCGGGATCGTGGGTCAGCTGCACCTGGGGGGAGCGGGCATCACGCGCGGGTACCTCAACCGTCCCGGCCTGACCGCCGAGCGCTTCGTGCCCGATCCGTTCTGCACCGAGGGCGGTCAGCGCCTGTACGCCACCGGCGACATGGTTCGCCACGCGCCCGACGGCCGGCTGCTGTTCGTCGGGCGAGCCGATCACCAGGTGAAGCTGCGCGGCTGCCGGATCGAGCTGGGCGAGCTGGAGGCGACCCTGCTGGCCCACTCCGGCGTCGGCGACGCCTGTGCGATGGTCTCGCGCGGCGGGGGCGGGGACGAGCTCGTGGCCGCGGTGGCCGCGGTGGGCGGCGCCACGCTCTCGGCGACCGAGATCCGCACCTTCGTGCAGGATCGCCTGCCCGGCTACATGGTCCCGGTGAAGGTCGCCGTGACCGATGAGCTGCCGCGGTTGTCGAGCGGCAAGCTCGATCGCAAGCGGATCCTGCAGCGGCTGGCCGAGGCGCCCGCCGCCGTGAACGACGAGCCGCCCGCAGATGGGGCCGAGCAGGCGGTGGGCGCCCTGTGGGCGACGGTCCTCGGGCGCGCCGTCGGCGTCGACGAGAACTTCTTCGACGCCGGTGGCAACTCGCTGCTGCTGGTCCGGCTGCGCGAGGAGCTGCGCGCCGCCTTCCGCCGGGACGTCCACGTGATCGACCTCTTCCGCCATCCCACCGTGCGCGCCATGGCCAGCTTCCTCGCCGGCGTTCCGGGCGAGGACTCCGCGGTCGCCGATAGCGCTCAACGCGGGCACGCTCGCCAGGCGGCACGCCGCGCGCTCGCCCAGCGCAGGAGCCGGCATGTCGCCCGATGACCGCTCGCGTGACGCGGACGCCGTTCGGTCGCGGACGCTAGCCAGGCGACCGCTGGGACGAAAGCCCGTCGTCTCGCAGCACAGCCGCCAGCCGGCGGGCGAACTGCGGATGGTCGCGGAGAAAGAAGTGCCCGCCTTCGAACACGTGCAGGTCACACCCGGCGGTGGTGTGCTCGTCCCAGGCCTGCGCCTCGGCCAGCGTCACGTACGGATCGCGGTTGCCGACGAAGACGGTCACCGGGCACCGCAGCGTTACCGCCGCCGGCGGCGCGGCGTAGCTCTCGATCGCCTGGTAGTCGCTGCGGATCGCCGGCAGCATCAGCCGCATGAACTCCCCGTCGGCGAGCAAGCCGGTCTCCGTGCCGCCGAGGCTCACCAGCTCGGCGATGAGGTCATCGTCATGGCGCTGCTCGGTCGGTGGGCGCCGCCGCGACGGTGCCCGGTGGCCCGAGGCGACGAGTCTCGCGGGGGCCAAGCCGCCCTCGCTCTCCATCCGCCGGGCAACCTCGAAGGCGACGATCGCGCCCATGCTGTGACCGAACAGCGCCGGACCGTCCGCGAGCCACGGGCGCAGCGCCGCGAAGCTGCGGTCGGCCAGGGTCGCGATGTCGCGGATCGGAGGTTCGGCGAGGCGGTTCTGCCGGCCCGGATACTGGACGGCCAGAACCTCCACTTCAGGCTGCAGCGCGGCGGAGAGGGCGACATAGGAGCTGGCGGCTCCGCCGGCGTGTGCAAAGCAGATCAGACGGCGTCCGGACTCGGGTGACGCATGGAAGCGCCGAAGCCACTTAGTGCTCTTACCGAGGGTCTCGGACACGCCGCCACCTGCGCACGTTGTTCACACGTCGACCCATGGTCGACCGGTCGATTCACTACAACGGGTACTACACACCATTTGACACGACTGAGGAGCCACGATGGATGATCTCGCGTACCACGTCGTCGTAAACCACGAGGAGCAGTATTCGGTGTGGCCGGCCGACCGTGAGCTGCCGCTCGGCTGGTCGCAGGTCGGCAGGAGCGCAAGCAAGTCCGAGTGTCTTGACTACATCAGCGAGGTCTGGACCGACATGCGTCCGCTGAGCGTTCGCCGGCGCATGCAGCCCTCCGGGGAGGCGGCCGGATAGCCCGGCCGCCGGGGCGGGCCGCTCGTCGCGCGTCCTCTGGTCGACCGCTGCGGGGACGGCGCGCCCGCTAGCGACCGCTCAGCTGCTCGCGCACCATGGGTCCGCCAGGCGCGCGCCGCGTTTGGATGATCTGCTTGTGCGGATCTCCCGCGAGGATCGCGCCGACCAGGTTGGCCTTGCCGTCGTCGGGCGCCAGGCTGATGGTGGGGCTGCGGTAGAGGGTCCGCAGTCGTTCGAGCTTCAGTCCGCTGACCCGCTCCAGGCCGGCGGCCAGTCGCCGCGCCGCAAGCCCGGCAGGCGTGGTCTGGCTGCCGAGCAGCGCGTGGGCGTCGTGTACCTGGGGGGCGAGCGGAGGATGCTCGCGCTCGAGGTACTCGTGCAGGCGTTCCCCGTGGCCCGCCAGCGGCGAGTAGACCATGCAGACCAGCTGCTCCTCGGAGAGTCCGAACGCGTCCTTGGCGAACCCGTTGGCCATGGCGCGCATGCGCTCGGCGGCGTCCGCCCCCGCGTAGCGCTCGCGCATGGTCTCGATCAGCCTGGCCGGGAACTCCTTCTGCTGCATGAGCCACGCGGCGAAGCGCACGTACTCCTCCAGCCCCTCGCCATAGCTGCGGCCGTACAGCCGCTCGCACTTCAGGCCCCGCAGGTGGGCCATGAGCGTCGGGTTCGCACAATCCGATTCGGTGAAGCTGAAGGCCAGCTCGTCGAACTGAAAGCCGAGATATCCGGTCAGCAACTGCCAGTGGTTAGACGACGCGTAGTGCGTGTCGTCGAAGATCGAGAAGAACCGCAGGGCGCTCGGTACGTCGTGCGCGACTCGGCGCTCTGTCACCTCGTCGTCGGCGTCGGGTCCGTAGATGTCGGTGAAATAGGCGTGGGCGATGTCGTTGGTGGTCTTGAGGAAGCCACGGAACCCGGCCTCGCCCGCCCGCTTCTCGCGACGACCGAAGCGCAGCGCCAGTCGATTGACCCACAGGTAGTACGCACGCTGCTCACCTCGCGAGTCACCGGTGATGATGACGTTGACGTCACTGCCGTGCGAGGCGGCGAGCCCGAAGGAGTTGACCATGCTGAGGTTGCAGGCGTTGCAGAATGTCGGCCTCGCCTCCCCGAAGGTCCGGTGGCCGGTCATCAACAGATCGAGCCGGTTGCGCGCCACCACCTGCGGTGCGAGCGGCTCGTCGCGCCGGAACGGCTTGACCTCGCTGCCGTCGACCAGCAGCGCCTCGCAGTCGGGATCCTCGGCGATGGCGAGCGCGCGGTAGGCGCGGTCGATGTTCTCCATCACCGCGCGCGGCATGCCGGCGTGGCGGTTGGTGACGGCGCGCAGCTTGAACGTGGTGCCGTGCCGGTCGAACACGATCAGCTGCAGCGCGCGGACGAAGGCGAGCATGTACGAGCTGTCTTTTCCACCGCCGTAGGCAACGAGCACGATGTTGTCCGCCAGCCGCTGGTGTGGCAGCACGGCGTGCAGGCGCTCAGCGCACCTCGCCGCGCCCGCGTTGTCGGTGTCCGACATCGCCGCCTGCAGCGCCCACAGCGTGTGCTCGCGCAGGTTGGAGAGAGACCACGGTTGCGGTAAGGCCATCTCTCAATAGAACGGCCCGGAGCGGATCGTGATACATGACCGGTGGCCCGGCGCTGGTGTCGCGGCCCTGCGCCGTCACTGCGTCACTGCGTCACGGCGTCGCGGCGAGCGCGAGAGCGTGGTCATCGCAGTCGAAGTCCGCGTCGCTGCCGCTCGGTGGGTGTCGCATATGCCATCCGACAGACTCGCGCACGCATTCAGCGGCGTTGCGGTGGACCCAGCCCAGCACGGCTTGCGCCTTCGCGGGGCTCATGAGCAGGTGTTGGGCGATGTCGCCGGTGATGCCAAGATCCTCGGGGAGGGCCTGGTCGGGCACGCGAACGAGGTCCAGCTCGGCGCCGGCGGACGTGATGATCTGCTCGATCCACAGCCGCAGAGGCGCGCATCGGGACTCGCAGAGGTTGAACGCTTCGCCGGCCGCGGCGGGGTGCTCGAGGGCCAATCGCAGGCCGCGGGCGAGCTCCGGCGCGTAGCCGCGCGACCACAAGAACCCGCCGGCACCGATCGGCAGCTGCGGTCGCTGCGCGCGCACCCGACGCAGGACGAAGTCCTCGCGGCGCTTGAAGTCATGCGGCCCGTAGACCATGGGCAGCCGGCAGACGGTGCCTCCTCGAGCGAGGTAGGCCGCCTCGACGTCGCGGTTGTCGTACTGGGAGGCGTCGTAGTCATAGCCCTCCGTGACCTCGCTGCGATCGGGCGGCGGACCTTCGCGGAGCGGGCTCGCCTCCGTCAGGGGCAATGCGTCGGTGACGGTGGCGGCCCACACCGACGCAAACGCGCGGTAGACATCGACGCTCGAGACCGACACCAGCCGCGGACCTTCGGGCAGCGCAGCCAGCGCCACGGCTGCGTCGTTGCCGGTCATGGCCGACACATCGATGACGCCATCGGGCGCAAAGCGGCGAAGCTCGTCCGTGCAGGTCGCCAAGTCGCGCCGGTGTACGTGCAGGTGGGGGACAGGCGGCAGTCCGACCGGCTCGTGTTCACCGCGATGAACGATCAGTACCTCATGTCCTGCGGCGACGAGTTCCGCGACGACCGCTCGACCGATGAACCGCGTCCCGCCGAGGACGATCGTTCGCATCCGACGGATCGTACCGGCCCGCCCCGGGTGGCCCGGTCAACGGCTCCGGCGATTGTCAATGAGCGTTTCGGCCGCTGCTTGGAACGGTTGCGTTTCCCGGCGTGGCTTGCCATTGTCCGGACGCGGTGCGTTCGCTGCAGGTCGCTGTGCCAGCGGACGCCAGCCGCGCCGAGCTGTGGTTCAACAACACCGACAACACCGGCTGCGTCGCCTGGGACAGCCGCTACGGGCAGAACTACGCGCTGGACATCGCCGCCGCCTGAGCGCGAGCGATCCTCGAAAAGGAGCAGCCATGCCGACGACGATCGAGATCCCCGACTACGAGACCCTCAAGCGCGTCAAGTTGGATCCGGCGACCACCGCGCTCGTGATCATCGACATGCAAAACGACTTCGTCCGCGACGTGGGCACCTTGCAGGTGCAGTCGGCGCCGGACACCGTCTCCGCGATCGGCCGGCTGCTCGAGCTCGCCCGTGAGAGCGGGATGCGCGTCGTCTTCAGCCAGGACACCCACGACCCCGGCGATCCGGAGTTCGCGATCTGGCCGGAGCACGCGCTGCGCGGGACGTGGGGCTGGGAGATGATCGACGAACTCGCCCCGCGCCCAGGCGAGCTCGTCCTCCAGAAGGTTCGCTACGACGCGTTCTACGGCACCGAGCTCGACCACATGCTCAGCCTCTGGAACGTCAAGACGATCTTGCTGTGCGGCACCGTCGCGAACATCTGCGTGCACTACACCGCCGCGAGCGCCGCCTTGCGCTGGTATGACGTCGTCATCCCCAAGGACGCCGTCTCGGCGGTCGAGCCGTGCGACCTGGAGTTCTCGCTGCGCCAGACCTCCTGGCTGTTTCAGGGCAAGATCACGACGGCGGCGGGCGTGGCGGTGAGCAAGCGCCGAGCACCGCGGGTGGCGCCAAGAAGCTGATCGTAGGCTGTGAACGTCCAGCCGACCGCGCCAGAAGCGGTGGCGCGGCGCTTCGCGGCGGCGCCGATCGCGGTGTTCTGCGAGCCCGGCGACCGCACGCGCCTGGAGTATGCTCGCGCGCACTTGGGCAAGGGGGGTTGGCTGTGGGTGCATTCGCCGTCCGTGTGATGTCGGCTCTCTGTGTGGGTCTCGTAGCCGCGCTGGGCTTCGCGGTGGCGCCGGCTGCGGCTGCGCCGGGAGACATCGTGAGCGCGGGCCCGGGATCGTTTTCGATGGATCCTGTGCTGCGTCTGCCGATGCCGGGTGTGCGGGCGACGCACGTGGTGTATCGCTCGACGGACGTGCACGGCGATCCCAACGTCGTGTCGGGCACGATTCTCGTCCCGACGGCCCCGTACGTGGGCAAGCGGCCGATCGTCGGTTATGCGGTCGGCACGCATGGCCTGGGTGACGGCTGCGCGCCGTCGCGGCAGATGGCCGACGGTGTCGAGACGGAGTCCGCGCAGGTGATGTTGGCGATCGCGAGGGGCTGGGCGGTTGCGCTGACCGACTACGAGGGTCTCGGCACGCCGGGCCAGCACCCCTACGTTGTCGGACCGAGCCTCGGACATGCCGTGCTCGACGCCGTCCGCGCTGCGAGTCGTGCGGGCGTCGGGCTCGCCGCCGATGCGCCCGTCTTGATCTGGGGATACTCCGAAGGCGGCGCGGCTGCGACGTGGGCTGCCCAGCTGCAGTCGGGCTACGCCCCGGAGCTGCGCCTGCTGGGGACCGCGGCGGGCGGTGTTCCCGCCGATGTCGCGGCCGTGGCACGCCATCTGGACGGCGGCGCGTTCTTCGGCTTCGGGGTGTCGGCGCTGATGGGTCTGGATGCCGCGTTCTCGCAGCTCGATCTCGAGCAATACCTCAACCCCGCCGGCCGCGACATGTTCACGACGCACCGCAACGACTGCCTCGTGCAGCTTCTGCTACCGCCGTTCACCCTGAACCGCTACGCGAACATCACGACCCAGGACGTGCTCGCGCGGCCAGACGTCCAGGCTGCGTTCGCGGTCAGCAAGCTCGGCGCGAGCGCGCCGGCAACGCCGCTGCTGCTCTACCACGGCCTGCTCGACGAGGTCATCCCCTACGCGGTCGGCAAGCAGCTGCGCGACCGCTACTGCGCGCTTGGTGCGAAGGTCGAGTGGCAGACCTACGCGATCGCCGAGCACGTCGTCGGCTCTGTCATAACCGCTCCCAGCGCGCTCGCTTGGCTCTCGGAGCGCGTGGGCGGCCAACCGGTGCCGGACGACTGCGCCGCGGTGCGTAGCGCGACGCGCAGGGCGGCGCGCAGAAGGGCCGCGGCTCGTCAACGGCGTTGCGCCGCCAAGCGCAAGCCGGCCGGTCGCGCTCGCGCCCGGCGTGCGTGCGCTTCGCGGCGACGGTGAGTCGCTGCGACGGCTTGGACGCTGCCGTACAGCAGTTCGCGCACGGTGGCGCTGCCTGAGTGTTCTTTGCAGCGCTCAGCATCATGGCTGGCTTGGTGGCGCTGCTCGCGCTGTCGCGCGGGGCCCTGCTGTGCCTAGTCGCGGGCCGCCACGCCCGGAGCGCGCGGCCGGCGATCGCACACCCGGCGCCAGCGGTTTCTGTGGTCGTGCCCGCGTTCAACGAGGTGGCGGTCATCGAGGCGACGGTGCGCTCGCTGGCGGCCAGTGCCTACGCGGCCTCGCTTGAGATCGTCGTCGTCGACGACGGGTCGACCGATCAAACCGCCGCCGTCGTCGAACGGCTCGGGCTACCGTGCGTGCGCGTGGTCCGCCAGGAGAACACGGGCAAGGCGGGCGCGCTGAACACCGCGATCCAAAACGCGCGTCACGACATCATCGTCAGCGTGGACGCTGACACCGTGTTTGAGCCCGAGACCGTGGTGCTCCTCGTAGCCGCTCTCGCGGCGCCGGGCGTCGGTGCGGTGGCGGGCAACACGAAGGTCGCCAACCGCGATCGTCGACTGGGGCGCTGGCAGCACATCGAGTACGTCGTCGGCTTCAACCTCGACCGCCGTCTGTACGACGTGCTCAACTGCATGCCAACCGTCCCGGGCGCCGTCGGCGCGTTTCGCCGCGAGGCCCTCGAAGACGTCGGCCTGTTCTCATGCGACACGGTCGCCGAAGACACCGACATCACCATCGCGCTGGGCCGGGCCGGCTGGCGCGTCGCGTACGAAGCGCGCGCCATCGCTCATACCGAGGCGCCCGGATCGTTGCATGGACTGTGGCGCCAGCGCATCCGTTGGACGCACGGGACGATGCAGTCGGTGTGCAAGCACCGAGCCGCACTGCGCGGTCATGAGCACATCGGCCGCCGCGGTCTGCCGTACCTCCTGATCACCCAGGTCCTCGCCGTCGTGCTCGCGCCGAGCATCGATGTGCTCGCCCTCTACGGGCTTCTGAGCGTCGGCACCGTGCCGACCGTCGGCGGGCTGATTGCCTACAACGCGCTTACGCTGGCGCTCGCCGCCTACGCGTTTCGGCTCGACGGAGACTCGCTACGGCCACTGTGGGGCCTGCCCGCCCAGCAGTTCGCGTGGCGCCAGCTGAGTTGCCTTGTCCTCTTGCGATCGGCTCTCGGCGCGCTATCGGGAACTCGGCCGGTATGGCACCGCAGCGTCCGCGCGGCCGAGACGACGTAACGCAGGGCACCTTCCTGAGCAGGCAGCGGCGAGCAGCGAACGAGCACGCGCGCTGACCAACCGACGCGGCCCGTTCGCAGCCGGCGAACGATCGTTCGCTGCGGCGCCGCACGCTCAGCGGTCGAGATCGCCGAGCAGCCAGCCTCCGGGACCGTCGGGGTCCTCGTCGAAGTAGTAGCCCCGGATCGCGTCCAGCAGCTCCTCGGTCGTGATGTAGCCGTCACCGTCCTCGTCGACGCCGGCGAACGCTCGTCGGGCTTCGGCTTCAGACAGCCGCATGAGCGCTCCCGTCCAGCGGATATCCTCGTCGACGTCGATGCGGCCGTCGCCGTCGCCGTCGACGACCTCCAGCAGCGCCTCGAGAAACGGGACGTAAGCGGCGTCGAAGGAACCCTCGGTCTCGAGCATTCCGCGAGCGAAGGCGTCCTTGTACTCCGCCTCGCCGATACGACCGTCACCGTCTGCGTCAGCAACCTCGACGAGGTGCTCCCACAACCCCATGCACAACGCGTCAAAGCGCTGCCAGGCCTCGGAGTCGGGACCGTGAGAGAACTCCTCGCCCAGCCGTCGCGACGCGGCCGCGAAGTCCTCTCGCTCGATGAATCCATCGCCGTCGTCGTCATACGTCCGAAAGCGCTTTGACAGCCTGCGGTCTAGGAACTCGGATATCTCCATGAACTCCCCCCGGTGCTCGTGCACCGCCGTCGTTCGTCGTGCCCGTCCCGCTCAAAGCCATCTGGCCGCGCGGCTGGGTGTCGACGCCCGCCATCCACGACGGCGCGTCCGGCGGCGAAGAATAGACGGGCCGCGCGAGCCTCGTGGGTCGGCCGCGCGGGGCATCGGCGTCGCGTGGTTCGGGACAGATGCACGCCCACTTGCGGTGCATTTACGAAGCCACTTGCTGCACGTCGACGTGGGGCAGTTCCGGACGCCCTGCTCGCGACATGCGGATGCGCGGTGGCACGGACACGTCGAAGCGGGTTCTGGTCATCCGCCCGCAGATGCGCGATCACCGGTCGGGACAGGCTCAGTGATCGTCGAGCCCGGAGTCGACGTTCTCGAGCGCCGCCTCGAGCTCCTCGATCACGAGGCGCTTGCGCGTCTCGCCGACGGTGTCGCGAGGCAGCTTGGGAAGCTTGAACGTCGTGATCCCGAAGTGGCCGGCCAGCTCGGCCTGCGCGGCGTCATACGCCGCGCGCGCGCGCGTCCAGTCGCTGCCGTAGCCGTTGAGCTGGAGCCGGTCGCCGCTGTAGAGCAGCGTCACGCGCGCGTCGTCCTCGTCGATGTGAGAGACGGTGAGCTCCATCGACCGGACGCGATTGCGCCTCAGGTACTCGTGCGCCTCCTCGAGCGTGTAGACCGTGAACGGGTCGTACTCCTCGTCGAAGACGACCTCGCAGATCGGCGGATCGAACGGTCCGGCCTCGATGGCGGCGCGGGCAGCGGTGAAGATCACGTCGACACCGTTCCAGCTGCACCACCGCTCGCTGAGCTCAAAGCGGGCCACGGCGCAAGGATAGGCGCTGCGGGCCACGACGAGAACCCCTACCAAGCTCAACGCCATCAAGGGCCGGTCACCGCGGCCGCGATGTCGCTCGAGGCGCTTGCCGTCGCCTGTGTCGCAGTGGCGTCGGCCTCGTCCTCCAGAGCAGATCGCTGTGGTGGCTGATCGCCCACTCCATCCGGCCGCGGGTCCGTGCCGAGCAGCTGCTCTGTCTCGCCGCGCGCTGCGTGGCGTGCCCGCGGATCGAGCGTTTCGGCGACGCGCGTCCCGGCTGGCGCTGGTCGCCCGAGCCCGCTCGTCGATCTGCCCCATCGTCGCGACACTGCGGCGAAGCACCCGGCGCGTCAGAACCCGCGAAGCACGGGCCGCCGCTGGCCCGGGCACGGGTTGGTGTGGCGGATCATTCGCGCTGGACGCGAAAGATTCGCCACACCGGATCGCCCGGCGTCAGCACCCACTTGCTCCCGGTCCCGTTGAACCTTCATCCGTGAAACGGCTCGCGCGAGCTGCTCGCGCGATGCCGGGAGACGCCCCGTGTGGGAGTGGTTTCGCATGGCGCCCTCGGGTGCGCGAGAGCCCCCGAGCGCTGAGCCGGCGGCGGGCACCCGGTCACGAGCAGCGCCCTGCCGCGCGCCTGCGCCGTCGCCGAGCGCGCGGCGGCGGCGACGACGACCTCAGCTGGCGCAGGCCGTGCGCCAGACCCAGCGCAACGATCTGGTGGTGGTCGAAGGCGTCCAGGACGGCCGTCGCCGCGACCGTGGCGCTGCGGGGCGTGCCGGCGCGGGGCGCACGTGTCTGTGCCGCCGCGACGATGGCGCCGGCGAGCACGAGGGCGAGCACGAGGCCGGCGGCGGTGAGTCGGCGTGACGGCTTGCGCTGAGTGAGTGGTCGCATGACCGCCCTGTCGTGCAGCCCGTCCCAGTCGGTTCGCCGCCGCGGGGAATTCGTGGGAGGGTGAACCGTTCTGTCGTGAGTTCGCGACAGGCCGGTTATGAACGCATCCACCCGCTCGAGTGAGTCAGACGAGGCGTTGTTGAGCCTCGTGGCGACCGGCGACCGTCAGGCGCTGCGGGTGCTCTACGAGCGTCACGCGCCCTGGCTGACGCTGCGGCTCGCGCGCCGCTGCGCCGATCCCGATGCGGTCGACGACGCGGTGCAGGACACGTTCGTTGCCGTGTGGAGGTCGGCCGATCGCTATCACGGCGACGGCGCGGTCGGCGCCTGGATCTGGGGCATCGCGATCCGGCGGCTGATCGATGCGCTGCGCCGCCGTCCGCGGCGTGAGTTCGTCGGCCGAGGGCGGGTCGAGCTCGAGCCCTCGGCCGAGGAGCAGGTGCTGCTCGGCGTCGAGCACGGTGATCTGGCGGGCGCGCTCGACGGGCTGTCGGCCGAGCTGCGCGCGGTGGTCCAGGCGACGATCCTCGACGGCCTGACGACCCGCGAGGCGTCGCGTCTGCTGGGGATCCCGCCGGGCACGGTCAAGACGCGCGCGATGCGCGCGAGGATGCAGCTGCGGGAGGCGATGACATGAGCACGCATATCGCGGCCGAGCTGCTCGGTGCGTACGTCAGCGGTGACGTCGACGGCGCGCACGCCTACTCCATCGAGGCGCACGTCGTCGACTGTGCCGAGTGTCAGGCCTCGATCGGTGCTCTGGTGGCGGCCGACCGGCTGGAGCGCGTGTGGGCCGATGTCGAAGATCGCCTCGACGCCCCGCGCGTCGGCGCGCTGGAGGCGGCGCTCAGGCGCGCCGGCGTCCGCGCGCACCTCGCGCGCCTGCTGGTGGCGACGCCGGCGCTGCGCCTGTCGTGGCTGGGCTCGTGCGCGCTCGTGCTCGCGTTTGCGGTCTGGGCCGCCGGCCAGCAGCCCGGCGGCGTCTACTGGTTCTTGGTTCTCGCGCCGCTGCTGCCCCTCGCCGGCGTGGCCGCGGCCTACGGGCCGGACGTCGATCCGACCTACGAGGTCGGCCTCGCCGCCCCGGTCGACAGCTTCCGGCTGCTGTTGCTGCGCGCGGTTGCGGTGCTCGTGTCGACGAGCGCGATGGTCTCGATCGCCTCGCTGGCGCTGGCCGGTCAGCACTGGAGCGCGGCGGCGTGGCTGCTGCCGTCGCTCGCGCTGACGCTGGCCAGCCTGGCGCTGGCCACCCGCATGTCGCCGATCGCCGCGTGCGGGTCGCTCGCCGTCGTGTGGATGCTCGCCACCGGCGTCGGCCGCCGTCTGACCGAACAGCCGCTGGATGTCTTCGCGCCCGCGACGCAGGTCGCGTGCGTGCTGCTGGCCGCGGTCGCCGCGCTGGTCCTGACCCGAGACGCCGAGCGCTTCGAGCGCCGAGGAGACCTGACATGAGCCCCACGATCGAGCTGTCCGAGCTGCGCAAGCGCTACGGCGCAAGCGACGTCGTCGCCGGCCTGAGCCTGCACATCGGCCCGGGCGTCACCGGGCTGCTCGGGCCCAACGGGGCCGGCAAGACGACGCTCATGCGGATGCTCGCGACGGTGCTCGCCCCGACCGGCGGGCAGCTGCGGCTGCTCGGCCGTGATCCCGACGACGCCGAGCAGCGCACGGAGGTCCGCCGTCAGCTGGGCTACATGCCCCAGGAGCCGGGCTTTCACCGCCACTTCACGGTGTTCGAGTTCGTCGACTATGTCGCGATCCTCAAGGAGATGACCGACACCCGCGCGCGCCACCGCGAGGTGCGTCGCGTGATCGAGCGCGTCGATCTCGGCGACGTCGCGGGGCGCCGCATCCGCAAGCTGTCGGGCGGCATGCGCAAGCGCGTCGCGATGGCGCAGGCGCTGCTCGGCGACCCGCAGCTGCTCGTCCTCGACGAGCCGGCGTCCGCGCTCGATCCCGAGCAGCGGATGCGCTTTCGCGAGCTGATCTCCGAGCTGGGCGACGGGCGCATCGTGCTCGTCTCCACCCACCAGACCGACGACGTCGCCGCGCTGTGTCAGCGCGTGATCGTGCTGCGCGACGGGCGCGCGGCGTTCGACGGCGCACCCGCTGAGCTCAGCGCGCTGGCGCGCGATCGCGTCTGGGTCGCCGACACGCGCGACGCCCGCGCCCAGCTGTCGTGGCGCACGGCCGAGGGCCGCCACCGCCACATCGGCGATCCGCCGCTCGGCGCGCGGCTCGTCGCCCCGACGATCGAGGATGGCTATCTGCTGCTGGCCGGCCCGGCCGCGATCGGCGACGAGGAGCTGGCGGCATGAGCGCGGCCACGATCACGCCTGCGCAGCACCCGCCCTCAGCGGCGGCCCGCGTCGCGCCGCCGCCCGCGCGCGCGATCCGCTGGGCGATCGCGCGCGCGGAGGGTCGGCGGCTGCTGCGCCACCCGGTCTTCCTGCTGGGGATGGCGCTCTCCGTCGTGACGCTGGCGCTGGCGACGGGTCGGCTGCCGTTCGGGGCGTCGGACTACAGCGAGACGCCGTCGATGCTGGCCGGCGACTGCTTCGTGATGCTCGGCGCCGCCTGCTGGACGTTCCTCGCCGCCTTCCTGGCGGCCAGCCGCGAACGCCGCGACGGCGCCCGGGACTTCTACGCCGCCCAGCCTACGACCGCGCGCCTGCGGACCGAGGCGGCGTTGCTGTCGCTGGCGTGGGCCGGCCTCGCCGGCGCCGCGCTGATCGCCGTCGGAACGCTCGCGCTGGTCGGCCTCGACGGGGCGCTGATCACCGATGTGAACCTCAACGGCCCCGCCGTCGACGAGAACCGGCGCTTCTCGGTGCGGGCGCTCGAGCTCCTCCAGGGACCGCTGTACCTCGTCGTGGCGGGCGCGTGCGGCGTGCTGCTGGCGAGCTGGACGCGCCACGTCTACGCGGCGCTGTTCGGCGCGCTGATGCTGTTTCTGCCACCGATCGGCCTGCTGCCGTGGTTGCTGTTCGACGACGGGATGGGCGGCTATCTCGGCGCGATTCACACCCGCGCGGGCGCCGGCGGCGTCGCACCGATCGCCTGGCAGCTGCTCGGGCTGGCCGCCGTCGCGGCCGCGGCCGGGGCGGGAGCCCTCGCGCGCCACGACCGGCGCTTCGTCGTGGTGGTCGTCGCGGTTCTCGGCGTCGCGCTGCTCGCGCTCGGCCTGCCGACCGGACCGCAGGCCGCGCCGCTGCCGGGCCAGCCTCCGCTGCCGGGGCCGTGAGCGGTCGGCTCCAGCGCCTCGCGCCGGTCGCCCGCACGCTCGCCTGGCCGGCGCTGCTCTGCGGCGGGGCGGGCTGCGTCGCGATCGTCGTCCTGACGTCGCTTGACCTCGATGCCTCACCCGGGGCGCGCTGGCCCGGCCTCGGTGCGGTGGCGCTGTGCGTCGGCGCGGCGTTCGTCCTCGACGATCCGGCCGGCGCCACGCTCGACGCCTCGCCCACCTCCCTCGCGCAGCGCCGGATGCTGCGCATCGCGCTGGTGGCGCCGCTGCTGTGCGGCGTCTGGACCGCGTTGCTGTACTACGCGACCTCCGCCGCCGGGGCGCCGTGGGGTCCTGAAGCGCGCGGCGCGCTCAGCGTCCAGTTCGCCGCCATGCTCGCCGCCACCTTCGGCGCCTCGGCTGCGGCCTTGCGGCTGATGCCCGGCGAGCGCGCGGGCTGGGTCGCCGTCGTCGCGCCGTTCGCGCTGCTCGTCGCCGCGTACTACCTGCCAGAGCGCTGGGCACTGCTGGCCGCGCCCGGCGAGCCCGGCTGGAACGGCGCCCAGCAACGCTGGGTCCTGCTGCTCGCCGCCGGCCTGCTCACGTTCGTCTGGGCGAGCCGCGACCCCGCCGCTCGCACCCGTGTCCGCCGCCGCTCGACCCGTCATCGCGCCGACGGCGAGCCGTCCCCGCGCACCGGGTGATGTCGGACCGATGTCGCCACGTGGCACGTACCCGGTCCTTTCCGGAGCGGCCCACGGCGGCGATCCTCGTTGAGATGACCAGCGCGTTCCCACATCGCTATGTGCTCGCCGGGCTGCTCGTCGTCGCGATCGGGCTCGCGGGCTGCGGCGGAGGCGGCGAGCGCGCGGCCGGGCCAAGCTGTGCGCGCGCCGATGCCGCGTTCGACGGCAAGGCGACGCGGCTGACGTTCCGCATGCCCGCCGCGAATCCGGCGCAGGCCGAGCAGGCGCGGCAGATCATCTGCGACCGCCTCGGCGCCTTCGGGGTCGACCACCGCGTCAAGCTCGGTGCGGGTGGCACGCTGACGGTCGACGTCCCGCGCAAGTCCGGGCTCGCCGTGGGCGCCGGCGGCGCCGGCCTGTTCGGCGTCGGCCGGCTCGCGATCTACGACTGGGAGGCCAACGTCATCGGACCCGACGGCGTGCCCGCGCCCGCCGACGCGACCGTGACCGGTGGACCGGACGCCGGCGAGATCAGCGCGCTCTCGCTCTACGACGCGGTGCGGCGCGCGGCGCGTCGTCCCGCCACGGTCGAGGCCGACAACTCCCGCGCCGGCAGCCTCTTCTACGCCGCCGATCCCACGAGGCGGCAGGCCTTCCCGCCGCGCGGCGCGGCGACGCGCGCCGCGGCGCTCGCGGCGGTGCCGGACGGCGTCGGCGCTCGCGCTCGGGTCTACGAGGTCAAGCCGGACACGGTCGTCGTGGACGCCGCCGCGCACAACACCGGCGCCGCCGTCGGCGCCTCGTACGTGCTGCGCGACGACGTCGCGCTGGACCGCGCGCAGATCGCCAACCCCCAGCAGCGCTTCGACGAGGGTCCCGGCGCGACCGGCGAACCGGTCGTGACGTACGACTTCAGGCCCGCGGGGCGCGCGCCGTGGCAGGAGCTGACCCGCCAGCTCGCCGAGCGCGGCCGCCGCGGCGCCGGGACGCGCAGCGCCGTCGAGGCCGGTCAGCATCTCGCGATCGTCGTCGACGACGCGCTGCTGTCGGCGCCCTACGTCGACTTCCGGATGTATCCCGAGGGCATCGACGCGGACGACGGCACGCAGATCTCGGGCGGGTTCACGATCGCCTCCGCGCGGCAACTCGCCGCGCAGCTGACCGGCGACCCGTTGCCCGCGCCGCTCGTGCTTGCCTCGTCACGGCCCGCGCCGTAGCCTCTCCGCCCGCGCGTGGCAGCCGTGCCGTTCGGGTGCGCCGCACGTTGTCCGCGGCGGCGGACTGCTCTAGGGTCGCCGAAATGCGTCCCAGGCTGCCTGGCCAACCTCGTAGCCGACCTCAATCGTGAGTACTTCGAGGTGTTCCTGCCGGTCAGCCGGCCGGCCGGCGACGCCCCTGCGTAAGCCGTAGCCGCTCGCCGGTCGCCTCTGGCGCCAGCACGCGGTCGATCGCCATGATCGCCGCGTCGATGCCCCCGGCGCGGTCGCAGATCTGACACGGGACGATCCGCAGGTCGCTCACGCTCACCGGCAGAGCTGGCTGGTCTTGATCCAACCGGCGACCGGGAACTTGCCGTCGGAGAGGACGCGTGTCCATGTGCCGGTGCGGTTGCGACCGCGGACCGCGAGCGGCATGCCGAGCGCAAGGGGATCGACCGAGCGCCCGTTCGGCACGTTGCGGATCCCCGCGGAGAGGCCGACGTTGCAGATGTGTCGCAGGTTGCGCTTGTCCGTGCCGACGGCGCGTTCGAACGCCGGACTCCGCTCGGGGGAGATCGAGCCGTAGGCATCCGGGCGCCGGCAGTTGATGCCAACGGTGATCACGAAGGGACGCTTCAGGCCCATGTGACCGAGCGGGAAGCGGACGCTCGACGAGTAGCCCACGATGGCGTTGCGCTCCGGGTTGGGATCCGGCGACCACGACGGCCAGCGTCGCTCGGGATGTTGCAGGCCGGCGTACTTCATGCCGGCCGGACAGGGCAGCGTCACCCCGCCGGCGGCCTGGGCCGGATACTTGGGCTTCGTACGCGGCCCCGCGGGGAGGCGGACGCGCGCGCTGACGACGGTCCAGCCGTCGGGGATCGGCCGGCCACGGGTCACCGGGCGGCCCTGGGAATCGCGGACGCTGATGAGCCGAAACGGGGAGGGCTCCCCCGGCGAATGGGTGTCAGCCCGGAGCACGACGATCCCGCCGGTCGCGGCGAGCGCGAGGGCGGCGGCCGCGCCCGCTGCCGCCTTCGTCCCGCCGCCGCCGACGACGTGCACGACGCCCGCGAGGAGCGGCAGGCCGAACGCCGGGTTGAGCCCGTGCAGGCGCTGCGACAGGCGACGGACGTCGCGCTGGTACGCGCGGCACGCGTCGCAGCCCTTGACGTGGCGCACCCCGTGCTCGCTGGGTCGCACGCCGCGTTCGTGGGAGTCCAGCAACGCCACGCGGACCCCGGGGCACTCGGCGTCGCGGGCGTCGCGGGTCCTGACGAGGTTCTCGCGCGCCCGGCGGGCGAGCTTGTGCGCCGCCATGACGCTCACGCCGAGCCGTTCGGCGATCTGTTCAGGGGTCTGGTCGTCGAGCTCGCGGGCGAGCAGCGCGACGCGCTGACGCACCGGCAGGCCGGCGAGGTCCTCGACGAGCTGGCGGATGGACTCCTTGCGGCGCAACACGGATTCGGGCTCCTCGCGATGATCGGCGGTGAACGCCACGTCGCTGTCGAGGGCGGCCTCGCCCCAGCGCGCGCGGCGCACCTCGTCGATCGCCCGGTTGCGGGTCAGCCGAAACAGCCACGGCCGCAGCTCGTCCGGGCCGTTGCCTGCACGCAGCGCGTCGTGCGCTCGGATGAGGACGTCCTGCACGACGTCCTCGGCGTCGTGCTCGGAGCGGCGCAGCAGCGTGCCCGCGTAGCGCATGAGCGCGCTGCGATGGCGTGCGTCGAGGGTGGCGAACGCGCTGCCGTCGCCCGCCGCGACACGGCGCGCGAGCTCGGCGTCGTCATCGCGCAGGGGGTGCAGGACCGAGGTCATAGTGGTGAACGCACGGCCGCCATGCCGCCCGGCGGCGGCATGGCGAGCGCGGTGTGAGCTAACTTCAGCCGCGAGCCCCCGGATTCGCGTAGGGGTACACGGTGTCGACGAGCACCGGACCGCCGTCGATGGTGACCTTCACCTCGGTGGCCACGTTGTCTGACCACACGATGGTGTCGATCGTCTGCCCGGTGCGTCCCGAGCGGCAGGAGTCGCGCTCCATCGGCGCGGGCGTCATGCACACCGTGACGCGCTGACCGGCGCGCTGCTTGTCCTTGACGGTGATGTTCGCGGGGCCTCCGACGTACAAGAAGCCCGGGTCGCCACCGGCGAGCGAGTTGACGATCCGGACGCTGTAGCGCGCCGTCTTGGCGAACTCCGCCGACTTGCCCTTGGCGCACAGGTGCGCGACGTCGATCCAGCCGCGAATCGTGAAGCCGGGCCGCGGACCGACGACGTGGGCGAACCGGCGCGAGGCGCTGTAGCGCGTGACCTTGACCTTCTCGCCCCGGAAGACGGTGGCGAGCGGGATCGAGCCCGGGCGCTTCTTCACGTACGCCGTCTTGGCGCAGACCTCGCGCAGGTTGGTCGCGGCGGACTGGGTCGCGGACGGCGCTGCGACGGCGGCAGGACCGGCGACCGCGGCGGCGGCGGCGACGACGGTGATGATCGTGGCGGTGGTGATGCGACGGTGCAGTTTCATGAAGGGTGGCTCCGGGTGATCGGGGTGGTCGGTGTGATGCGACCACGGGTTGACGATCACGTACTGCCGCACCTTCTCAGAAAAACCGCCGTCAACTTGTGTGCACTCGATCACACAACCCGGGGTGGGGCGTGCGCGCGAGCCGCGCACTTCACGTCAGCGCTCCGGCTTGGGCCGCAGCACCGGCTTGACGTCGAGCACGGGCGTGCCGTCGACGGCCTCCAGCGCGCTGACCCGCACCCGCGCGCCGTCGATCTCGAGGATCTTCACCGTGTGCAGACCGATCGGGTTGGGGCGCGCGGGGGAGCGGGTGCTGAAGACGCCCTGGATCGGGCGCCTGACGTCGCCGCGCGGACGCACGCGCAGGACACTGCGGTCCGCCCGGTCCAGCCACGTCAGGACGACCACCGCGTCACCCACCCGCAGGCCGTCGAGCGCCTCGTGCACGGCGGGCGCGAAGTGAAGCCAGGCCTGCGGCGCGTCCTCGTCGGCCTGCTTGGGCGCCTGCGCCAGGTCGGTCAGCGGCGAGCGCACGGTCGCGATCGCCCGCACCTCGAAATGCTCGCCGGTCATGGCGGCAATTGAAGCGTGCGGGGCGGGATGTGGCCAATCGTCCGCGTGCAGGGCGGGCGTGTCGTCGCACCGTCCGGCGGCGCGTGCTGAAGTCCACGTCATGAACGGCGTGACCATCCGACACCCAGGACACCGCCGGACAGCTCGCAGGCTCGCTGCCGCCCTCGTCCTGCTTGCGCTGATCGGCGGTGGCTGCGGCGGCGAGGAAGCCGGCGACGACGCGACCGCGCGTGGTCCGGCCTCGGCCGAGCTGCGCCGCCAGCTCGATGCCGCGACTCAGATCAACCTCGCCGACTTCGCGCCCGCCGGCGGGCGCACGCTGCGCCAGGTCGCCGACGAGGTCGAGATGGTCGGCCCCGAGCTGGCGCTGGCGACGAAGCGGTTCACGCCGGGCCGCTCGCAGCGGCTGGCGTTCGGTCTGATCGATGCCAACACCGGGTTCGTGTACGCCCCGACCGTGGTGTACCTCGCGCGCAGCGAGAACGCCGCCGCGAGCGGGCCGTTCCGCGCACCGGCCGATCTGCTCGTCACCGACCCGCCGTTTCGCAGCCAGACCGCGGCTACGGAGGAGGATCCGTTCGCGGCGGTCTACCAGGCCTCGGTCCCGATCCCGCGGCCCGGCCGCTATCTCGTGCTCGCGGTCTCCAGGCTCAAGGGCCGCGACGTCGCGTCGACCAGCGCCATCACCGTTCGCTCGAAGGCGAGCGATCCGATCCCCGACGTCGGGGAGCCGGCGCCGCCCGTGACCACGGACACGGTGGCGGGCGCCGGCGGCGACATCGCGCGCATCGACACCCGCCTGCCGCCGGACGACATGCACGCCGTCTCCTTCGCGGACGTCGTCGGCAAGAGGCCGGTGGCGCTGCTGTTCGCGACGCCGCAGCTGTGCCAGTCGCGCGTCTGCGGGCCGGTGGTCGACATCGCCCTGCAGCTCAAGGAGACCTACGGCGACCGGATGACGTTCATCCACCAGGAGGTCTACGTCGACAACGACGCCAGCAAGGGCGTGCGTCCGCCGCTGCGCACGTTCCGGCTGCCGAGCGAGCCGTGGCTGTTCGTCGTCGACCGGAGCGGCAAGGTCACCAGCCGGCTCGAGGGCTCCTTCGGCTTCAACGCCTTCCAGGCCGCGATCCGGGGCGGCCTGGAGTAGTCCGGGGCCGGGCGCTAGCCGATCGTGAAGTCGTCGCCCTCGTCGTCGGCCGGGGGCGGCGGTGACGGCGGCGGCGGCGGAGACGGCGGGGGCGGGTTGGAGGAGGACGGGGGCGGTGGCGGTGAGGCCGCACCGGAGCCGGAGCCGGAGCCCGAGCCAGTGCCCGCGCCGGAGCCCGAACCGCCGCCGGAGCCTGCGCTCGGCGGCGGTGAGGCAGCGGTCGAGGACGAGCCCCCGCCGCCGCCGGTCGACAGCTTCAGCGACGGACCGCGCGGTCCCGGCGGCGCCGGCGGGATCACGTGCGTGGCCCGCTCGGCCGGTTCGGCGGTGCCCGGCAGGCCCTCGTCGCCGCCGGCGGCCGCGCCGCCCGCGAGGAAGCCGAGCAGGATCGCGACGACGATCGCCGCACCCGCGATCACCGGGGTCTTCATGAGGCACCTCCGCTGCTTGGATATCCGGCCGCCGTCACGCCAGTGCCTCGGCTTGGCCGCCGAAGGCCACGCTCAGCGGCGCACGCGGCATGCCGCTCGTGACGCCGTTGGGCCGACAGACCAAGGCGAGGCTTCTGACGATCGAGGAGGACGTGGTGTGCCAACGACAGTAGAGCTGGGGCCGCCGGCTGTGGTCGTCGATCGGGCCAATTTTGGGGCTTCCGGCCCAATTTTCGGGCAGCGGGAGCGGGTCCACATCGCGGACGGATCTTGCCGCGGGAGCGCCGGCCACACGACTACTACGCGGCGTAGGCGAGCGGTCGCGATTCATGTGGGCTTCCGCGCGTCAGTGATCGCACGACCGCGCGGTCCTGCGCTTCTTCACCGAGCCCACGCAGCGCCGCACCTACGTCGACGCGCTCTTGCGCGTGCTCCTGCCCACCGGCCACGCGATCATCGCGACGTTTGCCCGACGGGCCAGATCGCTGCTCTGAACTGCCGATTCAGCGCAGGTCCCCCGACGAGCTCATCGAGCTTCTCGGTACCCAGTTCGTCGCTCTTTTTCGCTTTTTCATTCTTCCTTCAGCATCGGACGACACTGGTGACAACCGTGGCGGATCGAGGCTGAACGCCGGGACCGGGGCTTGTCATCCTCGGCCTCCAAGGAGGTCCGGGTGAACACGTCCTCAAGAGCTACAGCTAGTCTCACGGCGTGATGAACTCGCCTTGCGGCACGGCCCACCGCCTCGTCTGCGACAGGTTAAGTGATCTGCCGGCGTTCGCCGAATTCCGCGGAGGACGGCTGAGCCGGTCGGAGTACCAGCGCGTCATCGACACGCTGCGCTGCTCGGAATGGGGCCTCAACGAGGACCAACTCAACCTCAGCACGCGCTTCCCGCAGGACGAACCGTCGCTGGTCGACGGCATGCTGAGCACGCTCGCCGGCGACGGCACGATCACGAGCACGGCATACCCGTCCGCCAGCTTCGCCGCCTATGCCGCGGACGTGCAGGAGCGCTTCTCCCACGGCGCCAACCTCACGTTCATCTTCCCCGAGGAGGCACGCTTCCTCTTCGCGCTCGCGCACGTCGCGGCGCCCGCGGCGACGGTCTTCCTCGGCTCCTATTACGGCTACTGGGCCATCTGGGCGCTGCCGGGCATCGTGGCCGCGAGCGGCCACGCCGTGCTCATCGACCCCGACCCGGACGTGCTCGACCTGTCGCGAACGAACATCGAGCGCTTTGGCTGGGCCGACCACTGCTCGTTCGTGTGCGAGGACGCCGCGGCCTATCTCGAACGCGTGCCGCAGGGCTTCGACCTCGCCGTGCTCGACGCCGAGGGACCGCACGCCGTGGGCCCGCCGGAACGCCGCGCGAAGGCGATCTACGGGCCGCTGACCGAGACCGTCACGCCGCTGCTGCGACCGGGCGGGCTGCTCGTCGCGCACAACGTGCTGCTCGGCAACCTCACCGACAACGCCTACTTCCGCCGCAGCATCGCTCGCAACGAGGCGCAGCTGGAGCGGTTCCTCGGCTGTCTCGCGCGCGACTACGAAGCGCCGCACACGTTCGACACGACGGAGGGCGTCGGCGTCTACCGCAGACCCGCCGGCGCCGCTGCGGGAGCCTGAGCGCCCGTGGGCGCCTTCGACGAGCAGATCGCTGCACAGCCAGCGGCGGTGGAGGCGCTGCTGCGCGTGGAGGTGCCCGCGCTGGATCCCGCACGACCGATCGTCCTGACCGGCATCGGAACGTCGCTGCACGCGTGCCGCGTCGCCGCCAGCTGGGCGACGATGCTGACCGGCGGTAGGATCCGTCCGGTCGCCGTCGAGGCGCACGAGCTAGCGCTGCAGCGCTCGATCACCGCCGCCGACCAGATCGTCGTCGTGACGCACCGCGGCACGAAGCGCTACCCCAATGAGGTGCTGCGCCAGGGTCGCTCGCTCGCGGCGACGACGATCGCGATCACCGGCCACGGGGCGCCGGAGCCGGACACCGACTTCGTGCTGCGCACGTGCGACGACGAGACGTCGAGCACGCACACGGTCTCCTACGTCGCCGCGCTGACAATGCTCGGCCGCCTGCTCAGCGCCATCGACGGCGTCGACGAGGACGGCGCGCTGAGTGCCGCCCTGCGCGCGGTCCCGGAGGCGCAGCGGCGGACGCTCGCCGGCCCCGCGCCCGATCTCGTCGCGCGCCGGCTCGCGGCGCACAGCCCGCTACTGATCACCGGCTCCGGCCTCGACGCGATCACGGCGGACGAGGCTGCGCTGAAGTACAAGGAGGGCACCTACCGCTGGGCGGAGGGCATGTCGGTCGAGGTCGCGCTGCACGGCACGCCCGCCGCGTTCGCGTCGCCGATGGCGGCCATCTGCGTCCGACCCGCCCACGACGACGGCGGGCGGACGTCCGAGCTCGCGCGCCTGCTCGCCGCGGTCGGCGTCGCGGTTGTCGGCGCCGGCGACGGGCCCGATGACGACCTGCGGTTCGCGCCCGTCCCCGTGCTGGCTCGCCCGCTCGTCGCGATCGTCGCCCTCCAGCGCCTCGTCGCGTCCGTCGCCCGGCTCGTGGGGTCCAGCCCGGAGACCACGCGCGCCGACGAGGAGCCATGGGCCTCGGCGATCGGCGAGATCGAGCTCTGAGGCAGGCGCTCAGCGGTAGACCCGGCTGATCGTCCCCTTGTCGAAGTCGGTCGCCTCGCCGAGCAGATCGGATCGCAGCACGGCCTCGATCTCGGTGCGCGCGAGGTTCACGAGATGCAGGTCGAAGCCGTCTTCGTTGGCGAGACTGGGCAGCGGCAGGACACCGCGCGGCGTCGCCCGCGTGTAGAGCAGGCCGGCGTCATCGAGGGCGGCCAGGCGCGCGCCGGCGTCGGGCCAGCGGTAGAGCCCGCGGTAGTCGAGGTTGACGATCGTGTCGCAGCGGTCACCCTCGGCGCGCAACGCCTCGCGCACCGCGATCGCCGGGTAGACCGCCGTCAGCCGCGGGTTGCAGTCGAGCACCCCGACGTAGCGGCCGTCGCCGTCGAGCACGGCGTCGAAGTTGATCGGGCCCCGATAGCCCGTCGCGGCGAACAGCTCGCACAGCGCGCTGAAGCCCGGCCGGTCTGCAGACGCCAGAAGGTCTCGCTCGGCGCGCGCGTCGAGGACCGATCCGAGGTGCTTGCGGCGCTGCGCGTCGACGAACGTCTGCTCGGCGACGCAGGCCGGGGCGATCGCGCCTTCGCCGATGACGAACGACCACCCGACGCTGGCGGCGCGGCCGGACGCGGGTGGCTGGAGCCGCGGCTGCACGAGCATGCGCACGCGGTGCGCGGCGCGCACCTCGGCCTGCCGATCGACCGCGGCGGCGAGGACGCCGTCGTCCAGTCCGGCCGCCGCCAGCGTCCAGCTCGCCGCGACCTTGCGCGCGTTCAGCTCGACGCGTGCCGCACGGGCGTCCGCCCCGATCAGCGAGCCGGAGAGCCACTCGGCCTGCAGGCGCGCGAGCGCCCGGCCGACATCGTCGGGGGCGAGCACCGCCGCGACGTTGCCCCCGGAGTCGAGGCTCGACTTGACGTGCAGCGACAGCGCGTCGGCGGGCAGGCCCGCGCGCTCGAACAGATCCGACCAGCTTTCGACAGCGAATAGCGCCTCGGGGTCCAGCAGCGCCGTCGCGACGTGCGGCGCCACCTCGGGGCCCGCCGCACGCAACAGCTCGGCGTAGTGCGCCTTGTCGTGCAGGCGCAGCGCGAGCGCCGCCTGCCGTTCGCAGCCGGCGGTGTCCCAGCCTGGGCGCGCCGCGGCGCAGGCGCGAGCCGTGCCGGCGAGCAGGTGACCGTACGTCGGCGAGATCTGGTTCGCGCGCACCCCCGCGATCAGCGACCGGACCTGCGCGGGGTCGTCGAAGGCGGCCTGCGTATGAGCCGTCGCGCTCACGCGTCCCGTAGCCACGTCGTAGGCGACGTAGAGGGGGTCCGGGATGACGGCGTCGCGCAGGACGCCGGTGCGCTCGCTGACCGCGCGCAGGTTGTGGCGGACCCGTTCGAGGCACGACTCATAGACAGCGGCGTGCGAGTCGTCGACCACGAACAGCAGCGTGCGCATCTGCGCGAGCGACGTGTACGTGACGTAGCGGTCCTGGCAGCGAAAGACGAACGTCGCGTCCTCCTCGCCGCTGTCGATGATCAGCGACCCGGACACCGCCGCCAGCGCCAGGCACGCGGGATCCACCACACCGGCGCCGCCGCCGCCGAAGTCGAACATCATGTCCGCAGCCCGCATCCTGGCAGTGCCGCTCAGCCGGGGTCGCGATCGTCGTCGCGCAGGCCCGCGACGTACAGCGCCTCCACCGTCTCGGGGTCGTCGAGCGCGCCGACGCGGTCGAGATGGCGCAGCGTGTGGCGGGCGTGCCAGCGGGCCTCGCCGGCCAGCGTGCGCTCGCCGAAGCCCTCCGAGAGGATCTGGCCGACCTCGTCGGTCTCCAGGCCGAGGGACCTCAGGATCGCGGCGAGCGCCGCGTAGTCGGGGTCCAGGAACGCGCGGATGTAACCGGGCAACTGCATCCCGATGGCGCGGCGCTGGCGGTCGCTCAGCTGCTGCCACACCTCCGTCAGCAGCCTCACGAAGTACGCGTGATGGATGCGCTCGTCGGCCGCGTGGTCGGCGACGAGCTCGCGCACCGCGGGGTCGATGCGCCCGTCGCGCGGGATGTCGGTGAGGATCGCCGAGATGAGTGTCTCGGAGACGATCGCGAAGAACGTCAGGCCGAGACCGCGCGCCGCGAACGGTGCGCGCGCCTGCGCCTGCTCGAGCCGGCTCATGAATGCGGGCGTCGCGAGCGACACCGGCTCGATGCCGGTGCGTCGGACGAGCTGGCGCTGCATGTCGTCGGAGAACTGCGCGTGCCACGCCTCGTCGGTGTAGATCTTGTGGGCGTCCTCGATCATGCCGGCGGGCAGCACGAAGCCGGACCGGCGGCGGCTGATCGACGCGCACACCGGGTTCACGACGCGCTGCTCGAGCTCGGCGGTGAAGTCGA
>CAWGTK010000013.1:0-21618 GCA_963825485.1 uncultured Actinomycetes bacterium
AGCACGGCCAGCCAGACGCCGTTGACGAGGTCGCCCGCGCCACCAGGAAGATGCCGATGCCGATGAGCAGGTAGGCGAAGCCCTCGCCGATGCGCCCGGCGACGCGCGTCGCCGGTTGCGGTCGCCGGTGATCCTCCAGACGGCGGCGCGCGCGATCCGGCCGCCGTCGAGCGGGAACGCCGGGATCAGGTTGAAGACGAACAGCATCGGGTTGATCGTCGCCAGGAAGCCGAGCAGCGCGAGCGTCGGCGAGGCCTCGGCATCGCCCGCCAGCCGCGCGACGTCGAGCGCGCGCCGTTCTGCATCAGCGCGCTGAGGCCGAAGAAGATGCCGACGAGGACGAGCGTCACCGCCGGCCCGGCGCGGCGATCCGGAACTCGGCGCCCGCCGACTGGGTGTCGCGCGACATCTTCGCCACGCCGCCGAAGAACCACAGGTCGATGCCGCTGATCTCGATCCCCTCGCGGCGCGCGACGAGCGCGTGGCCGAGCTCGTGCAGGACGAGCGAGACGAAGAACAGGAACACCGCCACGACGGCGACGACGTAGGCCTGGGTCACCGAGCCGCCGAGGACGTCGCGGAAGTAGTCCGACACGAAGTAGATGAAGACGAAGAGGACGACGAACCAGCTGGGGCTCGCGCCGATGCGGATGCCGAAGACGCGGAGGAGCTGGATCGACGGGCCGGTGCCGAGCATCGACGGGATCTTCGCAGGCGGGCTCGGGACGCGCTGGCGGGTCGCAGCGGCGCCCGGGGGCGGCCGACGCTCAGGCCGGCGGGGGCGTGTGGCGCGCGACGATCGCCTGCGTGTCGATGCCCGCCGGCAGCGTGCCGTACTGCAGCCCGGCGTCGCCGGCCAGGCGCGAGGCGCAGAACGCGTCGGCGACCGCCGGCGGCGCGTGGCGCACGAGCAGCGAGCCCTGCAGCGCGAGCGCCATGCGCTCGACGACGCGCCGCGCGCGGGTCTCGATCGCGTCGGGGTCGGCGAACTCGTCGCGCAGCGCCGCGGTGAACGCGTCGAGCCGCGCGTCGGCGCCGGCCGCCTCGTCGACCTCGTCGAGGAACGCCTGCAGGACCTCCGGCGCGCGGCCCAGCGCGCGCAGGACGTCGAGCGCCATGACGTTGCCCGAGCCCTCCCAGATCGAGTTGAGCGGCATCTCGCGGTACAGCCGCGGCATGCCCGACTCCTCGACGTAGCCGTTGCCGCCGAGGCACTCGAGCGCCTCGAAGGCGTGGCCCGGGCCCGCGCTTGCAGACCCAGTACTTGCCGACGGCGGTGGCGAGCCGCTTGAAGCGGGGGCGCTCGTCGCCTGCCGCCGCCTCGTCGTAGGCGCGCGCGAGGCGCATCGCCAGCGCGGTCGCGGCCTCGGACTCGATGCACAGGTCGGCGAGCACGTTGCGCATGAGCGGCTGGTCGGCGAGCCGCTTGCCGAACGCGCTGCGGTGCGCGGCGTGCCAGGTCGCGTTGGCCACGCCCCAGCGCATGCCCGCGGCGCGTGCCGATGACGCAGTCCAGGCGCGTGTGGCCGACCATCTCGATGATCGTCGGCACGCCGCGGCCGGGCTCGCCGACGAGCTGCGCCCACGCCCCGTGCAGCTCGATCTCGCTCGATGCGTTGGAGCGGTTGCCGAGCTTGTCCTTCAGGCGCTGGAGTGGAAGGCGTTGCGCGTGCCGTCGGGCAGGATCCGCGGGAGGGCGAAGCAGCGACAGGCCCTCGGTCGGTCTGCGCGAGGACGAGGAACAGGTCGCACATCGGCGCCGAGCAGAACCACTTGTGGCCGGTGAGCTCGTACTCGCGCCGGGCCCGCCGCCGGCGATCGGCCGCGCGACGTCGTGTTCGCGCGCACGTCCGAGCCGCCCTGCTTCTCGGTCATCGCCATGCCGCACAGCGCGCTGCGCTTGACCCCGGCGCGCAGCTGCGCGGGTCGTAGGTCGCGCGGTCAGCCGCGGCTCCCAGTCCGCGGCGATCTCGGGCTGCGCGCGCAGCGCGGGCACGGCGGCGAACGTCATCGTGATCGGGCAGGCGAAGCCGCCCTCGGCCTGCGCGGCGGTGAGGTACAGCGCCGTGCGCGCGGCGTGCGCGGCGGGCTGCGCCGACGTCCACGGCAGCGAGTGCAGCTCGTGGCGCACGGCGAGCGCCATGAGGTCATGCCAGGCAGGATGGAACTCGACCTCGTCGATGCGGTGGCCGTAGCGGTCGAACGTCTTGAGCCGCGGCGGGTTCTCGTTGGCCTCGAAGCCCCAGCGGATCGGCTCCGCGCCCCAGGCCGCGCCGACCTCGCGCGCGCGCTCGCGCGCCCAGCCCGCGCCCTCGCGCTCGAGCGCCTCGACGAGCGGGACGTTGTCGTCGAACAGGTTGCGGTCCGCCAGCGGCGGGACCTGGTTGGCGACCTCGTGGGTGTGCAAGGGGGCGCCGGGCTCGCGCAGCTCGTGGGCCATGCGGGCAAGTCAACCACCCGCGGTGCGCGCGGCGGCTACGCGGTGGCGCCGGCCTCCAGGCCCGCCAGCGCCGCGGCGAACGTCGCGCTCGGGCGCATGACCGCGTCGACGCGCGCGGCGTCGGGCCGGTAGTAGCCGCCGATGTCCACCGGCTCGCCCTGCACGGCGGCGAGCTCGGCGACGATCGCCTCCTCGTCGGCGGCGAGCCGCTCGGCCACCGCCGCGAAGCGCTCGGCGAGCGCGCCGTCGTCGTTCTGGCCGGCGAGCGCCTGCGCCCAGTACAGCGCGAGGTAGAAATGGCTGCCGCGGTTGTCGAGCTCGCCGCACCCTGCGCGACGGCGAGCGGCCGTTCTCCAGCACGCTGCCGGTCGCCCGGTCCAGCGTCTCGCCGAGCAGCTTGGCGCGCGCGTTGTCCGTCTTCTCGGCGAGCATCTCCAGCGACACGGCGAGCGCGAGGAACTCGCCGAGCGAGTCCCAGCGCAGGTGGTTCTCCTTGAGCAGCTGCTGGACGTGCTTGGGCGCCGACCCGCCGGCGCCGGTCTCGAAGAGGCCGCCGCCGTTCATGAGCGGCACGATCGAGAGCATCTTCGCGCTCGTCCCGAGCTCGAGGATCGGGAACAGGTCGGTCAGGTAGTCGCGCAGGACGTTGCCGGTCACGGAGATCGTGTCCTTGCCCGCGCGGGCGCGCTCGAGCGTGAGGCGCGTCGCCTCGGCGACGGCCAGGACCTCGATCTGCAGGCCGTCGGTGTCGAGCGCGTCGAGCGCGGGGCGGACCTTCTTCAGCAGCTCTGCGTCGTGCGGGCGCGTCTCGTCGAGCCAGAAGACCGCGGGCGCGCCGGTCGCGCGGGCGCGGCCGACGGCGAGCCGCACCCAGTCCTGGATCGCCGCGTCCTTCGTCTGGCACATGCGCCAGATGTCGCCGGCCTCGACCTCGTGCTCGAGCAGCGTCGCGCCGTCGCCGTCGACCACGCGCACCGTGCCTGCTGACGCGATCTCGAACGTCTTGTCGTGCGAGCCGTACTCCTCGGCCTTCTGCGCCATGAGGCCGACGTTCGGCGTCGTGCCCATCGTCGCCGGGTCGAATGCGCCGTGCTCGCGGCAGTGGTCGACCGTCTCGGCGTACAGCGGCGCGTAGGACGAGTCGGGGATGACGTACTTGGTGTCCTGCTGCTCGCCGGCCGCGTTCCACATCTGCCCCGAGGAGCGGATCGCCGCGGGCATCGAGGCGTCGACGATGACGTCCGACGGGCGCGTGCAGGTTCGTGATGCCCTTGTCGGAGTCGACCATCGCGATCGCGGGGCCGGCGGCGAGCGCGGCGTCGACCGCCTCGCTGGCCTCCGGGTGCGCGCTTCAGGAGGCTGCCGAGGCCGTCGTTGGGACTGGCGTCGAGGCCGTCGTAGACGTCGCCGACCACCGCGCGAACCGCGTGGCCGAAGATGATCGGGTCGGAGACCTTCATCATCGTCGCCTTCAGGTGCACGGAGAAGAGCACGCCCTGCGCCTTGGCGTCGGCGACCTGCTCGGCGAGGAACGCGTCGAGCGCCGCGCGGCGCATGACGGCGGCGTCGAGCACCTCGCCGGCGAGCACCGGCGATGCGCTCCTTGAGCACCGTGACGGTGCCGTCGCGGCGGCGACGTGCTCGATCCGCACGATGCCGTCCGCCGCGACGGTCACCGACTGCTCGGTGGAGCGAAAGTCGCCGCCGGACATCGTCGCGACGTGCGACTTCGAGTCCGGCGACCACGCGCCCATCGAGTGCGGGTGCTTGCGCGCGAAGGCCTTGACGGACGCCGGGGCGCGGCGATCGGAGTTGCCCTCGCGCAGGACCGGGTTGACCGCGCTGCCCTTGACCGCGTCGTACTTCGCGCGCACCGGGTCGGCCGGGTCGTCGGGATAGTCGGGGATCGCGTACCCCTTGTCCTGCAGCTCGGCGATCGCCGCCTTGAGCTGCGGCAGCGACGCGCTGATGTTCGGCAGCTTGATGATGTTCGCCGCGGGCGTCTTGGCGAGCTCGCCGAGCTCGGCCAGCGCATCGGGGACCCGCTGCTCGGGGGTGAGCAGCTCCGGGAACTGGGCGAGGATCCGGCCGGCGAGCGAGATGTCGCGCAGCTCGACGTCCACGCCCGCGGCGGCGGCGAACGCCTGCACGATCGGCAGCAGCGATGCGGTGGCGAGCGCCGGCGCTTCGTCGGTGTGGGTGTAGATGATCTTCATGAGCGGGCCGACACGCTAGCGGCGGCCGCTGGAATGTACCACACCCCTACATCCCCCTCCACCATGGCGCACGACGTGACCTTCATCCCCGGAGACGGCACCGGCCCCGAGCTGACCGAGGCCACCCGGCGCGTTCTGGAGGCCACCGGCGTCGACCTCAACTGGGACCACCACGAGGCGGGCATCGACGAGTACAACAAGCACGGCAACCCGTTCCCCGATGCCACGCTGGAGTCGCTGAAGACGCACCGGGGTCGGCATCAAGGGGCCGACGACGACGCCCGTCGGCTCGGGCTTTCGCTCGATCAACGTGCTGTTGCGCAAGGAGCTCGACCTCTACGCGTGTATCCGGCCGTGCAAGGCGCTGGAGGGCGTGCGCACGCGCTTTCCGGAGACCGACCTCGTCATCGTCCGCGAGAACACCGAGGACCTCTACGCCGGCATCGAGTTCGAGCGCGGCACCGCCGCGAGCGGCGCTGCGCGGAAGCTCGCCGAGCTCGGCTCCCACGTGCGCGACGACGCCGGCATCTCGATCAAGCCGATCAGCGTCTTCGGCTCCGAGCGGATCGTGCGCCACGCCTTCGACTACGCGGTCACCCACGGGCACCGCAAGGTCGTCGCCGCGCACAAGGCGAACATCATGAAGTTCTCCGACGGGCTGTTTCTCGAGGTCGCCCGCGAGGTCGCCGCGGACTATCCGGCGATCGAGTTTCAAGACGTCATCATCGACAACCTCTGCAACCAGCTGATCACGTATCCGGAGGATTTCGAGGTCATCGTCCTGCCCAACCTCTACGGGGACATCGTCTCGGATCTGTGCGCCGCGATGATCGGCGGGCTGGGGGTGGCGGGCGGTGCGAACATCGGTACGGAGGCCGCCGTGTTCGAGGCGACGCACGGTTCGTCGCCGACGTACGCGGGCTCAAACCGGATGAACCCGACGGCGCTCATGCTGTCGGGCGTCTACATGCTCGACCACCTGAAGGAGCCCGCCGCGGCGCGCGCGCTGGAGAACGCGATCGCCACGGTCATACGTAAAGGCGACAAGGTCACATACGATCTGAAACCCAGCCGCACAACACAACAGCCGTCGGCACCAGCGAGTTTTGCCGACGCAGTGATCGAGGAGATGAATGCATGATCGGAACGCCCCAGTCAAGGTCGCGGTGACGGGTGCCGCCGGACAGATCGGCTACGCGCTGTTATTTCGGATCGCCTCCGGCCAGCTGCTGGGGCCTGACACCCCGATCGCGCTGAAGCTGCTCGAGATCCCGCGGCCATCAAGGCCGCCGAGGGCACGACGCTCGAGCTCACCGACTGCGCGTTCCCGCTCTCGCGTCGGTCGACATCTACGACGATCCCGCGCAGGCGTTCGACGGCGTGAACATCGCGATGCTCGTCGGCGCGCGGCCGCGCTCGAAGGGCATGGAGCGCGCCGACCTGCTCGAGGCCAACGGCGCGATCTTCAAGCCGCAGGGCGCGGCGCTCAACGCGGCCGCGGCCGATGACGTGAAGGTGCTCGTGGTCGGCAACCCGGCGAACACCAACGCGCTGATCCTCGCCGCCAACGCGCCGGACATCCCGGCCGAGCGGATCACCGCGATGACCCGCCTGGACCAGAACCGGGCGGTCGCGCTGCTCGCGCAGAAGCTCGGGGTGAGCGTCGACGACGTGGAGGATCTCGTCGTCTGGGGCAACCACTCGCCGTCGATGTTCCCCGACCTGTTCAACGCGAAGGTCAAGGGCGCGTGCGCCGCCGACCAGGTCGACATGGACTGGTACGAGAACGAGTACATCCCGCGCGTGGGCAAGCGCGGGGCCGAGGTCATCGAGGCGCGCGGCGCGTCGTCGGCGGCGTCGGCGGCCAACGCGGCGATCGATCACGTGCGCGACTGGGTCGCGGGCGCCGGCGGTCTGCGCTCGATGGCCGTCGCGTCGGACGGCTCCTACGGCGTCGCGGAGGGGCTCATCTCGAGCTTCCCCGTGCGCTGCGCGGACGGCGGCTACGAGATCGTGCAGGATCTCGAGGTCGGGGAGTTCGCTCGCGCCAAGATCGACGCCACGGTCAAGGAGCTGACCGACGAGCGCGACGCGGTCAGCCAGCTCGGGCTGATCTGAGCGCGCCGACGCTCGTTCCCACGAGGTCCTCCCGGTTCTCACCGTGACTGACCCCGGGGAGCGAGTGCGGCTTGCAACGAGTAACACATATAGGTGCTGGCGCACCTATGACAGGCGCCCCAGCCCGATGCGCGACCCGTCGATGCTTACGCGGCCTCCTTGGGATGCCAGCCGCGGCCGTCCTTCTTGACCAGGCCGTCGTCGGCCAGGCCGGGCAGCACCCGGTAGAGGTAGTTCTGCTTGATGCCCATCTGCTCGGCGATCTCCGGGATGGTGATGCCGGGCTTGGAGCGGACGAGCGCAAGCGCCTCGGCGCCACGCGTGCCCGTGCCCTTGGGCCGGCCGCGGCGGCCGCTGCCGTTGCTCTTGGCGCGCTTGGGCCCTGCCTGGGCGCGCGCGCGGCGTGCGACGGGCGATGCGCTCGCGGTGCGAGCGCCCCCCTCGTTCGCCGGGACGCCGTCCAGTGCCGCGGCTGCGGCCTCCAGGCGCTGATACTCGTCAACGAGCGGCTTGAGTTCTTTCAGCCGCGCGCGGATCTCGCTGCGCTTCTCGTCAAGGAAGTCTGCCATGTACGTTTCCCCGTTCAGGCATAGTGACAATTACCGTCACACAGCCTAGACCATCGAGCGGTCGGAAGGCACGGTACGTGGCCGTTTTTTAACGCCGGGCTTCCAGAGGTCGCGCAGACGGCGCAGCGAGGCGTTTGCCTCCTTTTCCGGAATGCCGCCCACGATGACCCGCGACGCCGCCGCGCCGAGCGGTCCGAACGGGGTGCGAAACTCGTTGCGATAGTTGAAATGCGTGCGGCCGTTTCGCTCGCTCAGGCGGTTCTCGGTTACGGCCTTGGCGCGGGCCGGACCGCTGCCCTCCCAGCGTGCATAGCGCGGCGCGTCGAGCTCCTCGAGCGTCCACTGAACCTTGAACGGCATGCCGCGCAGATGCAGCGTCTGGCTCATCCGAAAGCCGGGCCGGATCGGACCCGGGTCGATCTGGTCGATGCGGTCGACGATCGTCACCCATTCGCCCATGCGCCCCGGGTTCATGACGGTGTCCCAGACCTCCTGCAGGGGGGCCTCGATATCGATGCTGGCGACCACGACGGACATGCGGCACGGAACCTATTGGGTCTTCTCGCACGGTGGGCGCGGGTTCATCGTGCCGCCAGCGGCTCGCCGGCCTCCCACTCGCGCAGCGCCCGCTCGACGGCGCGGTCGAAGCGATGCAGGCGCACGCCGAGCACCTCGACGGCCCGCTCGTCGCGCGGCAGCAGGTCGCCGGCCAGGCTCTCCATGAGCGGTGCGATGAAGCCGGTGTCCTCATCGGCGATCGCGGCGGCGATCGGCGCCACGAGCGGCGTCGCGTTGCGGCCCAAGCGCAGCGTCCGCCGGCGCACGAGCATGAGGTCGGCGATGCGCTCGATCATCGTTTCGTAGGTCAGTACGTCGGGCCCGGCGATATCCAGTGACAACCCGCCGTCGGCGTGCGGCGTCGTCGCCGCCGCGAGCAAGAACGCCCTGACGTCGCGCTCGTCGATCGGCTGCGTGCGGTGCTCGCGCCACGGCGGCAGCGTGAGGATCTTCATCCGCTCGACGAGGTGGACCATGAAGCGAAAGGAGCGTGAGCGTGCCCCGATGACGATCGAGGCTCGCAGCGCGACGGCCTCCGGCACGCCGGCGAGCAGGATCTGCTCGACCTCCAGGCGGCTGCGCAGGTGACGCGAGGGCGGCCGGTCCTGCGGGACCAGGCCGCCGAGGTAGACCACGCGGCGCAGGCCGGCCGCCTGGGCGGCGGCGACGAAGTTCTCGGCGGCCGCGCGTTCGTTGTCCTCGAAGCCGTTGCGCCCGTTGCCTTCCATGGAGTGAATGAGGAAGTAGGCGACGTCGATGCCGTCGAGCGCCTCGTCGAGGCCGGTGGCGGTGATCGCGTCGCCCGCGACGAACTCGAGCGTCGTGGGGACGGTGGCCGGATCTCGCCCGAAGCCGCGTACGTCATGTCCGGCTTCGAGGAGGGCGGGCGCGAGCGCGGCGCCGACCGAGCCGCTGGCGCCTGTGAGCAGGATCCGCATGGGGCTTGCATGGTCGCCCATCGGCGGACTCGCCAAACGGATGGCGCGCTCGCGTTCGAGTGCCCGCGCCCATGCCGGGCCGGCGTCCGCCACATGCCGGCCCTGCAACGAGCGCCGACACCCCACGCCAATCCCTCGAGCCCGCGCGCCGCGGCGTCAGCGCCGGTCGCGTGGTCAGGGGAGCCCGTCGGCGTGATCGGCGATCAGGGCGGCGAGGGCGAGCGCTGACGTGGCCGCGGGGGAGGGCGCGTTGCGGACGTGGATGGCGCGGGGGGTGCAGGAGAGGAGGAAGTCGTCGACGAGGCGGCCGTCGCGCGCGACGGCTTGGGCGCGGACGCCGGCGAAGGCGGGCTCGAGATCGTCGGGGCCGATCTCCGGGACGTAGCGGGCGGCCGCGGCGGCGAAGGCACAGGGGCTGGCGGCGAGGCGGGCTTCGGCGAGGCCGGTGCGCCACCAGCGGCGGGCCATGCGCCAGGCGCCGGGCCAGGCGAGCGTGTCGCGCAGGTCGGTTGGGCGCAGGGCGGCGGGGCGGTAGGCGTCGCGAGCGCCGGCGAGGAGGGCCGAGGGGCCGATCAGGACCCTGCCGTCGGTCGTGGGGGTGAGGTGGATGCCGAGGAACGGCAGGCGGGGGTCGGGGACGGGGTAGATGAGGCCGCGGACGAGCTCGTGGCGTTCTGGGCGCAGCTGGCGGTAGGCGCCGCGGAAGGGGACGATGCGGGGATCGGGATCGGCGCCGGCGAGGACGGCGAGGCGGTCGGACCAGAGGCCGGCACAGAAGACGGCGCGGGCGGCGCGGGCCGCGTCGCCGCCGGTGCTGTGCAGGCGGATCTCGTGCGTGGTCGTGGTGACGGCGCCGACCTCCCAGCTGCAGCGCAGCTCGCCGCCCGCGGCGACCACGTCGCCGGCGAGCCGGCGGCACACGACGCCGAAGTCGACGATCGCGGTGTTGGGCAGGTGCAGCGCGGCGATGCCGGTGGCCTGGGGCTCGATCGCCCGCAGGCCGCCCGCGTCCAGGCGGCGGACGCCGGGGACGCCGTTGGCGTGCGCGCGGCGCTCGAGCTCGTCGAGGGCGGCGATCTCGCCGCGATGCAGCGCGACGACGAGCTTGCCGATGCGCCGGACGTCGATCGCGCTGGCCGAGCAGTAGGCGGACATGCGCGCGGCGCCGTCGACGCACAGCCGGGCCTTCAGCGAGCCTGGCGCGTAGTAGATCCCGCCGTGGATGACGCCGGAGTTGTGCGTGCTCTGGTGCGCGGCGACAGCGGCCTCGCGCTCGACGACGAGCACCCGCTCTGCGGGGCGCCGGGCGAGCAGCTCGCGGGCGACCGCGAGGCCGAGGATGCCCGCGCCGACGACGATCGTGTCGTGGCGGTCGGCGGCCATGCTGGCGAAAGTGTCCCCAAAGAGCGCGATCGATGGCGATCAGGAGGGGCGAGATCTGCTTGCTCGCACCCTCCTGCCGGGTAGGCACCGGATTCGTCCGGCATTTGCGGGCTGCCCAGATCCAAAAAACCCATAAGAGCGCAAACGGGCGTCTGTGACCCTTGAAGCGCGCCCGCGGCGCATGCTGTGATGGCACCCGGTTCGGGTGTGCGACGAGGGGTGCTGGGACGAATGGTCAAGGCGCGGACGACGGCGAAGAAGGTGGCGTGCGAGGACTGCTTCTTCTCCCGCAACCTGCTCTGCGCGCTCCAGCTCGACGAGCCGTGCCCGACCTTCCGGCCCGACAGCCCCGAGGGGCTGCGCCCGCCGCAGCAGCTGCGCTTCGCGTTTCGCCAGGAACGCCGCACGCAGGCCGCGTGGGCGTTTCCCAGCGCGCAGGAGCAGGCCACGCTGCACGCGCGCTGAACGCACGGTTCACGCGGGCCGGGGCTTCCCGCATAGAGTCTTGCGCCGTGAAGGTCACGGTGCTCGGAAAGTCGCCCGCGTGGCAGGACCTCGACGGCGCGTGCAGCGGCTATCTCGTCGAGGACGCGGGCACGCGCCTGCTGGTCGACTGCGGCAGCGGGGTGTTCTCCAAGCTGCGCCGGGTCTGCGCCTACGACGACATCGACGCCGTGGTGGTCACGCACATGCACCCCGATCACTTCTTCGACCTCGTCCCCTACGCGTGCGCGCTGACGTACGGGCCGCGCGGCCACGGCGGCCGGCGCACGGGCGGCGGCGGCCCGCCGCGCCCGCGGCTGCTCGTCCCACCGGACGGGACGACGCTGCTGAACACGCTGACCGTCGCCGGCGGCCAGCCGCGCCTGCTCGACGGCGCGTTCGAGATCGCCGAGTACGACCTCGCGCAGCCGGCCCGCGTCGGCTCGCTGACGCTGCGCTTCCAGCCCGTCCCGCACTACATCCCGGCCAACGCCGTCGACGTGCGCTGCGCAACCAGCGAGCGTCTCACGTTCGGCGCCGACCACGGCCCCACCGACGCGCTCGACGAGTTCGCCGCCGGCACCGACCTGCTCTTCCTCGAGGCCACGCTCGTCACCCCCGAGCCCCACGGCCATCGCGGCCACCTGACGGCGGCCGAGGCCGGTGCCCACGCCGCCCGCTGCGAGGCACAGCGGCTCGTGCTGACGCACATCTCCGACGAGCTCGACGGCGACCGGGCGCTCGGCGAGGCGCGGCGCGCGTTCCCCGGTCCGGTCGAGCTCGCGCGGGAGGGCGCCGTCTACGAGGTGTGATCGAGCGGGCGCGGCGGCGTGCAGTGGGTACGCTGCCCGGTCATGGCCCGCGAGCGCGATCTCTTCGCGAACTTCGAGCGCATGCGGCGCGAGATGGACGAGCTGTTCGGCGATGTGTTCGGCAGCGTCGGGCTCACGTCGCGGCGCACCGGCTTCAGCCCCGCCGTCGACGTGTTCTACGCCGCCGAGCCGCCGCGCGCGGTCGTCCATGCCGAGCTCGCCGGCATCGACGCGGGCGACCTCGGCCTGGAGATCCAGGGCCGCGCGCTGACGCTCACCGGCCACCGCCGCGAGGCCGACGCCGAGTCGCGCGTCTACCAGCAGCTCGAGATCGAGCACGGCCCGTTCCGGCGCACGATCGAGCTCGGCGCGGAGGTCGTCGCCGAGCAGGCCCGGGCGACCTACCAGGACGGCATCCTGCGCGTCGAGCTGCCGCTCGCCGATCCGCAGTCGCACATCCGCAGCGTGCCGATCGAGCGCGGCTCGGCCGAGCCCACAGACATCGAGGGACGATGATCGACGTCGTCAGCGACGGCCACGCCGTCCGCGAGATCGAGGTCGGCATGGGGCAGCCCGTGCCCGACACGCTGCCGGTCCTGCCGCTGCGCGAGACCGTGCCGTTCCCCGAGACGCTGACGCCGCTGGCGATCGGCCAGGAGCGCTCGATCCAGCTCGTCAACGACGTGCTCGCCGGCAACCGCATGCTCGTGATGGTCGCCAGCCGCCAGCCCGAGCTCGAGGAGCCCGGACCGGAGGAGCTCTTCGACGTCGGCGTCGTCGGGGTCATCGCGCGCATGCTCAAGGTGCCCGACGGCACCCTGCGCGTGCTCGTCCAGGGCGGCCAGCGGGTGAAGATCGACAGCTGGCGCCACGAGCAGGCCTACCTCGTCGCCGAGATCTCCGAGCAGCCCGACGTCGTCGAGGAGTCGCCCGAGCTGACGGCGCTCATGCGCAACGTCCAGCAGACGTTCTCGCAGATCGTCGAGGCCGTTCCCTACCTGCCCGAGGAGCTGCAGATCGCGGTCGCCAACGTCGAGGAGCCCGGCGCCCTGAGCCACATCATCTCCGGTTCGCTGCGGCTGCCGACCGACGACAAGCAGGCGCTGCTCGAGGAGCCCAACGTCGCCAAGCGGCTGCGCCGCCTGACCGAGGCGCTCGCCCGCGAGCTGGAGGTCATCTCGATCGGCTCGGAGATCCAGAACCAGGTCCAGTCCGACATGGACCGCACGCAGCGCGAGTTCATCCTGCGCCAGCAGCTCAAGGCGATCCAGGACGAGCTCGGCGAGTTCGACGAGTCCGCCGCCGAGGCCAACGAGCTGCGCGAGCAGCTCGCGGCGATCGACCTGCCCGAGGACGCGCGCAAGCAGGCCGACCGCGAGCTCGGCCGGCTGGAGAATCTGCCCCCGGCCGCCGCCGAGCACGGCGTCATCCGCACGTACCTGGAGTGGATCGCGTCGCTGCCGTGGAACACGTCGACCGCGGACAACCTCGACCTCGCGCACGCCCGCCAGATCCTCGACGAGGACCACTACGGCCTCGAGCAGGTCAAGGACCGCATCCTCGAGTTCCTCGCCGTGCGCAAGCTCGTCGGCGCGGAGGGCGTCTCGCGCGGGACGATCCTCAGCTTCGTCGGCCCGCCCGGCGTCGGCAAGACCTCGCTGGGCAAGTCGATCGCCCGCGCGCTCGGCCGCGAGTTCGAGCGCATCAGCGCCGGCGGCGTGCGCGACGAGGCCGAGATCCGCGGCCACCGCCGCACGTACATCGGCGCGATGCCCGGCACGATCATCCGCGCGCTGCGCGACGCGGGCTCTGACAACCCGCTGTTCATGATCGACGAGATCGACAAGATGGGCTCGGACTTCCGCGGCGACCCGGCCAGCGCGATGCTCGAGGTGCTCGATCCCGAGCAGAACGAGAACTTCCGCGACCATTACCTCGACCTGCCGTTCGACCTCTCGCGCGTGATGTTCATCACGACGGCGAACACGCTGGACACGATCCCCGGCCCGCTGCGCGACCGCATGGAGATGATCGAGATCGCCGGCTACACCGCCGACGAGAAGCTGCAGATCGCCAAGCGCTACCTCGTCCCGCGCCAGGCCGAGCGCAACGGGCTGAAGCGCAGCCAGCTGCGGATCACCGACGCCGCGCTGCGCGCCGTGATCGGCGACTACACGCGCGAGGCCGGCGTGCGCGAGCTCGAGCGCCAGATCGGGGCGGTCGCGCGCAAGATCGCCCGCGGCGTCGCCGAGGGCGAGACGCCGAAGGGCTCGGTCGGCGAGGCGCGGGCGCGCGCGCTGCTCGGCCGCAAGCGCTACCACTCCGAGACGCGCCGCCGCACCCGGGTCGCGGGCGTCGCGACCGGCCTGGCCTGGACGCCGGTCGGTGGCGACGTGCTGTTCATCGAGGCGCAGGCCTTCGACGGGGAGGGCGAGCTGCAGATCACCGGCCAGCTCGGGGAGGTCATGAAGGAGTCCGCCGCGGCCGCCCTGTCCTACGTGCGCGGCCATCTGCGCGAGCTCGCGCCGAACCTGCCCTCGGACTGGTTTCGGACGCACGACGTCCACATCCACGTCCCGGCGGGTGCGATCCCGAAGGACGGGCCGAGCGCGGGGATCACGATGGCGACGGCGCTCGTGTCGCTGCTGACCGGCCGCCACGTGCGCGACGCGCTCGCGATGACCGGCGAGATGACGCTGACCGGCCAGGTCCTGCCGATCGGCGGGCTGAAGGACAAGGCACTCGCCGCGCAGCGCAACGGCATCACCACCGTCATCGCGCCCGAGCTCAACGAGCCCGACACCGACGAGATCCCCGAGCACCTGCGCGACAAGCTCGAGTTTCGCTTCGTCAGCGAGATCGGCGAGGTCTTCGAGGCGGCGCTCGAGCCGCTCGAAGGGGCTGGGGCGAACGGAAGCCGGGTATATGCTCAATCAACGCCCCAAGCAAGCAACCCGAGGTGAACTAGATGGCAGCGAAGGACAAGGCCGCCAAGGCCGCCGCAGCCGCCCAAGCCGCGAAGGAGAACCCGTACCTGCAGCGGGTCATCCAGGACGACGAGCTGCGCGACAACATGGTCGTGGCCTTCGAGGCCGCGCGAAACGCGTACTCCCGCCTGAACCACGGCAAGTCCCCGACGAAGAACCTCATCGAGGACAAGAAGCTGCACGCCAACCTGAAGAAGTCCGCTGACGCCCTGCGCGACGCGTCCTCCGCTCTGCGCGACGCGCCCAAGCACCAGTCGCCGAAGAAGAAGCGCAAGGGCGGTCTCGGTCGCCTGCTGCTCGTCGCGCTGCTCGGCGGCGCGGTCGCCATCGCGGTGAGCGAGGGGCTGCGCAACAAGGTGCTCGACGCGCTGTTCGGCGCCGAGGAGGAGTTCGACTACACCTCCAACACCACCCCGGCGGCGCCGGCCGAGGCGGCCCCCGCGACCTGATCGCGCCCCGCCGCAGGCAGGACCGCCGTAGAGGAGGCGCCCCCCGGGGGCGCCTTCGTCGTTCTCAGGCCGGGCGGCGGCGGCCGGGCGGCGTTGCCGCGCGCGTGGCGGGCGGTCGGTGTGTCCTTCTTGGCCAGCCAGCCAGTACGCTGCGCAGCGCGTGATGGTCAACGCGGGCACCACCGGCGAGCGGCCGCTGGCCACCGACAAGGCGGCGCGAATCGTCGCGGCGATGCGCGCCTCGGTGGCCGAACGCGGCACCGCGGGATCGACCTTCGAGCAGGTCGCACGGGCGGCCGGCGTCTCGCGCGGGCTGCTGCACTACTACTTCGGCACGAAGGAGCGGCTGTTGATCGAGGTCGTGCGCCACGACTGCGACGTGCGCACGGCGGCGCTCGGCGCGGGCCTGGCGCAGGCCGGCAGCGCCGACGACGTCATCGCCGTGCTCGTCGATGGGTTGCAGGACGTCGTGCGCAACGACCCCGGCTTCGTCACGCTGCTCTTCGAGCTCTTCGTCCTGTCGCGCCGCCACGAGGAGGTCGCCGCCGAGTTCAGCGAGCTGCTGAGCCGCCTGCGCGAGCAGGTCGCCGCCGTCCTGCGTGCCAAGCAGGGCGCGGGCGTCCTCGCCCTCGGCGCCGAGCCCGAGGCGATCGCCGACGTGATCGTCGCGCTCGGCGACGGGATGATGCTGCGCATGCTCGCCGACGGCCAACGCGACTTCGGCCCGGCCATCGCCGCCGGCGTGCGGTGCGTGCGTGCGCTCGTCCGCGACGTAGCCTGAGCCGCGCGGCGAGCTTCACCCTCGCCGCCACGCCCCCGGCCTGCCACTGACACTAACCGGCGCGGGGTTTCTATATGTCCATAGCTTCGACGTGCGCGAGGCATGATCGCGGCGAGCGGGGGTACGCCATCTGCGAGGGGGAGCTCAGCCACACGAAGGGAGCCGCTATGGCCACCCAGCTACAAGAGAAGTTCAGCGTCTCAGACCCCGATCATGCGTGGGGCATCGTCTCGGACGTCAACAAACTCGTGCCGTGCGTGCCGGGCGCCAAGGTGCTTTCGGCCGACAGCACGGACAAGGCGAAGGCCGAGATCAAGGTCGACATGGGCTCGATGGCGATGACGTTCAGCGGCCCGGTCGAGATCGTCCAGAAGGACGACGGTTCCAAGACCGCGAAGATCAAGGCGCAGGCCAAGGAGGCCGGCGGTCAGAGCAACGCCGACGGGGACGTCACGATCCAGATCGGCGGCGACGGTGGCACGGTCGACGTGACCGCCAACGTCAGCGGCAAGGCGGCGTCGATGGGCGAGGGCACCGTGCAGGCCGTGCTGCAGGCGCTCGTCAAGCAGTTCACGGGCAACCTCGCCAAGGCATGAGCGCGGGCGGCCCAGGGCCGCGCTGCGCACGCGCGCGCGCCGCTCTGACGCTGTCAGTCGATGACGGGGTAAAGCGGCCGCCTGTGGGCGGCCGTCGTCATCTTGGGAGCTGCTCGATGTCCGGCGTCCCGATTCGCTTGATCGGCTTGCCGGCAAGCTCGCGCGGGTTGCGGCGCACGAACTCGGCGGCTTCGTCGTACTCGTCGCCGAAGAGATCCTCGCCGTAGAGCCGGAGGTTCCTGGCGACCTGGTCGAAGCGCAGCGGGTCGACGTGGATCTCCGAGATGGCCGTCCAGCGCGGGACGACGCCGCCGGTCAGGGTGGCGGTGACGATCGTCGTGTTGATCTGGTCGTGCCGGGCGCTCAGGGTGGCGTCGCCGCCCGCCGACCTCCAGACCTTCTCGCCGTCCCAGCCCTTGTGGTCGGCGGCGAGCTCCTCGCAGAACGCGACGAGCGTCTGCGGCGCCTCGGGATCCTCGACGTAGCGGCTGGACACGTCGAGCTCGGGGCCGGTCAGCTGGATGTCCCACGCGGGCTGCGTGGTCTCGGTGTCCCACGGATGGCGCATGGGGGTGATGCGGAGGGTGGTGTCGCCGAAGCGAGACACGATGTCGACGAATTTCACGGGCGGAAGGGTAGACGATGCCCCGCCGCCCCGGCGATGCTGGCGCCGGGTCGCTCAGGCGGCGTCGCCTGTCTTGAAGCGCGTCGCGATCGTGACGAGCAGGTGCGCGACGCCGACGACGAGGAAGAACGCCGTCGGCGCGCTCTCGTCGCTGAAGCCGAACAGAAACGGCGAGGCGATGAGTGCCGCGGCGAGCGCGAAGTCAAGCAGCAGGTGCACCGGTATCGGGATCGAGTCGATCAGCGAGCTCGGCCCTTCGGTGCTGGCCGCGATGACGATGACCAGGACGCCGGCGATGACCGAGACCGCGACCGCGGCGCCGGAATCGAAGGCGAAGAGAAACGGCGCCGCGACGAGCAGAGCGCCGGCGAAGTACTCGATCGCGCCGTGCAGGAAGCGGGAGATCGGTCCTTGACGCAGCATGCAGCGCCGACAGTACCGGTCCGCTCAGTGAAACAGCCGCTGCAGCTTGAGCAGCACCCGCGGATCGCCCCACGGCCGCATCCGGCCGCGCATCATGAGGTGGTAGGGCTGGGCGCGCTCTGAGACGAGCTCGCCGAAGTCGTCCCAGCGCATCCGCAGGCGCACGGTCGGGTTGGCCACGCGGCCCTGGATCGCCCGCTTGTCGCTCGGCCCGGCGATGAGCAGATACCACGGCTCGTGGTCGGGGAAGTCCCACTGGATCGTCGTCCCGCGCGGGAGCTCGCCGCCGCGGACGTTGCGCGCCAGCAGGTCGAAGAAGATCTGCACGGTCTCCGGGTCGCGGCCGACCGGCCCGCCGTCGCCGGCGCCGAGCAGCCCGGCCCTCAGCAGCGCCAGCGCCTGCCGGCCGCGCTCACGCGGCGTGATGTCGATCGGAAACGGGAAGTGCGCGATCTCGTCGAGCGGCAGCCCGATCGCCCGCAGCCGCGCTTCGTTGGCGCGCGCGCCCTCCTCGTAGAGGTCCTCCATCGAGTAGCCCAGGCTCTCGGTGTAGGAGCTGTCCCAGCCCGGCGGGATCGGCACGCTGAGCGTGTACTGCAGGACTTCGCGGATGAGGTCGACGACCGCGTCCTGCGTCTCCTGCGGGTTGTCGCGATACAGGTCGGCGAGCAGCTTGACGCCGAAGGCGATGTGGCGCTGCTCGTCGATGGCGACGTTGCGCATCCCCTCGCGAAAGCCGGGCATGAGGTCCATCTGCTCCAGCGACGTCTCGATCATGTGCTGACCGGGCTGGGCGAGCGTGCCCTCCACCACCACGTGGTACAGCGTCACGGCCTTGGCCAGCATCAGCGGCGACGTGTCGCAGCGCAGTTCGTCGGCCATCCGGTCCAGCCGGCCGAACAGCTTGCGGTGCCCCCACGTGAGCTCGTGGCTCGTGGCCCTCAGCCCGTCGCCCAGCGTGACGTCCCCGACGCCGACGACCTCGTGCATCAAGCGGTGGAAGAACACCGCGTGGCGCACCTCGTCGACCTGCTGCGTCGCGAGGAAGTAGGTCTGCTCCTCCGGCGGCGCGGCGTCGATGTACGGCGAGAGGTTGTCGGCGACCGAGTCCTCGCCGTGGAAGAAGAGCGAATACAGCCAGAGCGCCCCGCGCCGCTGCTCCTCGGTCAGCTTCTCGCGCCAGTCGATGGCGTCCTGCGTGAAGTCGATCTCCGTCGCGCGCCAGTTGGAGCGCTCCCAGCGGGCGTAGAGGTCGTCATAGGAGATCTGATCCGTCGCGGCGGGAACGGTGACGGCCATGGGGCGCTCCTGGCTCGGGCGGTCCGTGCGGGAGGCCGGGCTGGCGGGCCAGGAACGGTAGTCGCAGCGGGCTGACCCGGGCGACAGGCCCAGACCGTGCGGTCGATCGCAGATATGGTTGCGGACATCCTGATTTCGCGCCGAGGGTGGGGTCGATCAGGCACCGATCGAACGGACTCGGCTGCATCGTGAGCACAACCGACATGACCAGCGTGACCGCCGCCATCCCGGTGGCGGTGGCAGCGTCCCTGCACGAGGACGGTCATGTCGCGTACATCGCGCGCGACCGGGGCGATGTCGAATCGCTCGCCGCCGCGATCGTCGTCCTCGGCGTCGCAAGCGACGTCGTGTCGCTGACGCTGTCGCGTGACGCGATCGCCGAGGTGCTTCAGCCAGCTCGGTGGAGAAGCACGAGAGCGCCGACCTCAGAGCTCACGCTCCGGATCGACGACAGCGTCGACATCAGGATCGAGGTCGACGCCGAGAACACCGGCGAGCTCCTGCGTATCGCATCGGAGATCGCCGCGATCCTGCACCGGAATGGCTCGTAGGTTTGGCGGGCGCCCTCCCCGCCAGTCGCTGCCGCCGTCGGGTTCGCGGAGAGCGGGCAGCTGGACGAGGGCGATGTCACGGTTGCGTGCTATCACCGCCAATCCGCAATCCGCGACCGATGAGAAGGGCCGTCGCCTCCTCGGGCTGGCTTGGCACCTACGCGGCGAGATCGAGTTCGAACGCGGGCACGACGAAGCCGGTCTCGAGGCGCTGTTCAACGCCGAGGAAGCACTGAGCGCATGTGACTCGGCCAAGCATTACCTCGGGATGGTGCAGTTCGCGCTTGGAACACGCCTGGGCGATTTTCCCGGCGGCGAGTCAACGGCTCGCAAGTATTTCGTGCTGGCCCAGGAGCATCTGGCGGGCACCGCGTTCGAGTCGATGGCGGACACGGCCCGGCAGCACGTCGTCACCTTGGATGGCTTCGAGGACTGGCGAACGGTGCGCGAGACGCTCTCCAGCCGGTTAGACGAGCTCTGGGAGGACTTCGGGCGCCTGTCGGGCCGGTTCGCGTCACCGACGCGTGCCCGGCGCAAGGCAACCGTCGTGTTCCAGATCTCGGCGACCATGCTGAGCCTCGCGGTGCTGCTGCTCGAGCACGGCGACGACGCTGAGGTCGCAGAGGGGCTGGAACTGCTCAGCGAAGATCTGGTGGCCAACCGTGACAATCCCGATGTCTTCTTCGATGCGCTGTTCAACGCGTCAGTCATCCTCGATCGTCCGCAGGTGCCCCTGCCACCGCGATTCGAGGAGCTCGTTGCGGTAGGACACGAGCTTGCAAGGCAGACGAACGAACCGGCCCACCGTGCAGCGGCCGAGTACCTCGCGGGTGTGTTGTGTGCCAGCAGCAGCGTCCCGCAGGCGCTCGAACGCGGTCTGACGCACGCGCTCAGCCGCGCTGGCTGACGTCGAGAGCCTGTTCGCACGGACGCAGGGGGTCGTCATGCGTCGCGCCGAGGCATCGCGCTTCGATCAGATCGGCACCTCGCCATCAGCTTGAGCACGCGACTCGGGCTTGCGGCAACCACTGCGGAGCTCATCGAGGGCACCCGCTCCGGCAGGTGCTTCCTAGGCAGCCGCCCGACGATTCGGTACCGGGCAGCGACGAGTTGCCGACATCCGTGTTCAGCGAAGCGTGGTGGGTGACCGCCGGCGGAACGAGCGCTCTCGCTGAGGTTGCGCGCGCCAACGGCTTGAGCATCAGGCCGACGATCGAGCTCGAGCAGGCCATCGATGCGGTGGGTGGACCGAACAGCTGGTGGTGGGGTGGGTGGATCAGCCTCGGCCACTACTTCTGGTCAGTGCGCGATCCGGCTGGCGCCTGGATGTGCGGCAGCACGTTCCTGCGAGGTGACAGCGACGTGCTGGAGGCGTGGCTCGGCATGGCGGCGGGCTACTTTGGTGAAGGCCTGCCTGAGGACGGCGGCCTGCCTGCACCGGTGACCCGTTATCGCGCCGAGTACGCGATGTCACGGGTCCTCGGCACGGCAGTGATCCCACCGCCGCTCGTCGATGCGCTGGGGCGCATGGAGATCGGCGGACTCTCGCTCGTCGTTGCGGGCAACGTGAGCGGCATGCTCCCGATCCCGGCGCTGGCGCTTCCCGGACCGGCCGACGTCCGGTTGATCGAGCGCGCGGTCATTCGGGTCCAGCCGCCAGCGTTCCTCGCGGAGCTGGTCAACCGGCGTGAGAGCGACCCCTTCGGGCCGTGGCCGCTCTCCATCGCCTGCTTGGACCCCGTCGGAGATCTGCCCCATGCCCGCCACGGCGACCTGGGATGCGATCACCGGCTGACCGCCGGGAAGGTCTTGGCCGAAAGCGCACATCGGAGTGTCCCCGCGACGCGGCGTGCGCTCCGCGACGCTCTGCAGACAGTCGGACGCGGAGCCAGCGCGGTGTTCTTCGATCGGTGTCGCGAACCGGGCGAGGTGGGAGTGACCTATCGGCGCATCTCATGCTGGACGACGGCGACACTATGACTGCTGGTGAGTTCTTCGGATCGGGCCCCGAGCCGGCGGTCTGCGTTCCAACGCGGGTGATCCTCTCCGCCTGCGATTCAGGGGGAACGACGGGAAGCGGGTCGGGCGAGTGGTTCGGCCTTGGCGCCGCGTTCCTCGTCGCCGGCGCGCGGCAGGTCGTGGCGACCGCTTGGCCGATTCCGGACTCCGTATTCGGGGCCACCTTCGAGCGCACCGTGCTTACATCGACCGAGGAAGCGCTCGACGTGGTGGCTGCGATGCGCAGGTGGACGCGCTGCGGCAGTGGCGCGCCCAAGCCGGAGAGGACCCGAGACGCGCCGGTATTGCGCTGCCGCGGCTCTGGGGTGCATACCAGGCCATCGGCCTGCTCACGTAAGTCCTGAACGCGTCGCTGGGACTATGGTTTCGGC
>CAWGTK010000014.1:0-19550 GCA_963825485.1 uncultured Actinomycetes bacterium
TCGGCGGGCCCCGGCGCGCCGTGCACCGCGGCGGGCGAGCGGCCGACGGCAGCGGGATCGGCGGGCGGCGCTTCGCGCCGAACTGCATCTCTTCGGGTTGTGGGTGGGCGGGGCAAGGGCGACTAGGCCGGGGCCGGCGGGCGGTTTGGTGGCCGGATCCGAGGTCTGGTCGAGTTATTCATGTGGGACATGTACAAGTCGACCAGGCTCCCTCGCAACGCCCTTGCTGAGCCTGGTCGAGTTATGCCCCGCACGACGGCACAAGTCGACCAAGCCCGCGCCGAACCCGGCAAAGCCGCCCCCACCCGCGCGCGTCACACCCTCAGAGATGTTGTTCGAGGACGCCAACACACCTCGAACGCGATGCGAAGCGCACGAACGCACCCCCCAGGCGGCTACGGCTAGCGCCCGCGGCGCCCCTTCATCGCGCGCCGGCCGATCGGCACGACGCTGCGGGCGATCTGGCCGGGCTCGAGCTTGGCGACGAGCCGGCGCACCTCGGTGCGCTCGGACGCCGACAGCCGGTTGGGCCGGCCCTGGGACTTCTTGACGAGCTCGGCGAGGCGCAGGCGGTCGGCGGGCTCCAGGCGGCGCCAGTGCTTGCGCAGCGTCACGGCGAGCTCGAACACCATGAGCCAGGGCATCGCGCGTACGCGCATGAGGGAGGCCATCGGCGAGATCGTACCGGGCGCGCTGCGCCCGCTATGCCGACTCGGCGCGCCGCGACTGCGGGACGTCGGGCGCGGCCTCGGTGACGAGCGTCGGCGTGATGCCCTTCTCGATCGTCTCCTTGGTCACGACGCACTTCTTGACGTCGCGCCGCGAGGGCAGCTCGAACTGCACCTCCAGCAGCGTCTCCTCGATGATCGAGCGCAGGCCGCGCGCGCCGGTCTCGCGGGCAAGCGCCTTGTCGGCGACCGAGACGAGCGCCTCGTCGGAGAAGACGAGCTCGATGCCGTCGAAGGAGAAGAAGCGCTGAAACTGCTTGACGAGCGCGTTGCGCGGCTCGGTAAGGATCGTGATGAGGTCGTCGCGCGTGAGCTGGTGGACGGCGCTGACGACCGGCAGGCGACCGATGAACTCGGGGATCAGCCCGTAGTTGACGAGGTCCTCGGGCAGCGTCTGGGCGAACAGCTCGCTCGACTCGCCCCTGGACTTGGACTGGATCGATGCGCCGAAGCCGATGCCGTTGGAGCCGATCCGCCGGGCGATGACCTTGTCGAGGTTGGCGAACGCGCCGCCGCAGATGAACAGGACGTTCGTCGTGTCGATCGACAGGAACTCCTGGTGGGGGTGCTTGCGCCCGCCCTGCGGCGGGACCGAGGCGGTCGTGCCCTCGAGGATCTTCAGCAGCGCCTGCTGGACGCCCTCACCGGAGACGTCGCGGGTGATCGAGGGGTTGTCGGCCTTGCGGGCGATCTTGTCGACCTCGTCGATGTAGATGATCCCGGTCTCGGCCTTCTTGACGTCGTAGTCGGCGGCCTGGATGAGCTTGAGGAGGATGTTCTCGACGTCCTCGCCGACGTAGCCGGCTTCGGTCAGCGCCGTCGCATCGGCGATCGCGAACGGGACGTTGAGGATCCGCGCCAGCGTCTGGGCGAGCAGCGTCTTGCCGCAGCCGGTCGGGCCGAGCAGCAGGATGTTGGACTTCTGCAGCTCGATATCGCTGTCTTCGGCCTGCATCATCTGCACGCGCTTGTAGTGGTTGTAGACCGCCACCGACAGCGTCCGCTTGGACTCCTCCTGACCGACGACGTACTCGTCGAGGACGTCGTAGATCTCACGCGGCTTGGGCAGCGACTCGATGTCGAACGACGGCGGAGCGGTGAGCTCCTCGTCGATGATCTCGTTACAGAGATCGATGCACTCGTCGCAGATGTAGACGCCGGGACCGGCGATCAGCTTCTTGACCTGTCGCTGCGACTTTCCGCAGAAGGAGCAGAGCAGCTGTTCGTTGGAATCTGTCGGTCGCGCCATGGTCCTGCCAGCCGGCTAGTGCTGGGAGATCACCCGATCAATGATGCCGTAGTCCTTGGCCTCTTGGCTTGAGAGGAAGTAGTCGCGCTCGGTGTCGGTGCGGACCTTCTCGTAGGGCTGCTTGGTGTGCTTGGCGATGATCTGGTCCAGCCGCTGGCGGATGTCGATGATCTCCTTGGCGTGGATCTCGATGTCCGTCGCCTGGCCCTGGAAGCCGCTGGAGACTTGGTGGATGAGGATCTTCGCGTTGGGCAGCGCCATGCGCTTGCCGTCCGCGCCGCCGGCCAGCAGCAGCGCCCCCATCGACATCGCGACGCCGACGCAGATCGTCGACACGTCGGGCTTGATGAACTGCATCGTGTCGTAGATCGCCAGGCCCGCGTAGACCGATCCGCCGGGCGAGTTGATGTACAGCGAGATGTCCTTGTCGGGGTCCTCGGACTCCAGGTGAAGCAGCTGGGCGACGACGAGGTTTGCGATCTGATCATCGACCTGCTGGCCCATGAACACGATGCGCTCGTTGAGCAGACGGCTGTAGATGTCGAAGGCGCGCTCGCCTCGCGACGTCTGCTCAACCACCATGGGGACAAGGGGGCTCATGGTCCTCGCTTCAGTTAGGCGTCGTCTGGTGAACTCCTGCCGGGGCAGCGTACCAACCGGCCAACTCCCGTCCGGACGCTTGCGGAGGGGGGCGTGTGTGCTCCTCGCGGCGGTCCCTCTGGGGACGTGGCGCAGTGATCGCTCCTACGAGTCGGGCGTCCAGAGCTTGTCCTTCTTGGCGGCGGCTTCCTTCTCGGGGGTCCACAGCTCGCCGCCCTTGTCGCCCTGCGACTTGGCCGGTGCCTGCTTCTTCGCCGCCGGCCTCTTGGCCTTCGCCTTCGCCGCGGGGGCCTTCTTCTTGGCGGCCTTGGCCGGCTTCTCGGCGGGCGTCTGCTCGGGCGCGACCGGCACCGCCGTCGTCACGACGAGGTCGATCGCCTGCTCGGCGGCGACCTCCTTGACGAGCATGTCCACGCGGCCGGCCTGGCGCAGACGATCGAGCAGCTTCTTGCGCGACGTCTGCTCGCGCGTCGCCGCCTCCTCGAGCGCGTCGAGCAGCTCGTCCTCGGTCGGCTCGATCTGCTCGGTCTCGATGACCGCGGCGAGCACCGCCTCGCGGCGCAGCGCGAGCTCGGCGTCGGGCTTGGACTCCTCGAGCAGCTCGTCCTCGGTCTTGCCGGTGATCTGCAGGTAGGCGTCCTTGGAGATCCCCTGGTGACCGAGCGAGTGCAGCATGCGGTCAAGCAGCTCCTTGGCGCGCGCGGTGACAAGCGGCTCGGGCACGTCGACGGTCGCCTCCTCGACGACCGCGTCCAGCGCACCCGCGCGGAACTCGGCCTCGACCCGGGTGGCGTCGTGCTCGAGCAGCTCCTTGGCGATCGACTCACGCAGCTCCTCGATCGTGTCGTAGCCCGCGGCGTCCTCGGCGAATTCGTCGTCGAGCGCCGGGAGGTCCTTGTGCTTGACCTCCTTGACCGTGAATACGAACTGGGCCGGCTTGCCCGCGACGTGCTTGGCGGCGTAGTCGTCGGGGAACGTCGCGTCGACGGTCTTCTCCTCGCCCGCGGAGACACCGACGAGGCCCTCCTCGAAGCCCGGGATGAGGCGGCCGGCGCCGACCTCGACGAGCTGGTCGCGGCCCTCGCCGCCCTCGAAGGGCTCGCCGTCGATCGTGCCGACGAAGTCGAGGATCACGAAGTCGCCGTTGGCGGCGGGGCGGTCGACGACCTCCAGGCGCGCCATCCGCTCGCGCATCTCGTCGATCTGCGCGTCGACGGCATCGGGGTCGGCGGCCGCCTCGCGCCGTGAGACCTTCAGGCCGCGGTACTCGCCGAGCGTCGCGCTGGGGCGCACGCCGACCTCGAAGGAGAACGTCAGCGGCTTGCCCTCGTTGGGCAGCTTGCCGAAGTCCAGGTCGACGTCGGGGTCGCCGACGGGGGCGATGCCGGACTCGTCGACGGCCTTCATGTACCAGTCGGTCAGGCGGCCGCGGACCGCCTCGTCGAGGATCGGCTCACGTCCGATGCGCTGGATGACGACGGCCGGCGGGATCTTGCCGGTGCGAAAGCCGGGAACCTTCATCTCGCGTCCGAGCTTGCGCGCTTGAGACTCCAGCGACTTCTGAATCTCCTCGGCGGCGACCTCGACGTCGACGCTGACGCGCGACTCGGGCAGCTCGGTGACGGTGGTGGTGACTGCGGTGGGCATGCGTCCACCTTATCGTCAGCCTGCGTGCGAACTCGTCGCCCCCCACACGTCGTGTTCGCCGCGTGGATCGTGACCGGGCCGCTGGGTCATCTCTACGCGGGCGTGGCCGACTGGGCGGGGGTCCTCGTCAGGTTCGTGCGCGCGCGAGGGCGCTGGGACCGGATGTAGCGCGCGGGCGCGCGACGCGCTCGCGCGAGAGGCGTGCGAGACGGCGACCCGGGGTGGCGCGGCCCGCGCGCACGGGATCCTTGTTCAGAGGGGTGACCCCCTGCTATCCGCACCCGGCGCGTCATCGTCGCCGGCCGCCGAGCGATCAGGGCGCGCCAGGTGCGATATCCGCACTCGGCGCGTCACGACCGCCCCCCGGGGCTGCCGCCTGCGGCCCGCCGTCGCGTGCGCCCCGGGACCCCGCCTGCGGCCTGCCGTCGCGCTCGCCCACCGGTCACCCGTTGAGCGCGAACAGCGGCCAGCGGCCGGGCACGCCGCGCAGCCGGTGCTCGCCGCGGTAGTCGAAGTCCAGGCCCGCGCCGACGACCGTCCCGAACGTCGTGCCCGAGACGAGGATCTCGCCGCCCTCGGCGAGCGCGCCGATCCGCGCGGCGATGTGCACGGCCATCCCGCCGATGCCGTCGCCGATGAGCTCGCACTCGCCGGTGTGCAGCCCGAGGCGCACGTCCACCCCGAGCAGCGCGACGCCCGCGCGCAGCGCCGCCGCACAGCGCACCGCGCGGCTCGGCGCGCCCTCGAACACCGCGACGAAGCCGTCGCCGTTGCGCGAGATGACCTTGCCGTCGAAGCGGCCCAGCGTGCGCCGCACGTCGCCCTCGTGCGTGGCGAGCAGGTCGCGCCAGCGCTTGTCGCCGATCTGCGCCACCCGCTCGGTGCTCGCGACGATGTCGCTGAACAGGACCGTCAGCAGCGCGCGCTCGCGCTCGGCGCCGCGCCGCCCGCCGGTCAGGAACTCCTCGATCTCGCCGAGCAGCGCGTCGCTGTCGCCGGCGCTCGGCAGCGAGTCGGCGCCGGGCAGCTCGACGAGCCGGGCCCCGGGGATGCGGCGCGCGTACTCGCGCGAGTGGCGCACGTCCATGAACGCGTCGTCGGTGCGGTGCACGACGAGGGTCGGCACGCCGATCGCCGCCAGCTCGGGCCGCGGGTCGAACGCGGCGAAGGCGGCGACGAGGCGGCGCATCCGGCCCGGGCTCGCGGCCAGCCGCTCCAGGCGCGCGAACCACGCGAGCAACCCCTCGTCGCCGGCGGCGCTCGGCGCGAGCACGTCGAGGTTCATGCCCGTACCCCAGCGCGCGGCGATCGCGTCGAAGCGCGCGTCGCGCTCGGCGGCGTCGGGCAGCCAGGGCAGGTCGTCGTCACGGACGGCGCGCAGCATGCAGGCGTACAGGACGAGCGCCGACACGCGCTGCGGGTGGCGCGCGGCGAAGATCGCGGCGAGCGGACCGCCGGCCGCGTAGGAGAACAGTGCGGCGCGCTCGCTACCGGCCGCGTCGAGCACGGCCTCGAGGTCGCCGACCTCGGCCTCGACGGTCAGCTCGCCGTCGTCGGACAGCCCCGAGCCGCGGCGGTCCATGACGATGAGCCGCGCGAAGCCGGCCAGGCGGTTGAAGAAGCGCGCGAGCCCCGGGTCCTCCCAGACGTGCTCGACGTGGTTGATGTACGCGCTGACGAACAGCAGGTCCAGCGGCCCCTCGCCGTGGACCTGGTAGGCGAGGTTGACGTCGCCGTTGCGGGCGTAGCTCGTGCAGGCAGCCATCGCCGACCCATTATCCGCCGGGGCAGCCCGCGCCAACTCCGGCGCGCGGACGTCGAGGCGGTGTCGTGGTCGCGTCGGACGCGCCGACGCAGCGTCGCGGCGCGGCGGGTCTGCGCGCGTGGTGGCGGCGCGCGCGCGACCCGATCCTCCAGGGGCGGGGACGACTCGACCGACCGGAGGACACCATGCAACCCATATCGAGCACCACCACCCGCGGTGTGCGTCAGCGCGTCGGCCTCGCGTGCCTGATCGCCGCGGTTGCACTCGGCACGCTGTCGGGCTGCGGCGGCGGCGCCAGCGACAGCGACAGCAGCGACCGCCGGACGACGGCCGAGGCGGTCGTCGCGTCATCGGAGAACTGGGACTTCGAGCGCGGCGACTTCGCCGGCTGGCACACCAAGCAGTACGGCAGCGGGGCGTGGCACGCGTATTCCAACGGTACGTCAGCACCCGATCCCGACGACACCGACAAGCAGGTCCCGTTCCGCGTGCCGGCCGCACCCGAGGGACGCTTCGCGGCCGTCACCGACATGATGCAACCGGGCGCCCGCATCCTGCATCGCATGCTGCGGGTCGACGGTCCGTCGCGGCTGCGGATGACGCTCTTCTACGAAGGCGTCCCCGTCCCGTTCGCCTCACCGCAGAGCCTCGACTACCACACCGGCGTTCGCAACCGGCAGTTCCGGGTGGAGCTGCTCGACCCGCGTGCCCCGATCACCTCGATGCGCGACGAGGACCGGCTCGCCACGGTCTTCCGCACGGCGCCCGGCGATCCCCCACGCCTGCGCCCGCGGACCGTGTCGCTCGATCTGTCGCCCTGGGCGGGCAGGACCGTGCGCCTGCGCTTCGCGCAGGTCGACAACGGTGGCCCGCTGCGCGCGGGCGTCGACGACATCCGCGTCGCGGCCATCGGCGACGCGGGCTGAGCGCCGTTGCGGGGGCCCGGGGCGAGGCCGTGCTCGCCCCCGCCCCCCCGCCGGCGAGCGGCTAGTCCCCGAAGATGTTCAACAGCGAGAGGAAGATGTTCACGATCGAGACGAAGATGCCCGTCGCGATCCAGACCGCGTCGTCGGCGGTGCCGTGCTTGCGCAGGTAGTTGAAGTTCACGCTGATCAGCAGCGCCGAGACGATCGCGATGATCGCGCTGAGGATCGGGTTGCCGCCGCTGGAGAACAGCAGCATCGCGAACGAGACCGCGACGCAGCCCAGGACGATGAACGACAGCGGCCGCATCCAGGCCTTGAGGTCCTTGCTCAGCGCAAAGCCGCCGGCGCCCATGCCGATCGTGATCAGCGCGGTCGCGCCGGCCGCCTGCGTGACCGCCGACGGATCGCTCTGGATGAAGTAGTTCAGGGCCGGGCCGATGCCGATGCCGATCAGCAGGGCGATCGCGTACAGCCAGCCGATCGCGAGCGTCCCGATCCGCAGCTTCTCGACGAAGCTCTGCGCGATCAGCATGCCGAACGCGACGAGGAAGAGCATGAACGCCGTGCCCTCGCCCAGGTCGCGGCCGATGTAGGAGCCCGCGACCGTGAAGGCCAGCGCCACGCCGACGAGGAACATCACCTGCCCAAGCAGCGTCGCCGTGCTGACGACTTCGCGCGATCCGGCGCGACCGGCGTAGCCGGTGCGGACGTCTTCCATGTCGATGCTCCTCCTTGTCTGACCCGGGGTCGAGGTGAGAGTAACGGCGCCACCGGCGCACGCCAACCGCTGAGTCGTCCGCTCAACGAATAGGCTGGTCGGGTGCGCACCCAAGGTGTTCTGTGTGGCGTCCTGGTCACCTTCGTCTGCGGGTCGGCGGCGGCGACCGCCCAGGCGCCCGAGCGTCCGACCGGAAACTTCGGCGGCGGCGCGCTCGTCGCGCCGCCGAAGGATCTCTTCGGCCCGGGCAACGCCGTCATCGGGTTGCGCGCGCTGTCCGGTCGCCGCCTGGAGATCGAGGCGACGGTGCGCGCGAAGTGCGCCGGCGGCGACATCCAGGTCGCGACGAAGTACAAGGCCGACGGCAGCTTCAGAGCCGAGGGCAGCGAGTCGCAGTCGCCCGCGCCCGGCGAGAAGATCACGACGACCTACACCCTCGCGGGGTCCTTCACGAACCAACGCGCCGTCGAGGGCAGGCTCTCGGCGACCCTCGTGAAGACGTCCGACAGCGCGCAGCGCAAGACGTGCAAGACCGGCCAGATCAGCTTCAGCGCCCGTCGCCCGGACGGCGAGCTCGGCGACCGCGACGAGCGGCCCCGCGCGCGCTACTTCGGCGTCACCGCCCAGCGCGGGACCGGCCCGCGGCGGCCGATCGTCATGCGCCTCTCCGGCGACCGGCGGCGGATCTCGCGCGCGCTGTTCGGCGAGCAGGTCAAGTGCAGCGACGGCAAGCGCTCGATCGGCATCGAGGCGCCGCGCACGAACATCGCCGTCGACGCCAAGGGCCGGGTGTCAGATCGCGAGAAGGACAAGATCGACAACGGCACGACGTTCACCTACCTCGACGACCGCTTCACCGCCACGCTCGGCCGGGCGGGTGCGAAGGGCACCTTTTCACTCAGCGACCGCACCGTCGACAAGGTCAGCGGCAACGTCATCCAGTCCTGCACGTCGGGGACGATCAAGTGGACGGCGGCGCCGTAACGGCCCCGTCGTCCCCGCGCGGCCCCTGGCGGCGCACGATGAGCCAGTTGACGACCCACAGCGCGACGCCCACCGCGACGAGCATCGCCGCGCGGCCGTAGGTCGCCGCCGCGATCTGGGTCAGCAGCGCCAGCGAGATCCCGACGCCGATCACCGGCACGATCGACGGGACGACGAAGTGCTCGTGCTCGACCGGCTCGCGGCGCAGGACCAGGACCGAGATGTTGACGATCGCGAAGACGACGACCAGCAGCGCGACGGTCGTGTCGGCCAGCGAGGCCAGGTCGCCCGTCGACACGAGCACGGCGGCCAGCAGCGTCGTGAACGCGATCGCGAACCACGGCGTGCGCCGCCCCGGCAGGATCTTCGCGAACGGCGCGGGCATGACGCCCTCCTCGGCCATGCCGTACAGCAGCCGCGAGGCCATGATCAGGTTGATCAGCGCGCCGTTTGACAGCGCCAGCAGGCCGATCGCGGCGAAGAGCTTCTCCGGGATGCCGAGCGGGCCCTGCTTGACGACCTCCAGCAGCGGGCCGCTCGAGTTGGCGAGGTCGCCCGTCGGCACGACCATCGAGGCGCCGATCGTCACGAGCAGGTACAGCACGCCGGCGATCGCCAGCCCGCCGAACAGCGCCCGCGGGTACGCGCGCTGCGGCTCGCGGGTCTCCTCGGCCACGTTGACGGAGTCCTCGAAGCCGATCAGCGCATAGAACGCCAGCGCCGCGCCCGCGAGCGAGGCGGCGAAGATCGACGTGCCCTCCTTGAACTCGAAGGCCCGCGAGGGCTCCGCGTCGCCCTGCCCGAGCGCCACGGCGGCGATGATCACGATCAGCACGAGGCCGCTGATCTCGACGAGCGTGAAGCCGACGTTGATCCGCACGGATTCCGCGATGCCGCGCAGGTTCACCGCCGCGATGAGCGCCAGCAGCACGAGGGCGGTGAGCACCACCGGGATGTCGACGAACGTGCTGAAGTAGTCGCCGCCGAAGCCGCGCGCCAGGGCGCTGGCCGACGTGATGCCCGAGACGACGACCGCGAAGGCGACGATGAAGCTGAGAAACGGGAGCTTGAACGCGCGGTGCACGTACAGGCCGGCGCCGCCCGCCCGCGGGTACTTCGAGACGAGCTCGGCGTAGGAGCCCGCGGTGAAGGCGGCCATGATCAGCGCCAGCAGGAACGCCGCCCAGATCGCGCCGCCGGTCTCGCCCGAGACCTCGCCGACGAGGGCGTAGATGCCGCCGCCGAGGATGTCGCCGACGATGAAGAACAGCAGCAGGCCCGGCGTGATCGCGCGCTTGAGCCTGCCGCCCTCCGGGCCTTCCGGTGCCGTCGGGGCGCCGACCGGGAGGTTGGGGCTGCGTGATCGGCCGCGGGGCACGGCGCGGTCCTACCCCAGCGGGACGCGGATCAGCGCCCGCGCGTTTCGAGGTGCGCGGAGGGGTGTAGGACTGCACCTATGGCAGCGCAGCGGCACAAGGAGCGCATCGCGCACAACGAGAACGCGTTTCGCGAGCTCAACGAGAGCATCGAGGACAGCGTCCAGCGTCGCCGTACGGCGAGCGACCTCGGCGGCTTCGTCTGTGAGTGCGGCAGCGAGGACTGCGAGGACATCGTGCGCCTGACGCTGGCGACCTACGAGGAGATCCGTCAGGACTCCCGGCAGTTCTTCGTCGTGCCCGGGCACGAGGCGCCCCAGGCCGAGGATGTCGTCCGGCGCGGCGAGGGCTACTACGTCGTGCGCAAGCACGTCGACGTCGCGGACATCACCGAGGACGGAGATCCCCGCACGCAGTAGCGCCCCGGCCCCGGCGCTGCGCCGCCCCGGGGTCAGCGCGGCGCGATCGGGCGCTGCATCGTCACGCCCGCGAGCTCGACGCCGTCGGGCGCCTTCACAATCACCCGGCCCGTCTCGGCGAAGCCGAACGCGCGGTACAGCGGCTCGCCCGGCAGCGTCGCCATGAGCGCGAGCGTCGTGAAGCCCTCGGCGCGCGCGTCGCGCTCGCAGGCCTCGAGGATCGCCCGCCCCAGGCCGCGCCGCGTCCAGTCGCCGCGCACGAACATCGCGCGCACGCGCGCGGGTTCGGTCCGCGGGTCGAGCAGCCGGTCGTCGTCCTCGGCATTGCCGGCGCCGGCGTGCAGGCGGTTGCGCCGGCTCCAGCCGCCGCAGGCGACGATCTCGCCGCCCGCCTCGTGGACGTAGTACGTGCCGTCCTCGATGAGCACCGTGTCGAGCTCGGCGACGTAGATCTCCGCCGTCGCGGTCTGCCGCTGGTCGTAGAAGTGCGGAAACAGCTCGCGCACCGAGCGCTTCATCAGCGTCGAGATGGCGTCGATGTCGGCGTTGACCGCGCGGCGCTGGGGCGCGAGCTCGGTGATGGCGGGCATGGCGTCAATGATGCACAGCCGGGCGGCGGCGGCGGCGGCGCAGCGCCGGCCGGACCGGCGCCGTCGGCCGGCGGGCCACGGGCGGCGCGGATCGCGGCGGCGCTCAGCAGCACGAACCACGCGCCGAGCGGCGCGAGCCCGAGCACGAGCGAATCGATCACCCGCCGGCCCCAGCGCTGCACGAGCGCGAGCGCGACGAAGACGGGGCATGACCGGCACGCTGGATCCGCGCCGATCGGCTTCGGGTGCCGTCCTGCGCGACTGCGCCGAGACCGCGGTATGACGCCGGCGATACCCACGTCTGATGGCCGGCTGCGACGGGCGCGCCTACGCTGTGACGGTGCTCGCTCGCGCGCACACCTGGCTCGATCGCCACCCCACCGCGGCCGACGCCCTCTGGGCCGCGATCCTGCTCGGCTTCTCGTTCTCCACCCTGTTCGGCGAGTCGGCCGACCGCGGCCCCGCCGAGGTGCTGTTCTCGATCGCGCTGACCGTGCCGCTCGTCTGGCGGCGGCGTGCGCCGGCGGCCGTCTTCGCGGCCGTGATGCTCCTCGCCGCCGCGCAGATGGCGTTCGTCGAGGATCTGCTCGGTGCCGACGTGGCCGCGCTCGTCGCGATGTACACGCTCGTCGCCCACGCCCCGCGGCGCCTGGCGGCGATCGGCTACGGCCTCGCGCTCGCCGGGTCCGTTGCGTTCGCGCTGCACGTCGACGACGCCACCGCCGGCTGGGTGATCGTGTGGCTCGTGGTGGCGGTGCACCTGACGCTCGCGGCCGCCCTCGGCGACCGCATGGGCGCGCGCCAGCGCGAGCGCGAGGCGCTCGAGCAGCGCACGCGGCTGCTGGCCGCCGAGCGCGACGGGCGCGCCGCGATCGCCGCCGCGGCCGAGCGCGCACGGATCGCCCGCGAGCTGCACGACGTCGTCGCCCACTCGCTCTCGGTGGTCATCGCCCAGGCCGACGGCGGCCGCTACGCCGCCGAGCAGGATCCGCGCGCGGCAACCGCCGCGCTGCACACGATCTCCGCGACCGCGCGCGAGGCACTGGCCGAGATGCGCCGCGCGCTCGGCGTTCTCGGCGACCGCGCCGACGACGCTCCGCGCCGGCCGCAGCCGGGGGTCGGCGACCTCCCGGCGCTTGTCGCGCGCATGCGCGAGGCGGGGCTGATCGTCGAGCTCGCCGAGCAGGGTGAGCGGCGCGAGCTCGCGCCGGCGGCCGGCCTGACGCTGTATCGCGTCGCCCAGGAGGCGCTGACCAACGTGCTCAAGCACGCCGGCCGCGGGGCGACGGCCACCGTCGTGCTCGGCTGGGAGCCGTCGCGGGTGCGCCTGGAGGTGCGCGACGACGGCGCCGGGACCGGCTCGCCCGGCGACGGCGACGGCGACGGCGAGAGCGAGGGCGGCGGGCGCGGGCTGGCCGGCATGCGCGAGCGCGTCGAGCTGCGCGGCGGCACGCTCAGCGCCGGGCCCGATCCGGCGGGCGGCTTCGTCGTGCGCGCCGCGCTTGCGACCCAGACCACGCGCGCGAGCGGAGCACGGTCGCCGTCGTGAGCGCCGCGACGCGCGTCTTCCTCGCCGACGACCAGGCGCTCGTGCGCGCCGGGCTGAAGCTCGTCATCGACGCGCAGCGGGACATGACCGTGGTCGGCGAGGCCGGCGACGGGCGCGCGGCGCTGGAGGCGCTGGCGGTCACGAGCGCCGACGTCGTCCTGATGGATGTGCGCATGCCGCGCCTGGACGGCGTCGAGGCGACCGCCCGGCTGATCGAGCGCGACGGCGACGCCGCGCCGCGCGTCCTCATGCTGACGACGTTCGATCTCGACGAGTACATGTTCGCCGCGCTGCGCGCCGGGGCGAGCGGCTTCATGCTCAAGGACGCCGAGCCGGAGGAGCTGCTGGCGGCGATCCGCGCGGTCGCGGCCGGCGACGCGGTCGTGGCGCCCAGCGCGACGCGGCGGCTGCTCGAGCAGGTCGCCGAGAGTTTGCCGGGCGCGGTCGAGCCGGACCCGCGCCTGGACGCGCTGACCGAGCGCGAGCACGAGGTTCTGCTCGCGGTTGCGCGCGGCGCCTCGAACACCGAGATCGGCGCGGAGCTGTTCATGGCCGAGGCAACCGTGAAGACCCACGTCGGCCGCCTGCTGGCCAAGCTCGAGGCGCGCGACCGCGTGCAGCTCGTCGTGTTCGCCTACGAGCACGGGCTCGTCCGCGCCGGCGCCTGACCGCGCCTCCCCCTCAGGTCGCAGACGGTCGGCCCCTTGGTCGGACGAGATCGCGCCCGCCGCGGGCGAGCATGGATCGACCATGAGCACTCACGCGATCCACCCCATCCCGGCGCCGCTGACCGCCGCGCCCACCCACCACCGCGACGGCCGGCCCGTGCCGCGCTGGGCGACCACCGCCGCCCACCTCGTCGCGCTCTGCGCCCTGCCCTCCGGCCTGTGGCGCATCCCGCTCGCCTTCGGCTTCTCGATGGGCATGCTCGAAACCGGCGGCGCGGAGGTCCACATGCACGGCTGGGAGAGCCTCTACGTCATCGGGCTGAGCGTCGTTCTCGAGGGCCTCGCGCTGCTCACGCTCGGGCTCGTCCGGCCGTGGGGCGAGCGCGCCCCCCGCTGGATCCCGCTGCTCGGCGGCCGGCGCCTGCGTCCGATGGCCGTCGTCGTGCCGGCGCTCGCCGGGGCGTTCGCGCTGACGTGGATCTGGATCTACGCCATCTCGGGCTTCTTCACGCGCGACGTGGCGTTCACCCACGACGGATGGCAGGCGCTGATCGTGGTCGCCTACATGCCGCTGCTGGCGTGGGGACCGCTGCTCGCCGCGGTCACGATCGCCTACTGGCGACGGCGCTGCCGGGACTGAGCGCGAGCTACCTTCGACAACCCGGCTCCGAGCCGGCCCCGGCGACGACCGCGCAGCGATGGCCGCCGTTCACGCCGCGGCGCTCGGGTCCGGCGACGATCCATTCACTGCCCCATCGATGGTCAACCCGCCCGACGCGACCGGGTCCGGGAACCGCTGACGCCGTTGGTCGCGCATGCACTCGGCGAACTTCACCGCCTTGTCCCGATCGGTGATGTTCTTGCGGTTAGCGCCGTTCTCGGTGGCTGCGTTCGAACAGCCCGCGCCGGTCAGGGCGACGATCGCAAGGGCGACTCGGCGGCTGAAGTGTTCCTCTCATCACTGTTGCATCCTTGGATCGTGCGTAGGGTCGGCGTAGATGGGAGGGCAGCCGCGAACGCCGGCTTCGGGGCGCAGTTCGTAGTGCCAGCGTTCGTTGCGGTAGATCTGGCACAGCCCGTACTCGGCGCCGTGCGCGGACAGCCACCTCGTGGCACCGGAGGGCCCGACGTCGACCGCGTCCCCCGACACGTGAGCAGACGTGTCGGGGGTGGCCACCCACCGGGCCGCTTTCCCTTCTGAGCCGTACTTCGAGACCGCCTCATGGAGGAGTTGGTCCTGGTACGCCGGGGAACGCCAGCCGCTGTCGACGAAGAACTCGACGCCGCCGTCCGCGGCATCGGTTGCAGCCTGGCGCAGCGCACCGAGGAGAGCTGGATCGAGGTTGGCGACACCCGGAACCTCTCCATCGAAGACCGTTGTGCCGTCCGGGAGGGCACCGTCAGCCTCGCCAAGCGCACCGCGGTGCTCACTGCGCAGGACGTCGCTCGGTGATGCGGCCGTCGAGGACGAGGACGCCAGCGCCTGGTAGCCGACGGCGATCGCCGCGATGACGACGAGCAGGCCGGCGAGGCGGATCCTGCGGATCCGGATCGGACGGGTCGTTGTTCGTGCTGGTTCGCAGTAGGTCACGCCGCCATTGAAGGCGGCGTGGTGTTGCCGGCACGTATGCGATTGTCGATACGCCGACGATATGTGCTCGCTCGTAGCATCCGGGCGTGCGTGTGTTGATCGTCGAGGACGAGCCCTACATGGCGCAAGCCATCCGCGATGGCCTACGCCTGGAAGCGATCGCGGCAGACATCGCAGGCGACGGCGACACCGCACTGGAGCTGCTGAGCCTCAACGCCTACGACATCGCCGTCCTCGACCGGGACATTCCCGGGCCCTCCGGTGACGAGATCGCCGAACATATCGTCGCCTCCGGCAGCGGCCTGCCGATCCTAATGCTGACCGCCGCCGACCGTCTCGACGACAAGACCACCGGGTTCGGGCTCGGCGCCGACGACTACCTCACCAAGCCGTTCGAACTCCGAGAACTCGTGCTCAGGCTGAGAGCACTCGACCGCAGGCGCGCCCACCACAGGCCACCCGTGCGAGAGATCGCAGGCCTGCGGCTGGATCCGTTTCGCCGCGAGGTCTACCGCGACGGCCGCTACGTCGCGCTGACCCGCAAGCAGTTCGCCGTGCTCGAAGTGCTCGTCGCCGCCGAAGGCGGTGTCGTCAGCGCAGAAGAGCTGTTGAAACGGGCGTGGGATCAGAACGCCGACCCGTTCACCAACGCCGTGCGCATCACGGTCTCGGCACTGCGCAAACGCCTCGGCGAACCCTGGATCATCGCCACCGTCGCCGGTGCCGGCTACCGCATCGACGCTCACGCAGACACCGGCCACGAGGGAGGAGACCGTGGATAGAGCCCCTGGATTGAGTGTTCGCGTCAAGCTGACCCTCAGCTACGCGGGCTTCCTCATGGTCGCAGGCGTCTTGCTGCTCGCCGTCGTCTGGGTGTTTCTCCTGCGCTACGTGCCCGACGGCGTGGGGCTCTACGGCCCCAGCGGCTTCATCCCGTCCCGTTCGGACCTCCTACGCGCCTTCGCTCCCAAGGCGGCCATCGCGCTGGCGCTCCTGCTGGCATTCGGCCTCCTGGGAGGGTGGCTTCTCGCCGGCCGGATGCTCGCCCCCCTGACTCGCATCACCGATGCCACACGCACGGCCGCGACCGGATCGCTCTCCCACCGAATCCGGTTGGAAGGCCGTCAAGACGAGTTCCGCGAGCTCGCCGACGCCTTCGACAGCATGCTCGCGCGACTTGAGGCACACATCGCCGAACAGCAGAGATTCGCTGCCAACGCCTCCCACGAACTACGCACCCCGCTGGCGGTCACGCAGACGCTTCTCGATGTGGCGCGCAATGACCCGAACCGCGACAACGGCGAGCTCGTCGAACGCCTCCACGCCGTCAACACCCGAGCGATCGACCTCACTGAAGCTTTGCTCCTGCTCAGCCGCGCCGACCAGCGGTCCTTCGCCCGAGATCACGTCGACCTGTCGCTCATCGCGGAGGAAGCCACGGAAGCACTCCTCCCCTTCGCAGAGAAGCGCGGCATCACCATCGAGACCTCCGGCGACGTGACGCCCACCATGGGCTCACCCGCGCTCCTGCTGCAGTTGAGTACCAACCTCGTGCACAACGCGATCGTCCACAACCTGCCTGAACAGGGCACGGTGTGGGTCACGACCAGCGCTCGCGACAACGGTGTGGTGCTCACCGTCGAGAACACCGGCGAGAAGCTCACCCCACAGTTGGCTTCCACGCTCGTCGAGCCGTTTCTTCGCGGCACCGAACGCATACGCACCGACCACACAGGCGTCGGCCTCGGCCTGGCCATCGTCAGGAGCATCACCCAAGCACACGACGGAATCCTCACCCTCACCCCCCGGGCCGCTGGGGGGCTCTGCGTCACGGTGCGACTACCCGCCGCGCCACCGCACGCTGGCAGATGACGATGAGGGCATTGCCGGACCCCCCGAGAGGAATAGTCAAGTCCTGTGGATCAGCGGTCATAACTGCCGAGCTCAGCTCTCGGCTCCGTCGCGCCGCGCCGGCAACGGAGACGTTGATACCTCTGGTGGCGCTCGAAACTCCCCGCAAGACTGCGGAAACGCGAACGACTCTGGTGCTGATACTTCGTGAAGGGTGAGCGACGGGACTCGAACCCGCGGCCGCCTGGACCACAACCAGGAGCTCTACCAACTGAGCTACGCCCACCGCGCGACCCTGAATCTAGCAGCGGGGAAGGGCCCTGCGATCATCCGTCCATGAGCTTCGAACTCGGCGATCCCGTGCCGGCCTTCACGCTGGACGACACCGAGGGCACCGCCCATGCCGTGCCCGCCGATCCCGCGCCGCCCGCCACGGTGCTCGTCGTGACCTGCAATCACTGCCCGTACGTCATCGCGTGGAACCCGCGCCTGCGGGCCGTCGCCGAGGACTACGCGCCGCGCGACGTGCGCTTCCTGGCCATCAACGCCAACGACGCCGCGCGCTATCCGGCCGACTCCCCCAACGCGATGCAGCGCTTCGTCCACGACCAGAACTGGCCGATCCCCTACCTCTACGACGAGTCGCAGGAGGTCGCCCGCGCGCTCGACGCCCAGGTCACGCCACACGTCTTCGTGCTCGACGCCGATCAGCGCCTGCGCTACCGCGGCGCGCCGGACGCCGACCACCAGGACCCCGCGCAGGGCGCGCGCTACCTGCGCGACGCGCTGGATGCCGTGCTCGACGGCCGCGAGCCGACCACCGCCGACACCCGCGCCCGCGGCTGTTCGGTCAAGTGGAAGGCCTGAGATACCGCCGCGCGGCGCCCGGCGAGTGACGAACCTCACGCAACGCCGCCGGCGTGCGGCCGACCATGGGAACCCACCCGACGAAGGAGGATCCCCATGGCCCTCGCGACGACGTCCGCGAACCTCTTCGAGCTGCAGTGCGACGGCGTGCAGATCACCTACTCCACGACAAGCATCTCCGGCCGGCCGCTGTTCGACTACCAGGGCCCGGAGGGCGACCTCAACTTCTCGGGCAACGAGATCGAGACGCTGCCCAGCGCCCTCGGCGACGAGGTCACGGTCACGCTCGACACCGTGCCCGACCTGCACACGATCACGCTGACCCTGCTCCTGCCGTCCTTCAAGATGCCCGACGACGGCGACGCCGAGTTCGAGACGCTGGCGATCAAGGCGACGAACCACACGACGATCGCCGGGCCACCGACCGGACCGGCCCAGACCTACGAAGCCCTCGCGCTGCACGGCGTGGCGAAGGCGGTCTTCTTCTGAGCCGTCGCTCGGCCATGCGGCCCATCGCGCGCCGCAACCTTTCGCCACCCGGCCCAAGGTGAGCGTTCGCGCTCGCGACTAGCGTTGCGCGAGCGTGCGCCTCTCCCCGCCGACATGGACAAGCTGCTGCTCGCGATGGCCGGCGTGGTCCTCGTGAGCGGCGCGCCCGCGGCGTGAAGCTCAACCACCCCGAGACCGTGGCGCTGCTCTCCTGCCGGGTCATCGAGGGCGGGCGCCGGGCGCCCGGTCGCCGAGCTCGTGGAGGACGGGCACGTGCTCATGCGCGCCGAGGTCATGGAGGGCGTGCCCGAGATGGTCGCCGAGGTCCAGGTCGAGGCGACCTTCCGCGACGGGCGCAAGCTCGTCACCCTGCACGAGCCGGTCGGATGATCCCCGGCGAGCTGTGCCCCGCGCCGTGCACGATCGAGCTCAACGCGGGCCGCGAGACGATCGCGCTCGAGGTCCTCAACACCGGCGACCGGCCGATCCAGGTCGGCTCGCACTTCCACGTCGCCGACGTCAACTCGGCGCTTCGACTCGATCGCGCGGCGGCGGCCGGGTTCCGATTCGACATCCCGGCCGGCACCTCGCTGCGCTTCGAGCCGGGCGTCAGCCAGCTCCGTCACGCTCGTCGCGCTCGCGGGCACGCAGACCGTCCCCGGCCCGCGGACCGGCAAGCCAAGACCAGCATCGGCCGCGACCGCTACGCCGCGCTCTACGGCCCGACCGTCGGCGACCCGGCTGCGGCTCGCCGACACCGACCTCTGGCGCGCCGCCATCGGGTGCTGGCGACGATCAGCCTGCTGGGAGCGAGGCCGGACGCGGATGCGAGGACGGCGGCCGGCGTGCTGGCGCTGGCGGGGCGCGGCCGGCGCGCTGGCGCGGTTCGGCGACGGATCGCTGGCGAACGTCGCAGCGGCACAGGGCGAGCTGTGGGAGGCGTGGTCGCTTCAGGTCCGGTCCCACGGCGATGCCGGGCACCTGTCGGCGGCGCGCGAAGCGCAGGCGCCTGAGCTCAGGACTCGTTCGTCTGGATCTTCACCGACGCCGAGGTCGCCGAGCCGCCCTGCGCGCTCGCCGACTTTCCGGCAGCGCCCTTCGCGCGGCCCTTGCCGTCGCCGGCCTTGGCGGACTCGCCCGGGGCACCCTCCGCGGTCACCGACTCGCCCTTGGCAGCCCGTCCGGACTGGATGATCACGCTGCGCGTGGACTTTCTCTCAGCGGTCATCGGCTGGGCCTTTCGTCGTCGGCGGCGGGGCATGGTCAGCCTAGCCGTACCGGCGTCAGTCCTCGAACGGGAGGCGGTCGTCGACCCCCGTCAGCTCGAACACGCGTTGCACCGTCGGCGGGCCGGGGGTCAGCGCGAGGCGGTCGCCGTCCGCCCGCGATCGCGCGTGGGCCTCGATGATCAGCCGGACGCCGGACGAGTCCACGAACCCGAGGTTGCTGAGGTCCAGGACGATCCGCGCCGCGTCGGTGGCCTCGACGCGCAGCAGCTCCTGGTTGACGCGATCGGCGCCTTCGAGGTCGAGT
>CAWGTK010000015.1:0-305462 GCA_963825485.1 uncultured Actinomycetes bacterium
CACGCTCGTGCGCGGCGTCGTCGGCGCGCAGATCACGGCGATCGCGCTGTACGTGCTGTTCGTCGTCGCGGTCGCCGGCGCCGTGGCCCCCGCCGTGCTGTCGGGCGAGGAGGGCACGGCGCTGTCGCCGCTGGCCGAGGAGGCCGGCACCGCCGTCCTGCTGATGGGCGGGATCCTCGTCGTCCTCGGCATGGGGATGGCGTCGATCCATTCGGCGCTCGCGCTCTTCTACCTCGTCCGCGAACGCCTGCCTGCGCGGGCGCCGGTCACGCTCGTGCTGCCGCGGCGCGGGGCGCGCGTCGTGCTGCGGGCCCGCCGCCGCCGGCAGGCCACGACGATCGTGCTGACCTACCTCGGCGCCGATCGCGGGGCGGCCCGGTTCCGGCTCGACGTCGCCGACGGCGCCGCCACCGGCCGGCGCGTCGAGGCGAGCGCACCGGCGTCGGGCGCGGGATCGGCGGCCTGGGCGCCGCTGGACGACGAACCGCTGCGCGACCTCGGCGCGCGCGGCCTGCGGCTGGAGATCACGGTGCTGGCCGCGAGCGAGCACGAGGTGCGGATGGCGATCGAGACGTCGCTGCGCCTGCGCTACGAGGGCGAGTGGGACACCGCGGGCGTCAGCCTCGCCGGGATCCTCGCGCTGCCCGATCGCGAGGCCGGCGTGCTCGCCTGGATCATGCGCCGTCCGGATGCCGGGGCGGCCGAGGTCGCCGAGATGGCCGGCCTCGAACCCGGCGCGGCGGCGCAGATGCTCGACGCGCTCGTGCGCGACGGGCTGCTCGCCGAGCGCCTGCGCGACGGGGAGCGGCGCTACGTGGCGCGGGCCGGGCGGCGGCGCGGCGGGCGGCTGCCGGCGGGCATGTGGGAAGCGCTGACCGAGCCGGCGGACGAGGACGCGCCGGTCACGTCCGCGCCGCTCGCGCCCGCGCACAGGGACGCCCTGCGCGAGCGCGCGCAGCGGCTGCTGTCGGGCGAGCGCGGCCGCTTTCTCGCCGGCGTCAGCCCCGTCGTCGCGATCTTCCTGTTCGCGGCCTGGCAGGCGACGAGCGGCGCGATCTCGCTCGCCGACGTCCTGAGCTTCCTCGGCGTCATCATCGTCGCCCTCCTGGCGGGCGTCTTCCCGGTCCTGCTGCTCGTCGCCGCGCGCCGCCGCGGCGAGCTGATCGGCTGGGGCTACCGCGTGCCGGGGCAGCGCTGGGTGCTCGCCACGGTCTACGCGATCGCGCTCGGCGGCGTGCTCGTGCACGGGCTCTTCCTCTGGGACGACCCGCTTCAGCGCGCGGCGGCCTTCGCCGTCACCGCCCTCGCACTGGTGATGACCGCGAGCATGGCGCGCAACGGCACGTTCGCCGCGCGCGCGACGGCGCAGTTGCGCCACGACCTCGCCGCCGACACGGCGCAGTTCAGCCTCGTCATGGCGGGTCGGCCCGCGCTCGCCGCAGCGGTCGCGGAGTACGACGACGGGCGGCGCGTCGCGCTCGCCGACGGTGCGCCGATCGACCTCGACCGCTTCTCGTCGCTGCGCAGCCTCGCCTTCACACCCGACTGGGCCGCGGCGGGCGACTCGCCTCCGGCGCAGCTGCGCGTCTGGGCGCACAGCATCACCGCCGAGCAGGACTCCCAGCCGCTCGCGGTCTCGCTGGAGCTCGAGGCCGCGGGCGCCCGCACGCCGCTCGTCCTCGATGCCAGCGGCGCCGCCACCCTCCCGGCCGGCGACGGCGCGCAGACCTTCGTCCTGGCGCTCGAGCGCGAGCCGAGCCCAAGCCCGGGTCCGGGTCCGCTCAGCTTCGGACGGCCGCGTTGACCTCGTCGAGCGCGCTGCTGAGCTCGCCGCGCAGGATCTCGAAGCGATCCCAGTCGGCCGAGCCGAGCGCCGCGAGGCTCTCCGCGCGCTGGGCGACCTCGGCGAGCGGCTGGGCGCCGACGGCGCGGGAGGCGCCGCGGATGCGGTGGGCGAGGCGGCGGACATCGTCGGTCGCGTGCGCCGCGCAGGCGAGGTCGAGCGCCGTCGATGTCCTCGCGCGTCGTGGTGAGGAACTCGTCGAGCACCTCGGCGGCGAGCTGCGCATCGCCGCCCGTCAGCTCCTCGAGCACGGACGGGATCGAGCGCGCCGCCGCCGACGCTGCCGGCGACGGGCGGCTGCGGGGCGTCGGGCATCTCCGCCGCCGGCCACACGAGCTGCGGCAGCCAGCGGCGCAGGCGGCCGGCGAGAAACGGGATCGTCGTCGGCTTGGCGGCGAAGTCGTCCATCCCCGCGGCGCGGCACTTCTCCGGCTCGCCCTGCATGACGCTCGCCGTCAGCGCGATGATCGGGACCGGCGCGGCGCCGGTCTCGCGCTCGTGGCGCGCGGATCGCCTCGGCGAGCTCGAAGCCGTCCATCCGCGGCATGTTCAGGTCGGTGAGCACGAGCGCGTAGTCGCCGCTGAGGAAGCGCTCGTAGCCGTCGTGGCCGTCGTGCGCGGTGTCGGCCTGGAAGCCGACCGTCTCCAGCTGCGAGCTCAGCACCGTGCGGTTGACCGGGTGGTCCTCGACGAGGAGCACGAGGCTGCCCTCGCGCCACCGCCTCGTCGCGGGTCGGCAGCGGGCGGCTGCCCGCGCGCCGGCGACCGGGCCGCCGAGCTCCGGCTCGACCTCGTCGGGATCGCCGACCGGCAGCGGCAGCGAGAGCGTCATCGTCGTCCCCTCCCCCACCGCGCTGCGCATCGTCATGTCGCCGCCCATCAGCACCGCGAGGCGCTTGCAGATGACGAGGCCCAGGCCGGTGCCGCCGAAGCGCTGGCTCGTCGAGCTCTCCGCCTGCGCGAACTCGGCGAACAGCCGCGCCTGCTGCTCGGGCTCGATGCCGATCCCGGTGTCGCTGACGGAGATCTCGATGCTCTGCGAGTCCGGGCGTCGTCGGCGACGCGGACCTCGACCTCGATGCCGCCCACCTCCGTGAACTTCACGGCGTTGGAGAGCATGTTGCTGATGATCTGGCGCAGGCGCAGCGGGTCGCCGACGTGCGCCGGCGCCAGCCGCTCGTCGACGTTCCAGGTCAGCAGCAGGCCCTTCGTGGAGGCGGTGTGCACGAACGTCTCCACGGAGGAGCCGACGACCGCGCGCAGGTCGATCGTGGCCGGGCTCAGCTCGAGCTTGTCGGCCTCGATCTTCGACAGGTCGAGGATGTCGCCGACGATCTGCAGCAGCGATCGCGCGGAGCCGTCGGCGGTCGCGACCATCTGGCGCTGCGAGGGGCTCAGCTCGCTGCGCGCGAGCACCTCGAGCATGCCGGTCACGCCGATCATCGGCGTGCGCAGCTCGTGGCTCATCGCGGCGAGGAACGTCGACTTCGCGCGGTTGGCGTGCTCGGCGGCCTCGCGCGCCACGACGGCGTCCTGCTCGGCGCGCTCGCGCGCCGCGATGTCGGACTCGATCGCGGCGGCCATCTCGTTGAACGAGCCCGCGACGCGCTCGAGGTCGGACACCGAGCGGATGTCGACGCGCTGGGCGTAGTCGCCGCCGGCCATCCGCCGCGTCGCCGCCGTCAGTCTGGCGAGCGGGCGCAGGACGATGCGGGTGAGGATCACGAGCGCGGCGATGCCGACGAGGACGATCGCCAGCAGGTTTCCGATCTGGATTTCGGCCAGCCGGCCGTTGTGGTCGCGCGCACGCTCGACCTCCCGCGCCGTGCGCGCGTTGACGAGCGCGATGAAGCGCCTGATCGCCTGCATGATCTCGCCCTTGGAGCGCAGGTAGGCGTCGTCGATGAGGCGGCGGTAGTCGGTGCGGACGTCGGCGAAGTAGCGCGCGTCGACGCCGCGGGCGATGCGCCGGGCGACGCGCGCCATGACGTCGCTCTCGAGCTCGGCCAGGCCGTTGGAGGCGTCGAGCGACGCCTGCAGCGCGCGAAACTCGGCCGGCGCGAACTTGGCGGCGCGCATCTGCGAGACGAGCGACTGCGGCGGGCCGTAGCGCACGAAGCCGCGGCCGCCGGCGAGCACGCGGTCCCAGAACGAGCTGTCGTAGTCGCGCGGCCGGCGCGCGGTGCCGTTGCGGATCGCGAGGATCTCGTCGTAGTACTCGCGGTAGCGCGGCTCGCCGCTGGCGACGTACAGGCGGACCATGTTCGTCAGGTCGTTGGAGCTCTGGCGCACGCTGTCGGCGACGAGAAACGACGTCGTGCGGCGGTTCTCCGCGCGCGTCTGCTCGTTGACGCCGCGCACCTGCAGCGAGGCGATGAGGATGAGTCCGCCCACGAGCAGCGCGAGGACCCCGAGCAGGATCGCGAGCAGGCGGCGCAACGACGGTCGGCGTCGCGCGCCGCGTTTCCCCACCTCGGCCATTGGCGGTGAGACTCTAGACGTCGCACTCGCGTCGCGGGCCAGGTCGTGGGTCTTCCGACGGTCCGGGGTCCTCCTTGCGGAGGACGTGAAGATCGGCAGCGCGGCCGACGACGGCGGCGGGTCTCGCTGCCACAGTGCCGGTTGCGATGAACGCCGCACTGCCCACCCGCCATCCAGAGAGGAGCACGTCGCCGATGTCCTCCGCCGTGTCCACCCAGCCCCGCTGGCCGATGTCGCGATCCATGCGTCGCAGCGTCCTGACCCTCCACATCATCGCGGCGGTGGGCCTGCTCGGCGACTCCGCCGGGTTTCTCGCCGTCGCGGTCCGCGCCGCCGGCACCGACGATCCCGCGCTGGCCGCGGACTCCTACGAGCTCCTGGAGATGTTCAGCATCGTCTTCGGCATCCCGCTGAGCATGATCACGCTGGCGACGGGAATCGCGCTGGGCTTCGGTACGAAGTGGGGTGTCCTGCGCCACGGCTGGGTCACCGCCAAGCTCGGGCTGGTGCTCGCGGTGATCCTCATCGGCGCGTTCGTCATCGGACCGTCGCTGACCCTCATGCAGGACGGCACCGGCGGCCGCGAGAACACGCTCATCGTCGCGAGCGCGGCGCAGGTGTTCGCACTCGCGCTCGCCACGGGCCTGTCGGTGTTCAAGCCCGGGGGCCGCCGGTCGCGCGCCCGCGCCCGAACCTCCCGCGCACCGGTATCGGCCGCCTGAGAGGGTTGGCGCCATCGCGCTGCCGATCCTCACCGAGCGTCTCGTCGTGCGGCCGTACGTCATCGGCGACGTCGGCGACATCCACCGCGTGATGTACGGCGACCCGGTGGCGATGCGAACGCTCGGCGGCGCGCTTGCGATCGACGCGACGCGCCGCCAGATCGAACTGCACATTGCCCGGCAGCAGCGTGCCGGGTACTCGTTCTGGGCGGTCCTCGACCGCCAGACCGGGGCGATGGCCGGCGAGGCCGGACTCGTGCCGCTCGGCGGCGAGGGACCGGACATCGAGCTCGGCTACGCGTTCGGCAGCGCGTTCTGGGGCCGCGGCCTGGCGACCGAGGTCGGCCGCGCCCTCCTCGGTGAGGCCTTCGGCGCGCTGGGGCTGCAGCGCGTCGTCGCCGTGACCCGGCCCGACAACGTCGCCTCGCAGCGCGTGCTGACGAAGCTGCGCTTCACGCCCTCCGGCCGGCGCCACGTGTGGGGGGAGGAGCAGCTCTTCTACGTCTGCGAGCGCGGCGTGCGGGAGCCCGCTAGCGCCGGACCGGTCGGGTACGCAACACGAGACCGCTCGCCGTCACCTCGCTGAGGGTCACCGGGCCGATGCCCGCGGGAGCACGAACGCGTAGAAGCCCTCGTCGACGGCGACGCGCGTCGGGAAGCGCCCGGGCCGACCCGGTCGCTGCGCGCGCAGCAGCACCGCGGCCGTGCGCGGGCCGGCGATGCCGACGTACGGCGCAGCGACGGCAGCGTCGCGCTGATCCCGCGCAGGGGAGACCCGTCGCTGAGCACCGTCCGCCTCGTCCGCTCTCTCGTGCAGGCGGGCAGCTGCGACGTGTCGCGCAGCACGTCGACGACGATCGCGCTCGCCTTCGCCTCGTCGCTCTCGCCGAATTCGATGATGCCGGCCGCGGTCGCGCCCGCCGGCGCGACGACCAGCACGACCGCCAGCGCGATCCAGCCGCCGCGACGGCGCGAGCGGCGTGCGCGGGCGGGCCCCGCAGCCTCGTTGCGGCGGTCGGCCGCCGCGACGAGCTGGTCGCGCAGCCAGGCGAGCGGATCGTCGGTCATCGGGCTTCCCCAAGCGTTAGGGCGGTCCGTGTGACGAACGCATACTCGGCGGTGCGTGATCAGGCGCGCGCAGGCGCCAGCGGGAACGCGACGCCGGTCAGCTCCTCCGAGAGGTCCCACAGCCGGCGCGCCGTGTCGGCGTCCTGCGCGGCCGCACTGCGCTTGGCGAGGGCCGGATGGCCGCGCTGCTCCTGAAAGCCGTCGGGCCCGACGTAGCTTGCGCCGGGCAGGTCCTGGCTGGCGGCGAAGAGCGTCGGCAGCGCGCCCATCTCGTCGCTCTGGGCGACCAGCCGGTTCGTGATCGCCATGAACCGGTGCTGCAGTCCGCTGCCGGTGTGGCCCTGAAGGTTCGTCGCGGCGTAGCCGGGATGGGCGGCAAGCGCCCGTACCGCCGACCCTGCCTCTTCGAGACGGCGCTGCAGCTCGAGCGTGAAGAGCAGGTTGGCGAGCTTGGACTGCCCGTACGCCGGCCAGCGTGAGTAGCCGCCCCGCTCGTAGTTGAGGTCGTCGAGGCGGATCTTGCCGGTGCGGTGGGCCGTCGAGGACACGGTCACGACGCGGTCGGTGATGTGTGGCAGCAGGCGGTTGGTGAGCGCGAAGTGCCCGAGGTGGTTCGTGCCGATCTGCAGCTCGAAGCCGTCCTGCGTGCGCCGCTCGGGCGTCGCCATCACGCCGGCGTTGTTGACGAGGACGTCGAGCGGGCCCTCCCAGGCGTCGGCGAACGCGGCGATCGAGGCGAGGTCGGAGAGGTCGAGCGCGCGGACCTCCGTGCTGCCGGAGATCGTCTGCGCGGCCCGCTCGCCCTTCGCGGTGTCGCGCACGGCGAGGACGACGTGGGCGCCCGCCCGCGCGAGCTCGCGGGAGCAGATCAACCCGAGGCCGCTGTTGGCGCCGGTCACGACGACGGTGCGCCCGGTGAAGGAGGGCAGGTCGGCCGCGGTCCATTTCTTCGAAGAGCTCATGCGTCCCAACGTAGTCGCTCTCCTTTCCGGCCCCGGGAGGTGGCGCGCGCGGCGCCGGTCAGCGGTTGGCGTCGCGCAGCGCCCGGTCCATGTCGCGCTTGGTCTCGCGCTCCTTGATCGACTCGCGCTTGTCGAAGCGGTCCTTGCCCTTGGCGAGCGCGATCTCGACCTTCGCGCGGCCGCCGGAGAAGTAGATCCGCGTCGGGACCAGCGTCAGGCCCTTCTGCTTGATCTGGTCGGCGAACTTGTCGATTTGGGTGCGCTTGGCGAGCAGGCGCCGGTCGCGCTCGGGCTCGTGGTTGGCCTGCGCGGCCGGCGCGTAGGGCGGGATGTGCACGTTGTGCAAGAACAGCTCGCCGTCGCGGATGAGCGCGTAGCCGTCCTTGAGCTGGGCGCCGCCCTCGCGCAGGGCCTTGACCTCCGTGCCCTGCAGCGCGATGCCGCACTCAAGCCGCTCGAGCAGCTCGAAGCGGTAGGAGGCATAGCGGTTGGAGGCGACGTCGCCCGGCGCGACCTTGCGTTTCTTGGCCTTGGCCATGCGGGTGAGACTAGTGGGGGTCCCACCGACCGGCTACGACCGCTCAGGAGCGCAGACCGCTGCGTAGGATCGTCCTATGCCGCTCGGAGGTGGGGACCGCTATGCAGCCTGTCGTTCACCCGAGCGCAGCTCGTCCGGCACCGCCATCTCGAACCCGAGCTTGCGCAGTGCCGAAACGAGCGTCAGGAACTTGTCGCGACGACTCTCGGCGTACGCCGACGGATCATCGGCAAGCTCGGCGATGCGCACGGCGTGGTACTTCGCGTACCACGCACCGGCGCTGCGCAGCGCTTCGACCTCCGCCGTTGTCAGCTCCCCTATGTTGCCGGCTGGATTCATGGCGCGAACGCTAGCGGCGTTTTCGGACGGTGGCCGCCTTCACGCGTCCGCCTCCAAGCTCTGTGCGGCAATCTGATGCCGTCGACGCCAGTTCCGTTACAGCTGACGCGGCTTGCCGCACTTCTCGACGAGCAGGCGGGGCGCTACCGCGAGCTCAACGGCGCGCAGCATCTCGGCGAGTACCTGATACGCCCGCGGACTCGCGAGGACGAGGAGCTGCTGACGGAGCGGATTCTCGCCGACATCATCGAGCGGGTCCTCGAGTTCCCAGCCGACGCCTACTTCCCGCAACTCGGGCGCAGCGGACTCAAGCCCGACTTCACGCCGATCGACCTCGTCGCCCACCGCTTCGTGCTGGACGCGAAGAGTTCCACCCAGCTACTCGGCCCGCACGAGCGACAGATCCGCGCGTACATCGATCAGCGCCACCTCGACTACGGCGTGCTGTTCAACCTGCGCGAGCTGCGGGTGTACCGGCGCGGTGCGGCCGGACACGATGCGGGGCTGTCGTTTGACGTCGGTCGGCTGTGGCAGGTCGCGCACGGCGAAGCGATGGATATCGACGAAGTCGATCGCTTCGTGCGCTTCTGCGAGCTGTTCGGCCATCGCAGCATGGGGCTCGCGGAGAAGATCGCCAGGGTGGCCGAGGCAGAGCCGTGGCGCGAGCGCGCCGGCGCAGGCGAGACGCTCGAAATCGACCTCGAGTTCTTGGTCAGCCAGCTGCGCGCGTTGTCGCGGCTACTGGCCGAAGACGCCGCTGCGCAGCATGATCGCCTGCTCGCCGACATCGACCTGAACCCCGACCACGAGCGACGCCTGCGGCTTGAGCTGGAAACGCTGGCTCGGGAGATCGAGCCGCGCGTCGACGTGTCAGCGCTGCCTGTCAGCGTCGCCGGATATCGAGACGCCGCCGGAGTCGCCGGGCGAGCCTGGGCGCAGTACCTGATGCGCGTCTCGCAGCTGACGCTGACGAGGATCCTGCTGTACCGGTCGTGGGAGGACGCGGGGTTCGTCGAGGACTGCCTGTACGACGGCGGCTTCGAGCAGGTGTACGAGCGCCTTGACCGCAGCCTCAAGCGTGTCCTCGACGAGGCATTCCAGCGCGGACGGACTCGCTACCCGTGGCTGTTCGGCGAGGACAACAATTACGACTGGTTTCGTCCACGCGACGAGGCGCTTGTGGAGGTGCTCTACGCGCTCGTCCCGTTTCCGCTGGCGCGACTCGGCGCCGACGTGCTCGGCGGCCTGTACGAGTCGTATGTCGACGACATCGACCGCGACCGGTTGGGGCAGTTCTACACTCCGCGAGCCGTCGTGCGGTTCATGCTCGACCGCGCAGGATTCTCGGGCCCGGAGGGCATCTTTCGCATCGAAGGCGACGTGCGCCACGAGCGCACGATCTTCGACTTCGCCACGGGCAGCGGTGGCTTTCTCGTCGAGGCCGCGCGGCGGGTCATCGATGAAGGAGGGCTCGACCTCGGCGACCCACGTGATCTGCGGGAGGGTTTGCGAGCGATTGTGCGTGGCTTCCACGGTTGTGAGATCAGTCCGTTTCCGTACTACCTGACAGAGGTCAACCTGCTGCTGCAGGTCTCCCGGCTGCTGGGGCGCCTGCGCGAGGCCGGTGAAGCGACGAGCACATTCACCCTAGGCGTTGTGCACACGGACTCACTTGGAGCGCGGCGCGGACCCGATGACAGCTTCCGCGAGCTGGCGTCCGGCCAGCGCGCCGATGCAGCGCTGCTGGCCTCCGATGAGCGCTACGGGATCGTGCCGCTCGACGCCGCCAAGCAGCCGCGATTCGATGAGATTCGCCAGGACGAGGCGTTCGATCTCGTAGTCGGCAATCCGCCGTACGTGTTCGAATCGGGCAATAAGGTGCTCTTCGATCGCCTGCGCGCGCTTCCGGGCTGGACCGACGACTACCGCGGCAAGAGCGACTACCTCTATTACTTCCTTGCCATGGCGGCCGAGAAGCTGGCGCCCGGCGGACGCCTCTGCGTGATCACGCCGGCGGGCTGGATGAACGCGGGCAACGCCGACTGGCTGCGAGAACGGCTGGCTTCGACGCTGCGCCTCGATGAGCTGTTCTTGTTCGGAGGCATGCGGCTCTTCGCAACTGAGCGCGAGGAGCGCGACGTGCGAACCGGCCTGACGCCCCCGACAGTCGAGAGTGCCATCCTCGTCGCGACGAAGGTGGCCGCGCCCGAGCGGCACAGGTTGCGCGTCGTGCTGCTCGAGGACGAAGCGGAGGCGGCGCGGGCGTTGTCCGCCGATCCGGCGGCGCGCACGCCCGGCCGCGTTGCGCTGCTCGAAGCGATGGCCGCGCGCGCTGCCGGCCGCGTCGGACGAAGCGGAGGCATCCTCGTACACGACATCGCGCAGGGGACGCTGCGCTCAACCCGTCCGTGGCCTATCAAGCACACGACTCGTGACGTCGCGGCTCGCGTAGTGGCGCATCTGCAGGCCCGAATGGATGCACGCCGGAGCGGGATACAACGCCTTGGCGACCGGTGGATCGTTGCGCAGGGCATACAAACCGGCGCCGACGCGTATTCCCCGCGCGTGCAACGGCGGCTTCCCGAATCCACGCGTTCGGAACTACGTGCCCGGGGACACAACACCGGCGACCCGATCCTTGAGCTGCCTCCGGGCGCCGAGCGTGAACGTCCGTGGTGTGACCACCCAGCGTTTATTGCGCACGCACCCGAGCCTCGTGCGCTGCTCTATGGCGCCATAGACGCCGCCAACTACACGAACCTCGTTTGGCTGCGCGGCGATGACGATCCGCCCGAGGAGATCATCGAGGCGCTCGACCCGTGGCGCGAGGTGTTGCGCACGCGCGCGGAGTTCGCGCGCAACGCCCGCCGTCGCTGGTGGGAGACGGCCTGGCCGCGCGACCGCGCGACGCTGTTAGGGCCGAAGGTCATTGCTCTGTACCGGACCGATCGGGGGAGGTTCGCGGTGGACGAGGACGGCGACTGGCAGCCGTCGATCAAGACCACAATCGCGACACCGCGGGAGCAAGGGCTCTCCGTCGCATACCTCTGTGGGTTGCTTAACAGCGAGCTCCTGGACCTCTGGTACGCGGTGCGGGGCAAGACGCCGCGCGACATCTGGCGTAATTACGAGCCCAAACCGATGAACGAGATGCCCTATCGGCACGTTGCGCTGCCGCCGGGCTGGACGGCAGGCAGCAAGGTCGCGGCACTGCACAGCGCGCTAACGGCTAGCGCCACGCAAGCGGCCCTCGGATCGGCGGAGCAGGTGCGCACGGCGGTCGGCTCGCCGGCGGGCGATGCCGACGCTCTCGCAGCCATCGAGCATCTCGTGCGGGCGATCGCCGCCAACCGCACCGCGCTGCTGCGTCTGAGACCGATCGCGCCGGAACTGACACGTGCTGTCAAGAACCCATGGCGCACGCACGGCGTCAGCGTCGATCCAGCGGCGGTGCTCGCCGAGGTTCCTCCTGCGCAGCTGCGTTCGGTGCGGCTGGACACGAGCCTGACGCTGAGGATTTCAACCGATGGCGTCCTCGGGCGCCATCGGCTCGAGACCGGGGCGCTCGTCTTCTCCCACGCACGCAAGCCGACGGCGAGGGTGGAGGGTCCCGACGACCGCCTGGCGCTGCTCGCCAGCGTTGTCGGCTCGAGCCGGCTCATGCCAGACGATCTGCGAAGCACCAAACTTCCGCTGAGCCTCCACGCATTCGGGGCACGCGTCGCCGAGCGGCAGCGCGAGGTCGACGACCTGCTACTCACCGGGCGCGCGCTCGTCGAGGCGGTGGAGCGGCTCGTCTGCCGGCTCTACGGCGTCCCCGATCCGCTCACCGAGCTCGTCGTCCTGAGCGCGGTGACGCGCGCGGGGACCGTCGCCAATACCGACGACTGAAGTTCAGTCGGCCTCGGCCGGCACGAGGTCCACCCGCCCGCGCGCCGTCTCGACGCGCTCGACCTTCACCCGCACCGGGTCGCCGAGGCGGATCGTCTCGCCCGTGCGCTCGCCGGTCAGCATGGTGCCCTCCTCGTTGAGCTCCCACCAGTCGCCGCGCAGGCGGCGGACCGGCAGCAGACCCTCGTGGCCGCCGCCGAAGCGCACGAACGCGCCGGCGCCGATCAGGCCCGTGACCTCGCCGTCGAACTCGACGGTCCCACCCGCCCTCGAACAGCTCGCGCTCGAGCAGGAACGCGCGCGCGATGCGATCGGCCATGCGCTCGATGCCCATCGCGTCGCGCTCGCGCGCCGAGGACCAGGTGCCGAGCTCCTCGAGCTCGGACGAGCGCGGCGCCTCCTCTCCCCCGCCCACCGCCGACAGCAGCGCGCGGTGCGCGACGAGGTCGGGATAGCGGCGGATCGGCGACGTGAAGTGGGTGTAGTGCGCCAGCCCGAGGCCGGCGTGGCCGAGGTGCTTCGGGCCGTAGTACGCCTGCTTGAGCGAGCGCAGGATGAGGAACGTCAGCGCGTCGCGGCCGTGGCCGGTGCGCGCGACGTGCTGCGTCACGGCGCGCGAACAGGCGGCGATGACCTCGGCCGCCTCGGACGGCGACATGTGCTCACGCACCGGCGGCGTCGCGACGCCGAGCGACGCGAGCTGCGCGACGAGCCGCAGCGCGCTCTCGCCGTCGGGCTTCTCGTGGACGCGGTACAGCGACGGCACGCCGCGCTCGGACGGCAGCCGGGCGACCTGCTCGTTGGCGGCGATCATGAGGTGCTCGATCAGCCGGTGCGACTCGGTCTGCTCGCTGGGCCGCGACTCGGCGACGTGGCCGCCGCGGTCGAAGCGAAACTCCGGCTCGCTCGTCTCGAGCTCGAGCGCGTCCTGGCTCATGCGGCGCTCGTGCAGCGCCGCGGCGACGGCGCGCGCCGCCTCCAGCGGCGCCGCCCACGGCTCGAGCGCGGGCTCCTCGCCCGGCGAAGACGCGGTCGACCTGCTCGTAGTCCAGCCGCGCGTCCGAGCGGATCGTCGAGCGGTAGAAGCGCACCCGCGTGACGTCGGTCCCCGCGAAGTCGAGCTCGACGGTCACCGCCGCGCGCTTCTGCAGCGGCACGAGCGAGCAGGCCTCGTTGGACAGCGGCTCGGGCAGCATCGGCTCCACGCGCCCGGGGACGTAGACGCTCGTCCCGCGCCGCGCCGCCTCGCGGTCGACGAGCGAGCCCGGCCGCACGTAGGCGCTGACGTCGGCGATGTGCACCCAGATCCGGGTGGCGCCGTCGTCGAGGCGCTCGGCGGAGATCGCGTCGTCGAAGTCGCGCGCGGTGACCGGATCGATCGTGAACGTCGGCAGGTCGGTGAGGTCGCGGCGGGCGACCTCCTGGTCGACGCCGTGGTCGCGCGCCTGCTTGGCGGCGCGCTCCACGGCGGGATCGAAGCGCCGCCGCAGCCCGCGGTCGAGCATGAGCGCCTCGAGCACGTCGGCGGCCACGTCCGGGCGCCCGAGGCTGCGCAGGACCTTGGCGTGGCCGCCGGCGCGCGTGGCCGGCCGGACCAGCACGAGGTCGCCGATCGTGATGCGCGAGTCGCGGTCGAGGACCATGCGGCTGCCCGGCGCGAAGAACGGCTCGGCGACGAGAAAGCGCCCGCGCTTGTCGACCGTCGCGACGATCCCCTCGGCGGGCCGCGGCTCACGCGCGGCGCGGCGCGGCCGGCGGCCCGCCGCCGGCGCGCGCCCGTTCCGCGGGTGCGTCCGGTCGTCCCCGGGCCGGCCGCGCGCCGCGCGGCGGTCGGGCGCCGGGCTTGGGCTTGCGCGGCGCGCGGCCGGTCGGGCGCGATCTTCGGCTTGGGCCGGCCGAGCCCGCGGGCGTCCTCGTAGGGCGGCTTGCGCTTCGCTGGGCCGCCGCGGCGGCGGCCGCTCACAGCTCGTCGGCGAGGACGTCGAGCGCGCGCTCGAGCTGCTCGTCACCCTCGGCGTCGGCGTCGTTGCGGACCACGACGTCGGGCTTGAGCCCCTGCCCCGGCTTCGTCCCCGCCCCGCCGAGGTTGCGGCCACTGGGCAGGAAGTACTGCCCGACGGTGATGTCCAGCGCGCCGCCGTTCTCCAGCGGCATGATCTCCTGGAAGACGCCCTTGCCGAACGTGCGCACGCCGACGAGCTTGGCGCGCTTGCGGTCCTGCAGCGCCCCGGCCACGATCTCCGACGCCGAGGCGGTGTTGCGATCGACGAGCACGACGGTCGGCAGCTTGCCGGCGATCGGCTGGCCGACGGCCTTGAGCGTCTGCGTCTTCACACCGCGCCCGCGCGTCGTGACGATCGTCCCGTCGGCGAGGAACATGCTCGCGATGAGCTGCGCCTCGGTGACGAGCCCGCCGCCGTTGCCGCGCAGGTCGAAGACGATGCCCTTGGCCTTGCGGCGCTTCAGGCGGCGGATCGCGTCGGCCATCTCCACGTGGGCCGTCCGCGGGCCGAACGTCGAGAGCGCGACGTAGCCGACCCGTTCGCCGCCGGCGTTGGCGATCCGCGAGTCGACGACCGGGACCTGGATCCGCGCGCGCGTCATACGCCGCTTGAACGTGCGCTCGCCGCGCCGCAGCGTCAGCGTGACCGGCGTTCCCTCCGGTCCCTTGATGAGCGCGGTGGCGGCCTGCTCGGAGAGGCCGGCGAGCTTGCGGCCGTTGGCGTGCGTGACGATGTCGTCCTCGCGGATGCCGGCCCGCTGCGCGGGGGAGTTCGGATAGACGGTGACGATCCGCAGGCCGTCCTTGACGCCGAGGACGGCGGTGCCGACGCCGAAGAACGCGTTGTCCAGCGCCTGCTCGAAGTGCCCGTACTCCTTCGGCGACAGGTACGCCGAGAAGCGATCGTCGAGGTCCTTGACCGCGCCCGCCAGCGCGGCGTCGGAGAGCTCGCCGCGATCGATCTTCCGGTAGTACTTGTCCTCGATCCGGTCCAGCGCGTCGAGCGTCACGCGGCGCTCCTGCGGGCCGACGAGCACGTCGGCGACCGGGTCGACGAGAAAGCGCGGATGCCCGCCGAGCCAGATGCCGAGCGCGAGCATGCACGGCAGCAGCAGGAGGAGAACGAGCTTGGCGCTGGGCAGGCGGGAGGGCACGGGCCCTACACGCTATTGAGTGCGGCTCAGCGCCAGCGTCGTCGGCGCCGCTCGAGGCGCCCGAGCGAGTCGCCGATGAGCCAGATCGTCGGCGGCCACAGGCCGACGAAGAGGGCCCGGCGCTCGGCGTTGCCGCGCTCGTCCTGGTCGACGGTCTTGGCGCGGATCCAGAGCGTGACGCACAGCCCGACGCTGCCCATCGACACGACCTCGAGATGATCGCTGCGCACGCCGGCGCGGTACAGGCTCTTGGCGATCACCCGGCGCGTTCTTCCCCGGTGCCCCTCGCGCTAAGCGGGTACCTGTCGGGAATGCCTCGCCCCCTCCCCATCTCCCGCCGCGTCGCGACCGCCGCCCGCTGGCCGCTCGGCGTCCTCATCACCGGCTGGGACTACCTCTGGCGCACGACCCCGATGCACCGCTCCGACGAGCCCGGCTCCGTCGCGGACGACATGCCCCCACCGCTGCCGCCGGCCACCGACCGCCGCGACATGCAGGGCGTCGAGGATGGCGTCGGCCCGCTCATGCACCGCTGCTTCACGACGCGCGTGCGCGAGGCCGAACTCGACGCCGAGCAGCTCATCGCGACGTTCGCCGGCAAGCCCAACCGCGCCGCACCGACGGCGCTGGCGAGCTTCGTCAAGCTGCGCGGTGAGGAGGGCGAGCTGCGCGTCGGCGACGAGTTCACCGTGCGCATGCCCGGTCCCTGGGACGGTCCCGTGCGCACGGTCGAGGTGCAGCCCGGCAGCTTCGGCTTCGTGACGCTCGACGGCCACCTCGAGGCGGGCCGGATCCGCTTCAGCGCGCGCGACCTCGGGCCCGGCCGCCTGGAGATCCGCATCGAGGCGTGGGCGCGCGGCGGCGATCGCCTGTCGAGCCTGCTGTTCGACCGCCTGCCGCTCAACAAGGAGGTCCAGCTGCACATGTGGACCTCGGTGCTCGAGCAGCTCAGCGACCTGTCGGGCGGGCGCCGCGACGGCGCGGTGGACATCACGACCAAGCGCGTCGACCCGCGCGAGCTCGAGCTCGCCCATGCTGGATGAGGACCTGGCCGCCACGGCGCGCGCGCAGCGAGCGCTGGCCGGGCTGCGCGACCGCCCGCTGAACTTCGATCCGTCCGAGCTGGCCGGGGCCGATCCGCGGACGCAGGCTGGCACATCGACGACTACGACGCGGCGCTGGCAGCCGAGGCGCCGGGAGCGCCGGTCGCGGGCGGCAGCTTCGAGATCGCGCAGCGCCTCATGCGCGACTACGCCTTCGCCGACCCGGCGATGGTGCGCGCCGTCTACGACCCGGCGGGCGACCTCGCGGACCGCAACATGCTGCTGCAGGTGCGCTTCGGCCCGCTGCGGCTGTTCTTCGGCTGCCGCGTCAGCTCGACCGTCGACGAGACCCGGACGGTGGACGGGCGCGCCGTGCGCGTATGGGGCTGGAGCTACGCAACGCTGGCCGGGCACGTCGAGCGCGGCCAGATGGACTACGCGGTCTGGAAGTGGCTCGACGACGGCGCGGTCGAGTTTCGCATCCACGTCGTGTCGCGCCGCGCCACGGTGCGCAACCCGATCATCCGCCTCGGCTTCCGGATCGTCGGGCGCCGCCGGCAGATGCGCTTCGCACGGCGCGCCTGCGAGCGCATGCGCGACCTCGTCGCGCGCGAGCTCGCGCGCGGTCAGACGCGCGGCCCCGGCTCAGCGCTTGCGAACGAGCGCGGCGCGGCGTAGCTGCGTCGTGAGCGCGGCGCGCTTGCGCAGCGAGCGCGGGGTCGGCGACGGCCACGAACGTCACCTTGCCGCGGCGCACCCCGAAGAGCACGCCTCTGGACGAGCCGCTGCGCGACGCGCCGCACGCCGGAGCCCGGCGCTGCGCAGGCGCGCGGCCGAACTGCCGCTGAGCGCCTTCAGCGATGCTGCCGCGACCGATCTTCTGGCGGCGGTGGCCGCGCGCGGTCGTCGCCGCGAGGCCGACGCGGCCCTTGGCGTCGAAGGCGGTCACGACGCTGCCGCCGCCCTTGACGCAGTAGCGCAGCACGCCGCGGGCGGTGCGCGCGGGCGGGCCGAGCGGCGGCCGACGAGCTCGCGCGTCGAGCGCAGCGAGAGGCGGCCGATCGAGCGCGCGCCGACGCGCAGCGAGCGCGGCAGGCAGCGCGTGCGCTCCTCGGGCGTCACGGCGCCCTCGGGCACGCGCGCGGCGAAGACCTCCTGGTAGGGCGAGTGCTCGGGATCGCTCTCCGGCAGCGCCGCGAGCTGGGTGTCGTTCCAGAACGGGATCGCGACCTCGTCGTCGGCGACGAGGCCCTGGTAGTCGCCGATGAACTTGCCCGAGATGGACGTCGGCGCGTTGACCGCCGGATCCCACGAGCGCTGCGAGACGCGGCGGTCGGTGAACGTGCGCCCGCCGTCCTCCGAGCGCGCGAGCCACGTGTCGATGAAGTAGTTCGCCGGGTCGTTGCGGCGGTCGAAGAAGGAGATGTTGACCTGGCCGGACGGCGTGACGGCCATCCAGGGCTGGAACTGGTCGGCGTCGCCGTTGCCGGCGTCCTGGTTGACGCGCACCGGGCTTGCTGTAGGAGCGCCCGCCGTTGGTCGACTTGAACAGCACGATGTCCGAACCCGACGACGGCCCGAGCCCGTCGCCGCCGGCCTTGTAGTCCTTGCCCGGCGATGTTGTTGGCGTCCTTGGTCCCGAGCATCTCCTGCAGCTCGGCGACCGACAGCTCGCCGGTCTTGATCTGCTCGCCGATCGCCGAGCAGGTTGCCGAGCAGCGGGTGCCCTCGGCGTTCAGCGACGCGGCGGCGACGTAGACCGTGCCGCGGGAGTCGACGGCGGTCGTCGGCAGCGACAGGTTGCGGAAGGCCTCGCCGGCGAACGGCGCGTTGACGCCCGCGATGCCCGCGATCGGCACGGCCGAGCGACCACAGCGCGCCGCGGTTCGTCGACTTCGACTGCATGAGCGCGTTGAGCTGGTTGTCGTACCACGTCGCGTAGACCTCGCCCTTGGGGCCGATCGCGAGGTGGCAGCCGATCCCCGAGATCAGCGTCTTCTGGCTGACCGGGAACGGGATGTTGTCGCCCGGCGTGAGGCCGCCCCACGTCCTGCCGCCGTCGAGCGAGCGCATGACGACGATCTGCTGCAGCGGCACCGTGCCGGTGCCGTCGAAGCTCCAGCAGACGTACATCGTCCCGATCTTGCCGTCGCGCGGGCGCGTTGGCGCCGCCGCTGACGTCGGTGTGGTTGTCGACGGCGATCCAGTTCTTGTCGTCGAGGAACAGCTCGTTCGTCAGAGCGTTGACGCGGTTGTCGTGGACGACCGTCGGGCCGCTCCACGGCTGGCCGGGGCGCTTGACGTGGACCGTCATGTTGAAGCCCTTGAACGCCGCGGTTCCGCCCGGCGCGTCGAGCACGTTGGCGTAGACGTTGCCCTCGTCGTCGAAGTCCAGCGAGATGTCCGACGTCGTGCGATAGGCGGCCTCGTTGGCGGGGTCGCACTGGCCGGGCGCCTCGCAGTAGCCGGGCAGCTGGCCCTGGTCGTCCCACGTGCGCCCGCCGTCGTGGGACTCGTACGTGCCGATCTTGAAGAGGTACTTGTCGTTGTTCTCGTACATCTTCGACCCGGCCATGAGGTGGTCGTGGTCGAGCGGGTCCATCGCGATCGTCGGCTCGGAGTGCGATGTGAACTGATCGCGCGAGGCGCGGTAGTTCGTGACGCCGGGAGGCGCCGCCTGCTCGATCTCGGCCAGCGAGCCGCCCTGCCGCGTGACGAGCACGGCCGCGCGCTGTAGGGCTGCGCGCCGATCGTCGTGTACGGGGTCAGCAGGACGTAGTACGCGCCGGCCGCCTTGTCGATGCCGACGCTCTCGTCGGCGCCGAGCGTCTGGCCGTCGCCGGTGACGTAGTCGCCGCGCGTGCCGTCGGCGTTGCGCTTGTAGACGAAGAGGTCGAGGTCGGCGAGGCCGAAGCCGGTCGCCGTGATGTTCACCGCGCCGGGATGGTCGCTGTAGAAGTTCGCGGGCACCGCGACGTCGAGCGCGAAGACGTCGCAGCCCGAGGACCCGGGCGGGCGGCCGTCGCCGCCGAAGCACTTCGCCCCCTGATCGGAGGTGAGCGTCTCGCCGCCGATGCTCGCCGAGCCGGTCCAGGCGACGGCGCCGGCGCCGGAGGCGTCGGGCGTCAGCGTGCCGGCCGGCGGGGTCGCGGCGTTCGCGAACGGCGTGCAGACGCAGGCCACCGCGACGACGACCGCGACGCCAAGCATCATCGTGAGGATCCTCCCGCGCAAGCTCACCCGTCGCGAGTGTGACACAGCCGGTCGTGTCCTGACGGTCGGGGCGCGCAAGTCTTCATGGCCTGGCGGGCATCTGGGGCGGAGGAAATCGGGGATGCGCGGGGGCTAGCTTCGCCCAGCCGCGCGGGTGGCGATCGCGTGGTCGAACGACGATGAGGTGAGTCTGTGTGGATGCCCGCCGCCCGGCCGGGGTCGGCGTGGCCGGGGGGTGTTGCGACTACGCGCGGCCTGCGCGAACTCGAAAGCAGAGCGCCAACGGAACTCAGCGGTCGCAGCCGGGCGGCCAGACGACCCGGCGCACCTCGCCTCGCGCCAGCGTGCCGGTCATGCAGTAGTAGATCCGCTTGTGGTTGCGGATCTTGCGCTTGAACATCCGCAGGCGGGCGGTCGTCGTGATCCGCCGGCCCGCCGCGCAGCTCGGGTCGCACTGCAGGGAGCTGGCTCGCGCGCGGCCCGTCGCCGTCCGGGCGCCCCAGCCCGTCCATCTGATCATCGTGAGGTCGAGATCCTTGAACTCGATACGGCTGGGCTTGTGGACGAGCTTGTCGTTGAGCGGCAGGCGGAAGTACGTCGGCGTCGCGGCGAGGGAGAGAGCGGCGCCCAGGCCGCACGCGGCGATCGCCAAGCCAACGATGAAGCGGTGGTGCGCCCGCATGAGGCAGTTGATACCTGCTCGCGGGCGCGCTCGCAACGATCGACGGTCGTGGGCCATGCGAGTGACGGAATCGGTGGCGATCCCCGTGGCGTTCGCGATGCCGCTGGCGACGACCCGCACGATGTGGCCGTCGCGCCGCGCGAGCTCCTCATGTGAATCCCGACCCGGCCACGGGTCCGGCGCCCGAGCGGAACGCGGCAAACGCGAGCTACACGCGCACGAAGCGCCGCGCGCCGAGCCGGTCCAGCTGACCGAGCCCGCGCCGGTGGCGTCCGGCGTCAGCGTGGCGGATGGTTCACGCGCCGGCAGCGCGCGCTCGGGGGCCGGCTACCGCCGTGCGCGCGACCGCGAGGACCCCGGCGTCTCCCGGCACAGCTCCGCGCGCGTGGGTCGCGCCCCGGGTCGAGGGCGCGGGAGGGCGAGGCGCCTGGAACGCGGCGCCCCGGGTCCGCACAGCGGACGGTAAGCCAGCAGGTGGCTTCCCGCGGCGACGTAGACGGTGTGGTTGGCGATGGTCACGCCGCCGCTGGCGAGCGCTCCGATGGCGAACGGCGCACCGTCGGCGGCGAGCGCCCGGCGCAGCACCGGGACGCCGGTCCGGACGTCCCAGGCGTCGAGAAACCCGTTGGAGTCAATCGAATACGCGACGCCGTCGGCGATCGCCGGGGGCTGGTAGTGAATGACGTCGCCGATCGGCGAGGCCCAGCGCAGCTTGCCGTTTCCGACTCGGAACGACACCATCGTCGCGCCGGGGCTGATGGCCGCGATGACCGCCCCGTTGGATGCGTCGTAGGCGGTCGAGGCCCCGTTGCACAGCAGGCAGCTGATGCCCAGCGACACGCGGCGCCGGCGGCTCATGTCGTCGGCATGGATGATGTGGTAGACGCCGGACTTCTGCAGCTCGCCGACCAGCAGCCGGCCGTCGGCCCCGGAGAACAGGTTGGCCGAGCCGCCGAAGTCCAGGTCGAGCTGCAGGCATCCGTAGCTGTCGCGAAGCTGGTTGAGATCGGGCAGGAACGGTGGAAACGGCACGAGCGCCGGCGGGTTCTCGGGGATCAGCTTGCACGTCGTCGGCTGCGTGATGTCGCGCAGCAGCGGAAGGGCCTGATCGATCTCGCCCTTGTAGGACGCGACAATCCTGCCGAACGTCGACCGGCGACGATCGAGATCGGCCTTGAGGATGGCGTTCGTGCGCTCGTGCTCGGTCTGCTTGCTGAACGGGTTGCCGCTGCCGAAGAAGGCGTAGCCCGAGGCGGGGTCGACCGCCGGCGTGCTCCAGATGCCGCCGCCCGCGCCCCGGCCCCAGTCGGCTTCGGGCACGGTGTAGGTCTTCGCGAGGATGCGCCCGTCGGCGGCGTCGACCAGCGCGAAGCCGCCCTGACCCTTCGGGTCGCCCTCCGGCACCGAGAAGCCGGCGAAGACCACGCCGTTGTGCACGATCGGGCTGGCGTGGCTGTAGGCGCCTGGATAGTCGTCGATCGGCGGGCTCTTCCAGCGAACGGCGCCGGTCTCGATGTCCAGCGCGAGGACGTACGGGCCGCCGGACTCGTTGACGATCACGAGCAGGCGATCGCCGTTCACAAACGGCGTACCGAGAAAGATGCCGGTGTCCAGCCCGGACTTCGGCGCGTGCACGTGGCGCAGCCACAGCCGCCGTCCCGTTGCGGCGTCCAGCGCCGCCACGTCGCCGCCCGCGTTGGCCACGAAGACGCAGCCGCGCGCGACGATCGGGGTGATGTCGAGGTCGACGTAGGTGAGGGCGCTCGGCGGCTTGCGGGTGCTGTAGCGCCACGCCGGCAGTAGCGTGGCGGCGCGGCGCGGCGGCAGCGTCGACTCCGCCGGCTGCACGCGCGTGTTGGCCAGATCGTGCCCGTACATGGTCCAATCGCCACCCGGTGCGGGCTTGCCCGTACACGCTGGCTGGGCGTGGGGGCGGACGGCCGCCTCGGCAGGCGCGAGACCGAGCAGGGCGCAGAGGCCGGCGAGCGCGGCGAGCGAGCCGGACGATCGAACTCGCCTGCGCACCCCCTCAGCATCGCTGAGGTGATCCTCGCGCGCAAGAGCGCGACACGGTTAATTTGTGAAGTCGTTCACGTCACATGCGCGAACGCGTACCTGTCAAGTCTGACGTAAGCGCCGAAACGGTGTGAACGAAGCGGGCTGGAGCGCTACACGCGCAAGAAGCGGCGCAACGACAGCCCCGAGCCCGCGGCGGAGACCGCGATGCTCGCGACGAGCAGGACCATGACCAGCAGGCCGAAGTTGATCGTGTCCGGCGAGGCGATGAGCGAGAAGTCGTCCTTGAGCGGGTCGATGAAGGCGACCTTCGCGACGAGCAGGGTCATGATCGCCATCAGGCCGCCCATCGCGCCGACGAAGATGCCCTCCAGGACGAACGGCCAGCGGATGAACCAGTCGGTCGCGCCGACGAGCTTCATCACCGCGACCTCGCGCCGGCGGGCCATGAGCGAGAGGCGGATCGTGTTGGAGATCAGCAGCACCGAGGCGAGGATCAGCAGCGCCGCGAGCAGGCCGATGCTGAGCTTCACGACCCGCGTCGCGGAGAGGATCTTCGTCGTCTCGTCGCGGCGGTTCTTGACCTCGTCGATTGCCGGATGGATGACGCTGCGCTCGCCGCTGGGCGTGATCGGGGCCAGCGCGTCGCGCAGCTTGCCGACGTCGCCGGGGAGCTCGGCGTGACGCGGAACGTGTCGGGCAGCGGGTTGGAGCCCAGCAGCTCGTAGGCCTCCGGGTTCTGCTTCTTCTCCTTGGCGTAGGCCTCCGCCTTGGAGACGAACTCGACCTTGCCGACGTACGGCGTGTCCTGCGTGAGCTGGCGGCGGACGGCCTCGACGCTCGCGTCGGTCGCGGTCGTCTTGAGGAAGACGTCGACCAACACCTTGCCGCGGACCTCGTCGGCGGCGCCGTTGGTCGCCTGCACGATCGGGATGAACACGCCGAGCACGAGCATCGTGACGAGCACGGAGGCCATCGCCGCAAACGGCGGGCCGGCGTCGCGGCGCAGCGAGCGCGTGACCTCGCGCAGGAAGAACGGGAAGTTCACGGCCGGCTCACGGATAGTTCCGCCAGCCGTCGCCGCCGGACGACGGGTCGGGCTTATGCGTCGGCGCGGGCGTGCCGCCGCCGGGCGTCCACAGATGCTGCTCCGTCGACGGGTGGTGCGGATCGGCGGGCGCCGGGTGGCGCGGGGCCATGAAGTCGTCGGTCGGCTGGTCGCGGCCGAGCTGGCCGTAGGCGCGGTCGAGCATGTCGCTGAACTCGTCGGTCGACTGGTCGCCCTGGGCGTACATGCCGCTGGCCTCGTCGCGGATGATCTGGCCGCCGCGCAGCTCGATGACGCGCCGGCGCATCCGGTCGACCATGTGCGAGTCGTGGGTGGCGACGATCACGGTCGTGCCGGCGCGGTAGATCCGGTACAGCAGCTGCATGATCCCCAGCGAGGTGTTCGGGTCCAGGTTGCCGGTCGGCTCGTCGGCGAGCAGCAGCGGCGGGTGATTGACGAACGCGCGGGCGACGGCGACGCGCTGCTGCTCGCCGCCGGAGAGCTGATCGGGGTAGTTGTGCAGCTTCGTCGACAGCCCCGTCAGGCGCAGGACGTCGGGCACCTTCGTGCGGATCTCCTTGCGCCGCGCCCCGGTCGCCGACAGCGCGTAGGCGACGTTGTCGTACACGGTGCGGTTGGGCAGAAGCTTGAAGTCCTGGAAGACGACGCCGATGTTGCGCCGGTAGTACGGCACCTTGTTGTGCTCGAGCGAGCCGAGGTCGCGGCCGGCGACGCGGATCGTGCCGGCGGTCGGCTCGCGTTCCTTGATGAGCAGGCGCATGATCGTCGACTTGCCCGACCCGGTGGAGCCGACGATGAAGAGAAACTCACCGCGGCGAACGTTGAACGTCGCCCCGTCGAGGCCGATGTCGCCGGCCGGGTAGTGCATGCAGACGTTGCGAAACTCGATGACGTTGCGGGCGTCCGGCGGCAGCTGCGCGGCACGCGACGGAGGGGCGCCCGGTAGGCCCTGTGCACGCCGTCGCGCGGCCGGCAGATGGCGCGCTCGGACGTGTCGCTCGGAGGCAGACATGTAGGAGCAACCTAGCGGGGGTCCAGCGATTTCGCGCCGGACGCACGCCGTCTTGCACGGTGCAGGAATCCGTGCGCGAGCGGCGTGTCGGGGCCGGGCCGGCGCCGCTCATGCGGCGCCGGCCCCGTGCCCTGGCCGGACCTACACCGGCGACGACGGCCGGGCCATCCCCTCGGCCAGATCCCCGTATCCCGGCGCCATGATCGCGCCGGGCTGGCCGATGAGCTCTTCTGCCACCAGAGCCTCGGTGGTCAGCATCAACGCCGCGACCGACGCCGCGTGCTGCAGGCTCAGCCGCGTGACGCGCACCGGGTCCACGACGCCGGACTCGAACAGGTCCCCGAACGTGCCGGTCAGGGCGTTCAGGCCGTGGCCCTCGGGCATCGCGCGCACCTGGTCGACGACCGCGGAGCCGTCGTAGCCCGCGTTCGAGGCGATCCAGAACAGCGGATCGCACAGCGCCCGCCGGACGACGTTCATGCCCGCGCCGCGGTCGCCCTCGGTCGACACGCCGTCCAGCGCTGCCTCGGCGCGCAGCAGCGCGGTCCCGCCGCCGGCGACGATCCCCTCGGACATCGCCGCGCGCGCGGCCGACAGGGAGCCCTCGGTGCGGCGCAGCTTCTCCTTGGTCTCGACCTCCGTCGCACCGCCGACGCGGATGACGGCCAGCCGTGACGACAGCCGCGCGCGCCGCTCGCGCAGCGCGTCGATGTCGGTGTCGTGCGTCGCCCGGTCAAGCTCCACCCGGATCTCGTTCAGACGGCCCTCGACCTGCTCCGGCGTCCCCGCGCCCTCGATGAACGTCGTGTAGTCCTCGCGCACGATCACGCGCCGTGCGCGGCCCAGCGACTCGAGCTCGACGTTCTCCAGCGTCAGCCCCGCCTCGGGCGTGATCACGTGACCGCCGGTGAACGCGGCGAGATCCTCCAGGTACGCGATGCGGCGGTGGCCGAAGCCGGGTGCGCGGATCGCGGTCGCCTCCATCGTGCCGTGCTGGTTGTTCTGCACGAGCATGCCCAGCGCCGCACCGTCGACCTTCTCGGCCAGGATGATCAACGGCTCGGGCCGGCGCATGACCTGGCCGATCGCGCCCATGAGCTCCTGGACGGAGGAGATCGGCTGGGTCGTCATCAGGACGTAGGGGTTCTCCAGCACGGTCTCCATCCGCATGCGGTCGCGGATCAGGTATGGCGACAGGTGGCCGTTCTCGACGTGCAGGCCCTCGACGAAGTCGACCGTGATCTCCGGCAGCTCACTCTCCTCGATCGACACGACCCCGTCCTCGCCGACGCGGTGCAGCGCCTCGGCGACGGCACCGCCGATCCGCTCGTCCTCTTTCGCCGCGATCGTCGCCACCTGGCGCAACCCATCCAAGTCGTCGACGACGCGGGCGCCGGCCTCGAGCCGCTCCACCACCAGCGCCACCGCGTCCTCCAACCCACGCCGAAGTTGCATCGGGTTGACGCCCTCGTCGAGCACGCGCATGCCCTCGCGGATCAGCGACTGCGCCAGCAAGGTCGCCGTCGTCGTGCCGTCGCCGGTCAGCTCGGACGTCCGGCTGGCCACCTCGCGCACGAGCTGGGCGCCCATGTTCTGAAACTGGTCGGAGAGCTCGACCTCGCGCGCGATCGTCACGCCGTCGTTCGTGATCGTCGGCGCGCCGGTCAGGCGCTCCAGCACGACATTGCGGCCCTTCGGCCCCAGCGTCACCTTCACGGTGTCGGCGAGGATGTCGACGCCCTGCTGCAGGCGCCGGCGCGCGTCGGAGTTGAAGTGGATGATCTTGCCCATAGGGAAGCGGTCCTCTCGTTCAGGCTGCGTCGGCGACGAGGATGCCGCGGCCCTGCAGGCGTCCCCCGTCGAGGTCGGCCATCGCGTCGTTGACGGCCTCGAGTGGATAGGTGCTCGTGTGCAGCGTCACCTTGCCCTGCGCGGTCAGCGTCATCAGCTCGGCGAGGTCGTTGTAGGACCCCACGAGGTTGCCGATGAAGTTGATCTCGCGCGAGATGATGTCGATCGTCGGCACGTTGATGTTCTCGCCGTAGCCGATGACGTAGTAGGAGCCGGCGTTGCGGAGCATCGCCACGCCGTCCTCGATCGCGCCCTTCTCACCGACGAAGTCGATGATCGCCTCGGCGCCCTTGCCGTCGGTCATCTCCAGGATCGTGTCGACCTGCTGGCCGTCGATGCCGACGGTGTGATCGGCGCCGATCTCGCCGGCCAGCGCACGGGCGCGCTCGGACGGGTCGACGACGATGATCTCGGCCGGCGTCATCGCCTTCAGGCACTGGATGCCGATGTGACCGAGCCCGCCCGCGCCGATGACGACCGCGCGCGTGCCCGGGTGCAGGATCGACACGGCCTTCTTGACCGCGTGGTACGCCGTCAGCCCCGCGTCCGCCAGCGCCGCGATGTCCTTCGGATGCAGCGACGGGTCGAGCTTGACGACCGAGCGCGCGCTCGTCTTCAGCAGCTCGGCGAAGCCACCGTCGACGGAGATCCCCGGAAAGAGGTTGTTCTCGCAGTGCACGTCGTCGCCGGCGCGGCACGCCCGGCACAGCCCGCACGTCACCAGAGGATGGACGATGACCGTGTCGCCGACCGCGACGTTCGACACGGCCGAGCCGATCTCGTGCACCCAGCCGGCGTTCTCGTGGCCGAGCACGTAGGGCAGCTCGACGCCGGACTTCTCGGCCCACTGGCCCTCCTGGATGTGCAGGTCGGTGCGGCACAGACCGGCCCCGCCCAGCCGCACGACGACGTCGTGCGGGTCGGTGATCTGCGGTTCGTCGATCTGCTCGACGCAGAGCGGATCGTGGTAGCGATGCAAGCGTGCGGCGATCATGCCGCCACCTCCTCGGTCGGATCGGGGACACCGTGGCGAACGCGCAGCAGCGAGCGGCACAGCCCGCCGTTGCTCTCGAGGCTCAGCCCGACGAGCCGCGCGCGGCGCAGCCAGTTGGCAAGCTCTGAAGCGCGCAGGGGGCTGCCGTCGCCGGCGATCAGCGCCGGCGCCTGCGGCTCCACGGGCAGGCCGAGCTCGCGGCGCAGCGCCAGGCAGCGCGCGACCTCGGGGTCGTCGGCGGGCAGGTCGCGAACGCGCAGCGACACGACGGCCGCGTGGTCAGCGGCCACGCCGCCGACCGCCAGCAGCTTCGCGGCCACGCGACCCTGGCGGGCGAGCAGCGCCTTGCGCCGAAACAGCTCCCGCAGCGCTTCCAGATCGCCCGAGCTCTCGCCCGGGAAGGCGGCGTCGAAGCCGCCGCCGGACCCGACCGCGGCGTTGATCTGCGCCGCGGTGTAGTGGTCGTCGAGCACGACGCCGACCTCGCCGACCCCGGACACCCGGCGCACGGCCTCACGCGCGTCGGATGCCATGAGGAAAGCGAAGTTCGGCGCGCACTGCGGCGTGGGCAGGCGCAGGTGCACGGCGACGTCGCCGCCGTCGCTCACGACGCACGAGCCGACGAACCCAAGCGAGGTGATGGGCTCGTCGAGCTCGGGGTCGCGGACGGTGGCGAGCGCGGCGAGCACCCGCGCCTGCGTGATCACGCCGCGCCCTCCACCAGCTGCGCGTCGTCCTCAGCGGCCGGCGTCCCTTCCCCTTCGCGGAGCTGCAGCTCCTCCGGAACGTCTACTCCGTACAGGCGCGCGGCGTTCAGGCCGAGCACCTTCTGCTTGGCGGCGGTCGTCCAGGCCGGGTAGTCCGAGAACGTCTCGTCGGGATAGTCCCAGTCGACGAGCCCCTCGACCTGCCACTTCGGCTCCCAGATCGCGTAGTCCGAGCCGAACAGCATCTTGTCCTCGCCGACCCAGAACAGCAGCTCGCCCATGACCTTCGCGAAGAAGCGCGGGCGAGCGTGCATGAGGGCGCCGACGACGACCGACAGGCCGGCGTAGACGTTGGGCTCCTGCGTCGCCATGAAGCAGAAGTCCTCGATCCGCGGCAGCCCGACGTGCTCCACGATGAAGTTCAGGTCGGGATGGCTCGTCGCAGCGATGTCGACGTCCTTGACGTCGAAGGAGTCCTTGTCCAGCGGCCAGATCGTCGGCCCCTTGTGGACGTGGATGTTCTTGATGCCGAGCTCCTCGCACTTCGCGTAGAACGGCTCGGCCTCCGGGTCGGCGAGCGTCCAGCCGCGCGAGCCGTTGTTCCACTCGGCCGTGTAGAGCTTGCAGCCCTGCAGGCCGAAGCGCTCGTGGTCGGCCTCGAGCTGGGCCAGCCCGGCCTCGCCGTCACGCGGGTCCCAGCGCCCGTTGACGATGAACTTCCCGGGGAAGCGGTCCAGCAGCTGCGCGTTGCGCTCGAGGTCGTTGAAGCCGTTCGTGTACCACTCGCGCAGGTACGTCGGCTGGGAGATCGCGACGTCGACGTAGCCGTCGGTGTAGACGTCCTTCTCGAAGTCCTCCTCGGAGTACTTCTGGAAGTGCTCCAGCGACCAGTGCGTGTTCTCGGGCCCGAGCGACTGGTAGGCGTGGAAGCACTCGATCCAGCCCTTCGCGTACTGCTCGGCGCCCTTGACCCAGTTCTCGGGGCTGGCGTCCCAGAAGTGCAGGTGGGTGTCGAGGACGAAGTACTTCTCCCCGTCCTTCTCGTACATCCTCAGCCCTCCCCGACCGGCTGCAGATCGAAGCCGATGTACTCGGCCGCGTCCTCGGGGTTGGCGAACATGAGGACGCGGTCGTCCTCGACGACCATGCGACCGTAGTGCGTCGACATGATCTCCTCGAAGTCGTCGGGGCCGAAGTCATCCCAGCCCAGCGCCTCGGCGATCTCCTCGAAGTTGAACTCGATCGTGCCGATGCCGTCGACGCGGATCATCGAGGGCAGCTCGCGCATCGTGACGTCCTTCTTGCCGTCCATCACCTTCGCGACCTCGTAGCCGACCTGGTTGTTCATCAGGGTGACGCCCGTCTGGTTGGAGGACGAGCGGTTAGATTCGAACGCGGTCATGAACGGACCTCCTTGGGGGCTTCGAGCGTGATGTCATCCAGCAGGTCGGACATGCGGGTCTTGGCGGCCGCGAGCGAGTCGTCGAACTTCACGACCTTCTCGGAGATCTCCGACCAGATCGGCTGCAGCTGCTGTCCGGCGGCGATGCTCACCGGCACCCACTCCTCCAGCCAGGACTGCATGAGCTCCTTGTTCGCCGCGCCGTGCTCCTCGTCGTCGGCGAGCATCCGAAACAGCGCCCGCGCCCCCCGCTGCTCGCGGGCGCAGTCCGACTCGCCGCAGCCCATGATCGCCGGCGTGATGAAGTCGCCCTGCAGCGCCGCGGCGTGCATGACGAAGCCACTGCGAAACAGCTCGCCGACGAGCGGCTCGAAGACGATGGCGGTCGCGAACCACGCCTGCGCCCAGTCGCGGATCCCGGTCAGCTTCTCGACGTTCTCGCGCGTCGCCTGCCAGCACTCGCCGTTCTGCCAGACGTCCTTGTGGGCGCTGCCGTCGAAGCCGTCGACCTGATCGGATACCTCGAGGTTGTAGAGGATGATGTCCTGCGCGAAGCGCAGCTTGTGCACCGCGCCGACGCACATCGCGTTGTTGATCATGTTCGTCGGCGCGTCGCGCTGGGCGGGCGTGTAGACGTGCATGCCGAGGCCGTGCTCGACGTGCGCCCAGGCCGACACGTGGCGCTCGACGACCTTCGCCCAGGAGCGGTTCCAGCCGGCGAAGCCGTTGGCCGCCTTCGCGTTGGCGAGCATGCCGCTGATCTGCCGCACGGTGTTGGCGTTGTTGCGGTAGATCGTCTGCTCCCACTCCTCGTTGGGATCGAGGAACGCGTGCCAGTCGGTGGACTTCAGCTCCGTCCACTCCTGTGGATAGCCCGACGAGCCGTCGGCGAACGCGTAGACCCAGCCCTGCGTCAGATGGCGCTCGGGATCGGGCTGGACGTCGACCGTGACGTCCTCGTAGACGGTCGCGCGGCGCTTCTTGGGCTCGAAGTAGTTGTACGAGCGGCTGCGCGAGGACGGGAACTCCTTCGCTCCGGCCTCGGCATCGGTGAACACCGGCTTGGGGACGCTGCGCGGCGCTTTCGTATCTGCTGGCATGCTGCTCCTCTCCTCCTGCGCCGCGGTCAGGCCGCGGACGTCGTGAACCTGTCGAAATAGATGTGCGCCTCGGGAACTCCGCGGCGCTCGAGCAGTGCGATCGCCGCGTCGACCATCGGCGGCGGACCGCAGAGGTAGGCGTCGACGTCGGCGAGGTCGTCGTCGCCCTCGAGGCGGTCGACGACATCGGTGATCAGGCCGGCTTCGCCGTCCCAGTCGTCGTCGTCCTCGGCCTCCGAGAGGGCGGGGACGAACGCGAAGTCCGCGAGCTCGCCGCCCAGGCGCTCGATCTCCTCCAGCGCGAAGAGGTCGTCCCGGGTGCGGGCGCCGTAGTAGAAGGTCGCCTTGCGCTCGGTGCCCTTCTCGGCCATCGAGCGCAGCAGCGACAGCACCGGCGCCATCCCGGCGCCGCCGGCGATGAAGACCAGCCGCCGGGGCGAGCTGTCGCGCAGCGTGAACATCCCGAACGGCCCCTTGCAGGTCAGCTCGTCGCCGACCGAGATGCCGTTGCCGTTGTCGAGCAGCCCCGAGAAGCGCCCGCCCTCGTAGAGCTTGATCATGAACTCCAGGCGACCGGGCTCGCCCGGGGCGTTGGCCATCGAGAACGAGCGGTGCTCGTCCTCGGCGCCCGGCACCCCGATGTCGACGTACTGGCCGGCCTTGAACTCCATCTCCTCGGGGTCGGTCACCTTGACCACGAGCCGCCGGATGTCGTGGGTGAGCTGCTCGACCGCCTCGACCTCGGTCGTGGCGGTGATGATCGGCGTCCCGCTGCGGATGCGCTCCTCGTCGTAGTGCAGCAGCTCGATCTCGACGTCGGTCAGGGCGTGCGCCCGGCACAGCAGCGTGTAGCCCTCGGCCTCCTCGAAGTCGGGCAGCGCGAACGTCGAGTAGCGATCGAGGTCGACATCGCCGTCGAGCAGGAACGACTTGCACGACGAGCACTGCCCCTCCTTGCAGCCGTGCATGAGCACGATGCCCTGGCGAAAGGCGGCGTCGAGGATCGTCTCGTCCTCGTCGACCTCCATCTCGATGCCGACCGGTTCAAGCCGTGCGGTGTGCTTCTCACCCATGATCGTGCCTCCCCTCGTCGGCGGGACGCGCGCCGCCACGGCCCAGCGACGCGCCGCTCGGGTGAGCCTGATGAGGATCCCGAGTGCAGCGCGCGCCGGGCGCGAGGCAGGACAGCGTCAGGACGCGGCGCTCTCCTTGTAGGGCCGGCCGGCGGGGCCGCCCTTCTTGTAGTCCGCGACGTGCTTCTCGCGCTCCTCGGGGGACATCTCGTTGAGCAGCACGTTCGGGCTGTTCAGCGTGATCCCCTTGACCTCGTCGAGCGTCCACATCTTCTTCGGATCGAGGTCGAGGTGCGGCTGCGGGACGAGCGTGTGCCCGTCGTCGCGCACGTAGCCGAGGTCCTGCATGACCTCCGCGACGTCCATGCCGTGGTAGAGCGTCTCCCACTCGCGCTTACCCGAGAGCTTGCCCATCGACGGCGTGGCGCGGCCCTTGTACTCCGGGCGGAACGCGACGGCGTCGGTCCAGTGGCAGGTCTCCGAGCAGTACGAGCGGACCTGACCGTCGACCTCGTCGACGACCATGTCCTCGCGGACGAGGCACGGCACCATGCACGTCCAGCAGCGGTGCGGGTACTCGTAGTCCGACAGGTCCGGCTCGAAGGCGATCGGCCCATGGCCGTTCTTCTTGGAGAGGTCGGCGTAGCGCTCCCACCACTTGCCGTACTTGTCGTACCAGCCCGGGTACTTGTGCTCGAACCACTCGAAGTCGGTGTCGTCCATCGCGTCGATGCGCCAGTAGTTGGCGAACCAGCCGGTGGCGAAGAACTGCGCGACCTCGTGGACGTAGCCCTTGTTGATGATCTGGTCCCACGCCTCCTCGATGAGGTCGTGCGGGATCGTCAGGCCGTACTTCTCCAGCGGCATGAGGTAGCTGCGGTAGTAGTCGTCGTAGATCCAGCGCCGCCAGGACTCGGCGTAGCTGTCGCGATCCTTACGGCGGTCCTTCGTGCCGTACTCGATGAACGTGCCGATCGCGGCGTCGACGACGCGGTGGTTGTTCCACCAGGCGTAGCGCAGGTCGCGCTCGAGCAGCTCGCGGTTGCGCTCGTCGGCGAGCGCCATGAGGATGATCGAGTAGCCGTTGGAGATGTGGCGTGACTCGTCGGACTGGACGGAGTGGAAGACCGTCGGCAGCAGGTAGTCGCCGTTGGCCGCCGCCTCGCCGGGCATCGCGACGAACAGGACGTTCGTGAACGCCGTCTCGGCGACGATCGTCAGGTAGATGTTGGCGGCGGTGATCGCGTCGCCGGTGATGAAGCCCTCGCCGAACTGGCGCCCGATCGTGCCGGCGTAGCAGTTGGAGAACGCCTTCTCGGTGATGTCGAACCCGGCGGGATCGATGTAGTGGTTCATGTACAGCCGCTTGAGGTTCATCTGGATCGTCGAGTGGCGCACCTCGTCGATCATCTGGATGGCCAGGCCGTTGTGGACCTCGGGGTTGGGCACCGCGTTGATCGCCAGCGGCATCGCGCGGGCGGCCGAGATCTCGGGGAAGGGGATGATGCTCAGGAAGAGCTTCTGCCACTCCATCCAGCGTTCCTGGACCTGGCGGAACATGTTGCCGCGGATGGCGCCGTCCATCGCGCCGAAGACGCGGTTGTCCTTCTCCTCCTCCATCGGGAAGTAGGAACGCAGAACCTGCTTGAGGGGGTCCTTCTTGGGCGCCTTCTCAAAGGTGTAGTCGGTGGGGTACTTGTCGACAGGCTCCACGAAGGTCGGATCCCAGGACAGCTCCTGGATCTTCGTGTGCGCCTTCGTGATGCTGGCTCTGCTCATGCTCAGTGCCTTCCTCTCCGCCGTAATTCACAGAAGCCGCCCGCCGGGGGGCAGGCGCCGACCGCCTCTCCGCGGCCGGACAGGAGGCAGTGCATCACCGCGGCGTTACACAGCCGCAACACTCGTTTGCTACGCGGTGGCTAGAGCCCGAACTCGAGGCGCAGCGCGCGCATGCGGGCGACCGCGCGGCTGCGGCGCGGGTCGGTGTAGTCCAGCGCGGCGAGCAGCCGCTGCCAGGCGAGCAGGTCGCTCGCGCCCGACGACGAGCGCACCCACGCCCACAGGGCGTCGGCGTCATCGGATGTGATGACGGCCTGGCGCATCCAGCCGTCGAGCTCGTCGCGCGCGCGCTCGATCGCGGGCGCGACGGAGCCGGGCAGCAGCGGGCCCGGGTAGACCTCCGCCGCGTTGCGCACCGCGCCGCGATCGAGCAGCGCGCGTACGCGGCGGACGTCGCTGGCGATCGGGGCGCTCAGCCCGTAGCCCCCGGATTCCAATGCGCCGGGCAGCAGCCGGCGCAGGCGCGACATCTCGACGCGGATGCTGGCGGGATGGCCGTCGTCGCCGTACAGCTCGGCGCACATGACCTCGGCGTTGAGGTGGCCGCGGTGCAGCGCGATGATCGTCAGCATCTCGACGTGGCGCGGGCGCAGGTGCAGCACCGTGTCGTCGAGCCGGACCTCGGGCGGCTCGTCGCCGAGCAGGCGCAGCTCCAGTCGCGGGCGCGCCGTCCGCGCCACCCGGCTGTTGCGGCGCACGACGTATACGTCGTCGTCGGCGACCGGCTCGGCGATCGCCTCCAGGCCCGAGGGCAGCGCGAGCAGGCCGCCGCCGGCGGGGATCGCCTCCAGCACCACGCGTTCCCAGCGCCGGCCGGGGTCGAGCAGGATCCGCCCGGTGCCGGTCACGAGCGCGGCACCGGCGGAGGCCGGTCCGAGCAGCTGGCTGTAGCGGGTGCGCAGCCGGTCGTCGCGCTCGTGCAGCCGGCCGCGCAGCAGCTCTTCGACCGCGCGCGCCGTCGCCACGACGACGGCCAGGCTGAGCGGGTTCACGACGGTGATGTCGCCGGTGAGGTCGATGACGCCGAGCAGCTTGCCGGTGTCGGGGTCCGTGACCGGCGCGGCCGAGCACTGCCAGCGCTGGACCGGCTCGGTGAAGTGCTCGGCGGCGAAGACCTGCACGGCGTGGGAGGCGGCCATCGCGGTGCCGATCGCGTTCGTCCCCGCCGACGGCTCGCTCCACAGCGCGCCCTCGACGAAGTTCATGTCGTCGGCGGCGCGGTTTCGCAGCCGCGCGTCGCCCTTGATGCTGAGCAACAACCCCTCGGCGTCGGAGACGACGAGCAGGTTGTCGGTGTCGAGCAGGGTCTCGGCCATGCACTGCTCGATGAGCGGGCTGACGGCCTGCAGCGGGTGCTCGTCCCACATCTCCCGCGCGCCGGGGAGCTCGACGACCGACCGCGCGGGCAGGCGCCCGCTCGGGTCCACGCCGGCCTCGCGCGAGCGCCGCCAGGAGTCGGCGATGGGGCCGCGGACGTCCGGCGTGCCGGGGTCTTCGTCGGCGCCCTGCAGGCGGTTTCCGACGAAGTCCTCCCAGGCGTCGCGTAGCTCACGGGCCCGTTTGGACGGGACCGTGTCGGCATCGACGGCAACCCAGGGGCTCAGCGACAACGGGTCACGTTCCTTGCCTCATCATCGCGCAGATCGTCTCACGTGGCACTCCTCGGCCGCACTTCCGCCCGGCACAACCAGCCGGTGGGGCCCCTACCCCGCCCCAATCCGGCCATGTTCATTGGCGGGCTCGGGTATTGGCTGCGTGCCGTATGACACTAACGTCCCTACCCGCTGGTGTCGAGCCAAAGCGTGAGCAGGCGCGCCCCCGCTCCGGCGCGGCGGCTCCCATCGCCGGCTCGTCGATGAGCTCGTCGGCGGGGTGCTGGCTCAGAGCGAGGCCCCCTTGGACCCGTTGCACGGCGCGCAGAGGATCTGCAGGTTCTCCGGCGTGCTCGCGCCGCCGCGGGCGAGCGGGATGACGTGGTCGTACTGCAGATCGAAGTGCGACCCGCACTCCACGCAGCGCCCGCCGTCGCGCTCGAAGACCGCGCGCCGCACCTCCCGCGCGATCGGCTCGCGAGCGGTGCGCTCGGGCAGCGAGTTGGCGGTCAGCACCGCATGGGCGCGCTCCAGGCGGCGGCGGCCGCGCACCCCGCGCTCGAAGGCGAGCGCGAAGACGTCGGCCGCCGAGAGGTCGTCCTCCTCCCACCAGAAACGGTCGCAGCACCACCAGTACCGCCGCCGTCCATCCTGCAGGACGCCGAGTGCCGCCGTGCGCTGGGCGACCTCGGCGCGCGCGAACGCGGCCGGGCTGAGCCCGCGCTCGGCGCGCAGCCGGCCGGTGCAGAAGACCAGGCGCCGGCGCAGCCACGTGCCCTGCGGCTCGAAGCCGGCGTTCCTCGCCTCGCGCAACACGACCGACACGACAACCCACGGCCCGGACACCGCGCAAGATCGCGCCCGACCCCGCCGCGGCCGCGTCGCCGCCCGCGCGCAGCTCAGGACGCGCGGCGCTGGCGCAGCGCCCGCCTGATCCGCAGCGGCAACCCCGCGATGAGCGGCGCGTGGCGGCCGAGATTCTCTGAGTCCTCGTGATCGAGCGCCGCCGCGTAGCGCTGCGCCTCGGCCTCGGTCGCGTAGTGCTTCTCCCCGCCGGCGTCGCAGCCACGCTGGCACTGCCATCGCATCACCGGACCCTCGCTCGTGAAGCGAAAGCGGTGCCCGAACACGCGACAGCGCAGCATCGCGCCGCAGCCTAACCGCACCCCGGAGCCGGAACGTTTCTCGTCTGAGCCGATGGGGGTAACGGCAGCCGCAACCTGGCGGAGGAGAAGAGGCGCATGAGCAGCGACGTCCAGCTCGGCACGATCCGCACGCGGATCCCGGCGCGCCTGGACCGACTGCCGTGGTCGCGCTTTCACTGGCGCGTCGTGATCGGCCTCGGAACGGTCTGGATCCTCGACGGCCTGGAGGTGACGATCGTCGGGTCGATCGCCGCGCGGCTGACCGAGGAGGGCAGCGGCATCGCGATGACCGCCAGCGACATCGGCATCGCGGCGGCGATCTACGTGGCGGGCGCCTGCTGCGGGGCGTTGTTCTTCGGACAGCTCACCGACCGCTTCGGGCGAAAGCGGCTCTTCATGCTCACGCTCTTCGTCTACCTGCTGGCGACGGTGGCGACGGCCTTCGCGTTTGCGCCCTGGTACTTCTTCCTCTGCCGGTTCTTCGCCGGGGCGGGCATCGGCGGCGAGTACGCCGCGATCAACTCGGCGATCGACGAGCTGATCCCGGCCCGCAACCGCGGCCAGGTCGACATCACGATCAACGGCAGCTACTGGCTGGGAGCGGCGATCGGCGCCGTCGCCGCCCTGCTGTTCCTCAACACCGCGATCTTCCCGGCCGACCTCGGCTGGCGGCTGGCGTTCGCGATGGGCGGCATCCTCGGCATCGCGATCCTCATCGTGCGCCGCCACGTGCCCGAGAGCCCGCGCTGGCTGTTCATCCACGGCCAGGAGGAGCAGGCCGAGCGGATCGTCGACGCGATCGAGTCCGAGGTGCGCGACGAGACGCAGCAGACGCTCGCCGAGCCCGGCCGGGAGCTGACCGTCCAGCAGCGCACGACCGTCCCCTTCCGGGAGATCGCCAAGGTCGCCTTCCAGCGCTATCCCAAGCGCGCGATCCTCGGCCTCGCGCTGTTCGTCGGGCAGGCGTTTCTCTACAACGCCGTCACGTTCGACCTGGGGACGATCCTCAACGAGTACTTCGACGTCGCGTCGGGCTCCGTGCCGTTCTTCATCCTGGTCTTCGCGGCCGGCAACTTCCTCGGTCCGCTCCTGCTCGGCCGGCTGTTCGACACCGTCGGGCGCAAGCCGATGATCGCCGGGACCTATCTCGTCGCGGCCGCCTCGACCGCCCTGCTCGGCTTCCTGCTGATGGGCGACGGCCTCACGAAGTGGTCGTTCATCGCGGTGGTCGGCGCGACGTTCTTCTTCGCCTCGGCGGGCGCGAGCTCCGCCTACCTGACCGTCAGCGAGATCTTCCCGATGGAGAGCCGCGCGCTGGCGATCGCCTTCTTCTACGCGATCGGCACGGCGGCCGGCGGCATCACCGGGCCGCTGCTGTTCGGCCATCTCATCGACAGCGGCAACGTCGACACGGTCGCGATCGGCTTCTTCATCGGCGCCGCCGTCATGGCGCTGGGCGGCATCACCGAGATCGCCTTCGGGGTGCGCGCCGAGAACGCTGCGCTCGAGGACATCGCCACGCCGCTCTCGGTGACCGACGGCCCGGACGAGAAGCCCGCCGCCGCGCCGCCTTCCAGCGGCCGCGAGCCCGCCGCCGACCCGGAGGTGGCCGCGGCCGAGCGGGAGGCGCACGCGATCGAGGAGCGCATCCGGATTCGCCGCGACCGCCAGCGCGAGCGCGATCGCCGCGCCCGCTTCCGGCCGGGTCCCGGCACCAGCCTCTACTCGCCGGGCATGATCGGCACGGCCAGCCGCTCGACGCCGCCCGCCGACGAGGACCTCGATCGCGAGATCGCGATCATCGGGCGTGCGCTGGACGACCGCGGCCCGATCCGCCGCGACCTGCTCGCCAATGCGGTCGGCGCGCGCTACTGGGGCCCCGGCCGCTTCGGCCGCGCTCTGCGCGAAGCGGTCGAGGAGGGCCGTGCGCGGCGCCTTTCGCGCACCATGTACGCGCCCCCTGAGCGCCGCGACGGCTGAACGGCCGCGATCAGGTCAGGGCCGAGGCCAGCTCGCGGCGGCCCTTGATGCCGAGCTTCACGTAGACCCGCCCGAGGTGGTTCTCGACGGTCTTCGGGGAGACGAACAGCTCCTGCGCGATGTCGCGGTTGGAGCGCCCGCCCGAGGCCAGCTCGGCGATCCGCCGCTCCGACGCGGTGAGCGACTCGGCGCCCGAGAACATGAGCTTTCGTGGCCGGTCGCCGAGCGCGGCCAGCCCGTCGAGCGCCCGCGCGCGCAGGGCGCGCGCGCCGCAGGCGTCGGCCAGCTCGGCCGCACGGCGCAGCGGCTCGTGGGCGTCCGAGCGGCGGCGGGCGACGCGCAGCGCCGCGCCGTAGTCGGCGAGCGCCCGCGCCAGCTCGAGCCGCCACGGCGCGGTCTGAAGCAGCGCGATCGACTCCTCGAGCCGCTCGATGCGCCGCTCGGCGTCCACACGCGCGTTGAGCCGCAGCGCCGCGCCGACATCGCTCGCCGCGCCCCAGCGCCGCGCCAGCGCGAGCTGCTCGGCGGCCAGCGCGCGCGCCTGCTCATCCTCCCCCAGACGCTGCAGCGCGATCGCGGCCGGCGCGCGCCACGGCACCGAGGGCGTGTCGATCCGCGCCACCCGCACCTGCTCGCCGAGCGCGAATGCGTCGCGCCGGGCGAGCACCGCATCGTCGCGGGCGAGCGCGACCGCCGCGCGCACCTGGCGCAACCGCGTGACCGCGATGAGGTCGGGCGCCTGCGGGCAGTCGGCGTCGAAGCGCGCCACGACCGCGACCGCCGCGCCGACGTCGTCGCGCTCGAGCGCGGCAAGCACGAGAAAGCACGCCGCCACCGCGCGCATGGCGACGATCGCCGCGCCGGGATCGGAGAACGCGAGGGCGGTGACCACCGCCTCGGCGTCGGCCTCGGCGCCGGCGACGTCCCCGCGCCGCCAGGCGACCGCGGCCGCGGCCGAGCTGACGGCCGCGAACTCGACCGGCGAGCCACCGCCGTCGCGCAGGCGCCGGCGGGCATGCTCGATCTCGGCTGCCGCGGCCCGCACGCCGTCGGCGGCGACGAGCGCGTTGACGGCATTGGCCCACGGGACGAGGCCGTCGGCCGCGTCGGCGGCGTACGCGCCGTCGCCGAGCGCGCGCTGCGCCAGCTCGGCCACCTCGGCCGCCGGGCGCACGTCGTACATGCCGCGCTGGGCCAGCAGCGCCAGCAGCGTGCGCTGCGCCCGGTCGGTCCCGGGCAGGTCGGCGAACGCGCGCAGGCGCTCGGCGTTGTGCTCGATCGCCTCCGGCAGATACGAGCACAGCGTCGCCAGCCGGGCTTCGAGCACGAGCGCCGGCGGCTCGCGGGCGGCCTCCGGCGGCCAGGCGTGCAGCGCCGCGCTCAGCTCGTCGATCGCGACGGCCGGGCCGTCGAGGGCGAGCGTCGCCGAAGCGACGGCGGCGAGCCGCTCGGCGCGCTCGGGCAGCGTCCGCGCGGCACGGGCCGCGGCGCGCAGCTGCTCGCGGGCAGCCGCGAAGTCACGCGCGCGAAGCAGCGCGGCGCCGAGCTGCGCCGCGATCGCGTCGTCGGCCGGCGCCTCCTCGAGCGCGCGGCGCAGGTGGCGCACCGCGGTCGGCGCGTCGCCCTCGGCGAGCAGCTGCGCCGCCGCCTCGCACAGCAGCGCCGCCGCCTGCGGGAGCGTGCCCGCGGGCGCGGCCGCCAGATGCGCGGCGACCCGCTGCGGCGGCGCGCCGGCCGTCTGGAGCTCGGTCGCGGCGGCGGCGTGGAGCGCCGCGCGCTCGCCCGCGCCGAGCTCGGCGAGGACGGCCTCGCGGACCACCGGGTGCACGAAGCGCAGCGCGCCGTCGCCGCCGCCGTCGAGCACGTGCCCGGCGACGAGCGCATCGAGTGCGGGCGCCATGCGCGCGGCATCGATCCGCGCCAGGGCGGACGCGAAACGCACATCGCTGCGCGCGCCGAGGACGGCGGCTGCGGCGGCCAGCTTCACCGCGTCGTCGGGCAGCCGGGACAGCAGCGCCCGGGAGATCGTGGCTGGCCCCAGCCCGGTGATGGCGACCGCCGTCGCCGGATCGTCCTGCGCCAGGCCACGCGCGTCGAGCTCGGCGGCGAGCTGGCGGGCGAGAAACGGGTTGCCGCCGCTGGCCGCGTGCAGCGCGGCCAGCACCGCAGGCACGGGCGCGACGTCGTCGCGGGCGCACAGCTCGCCCGTCGCCTCGGCCGAGAGCGGCTGCGGCAGCAGTCGGCGACCGGCGCGGGCGGCGGCGAGCTCCGGCAGCGGCCCGCTGCGCTCGACCGGCGGGCGGGTGCCGACGATCAGCGCGATCGGCAGGTCGTCGATCCGGCGCGCGAGGTGCGCGATGAAGTGCAGCGACGGTGCATCGGCCCACTGGGCATCGTCGATCGTGATCAGCAGCGGGCGCTCGGCCGCGAGATCGGCGGCGACCCACCACAGCGCGTGCAGGGTGCGCGCCAGCGCCGCGTCGGTGGCGCCCGCGTCGGCGGGCGCGCGCTCGAGCGCCGCCAGGGCCGCACCCGCCGATCCGGCGAGCAGCTGCTGGCGCACCTCGCCGCGGTAGCGCGAGATCGAGCGCTCGACCATCTGGCGCACCACCGCCCAGGGCATCGCGCGCTCGAGCTCGTCGCCGACGGCCCACAGGCGCCCGAAGCCGCGCAGCTTGGCCAGCGCGCGGGCATCGTCGACGAGGCGCGACTTGCCGATCCCCGCCGGCCCCTCGATGACGACCAGGCTGCCGCGGCCGTCCGCGGCGTCGTCGAGCGCAGCGGCGATGCAGTCGAGCTCTGTCTCTCGCTCCAGTGTCGTGGCCACGTGCGTCCCCCTCCCCTCCGGGCAGACGCTACAGCGCACGCCGGCGCGGGTCTCAGACGTCCCGGCAGGGACCAGGCCCTGCAGCGCTCACTTCACGAACTCCAGGCTCCCCCAGGCGGGGTGGGCATCGAAGTCTCCGTCGCAAGGATTGTCGCCCGCGGGAACACTAACTGCATCGAGCGTGATCTCCGACCGGTTCGTGATCGCGACCTCAAATCGCGTCGGCGAGGTGAACCCCACGCGCTTTGCCCAGAGCGTCTCGCCGCTTCCGTTGGTGATGGAAACGTTCGCGTCGTTGTCGGGGCACTCGACATCGCCGCTGATCCCCACCAGCCCTCGCACTTGCTTGTAGCGCCGGCGAGTATTGATCACGAGCCGCGCGCCGCCGCGATCGACGCTCATCGACATGCCTTCATGGGGTTTGTCGGCGATCGTCACCGTGCCAAAGTCGGCGAGATAGCTCTCTTCGATCCGGTCGCCGTCGAGAAGCTCCTTCAGGGTGTCCGGGGCGTCGGGGCCCGTCGCGGGCGTGATGGTGATTTCACCAGGATCGGCGTCAGATCGGGTCACCGTCGTGGTCTGCACGGGGCCGGGTCGGGTGACGGTCTGAGTGACGGTCGCGACGCGCTGGCCGGATTCGCCCCCGACGAGCAAGCCCACGAGGGTGCCGCACACCACCACGATCCCTGCGGCGAGCACCGTCCGTAGCCGATCGGTCACGCGCTCAGAGCCCCGTGCCGAAGGAGTAGGCGAGGGTGAACAGCACCGCGAAGATCATCAGCTCGGCGACGAAGCGCCGGTCGACCGCACCACCCCCACGCCGGTCCAGCGGACGGCTCATCCGGATGGGCCGCGACTCGGTCGGCGGCGTAACCCTGCCGATCGGCCCGGGCACCGCGGGCGGAAGCTTCGGGATCTTCCCCAGCGGCACCGCGGGGTAGGCGGGCTGCCCGGTCAGTAGCCGGATGAGATCCGCCATCTGCGCCAGCTCGTAGCCCGACACGACCTGGTGCTGCACGCCGTGCAGCCCCGTCGGGACGAGCGCGGGCTCGCCGATCATCGACGGCAGGGTCACGAGAACGAGCTTGTCCCGGAAGGCCTGCTGATCCTCGGCGTACACGCTGAGCAGCGCATCCGCCTCGCCGGAGGCCCCGGCTCCGACCGTCGGATCGTTACGCCCTTCCCAGCGCTCGCGCCAAGCGCGGCTCAACGCCACCATGACCCACTCCTTTTCCATGATGGCCTTGGGCCCGTAACGAGTCCAATCCACCCCGCGCGTCGACAGGTCGTGCAGGTCGACCTGCGCGTCGATGCCGAAACCCCGCAGGGCACTGACGAACGCGCTCACCTCAGCTCGCCAATCGTCAGCCTGTTGATCCGTCCAGCCCGGGCCGCGATGGGCCCACGCGATGAGCGCCGTCGGGTTCGCGAGATCCTCCACGAACGCCATCCTAGGTTTTCGTCCGGCGCACGGGTGAGCGCGCTCCGTCGAGTTGCCCGCCGCAGGTTGTCTCACGGCCCTACGCCAGCGCGGCCGGCCGCCGCGAAAGCTCGGCGAGGAAGTCCTCCAGCGGCCGCGGCTCGCCGAGGTGAAAGCCCTGCCCGTGCGTGACGCCGAGCGCGCGCAGCAGCTCGACGGTGGGGGCGTCGCCGACGTGCTCGGCGATCGTCTGCTTGCCGAGGCCCCGGGCGATGTCGACGACGGACTGGATGACGAGGCGGTCGGTGGTCGTCGAGCAGCACTCGCGTACGAACTCGCCGTCGATCTTCAGGATGTCGAAGCGCACGTGCTTGAGGTAGTAGAACGAGCCGAAGCCGGCGCCGAAGTCGTCCAGCGCGAAGTGGCAGCCGAGCGTGGCGAGCTGGTCGGAGAACCGGCGCGCGCGGCCGATGTTCGCGATCGCCGCGGTCTCGGTGATCTCGAAGATCACCCGGGCGGGGTCGAGGCCGGTCTCGCGCAGCTCGTGCTCGATGACGCGCAGCATCTCCGGGTCGCCCATCGAGGCGCCCGAGAGGTTGATCTCCACGCGCGGGCGCAGGCCGCCGGCGTCGCCCGCAGCCGCGACCGCGCGGATCGCCCGTGCCACGGTCATCAGGTCGATCTGCAGCACCATCCCCAGCCGCTCGGCCGTGGACAGAAACGCGCTGGGCGCGATCAGGTCGCCGTCCTCGTCGCGCATGCGCAGGAGCACCTCGAACTGCGTCATCGCGCCGGTCGCGAAGCTGAAGATCGGCTGCGCGACGTGCGTGAAGCGGTCCTCCTCGAGCGCCACGCGGATGCGCTCGGCCCACGTGATCCGGCCGCTCATGCGCGCTTGGGCGTGCTCGCCGCGGACGTGCAGCGCGACCTGGTTGCGCCCGGCCTCCTTGGCGTCGTACATCGCGAGGTCGGCCGACACGAGGACGTCCTCGCCGCGCAGGTCCTCAGCCGCCTCGAACATCGCGATGCCGATGCTCGCCGTCATCGTGCGCTGACCCATGCCCGGCACGGTGATCCGCTCGTCGCGCAGCGCGTCGAGCAGGTTCTGGGCGACGCGCCTGGCGCTGTGCACCGTCGCTCGGGGCAGCAGGGCGGCGAACTCGTCGCCGCCGAGCCGTGCGAGCACGTCGCTCTCGCGCAGCCGTCCCTCCAGCACGGTGGCGACGCGCGCGATGAGCTGGTCGCCGGCGGCATGGCCGAGCGTGTCGTTGACGTACTTGAAGTGGTCGAGGTCGAGCAGCAGCAGCGCCCCGTCGGAGCCGTAGCGGCGCACGAGGTCGGCGTGGGCGTCGAGCTGGTTGGCGAAGCTCGCCCGGTTGTGCAGGCCGGTCAGCGGGTCGTGCGTGGCGAGGTAGTGCAGGTTCTCCTCGTAGTGGCGGCGATGCGTGACGTCCTGGACCTGGACGAGGTAGCGGCGCGGGGCGCCGTCGTCGTCGGTGATCGTCGTCGCCTGCAGCGCGACCCAGATCGGCGCCCCGCTGGCGTGCAGGAAGCGCGTCTCGAGCTTGTACTGGTCGCGCTCGCCTGACAGCAGCGCGCGGACCACCTGGCCGTCCCGGCCGGCGTCGGCGACGTGCGTGAGCGTGTCGAAGCGCTTGCCGGCGAGCTGCTTGACGGTGCGGCCCGTGAGATCGCACAGCGCGCCGTTGACGCGCACGACGCGACCCTCGGCGTCGGCCAGCGCCATGCCGATCGGCGATCCGTCGAAGGCGCCGCGGAAGAGCGCCTCGGCCGTGCGCAGCTCGACGAGCTCGCGCTTGCGCGCGCTGACGTCGCGGATGGCGCTGGAGATCATCACGCCCTCGTCGGTCTCGATCGGGCTGAGGCTGATCTCGACGGGGAACTCGCTGCCGTCCCTGCGCAGCGCGTAGAGCTCGTGGTCGCCGCCCATCGGCCGCGCGACGGCGTCGCGGCCATAGGCCTTGACGTGGTGGCGGTGCTGCGCGCGCAGCCGCTTGGGGATCAGCTCGGAGATGCCCTTGCCGACGAGCTCCTGACGGCGATAGCCGAACATCCGCTCGGCCTGCTCGTTGACGAGCGCGATGTGGCCGTGGCTGTCGACGATCACCATCGCGTCGGGCGCCGCCTCCAGCAGGGCGCGGAACTTGCGCTCCGAGCCCCACAGCAGCCGGTCGCCGCGCATCAGCCGGCGCAGGGCCTGGTAGTAGAGGCTGCGGGTGCGGTACAGCACCCAGCGCAGGACCTCCCCGACGGTGACCATCGCTACCGGCGCCCGCCGCCGACGGCCGGCGGGGCGACGGCCGAGGGTCCGCGCCAGTCGGGCTCCTGCTCGAACTTCAGCAGCAGGTTGCGCTTGCGGAAGTGGCGAAACAGCGGGCCGTAGGTGAAGCGCTGGAAGTTTGCGGCGGCGTTGCCCCAGGGGTCGGGATCCATGAACGGCATGAACTTGTCGGGGAAGCCGGGCATCGTGCAGCCGATGCAGATGCCGCCCGCGTTGGGGCAGCCGCCGAGGCCGTTGACCCAGCCGCGCTGGGGCACGTTGCAGACCGCCGCCGGGCCCTTGCAGCCGAGCTTGACGAGGCAGCGCGAGTCGTTGCCGTACGTCGTCGCGAACTGGCCCTGCTCGGTGAAGCCGGCGCGGGTGCAGCCCTCGCGCGTCGTGCGCCCGAACAGGCGCGTCGGGCGCAGGCGCTCGTCGAGCTCGGGCGGCGGGCCCATCGCCCCCGCGAACAGGACGAGCTCGAGCAGCACCGAGGTCATGTTGTCGGGCTGCGCGGGGCAGCCGGGGACGCAGACGATCGGCACGCCGCGGTGCGACCGCCAGCCCCAGCCGAGGAAGTCGGGCAGGCCCATCGCGCCGGTCGGGTTGTTCTTCATCGCCGGCACGCCGCCGTAGGTCGCGCACGTCCCGACCGCGACGAGCGCCGCGGCCTTCGGCGCGAGCCGGTCGATCCACTCGTTGACGGTGATCGGCTGCCCGTCGATCGGGTCGACGCCGAACCCCGTCCAGTGGCCGTCGCCGCTGCGCTGCTCGTCGCCGATCGCGCCCTCGACGACGAGCAGGAACGGATCGAGCAACCCCTCCTCCGCGTCGTACCAGGCCGTCGTGAAGTCGGCGCCGCTCTCGTAGGCGAGCATCGGGTTGTGCAGGATCACGCGCGGGCTGTCGGGGATGACGCCGCTGAGCAGATCCTCGAGGCTCGGCGACGTCGCGCTCGTCATGGCCACCGACTCGCCGTCGCAGCCGAGCCCGGCGGTCATCCACAGGACATGGATGGCCTGCGGGCTCGCCGCGGCCGCCTCGCCTCGCCCGCCATCCGCGTGCGCCGGCGGGGCCGCGGAGCTTGCGTCGTGTGAATGAGCGGTTTCTCGATGCAAGCTATGCAGACCTCGATACGACAGTAGTCGGCATAACGCCGTCCGCGCATTAGCTGGCGTGCGGGCGGTCGGCCGCGGCGGGCGCGTTGCGGCTCTCTTACCGCCCAACCGGGGCTAGGCGGCGCGGTGCTGCTCGCGCTCGGCGTAGTACGCCTCGAAGGCGGCGCAGCGTTCGCGATGCGCGGCCTCGACGCGGGCGATGACGAACAGCGGCTCGGCGTCGTCGCTGGCCGGCTCCTGGCGAAAGCTCGTGCCGCCGCCACAGCGCGGACAGCAGCCTCCCTTGGCCTGGTACGGCCACCAGTTCACGAGACATTGCGAGCAGAAGTACGACACGCGCATCGTTCGTGCTTATCGACACAATGTGCGCACGGGTTGACGCTCGGGCGCGGCCGGCTCGACGCGTGTATTAGGGCCCGTGCTTGGGTTCGCGACCCCAGGGGCAAATAGACGTCTTGGTCAGCCGCCGCCGAGCCCCGTGACCTGCCACAGCCACGCTCTAAGAAGGGTGCTCCGATCAGTTTGGTGGTAAAGGTCATCGCAGGAGCGCGATGACGATGCCGGCGCAGCACAGGTAGACGAGGGCGATGGGCGGTGTGGCGCTGTGGAAGCCGAAGCTGCGGTGGCTGATGAGGCGGATGCGGCTGTTGAGGCCTTCGAGGCGACCGTTGCTGAGTCCGAGGCGTATGGCGGCGAGGATGCCGGCGCGGTGGCGGCGGATCGTGCGGGCGAGCTTGCCGAACGGCGTGAGCCGCGACCGGGATGCCCAGGCCAGCCAGGCGTTTAGGTGTGCGGGCGCGAGCGCGCGATCGTCGAGGTGGTAGAGCAGCCGGAGCTCTTCTTTGAGTAAGAACGCGCGGAACATCGGCTTGTTGGCGTGCTGGACTTCGCCGAGCAGCGCGAGTTGGCGGACGGTCTGCTTGTCGGGGCTCTTCAGCAGCGACCAGCGCGTGTTCTTGATCCACTTGCCGGTCTTCGTGCGGGAGCGGTCGCGGGCGTTCCACTCGTCGCGGCGGACCTGATCAACGGCGCGCTGGGCGAGGTAGGGTCGGCCCGCGGCGCGGTGGCGTCCTTCCGACCGCTCCGGTTCCGCGGGCCGCCCGCCGAACCCGGCGTGCGAGTTCCCCCGCACCGGGCTCTCCACGAGCATGCCGGTGGTCATCTGGCGATCATTCCTTCCAGGTGGTCCATGGCTGTGGCGTGGTCGCGCAAGGCGATGTAGCCGGCCGTCCAGGGGAGTGGGATCTTCTGGCCGCGGTAGCGGTATCGGCTGGTGCCGAGCGCGACCGGGTTGAAGAGTTCCACGCCTTCGTGGGCGGGCCACCGCTCCGTGAGGCAGGTGCGGCGCAGCCAGCTCCAGTTCCGTTTTCGGTGTCGGCGGCGCAGCCAGCCGACCACTCGCCAGTAGGCGTAGTGGCGCAAGTAGGCGAACGTCCGCGATGAGACACCGTGGCGGAAGTAGTTGCACCAGCCTCGCAGCACGCGGTTGACGCGCTGCAGGAGCTGGTCGGGTGCCTGGTCGGGGCCGGTGTGCTTGGTGATCTGGCGTACCTTCGCCTTGACGGACGCAAGCGCCCGCTTTGACGGGTAGGTGTGGATCACCATCCGGCCGTGACGTCCACGGACGCGCTTGATCGCGAATCCGAGGAAGTCAAACCCGTCGTCGATCGACACAACACGGGTCTTCTCCGGGGAGAGCCTGAGACCGAGCGGTGCGAGCACCTGCTCAACCTCGCTTCTCAGCGCCACGGCGTGCTCCTGCCGGCCGGCGACGCAGACGACGAAGTCGTCGGCGTAGCGGATCAGGCGGTAGGTCGCGCCACCACGACGCCGGATGCTCTCCCGTGCCGGCCGCGTCGCCATCGTCGTCTGCCACACGCCGACGAAGTGCTCGTCCAGCGCCGACCTAGGTACAACGAGAAGCCGCGACGCGGAGACAGCGATTACCGCCTAAACGAACGGAACGCCGCGCGTGCCCGGGGGCGGCTACGAGACTGCTGCTCGCGCGCAGGGGCACTCTCCATCGTCGCGTCGGGCTATGCCGGCAGACAGGGCGTGAGCAGAGGCGCGGAGACGTCGAGGAGGGGCACCGTGCGGCCTGGCGCCACTGTCGCCGAGCAGACTGGCACACGTCCGGCTCGGGAGCGACCGGCGCCCCGTTCACAGCGGTATCGTTCAGCGGATGAGCGACGCGCTGCAGCTGACGATCCGTTTCGAGCCTGGCGAGGACAACTGGATCATCGCGTCGATCCCAGAAGTACCCGGCGCCATCAGCCAGGGCCGCACGCGAGAGGAAGCCCGCGAGAACGTCATCGATGCGCTGCGCCTCATGCTCAAGCCCGAGCCCGATGCGCCCCCGGCTGACAGCGAGCCGCTGCAGCTGACAATCGCCGCGTGAAGCGGCGCGACCTGGAGCGTCATCTGCGCGAGCACGGTTGCCGACTCGTCGACGAAGGTGGCCGGCACAGCAAATGGGCCGCCCCCAGAGGAACTCGGCGCACCGCCGTGCCTCGCCACCGCGAGATCGACTTCGGGCTTGCCCGAGCGATCTGCAAACCGCTCGATGTTCCGCCACCCACCGGCCCTCGCTGACACCAGAGCCCCGCCCCGCCCGACCCGGCAGCGGCTTCGGCGAGGCGAGAATGCGACGGGAAGGGCCGGTTCACAGATGCCGCAGTGCCCAGGCCCGTGCGCGTCCGGCGCGCGTTGTTGGTGGGTAGGCGTAGCTTCTTCGCGGGATCAGCCTGTCTCGCACGGCACGGAAGGGGCGTCGAGGATCCAGAGGACAACCTCCACTGGTCGTAGCTGACCGGCGTCCGTATCGAGCTTTCGCCAGGGCGCGCGTTCGGACTCCAGTTCGTCGAACATGCGCGGGCGATCGTAGCCGCGCCCGAGGACGGCGCTCCTTCTCGCGCAATCCGCTATCCGTTGCTAGATCGCCAACGTTCTGCGCGGCAAGAACGCGGCGATTGGCGTCGGTGCCGACGCCTCAGAATCGTCGGCGTCCGCGCGTCGGGCAGCAGGCAGATCGGGCCGCCTGGGCGCCTCTTCGTCGTCGCGCCACACCCGGGGCTCATCGGCCTCACGGCCATCGGGGCGTCGCCATCCACGGGATGTGGGTCCGTCAATGTCGTCTGGAGGTGCTGCCTCCGCTCCGGTCAGTGGCACTCTCCGGCAGTGCGCTACGTCATCGAGGAAGTCACCCAATCGCTGGACTCCCGGGAGTGGACCGAGGGGATGGGCGGACAGGCCCAGCGCCGCTGGGTTTGGCAACCGCCGCGTGTCAACTGAAGCCAAGCCGGAGGCGCTCAGTGACGCCCACGATGTCGTCGCCGAGCGCCTCGAGTGTCTGGCGCGCGAGGCGCTCGAAGCCCTCGGCCCGCGCGAGATCGCCGCTGCGGACGAGCTCGGCGGCCTGGTGCAGGTAGGACTCGAAGCGGTCGGACACCGCGTCAGACGGCCCGTGGCTCGCTGCGCTGCATCCCGGCAATGTCGCACTTCACAAGCCGTATCGGTACCACCGCCCGGCCGGGCGGGTGGTCATGGCCGGGGCGAACGCGCTGCGCAGTCATCTCGAGCCGCAGCTCAAGCAACGCGGGGGGCGTGTGGCGCCGGGTCGTGGCGCGCCCCGTGCGCCATCGGCACTCGGCGCGTCACCGCGACGGCGGGTCCGCCGCGGCCGCCACGGCGGGGTAGCCTGGATCCCCATGGATGCACGACGGGCCGCGCGGGGCGCGACCACCACGCTCGGCATCGTGGCGGCCGCGGCGGCCGCGAGACGCCTCTGGGGCTCCTCTCCGGTCACCGTGGCGCGGATGAGCGGCACGTCGATCACCGCGCCCGACGCGGTCGGTTGGGTGACCGACTTCCTCAACGCCGCCTACTACGCGCGGATGGCCGAGCTGCGCGACGTCGAGGACCTGCGGCTGGCGTTCGCGATCCTCACGACGCGCTGGCATCAGCACGCCCACCATCGCCTGCACGCGCACGACGTCGTCGCCTTCCATCGCGCGTTCTTTCGCGAGCGGATCCTCGACAGCGCGCACACGCCGCGCGGAACGCTGGACCGCGAGCAGCTCTTCACCGGCGCCGCCCGCCTGATCGGCGCCTGGTTTCAGGAGGCCTACGGCGACGACGCCCGCCGCGCCCACGGCATCGCCTTCGAGACGACGGACGAGCGCGACGCCTACAAGCCCGAGTACCGGCTGCGCCACGGCAAGCTCGGCGCGCTCACACCGCCCGCGCGCGACCGCAAGGAGCAGGTCTGGCACACGTACAAGCCGGTGCCGGTCGCGTCGGCCCAGCGCACCCTGGCGGCACTCGCGCGGCCCGAGACCTGGCCGGACTACGGCAGCGACCTGGGCCGCTTCACCGCCGTGCGCAGCACGCCCGGCCTCGCGGGCCAGACGTTCGAGATCGAGATCATCAGCGCGCTGTCGCCGCGGACGCCGGCGATCCTGCGCGGCTACGTGACCGTGACGCGGTTCTTCACGCGCGAGGACCACCCCGACGAGCTCGACCAGTACGCCGCGCGCCTCAGCGAGCTCATGGTCCGCTACGGCCGCGACGAGCCCCCCGCCTACCCGCCCGGCTGCACCCCCCTGGCCGTCATCTGCGTCGACACACACGAAGGCCACTTCATGGGCCGCGGGCGCAATCGCCTGCTCGCCTACGAGCTCGACGGCCAGGCCTACCTGCGCGCGGCGGGCACCTGGGACGACCTGCCCGTCACGCTCGAGCAGGCCTATCGCTCCCAGGGCCGCAAGGCGCAGCAGGCGTTCTGGGGCGACGAGCGGCCCGAGTCGAGCATGCTGCAGCAGATCGCCCGGAGAACCGCGTGACGGACGCCCGCTACGACGCGGTCGTGGTGGGCTCCGGTCCCAACGGGCTGTCGGCGGCGGTGACGCTCGCCCGCGGCGGGCTCTCCGTGCTGTGCGTCGAGGGCGCGGCCACGCTCGGCGGCGCGGCGCAGACCGCCGAGCTCACGCTGCCGGGCTTTCGCCACGACGTCTTCTCGGCCGTGCATCCGGTCGGGATCGCCTCGCCGGTCTTCGCCGGCATGGAGCTCGACCGCCACGGCCTGCGCTGGATCCAGCCCGAGCTGGCGATGGTCCACCCGCTGCCCGGCGGCCGCGGTGCCACCCTCTCGCGCGACCTCGCCCACACCGTCGCCTCGCTCGAGGCGCTGGCGCCCGGCGACGGCCGCCGCTGGGAGGAGCTCGTGGCGCCCTACCTGCGCCACTGGGAGGCCCTGCGCACGATGATGCTCGCCGGCTTTCCCCCCGTCGCGGGCGGCGCGCGCATGCTCGCCGCGTTCAAGGTCGGCGGCCTGCTCGAGTTCGCGCGGATGCTGCTCATGCCGGCCACGGCGCTGGCCGGCGAGGTCTTCCGCGGCGACGGCGCGGCGCTCCTGTACGGGTCGTCGCTGCACGGCGACGTGCCGCTGGACGCCGCGGGCAGCGCGATCGCCGGCGTCTGGCTGAACCTGCTCGGCCACGCCGTCGGCTGGCCCAGCCCCGAGGGCGGCGCCGGCGCGGTCACCGGCGCGCTGGCGAGCCGCCTGCGCGAGCTCGGCGGCGAGGTCCGCACCGACGCTGCGGTGCAGCGGGTGCTGGCCAACCGGCGCGGCGCCACCGGCATCGGGCTCGCCGGCGGCGAGCGTATCGCCGCGCGCACCGTCATCACCACGACCACGCCGCAGAGCCTCGTGTCGCTCGCCGGCGACGTGCTCGGCGACGAGTACGTCCGCCGCGCGATGCGCTTCCGCTTCGGGCCGGACACCGTCAAGGTCGACTGGGCGCTCGACGCGCCGATCCCGTGGGAGAACGAGGACGCGCGCCGCGCGGGGACCGTGCATGTCGGCGGGGCCCCCGTCGCGATGCGCGCCGCGCTGCACGAGGTCGCCGGCGGCAAGCTGCCCGCACACCCGTTCCTGCTCTCCGGCCAGCAGACGATCGCCGACCCGACCCGGGCCCCGGCCGGCAAGCACACGGCGTGGGCGTACACCCACACCCCGCCGGGCATCGAGTGGTCGGCGGCTCGGCGCGAGCAGTTCGCCGACGCGATCGAGGCGTCGATCACGCGCTTCGCGCCGGGCTTCCGCGACCGCGTGCTGGCGCGCCACGTGATGGCGCCCGCCGACCTGCACGCGCGCAACGCGAGCCTGCCGGGCGGCGACGTCGGCCACGGCAGCTACGCGATGGACCAGCTCATCTTCCGCCCAGTGGCCTCGCTCAAGCCGTACGCGACGCCCGTGCGCGGCCTGTTCATCGGCGGCGCGTCGACGTTTCCGGGCGGCGCGGTGCACGGCGTCAACGGCCATGCCGCGGCCCGCGCGGCGCTGCGCGAGGCCCGGATGCCGCGGCTGCCGAGCCTCGGCGGCAGACGCCGGCGCAGCAGCGAGATCGCGGCTGGACAGCAGGAGTAGCCTGCGTTCATGAGCCCGATTCCAGGTGAGCCACTGCATCCCGTCCGGCCCGAGCTGGGCGAGTTGACGACGAAGGACGGACGCAAGGTCAAGCTGAAGATCCCGGGAACGCTCCCGCAGCGTATGAAGCCGATCGCCACCGAGGAGCGTGGCGCCGAGGAGCCGCCGCGCGACAACCCGGCGCCGCAGCACAACCCGCTGCACGGGCTGTAGCAGCCGCCCCCCGGAACCGTCTGCGTCGCCGCGCTACGCGTCGGAGGCGGGCGGCGGCGGCGTGACGGCGGGCGGGGCTGCGGCCGGCGACGCCTCGACCGACGAGTAGCCGCCCGTTTCCAGGCGTTGCACGCGACCCTGCTTGACGAGCCGCGAGATCGTCGCGGCGGCGGCGTTGGCGGAGATCCCAAGCGCCGCGGCGACGGCCGTGCTCGTGCTCCCCGGGCCGCTGCGCAGATGCTCGATGACGCGCAGCTGGGTCTGGCCGGGCGCGGCACGCGCCGCGCCCGAGCGTCGCCGCGCGGCCGGTTTGGCGGGGGTCCTCGCTGGCGCGGGAACGGGGGCGGGCCGGACCGACGGGGGCGATGCCCGGCGCGGCGGGCTGTCGCCCGAAAGCTGATCGAGCGCGTCGGTGGCGCGCTGCAGGCGGGCGAACTCGTCGGCTATCGGCTTGAGCTCCGCGAGGCGGTCGTCGAGCTCGCGGCGAATGCGGTCGAGCAGGTCCGGCACACCGCTCAGCATAACCCCTCCCCGTCTTGACTCGTGCGATCGCGCACGAAATCCTGCGCCGATCACGTTCCCGGATGCGCGTGGTTGCCCACCAGCACCGCGAGCAGGCTGAGCGCGACGAGCATCGATCCCACCCGGAGGCAGTTGGCCCCGTCCAGCCAGCGCATCCGCGCCGCCACCCGCCCGCCCGGCCACAGCATCGCGGCGATCAGCGCGGCCAGGATCAGCTCGGTCAGCGTCGCCGTGACGTCGGTGACGGCCAGCGGCTCGGGCCGGCCCGCCCACGGGCCGATCGGCAGCCCCGCCGTGCGCGAGACGAGCCAGACGCCGACCACGGCGAGGCTGCCGACGAGGGCCGGCGTGAGCCGGCGGCGGTCGTCGGGCCGGCGGTAGACGAGAAACGCCCAGAGCACCTGCGCGTAGGCCAGGACGCCGAAGAGGAGGCCGAAGAGCCAGTAGTGCGACGCGTGATCGATCGCCGCCCTGGCGTGGATGAGCCCGGACGCGGCGAGCAGGCAGACCAGCAGCAGGGTGCGCTCCGGGCGTGCGGCGTCCGAGTCGGCCCGCGGCTGCGCTACGTCGATGACGAGGTCCCCGTGCACGTCGCTGGCCATATACGCACGATAGGCCGGGGCGGCCACCGGCGGCGCCGGGTTGGCACATCGACAATCGCTCACCGCGCTGCTCGGTCGCACGTACGTCAGAACCTGGCGGCCCCGACGCTCAGGGCCACCCCGCGCTTGTGTGCGGTGTCCGCGCCGGCCGCGCGTGACGCCGGCATGAACGTCAACGTGGCGGACGTGACCGCCGACAACCAGGCGCTCATCCGGGCGAGCGAGCCGGTCGACCGCGGCCGGCTCGCCGAGCCGGCAGCGGCCGGCTCGCGGCGGCGCACAACATCGTGCAGGCCGGCGCCGGCGGCGCGACTATCGTCGCGCGCCGTGGTTAGAGCGCCGATGGCACGCAGCACCCATCGCCGGCTGCAGGGGATCGTGACCGGCGCGCTCGCGCTCACGCTCGGCGTCCTGGCGGTGCCGGCGGCCGCGCCGGCCCAGGCGGCGTGTCCGGGCGCGACCAGCGCCTGCCCGTACACGGCCGGCTCGCAGGTCGGCCAGCGCGGCGGCGGCGTGCTGCGCTTCCCGCAGACCGTCGCCATCGGCCCCGACGGGTCGGTCTACGTCGGCGATCAGTCCTCGAGCGTCATCCAGGTCTTCACCCCGCAGGGCCAGTTCCTGCGCGAGGTCGGGCTCGCCGGCCTGCGCCCCGGCGAGTTCACGTCGGTCGGCGCCGTGGCGGTCGCGGCGGACAACACCCTGTTCGTCGCCAGCAGCGGCCACAGCCGGATCGACCGCTTCAGGCCCGACGGCAGCCTCATGCACTCCTTCGGCAGCCGCGGCACCGCGGTCGGGCAGTTCAACTTCGGTCCCGGCGGCGGCAACGACGCCCCGGCCGGCGGCGGCCTGGCCATCGCGGGCAACTTCCTGTTCGTCTCCGACAGCCAGAACGACCGCCTGCAGCGCTTCCACCTCGACGGCACGGGCGCGATGGAGATCGCCCCGCCGGGCCTGCTCGCCAACCCGCGCGGCCTGGCCGTACGCGGCCAGCGGCTGATCGTCGCCGACGACCATCACCACCGGCTCGTCGTCATGGACTTCGGCGGGCGCGTGCTGCGCACGGTCGGCAGCGGCCAGGGCGCGGGCAGAAACCAGTTCAGCTTTCCCTTCGGCGTCGCCGTCGACCCGCAGGGCCGCGTTTTCGTCGCCGACGACATCAACCAGCGCATCCTGCGCTTCGGCCCCCAGCCCGACTACAAGTATCGCGCGCGCTGGGGCAGCTACGGCACCGGGCCCGGCCAGCTCGCCTACCCGCGCGCGATCGCCTCGGACCGCAGCGGCGCGCTCTACGTCACGAACACCGGCAACGACCGCATCGACGTCTTCGACCGCGGCGGCAGGCTGCTGCGCTCCTTCGGCGCCTCGGGCCGCGGGCCGGGGCAGTTCAACGCGCCGATGGGCGTCGCCGCCGACGCCGGCGGCCTGCGCGCGGTCGCCGATTCGGTCAACGGGCGCATCGAGCTGCTGCACCCCGACGGCTCGATCGCCTCGATCTGGGGCTCCCCCTCCCCCGGACCGACGATCCTGCGCCGCCCAGTGGCGGTCGCCTTCGACGCCGCCGGCGACGCCTACGTGCTCGACCAGCGCCGCGCCCGGATCTTCGTCTTCGCCCGCTCCACCGGCCTGCCCGCGCGCACGATCGGCACGCTCGGCAGCGGCCCCGGCCAGCTGCGCGACCCGTCGGCGATCACGATCGATGCCAACGGCGTCATCAGCGTCGCCGACACCGGCAACCGGCGCATCGCCCGCTTCACGACGAGCGGCGACTACCTCGGCGCGTGGACCGACGCCGGCACCGTGCGCGGCGTCGCCACGCGGACCGACGGCGGGCGCCTCTACGCCAGCGCGACGAACAACCGCATCACGATCTACGACGCCGGTGGTGGCCGCATCACCCAGTTCGGCGGCTCCGGCCGCACGCTCGGCAAGCTCTCGGCGCCGGGGCAGATCGCGCTCGACGCCGCCAACAACCTCTGGGTCGCCGACCGCGGCAACAACCGCATCCAGCAGTTCGGCCCCGACGGCGAACGGCTGGGGACGTTCGGCGAGCGCGGGCTCGGCCCCGGCCAGTTCATCAACCCGACCGGCCTCGTCGTCGACTGCCACGGCACGCTGACCGTCACCGACACGCGCAACAACCGCGTGCAGCAGTTCGCGCTCGCCGCGCCCGCCGCGCCGGCTTGCGCCGCGACGACGCCGATCGGCCACCCGCCGCCGCCGAGGATCCCGACGCTGCCGCCACCCCTGGGGCCGGATCTCAGCGTGCGGATCCTGCGCACCGGCAGCCTGTTCAGGACGCGCACGCTCCCCGTCCGCGTGGGCTGCGACACGATCTGCACGGTCGAGGTGACCGGCACGCTGACCGAGCGCGACAAGCCACGCAAGCGCAGGCGCGCATTCTCGATCAGCCTGCGTCCCGCCACATCCAAGCTGCAGGCGGCCGAGTCGAAGATCGTGCGCGTGCAGCTCACGCGCACCCAGGTCGCGCGGCTGCGCCGGGCGATGGGCAAGCGGCGCCGGCTGACCGTCACGCTGCAGGTCGAGGCGACCGCCGACGCGGGCGATCCGACGACCGTCAGCCGCCGCTTGACGGCACGCGGATAATTCCCGAGTGGCCGCGCGGGGCGGCCGTGGTCAAAGGAGCCTCATTGCACCCACGGACCGAGGACGAGGTCTTGCGAGCGCGGCTGTGCGCGTCATGACGAGGGGGATTCGCACGAGCGCCTGCTGCGGGTGGCTCGCGCTGCTCGGCCTGCTGCTCGTATACGCGACACCGGCACTCGCCGGCGACTCCGACGTGCTCGTCGTCGGCGACTCGCTCGCCGTCGGGACGCTGCCCTACCTCGGCCCGATGCTCGGTGGGCGCACGATCGTCGCTGCCACGAAGAACGGCATCACGACGCCGCAGGGCATGAAGCTCGTACGCCGCGAGCTGCGGCTGGTGACGCCGAAGACCGTGGTCATCAGCCTCGGCACGAACGACGGCAGCAACGCCAAGCGCTTCGCCGACCGCGTGCGGCGCACGATGTCGCTGCTGCCCGAGAACGCCTGCGTCGTCTGGGCGACGATCATCCGCCCCAAGCGCAAGGGCGCCTATCGCGGCCTGAACCGGGTGCTGCACGCCGCCAAGCGCCGTGACCCGCGCATCGTCGTCGTCAACTGGGAGCACGCGGTCAACGTCGGCGCGGTGTTCCTGCCCGACGGCCTGCACGCCGACGCGGCCGGCTATCGCTACCGCAGCGCGATGATCGCCGACGCCATCGAGCTCGGCTGCTGAGCGACCTGGCCGCGCGCCGGGGCGGCGCCTGTCCGATTCGCGTGCGCCCCTGACCCGCGCTCACCACGACGCCGACGCGCGCGCCACGGCGCGCGTCAGCGGCGGCCCCAACGTCTCGGCCCAGACGAGCGTGAAGTGATGCAGGTCCTTGAAGACGAGCGCGCCGCCGACCACCGGGAAGCAGAGACGCTCGCTGCAGAAGTGGTCGGTGAGGTCGATGACCTGCGTGCGCGCGGAGCCCGACATGCGGGCGGCGACGGCCTGCGGATCGGCCTCGAGCGCCGCCCCGCGCGGGATCGCGCACGCGATGTCCGCCCGCTCGCCGGCGGCGATCGCGCGGTCGATGCACTCGACCGTGTCGCCGGCGATGCGCGGCGTGTCGCGGATCACCACGATGTGCTTGACAGTGTCGGGCAGCGTCTTCCAGGCGTTGCGCGCACCGTTGACCTTCGCCTCGAACATCGTCCTGCCCGGCGGAACGTTGACGCTGCCGCCGGTGATGCCGACGACGAACACGGTGTCGATCTCGGGGTGCGCGCGGAAGTAGCCGGGCAGCTTGGCGACCCAGTCCTTGCACTGCGTGCGCGTCGGTTCGACGAGGTGCTTGGACGCCTCCGAGAACGGGCAGCTCGTGCGCGTGATCGAGACGCCGTGCCAGCCGTTGCGGTCGGCGACGGTGTTCAGCGGCGTGCGCCAGTGCGAGGCGTGGCTGTCGCCGACGAGCGCGATCGTGCGCGAGGCCTTCTCGGGCGCGACGCCGAAATCGCATTGGCTCAGCCCGTTCTCGCGGTGGAAGCGCTCGCAGGGCGCGTAGTCGTCGGCCTTGGCGGCGACCGGCAGCGGCACGACCTGCGTGCGCAGCGCCGGGTTCTCGCAGGGGATCTCCTCGTCGCGCGCGGCGGCGCCGAAGCACTGCGGCCCGTCGTCGGCGACCTTTGCGGACTCGCGCTCGGCCTGGCGGATCTGGGCCTGCACGTGCGTCGTGCCGCTGAGCAGGACGCCGGCCACGAGCGCCATCGCTGCGGCGCTGCAGGCGAACGTCATGCGCGGCTGGGCGGACAGCCAGGCGCTGCGGCGCACGGGATCCTCGACGAGGACCTTCGTCACCCAGCCCAGCAGCACGGTCAGCCCGATCACCGCGACGCGCGTCTGGTCCAGACCGGGCTCGACGAACACGAACGGGGCGAACACGATCAGCGGCCAGTGCCAGAGGTAGACCGAGTACGAGATGTCGCCGAGGAACTGCCCCGGCCGGAAGCGCAGCAGCGGCGACGGCGCCCAGCGCGCCCGCGGCGTCCCGGCGAGGATGACGACGAGCGTCCCGACCACCGGGACGAGCGCCGCGGAGCCGGGGAACGCGGTGTCGGTGCTGTAGAAGATCGCGGCGTACAGCACGGCGCCCAGGCCCGCCCAGGACATCAGCGCGCGCACCGCGTCGGGCAGCTGCCAGGCGCGCGCGCCGAGCAGCGCGAGCAGCCCGCCGGCGCCGAACTCCCAGGCGCGCGTGGGCGTCACGAAGTAGGCCGCGGCCGGGTTGGACGCCGTCTCGGTGATCGAGTAGGCGAGGCTCAGGCCGGTGACGAGCCCGAGCACGAGGAAGATCGCCAAGCGCGTGCGCGACAGCCAGGCGCCCAGCGCGATCAGCAGCGGCCACGCGAGGTAGAACTGCTCCTCCGCCGACAGCGACCAGAAGTGCTGCACGGGCGAGGCGCGGTTGCCGGCCGCGAGGTAGTCCACGGCGTCGGAGGCGAGCTGCCAGTTCTGAACGTAGGCGATGCTGGCGCCGATCTCGGTGAGGAACTGCTGCCAGTAGATCTGCGGGACCAACAGCAGCGTCCCGATCGCGCAGACGAACAGCGTCAGCAGCGCGGCCGGCAGCAGGCGGCGCGCCCGCCGCGCCCAGAAGCCCCACAGCGACAGCGCGCCGGTGCTCTCGACCTCGCGCAGCAGATGGGCCGTGATGAGGTAGCCGGAGATCGCGAAGAACACGTCGACGCCGACGAAGCCGCCGGGCATCGACTCCGGCCACACGTGGTAGAGGACGACCGTGAGCACGGCGAGCGCCCGCAGCGCCTGGATCTCCGGGCGCCGCCGGGAGCGCGTGGTCTCCGGCACGGGCATGGCATCCGCATCCGCGTCTGCCTCTGCCCGTGCGGGATCGTCTGGACCGCGCCCTCTCACGACCGTACTAACCGGGAAGTCCGCGCGAAGGTTGCGCCGCCGCATCGATCAGCGGCATCGTGCGCGGCGGCACCTGGCGCGTGAGCACGATGTAGCTCGTGCAGCGGCGAATCGCTGGGGTTGCGGTGAGCTGGTTGACGATGGCTTGCAAGTGTTCTGTGTCCTGGGCGACGACGCGGCAGATGAGGTCCTGCGGTCCCGAGATCGCGTCGGCCTCGAGCAACTCGGGAATCGACTGCATGATGGCGACTGCGGCGGCGAGCTCGCCCTGGGCAAGCTCCACGAGGATGAACGCAGCGATGGGATACCCCATCGCGGCAGGGTCGACTTCCGGTCCGTGGCCGATGATGACGCCCCGCGCCTCGAGCTTCGCCAGGCGCGCCTGCACGGTCCCGCGCGCGACGCCGAGCTGGCGCGCCACCTCCAGCAGACCGACGCGCGGGAACCTGCGCAGTGTCGCGATGAGCCGAGCGTCCAAACGATCGATAGTCATGTTGACCAGTATTTCAGCCCGGGACTGCGCTGTGCTGCGCTTCTTGACCTGTTGAAATAGACACACTTGTAAACGCAGCAGGATTGGTCGACGCTGCTCCCACGCGCAAAGGAGCAGACGTGTTCGAGGAAGCCCAGCTCTACTCACCGGTTACGACGGGTGCCGGCGGTCAGGTCACCGTCCACCTCCACGACGGCCACCCCGGCGCGGACGATTCCCGCTACCGCCGCCGGCGCAACGCGATTGCCGCGGCCGCGCTCGCCTGGCGGCCGGGTGAGCCCGCGCCGGCGATCGCCTACGACGAGACCGAGGAGGACGTCTGGCGGACGGTCTGTCGCGAGCTGGCGCCGTTGCACGAGCGCTTCGCCGTCGGCGAGTTTCGCGCGGCGCTCGGCGAGGTCGCGCTCCCGGCGAGCCGGATCCCGCGCCTTGACGACGTGAGCGCGCGCCTGGCGCCGCTCGGCGGCTGGCGCTACGCGCCGGCGGCGGGGCTCGTCGACCTGCGCACGTTCTACGGCGCGCTGGCCGATCGCACCTTCCACTCGACGCAGTACATCCGCCACCCGGCCAAGCCGCTCTACACGCCCGAGCCCGACATCGTGCACGAGGTCATCGGCCACGGGCACCTGCTGGCGACAGCGACCTTCGGCGAGCTGCACCGGCGGGCGGGCGAGGCGGCGCGCCGTCTGGTCTGCGACGAGTCGCTGCGCTTTTTGTCGCGGGTGTTCTGGTTCACGCTGGAGTTCGGCGTGGTCGTCGAGGACGGCGCGCTGCGCGCCTACGGCGCCGGGATCCTCTCCAGCTACGGCGAGCTCGGCGAGTTTCGCGCGATGCAGCTGCGGCCACTGGAGCTGCGCGAGATGGGCACCGCCGCGTACGACATCACGCGCTACCAGCCGGTCCTGTACCGCGCGGAGTGCGTCGCGCAGATCGAGGCCGTCGTCGGCGGCTTCTTCGACACCTGTACCGACCAATCGATCGAGGAGCTGCGCCGTGAGCACGCTGTCGCTTGACCCCCAGGGCGGGGGCGGGCGGGATTCCGAGTCCGCCGCCCGTGACTTCATGCCGCTGCACGGCATCGACCACATCGAGCTGTGGGTGGGCAACGCCGCGCAGGCCGCGTTCTACCTGCGCCAGGCGTTCGGCTTCACCGAGGTGGCCTACGCCGGCCTGGAGACCGGGCTGCGCGACCGCGTCTCGCACGTGCTCCAGCAGGGCCGCATCCGGCTCGTGCTGACGGGCGCGCTGGCGGACGGGACGCAGATCGGCTCACACCAGCGCCGCCACGGCGACGGCGTCAAGCGAATCGCGCTGTCGGTGCCGTCGGCCGCCAACGCGTATCGCGAGGCGGTGGCGCGCGGGGCGCTTGGCGTCCGCGAGCCGTACGAGCTGCGCGATCGCGACGGCGTCGTGCGAATCGCCGAGATCGCCGCCTACGGCGAGACCGTGCACACGTTCGTCGAACGTGCCGACTACGCCGGCACGTTCCTGCCGGGGTTCGTCGACGTGGCGCACGCGGGCGATGCCATGACGCCGCCCCCGCCCATCCTGCTCGCCGGCATCGATCACGTCGTGGCCAACGTCGAGCTCGGCGCGATGGACCGCTGGGTGAAGTTCTACGAGGACGTCTTCGGCATGACCGAGCTCATCCACTTCTCCGACGAGGCGATCTCGACGGAGTACTCGGCGTTGATGTCGAAGGTCGTGACCAACGGCGACGGGCGCGTGAAGTTCCCGATCAACGAGCCGGCCGCGGGCGCGCGCAAGTCGCAGATCGACGAGTACCTCGAGTTCTACGACGGGCCCGGCGTGCAGCACATCGCGGTCTCGACGACCGACATCGTCGCGACGGTCGAGGCGCTGGCGGCGCGCGGCGTGACGTTCCTGCGCACGCCGGAGGCCTACTACGAGGGGGTGCCGGCGCGGGTCGGCGCGATCGACCAGTCGCTCGAGGATCTGCGCCGGCTGGGCATCCTCGTCGACCGCGACGACGAGGGCTACCTGCTGCAGATCTTCACCAAGCCGCTCGGCGACCGGCCGACGATCTTCCTGGAGATCATCGAGCGACACGGGGCGCGCGGCTTCGGGGAGGGCAACTTCAAGGCGCTGTTCGAGGCGATCGAGCGCGAGCAGGCGCTGAGGGGGAACCTGTGATGCGCTACGTGTCTCTGGGTTGCGTTCCGGCCAAGCGCCACACGCAGGTGCGCGACGAGGGTGGCGAGGGCGGGCTGCTGGTCGAGGAGGTCATGGGCTACGAGGGGTTCTCGGGCAACGAGTCGATCCTCTATCACCTGCGCTCGCCGTGCGACGTGGCGCAGGTGGGCTCCTTCGAGTCCTTGGTGCGCGAGGAGTGGGTGCCCGACGCGCACGTGCACCGGCTGACGCAGAGCGCCGGGCTGGCGCCGCGCGGCGATTTCCTGTCGGGGCGGCGCGTGCTCATGTTCAACGACGACGTCGAGCTGGCGGTGTGCAAGCCGGTCGACGAGCACGACGGCTTCTATCGCAACGGCGAGGGCGACGAGGTGGTGTTCGTCCACGAGGGCTCGGGGGTCTTCGAGACGATCTTCGGGACGCTGCCGTACCGACCGCACGACTATGTCGTGATCCCCCGCGGGACGACCTATCGCGTGCGCTGCGACGACGGGCCGCAGACCTGGCTGACGTTCCACACGCCCGGCGAGATCGAGACGCCCAACCGCTACCGCAACCGCTACGGGCAGCTGCTCGAGCATGCGCCGTTCTCCCAGCGCGACTTCCATCCGCCGGCCGCGCTGCAGACGCACCGCGAGCGCGGGGAGTTCGAGCTCGTCGTGCGCGCGCGGCGGGGGCTGCAGCGCTTCGTCCTGGACCACCACCCGTTCGACGTCGTCGGCTGGGACGGCTACGTCTATCCCTACAGCTTCAACATCCACGACTTCGAGCCGAAGTCCGGTCGCCTGCACCAGCCGCCGACGGTCCACCAGACCTTCCAGGGGCCGAACTTCGTGATCTGCTCGTTCTGCCCGCGGCAGCTCGACTGGGACCCGCTCGCCGTGCCGATCCCCTACCACCACTCCAACCTGCAGTCCGAGGAGGTCATCTACTACGTCGACGGGCAGTTCGGCTCGCGCGCCGGCGTCGGCGCGGGCGCGCTCACCCTGCACCCCAGCGGGCTGCCGCACGGCCCGCAGCCCGGTCGCGTCGAGGCCTCGCTGGGCGCGACCCGGACCGACGAGCTCGCGGTCATGTGCGACACCTTCCGCCCCCTGCGGCTGACGACGCTCGCCCGCGACCTCGACGATCCGGCGTACGCGTTGAGCTGGCACGAGGGGGCGCGCACGCCGGTGGGCTGAGGCACACCGCGACCACGGTCAGGGCGCGCCGAGTGCGGATATCGCACCGGGCGCGCCCCGACCGCCGCGGCCCGCCCCGCCGCGATACGCGTAGGTTGCGTCCGGCGATGACGCGACCGCCGGACCCCCCGCCCGCAGCGCCGCTGCTCCCGTACGGCGTCGTGCGCGTCGCGGGCGGCTCGCCGCAGCCGGCCATGCGCGACGGCGACGAGGCGCTGCTGCTCCGCGCGCTCGACCTCCCCCCGGCGCCCGGCCTCGACGACGCCGTCCGCACCGCGGATCTCAACGCGCTCATCGAGCTCGGCCCCTCCGCCTGGGAGGCCGTGCAGCGCGCCGCGACCGGCGCGCCACCCAACGCCGCCGGCCGCGCCCCCCTCAGCGACTGCACCACCGTCCTGCCCATCCGCGTCACGGACTTCGTCGACTTCTACGCCTCGCTCGAGCATGCGACGAACTTCGGGCGGATCTTCCGCCCCGGCACGGCGCCCGTGCGCGACAACTGGCGCCACATGCCCGTCGGCTACCACGGCCGCGCGTCGACGATCGTCGTCAGCGGCACCGACGTCCGGCGCCCGAGCGGACAGACGGTCCTGGGCACGCTGTCGCCGACCGCCCAGCTCGACCTCGAGTGCGAGCTCGGCTACGTCTGCGGCCCGAGCATCCCCGGACCGATCCCGATCGACCGCGCCGAGCAGCACATCTTCGGCGTCGTCCTCGTCAACGACTGGAGCGCGCGCGACATCCAGCGCCTGGAGTACGAGCCGCTCGGCCCGTTGCTCGGCAAGTCGTTCGCCACGTCGATCTCCGCCTGGATCACCCCCCTCGGAGCGCTCGACGCGGCCCGCCGCCCGCCACCCCCGCCGGACCCGGCGCCCGCGCCGTACCTCACCGCCCACGAGCCCTGGCTGCTCGACGTCGACCTCGAGATCGAGCTCGACGGCGCCGTCGTCTCGCGCCCCAGCGCGGCGGGCCTGTACTGGACCCCCGCACAGATGCTCGCCCATCTCACCGTCAACGGCGCCCGCCTGAGCGCGGGCGATCTGCTGGCCACCGGCACGATCAGCGGCACCCAGCCCGGCAGCGAGGGATCGCTGGCCGAGCGCTTCGCCGGCGGGCGCTGGCTCGCCGACGGCGACGAGGTCGTCCTGCGCGGGCGCGCGGGCGCGGTCGAGCTCGGGGAAGTCCGCGGGCGCGTCGTCGCAGGCTGAGCGAGCAGGCCTGTTCGGAGCAGCGGTAGACCGTCTAGGCTCGCGCCCGTGGAGGCAGGATCCACATCCACGAAGCCAGAGCAGCCCGCGCCGCCGGCGGACGCTGCGACCAAGCAGCGGCCCAACGTCACGGTGCCGCAGCTGCTGGCGTTCGGCGCGTTCCTCCTCTTCGCAGTGGTCGCGCTGTTCGCCTCGCTGTCGGCCACCGAGGTCGAGCAGATGGGCAAGCTGACGATGTTCCTCGTCGGCGCGCTGCTGCCGTCCGACGCGCTCATCCGCTTCGGGCGCAACCTGCTCTTTCAGAAGGTCGACGACCCCGACGCGGCAGCCAAGCATGCACCCGCCACGACGCTCGCCCAGTGGCTCGCGTTCGGGACGTACGCCGTGGCCCTCCTGCTCACGCTGTTCGACGGCATCAGCGCGCTCGAGTTCACGCAGATCAACGAGGTCGCCCGCGTGCTGATCATCGCCCTGCTGCCGTCCGACGCGGGCATTCGCTTCGGCCGCGCGCTGTACTACCGCTCCGACAGCACGCCGCAGCCGGGCATCGCCCAGCTCAAGCGGATCTAGCTGCAGCTCCCGAGCACGTCTTTCACCTGGGAGTCAGCGAGCGAACCGCCGCAGCCGGGTGCGCACACCCACACGCCCGCCGCCCGGGATGGACTCAGCGCGGCGCCGGGCGAGCGCGCACGCGCGGGATCATGCGGATCTCGACGCGCGCCGGCCGCGCGGGCGCCGCCAGCGAGAGGAAGTCGCGCACCGGAGCGACGTGGCGGCAGAACGGGCAGTCCAGCGCCACCGCCAGCCGCACCGACCGCCCGCCGAGCGAGACGGGCGCATCGCAGCACGGGCACGCCAGGGTCGCGGGACCGAGCCGCCACGGACGCGGCGCGCGCCGCTCCTCGAACGCCCCCGCCGGCGCGGAGACCGGCTGCGCGCGCAGCGGCTCGGAGCCGTCGATGCCACGCTGAAACGTCACCCGACCAAGTGTAAGAGAATCGCTGTCGTCGCCAACCCCGACGTCAGCCAATGGCGCAGCAACCGGTTCGTGCCGCCGGACTCGACCGGCGGCGTCGATCCCGCCGGCCCGATTGCCGGCGGGGCACGCGACGCGTGCCGCCGGCCGGAACCTTTGTCCTGAACCTATACGTCCGGGCGAACCCAACCAGCGCAATCGTTCACATCCGGACGAAGACCGCAGCAGATCCGCCAAGTACCCTCGATGGCATGAGCGTCCTCGCCACCGCCGAAGCCGCCACCCGCACGTACGCCGACGACGAGGCCCTGCTCGGCGGGGTGCTCGACGAGGTCATCTGCGCCGTCGAGGGTCCCGAGGCGCTCGAGCTGCACCGCCGCGCGATCGATCTCGGCGAGCGCTCGCGCAGCGGCGACGCCGACGCGGCCGAGCAGCTCGCCCAGCTCGTCGCGGGCCTCGAGCTCGAGCAGATCGCGCTGCTCATCCGGATGCTCACGCGCTGGTTTCAGCTCATGAACCTCGCCGAGGACCTCGACCGCGTGCGCCGGATCCGCAAGCTCGACGCGCAGCCCGGGCCGCGGCGCGGCTCGCTGCACGCCGCCGTCGCGCAGCTCGCCGCCGACGGCACGAGCGCCGAGGAGCTGCACGACACGCTTGCCGCCGCCGAGGTCCGGCTCGTGCTCACCGCGCACCCCACGGAGGCCCGGCGCTACACGACCGTCAGCAAGCTCGCGCGCATCTTCGCGCTGCTGCGCGAGCTCGACGAACGCCGCCCCGGGCACGGCAAGCAGGCGCAGATCCGCCGCCAGATCGCCGCCGCCGTGCAGGAGATGTGGGGCTCCGACGAGCTGCGCGCCGTGACGACGACCGTCCTCGACGAGGTCCGCGCCGGGCTCATCTACTTCAGCTCCACGCTCGCCGACGTCGTGCCGGAGGTCTACCGCGACCTCGAGGCGACGATCCGCACGACGTACCCGGACTCCGACGTGGCGGTGCCGCCGCTGCTGAGCTTCGGCTCCTGGATCGGCGGCGACCGCGACGGCAACCCGAACGTGACGCCGCAGATGACCGCATCGGCGCTCGCGCTCATGAAGCACGCCTGCCTGAGCCACCACGAGGCAGCGATCCGGGCGCTCGGCAGCCGGATCACGCTGTCGGCGCGCGTCGCCGGCGAGCCGGAGGAGCTGCGCCGTCTGATCGAGCGCCTCGAGGCGGACTTCCCCGACGTCGCGGCGCTGGCGCGCAAGCGCAGCCCCGAGGAGCCCTACCGCCGGCTGTTCAAGCTGGTGGCCGCGCGCCTGCGCGCCACGCGCAAGGGCTGGGAGCACGCCTACGGCCGGCCCGCCGAGCTGCTCGCGGATCTGCGCGTCGCCGAGCATGCGCTGCGCAGCCAGAACGCCTCGTTCGTCGCCGAGGACGCGCTGCGCGACGTGATCCGCCAGGTCGAGGTCTTCGGCTTTCACTTCGCGCTGCTCGACGTGCGCGAGAACTCCACCGTCCACCGGGCGGCGATCGACGAGATCCTCGACGTGCTCGGCGTGCAGGCGGGCTACGCGCAGCTCGGCGCGGACGAGCGGATGGCGATCCTCGCGCGCGAGATCGCCGACCGCCGTCCGCTGATCCCGCTCGACACCAGCGGCTTCAGCCCGTCCACGCGCGAGGTGGTGCAGACGTTCCGCACGCTCCACGAGCTGCTGCGCGGCGAGCATCCCGGGACGATCGACTCCTACATCGTCTCCAACACGACCGGCCCGCCGGACCTGCTCGAGGTGCTGCTGCTCATGAAGGAGGTCGGCTTGGCGCGGGCCGGCGGCGCGGACGCGCAGCTGCGGATCGTGCCGCTGTTCGAGTCCGGCGAGACGCTCGAGAACGCCGGAGAGACGATCCGCACGCTGCTGCAGACGCCGGTCTACCGGGCCGCCCTGGACGCCGTCGGCGAGCAGGAGGTCATGGTCGGCTACTCGGACTCCAACAAGGACGTCGGCTACGTCGCCTCGGGCTGGCACGTCTACCGCGCCCAGCTCGAGATGGCCGCGGTCATGCGCGAGCACGGCGTCCGCTGGCAGTTCTTCCACGGCCGCGGCGGCGCCGTCGGCCGCGGCGGGGGCCCGAGCTACACCGCCGTCCGCGCGCAGCCGTCGGGCACGGTCGCCGGGCGCCTGAAGGTCACCGAGCAGGGCGAGATGCTGTCGGCGAAGTTCTCGCTGCGCGAGATCGCCCACCGCGAGCTCGAGCTGACGACGAGCGCGGCGCTCGTCACGACGCTCGACCGCTCGGCCGACCGGCAGCCCGAGCGCCAGCAGCGCTTCGAGGCCGTCGTCGCCGAGATGGCCGAGGTCTCGACCGCCGCCTACCGCGGCCTCGTCTACGGCGACAGTGACTTCGCCGACTTCTTCCACACCGTCACACCCGTGCGCGAGGTGTCGCGCCTGCAACTCGGCTCGCGGCCCGCCAAGCGCAAGGCGACCGCGCGGATCGAGGACTTCCGGGCGATCCCATGGGTCTTCTCCTGGACGCAGTCACGCGCCGTCCTGCCGGCCTGGTTCGGTCTGGGCACCGCGCTCGAGCACGCCCGCGAGCGCCACGGCGTCGAGCTGCTGCGCGAGATGGAGTGCGACTGGCCGTACTTCGCGGCGCTGATCTCCAACGCCGAGATGGCGTGCGTGAAGGCCGACCTCGAGATCGCCCGCCGCTACGCCGAGCTGTGCTCCGACGAGACGATCCGCAACCGCATCTGGGGCACGATCGAAGCCGAGTTTCGCCGCACGGTGCGCGAGATCGGCGCCGTGCGCGACGAGGAGCGGCTGCTCGACCGCGAGCCGATCCTGCAGCGCGCGATCGCGCGCCGCAACCCGTTCATCGACCCGCTGTCGTTCGTGCAGCTCGAGCTGCTGCGGCGCCTGCGCGCGCCGGGCGGCGACCCCGACGACCCCGGCCTCGTGCGGGCGAGCCTGCTGGCGATCAACGGCATCGCCGGCGGGCTGCGGAACACCGGATGACGCGCGTCTACGTCTGCGGGCACCGCAACCCGGACACCGACTCGATCGCCGCCGCGATCGGCTACGCAGAGCTGAAGAACCGCCTCGACGAGGGCGAGGGCGAGGGCGCGGGCGACACGGAGTACGTCGCGGTCCGGCTCGGGGCCGTCAACGCGCAGACCGAGTGGCTGCTGGAGCGCAGCGGCGCGCCGCTGCCCCGCCACCTGCCGCACGCCTACCTGCGCGTGCGCGACGTCATGCGCAGGGAGTTTCCGATCGCGCACCGCAGCGACCCGGTGCGCACGGTCGGCCTGCTGATGGCGTCGGAGGGCATGGACCTCGTGCCGGTCGTCGACGACGACGGCGTGCTGACCGGCCTGCTGACCGAGCGCGGCCTGGCGCGGCGCTACATCCGCGAGTCGCGCGAGGCCTCGCGCCTGGACGTGGCCACGCCGGTCGGCTCGATCGTCGACGTGCTCGGCGGCCAGCTGCACGTCGGCGACGGCAACGTCGAGATCAAGGGCCGGGTCTGGGTGCAGGCGATGCACTCCTCGGCGAGCAGCCAGGTCCAGCCGGGCGACGTCGTCGTCATCGGCGATCGCCCGGACGCGACCGAGAACGCGATCACGCGCCGCATCGCGCTGCTCGTGCTCAGCAACGACACGGCGCCGACCGACGCCGTCCTCGAGCTCGCCGCCGACCACGGCACATGCGTCGTCACCTCGCCGCTGGACTCCTACGTGACGAGCCGGATGATCACGCTGTCGGAGCCCTGCCGTGCGCTCGCCGAGGCCGACCCGCTGACCGTCGGCAAGGACGACCTCGTGCGCGACATCGCCGAGCAGATCAAGGACGTCCACTACCGCGCTGTCGTCGCCGTCGACCGCGACGGCAAGCCGGTCGGCGTCGTGACGCGCTCGGATCTCGTCAGCCCGGAGCCGCGGCGCGTGCTGCTCGTCGATCACGGCGAGCGCGCCCAGAGCGTGCCCGGCATCGAGGAGGCGGAGATCGTCGAGATCCTCGACCACCACCACATCGGCTCGATCGAGACCAAGCTGCCGGTGACCGCGATCTTCGACCCCGTCGGCTCGACCGCGACGCTGGTCACCGAGCGCTTCCGCCAGGGCGACATCGAGCCGACGGATCCCAGCGCGACGATGCTGCTCGGGGCGATCGTCTCGGACACCGTCCTGCTGACGTCGCCGACGACGACCGAGCGAGATCGCCAAGCGACGCAGTACCTCGAGCGGCTGCTGTCGCTCGACGCCCACGAGTTCGGCCGCGAGATGTTCGAGCACAGCTCCGACGTCGCCGACGTGTCGGCCTCCGATCTCGTGCGCCGCGACCTCAAGGAGTACGAGCTCGACAACGGCAAGACCCTGAGCGTCGCGCAGATCGAGACGGTCGGCCGCGCGGTCTTCGAGCGCTCCGAAGAGCTGCTGGCCTCCGCCGAACGGCGCCGCGCCCGCCACGACCACGTGCTGTTCGCGGTCATGCTGACCGACATCCTCGCGCAGCACACGCGCCTGCTCGTGGCCGGCAACGAGTCGCTGGCAGAGCGCGCGTTCGGCGAGCCGGTGGTCGACGGCGCGATCGAGCTGCCCGGCGTGATGAGCCGCAAGAAGCAGGTCGCGCCCGGGCTGCTCGCGGCCGCCAGCGGCTGACGGCGGCTGACGGCGGGCGCCCACACCCGAGGTGCGGACCGTGTCGCGTCGGCGCGGGGTCGCATCGTCGTCGTACGGCGGGCCTGGCGGCTGCGCGCGGTCGTCGGATGGCCGGATGGGCGTCGTCACGCGGCGGCAGCGCGGCGGTAGCGCCGCGGTGGGGGTCAGCCGGATGCTCGACGCCCGGCGCACGTGTGGTGCGCGACACCAGCCAGGAGATGTCCCATGCTCAGCACAGCACGGATCAGAGGTTCTAGCCCGCGGGCCGGCGTGCGTCGCCGGCGTGTGCGGTGGGCGCCGGTGGTCGGCGCCGCGGTCGCGATGTGCGTCGGGGCCGTCGCGGCGCCCGCCGCACACGCCGCCCCGGCCAACGACGACTTCGAGGCGGCGACGACCGTCTCGGCGCTGCCGTTCTCCGACGTGGCCGACATGGCCGGCTCGTCGATCCAGCCCGACGAGCCGCGCTTCTGCAACTTCGTCGAGAACTCGGCCTGGTACAAGATCACGCCGACCGCGGACGGGATCATGAAGGCGAGCGCGACCGCTTCGATGTCGTCCTCCCAGCTCGTCGTCTACCGCCAGGACGGTTCGGGCCTGAGCGGGCTGAGCTTCCTGACGTGCACGAACTATGGCCCCGATCCCGCGGTCGTCGAGGTGCAGGCCGGCACCACGTACTACGTGCAGGGCAGCACGCTGTACTTCCCCGGCGGGGAGCTGAGCGTCTCCCTCGCGGAAGCGACCGCCCCGGCCAACGACCACTTCGCCGACGCCACCGCGATCGACTCCGTGCCGTTCGAGGACCGTCCGGACCTGACGGTGGCCAGCGCCGAGGAAGGCGAGCCGTACACCTGCGTCGGCGCCGACCAGAAGACCGTCTGGTACGCGTTCACGCCATCCGAGACGAACTCCTACGTGGTCGACCGCTCGGCCGGCTTCGTGCCGGTCGCCGTCCACCGCGGCACGTCGCTGGCGTCGCTGGAGGAGATCGCCTGCGGCGGGCCGTCAAACGCCGTCTTCCGCGGCGAGGCCGGGACGACGTACTACCTGCAGCTCGCGGCCGGGTTCCCGCCGTCCGCCGCGGTCACGCTGTCGGTGCGGGTCGCCCCGCCGGCGACGGCGAGCTTCTTCTCCTACCCGAGCGATCCGTCTTCGTTTGACACCGTGCAGTTCTACGACTCGTCCTGGAACATCGGCTCGATCGCATCGCGGATGTGGGGCTTCGGCGACGGCGCGACCGCGACGGACTGCTGTCCGTCACACCGTTACTCCGCCGATGGCGAGTACGACGCTCGACTGTCGATCACGACGAGCGACGGGCGCAGCGCATCGACCACGCAGCGCATTGCGGTGAAGACACACGACGTGTCGATCGCGACGATGTCGGTGCCGGCGACCGCGCGCGTCGGCCAGACGCGCGAGCTCAGCGTCGGCGTCGCCAACACGCGCTACGCCGAGGTCGTCCGGGTCGTGCTGCTGCGCAGCATCGCCGGCGCCGGCTTCGAGCCGGTCGGCGAGGTCACGCAGGGCGTCCCGGCGCGCGGCCGCAAGCGCACGACGGCGTTCAGCATCGCGTACACGATCTCGCCCGACGACGCGGCCGTCGGGAAGGTGACCTTCCAGGCGATCGCCACGCTCGTCGGCGCGCGTGACGCCCACCCGGCCGACAACACGGTCATCGCCGTGCCCACGAAGATCAGGCGCTGACGCACGGTGCGCCTCGCCGATCAGGTCCGGCCGGGGCCCGCCCGCGCACCGCGCGGGCGGGCTCCGTGGCGCAGCGGCCGCGATATGTGGTTACATCGAACGGTGAAACGCGTCGCCACGGTGCTCGCGCTGCTGTCCACGATGCTCGTGGCGGCCGGCTGCGGCGACGGCGACGAGCCGCAATTGCCGGCGCAGGACGTGCGGATCGCCACCGGTCTGCCCGGCGGCGTCTACAACCCGTACGGGCGGGCGCTGGCCGGTGTCATCAACCGACACGGCTCACCCCTGCGGGCGTCGGCGCGCTCGACGGAAGGGCTCGGTCGCGAACCTGCTGCTGCTCGACGAGCGCGCGGCCGAGGTGGCCTTCAGCCTGGCGGACTCGACCAGCCCGGCGCTGCGAGGAGAGCCTCCGTTCCGCCGCCCCGTGCGCCTGGCGGCGTTGGCGCGCCTGTACGACGACTACGTGCAGGTGATCGCGCGCCGCGCGTCCGGACTGCACGACGTCGCCGATCTCGCGCGCAAGCGGGTGTCGATCGGCGCCCCGAGCTCCGGCACGGCGTTGACGGCCCGGCGCATCCTGAAGCTCGACGACCTGCGGCTGGCCGGCGAGCGGGCGCCGCGGGTCCGGCAACTGGGCCTCGGGGACTCGGTGAAGGCGCTGCAGCGAGGACAGATCGACGCGTTCTTCTGGAGCGGCGGGCTGCCGACGATGGCCATCGACGATCTGCGAGAACGCGTGCCCATCCGGCTGCTCGCGCTGCCGCCCGGGATCGCCGCCGCGCTGGATCCCAATCTCTTCACCGAGACCGCCATCCCGCGCGGGCACCTACGAAAGCCGCATCGCGGTCAGCACGGTGGCCGCAGCCAACCTGCTCGTCGTCCGCAGCGATCTGCCCGAGGCGGTCGCGTTCCGGCTCACCGGTCTGCTGTTCAAGCACCGCGGCGAGCTCGAGGAGGCTCACCCGGAGGCGAGCTGGCTCAATCAGCGGAAGGCGATCGCGACGTATCCGGTCGAGCCTGCACCCGGGCGCGGAGCGCTGGTACCGGGAGGCGCGCCGGTAGGGGCCGCGGGCAGGGTGATCGCCACCTCGAACCCGGCCGCGGCGCCGGCGACGTCGAGCGTGGCGCCGGCGCCCTCCAGCAGCGTCCGCGCGGTGGCAAGCCCGAGGCCGGTGCCCGGGACGGCGCGGTGGGCGGGGCTGCGCCAGAAGCGCTCCCCGACGCGGGCCAGATCCGCCGCAGGGACAGCCCCGGACCGTCGTCGCGCACGGTCACCACGACGGCGCCGCCGCACTGGGCGACCGCGACCTCGATCTCCCCGCCCGGCGCGAACTTGCGCGCGTTGTCGAGCAGCACGTCGAGCGTGTACTCCAGGGCCTCCGGCGAGCTGCGGCTGGCGGCCACCTCGCCGTCCGCAAGCCGCGCCGTGCTGCCCGCGGCGGCGAGCGCCGGCTCCCACGCCACCAGCCGCTGGCGCGCCAGTGCCACGACGTCGAACTCCACGCGCTCGGCGGCCGTGGCCTCGGCGCGGGCGAGCTCCAGCAACCGGTCGACGACTTGCGCCAGCCGGTCGCTCTCGCACAGCGCGAGCCGCAGGTCGCGCTCCCCGTCGCCGTCGACGCGGCCGGCGAGCGCCTCGATCCGCAGCCGCAGCGTGGCGAGCGGGTTGCGCAGCTCGTGTGAGGCGTCGGCGACGAAGGCCCGCTGGCGCTTCAGCGCCAGCGCCAGGTTGTCGGCCATCTCGTTGAACGTGCGCGCCAGGCCGCGCAGCTCGGGGGGCCCGGCGCGCTCGGACGCACGCGCGCCCAGGCCAGCCGGCGGCCAGGCGGTCGGCCGTCGCGTCGAGGTCGTGCACCGGGCGCAGAATCCAGCGCGACAGCGGCAACGCGCACAGCGCGCTCGTCAGCAGCAGGACGCCGAGCCCGATGGCCGTCAGCACCGCGAGCTGGGCCGTCACGCGCTCGCGCACCGTGGCCGTCGGCACCTCGAGGACGACGGCCCCGGCCGGCGGACCGCGCTTGCCGACCGTCGCCCCCAGCACGAGCGGCGTCTTGCGCCACGGCCATGCCGTCTTCGGAGACGCCGGATCGTCGTCGAACAGGAAGCGGTCGCTGGCCGCCTTGCTCGCCGGCGAGGGTCGCTGGTCGCCGACGTGACGCACGGGCTCGCCGTCGTCCTTGAACACGGTGACCGACACATCAGGGGTGATCTTGGCGTAGTGGCGCAGGAGGTGCTCGACAGACTCGAGCTCGCGGTTGCTGCGCAGGATCGGCTCGGCCAGGGCGGCGTACTGCTCGGCGTAGCCGAGATGCTCGATGAACAGATCCTGCGTCTCCCCGGCGGCGTACATCTGCGCCAGCGGAACCTCGAGCGCCACCAGCAGCATCGTCAGCAGCGGCAGCAGGACGAGCAGCAGGCGGCGCCTCACGGGTCACCCGCCGGGTCGTCCGACGCCGCCAGGCGGTAGCCGACGCCGCGCACCGTCTCGACGAGCTGCGGCCGGCCGAGCTTCGATCGCAGGGTCGCGATGTGCACGTCGAGCGTGCGCGACAGCGCGGGATAGTCGCTGTGCCACACGTCGAGCAGCAGGCGCTGGCGGTCGACCGTGCAACCGGGTGCGCGCGCGAGGGCCGCCAGCAGGTCGAACTCCTTGAGCGTCAGCGACACCGGCGCGCCGGCGACGGCGACCTTGCGCGCGGCGACGTCGAGCCTCAGATCGCCGATCACGACGGCCTGCGCCGGCGGCGCCGCGGGCGCGCGCCGCATGACCGCCTCGACCCGAGCCAGCAGCTCCGCGAGCGCGAACGGCTTGACGACGTAGTCGTCGGCGCCGCTGCGCAGCCCCTGCACGCGCGACGAGAGGTCGCCGCGGGCGGTCACGACGATCACCGGCACGGTGAACAGCTGGCGGATGCGCGCGCACAGAGCGAGCCCGTCGCCGTCGGGCAGGCCGAGATCGAGCAGGACGAGATCGACCGCCTGGGCGTCCTTCAGCGTGGTGAGCGCCGCCGTGCCGCTGGCGACGCGATTGCACTCATATCCACGGGCGCGCAGACCATCGCCCAGCGCGGAGGCGAACGCATCGTCGTCTTCGACTAACAGGATGCGCACAGGTGAACCTTATGGTTAGGTCAAGCCGGCGGCCGGCGGCTGGTACACGCGCGCGTCGCGAGCTAGCGTGCCAGTCGACCCCGACAGCACCGAGAGAGACATTCTGACAAGGACGCTGCCCGACGAGGATGAGGGAAGCGGCGCGCCGCCGCTACGGCCGCCATCACGCCGCTTCTCGACCGCCTTGGGCGGCGAGACGACGTGCTGCCGACGCAACTTCGACGCCCCCGGTAAGGACGATGACCAACCATTCCCGTGAAATCGCCGCCGAGCTCAAGCAGATCATGCGCCTCGCCGGGCGCGACCCGGACGCCCTCGAGCACCAGCTCCCTGCCCTCGCGGCGCTGCATCGCGTCGCCGCGGCCGGGGAGATGACCGAGGCCGCCCGTGTGCACTTCATCCTGCATCGCCTCATTCCCGACTACCTCACGCGGCTGCCGGCCAGCCGCGACTGCCGCGCCATCCGCGAGCTGCTGACGTGGGAGGACGAGGACGGCGACCTGCTGTCGCTGACCACGCGCTACCACAAGGCGGCGGCGCATCTCATCTCCGCCGCCGCCGACTTCGGCCGCCGCCAGGAGCCGCGGCTGCTGCACGCGTGCGCGCACCGCTTCCTCGGCTTCGATCACGAGGACCGGCTCGGCGCACCGCCGGCCCCGCCCGCCGGGCCGCCGCCGCCGGCGTCTGCGTTTCCCGCCGTCGCTGCGCTCACGGGCGCGGCGGCGGCTGCGACCGTAGTCGCCGTCGGGCCGCCGAGTGCCCTCCCCCATGACCCGACCGGCGGCATCGTCCGCGTGCACGCCAACCTCGACTATCACCTGCTGATCGACCGCATGGCCGGCGCGAGCGAGATCGTGCTCGTCAACACGTGGATCCCCGGCATCGACATCCTCGCCGACACGCTCGTCGAGGCGCTGGCGCGCGGAGCCGCGGTGTCGGTGCTCATGCTCGACCCGGACTCGGAGATCGCGCGGTTGCGCAGCCGGGCGCTGCAGGAGGCCACGCAGGAGCGCTTTCACCAGGATCGCGTCCGCCCCGGCGTGCGCCATTGCCTGGACGTGCTCTCGGCGACGGCGCGCCAGGTCGACCCCGCGCTGCGGCCCAACCTGCGCGTCGGGCTGTACCACTCGCTGCCGTCGATCTGCGTCTACGCGATGGACGGCGTGTCGTTCGTCAGCTTCTTCGTGCACGGCCGGCTGGCCGTCAAGTCGATTCAGATGGAGGTCGACGGCGCGGACTCGATCCTCGGCCGCCTCGTCGCGGGCGAGACCGCGACGCTGTGGCGCATCGCGCAGGAGATCGATGTCATGGCGGACTGGCCACGCGGCGCGCACAGCGCGCGCCGCCTGCTGCGAGACCTCGACGCCTCGCGCGACGCCGCGGGGCCGGCGGCGCTCGCCGCAGGCTGAGCAGCCGTCGCGCCCGGGTCCGCACGTCGCGCGCGAAGTCGGCGCGGCTCAGGCCCGCCAGGGCGCGTTCGCGATCACGCCCGCCGAGCGGGCCGGCTCACGGTCAACGCGCCCGCAAGCTCCCGCGCACGTATCCTGCCCGCCATGCCTGCTGCCCCAGTGAAGATCGCCGTGCTCGGCGGCGGCTACGGGGCCAAGGTCCCGCTGCCGGTCCTGTCGAGCCTGGACGAGTTCGCGCCCGTCGCCGTCTGGTCGCGCACGCCCGAGCGCGCCCGTGAGCTCGCCGACGAGCACGACCTCGAGCTGGGCACGAGCGATGTCGAGGAGCTGCTCGCCCATCCCGGCCTCGAGGCGGTCCACGTCGCCACGCCGGTGGCGACCCACGCCGAGATCGCGATCGCCGCCGCGCGCCGCGGCCTGCACGTGCTCGTCGACAAGCCGGTCGCCATCGATCTCACGCAGGCGCGCGCGGTACGCGACGCGATCGCCGAGGCCGGCGTCGTCGGCGCGGTCAACTACGGCCGGCGCTCGCAGGCGACCCGGCAGCAGCTGCTGGCGCGCGTCGCCGAGGTCGCCGGCACGCCGCGGATGGTCTCGATCTCGCTCGTCTTCGACGACCACGCGCTGCCCGAGTCGCGGCCGTTCACGTGGGTGCAGGACGCGCAGCTCGGCGGCGGCCGGCTGCAGGGCTACGGCGTCCACGACCTCGACCTGCTGGCGCATGCGTTCGGCGAGATCGACTCCCTCGCGGCGGCGACCGAGGTCGGCGTGACCGAACGCGAGGCGCCGGACGGAACGCCGAAGACCGTCACCGCCGAGGACGCCTACGTCATCCTCATCCGCTTCCGCGGCGGCGGCCTCGGCCACGTCAGCCTGACGGCGACCGCACGCCACCCGCGCGGCGACGTCATCGAGGTCCACGGGTCCGAGGGCACGGTGCGCCTGGACGCCGACAAGCGCCTGCACTGGGGACGAGCCGGCGAGGAGCTGCAGGTCGACGGTCCGCTGAAGGCCGACTCCAAGCAGGCCTACGCGCAGGTGGCGCGCAACTTCCACGCCGCGATCCGCGACGGCGCCGCGCCCGACCCGGGGCTCGACGAGGGACTGCGCGTGCAGTCGCTGCTGGACGCGATCCGGCGCGCCGACGCCGAGCGGCGCTGGGTCGAGCCCGAGCCCGTCTGACCTGGCGTGCCCGCCCGCACCGTCACGCTCGTCCGCCACGGGCAGACCGCCAGCTCCGCGCGCATGGCCTACTCCGGCCGTTCGGACATCCCGCTCACCGACACGGGCCGGGAGCAGGCGCTGCAGGCCGCGCGCCGGCTGGCCGGCGCCGGCGTCGACGCCGTCGTCACGAGCCCGCTGATCCGCGCGCGCGACACCGCGCAGGCGATCGCCGACGCGACCGGCGCGCCGCTGACGGTCGACGAGCGCCTCACCGAGGTCGACTACGGCGCGTTCGAAGGGCTCGACCGGGCCGCCGCGCGCGAGCAGATCGGCGCGCCCTTCGAGGCCTGGCGCGCCGACCCCTTCGGCGCCCCGGTCCCCGGGATGGAGCCGCTGGCCGACGCGCTGGAGCGCGCCCGCGCCGCGACCGCCGACGCGCTCGCCGCGCACGCGCATCCGGTCATCGTCGGCCACCAGGGCATCCTGCGGATCGTGCTCATCGCGCTGGGCGAGATGGAGCCCGGGGACTACTTCGGGACACGCCTGCACGAGGCCCGGCCGCTCGTCGTCGAGAACCCGGCCGTGCGCTGATTCGGCCGGCCCGCCGCACCGGCGCGCGCAATCGGTCACCTCCGGCTTGACGGCACCCCGGCCGACCCTGTGTGCTTGTGCGGTGAAGCTCGAGTTCAAGAACCTGGGGCCGTGGATCTTCGGGACCGAGCAGCTCAAGCGGTTCACGCAGGACTCGCCGGTCATGCCCGACGTCTGGCTGCAGTACGGCCGCGAGCCGGACACCGCGATCGACCTGCTGCTCGAGCCCCATGAGGAGTCGACCACCGGGGAGCTCGCGCAGGCCGTGCTCGTGGCCGACCACAGCCCGACCGAGCCGGCGCCGATCGAGCTCGCCTACAACGGCTCGCATGTCGCGGCCCGCCTCACGTTCGAGCAGATGCTGCGCAGCGTCCTGCCGCTGTCGGAGTGGTGGCAGGAGCACCTCTGGCCGGGTGACGGCGAGTCGGCCGGCGCCATCCTCGAGGCGCGCCGCGCCGAGATCATCGCCGGCCTGCGCGAGCCGATGCGCGAGCAGGGCCGCCAACCGACCGACGTCGGGCGAGCTGCCGGGGACGCTGATCTGGTTCGTCGGTCTCGTCGGTCGCATCACCTGGGAGGCGGCGCACCCCGACGACGACCAGCCCGACGACGAGCCGCCCGAGGGCCTGACCTACGACCTGCTCGTCGACCTCGCCGCGCAGACGCTCGGCGCCGTGCCGTGCGTGCCGCCGCCCGGGCGCCCGCTGCTGTGGTCGATCAACCGCAACCGGCCGGCGCGCCCGGCGCTGTGGCGCTCGCGCAACACGATCAAGGCCGACGCCGCCACGCTGCTCTTCGGCCTGCGCTGCCACGACATCACCTGGGCGGTGATCGACTCGGGCGTGGACGCCTGGCATCCGGCGTTCACCCTGCGCGGCGCCGACGGCACACCGACCGAGGGCCGGACGCGGGTGCGCGCGACGTACGACTTCACGCGCCTGCGCGCAATCCTGGCGGGCACGGACGCCGACAGGGACACGCTGGGCGGTGAGGCAGCCAAGCAGCGCAAGGAGATCGAGGCGCGGCTGCGCAGCGGGCGGGCCGTCGACTGGGGGCTGCTCGCCACGCAGCTCGCGGTGGACCACGACCCGGCGACCTACCCCGCGCCCAAGCACGAGCACGGCACCCATGTCGCCGGGATCCTCGGTGCCGACTGGCTGGCCAGCGACTCCGAGCCGGCGCGCAAGAACGACGTCCGCGGGGTCTGCCCGGACATCGGCCTGTACGACCTGCGCGTCTTCGACGACTCCGGCGCCGGCGACGAGTTCGCGATCCTCGCCGCACTGCAGTTCGTCCGCTGGCTGAACCTCAACTCGGCCACGCCGGTCCTCCACGGCGTCAACCTCAGCCTCTCGCTCGACCACGAGGTCGGCTCGTTCGCCTGCGGCCGCACGCCGGTCTGCGACGAGTGCGAGCGGCTGATCGGCAGCGGCACGGTCGTCGTCGTGGCGGCCGGCAACGAGGGGCGCGCGTTCGTCTCGATGCAGTCCGGTGTGACGGAGGGCTACCGCCAGATGTCGATCACCGATCCCGGCAACGCGAGCGGCGTGATCACGGTCGGCGCGACGCACCGCCACCAGCCGCACACCTACGGCGTCTCGTACTTCTCCAGCCGCGGGCCGACCGGAGACGGGCGCTGCAAGCCCGACCTCGTCGCGCCGGGCGAGAAGATCACCGGGCCGGTCCCCGGCGGCGGCCTGAAGAGCCTCGACGGGACGAGCATGGCCGCGCCGCACGTCTCGGGCGCCGCCGCGCTGATCCTCGCGCGCCACCCCGAGCTGATCGGCCAGCCGACGGAGATCAAGCGGGTGCTGTGCGCGACGGCGACCGACCTCGGCCGCGAGCGCTACTTCCAGGGCAGCGGCGTCGTCGACGCGCTGCGGGCAATCCAATCGATCTGATGAAGTGTTTCGCGCTACGGTCGTCACACGCTCCGTCCTGCGGGCGACGTTACACATGATCTTCTCGCTCGAAGCACTGCAGGCATTCCACGGCGACTCGCTGCTCGTGCACGCCGGCACCGCCGCCGAACCGGTGCTGCTGCTCGTCGACGGCGGCCCCTCGAAGACGTGGGAGACGAGCCTGCAGCCCCGGCTGGAGGAGCTGCGCGCCGAGCGGGCCGGTGACGGCGCGCTGCAGATCGACCTCGCGATGGTCAGCCACATCGACTCCGACCACGTCGCCGGGATGGTCGACTTCGCGGGCGAGCTCGTCACCGAGCAGCAGGACTCAAAGCCGCTGCGCTACGAGGTCGGCACGCTGTGGCACAACTCCTTCGACGACATCCTGGGCAACGACGCCGACGACCTGCGGGCGGCCGCCGTCGAGATCCTCGCGGTACCGGTGGCCGACCGCGTCGCCGACGAGATCCGCGCCGCCGGCCTGGCCGTCGTGGCCAGCGTCGCCGAGGGCCGCGAGCTGCGCGACCAGGCCAAGACGCTGGGCTGGAGCGTCAACGAGCCGTTTGACGGGCCGGTCGTGCTGCCGCCGCAGGAGGTGCGCACGATCACGCTCGGGCCGCTGAAGCTGACGGTCGTCTGCCCGCACGCCGAGCAGCTCGAGAAGCTCCACGAGGCCTGGGAGAAGTGGCTGAAGCAGCACCCCAAGGACGTCGCCAACCCGGCCGCCGCGCAGCCCAGCCGCGACACGTCGCCCTACAACCTCTCGAGCATCGTGGTGCTGGCCGAGTGCGGCGGCAAGCGGATGCTGCTGACCGGCGACGCGCGCGACGACCACGTCCTCGCCGGGCTCGACGCGACCGGCATCGCCGAGAACGGCAAGACCCATGTCGACCTCCTCAAGCTGCCCCACCACGGCTCGATCCGCAACATGCGCGCGGAGTTCTTCGAGCGCGTCACCGCCGATCACTACGTCATCTCGGCCGACGGCCGGCACGGCAACCCGGAGACCGCCACGCTGGAGCTGATCGCCGCCGGCCGCTCCGACGACGAGTTCACCATGCACCTCACCAACCGCGTCGGCACCGACGACCTCGAGCAGCGGCTCGACGCCTTCCTCGCCGCCAAGCAGCAGGCGGGACGCGGCTACGGCGTGAGCTTCCGCGCCGAGGACGCGCTGTCGCTGCGCATCGACCTGCTGGAGGAGGGCTAGTAGATCATGGGCGAGCACGACGACCTGCTCAAGCGCTTTCAGCCGGTGCTGCGCTACGACTCCAACGAGCAGTTCTTCGCCGACAGCGCCGAGCAGTACACCGAGGCGCCGGGGATCACGCTGCGCCGCGCACCGGTGTCGCGTAAGCAGTCCGGGGCGGTCCTGGCGAGTGCCGATGGCGCCGGCGGCGTGCCCAAGCTGACGCTCGACTTCCTCGGCCCGAAGGTCTACGGCAACGGCGCCCCCGTCGAGAAGACCGACGTCATCGGCGTGCGCGGCAAGGATTACCGCAAGCAGTACGTGAGGCTGCGCATCGCGCGACCGGACCTCAACAACCGCATCTACGGGCGTGCGGTGACGGTCAACGGGCGTCTGTGGCTGCAGTATTGGTTGTGGTACTTCTACAACGACTACCAACTGGCGCTGCGTTTCGGCACGCACGAGGGCGACTGGGAGTGCGTCCAGTTTCGGATGGCCCCCGACGGCGACGCGCCGGACGTCGCGGTCTACGCGCAGCACCGCCACGGCGAGAAGCGCGCTTGGCCGAACGTCGAGAAGCTCGACGGGAGCCCCGACACGCCGATCGTCTACGTCGCCCGCGGGTCGCACGCGGGCTACTTCGAGGCCGGCTACCACCAGACGGAGGCCTTCTACGACCTCGCCGATGGCGAGCGGCCCGCCCCGAAGCTCGCGCTCGAGATCATCGACGATGCCACGTACGCATGGCTGCGCTGGCCCGGTCGCTGGGGCGACTCGATGCCGCCCGAGCAGGACAAGCTCGACCTCGCCCAATCCAGCCCGACGGGGCCGGGCACGAAGAAGCAGTGGCGCAACCCCGACACGCTGCTCAACAGCGCGGTCGCATCGAAGCTTCGCGCCCCGCCGGCCGCGCCCGCGGCGACCATCACGCGGGCCGCGGGCGACCGAATGCGAATCGCCTACGACTTCCGCCAGCACGAAGTTCCGCCCAGGGCGCTCGTCGTGACCGTCAACTCGCGCGACGAGAAGGGCGTCCCCCCCATGACCCACACGTTCGAGGAGGTCGCCGGCGTGGACCAGGGCGCGATCGAGACGGACGTCGTGCTGAACCCCGCGCACCACTACGACATCTACGTGAGCACCGTGGCCGGCGACCCGCCCAAGCCGTCGGCGTCTCAGTTCACCGAGATCGACCCTGTCGCACTCGAGAAGCCGCTGTCGCTCCTCGTCCGACTCGCGCAGAGGTTCGGACGGTTGCTCGCGCGGATCCGCGGCGACCTCTGATCTGAGCGACAGCCGCGGCGGTCAGTCGCAGGGAATCGACAGAAGAAGTCCGCCCCGGACGGCGCGCGAGGGTCCGCCGCCGGCCGTCGCCAAGCGGACTGAGAGATCCTCCACGCAGGCCCGCGGGCCGGCGTGGAGCCGACCGCTTGGCCGACGCGCATCCAGCTGGCGAACGCGTATGACCAGCCTCCGTTACTTTCGGTATCTGAGCGATCCTCCGCGTGTCACGCGCGCTCTCTAACCCTCTGTCATCGCGTGTGACATGGTCCATTTCCTGGCAATGTCGAAGCTCGCTTTCCGGCACCCTTGGCGGTAGGGTCGGTTGGTCACCATGGCCAATCCGAACGCCGTCGTCGCGACCGCCATCCGGCTCGACCCGCCGCCCGATCGCGGGGACCAAACGCGGGAGGCCGAAGGGCGCTGGGTCGTGCTCGACGGCGAGCGCCGCCTGCGCTTGGATCCCGCGGACACACGGTCCAGCGGCTTCGCGCTCGTCTTGGAGGGGCTCCAGCGCCAGAACCTGCCGGCGTACGTGGAGTTCGATCCCGGCAGCTCGGCCGTCACGGGCATTCGCATTCCCTACGTTTCGTCTGTCCTCGGCCTGCGGACGGTCGACCACGGCGTCCTCGACGTGGTGCTCGCCGACTCCCACGCCCGCCATTTCTTGCGGGCGAAGGGCGCGGACTTCGAGACGCTACGCGCGCGGCTCGACGAGGCGGTGAAGACGGGCGCTGCGGTCATCCTCGTCGACGACGACGCGCACGACGTCATCGACGTGCGGCTCGCTCCGCCCGGGTTCGGGGAGCCACGCCCTTTTCCTAAGCTGCCGCCCCGGCAGCCGTGGCGGCAGCCATTGCGCTGGTTGGAGGACATCCGCGACCTCCTGCGGCGCTGGTACCGGTGGTACTGGTGGCCGTGGTGGTGGTTTGGCTGCATCTCGGTCGCCCGTGCGCAGGACGTCTTCGATGCGATGAGCGCGACGAGCTGCGCCCCGCTCACCGTCCCCGCGCCCTGTATCCCGTTCATGTATCCCGACGACGGGTGCTGGGGGCGCGCCAGCGAGATGTGCCGGCTGATGGGACTCCAGGGCCTCAAGCCACGGAAGACGTGGATCCAGGGGTCGCTGCACGTCGCCACGCCCAACAACCCGATGTGCGGCGTCAACTGGGGCTGGCATGTGGCCCCGACGCTGTGTGTACGGGGCCCGAAGCTCTTTCAGCGCCAGATCATGGTGATCGATCCCTCGCTCATGACCACTCCCGTCACCAAGGCCCAGTGGAAGGCCGTGCAGGGCGACCCGCTGGCGAACCTGATCGACACGGACGCCTCGATCTTCCTGTACTTCTGGTCGCCGACGGGCACGGACCCGAACTTCGTGCAGACGAACGCCGTGCTCGCCAACTACCGCCTGGCCCTCCAGAACCGATCGATCAACCAGGGACCGCCACCGTACGCGAACTGCCCCTGACGGGCTCGTCTGCCTACCGCGTCGCGGCGCGCTGAGCCCGCGCGGCAGCGAGCTCGGCCTCCACCGCCGCGCGCACGATGCAGCCCTCGACGTGGTCGTTGACGATCCCCGTCGCCTGCATGAGCGCATAGGCGGTCGTCGGGCCGACGAAGCGAAAGCCGCGGCGCTTGAGCTCGCGCGCGAGCGCCGCTGACTCGGGCGTCGTGGCGGGCATCTCGCCGAGCGCGCGCGGCGCGGGCGCGGGCGCGGACGGCGCGAACGACCACAGCAGCGCGCGTAAGGTCTGTCCGGCCTCGTGCAGCGCCACCGTCGCGCGCGCGTTGGCGATCGTGGCCTCGATCTTCGCGCGGTTGCGCACGATGCCGGCGTCGCCCATGAGCCGCTCGACGTCGGCGTCGCCGAAGCGCGCGACGACGTCCGGATCGAACCCGGCGAACGCGGCGCGGAAGTTCTCGCGCTTGCGCAGGATCGTGATCCAGGCCAGGCCGGACTGGAAGGCCTCGAGGCTGATGCGCTCGAACAGACGGTGCTCCTCGCGCACCGGCCGGCCCCACTCGTCGTCGTGGTAGGCGATGTAGAGCGGGTCGGTCGTCGGCCAGCAGCGGACGGGGGCGGTCTCAGCCATCGATCCGCAGCGCCTCGGTCGTGTCGGAGTAGGTCAATCCGGGCCGCGGGCCGCCCTCGAACACGACGATCCGCCCCCGGTGGGCGACGGCGCCGAGCCCGTGACGGGGCGTCTTCAGGCGCGGCTCGGCGCGCCAGCGCCGCGTGCGGGGGTTGTAGGACTCCAGCGTCCGCACCGCCGCGCCGCCACGCACCCCGCCCGCGACGTAGAGCCGGTCGCCGATCCGCGCCGCCGCCGCCTCCGTGCGCGGGACGGCCGAGCGGGCGAGGGTCTGCCAGCCCTCGGTCGCCGCCGAAGTGGCGTTCCCGTCGCCCGCCCGCGGCGCGACACCGGCGCCGACCGCAACCGTGATCACGACCGCGAGCAGCGCGACCATCGAGGCAGCCAGCCTCATCCCGGCACCTCCCCGGCGTCGCGCCGCTCATGGCCGGGGCAGCGCAGCACCGGCAGCCGCGGGTAGCGCGGGTAGCGGTCGTCCTCCTTCCAGCGCCGGCACAGCGAGAACGACGAGCGCTTCGTGCGCACGACCTGCTGATGGCGACAGGAGTCGCAGAGTCCCGCCGGTGGGCTCGGCATGCGGGCAGCGTAGTGGCCGCCGCACGCGCCAGGCCGGCAAAGTCGTTGACCAAGCAACTACAATCGGCGCACATGGCCACGTTCATCCGACTCTGCGGCTTCCTACGCGACTACAAGCGCGGCGTCTGGTGGTCGGGCATCCTCGCCGCGCTGGCGATGCTCGCCACCGTCGCGATCCCCGGCCTCACCGGCGCGGCGATCAGCGCGATCGAGCACGGCGACCGCGACCAGCTCAAGCTCCTGGGCCTGGCCATCGTCGGCGCCGGCGTGCTGCGCCTCGCGCTGACCGTTGCGCGCCGGCTCATCGCCGGGCGCGTCTCGCTCGGCGTCGAGGTCGATCTGCGCGACCGCGTATTCGAGCACCTGCTCGCACTCGAGCTCGGCTTCTTCGACGCCCAGCAGACCGGTCAGCTCATGTCGCGCGCGACGGTCGACCTGCAGTCGGTGCGCTTCTTCCTCGGCTACGGCCTCGTGCTCATCTCGCAGGCCGCGCTCACGGTCGTGTTCGCCGCGGTCGCCGTGATCGTCATCGACCCGACGCTCGCGCTCGTCTCGCTCTTTCCGATCCCCTTCGTCATCTGGATCGCCAACCGCTACGGCCGGCGGGCGCGACCGGCGCTGCAGGAGGTCCAGCAGCGCATCGGCGAGCTGACCGCCGACGTCGAGGAGAGCGTCGGCGGCGTGCGCGTCGTCAAGGCCTTCGCGGCCGAGGCGCAGCGTCAGCGGCGCTTCAGCGAGAGCGTCACCCGCGTCTTCGAGCAGTCGATGATCTCCACCCGGCTGCGCGCGTTCTACAACCCGTTCATCGGCTTTCTGCCACAGCTCGGCCTCGCGGCGCTGCTGCTCGTCGGCGGGCGCAAGGTCGTCGACGGCAGCCTGACGCTCGGCGAGTTCACGGCGTTCTACGGCTACCTGCTCATGCTGCTCGCGCCGGTCCGGACGCTCGGCTGGACGCTCGGCCTCGCGCAGCGCGCCACCGCCTCCGGCACGCGCCTGTTCGAGCTGCTCGACCGCGAGCCGCGGATCGTGGCGGCGCCCGACGCCACGCCGCTGCCGGCCGGCTCGGGCCGGGTCGAGCTGCGCGACGTCACGCTCGCCTACAACGAGGACGCCGACAGCCACGCCGAGCCCGCCCTGCGGGGCGTCTCGCTGACCGTCGAGGCCGGCACGACGCTCGCGCTCGTCGGCGCGACCGGCTCGGGCAAGACCACGCTCGTCCAGCTCATCCCGCGCCTGTACGACCCGACCTCCGGCACGGTGCTCGTCGACGGCGCCGACGTGCGCACCGTCGACCCGCACGCCCTGCGCGCGCAGATCGCGGTCGTCAACGACGACCCGTTTCTGTTCAGCGCCACCGTCCACGAGAACATCGCCTACGCCCGCGCGGAGGCGACCCGCGAGGCGGTCGAGGAGGCCGCTCGCCGCGCGCAGGCGCACGACTTCATCGCCAAGCTGCCCGACGGCTACGACACGCGCGTCGGCGAGCGTGGCCTGACGCTGAGCGGCGGCCAGCGCCAGCGGATCGCGATCGCCCGGGCGCTGCTGGCCGATCCGCGCGTGCTGATCCTCGACGACGCGACCTCCTCGATCGACGCCTCGACCGAGCGCGACATCAAGCGCGGCCTGGAGGCAGCGATGGCCGGGCGCACGACGTTCGTCATCGCCCATCGCCTGTCGACGATCGCGCTCGCCGACGAGATCGCGATCCTCGACGCGGGCCGGCTGGTCGACCGCGGCACGCACGCCGCGCTGCTCGAACGCTCGCCGTTCTACCGCGAGATCGTCGAGAAGGGGCTGCCCGACCAGGTCTTCCTCACGCGCAAGCCGCGCGAGCCGGAGGTGGCGGGGCTATGAGCAGCCGGGCTCCCCAGGCAGCGGGTGCGCGCGACGCCGTCAGCGCCCAGCTGGCCGGCGACGGCGACGGCGACAGGCCGCTGACGACCGCCGAACTGCGCCGCCGCCTGCGCCAGACCGGCGGCCGCGGGCGCAAGCTGCGCGGCCTCGCGGCGCTGCTGAAGCCCTACCGCACGAGGGTCATCCTCATGTTCGTCGCGCTCGCGGCGGCGACGGCCGCCACGCTCGCCCCGCCGCCGCTGATCAAGTTCGCGATCGACGACGGGATCAAGCAGGGTGACCTCGGCACGCTGAACCTCGTGGTCGGGCTGTTCGTCGTGAGCGCGTTCGTCTACTGGGGCGCGACGTACGCGCAGACCTACCTCGTCGGCTGGGTCGGCCAGCGCGCGCTGCAGGATCTGCGCCTGCGGATCTTCGCCCACCTGCAGGCGCTGCCGGTCGGCTTCTACGAGCGCCGCCAAGCCGGGCAGTTGATCTCGCGGATGACCAACGACGTGCAGGCGCTCGACTCGCTGGTCACCGACAGCGTCGTGACGCTGTTCTCGAGCACCCTGACGCTGCTCGGGACGATGGTCATCCTCGGCCTGCTCGACCTCGAGCTCGCGCTGCTGACGTTCCTCATCTTCCCGGTCATGGCGCTCGCCTCGCTGGCCTTCCGGGTCGCCTCGGCGGATGCCTACGCCCGCACCCGCGAGACGATCGGGGCGATTACCGCCTACCTGCAGGAATCGCTGTCGGGCATCCGCGTCGTGCGCTCCTTCAGCCAGGAGCCGCGCCACGTCGAGCGCTTCCGCGCGCTCAACGAGCGCAACCGCGAGGTCAACATGACGACGGTCAACCTCAACGCCGCGTACTTCCCGGGCGTCGAGCTGCTCAGCGCCGTCGCGACGGTCGGGATCCTGCTGTACGGCGGCGTGCAGGCGATCGAGGGCGACATCACCCCCGGCGTGATCGTCGCGTTCGTCGCCGCGCTGACTTTGTTCTTCGATCCGATCCAGCAGCTCTCGCAGCTCTACACGACCTACCAGGCCGGCATGGCGGCGCTGGACAAGATCTTCGATCTGCTCGACGAGCAGTCCGACCTCGTCGACGCCGCCGACGCGATCGAGCTCGGCCGCCTGCGCGGCGAGATCGAGCTGCGCGACGTGGGTTTCTCCTACGGGACGGGCGATGACGCCGTGTGGGCACTGCAGGATCTGTCGTTGAAGATCCCGCCGGGCCAGACCGTGGCGCTCGTCGGCGCGACCGGGGCGGGCAAGTCGACGATCGCCAAGCTCGTCGCGCGCTTCTATGACCCGACGACCGGCGCGGTGCTCGTCGACGGCAACGACCTGCGCGACGTCACCCAGGCCTCGCTGCGCCGCCAGCTCGGCGTCGTCCCGCAGGAGGGCTTTCTCTTCAGCGGCACGATCGCCGAGAACATCGCCTTCGGGCGGCCCGACGCCAGCCGCGAGGAGATCCGCGCCGCCGCCGACGCGGTCGGCGCCGACGAGTTCATCATGGGCCTCGAGCACGGCTACGACACGCCGGTCGGCGAGCGCGGCACGCAGCTGTCGGCCGGGCAGCGCCAGCTCGTCGCCTTCGCCCGCGCGCTGGCCGCCGATCCGCGCGTCCTCATCCTCGACGAGGCGACGTCGAACGTCGACCTGCACACCGAGGGGCGAATCGAGGAGGGCCTGCGCCGCCTGCTCGCCGGGCGCACCGCGGTGGTCATCGCCCACCGCCTGAGCACGATCCGCCAGGCCGGCCGGATCGTCGTGCTCGACGGCGGGCGGATCGTCGAGCAGGGCACCCACGAGGAGTTGCTGCAGGCCGAGGGTCCCTACTGGCGCCTGTACCGCGACTGGATGGCCCAGGCGGCGGCGTAGGCCTTCGAAGCGACTGCCGGGCAAGGACTCGAACCTTGAATTCCAGGGCCAGAACCTGGCGAGTTGCCGATTACTCCACCCGGCAAGGCAGCGCGGCGAGTATAGCCACGAGGGTTCGTCCTTCCGGGTACGAGGAGGTCGCATGAGCGAGATGAAGCAGCGGATGCAACGCGGCGAGCTCTACGTCGCCGACGACCCCGAGCTGGCGGCCGACAACGCGCGCGGCCAGGCGCTCGTCGAGCGCTACAACACCGCCGGGTTTGCCGCCGACGACGAGCGCGCCCGTCTGCTGCGCGAGCTCTTGGGCAGCGTCGGCGACGGCGTGGTGATCAGGCCGCCGTTTCGCTGCGACTACGGCGTGTACATCACGATCGGCGCCGGGACGTTCGTCAACTACGGGTGCGTGATGCTCGACGTGGCACCGATCACGATCGGCGCCGCCTGCCAGATCGCCACCTGCGTGCAGCTGCTGACCGCCACGCACCCCGTCGACCCCGGCCCGCGCCGGGCCGGCTGGGAGTCCGGCGCCCCGATCACGCTCGGCGACAACGTCTGGCTCGGCGGCGGGGTGATCGTCTGTCCCGGCGTGACGATCGGCGACGACACGGTCGTGGGCGCGGGCGCGGTGGTCACGCGCGACCTGCCGGCCGGTGTCGTGGCCGTCGGCAACCCGGCGCGGGTGCTGCGCGAGATCGGCGACGCCGACCGCGTCGAGATCCCGCGGCCGTAGCGGGGCGTGTGTGACGCTCTACGCGCGGAGCGCGAGAAACGTGACGCAACCCCCAGCGGATCCCGCGCGACGTTCGCGCGGGGCCCGCTAGTCGACGCGGCCGTTGGGCGCGAACTGCGCTGTGATGTAGGGCTCGAGGCCGGGGTCGAGGACGACGAGCACCTCGTCGCCGGGGTTGATCACCGTGTCGCCCTTGGGCACGAAGCCGGCCTTGCCCTGCGGCAGGACCGAGATGATCAGGCTGCCGTCGGGCAGGTCGATCTCCGACACGTGCAGCCCCGCGGCGGGGGCGTCGGAGGTGACCTCGACCTCGATGATCTCGAGCTTCTCGTCGGGCAGGTCGAGCAGGTGGACAAGGCCGTGGCCGGGCACCTCGTGCTCGATGAGGTTGAGGATGAGGTCGGTGGCCGAGACGGCGGGCTGGATGCCCAGCAGCTTGAAGTGCTGGAGGTTTCGCGGGTTGTTGCAGCGGGCGATGATCCGCTCGCAGAGGTACTTCTCCTTGGCCACCTGGCAGATGAGGATGTTGTCCTCGTCGTCGCCGGTGACCGCCACGACGAGGTCCGCGCGCTGGATGCCGGCGCGCTCCAGGACCCACAGCTCGGTGCCGTCGCCGTACTGGATGGCGTGCTCGAGCTCCTGCTCGATGCGCAGGTAGGCGCGCCGCTCGCCCTCGATCAGCGTGACCTCCTGGCCGTTGCGGATCAGCTCGCGCGCGAGGTTGAGCCCGACCTTGCCGCCGCCGACGACGATGACGTACATCAGCGCCTCATCTGCGGTCGGTGGTCAGGCGACGGAGCACTAGGCCGCCGCGCCGTCGGCGATGTCCGCGATGGCCTTCTCGAACATCGCGATACCGAGCTTCACGGCGCAGATCGTGTGCAGGCCCTGCTCGGAGTACCAGTCCGAGCGGGCGGGGTCGAGCACCCGGACGATCACGTGCGGGACGTCGAATCGCTTCTGGGCGACCTGTGCGACGAGCAGGTTCGTGTTGTCGCCGCGGGTCGCGGCGATGAACACGTCGGCCTCCTCCACGCCGGCCGCCAGCAGCGCGTCGAGCTCGATCGCGGTGCCGACCGTGAAGCGCCCACCGGAGTCCTCCCACGAGGTCGCCTGGCCGGCGTCGAGGCGCTCGTGCGAGAGCGGATCCTCGTCGAGCACGGACACGGTGTGGCCGGCGGCCAGCAGTGACTTGGCGACGGCCGAGCCGACGCGGCCGGCCCCGACGACGAGGACCATCATGCGCCGGATGCTAGAGGAACCGCGCGCTACGCAGGCTGCTCGGCGTCGGCCTCGGCGTCCGGCTCGGGGTCCCCCGCCGGCGCGGTGAGGATGACGCGGCAGGGCGCCTTGCGCACGACGTACTTCGTCGCATCCCCGACGAAGTTGTCCAGCGGACCGCCGATGCCGCCCAGGCGCGCGCCGCCGCGGATCCGCGACGGCTCCTCGGCGGCGAGGACGATGAGCTCCACCCCGCGCCGCTTGGCCTCCTCGACGATTCCCTCGCCCGCCCGGCGCGCGCGCACGGTCGCCGTCGCCACCTCGACGCCGACGTACTCCTCCCCCACCGCCTTGGCCCGCGCGAGCGCCGCCCGCGCGGCCTTGAGCTGGGTGTCGGGCAGGCGCGCGTCCAGCGGCAGCGAGAGCGGGACCTCGAAGACCCAGATCGCCTCGATCGTCGCGCCGTGGCCCTCGCCCTCCTCCGGGTTCTCGGCCGCGGCCAGTCGCCCGGCGGTCTGCACGATGTCGTCGTCGAGCGGCGTGCCGTAGATCGGGACGAGGATCGAGCCGTACTCCGCGCGCGCGGGCTCGGAGCGCAGCGCCGCCTCGGAGAGCACGACGCGCTCCAGGAGCGGCATCTCGGCGTTGCGCCGGTAGACGACGTAGAGCGCGATGCCGGTCGCCATCCAGATCGGACCGATCGTCCGCGCACCCTCGTGAAAGCCGACCAGGCTGGCCAGCCCGCCCGCCGCCATGAGCGCGCCGAGCACCGCCGGCAGCGGCAGGTCGCCGCCCCCGATCCGCACCGACAGCGCGACGCGGTAGGGCCGCGGGCGGTCCGGCTCGCGGTAGCGCAGCACGCAGATCGAGACGTGCGCGATGAGGAAGGCCAGCATTGCACCGAACGCATAGATCCCGACGAGGAACTCGAGGTCGCGCGGGACGACGAGCGCGGTGGCGAGCACCGCGGCCACCACGATCACGACGTACGGCGTGCCGTGGCCGGGGTGCAGCCGGCCCATCGCGCTCGGGATCTGGCGGTTGCGCGCCAGCGAGTAGGACAGGCGCGACAGCCCGAGCATCGCGCCGTGCGCTGCGACGACGAGCGTGATGGTGGCCAGGGCGGCGACCACGTAGCGCAGCCCGTCGGCCAGCCAGGGCGGATCGAACTTCGAGACGAGCGCGAGCACCGGGGCGTTGAGCGCATCGCCGGTCAGCGGCGATGCTCCGGGGGTGATCGGCAGCGCGGCCACCGCCACGAGCGAGATCCCGACGTAGATCACGAGCACCGACGCCGTCGAGCTGGCGATCAGCCGCTTCAGGCCGCGGCGGCTGACGCGCACCTCCCCGGCCAGCCCCGAAGCGGACTCCAGGCTCGTGAAGGCCACCGCCGACACCGTCATGGCGAACAGGAGGTCGCTCCAGCCGGGCGAGGTGCCCAGGTCGATCGTCTCGGTGAGCGCGTCGACGTCGACCACGAGAAACGCGCCCAGTGCGATCACGAGCAGTTGCAGGACCACGTCGAGCACCGCGAGCGCCGAGACGCGCTCGACGCCGCGGCTGGCGCTCGAGCCGCGGATGTTGCGCGACGCGATGTAGCCGATGATCAGCACCGCCGCCACGAGCTCCGGCACACCGCTGCCCAGCGGCGACCAGAAGGCCGCCATGTACTGCGTCGCGACGAACGCCGTGACCGCGATGAGGATCAGGAAGTCCAGCAACACCGCCCAGCCGGCGATGAAGCTCCACAGCTCGTTGAACGCGTAGCGCGCGAAGACCGTCGAGCCGGCCCGCTCCTGGTGCAGCGACGCGCCCTCGACGTACGTCATCGCGGTCAGGACGAAGAAGATCCCGGCGCCGAGAAAGACGACGGGCGTCATGCCGAGCGCGTTCTCGGCGACGATCCCGAGCGAGAAGTAGACCGCCGCCGCGAGCGACGACCAGACGATCGCGAAGATCGCCGGCGAGCCGAGGCTGCGCCGCAGCGCCGGCTTGGAGTCGTGCGGTGCCGGGGCCGCCACTACAGCCCCCGCCAGGTGAAGTACAGCCGCCCGCCACCGGCGGCGACGAACAGCAGCCCGAGGATCGTGCCGAGCGCCAGCGGCCCGCCGCCGGCCGACAGCGTCTGCGCGAGGATCGCGAAGCCGAGCACGACCATCGCCGCCGACAGGACAAGCGTCGCGGAGCGGTGCAGGCCGCGGCCGGATGGGCGCTGCGGCTCAGGCATCGGTGGGGTCGCTCTCGATGATCACGCGGCAGGGACGGTCGGCGAGGACGGTCTCGACGGTCTTGCCGAACAGCGTCGTGCCGGTCCGCGGCGGCAGCGGCATGACGAGCGCGTGGGCGCGCATCGAGCGGGCCTCCTCGACGATGAGCCGGCCGCTGCCGCCCGGCCGCACCCGCTCGACGTGGCCGTTGACGCGCCGGCCGCCCTGCAGCCGGGCCCGCTCGATGACGGCGCGCGCGGCGATGTCCTCCTCGGGCAGCGCGGCGTCCAGCGGCGACGCCTGCGGGACGGTGATCAGCACGAGCACGTGGATGCCGCGCCGCTTGCGACCGGCGAGCTTCGTCGCGGTGGCGATCGTCGTCGGCGAGTAGTGGCGCGCGTCGAGCGCGACGAGCACCGACTCGTACTCGGCCTCGCTCTGCGTGACCGGTTGCGGCATGGCGACCTGATGGGTGGAGACGAAGTCAAGTCCCTGGCTGCGGCGGTAGAGCAGGTAGCCGCCCATGCCCAGCGCCATCCACGTGACGCCGGCGGCGCCGACGGTGAGGTCGAGGACGCTGACGACGACGAACGACAGGACCGTGCCGGTGAGGCCGATCATCGCCAGCGGCGGCAGCTCGAAGCCGCGCCAGCGCACGCGTCCGGGACTGCGGTAGGGGCGGCGGGCGGCCGGCTCGCTGACGCGCAGGTAGACGAGCGACAGGTGCGCCATCGAGAACGACAGCATCGCACCGAACGCGTAGATCTTGCCCAAGAAGTCGGCCTGGCCGGGCAACAGCGCGATGATCGCAAAGCCGGAGAAGACGAGGATGCCGACGTACGGGGTGCGGTAGCGGACGTGCAGCCGGCGCATCGTGTCGGGCAGCTGGCGGTACATCCCCATCGAGTAGGTCAGCCGCGAGACGCCCAGCACGCCGGCGTTCGTGGCGGCGATCAGGATCGTCACGGCGAGCACGCCGACGTAGACCTCCACCCCGCCCTGAAACCAGCCGAGGTCCATGCCCGAGACGACGCCGATGATCGGGTCGTTCGCGTAGCCGCCCTCCTCGGGACCGACGCCGAGCTGCGTCTGGCACTCGCCGCCGACGCACTCGACCGGCAGCGCCGACAGCGCGATCAGCGGCAGCGTGAAGTAGATCGCGAAGACGGCGATCATCACGCGGCGGATCGCCGCCGGAATCGTCCTGTCGGGGTCGCGCGCCTCGCCCGCCATGTTCGAGATCGTCTCGATGCCCGTGTAGGCGACGGTGCCGATCGGGATCGCCAGCAAAAACTGCGCCAGGGTCGGGGTCTCGCCGAAGAACGCGAGGTTGTCGGTGAGGATCTCCGGACTGAAGACGAGCACGGCGCCCAGCCCGACGATCGCCAGCTGGCTGAGGAAGTCGATCACGGCGAGGACGAGGTTGACGCTGACCGCGTCCTTGACGCCACGCACGTTGACGAGCGCGAGCAACGCCACCGTGAGCGCCGCGAAGGCGATGTCGCCCGGCGCCTCCTTGAAGCCGTCCCACAGAAATCGCCCGGCGTAGTGGGCCGCGAAGAACGCCGAGATGGCGATCGTGATGATGTAGTTGAGCATCTGCGCCCAGGCCGTGAAGAACGACCACAGCTCGTTGAACGCGCGCCGAGCGAACAGCGACGAGCCGCCCGCCTCGGGGTACATCGCGGTCGCCTCCGCGTAGGTCGTGGCCGTGCAGTAGAAGAGCGCCCCGGTGATGAGGAAGACCAGCGGCGTCAGGCCGGCGGCAAGCGCCGCGACGAGGCCGAGGGCGTAGTAGATCGAGGAGCCGACGTTGCCGTAGGCGGTCGAGAAGAGCGCGTTGACCCCCAGCACGCGCTGCAACCCGTGGAGCTGGCGCTCTGCCATCCGCGGCGGGAGTCTACGCCGCGCTACGCGCGGCGCCGGTGCGGCGGCCCGGGGTGCTCGTCTACGTCACGAGGCAGCTGCGGACGCTCTCGCGAGCGGCCGGGTCGGCCAGGTCCACCCAGACGATGTTGACCGCGCCGTGGCGCTCGACGGCCGCCCCGCTGGTGCGCTGCGCGTTCTTGCGCAGCTGCGCGGCCACGCGCTTGGCGCGCGACACGTTCTTGTAGAACCCGATGTAGCCGCCGCCACGCGGTCCGCTGAGGATGATCTGGTACTCCGGCGCCTCGGTGTCGGTGGCCTGGGGCGCGCCGCCCTGCAGACGGAAGCCCTGCTGCGTGAGGCAGTCGCCGACGCGCTCGACCCCGGTGCGCGGCGCCGTGACGGTGCCCGTCGCGGGCGCTGTGGTGGTGGCGGTCTCGGCATCGGCCGCCGGCTCGTCGTCACCGCCGCACCCGGCGACGGCGAGCATGAGCACGACGACGAGCACCAGGACGGCGGGTGCGAGCCGGCGGCGCAAGGCGACCTACGCCTGCTCGACGAACTCGATGAGGGCCTCCAGCGTGACGTCCCAGCCGAGCGTGTCGCCGCCGCCGGGCAGCTCCTCCTGCCAGTCCAGGCCGAAGTCGCGACGGTCGACGATCGACGCCAGCTCGACGCCGACGCGGTTCTCGGGGCTCAGCAGCCCCGGCCCCGGCAGGCCGATCCTGCCGGTCGCCGTGACGGTCTGCGTGTGGCCGTGGATCGAGATCTCGCCGGTCGCGCTGATCGCCCGGCTGTCGTCGCCCTCGATGTCCGACACCACCCAGCGCACGTCGGGAAAGCGGGCGGCGTCGAGGAACTCGGCGGAGAGCATCCGCTCGCGGATGACCGGGTTGTTGAGGTCCAGCGAGGCGATCGGCACGCTCGCGGTGAGCGTGCCTGCGGCGGGGTCGAGCGTCGCGTCGATGTCGCGAAAGCCCGCGCGATAGTCGCGCGCGCCGAGGTGGCGGACCTTGAACGTGACCGACGAGAACGGGGCGTCGGCGCGCCACGTCCCGTCGCCGAGATGATCCTCGAGAAAGCTCACGGGCGCGGACTGTAGTCGGCGGTCGCGATCTGGGCTTGGGTGGGCTCGATCCGGGCTTCGCCGGGCGCGACGGGTGGGCATGCACCGGGGCTTCGCCGGGCGGTCGGCCGGTTGGGCCCCGACCGTGATGCCCGGGCGGGCCGCTGACGATGGCAGGGCCCCCCGTGCGCCGGGCGCGGCGCGTCCGCTCAGCGGCTACGCGACCAGCGGGATGATCAGGATCGCGACGATGTTCGCGACCTTGATCATCGGGTTGATCGCCGGGCCGGACGTGTCCTTGTAGGGATCGCCGACCGTGTCGCCCGTGATCGAGGCCTCGTGGGCGAGCGTGCCCTTGCCGCCGAACTCGCCCTCCTCGATGAGCTTCTTCGCGTTGTCCCATGCGCCGCCGCCGGCCGTCATCGAGACGGCCATGAACAGACCGACGACGATCACGCCGATGAGCAGGCCGCCGAGCGCCTCGACGCTCAGCAGGCCGATGATGAGCGTGAAGACGATCGGGATCAGCGACGGGACGATCATCTCGCGCTGGGCGGTCTTCGTGACGATGTCCACGCAGCGGGCGTAGTCGGGCTTCTCGGTGTTGTCCATGATCCCGGGGTGCTCCTTGAACTGGCGGCGCACCTCCTCTACCACGGCGCCACCGGCGCGACCGACGGCCTCCATCGACAGCGCCGCGAACAGGTAGACCATCATGCCGCCGATGAGCAGGCCGATGAGCACCTCGGGCTTGTCGAGCAGGAACTGGATCGGCTCCTCGCCGCCCTCGGCGAGCTCGGCGTTGAGCTCGATCTTGAACGCCGCGAACAGCACGAGCGCGGCCAGCACGGCCGAGCCGATCGCGTAGCCCTTCGTGACGGCCTTCGTCGTGTTGCCGACCGCGTCGAGCGGGTCGGTGACGGCGCGGACCTCCTCGGGCATCTCCGCCATCTCGGCGATGCCGCCGGCGTTGTCGGTGATCGGCCCGAACGCATCGAGCGCGACGATCAGGCCGCAGAGGCCGAGCTGCGCCATGACCGCGACGCCGATGCCGTAGATGCCGCCGAGCTCGTAGGCGCCGTAGATGCCCAGCGCCAGCACGATCGCCGGCAGGGCCGTCGCCTGCATGCCCTGCGAGAGGCCCGAGATGATGTTCGTCGCGTGGCCGGTCTGCGAGGCGTCGGCGGTCTTCTTGACCGGCTTGAAGCGCGTCGAGGTGTAGTAGTCGGTGATCAGGAACAGCAGCGCGGTGACGGCGAGGCCGATCAGCGAGCAGAGGTACAGGTCGCCGACCGACGGCGCGAAGACGTCGACGTCGGCGGTCGCCGTGGCCAGGCCCTCCATCATCCACTTCGTGATCGGGTAGAACGCGATCGCGGCGATGATGCCCGAGGCGATCAGGCCCTGGTAGAGCGCGCGCTCGACGTTGCCGGCGGCGGACTTGACCGCGAAGGTGCCGAGGATCGAGGCGATGATCGCCACCCCGCCCAGCACGAGCGGGTACAGCGCGACCTGCGAGGCGTTCTCGCCCGCGAAGGTCAGGACGCCGAGCAGCATGACCGCGACGGCCGTCACGACGTACGTCTCGAAGAGGTCGGCCGCCATGCCGGCGCAGTCGCCGACGTTGTCGCCCACGTTGTCGGCGATCACGGCCGGGTTGCGCGGGTCGTCCTCGGGGATGCCGGCCTCGACCTTGCCCACGAGGTCGGCGCCGACGTCGGCGCCCTTCGTGAAGATGCCGCCGCCCAGACGGGCGAAGACGGAGATCAGCGAGCCGCCGAAGCCGAGGCCGATGAGCGCGTCGACGGCCTCCTTCTGGGTGCTGTCGAAGACGGCCGTCAGCAGGCCGTAGTAGCCGGCGACGCCGAGCAGCGCGAGGCCGACGACGAGCATGCCGGTGATCGCGCCGCCGCGGAAGGCCGCGTTCAGCGCGGGCGGGATGCCGCCGCGGGCGGCCTCGGCGACGCGGCAGTTGGCCCGCACCGAGACGTTCATTCCGATGAAGCCCGCGGCCGCCGAGAGGATGCCGCCGAGCGCGAAGCCGACGGCGACCTCGATGCTCTGCAACGGGATCAGGACGGCGAACAGGACGACGCCGACGATGCCGATCGTCGTGTACTGACGGCGCAGGTACGCGGAGGCGCCTTCCTGGACGGCCTTCGAGATCCCGACCATGCGCTCGTTGCCGGGTGAGAGCGCCAGCAGCGAGCGTGCGGTCAGCGCACCGTAGAGCACTGCGAGGGCGCCGCACAGCAGGGCGACGACGACCCCATGGTCCATCAGGAAATCACTCAAGGGAACTGCCTCCGTAAATCTTTGGTGCTGCGGACCTAACCCACCGCGTGGCGGGTGTCAATGGCCCACAGCCACGGGAAACGCGCGCGGATACTAACCGGACGGACGGATGGCGCGTCTACTGACCCGGCACCCACAGTCCGCTGCCGCCCCGCGGGCTGCTGCCGGGCGTCGCCGGCTCGCCGGGGCGCGGGGCATCCGGCGGCGGTACGGCACCCGAGCGCGCGTACGCGAGCTGCAGCTGCGAAAGGGCGTCGCGGATCTGCTTGGCGTCCGGACCGAGCGAGGGCTCGACGAGCGGCAGCAGCGCCTTCGTCGCGTCGATCGCCTGGCGGACCTGTTCGAAGTCGGGCTCGTCCTCGGCGCCGGTCAGGCCGGCCTTGCGAGCGGCGAGGTTCAGCAGCGAGACGACGGTCTGCACGAGCACGTCGTCGACGGTCACGCGCGCGATCTCCGCCTCGTAGACGGCCCGCAGCTCCTCCTCGCTGAGGTTGCTCAGGTCGGCCTCGTCGAAGCCGGGGTCGCCGGGCTGGGGCGGTTGCGCACCTTCGTCGGCCGTCATGCGGGAACCTCCTGGGCGTAGGTCGTCATGGTCTCACGCACGCTGTCAGCGTAGACCGCGCGCAGGTCGGCGCCGTCCAGCAGCGCCGCGCGCTGGCGCTGGGCACCGTTCGGCCCCTCCAGGGCGACGTCGATGCGCGCCTCGTCCCGCGCCGGCCCGGTCCACGTCCACAGATCCTCGATCGCCGCGCGGGCGGGGATCTCGATGCCGCGGTCGAGGTCGATCATGTGGCCGTCGAGGCCGTAGCGGATCGCGCGCCACATGTTCTCCTCGATCAGCCGGTGCGGCGGATCTTCGAACGGCACGCCCTCGTCGATGTCGCGCAGCGCCTGGCCGACGCAGGCCACGACGAGCGCCGCGAGCCCCTCGGACTCGGCCGCCGTCACCTGCGCGTCGCAGACACGCACCTCGACGGTCCCGTAGGACGCGTGCGGGCGCACCGACAACCACAGCTGCGTGTACTCGACGATCGACCGCGTGGCGATCAGCAGCTCGATGTACTCGCGAAACGTGCGCCAGTCGCCGAACGCGTCGGGCACCCCGCAGCGCGGGAAGGACTTCGTGAAGATCTGGCTGCGGACGGAGTGCAGCCGCGTGTCGTGGCCCTCGAGGAAGGGCGAGCTGGCGCTCACTGCGAGCAGCAGCGGCAGGACGGGCCGCAGGCGATCGCACACCGCCACCGCGCGGTCGGCGCCGTGCACGCCGACGTGGACGTGCAGCGAGAACGTGACGTTGCGCCGCGCGACGTACCCCAGCCCCTCGACGACGCGGCGGTAGTGGGCGGTGTCGATGTTGGGCTGCTCGCGGTAGTCGGCCCACGGATGCGTGCCCGTCGAGCCCAGCGCCACGCCGCGCTCGGCCGCCAGCGCGAACAGCCGCCGGCGCCGGTCGCGCTGGTGGGCGATCGCGTCGTGCAGGTCATCGCCGCGGCCCGAGATGATCTCGATCTCCGAGGAGATCAGCTCGCCCGTGATCGCGTCGTGCAGGACGGGGTCGAGCTCGGCGGCCGCGTCGCGCAGGTCCTCGAAGCGCGGGACGAGGTCCAGCGTCCGCGGATCGAGCACGGCGAACTCCTCCTCCAGACCCACGGTCAGGTCGGTGGACGCGGCGAACATCGCCACCGTGTTGTCGAGATCGATGGGCATGGGGGTATCTTGCGCCAGCCGGCCGCGAGGAGGCGGCTTCTACGTCAAGTAGAAGTACAGCGCGTAGAGCAGATCGACCGCCGGCGAGGACGTGTGGACGGTCACCTCCGGCGGCACCTGCAGGAGGGCCTCGGAGTAGTTGAAGATGATCTTCACGCCCGCCTCGACGAGGTCGTCGGCGATCGACTGCGCGGCAGAGGTCGGCACCGCGAGGACGCCCACGACGATGTCCTCGAACTCGACCATCGACTTGAGCTCCGACGAGTGGCGCACGGTCGTCGTGCCGACCTTCTGGCCGATCTTGCGCTTGTCGGTGTCGAAGATCGCCACGACCCGGAAGCCGTGGTCGGCGAAGATGTCCGACGAGGCGATCGCCTGGCCGAGATGGCCCGCGCCGAACAGCGCGATGTTGTGCTGGCCGGAGGTGCGCAGGATCTTGCGGATCTGCGAGACGAGCGCGTCGACGTTGTAGCCCACGCCGCGCTTGCCGAACTTGCCGAAGCCCGAGAAGTCGCGCCGGATCTGCGTCGGGTTGACGTGCGTGTAGTCGCTCAGCTCGCGCGAGGAGATCGTCTCCTTGCCCATCTTCTTGGCCTGCGTGAGGACCTGCAGATACCGCGACAGACGCGCCGCGACTCCGAGCGAAAGGCGCTGGCCGCCCCCGATCGCGCCGTCACGGGTAGCCGGGTCAACCGCCGTGGGAGCGCGTTCGCCGGTCGTCATCGACGCCGCACTTTACTCAGAAGATGACGCAGCGCGGCTTCATCCACGAACAGCTCGAAGCGCTCGACGCCATCGAGGACGACGACCGGGATGCGCTCGAGATAGGCGGCGTGCAGCGCGTCGTCGGCCGTGATATCGAGCTCCGTGAAGGGTGCGCCGACGCCCTCCAGCACGCCCCGCGCGTCGTCGCAGAGATGGCAGCCGGGCTTGCCCAGCAGGACGAGCCCCGCGCCCAGCTCGCCGGTCGCCATCAAGCCAGCGCCCGCTCGCCCGAGGCGTACGCGTCGAGCGCGAGATAGGCCGGGAAGGGCTGCGCGGGCACGTACCGCGCCGCGGAGGCGATCATCGCGGCGTTGTCGGTGCACAGCTCGCGGGGCGGGATGCCGACCGTCACGCCGAGCGCCCCGAGCCGCTCGCGCAGCGGGCCGTTGGCGGCCACGCCGCCGCCGACGGCCAGGCGCGCGGAGCCGGTCTGCGCGAGCGCCTGCTCGCAGCGCGCGGCGAGCGCCTCGACGATCGCGTGCTGAAAGCTCGCCGCCAGGTCGGCCGCCCGCTCGCGCGCGCCCTCGGGGCCGAGCTCGCGCACCTTGTACAGCAGCGAGGTCTTCACGCCGGCGAAGGAGAAGTCCAGCCCAGCGAGGTTGCGCGCGACCGGGAAGGCGAACGCCGCGGGGTCGCCGTCGCGGGCGAGGCGCTCGAGCGCGGGACCGCCGGGAAACGGCAGGCCGAGCAGCCGGGCGCCCTTGTCGAACGCCTCGCCGGCGGCGTCGTCGAGCGTGCGGCCGAGGACCTCGAAGCCGTCGTATTCCTCGACCCGGGCGAGCAGCGTGTGGCCGCCGCTGGCGATCAGACAGACGAACGGGGGCTCCATGATCGGGGCGGATGCACCCAGCCCATCGCCCACGCGCAGGAAGTTCGCCGCGACGTGGCCCTGCAGGTGGTCGACGGCGGCCAGCGGCAGCCCGCGGGCCGCCGCCAGAGACTTCGCGGTCGCGACGCCGACGAGCAGCGCGCCGACGAGCCCCGGCCCCTGCGTGACCGCCACGAGGTCGACGTCGTCGAGCGTCGCCTGCGCGCGGCGCAGCGCGTCGTCGACGACGGCGTTGGCCAGCTCGAGGTGATGGCGCGAGGCGATCTCCGGCACGACGCCGCCGTACTCGTCGTGGACGCCCTGCGAGGAGATGACGTTCGAGCGCACATCCCCCGCGCCGGTGATCACCGCGGCACAGGTGTCATCGCAGCTCGTCTCGAGCGCGAGGATGAGGCTCATGCCGGCTTCCCGCCGGGAGCGGCGTTGGGCACGTCGTCGAAGCGTCCCACCAGCGTCGACTGCGTGCGCCACATGATGACCGCGTCCTCGCCGTTGTCCTGGTAGTAGCGCTTGCGCCGGCCGGCGGCCCGGAAGCCGTAGCGCGCGTAGAGCTCGATCGCGCCGGAGTTGGACTCGCGCACCTCCAGCGTGAAGCGCGCGCCCTGGCCGTCGATGCGGCGCAGCAGGTCGTCGAGCAGCGCGCTGGCGATCCCCCGGCGGCGCCGGTCGGGGTCGACCGCGACGTTCATGATGTGCCAGACGGTGTCGTAGCGCGAGCAGATGAGAAACCCGACCATCTGCCCGCCGCGCAGCGCGGCCAGGCAGACGCTGGCCGGCTTGGACAGCTCGAGCACGAACATCGCCAGCGACCACGGGGTCGGAAATGCCCGCCGCTCGATCGCGATGAGCTCGGGCAGGTCCGCGTACGTCAGGCGGCGGATCTCGAGGGGACCCTCGGTCACGTCACGTCACGTCACGGCGCGGCGGTGGCGGGCGAGGACGGCATCTGGCACGCGCAGGTAGTCCGGGACGACGAGGTCGCGCGCGATCGGCTGCGACACCCGCAGCGCGAGCTCGCAGATCGCGCGGGCGCTGACGACGTGGTACTCAGATTCGTCCGGTGCGACAGAGCAGCCGGCGCCTTCCAGGTCGGCTCGAAATCGTAGCGCGCCGTCCCCCACCGCCAGCCACGCCGTGCCCTCCGCGGCGACGCGCGCGGCGAGGTCGGCGGGCGGCAGGGCCGACGGCTCGAGGACCGCTGCGCCGTCGCGCCAGCCGGCGGCGAACGCCTCGCCGCGGCGCGCGTCGATCACCGCCAGGACGCCGGCGCCGGGTGGCGCCGCCGGCTCGGCCGCGATGGCCAGCGCGCGCAGCGTCGAGACGCCGACGAGCTCGGCGCCGCTGCCCTGGGCGAGGGCGCGAGCGGTCGCGACGCCGATCCGCAGGCCGGTGAACCCGCCGGGCCCGAGGCCGACCGCGACGCGCTCGACGTCGGCGAACCGCAGGCCGGCCTTCGCCGAGCAGCTCGGCGGCCAGCGCCAGCAGCTGCGCCGCGTGGCCGGGGCGCTCGCCGGGCGCCGGCACGTGGCGGCGCTCGCCGGCGGCCTGCGGGCGGGCGTCGTCGAGCAGCGCGACGGCGGTCGCGGGCGTCGCGGTGTCGATGCCGAGGACGATCACGGCGCGGCGGGCGGTGCCGAACGATCCTGCACGACGACGAGGCGGCGGTCGCCGCCACGGTGCTCGAGGCGCACCTGCGCGACCACGCGCTCGAGGTCCAGGCCCGCGGGTGCGCCGACCTCCGGCCACTCGACGAACGCGACGCGATCGGGGGCGAGCTCGTCGGCCAGCAGCGCCGGGTCCTCGTCGGCCGGGTCGCCGAGGCGGTAGAGGTCGAGGTGCGAGACCGGCACGTCGCCGTCGTAGCGGCGGGCGATCGTGAACGTCGGGCTCGTCACGGCGCCGGCGATGCCGAGCGCGCGGCAGGCGCCGCGCACGAAGGTCGTCTTGCCGGCGCCGAGCTCGCCGGAGACGAGGACGATGTCGCCGGGTCGCAGGCGTTCGGCGAGGGCGGCGGCGAGCGCCTCGGTTTCCTCCGGGTTGGCCGTTTCAGTAGTCGTCGGCATCGACGGTGCGCAGACGCAGCCCGGCACCGAGGAGCGACATGGCAAGACCCGTGAGGAACAGCATGCGCGGGTCCGAGCCCGTGTTGGGAAGGTCGGCGGCGGGGGTCGCCGGCTCGGCGCCCTCGCCGTGGAGCGGGACCGGCGGCGTCGTCGAGACCCCGGCGCCGTCCTCGGGAATCGTCGAGTTCTGCGCGGCGGCAGCGGCGGGGAAGGCCAGGATCACGACCGCAAGCGGCACGAGGACGAGGCGGCGAGCAGACCACGACACGCCGCGCACTCTAATGCCTTGCGCGGCGAGATCCCGGGCGGCTCGGACCACTGCGGGCTGCGCTAGCGTCGCGTCCGTGCTCAGCCCCGCCCAGGTCGCCCTCCTGCAGGCCTGCACACGCGTGCTCGTCGCGCCCGCGCGGGTCGTCCTGACGGGCAGCGTCTCGTCCGACGCGGTGGACGCGATCCGCGGCGAGGCAAGCCCCGGCGTCGAGGTGCTCGTCGCCGACGCGGGCTCGCTCGCCCGCGTCGACGGCTCGATCGACGTCCTCTTCGTCGGCCCGGCGGCGCCCTACAGCTCGGCGACCGAGCTGTTCGGACGATGGGCCGGGCGGGTCGCGCCGGGCGGCCTGCTGTTCGTCCACGGCGCGTTCGCGGCGCCGGCGCTGACGGCGGCGCTGCTGCGCACGGTGGGCTCCTCGCGCAACTGGCGCTACTACGGGCGCGAGGGCGAGCTGGCCGAGTACGTGCGCGCCGATCTCACCCATGGTGAGCGCGTCCTCGACACGCTCGCGCAGCTGGCCCAGGTCGGCTACTTCGCGCGCCGCCTGGCCCGCCGGCGGTTCGGGCGCCAAGCCGCGTAACGCCACGCGCCCTGCCTCTACATTGCAGGTATGAAGCACACCCCGATCGACGCTCCCGTCAAGAAGACCGACGAGCAGTGGCGCGCGGAGCTGACGCCCGCGCAGTACGACATCCTCCGGCGCGCCGGCACCGAGCGCGCGTTCACCGGTCCGTACGTCGACGAGAAGGCGCCCGGCATGTACACCTGCGCAGGCTGCGGCGCGGAGCTGTTCTCCTCGGACACGAAGTTCGACTCCGGCTCGGGCTGGCCGAGCTTCACCGACCCCGCGGTCGCCGCGGCGGTGACGCTGCGCGACGACAACAGCCTGTTCATGCGCCGCACCGAGGTGCTGTGCAGCCAATGCGGCGGCCATCTCGGCCACGTCTTCCCGGATGGCCCCGGCGCGGGCGGCCAGCGCTACTGCATCAACGGCTGCGCGCTCGAGCTCAAGCCGGCCGGTGAGGGCGAGTAGCGCGCCGGGCCGCGCCCGTGCCCGTGCACGGCACCGCATCTACGGGTAGGCCGTCGGTCTGACCCGCCTGAAAGGAGCGCTCCCGATGCAGTACTGGTTCGCGACCTCCACCGAGGAGTTCACCCCTTCGCAGATGCTCGAGCAGGCGAAGGCCGCCGACCGCGCGGGCTTCGACGGGCTCGGCACGTCCGACCACTTCGCCCCGTGGTTTCCCGACGGCCAGGCGACCCAGGCCTGGGTCTATCTCGGCGCCCTCGGCCAGGTCACGCAGAAGCAGATCGGCACCGGCGTGACGCCGATCGTGCACCACTACCACCCGGCGCTCGTCGCGCAGGCGTTCATGTCGCTGGAGGAGCTCTATCCCGGCCGCGTGTTCCTCGGGGTCGGCTCCGGCGAGGCGGTCAACGAGACGCCGCTGGGCATGGACTGGCCGCCCTACGAGGAGCAGCGCCGCCGCCTGGAGACGGGCCTGGAGGCGATCACCCGCCTGTGGAACGGCGAGACGTTGACGATGGACGCGGGCTGGTTCAAGCTCAAGGACGCGCGCCTGTGGACGCGGGCGCAGACGCGCCCGAAGCTCTACGTGTCCGCGTTCGGGCCGCAGTCGGCCGAGGTGGCGGCGCGCTTCGGCGACGGCCTGTGGACGCTGGGCGATCCGGAGAAGGCACCGGCGATCGTCGAGGCCTACCGCGCCGCCTGCGACGACCACGGCCGCGAGCCCGGCGAGATCATCTTCCAGGCCGGCTTCGCGTGGGCCGACGACGAGCGCGCCGCGATCGAGGGTGCGCGCCACTGGAAGCCGACCCAGTTGCCCGAGCTCTACGTCGAGGACATCGCCGATCAGGACGACATGCAGCGCCGTGCCGACGCGCAGATGAGCGACGAGGAGTTCGCGCACGAGGGCTTTCTCATCTCGTCCGACCCCGACGCGCACATCGAGCGCATTCGCGAGATGGAGAACGCCGGCGCGACGGTCATCTGCCTGCAGCTCATCGGCCGCGCCGACCCGTTCGGCTCGATCCGGACCTACGGCGAGCGCGTGCTGCCGGCGCTGCGGTCGGTCCGGGCCTGACGGCTCAGAAGAGCCCGAGCTGGCGGTCGTCGGGCGTCGCGTCGCGCCCGGCGGGGCCCGACGCGGGCGGCGGCGGCTCGGGTGCGCCGATCGGCGGGACGGGCCCGGGCTCGGGCGCCGCGATTGCCGGCTCGGGCACCGCGGGCTGCGGCGGGGCGACCGGCTCGGGCTGCTCGGGCGGATCGAGCGCGAGCAGCGCCGGCAGCCGCGCGAAGTCTGCGCGCAGGGTGTCCAGCAGCGAGCGCGTGTAGAGCGCCGCGGCGGGATGAAACAACGGATACAGGCGTACCGCGCGGGCACCGATGACGAGGATCTCGGCCTGCCCGTGCAGCCGCGAGATGCCGGTCGGGTCGCCGCGCAGGAGCTTCGTCGAGAAGTTGCCCAGCGTGCAGATGACGCGCGGCTGGATGAGCTCGACCTGGCGCATGAGGTAGTCCGAGCAGTTCTCGATCTCGCCGGGAAGCGGGTCGCGGTTGCCGGGCGGCCGGCACTTCAGGACGTTCGCCACGAACACGTCCGAGCGCGCGAACCCGACCTCCCCCAGCAGCTGGTCGAGCAGCTTGCCGGCGGCGCCGACGAACGGGATCCCCTGCTCGTCCTCCTTCGCGCCGGGCGCCTCGCCCACGAACATGAGGTCGGCGTCGGCGTTGCCGGCGCCGAAGACCACCTGCGTGCGGGTGCTCGCCAGCTCGGGGCAGCGCGGGCAGCCGCGCGCCTCGCGATAGACGTCGGTGAGCTGCGCGCGCCGCTCCTCCTGCGTGGCCACGGCCGGATCGTAGAGGCCGCGGCCGCCCGATCGGTCCCGAACGCCGCCGCGGCGAGGCCGGGGCGGCTGATGCACCCCCCGCGTGCCCAACTCGACCAGCCCTCGCCGACCGGGCTGCGGTCGGGTGAGCTACCCTTGAGCAGCGGCGGCGCCAACCGCTCGCACATCACGACCGCGACCGGTACCTCCTGGAGGACTGGACCGACACGATGACCACGCAGCCCCAGCTTTCGCTGCCTGCCCAGGCATGCGCCCTCGATCGCCTCGCGATCGTCGGGGCCGGCCGGATGGGCAAGGCGCTGGCCGGCGCGTTGAGCGCCGCCGCACTCGATATCCACGGCCCCCTGCGCCGCGACGAGACGCCGTCGCCCGACGCCCCGGCCGTCCTGTTGTGCGTCCCCGACGGCCAGATCGAGGCCGCCGCGGCCGCGCTACCGGCCTGCCCCGGCCGGCTCGTCGGGCACACCTCCGCCGCCACCACGCTCGCCGCGCTGGCCCCCCACGAGGCGTTCTCGCTGCACCCGCTCATGACCGTCACCGAGCAGGGCGCGCGGTTCGGCGGCGCCACCGCGGCGATCGCCGGCACCACGCCACGCGCGCTGGCGGCGGCGCGGTCGCTCGCGACGACGCTCGGCATGCGGCCCGTGCACGTCGAGGACGCCGACCGCGCCGCCTACCACGCCGCCGCCTCGATCGCCTCGAACTTCCTCGTCACGCTCGAAGGTCTGGCCGAACGACTCGCGCAGACCGCCGGGATCGAGCGCGAGCCGCTCGTCGCGCTCGTGCAGGCGAGCGTCGCCAACTGGGCACAGCTCGGCGCGGCCCAGGCGCTGACCGGCCCGATCGCGCGCGGCGACGAGGCCACGCTCGCCCGCCAGCGCGCCGCCGTCGCCGAGCGCCTGCCCGACGATCTCGCGCTCTTCGACGCGCTGACCGACGCCACCCGCCGCCTCGCCGCGGCGCGAGCCCCCCGCCACCCGGTCGCGGTGCCCGCATGAAGACGCTGCGCACGATCGCCGAGTTGCGCGCCGCGCTCAACGGACCCCGCCGTGCCGGGCGCAGCATCGGCCTCGTTCCCACGATGGGCGCGCTGCACGACGGCCACCTGTCGCTGATCCGGCGCGCCCGCGCCGCCTGCGACGAGGTCGTCGTGTCGCTGTTCGTCAACCCCGCGCAGTTCAACGACTCCAGCGACCTGGCCGGCTACCCGCGCGACGAGGCGCAGGACGCGGCGCTCGCCGCCGAGGCCGGCGCCGACGTCCTCTTCGCGCCGCCACCCGGCGAGGTCTATCCGCGCGGCTTCGCCACGACCGTCACGGTCGACGAGATCAGCGCGCCGCTCGAGGGCGCGCAGCGCGGGCCGGCGCACTTCGCCGGCGTGGCCACCGTCGTCGCGAAGCTGCTGAACATGACCCAGCCGGACGTCGCGTTCTTCGGTCAGAAGGATGCCCAGCAGGTCGCCGTCATCCGCCGCGTCGTGCGCGACCTCGACATCCCGGTGCGGATCGAGGTCGGCGAGACGGTCCGCGACGCCGACGGCCTGGCGCTGTCGAGCCGCAACGTGCGCCTGCGCGGCGACGATCGCCGCCGTGCCCTGGCGCTGCGCCGCGGCCTGGAGGCGGTGCGCGCCTGCCACTCCGCCGGCGAGCGCGACGCGGCGATCCTCGCTGCCATCGGCCGCGCCGCGATGGCCGAGCTCGACGTCGAGCCCGAGTACCTCGAGCTCGTCTGCCCCGACACCCTTGCGCGCCTGCCCAGCGTCGGCGAGCGGCCGGTGCTCGTCGCGGTCGCCGCTCGCGTCGGCGCCGTGCGCCTCATCGACAACGACATCCTCGACGGGAGCCGGTGACGTGATCCGAACGATGCTCAAGTCCAAGATCCACCGCGCGACGGTGACCGACTGCGACCTGCACTACGTCGGCTCGATCACGATCGACGCCGAGCTGCTCGACGCCGCGGACATCCTCGAGCACGAGCAGGTCCACGTCGTCGACGTCGACAACGGCGCGCGCTTCGAGACCTACACGATCGCCGGCGAGCGCGGCTCGGGCACGGTCCAGGTCAACGGCGCCGCCGCCCGCCTCGTGCACCGCGGCGACACGGTCATCGTCATCTCCTACGCGCAGTACGACCGCACCGAGCTGCGCGAGTACGAACCGGTGGTCGTCCACGTCGAGGCCGGCACGAACGCGCTGCTCGACGTCGACAGCGAGGTCGCGACCCTGCTGACCTTCGGAAAGGAAGGCCGCTGATGTCCACCCATCCCAGCCAGATCGCCGCCAGCGCGGTCGTCGACCGCCTGCCGATGACGCTGCCGCGCCTGCAGGAGCTCAAGCGCCTCGGCGACGCGATCGTCATGGTCACCGCCTACGACTTCCCCAGCGCGCGCGCGGCCGAGGCGGCCGGCGTCGACGTCGTGCTCGTCGGCGATTCGGGAGCGATGACCGTGCTCGGCTATCCCTCGACCGTCGGCGTCGAGCTCGACGAGATGCTCATGCTCGCCCGCGCCGTGCGGCGCGGCCTGCGCACGCCGCTGCTCGTCGGCGACCTGCCGTTCGGCTCCTACGAGGTCTGCGACGAGCAGGCGGTCACCACCGCGCTGCGGTTCGTCAAGGAGGCCGCCTGCGACGCGGTCAAGCTCGAGGGCGGCGGCCCGACCTCGTGCGCCCGCGCGCAGGCGATCGTCCGCGCGGGCATCCCGGTCATGGGCCACGTCGGCCTGACGCCGCAGACGGCGACCGCGCTCGGCGGCTACCGCGCCCAGGGCCGCAGCGCCGAGACCGCCGCGCGCGTGGCGCAGGACGCGCTCGCGCTGCAGGCGGCGGGCTGCTTCTCGATCGTCTTCGAGGCGATCCCGTCGGACGTCGCCGCCGTGATCATGGAGCGCATCGACGTGCCGGTCATCGGGATCGGCGCCGGACCCGCGACCGACGGCCAGGTGCTCGTGTTCCACGACCTGCTCGGCATCCGCGAGGGCCTGGGCGCACGGTTCGTCAAGCGCTACGCGAACCTGCAGGACGAGATGGTCGCGGGCGTGGCCGCCTTCGCCGGCGACGTGCGCGCGCGCCGCTACCCGGCGCCCGAACACGGCTACGCGATCGATGCCCAGGAGCTGGCGGACTTCGGCGAGCGGTTCGGAGCCTGACCCAGGCCCCCGGCGTCTGTATCACTAGAGTCCCGCGCCATGGCTCGGCTCTCGCAGGTCTTCGCCCCGAAGGACCGCATCTTCTTCGGTCTCTTCGAGGAATCCGCCGCCAACGTGCTCCGCGCCGCCGAGCTGCTCGACGAGATGCTGCGCTCGTTTCCCGATCAGCACGGCTGCGCGCGCGCGATCCTGCTCTGCGAGCAGGAGGGCGACCGGATCACGTACGACATCATCCAGCGCCTCAACGCGACCTTCGTGACGCCGATCGACCGCGAGGACATCCTCGAGCTCGCGTCGGGGCTGGACGACATCGTCGACCTCACGGAGGAGGTGGCCGACTACCTCGGCCTGTACCGCATCGAGGCGCCGATGGAGCAGGCCCAGCGCCTGGCGCACATCCTCATGGAGGCCTGCCGCAGGATCAACGAGGCGGTCCCGCGCATGCGCGGCTTCCGGGACGTCACGCACTACACGAACGAGATCCACCGACTGGAGACCGACGGCGACCGGGTAACCCGTGAGGCCGTGGCGTCGCTGTTCGACACCGGCATCGATCCGATGGTCGTGATTCGCTGGAAGGACATCTTCGAGCGCCTGGAAGAGGCGGTCGACGCCACCGAGCACATCGCGAACGTCATCGCGAACATCGTCGTAAAGAACTCCTGATCCTCGCCCCGTAGCTGTGGACAGCGACATCATCCTGGTGATCGTCGTCGCGACGGCGCTCGCGTTCGACTTCACGAACGGCTTTCACGACACCGCCAACGCGGTGGCGACGTCGATCTCGACGCGCGCGCTCGCGCCGAAGACGGCCGTCTCGCTGTCGGCGATCCTGAACTTCGTCGGCGCGTTCATCTCGATCAAGGTCGCCGCGACCGTGGCGAGCGGGATCGTCGACGCCGACCTCATCACGACGACGGTGATCTTCGCCGGGCTGATCGGCGCGATCACCTGGAACCTCGTCACCTGGTTCTTCGGGCTGCCATCGAGCTCGTCGCACGCGCTCATCGGTGGGGTGGTGGGCGCCGCGTTCGCCGCCAGCGGGCCCGACGCGATCTTCGGGGGCGGCCTGCTCGAGAAGGTCATCGTGCCGGCGCTCGTCGCCCCGATCGTCGCGTTTCTCACCGCCGGGATCTGCATCCTCATCACCTACCGGATGGTCGGCCGGCTGCGGCCCGGCTCGGTCAACCGCGGCTACCGCGTGGGCCAGATCGCGAGCGCCAGCCTGCTGTCGCTGTCGCATGGCACCAACGACGCGCAGAAGACGATGGGCATCATCACGCTCGCGCTCATCGCACACGGGACGCTCGAGGGACCGAGCCCCGACCCGCCGTTCTGGGTCATCGTCTCGGCGGCGACGGCCATCGCGCTCGGCACCTACAGCGGCGGCTGGCGGATCATCCGCACGATGGGCAGCAAGATCTACAAGATGGATCCCGCGCAGGGCTTCGCCGCCCAGGGCGGCGGCGCGGCGGTGCTGCTGACCGCCTCGCACCTCGGCTTCCCGCTGTCGACGACGCACTCGATCACCGGCGCGGTGCTCGGGGCCGGCGCCGCCAAGAACCTGTCCGCGGTGCGCTGGGGCCTGGCCGGCAACATCGCCGTCGCCTGGGTGCTGACCCTGCCCGCCGCAGCCGCCGTCGGCGCCGTGACCTACGGCGTCAGCCGCATCTTCGGCACCGGCGCGCTCGGGCCGCTGCTGATCTCGGTCAGCCTGCTGATGCTCATCGCGGCGATGTTCGGCCAGCGGCTGCGCCAGGGTCCGCCGGTCGCGACGCTCCCGCCGGCGCCGGCGGACAGATGATCGCCAGCGTCGATTCCGCGGCCCTGCTCGAGCTCGTGTGGGCGGCGCCGCTGGCGGCCATCACCGTCGTGACGGCCTGGGGCCTGGTCGTCTACGGGACCGCGCGGGCGGGCGAGGCGCGCCGCGACGGACGCAACACCGTCGCAGCGCTGCATGTCGCGATGGCCGCGGTCGGCGGGACGCTGTTCGTGGTCGCGATCGTGGTCGGGCTGATCGTCACCACCGCCAAGGGCTGAGCCGGGCCGGCCGCGGCCGCGGCCGCTGCATCGCAGCGTGCAGGGCGTCGTAACTCCGCGCGCCGATGTGAAAAGGCGGGCGGCGGGAGGCAAGGTGACCTCATCAGCCACGCGAGGAACCCCATGCGCACAGTGCGAATCAGCCTCGCCGCGGCGGCGATCGCTCTGCTCGCGACGCCGGCCGCGCACGCCCACGTCCTGCACACCGTCGCCCCCGGCGAGACGCTGTGGTCGATCGCCGCCGCGTCGAATTTGACCACGCGGACGGTCGCCGCCTACAACGGCCTCGGCGAGGACGCGGCCGTCGTGCTCGGCTCGACGATCAAGATCCCGTCGGTGGCCGAGGGCGCGGCGGTGCTCGGCGGCGCCGGGGTCGCCCCGGCGACGGCGAACGCCGCGCCGCAGCCGGCGCGCGATGCGCAGGTCGCGCCGCCCGCACCCGCCGCCGGCGCACCGCCCGCGCTGGGCGCCTACGTCGTCCGCCCCGGCGACACGCTGAGCGCGCTGGCCGCGCAGACCGGGGTGCCGACGGCGCAGATGGCCTTCGTGAACGGCCTGGCGCCGGACGCGCTGCTGCTGATCGGGACCGTGCTCAAGCTGCCCACCGGCGCAGCCGCGCCGGTGCGCGCGTCGCTGCCGGCGCCCGCCGCGCGGGTCGTCCCTGCGGCCAACCCCGTGCCCACCGCGGCGCGGCTGGACGGCGCGCAGATCCGGTCGCTGGCGACCGAGCACGGCGCGCCCGGCGCGTTGGCCGCGGCGATCGCCTGGCAGGAGAGCGGGTTCGACAACACGATGGTCTCGTCGGCCAACGCGCGCGGGATCATGCAGGTCCTGCCCGGCACCTGGGACTGGGTCAGCGCCAACCTCGCCCCCGGGCCGCTGGACCCGACCTCCGCCGCCGACAACGTCCGCGCCGGATCGCTGTACCTCGCCTCGCTGCTGCGCGAGACCGGCGGCGACGAGCGGATGGCCGCCGCGGCGTACTACCAGGGCCTGGCGTCCGTGCGCACGCAGGGGCTGTTCGAGGACACCGAGCGCTACGTCGACAACGTGTTGGCGTTGCGGGGGCGCTTCGGCGGCTGAGAGGCTACGCCGGCCGGTCGTCGTAGGTGACCGCGCGCAGCACCTTCGCCGGTGCGCCGGCGGCGATCGAGAACGGCGGGATGTCCTGCGTGACGACGCTGTTGGCGCCGATCACGCAGCGCTCGCCGATCGTCACGCCGCTGGTGACCACGACGTTCGCGCCCAGCCAGACGTTGTCGCCGATCCGCGTCGGGCCCTTCGAGGTGAACCCCTGCCACGGCACGGGCTTGTCGGGGTCGTCGAAGCGGTGGTTGGCGTCGGTGACGAAGCACCCGTTGGCCAGCATGCAGTGCGACCCGATCTCGACGTGCTCGTGCGCGGCGACCATGACCGCGATGTTCAGAAACGTCCCCTCGCCGATGCGCACGGTCGCCCCGTCGCCGATCGTGATCCACACGTCGGGCTCGAACATCGCGTTCGCGCCGACCTGCAGGCGGCCGTCGCGCAGCGCCTCCAGGACGTTGCCGTGCAGCGGCCAGCGCGCGAACGCCGCGCGGCGCATGAGCTCCCAGTGGATGCGCGCGCGGTTCCACGGCAGGACGTTGCGCTGATACCAGCGCCACTTCTGAGCCCAGAGCCTGGCCTGGCTCGCGAAGCGGCCCACTCAGTGGCCGTCGGGATGGCGCGGCGGCCGCCCGGCGTGCATCGTGTCGACGATCCTGCCATCCGGGTGGCGCAGGTACGCGACGTGCGAATCGTCCTTCCAGACCGCAGCCGGCAGGCCGGCGTACAGGATCAGGTCGCCGCTGCGCGTGCGCTGGCTCGTGCCCTTCTCGCTGTAGACGTAGGCGGTCTGGCCGGCGGCGAGCTCGCCCTCCGGAAACGTGTAGACGTGCTCGTGCTCCTGCCCGGAGCAGTCGGTCAGCTCGAGACCCGTGACGGTCACCGGCTCAGCGCCATCGTTGACGACCTCGACGTGCTCGCTGGAGGAACCGGGTCCGCGCGGCACGACAGCGCAGATGTGCAGGCCCATGCCTGCGGGGCGGTCGTGCTGAGCATGCAGCGGGACGTCGGTGCCAAGCCATTCTCCGGACACGCATGCAGGGTAGCTGGGACGAACCGGCCGCGGCTACCCGACCGCATGGCCGCGCCGGCCGTGCTGATCTCGAGCACCGGCACGGTGCTCGCGGTGAGCGGCCCGCGTGAAAAGCAAGCCTCTACGGGCGGCAGCGCGATCGCGGCGACGGACGCCGTCCAGGGCGCCATGCGCGCGGCCGCCGATGACGATCCCGCGAGCTAGCACTCGGGCGTTGCCGGCAAGCCGGACAGCCGCCTCGGCCGACGTGCCTGCCCACGGCGTCCGGCGCCGACGCAAACGCCTACGCGCACGTGGAGCGTCCTATGCCGCGGCCGGCACCTTACGTCGGCGGCCGCGCTTGGCCTTCGGCGCCGCGGCCGCGACGCCCGCCTCGGCCAAGAACGAGCCCGTGTACGAGCCCGGCGTGCCGGCGACCTCCTCGGGCGTGCCGGCGGCGATCACCTCGCCGCCCTCCTCCCCACCCTCGGGACCCATGTCGATCAGGCGGTCGGCGGTCTTGATGACGTCGAGGTTGTGCTCGATGACGACGACGCTGTTGCCCTGGTCGACCAGGCGGTGCAGGACCTCCAGCAGCCGCTGGACGTCGGCGAAGTGCAGCCCGGTGGTGGGCTCGTCGAGGATGTACAGCGTGCGCCCGGTCGCCACCTTCGACAGCTCCGTCGCGAGCTTGACGCGCTGCGCCTCGCCGCCCGACAGCGTCGTCGCCGGCTGGCCGAGGCGGATGTAGCCCAGCCCGACGGCCGACAGCGTCTCCAGGCGGCGGCGGATCTTCGGGATGTGCCGGAAGAACTCGAGCGCCTCCTCGACCGGCATGTCGAGCACGTCGGCGATCGTCTTGGCCTTGAAGTGCACGTCGAGCGTCTCGCGGTTGTAGCGCTTGCCGTGACACTGCTCGCACGGCACGTAGACGTCGGGCAGGAAGTGCATCTCGATCTTGATCTGGCCGTCGCCGCGGCAGACCTCGCAGCGTCCGCCCTTGACGTTGAAGGAGAAGCGGCCGGGCTTGTAGCCGCGCACCTTCGCCTCCTGCGTCTTGGAGAACAGGTCGCGGATCACGTCGAACAGGCCCGTGTAGGTCGCCGGGTTGGAGCGCGGCGTGCGCCCGATCGGCGACTGGTCGACCTGGATGATCTTGTCGAGCTGGTTCAGGCCGAGGATGGCGGTGTGGCGGCCGGGCCGGATGCGCGCGCGGTGCAGGCGGTTGCCGACGGCCTTGTAGAGCACCTCGTTGACGAGCGTCGACTTGCCCGAGCCGCTGACCCCGGTGACCGCCGTCAGCACGCCGAGCGGCACCTTCACGTCGATCGACTTGAGGTTGTTGGCCGCCGCGCCGCGGATCTCGACGTAGCCCGACGGCGTGCGCCGCTCGGCCGGGATCTCGATGACCCGCGTGCGGGCCAAGAACTGCCCGGTCAGCGACTCCGTCACCGCCTCGATGTCGGCCGCCGTGCCCTCCGCGACGATCTCGCCGCCGTGCTCGCCGGCGCCCGGGCCCATGTCGACGACGTGGTCGGCGGCGCGCATCGTCTGCTCGTCGTGCTCGACGACGATGACCGTGTTGCCGAGGTCGCGCAGGCGCTCCAGGGTGCGGATGAGCTTCGCGTTGTCGCGCTGGTGCAGGCCGATCGACGGCTCGTCGAGGATGTAGAGCACGCCGACGAGCGACGAGCCGATCTGCGTCGCCAGGCGGATGCGCTGCGCTTCGCCGCCGCTCAGCGTCGCGGCCGCGCGCTCCATCGAGAGGTAGCCGATGCCGACGTTCTCCAGGAAGTTCAGCCGCTCCTCGATCTCGCGCAGGATGAGCCGCGCGATGTGGCGCTCCGTCTCGGTCAGCTCCACCTCGGCCAGCCAGGTCAGCGCGGCGCGGACGCTCAGCCGCGTGAACTCGTGGATCGGCATCCCGGCCACGAGCACCGCGCGCGACTCGGGCCGCAGCCGGGCGCCGCCGCAGGCCGGACAGGCCCGCAGGCTCATGTACTCCTCGATCTTCTCGCGCGAGAACTCCGAGTCGGTCTCGCGGTAGCGGCGCTCGAGGTTGGGGATGATCCCCTCGAAGCGCGTCTGGTAGGAGCGCCGGCGCCCGTAGCGGTTGCGGTAGGTGACCTGAACGGGCTCGCCGTTCGTGCCGTGGAGGAACAGATCGCGGTTCTCTGCGCAGAGCTCCTCCCACGGCGCCTCGAGGTCGACGCCGTAGCGCTCGGCGATCGCCTCGGTGATCTGCTCGTAGTAGTTCGACGAGCTGTTGGCCCACGGGACCAGCGCCCCCTCGGAGATCGACAGCGAGGCGTCGGGCACGATCAGCTCGGGATCGATCTCGCGCTGCGAGCCGAGGCCGGTGCAGCGCTCGCAGGCGCCGTGCGGCGAGTTGAACGAGAACATCCGCGGCTCGAGCTCGGGCATCGAAGTGCCGCACTTCAGGCAGGCGAAGCGCTCGGAGAACGTCAACGTCTCGCCCTTGCCTTCCCGCGGCGTCAGCTCGACTTCGACGATCGCGTCGGCCAAGCCGGACGCGGTCTCGATCGAGTCGGCCAACCGCTTGCGCACGTCGTGGCGCATGATCAACCGGTCGACGACCACCGAGATGTCGTGCTTGAGCTTCTTGTCGAGCTCGATCGGGTCCTCGAGCAGGCGCAGCTCGCCATCGACCTTGGCCCGCGTATAGCCGTCGGCGCGCAGCTCATGCAGGAGCTTGCCGTACTCGCCCTTGCGCCCGCGCACGATCGGCGCGAGCACCATGAAGCGGGTGCCCTCCTCGAGCTCCATGACCTGGTCGACGATCTGCTCGACCGACTGGCCCTCGATCGGCGCGCCGCAGACGTGGCAGTGCGGCTTGCCGATGCGCGACCACAGCAGGCGCAGGTAGTCGTAGATCTCGGTGACCGTGCCGACCGTCGAGCGCGGGTTGCGCGACGTCGTCTTCTGGTCGATCGAGATCGCCGGCGACAACCCCTCGATCGAGTCGACGTCGGGCTTGTCCATCTGCCCGAGGAACTGGCGCGCGTAGGCGCTCAGCGACTCGACGTAGCGGCGCTGGCCCTCGGCGTAGATCGTGTCGAACGCCAGCGAGGACTTGCCCGAGCCCGACAGCCCGGTGATGACCACCAGCGCGTCGCGCGGCAGCTCGAGGCTGATGTCCTTGAGGTTGTGCTCGCGAGCACCCGAGACGACGATGCGATCGTGCTTGGCCACTCGCCCATTGTAGGAGGGCGAACAGACGTTCTGTTTCGGTAGCCGGAGCCGTCCCCGCATTGTGCGACGATCGCGTCGATGTTCGAGCACTTCGAAGAGCGCGCGCGGACCTGCGTCGTGTTCGCGCAGGAGGAGGCCCGCCGGCTCGGGCACGAGGAGCTCGGCACCGTGCACCTGCTGCTCGGGGTCCTGCACGTCAGCGACACGCTTGCCGCACGCCTGCTGCGCGAGCACGGGATCGACGAGCAGCGGCTACGGGAGGCCCTCGGACCCACCCATCCGCCCGACGTTCGCGGCTGATCGAAGCCGCCCGGTCCTACCCCTCGACGGTGGCGTAGACCTCGTCGAGCAGCGCCGCGCGGTCGCTGAGGTCGAAGTTCTCCGCGAGGTACTTGTCGGTCTCCTCGCGCGACTGCCCGTTGAGCGCCATGTTGAGTGCGATCAGCCGCGCGCCCTCGACGTCGTCGTCATCGTCGGCGGCCGCGGCGGGCGCCGCGTCGGCGGCGGGAGCGGCCTCACGCGGGCGCGGCGGCGCGGCCGGATCAACCGGCGCAGCGGCCGGCTTCGGCGCCGGCTTGGCCGGGGCGGCCGCGGCGGGGGCCTCACCGACGAAATCGAGGTCATCGTCGAGCGGCGCAGCCTCCTCGCGCGTGCCGCGGCCGGAGGCGTCGTAGAGCTCGCCCATGTTGCCCGACAGCAGCGAGAGGTCGGCGTTGAGGCGGTTGGCGCCCGTGCGCAGCGATTCGACGAGCGCGCTCAGCTCGCTCTCCATCGCGTCGACGCGCTGCAGCATCAGAGCGGTCGCCTCGTGGACCTTGCCGACGTGCTCCTGCGAGCGCTCGACGGCCTCGTCGCGCGTGCGCTGCGCGTCGCGGGCCGCGTCCTTCGCGGTCTGCTCGGCGTTGTCGCGCGCCTCGCGCTCGATCGCATAGGCGCTGGACTCGGCGGCCTCGACGATCGCCTGCACCTGCGCGCTCGCGACGCTGGCCAGCGACTGGGCCGGGCGACCGCCCTCGGCGGGCGCCGCCGGCTCGCTGGGCTTGGAGCGCTTGAGCGCCTCGACCTCGCGCGCGACGGTGGCGAGGTGCGCGTCGACGGCCGCCGGCTCGTAGCCGCGGCGGCCGATGGGAAAGTCTCGCTTCTCGATGGACTGGCGGTCGAGGGCCAAGGTGCCTCCGGGAGTTCTTACCTGGACGGACGGACGAGCGATGCCAGACCCTAGCGCGGTGCGCCCGGGAGTCCCACCCCTGAGGCGGCGCGCAGCCGCGGCGCGCGCCGGTTGTAGGCCGGGCCGACCCATTCGGTGAGGATCTCCGCCGGGGTGGCGGCGGCGAGCGCCTGCGCCGTCGGCCGCCGCGCCGGCCAGCGCCCGTAACGCTCGAGGACGCGCGCGATCGGCGTCTGCTGCGCCATGAACTCCGCGACGAGGATCGCGTAGGGGTCGCGCGTGCGGCGCCACGGCAGGTCGCGGCCGTGCTCGTCGTAATGCAGCTCAGGACGGCGCTCTGCAGCGACTCGTGAGCGACGCGACGGTGAGCCGCCGGCCTCAGGCGGCCGGCGCCTCGTTGGCCTGCGCGGTCAGCAGCTCGCGGCGCAGATCGCGGATCTCGTCGCGGATCCGGGCGGCGTACTCGAAGCGCAGCTCCTCGGCGGCGGCCAGCATCTCCTCCTCGAGCTCGACGAGCGTCTGCTCGAGCTCGGACAGCGACATCGCCTCGACGGTGCTCTTCGCCGCCCGCCGGCGCCGCTTGCCGCCCTTGCCCGGCAGCTTGGACTCGGACTGCAAAAACTCGGCGATGTCCGAGATGCCCTTGACGATCGTCGCGGCCGTGATGCCGTGTTCCTCGTTGTAGGCGAGCTGGATCGCGCGGCGGCGATCGGTCTCGCCGAGCGCGGCGCGCATCGCGTCGGTCTGCTTGTCGGCGTACATGAGGACCTTGCCCTCGATGTTGCGCGCGGCGCGGCCGATCGTCTGGATGAGCGAGGTCTCCCCGCGCAGGAAGCCCTCCTTGTCGGCGTCGAGGATCGCCACGAGCGAGACCTCGGGCAGGTCCAGGCCCTCGCGCAGGAGGTTGACGCCGACGAGCACGTCGTACTCGCCGAGGCGCAGGTCGCGGATGATCTGGATGCGCTCGAGCGTGTCGATCTCCGAGTGCAGGTAGCGGACCTTGAAGCCCATCTCGAGCAGGTAGTCGGTGAGGTCCTCGCTCATCTTCTTCGTCAGCGTCGTGACGAGCGTGCGCTCGCCGCGGTCGACGACGATGCGGATCTCGTTCATGAGGTCGTCGATCTGGTTGCGCGTCTCGCGCACCTCGACGATCGGGTCGACGATCCCCGTCGGGCGCACGATCTGCTCGACGACCTGGCCGGAGTGCGCCTTCTCGTACTTGCCGGGCGTGGCGGACACGAACACGAGCGTCGGCGTGATGGTGAGAAACTCGTCGAACTTCTGCGGACGGTTGTCGAGCGCCGACGGCAGCCGGAAGCCGTAGTCGACGAGCGTCTGCTTGCGGCTGCGGTCACCCTCGTACATGCCGCCGATCTGCGGCACGGTCTGGTGCGACTCGTCGAGGAAGCAGACGAAGTCCTCGGGGAAGTAGTCGATCAGGCAGTACGGCCGCGCCCCCGGCTCGCGGCCGTCGAGGATCCGCGAGTAGTTCTCGATGCCGTTGCAGAAGCCCATCTCACGCAGCATCTCCATGTCGTACTGCGTGCGCTGGCGCAGGCGGTGCGACTCGAGCAGCTTGCCCTCGGACTCGAGCTGCAGGCAGCGGTTGTTCAGCTCGCGCGCGATCTCCGTGACCGCGCGGTCGATCGAGCCCTCCTTGACGTTGTAGTGCGTGGCGGGCCAGACCGCGACGTGCTCGAGGTCGTCGGCGATCAGCTCGCCGGTGAGCGGGTCGAAGTGCTGCAGGCGCTCGACCTCGTCGCCGAACAGCGTCGCCCGGAAGGCGGTCTCCTCGTAGGCCGGGAACACCTCGAGCGTCTCGCCGCGCACGCGGAACGTGCCGCGCCCGAGCGCGGTGTCGTTGCGCTGGTACTGGATGCTGACCAGCTTTCGCAGCAGGGCGTCGCGGTCGACGACGTCGCCCTTGCGCAGCACCTGCATGTTCATCTCGTAGGTCTCGGGCGAGCCGAGGCCGAAGATCGCGGAGACGCTGGCGACGATGATCACGTCGCGGCGGGCGAACAGCGCGGCGGTGGCGGCGTGGCGGAGGCGGTCGACCTCCTCGTTGATCGCCGAGTCCTTCTCGATGTACAGGTCGCGCGAGGGGACGTACGCCTCGGGCTGGTAGTAGTCGTAGTAGGAGACGAAGTACTCGACCGCGTTGTCGGGGAAGAACGTCCGAAACTCGTTGCAGAGCTGGGCGGCGAGCGTCTTGTTGTGGGCCAGCACGAGCGTCGGGCGCTGCAGCTCCTCGATGACGCCGGCCATCGTCATGGTCTTGCCGGTGCCGGTGGCGCCGAGCAGCGTCGTGAAGCGATCGCCGCCCGTCACGGCAGCGGCGATCTGCCGGATCGCCTTGGGCTGATCGGCGGCCGGCGTGAAGATGTCCTCGAGCTTGAACTTCGGCATGGGGCGCGATCCACGATAGCCGCGGTTGCGGCCATGGGCTGTCCTGTATCGGCGCGACGGCGGCCGCGTGGTGACCTGACCCCTCCATGCGGGGTCAACTCACCACGCGGCCTTCAACCGAGCGCGTGGACCGCGTCGAGGATGCGCTGCGCCGTCTTCAGCGACCGCTCGCGCGACGGGGCCGGGTCGGCCTCGACGTGCAGCGGCGCGCCGACGACGACGCGCACCTTCGGCCAGCGCCACGGCCTGTAGAGCGAGCGTGTGCCGTCGAGGTGGATCGGCACGACGATCGCGCCGGCCAGATGGGCGATGTGCCCGACGCCGGACTTCGCCGGCACCCGCTCGGTGTGCACGCCGCCCTCGGGGAAGATGCTCATCACGCGGCCGCGCCCGAGCACGGTCGCCGCGGTCTCGAACGCGTCGGCGTCCCAGACCCCGCGCTGGACCGGGAAGGCGCCGAGCCGGTTCAGCAGCCCGGCCCAGCGGCCGCCGAACAGCTCGCTCTTGGCCATGAACCGGATCCGGCGACGGAGCGCCAGCGCGACGAACAGCGCGTCGACGTTCGAGGGATGGTTGGACGCCGCGATGTAGCCGCCGTCGGGGATGTTCTCGCGGCCGACGACCCGCACGCGTGAGATCAACGACAGCAACGGCAACAGGACGAGCAGCGCGAGCGTCTGCAGCCACGGCACCCGCCGGCGGGTGCGGCGGTGGTAGCGCTCGAGCAGCTCGGCCGGCTGGAGGTGCTTCGCGAGCGCGCGGGTCGCGGACGGGCGGGGCACCGGCGTGAGGCTACCGCGAGAGCGAACGCGCCCCGGCCCGACGATCGCCGAGCTGCGATCAGCTGCTCTCGCGGGCCCGATCCTCGCCCACCCGGCTGGATCCGCGCGCGTACACGACGTAGACGACGAGCCCGAGCACCATCCACACGATGAAGCGCATCCACGTGTCGGTCGGCAGCGTGACCGCGAGGTAGAGGCAGCCGGCGATCGCCAGGACCGGGAGCACCGGGGAGAACGGCGTGCGGAACGGCCGCTCGCGGTCGGGGTCGGTCGAGCGCAGGTACAGGACGCCCGCGGCGACGAGCATGAAGGCGAACAGGGTGCCGATGTTCACGAGCTCGGCGAGCGTGGAGAGCGGCACGAAGCCGGCCATCGCGGCGACGACGACCATCGTGAGCAGCGTGATCTTGTGCGGCGTGCCGTAGCGCTCGTGGGTGCGCCCCAGCCGCTCGGGGATCAGGCGGTCGCGGCTCATGGCGAACGCCACGCGTGACTGGCCGAGCATGAGCAGCATCACGGTCTTCAGCGTTGCCGCGAGCGCGCCGACGTACACGATCGCGGCGATCCAGTCCTTGCCGACGTCCTTGAACGCGTCGGCGATCGGCGCGTCGCCGGCCAGGTCCTCGAACGGCGCCATCCCGGTCAGGACGCCGGCCACGAGCATGTACAGCACCGTGACGATGGCCAGCGAGCCGAGGATGGCGATCGGCATGGAGCGGCTCGGCTTCTTGCACTCCTCGGCGGTCGTGGCGACGATGTCGAAGCCGATGTAGGCGAAGAAGACGAGCGCCGCGCCGCCGACCACGCCCGAGAAGCCGAACGGGAAGTACGGGTCCCAGTTGCCCGTGTCGACCTCGGTGACGCCGGTTGCGAGCACCAGCAGCAGGACGGCGATCGTGACGGCGACGAAGGTGATCGTCGCCTTGGCCGTCATGCCGATCCCGCGGATCAGCAGCAGGCCGACGAACAGGACGATCGCGATGCCGAACACGTTGACGCTGCCGCCGTCGCCCGGCGGGGCGGTGATCGAGTCGGGCAGGGTCACCCCGAAGACCTGGTCGAGCAGCGCGTTGAGATAGCCCGCGAAGCCGACCGCGACCGCCGCGGCGCCGATCGTGAACTCGAGCACGAGGTCCCAGCCGATGATGAACGCGACGAGCTGGCCGAGCGTGGCGAACGTGTACGTGTAGGCGCTGCCGGCGACCGGCACCATCGACGCCAGCTCGGCATAGCAGAGCGCGGCGAGCGCGCAGACGACCCCGGCGAGGGCGAAGGAGAGCGTGATCGAGGGCCCGGCCTCGGCCGCCGCGGCCTGGCCGGTGAGGACGAAGATGCCGGCCCCGACCATCGCGCCGACGCCGAGCACGATGACGTCGAACGTGCCGAGGTTGCGGCGCAGCTTGTGGGTCTCGAGCTCGGTGCTCTGCAGCGACTCCTCGATCGTCTTGCGAGGTCCGAGGAAGGAGGGTGCCCGCGCCGCCATGGCGCGGCCCTACCCGCCCGCCCGAACGGTCAAGCCGGCGCGACCGGACACGCGCCGGCGGACGAGCGCGCCGGCCCGCTAGCGCAGGCCGAGCTCCCGGCTGTACTTCTCGCGGTAGCTCACCCGCGCGTCGAGGACGCGGTCGACGTACTCGCGCGTCTCGGTGAAGGGGATCTGCTCCTTGCCGAACGCGCGCTCGGACAGGCTCGCCTCCGCCAGCCAGCGATCGACGTTGCCCTCGCCGCCGTTGTAGGCCGCCAGGGCGAGGACCGTGTTCTGGTCGTAGCGGCCCAGCAGGTAGCGCAGGTAGTAGGCGCCGTAGGAGATGTTGACCTGCGGCGTGGAGAGGTCGCCCTGCTCGAACGCCGTCCCGCCCGACAGGTTCGCGATGTACTTCGCCGTCTTCGGCGTGATCTGCATGAGCCCGCGCGCGCCGGCGTGCGAGGTCGCGTCGCGGAAGCGCGACTCGGCGTAGATGACGGCCGCCAGCAGCGACGGATCGAGCTCCTTGGCGGAGGCCTGCTGGCGGATGATGTCCTCGTGGGCGAGCGGCAGCGCGAGCTCGCGGACGACATCCGGCAGGCGCGGCACGACGACCGCGGCGGTCGCCGCGGCGAGCAGCGCCACGCCGAGCGTGAGCGTCACGCGCCGGCGCCGGCGGCGGCGCAACGCCTTGCGCGAGCGGCGGTGGGTCACGGCACGCGTGGTCAGCGGGCGGGCGGTCATCGCGTGCTTAAACTCGCGAGTACCCCGGACAGCTCGCCTTCGAGCTCCTCCAGCGTGCCGCTGTTGTGGACCGTGTAGGTCGCCCGGCGCGCCTTCTCCTCCTGCGGCAGCTGGCGCGCCGCGCGGGTGTCGACGCCGACGTGGCCGCGCTGCCCGGCACGCCGCGCGCGGACCGCCTCGTCGGCGATCACGGCGATCGTCGCGTCGTAGCTGCCCTCCATGCCGGCCTCGAAGAGCAGCGGCGTCTCGACCACCGCGGCGGCCGGCGGCGGCTCGCGCGCGGCGATCTCGTCGCGCCAGGCCGCGATCCGGGCGGCGACGCGCGGCCAGATCTCCCCCTCCAGCCAGGCGCGCTCCTGCGGTGTGGCGAACGCGTGGGCGGCGATCGCCGCGCGGTCGACGACGCCGTCGGGCGCCACGTCCGTTCCCCAGCGCGCGACGACCGCGTCGCGCAGGTCCGGGGTCGCGTACAGCTCGTGGACGACCGCGTCGGTGGACAGCGTCGCCGCGCCGAGTCGCTCGAGCACCTCGAGCGCGGTCGACTTGCCCGCTCCCAGTCCCCCGGTCAGGCCGACGAAGGGGACCGCTGCCAACGGTGGCGTCAGGTGGTGGCTGGCGCGTCCGTCTCGGACGCGGCGGCCGCCGGATCGTCGGCCTCGGGCTCGACGGCCTCGGGCTCGACGGCCGCCTCGGGCCCGACGGCGGCCACGGCCTCGTCGACCCCGGCCTCGGCGTCGGTGCCCGCGATCGCCTCGGCGGGCTCGGCGGCAGCGGCGGCGGGATCGCCGGCGAAGACCTCCTCGCTCAGCCCCAGCTCCGGCACGTTGTCGAGGTCGCCGGCGCCGTGCTCGCGGGCCAGCGCCTCGTCCTCCTCGCTGGCGGTCGCCGCGAGCTCCTCGGGCGGCAGGACCTTCGGCTCGAGGACCTGGCCCTCGACGCGCTTGACGCTCAGCGACAGGCGGCGGCGCTCGGAGTCGATCTCGAGGATCTTCACCTTCACCTCGTCGCCCGGCGCGACGATCTCGCGCGGGTTCTCGACGTGGTGCGGGGCGAGCTCGGAGATGTGGACGAGCCCCTCGACGCCGTCGAGGATCTCGACGAAGGCGCCGAACGTGACGACCTTCGTCACCGTGCCCTCGAGCTCGTCACCGACGTTGTAGGTGTCCACGACGCGCTGCCACGGGTCCTCCTGGGTCTGCTTGAGACCCAGCGAGATGCGCTGGCGGTCGCGGTCGATGTCGAGCACCTTGACGGCGACGGTGTCGCCGATCGAGAGGATCTCGCTCGGGTGGTTGACGTGCGACCACGACAGCTCGGAGATGTGGATCAGGCCGTCGATGCCGTTGAGGTCCACGAACGCGCCGAAGTCGACGATGTTCGAGATCTGGCCCTCGACGATGAGGCCGGGCTGCAGGCGGTCGAGGATCTCCTGGCGCTGCTCCTTGCGCTCCTCCTCGAGCACCGCGCGGCGCGACAGGACGACGTTGTTGCGCGAGCGGTTGAGCTCGATGACCTTGCACTCGATCTTCGTGTGCAGGTACTCGTCGAGGTTCGGCACGCGGCGGATGTCGACGAGCGAGGCGGGCAGGAAGCCGCGCACCCCGAGGTCGATGATGAGGCCGCCCTTGACGACCTCGATGACCGTGCCCTCGACCGGCTCGCCCGATTCGGCGGCGGCCTCGATGCGGCGCCATGCCTTCTCGAAGCGAGCGCGCTTCTTGGACATGATCAGGCGGCCGTCCTGATCCTCCTTGGTGAGGACGAGGGCGTCGACCTCCTCGCCCATCTCGACCTCGTCGTGCGGGTCGACGGCCTTGCGGATCGATAGCTCGTTGGAGGGGATGACCCCCTCGCTCTTGTAGCCGATGTCGACAAGGACTTCGTCGTTGTCGATGCGGACGACGATGCCGGTGACGACCTCGCCCTCCTCGAAGAGCGTGAACGTGGCGTCGTAGTTCGGAACGATCTGCCCGTCGATCTCGAGCAGCAGGCCGTCAGATCCGGCGACGACCTTCGCTTCTGGTGCAGCGTCGGTGATGGTTGTCATGTGCGGGGGAGGTTAGCGCTCTGCGCCACGAACCGCCGAAGATCGCGGCCGTTTGCACGCCGCGAGTCCGAGCGCCGCGGATCGCGGCTTTACAATCCCGCGGCGATGCCGATTCGAGCCACGAAGCGAGGCGACGCGCGCACCCCCCTGCACGGAGATTGGGACGTGCTCATCTGCGGCGCCAGCTTCGCCGGGCTGACCGTCGCCCGCGAGCTCGCGCGCACCGGCGCGCGCGTGCTGATCGTCGATCGCTACGAGATCGGCGAGCGCCAGACGAGCGCCTGCGCCGCGCCGACGACATGGCTGGAGCGCATGGGCCTGACGGACGCCGTCCAGCAGACGTTCGGCGAGCTCGTCGTGCACACGCCGGGGCGCACGCAGCGCTGGCCGCTGCCGTTCACCTTCTCGACCTTCGACTACCGGCGGATCTGCCACCTGCTGCGCGAGCAGTCCGACGGCTCGGCGGTCTTCGAGACGGCGAAGGTCGAAGGCCGCACCGGCTTCACCGTGCACACCGACCGCGGCGACCTGCGTGCGCCGCTGATCGTCGACGCGCTCGGCTGGCGGCGGATCCTGAGCGCCGGCGACAACGTCCAGCCGCCCGACGCGCGCCTCTCGCGCGGCCTGGAGGTCCACCCCTACGCCGGCGGCGACGACCTCGAGCTGTGGATCGACCCGAAGTACGTCAAGCGCGGCTACTCGTGGTCGTTTCCCGCCGACGGCGAGCTGCGCGTCGGCGTCGGCTCGTTCGACCCGCGCGACCACGTCAAACAGCCCACGCTGCAGCTCGCGCAGGACGTCGGCGTGCCGGCCGAGCGCTGGCAGGGCAACTGGATCCCGCACCAGCTGCGCCCCGCCACCGAGGACGGCATCTTCTTCGTCGGCGACGCCGCCGGGCACTGCCTGCCGACCACGGCCGAGGGGATCCGCCCGGCGTTCTACTTCGGCCTCGCGCTCGGGCGCGAGCTCGTCGACGTCGTCGAGGGCCGCCAGACGCGCGCGCAGGCGCTGACGCGCTACGGCGCGTTCTCCGACGACCACCTGTGGCAGTACCGCTGGCTGCTGCGCGTCCAGAACTGGGTCGGCCGGATCACGCCGACGCGGCTGCTGACGCCGGCGATCCGCGCGATCAGCCCGCCCGGCCTCGTGCGCTGGGCGTTTGGCCGCTACCGCGACATCTGCCCGCCGGAGTACGTGCTGCGGCGGTCGTGGCCGCCGGCCGCGATGCCCGCCGGCGGCGACGTGGACGATCGCGGGCGCGGGCCCGCCGCCACGGCTGCGGCCTGACGCCGATCCGATTCTCGGAGCCGGCGTCCGTCAGACGGCGTCTCCGACGGCGCCGCGGTCCATCCCATCCCCGTCACTTGGCCTCCATCCAGGTCGGGCCTACCCCGATGTCGACGCCGAGCGGAGGGTCGTGCTCCCAGAACGCGCACATCTCGTGGCGGATCAGCTCGCGCACGCCTTCGATCTCGCCCGCCGGGCCCTCGAAGAGCAGCTCGTCGTGGACGGTCAGGATCGGGCGCACCGGCGAGTCGCGCAGCGCCGCGTCGACGCGCACGAGCGCGAGCTTCATGACGTCGGCGGCGGTCCCCTGGATGACGGTGTTGACCGCCAGCCGCTCGCCCAGCGTGCGGACCTGCCAGTTGCGCGCCTTGAGCTCGGGGATCTGGCGCCGGCGGCCCCACAGCGTCGTCACGTGGCCGTGCTCGGTTGCGCTGGCGATCGTGCCCTCGATGAACGCGCGCACCGCCGGGAAGCGCTCGAGGTAGGTGTCGATGATCTCCTTGGCCTCCTCGCGCGGGATGCCGAGCCGGTCGGCGAGGCCGAAGTCGCTCAGGCCGTAGACGATGCCGTAGTTGATCATCTTCGCCTTCGAGCGCTGGCCGAGGTCGAGCTGGTCGGGCGGCGTGCCAAAGACCTTTCCTGCGGTTGCCGTATGGACGTCCTCGCCGCGCACGAAGATCTCCTTGAGGACCGGCTCGTCGGCGATGTGGGCGAGCACGCGCAGCTCGATCTGCGAGTAGTCGGCGCTGAGCAGCAGGTTGCCCTCGGCGGCGTCGAAGCAGCCGCGGATCTCGCGCCCCAGCTCGGTACGGATCGGGACGTTCTGCATGTTGGGGTTCGTCGACGCCAGGCGTCCCGTCGTGGCGGCTGCCTGCAGGAACGTGGTGTGGATCCGCGAGCGCTCGTCGACGAGCTGCGGCAGGACGCTGAAGTACGTCTTGTCGAGCTGGTTGAGCTCGCGCCAGCGCTCGATCAGCGGGATGATCGGATGCTCGTCGCGGATCGCCTGCAGCACCCGCGCGTCGGTCGAGAAGCCGGTCTTGCCGCGGCGCTTCTTGGACAGCTCGAGCTTCGTGAAGAGGATCTCGCCGAGCTGCTGCGGCGAGCCGATGACGAACTCGGTGCCGGCGTGCTCCCAGACCGCGAGCTCGAGCGTGCGGATCTCCTCGCGCACGCGTGTGGTGATCTCGCGCAGCCGCCCGGTGTTCAGGCGCACGCCCTCGCGCTCCATCCGGCGCAGGGCCGGCACGAGCGGCAGCTCGATCTGCTCCATGACCGCGACGAGGTCGCGGTCGACGATCTGGTCGCGCTGCCAGGTCGACAGCTCGCCGACGAGCAGGGCCTCGCGCGCGAGCTCGTCCTGCACCCCGGGCGCGCCGAGGCCGCGCTCCTCGAGCAGCTCGCGCAGCGGGTAGCCGCGCCGTGCGGGCTCGAGCAGGTAGGCGCCCAGCAGCGCATCGTGGACGAGGTTCGGCGGCACGGCCCCGAACGCCTTGGCGTCGTAGGCGACGACCGGCCGCGCGCCGGCCACGGCGACGAGCTGGGCCGGGTCCTCCATCGCCCCGGTCAGGATCTCCCGCCCCGCCGCGACGGCGAAGCGCCACGTGCTGTCGAGCGCGAGCAGCTCGCCCTCGGGGATCTCCGGCGCCCGCGCGGCGAGCACGAGCTCCGCGTCGGGGCCACCGAACGCCGTGACCTGCGCCAGCGTCCCGGCGCGCACGCGCGCGCTGACCTCGGTCGAGGCGACCGGCGCCGGGGCGGCCTCGTCGGCGCCGAGGAACTCCTCCAGGCGGCGCAGCGGGTCGCGCAGCTCGAACTCGCGAAAGACCTCGCGCAGCTTGGAGCGGTCGGGCACCTGGGCGACGGCCTGGGCCACGTCGAGCGGCACGTCGAGGTCACGGCGCATCGTCGCGAGCACCTTCGACAGCCGCGCGTTCTCGGCGTGGTTGGCGAGGTTCTCCTTGCGCTTGGCGCCGGTGATCTCGTCGATCGAGCCCAGCACGCCCTCGAGGTCGCCGAACTTCTGCAGCAGCTGCGACGCGGTCTTGTCGCCGATCCCGGGGACGCCGGGGATGTTGTCGCTCGTGTCCCCCTTCAGGCCGTAGAAGTCGGGGATCAGCGCGGGCGGGATGCCGTAGCGGTCGACGACCGCCGCGTGGTCGTACAGCTTCGTGTCGGTGATCCCGCGCGCGGTCGCCATGACGCTGACCAGACCCTCGGGGTCGATGAGCTGAAACGCGTCGCGATCGCCGGTCACGATCACCGTCGGGATCCTCTGCTCGCGCGCGCGCTCGGCCAGCGTGGCGATCACGTCGTCGGCCTCGAAGCCCTCCAAGCGCGTGTTCCTGTAGCCGAACGCCTCGACGAGCGGCTCGAAGTGCGGCCACTGCTCGCGCAGCAGGTTCGGCCGCGTCGAGCGGCCGGCCTTGTACTCGCTGTAGACCTCCTTGCGCCCGCTCGATCCGGCGTCCCAGACGACGATCGTCGGCTTCGTCCCGTGCTCGGTGAGGATCTTCACGAGCATCGACGCGAAGCCGAAGATCGCGTTCGTCGGAAAGCCCGTCGACGTCGCGATCGACTCGGGCAGGGCGAAGAACGCCCGGTACACGAGCGAGTTGCCGTCGATGAGGTACAGCTCGTCGGGATGGTCGGCCATGGCCGGGCCACTCTACGCACACCGTCCACGCCGTCAGGCGCAGGCGTTAGATTGCACCCTGGAGGAGCCCGAACAAGTCAAGGACGAGCACCATGAGCCTCATCTACACCTGCAATCTCTGCGGCGAGATGATCGACCGCGAAGCCCCGTACGTCACGCTGAACGGCAACGGCGACAGGGCCCGGGACTTCTGGCGAACCGGGTACGTCGGCCATTACCACGCCGATCCGGAGGTCGGTTGCTGGAACCGCATCCTCGAGACGATCCGCCTGGCCGACGCACCGCGCCTGGACACGATCCCGACGGCGACCTATCAGTCGATCACCGCCCGGCGGCGCAAGCACCGCCCGCTGGAGCCCGACGACGGGATCCAACCACCCGCCTGAGCATCCTCGCGCACATCCAGGCAGGCGAGCTGGTCCGTATGCTCGTTTGATGAAGGTCACGGTCACGGGAGCGACGGGACGTATCGGTCGCCATCTCGTCGCGGCTCTGCACGCTCGCGGCGACGAGGTCGTCGCGCTCTCGCGCGATGCCGACAAGGCGAGCGACCTGCTCGGCGTGCCGGCGCTGGCCTGGGACGTCAAGCAGGAGGCGGTGCCCAAGGCCGCGCTGGACGGCTGCGACGCGGTCGTCCATCTCGCCGGCGAAGACGTCGGCCAGCGCTGGAACGACAAGGTCAAGGCCGAGATCCTCGACAGCCGCGAGAAGAGCACACGCAACATCGTCCACAGCATCTTCGAGACCAAGCCGCGGCCGAAGACGCTCATCTGCGCTTCGGCGTCGGGCTACTACGGCGCGCGCGGCGACGAGCCCGTCGACGAGGCGGAGCCGCCCGGCAGCGACTGGCTGGCGGAGGTCTGCTATCGCTGGGAGCGCCAGGCCGAGACGGCGAAGATCGGCGCGCGCCTGGTGATCGTCCGCACCGGCATCGTGCTCGACGCCGAGGGCGGCGCGCTGGCGAAGATGCTGCCCCCGTTCAAGGCCGGGCTGGGCGGCCCGATCGGCAGCGGCAAGCAGTACATGCCGTGGATTCACCGCGACGACCTCATCGGGATCTACCTGGCGGCGATCGACAACCCGTCCTTCCATGGCGCGATCAACGCCTCGGCTCCGGAGCCGGTGACCAACAAGCAGTTCGCCAAGGCCCTCGGGCGCGCGCTCAACCGCCCCGCCGTGGCGCCCGTGCCCGGCTTCACGATCAAGGTCATGTACGGCGAGATGGCACAGATCGTGCTCGGGGGCGTGCGGATGGTGCCCGGCCGCGCCGCCGAGCTGGGCTACGAGTTCCAGCACCCCGATCTCGACGAGGCGCTGCGCAGCACCCTCGGCGCGTGAGCCGTCGGGACCGACGCCCCCGAAAGAGACATGACGGGCACGGCGGTGCTGCGGCGTCCCGCGAGTCCGGCGCCGCTGCCGAAAACCGGCCTGTGAGACCTTGCGCGAGGCTACTTCTGCTTCGGCGCTACGTTGACCGGTCCCCTTGGCTTCGGATGCGACTTCGTGGGCTGCCGGCCGGCATTGACCGGTCCACGGCCGGTGGGCTTGGACGGCTGCGGTGCGGGCGCTGGACGCTTGCCGGGCACGCCTACGCGGCCCGGCTCACGGGCCGTGCTATCGGCACCGGGGCCGTGGGCTTGGGGTGCGTAACGGTCGGCTGGCGTCCGCGCTCGCCAGTGCCGGGTGGCGATTGACGCAGCGGCGGACTAGGCGCGCTCGGGCGACCGTTCCTCGATGTCTCGTTGGTGCTCATCGCTCATAGCGTAGTGGTCTACGAGGCGGATCTCGCTTGCATCTATCCATACGCCGACGCTGTGACGGCCGGCCGGCGGCCGACTAATCGATCCGTCATCGAGGGACACGTCCCAACGCTCTTCGAGAAACAGGTCGCGGGTGCGCATGCCGTACCCCGAGTGGCTCCGTTCGCCGTAGTAGCCCGCCGCTCGGCTGCCGTCCTTCAGCTCGACTACCAGCAGGAGATCCTGCTCGTGGTCGAAGGCGAAGTCCCACGAGTTCTGGGTCCGGTGCTCAGGATTGAGCCGATGACTGGACGAGTAGAGCGACCGCCGCACCCCTGAGTTCATCCACAGCCACGCACCGAACGCGGCGAGTACCGGGAGAACAAGCAACACGGCGATGCCCGCCAGTCCCGTCAGCCAAAGCGGCGATCGACCGTCCGCGAACTGCGCGAGGCCGGAACGGTCGAGCGTTCCGATTAGCGACAGCGCGACCACCACAAGCCCAGGGAGCAGGTAGACCAGCAGCGAGTAGTAGACGGTTGTCAACAGCCGGTCGAACGTAGATTCCTCGCCGCGAACCTCGTAGAGCCGCTCCTTGAGCAAGACCGCGACGAATCCAGGCAGGACGAACGCAACGAGGATCAACAGCGCGGTTCCCGTGTCGGGCGGCGTCATCGTCACATATGTCTACGCGGTCGACCAGACGACCACGACGCACACGTTCGCCCCGGCAGCCCGTGGCGTCAGCTCGCGTCGCATCAGTCCGGCGAGCGCAGGCAGCAGCCCCAGCGCGCCGAAGGCGACGGCGACGAGGCGCGAGATCCGCTCGGCCTCCGTCCAGAGGCGGTCGCGAACCAGCCGCCACGCGGTCGGAGCGCTCGCTACGATCGCCGTCGCGAGCGCGAGCAGCGCCACACCGCGTCTGCTCACGAGCCGCTTCACGGCGCGCATCATCGCGCCCGAGCGCCCACCACACCGCAACGAACGTCGCCGTGCCGGCGCTCAGCCGCCATCAGGCGGCGCGCCCGCCGCCCCGCGCCGCCTTGCGACGTCCCCAGTCCGACGTCGGCTTGGCCGGGATGCAGAGCCAGATCAGCACGCCGACGAACGTCAGCAGCAGGCCGCTGGCCAGCCCGAGGCGCTCGCCGTAGCCCTTCTTGCCCGACAGGTAGCTCGCGATGATCGCCGACAGCAGCCAGCCGTAGAGCAGGTACAGCGCGGCCTCCCCGATGACGGCGACGATGGTCATCCGCCGAGGTACGCCTTCTGCACGTCGGGGTTGGTGCGCAGCGTGTCCGAGCGGTCGCTCAGCGCCACCTTGCCGGTCTCGAGCACGTAGGCGCGCTGCGAGACGCCGAGGGCGTAGTTGGCGTTCTGCTCGACGAGCAGGATCGTCGTGCCCTGCTGGTTGATTTCGGCGATCGTCTCGTAGATGCGCTCGACGAGGATCGGCGCGATGCCCATCGACGGCTCGTCGAGCAGCAGCAGCTGCGGGCGCGCCATCAGCGCGCGCCCGATCGCCAGCATCTGCTGCTCGCCGCCGGACATCGTGCCGGCCTTCTGCTTCTCGCGCTCCTGCAGGCGCGGAAACAGGTCGAACACGCGCTCGACGTCCTCGGTGATGCCCGCCTTGTCGCGGCGCAGGTAGGCGCCCATGTCGAGGTTGTCGCGGACGGTCATGCGCGCGAAGCAACGCCGCCCCTCGGGCGACTGGGAGATCCCCAGCTTGACGATGTCGGCCGGCGGCGTGCGGGTGATGTTCTCGCCCTTGAAGACGATGTCGCCGGTGCGCGGAGGCGTCAGGCCGGAGATCGAGCGCAGCGTCGTCGACTTGCCCGCGCCGTTGGAGCCGATCAGGGTCACGCACTCGCCCTCCTCGACGGTCAGCGAGATGCCCTTCAGCGCCTCGATGTTGCCGTAGTAGGTGCGGATGTCGTCGATCGCGAGCATCGCCATCAGCCGACACCGTCCTCGCTGCGCTGGCGCTCGGCCTCCTGCTTGCCGAGGTAGGCCTCGACGACCTTGGGATCGGTACGCACGCTGCGCGCGTCGCCCTCGGAGATCTTCTCGCCGTGATCGAGCACGGTGACGTACTCCGAGACGCCCATGACGACCTTCATGTCGTGCTCGATCAGCAGGATCGACAGCCCGAGATCGTCGCGCAGGCGCTCCATGAACCGCGTCAGGCTCTCGGACTCCTGCGGGTTCATGCCGGCCGTCGGCTCGTCGAGCAGCAGCAGCTTGGGGTCCGACGCCAGCGCCCGTGCGATCTCGACGCGGCGCTGGTCGCCGTAGGAGAGGTTCGTGGCGAGCTGGTCGTGCAGCCGGGCCTTCAGGCCGACGTACTCCAGCGACTCGGCGGCCTTCGCCCGCACGCGCTCCTCCTCGCGGCGGACGTGGGGCGGCCGGATGATCGAACCGAGCAGCCCGGCCTTCATGCGCGAGTGCTGGCCGACCATGACGTTCTCCAGCGCCGTCATCGTGCCGAACAGGCGGATGTTCTGAAACGTCCGCGCCACCCCCAGGGCCATGATCTTGTCCGGCCGGCCGCCGGTGATCTCGTTGCCGTCGAAGCTGATGCGGCCGAGCGTCGGCTTGTAGAGCCCGGTGAGGATGTTGAAGAACGTCGTCTTGCCGGCCCCGTTGGGGCCGATCAGGGAGACGATCGAGCGCTGCGGGATCGAGAACGAGACGTCGTTGACCGCGGTCAGGCCGCCGAACTGCTTCGTCACGCCGTGCGCCTCGAGGATCGTCGCCTGCGGGTCTTCGCTCATGGCACCCTCGCCTGGACGACCGCGGCCTCGTCGACGGCGAGGTCCTCGATGCCCTCCGACAGCTCGATCTGGCGCCGTCGCTCCGGGATCAGCCCCTCGGGTCGCAGGATCATCATGATCACGAGCAGGAAGCCGAAGATCCCGAACGACAGCTCGGTGAGGTCGAAGTCCAGGCCGATCTTCGCCGGCACCCCGTTGAGCACGTCCGGGATCAGGCGGTTGTTGATGAACGACAGCGCGATCGCGCCGACGACGACGCCCCAGATCGAGCCCAGCCCGCCGAGGATGATCATCGCGAGGATGAAGATCGAGAACGCGAACTGGAACTGGTCGGCGTTGACCGTGTTGAGGTAGGACCCCAAGAACGCGCCCGACACGCCGCCGAAGGCCGCCCCGGTGCCGTAGGCCAGCAGCTTCGTCTTGACCTGCGGCACGCCCATGCTGACGGCCGCCACCTCGTCCTCGCGCAGGGCGATCCAGGCCCGTCCCAACCGTGAGTCGCGCAACCGGAAGTTCACGAAGAGCACGATCAGCACCATCACGAACGCCACCCAGTACCAGGGTCTGAGCTGCAGCGAGGTGAACGGCTCGAGGAACGGCAGGTCGATCTTGTCGACCGGGGTGATGCCCTGACGGCCGTTGGTGAGCTTCGTGCCGAAGCCCGTGATCTCGTCGCCGTTGATCGCGATCCGGCCGACGATCTCGCCGAAGGCCAGCGTCACGATCGCGATGTAGTCGCCGCGCAGGCGCAGCGTCGGCAGGCCGATCGCCATCCCGGCGATCGTCGTCGCGACGATCGCCAGCACCACGATGAGCAGGAAGTTCAGGTGGATGCCGGGCAACTCGGCGGCGACGCCCGTGACGAGGACGTGGATGCCGTCGCCGCCGTTGGCCTCGATGTGAAACAGCGAGCCGAAGTAGCCCATCGTGAAGGCGCCGATCGCGAAGAACGCGACGTAGCCGAGGTCGAGCAGCCCGGCGAAGCCGACGATGATGTTCAGCCCCAGCGCCATGACGATGTACGCCAGCGCCAGCGTCGCGTCCTCGATGAACCCGCCCTCGCCGCTGAAGAAGAACGGCAGGATGGCGCCCGCGACGATCGCGGCCGCGCTGACCGCGATCAGCGCCCGCCGCGACAGCGCCGGGGCGCGCCACTTCGTGCGCGGCGGCGCCGGCTTGGGCGCGGGTGCAGCGGCCTCGGCGCTCATCGCTCAGCCCGCCTCACGGGTCTCCTCGCCGAGCAGCCCGGACGGCTTGAAGACCATGATCAGCACGAGGTACGCGAAGACGATCGCCGGCGTCCACTGGCTGCCGATGCGGTTGTCCGACGTCTGCTGGATGACGCCGATGATCAGCCCGCCGAGCACCGCGCCGCGGATGTTGCCGATCCCGCCCATCACCGCGGCGGTGAAGGCGATCAGCCCCGCCGTGAAGCCCTGGAAGTACCAGATCGTCGTCTGGTAGAGGGCGTAGATGATGCCCGCCGAGCCGGCCAGCATGCCGCCGAGCATGAACGTCGCGGAGATCGTCGTGTCGACGTTGATGCCCATGAGCCGCGCGGCGTCGGGATCCTGCGCGGTGGCGCGCATCGCCTTGCCCAGGCGGCTGCGGGCGATGAAGGTCGTCATCGCCAGCACGAGCGGGATCGTGACCGCGATCGCCAGCGTGTCGCCGCGCGTCACGCTGACGCCGGCCACCGCGAAGAACTCCTCCTGCGAATCGATCAGGTCGACGATCCCCTGCTGCGAGCCGCCGCGCCACAGCAGGCCGACGTTCTGCAGGATGAACGAGAAGCCGACGGCCGTGATGAGCGGCGCGAGCTTCGGGGCGTTGCGCAGCGGGCGGTAGGCGACGCGCTCGATCATCACGTTCAGCGTGCCCGACGCGATCATCGCGACGAGGAGCGTGAGCAGCAGGCCGGCGATGAGCCCGGGGACGCCGGTCGCCGCCGTCAGGCCGAGGGTCCCGAAGAACCCGGCGGCGACGAACGAGCCGATCATGAAGACCTCGCCGTGGGCGAAGTTGATCAGCTCGATGATGCCGTAGACGAGCGTGTAGCCGATCGCCACCAGCGCCCAGATGGAGCCGTTGGAGACGCCGTCGAGAAGGTTGTTGCCGAGGCGCGACAGATCGCCCTCGGTGCGCAGGTCGTGGATCCCGAAGGCGACCGGCATGATCAGCAGGACGCCGATCAGCCCGTACTTCGAAAGAAAGCCGCGCACCGCGCGGATCGGCGCAGGGGTGGCGGCGGGAAGGCCGGCGGCTGCCATGGGGGTGGTCTCGGATCCGTCCCGGGAGGCGACCGGGGCGGGGCCGAGATGTCAGCCCCGCCCCCATCTGCCTGGTTGGTTGGTTAGGTGGCGGCCTCGACGGTCTTGTCGAACTTCAGCTCGCCGCCATCGATCGTGTAGACGCCGTAGTCGGTCAGCGTCGTGTCACCGTTCTCGTCGATCGAGTAGGTGCCCAGCACGCTCGAGCGGTCCTTCGTGGCGAACAGCGCCTTGACGATGTCCTCCTTCTCGCCAGTCTGCGAGCGCTCGATCGCATCGATCGCGAGGCGCATCGCCTCGTAGCCGTAGATCGCGTACGGATCGGGGTTGTCGTCGTTGTACTCGCGCTCGAAGGCCTCGAAGAACTCGCGGCCCTCCGGCGGGTAGCTGGCGGGATCGAGCGTGGCCACCGTCACCTTGACCTTCTCGGCCACGGAGGCGGGGATGCCGCCCTCCTTCGGGTCGATGAAGCCGGTCTCGGCGACACCGTCCGGGCCGTACAGCTTCGCGCTGGGCAGCGCCGCCTCGAAGTCCTTGTAGATCTGGACGCCGTTGTTGGAGGTGATGCCGCTGAACACGAAGCAGTCCGCGCCCTGGCTCTTGGCGCGCGACGCCAGCGAGCGGTAGTTCGGCGCCTTCGTGTCGATCCCCTCGTTGAAGATGATGTTCAGGTCCTGGCTCTTGGCCGAGAGGCTGATGTTGCGAGACAGACCCGCGCCATACACCTCCTTGTCGTTGGCCATCGCAACCTTCGTGCAGCCGTCCTCCTTCATGACGGTCGCCAGAGCCGCGCCCTGGATCGTGTCCTTGGGCACGATGCGGATGTAGTTGCGGAAGCCCGACGGGTAGTACTTCGTCGGCTCGCCCTTGTCGGCGCCGGGCTCGTCGGAGGTCAGGCCGACCGCGGTGTTGGCCGGGGAGATCTGCGGAACCTTGGCGTCGCTGAGGATCGGAATCGAAACGGCGCTCGCGCCCGAGTTGAACTCACCGATGTAGACGGCGGCCTTGTCGTTCTGGGCTGCCTTGCGCGCGTTCTGGGAGACGGCCTCCGGCGTCCATCCGCCCTGCTGCGCGGTCGAGTCATCCAACGACTCGTACTTGATGGTGAAGTTGCCGGCCTTGCTGTTGGTCTCCTTGAGCGCCAGCTTGATGCCGCTCACCATCGCGGTCGTCTGCGGGCGTGAGGCGCCCTGCAGCGGCAGGCTCGAGTAGACGGTCAGCTCGCCGCTGGCCGTCGCGCCGGTCGTTGCGGTGGTGGCCTCGCCGCCGGCGTCGCCAGCGTCCTCGTCGTCGTCACCGCAGGCGGCGACTCCGAGCGCTGACATCGCGAAGACGCAGCTGTAGGTGGCAAGTCGGTGTAGTTTCAAATCGTCCTCCCGGAGGACAGTTGACACGCGGATGCGGGCGATCGTACACCCGTGGGAGCGGCCCGCAAGCACTTGTACGCAGGCGTGCAAGCGGCAACGGCGGTCAGCGGCGCACCTCGAGCAGCTTGTCGAGGACGAACTCCGCGCCGATTGAGACGGTTTCCGGCGTATCGCGACAGGCTCGTGTCGCCGAAGCGGTCGATCGAATAGCGCCCGAGCACCGACTCGCGATCGCGGATCGCGAAGAACGCCCGCGTCACGGCCGCGCGGTTGTTGCCCTGCCTGCCCGCCTCCCGGATGGAGTGCAGCACGGCCCCGGCGGCCTCGTAGGCCTGCAACGCCTCCGGCGCGGGCTGACGTCCGAACGTCGTGCGAAAGCGGTCGCGGAACGCGCGCGCCGAGGCCGGCAGCAGCCGCGGCGGCAGCGCCGGCGTCGTCACGTGCATGCGGCGCTGCACGGCGGCCGGCAGTGCGCTGGCGAAGGCCTGGTCGCCGACGGCGGCCGGGCCGAACAGCCGCATGCTCGGTGCCGCCCCGGCGACGGCCTTGAAGATCCCGGCGGCGCCCGTGTCGGTCGTGCCGGCGAACAGGAACGCGTCCGCGCCGGTCTCGGCAACCTTGCGCGCGGGGCCGGTGAGATCATCCTTCAGCGCGTCGATGTGGCCGCGGTCGAACACCTCGATGCCCTGCCGCTCGGCGGCCAGCTCGACCTCGTCGGCGAGCCCGCCGCCGTAGATCGCGCGGTCGGCGAGCAGCGCGAGGCTGCGCGCGCCCAGCACCTTCATGTAGCCGATCAGGGCCGCGGCCTGCACGTGATCGGCGGGCACGACGCGGCCGAACGTGCGCTCGCCCGACGGGTAGAAGCGATCGGGCTCGCCCTGGCGGCGGCTGGCCCGCGTGAGCCCGTCGTACGTGCTCGACGGGCTGACCTGCAGGATGTGACCCTCGTTGGTCAGCGGCACCGACAGCGCGGTGGCCGCCGAGTCGCGGTCGCCGATGTAGGCGATCGCATTGAGGTCGCGGACCGCCTGGCGGGCGTTGTCGAGCACCTTGTCGGCGCTCCAGGTCCGGGCGCCCGGCTTGGCCGAGTCCAGCGAGACGTAGGTGATCGTGAACGGGCCGATCTGGCCGCCGACCTCCTGCAGGGCGAGCTTGATCGCGTTGACCATGTCGCGCGCCCGCGTGCGGTCGGGACCCTGCAGCGGGAGGCTGGAGTAGAGCGTGAGGGTGTCGGGGCCGCTCTCGACTCCGCTGGGCTTGTCGTCGCCGCCGCAGCCGCTCGCGGCGGCCCCGAGCACGAGTACGCCGAGGACGCAGGCGATGGCCGCCCGGAGCCTGCGGGGCATCGGCCCCTTAGTGGTCCTGCTGTGGACGGCCCGGCAGGTACGAGGTGAGCATCCGGCCCATCGCGCCGAGCGTGACGATCAGCGTCGTGACCAGGAAGGCATCCAGGGCGGACCAGCCGATCGCCCAGAGGACGATCCAGGCGACGAGCGCAATCGCGGTGGCGATGACGAGACCCATGCGGCGCCAGACTAACGGATGAGCCCGGCGGCGAGCTTCGCTACGAGCTCGCCGGTCGCGGCGACCGGGTCGTCGGCCTCGGCCGCGGCGCGCACGAGGCGCGTGCCGACGATCACGCCGTCGGCGCCCGCGCGGGCGGCCTCGGCGGCGTGGTCGGGGGTCGCGATGCCGAAGCCGAGCGCGACGGGAACCTTCGTGTGGCGCTTGACGCGTTTCAGCAGCGCGGCGAACTCGGCCTCGCGGCTGCCGCGCTCGCCGGTCGTGCCGGTCACCGACACCGTGTAGAGAAAGCCGCGCGCCTGGGCGCCGATCAGCGCGAGGCGCTCGTCGGTGGTGGTCGGCGCCGCGAGCGGCACGAGCGCGACACCGTGCTCGGCGCAGGCATCGCTGATCGCGGGCTCCTCCCCCATCGGCAGGTCGGGCACGATCAGCCCGCTGATGCCGGCCTCGTGCAGGTGCCGGACGAACGCTTCCGCCCCCGGCGCGAGGACGAGGTTGACGTAGCACATCAGCACGACCGGGACGCGGCGCGCGAGCGCCTCGCCGAGCTCGAGCACGCCGCCGATCGTCGCGCCGTTGCGCAGCGCGGCGGTGCCCGCGGCGTGGATCGTCGGGCCGTCGGCGAGCGGGTCTGAGTAGGGCACGCCCAGCTCGACGAGATCGGCGCCGTTGGCCGCGTAGGCCTCGCCGATCGCGCGCGCGGTCGCCATGTCGGGAAAGCCGCCCATGAGGTAGGGCATCAGCGCGGCGCGGCCGCCGCGCAGGGCGAACGCGGCGGCGATGCGATCCTCGCCGGTCTGCGGGACCGCCGGGACGCGGTCGCGGGCAGGCCTACCCATGCCGCCGGCGCAGGTCGCCGACCTCGGCGAGGTCCTTGTCGCCGCGGCCCGACAGGCAGATGAGGTCCAGCGTCGAGCCGTCGCCGTCCTCGTGCATCGCGTAGTGCAGGGCGTGCGCGGTCTCGAGCGCGGGGATGATCCCTTCCAGCCGCGTCACCTCGCGGAAGGCGCGCAGCGCGTCGCCGTCCTCGACGGCGACGTAGCGCGCGCGGCCGCAGTCGCGCAGGTAGCGCGTGCTCGGGACCGGAGCCGGGATAGTCCAGACCGGCCGAGATCGAGTGCGCCTCGGTGACCTGGCCGTCGTCGTCCTGCATGACCGCCGACAGCGCGCCGTGCAGGACGCCGGCGCGGCCGCCGAGCGTCAGCGGTGCGCCGTGGCGGCCGCCGGCCAGGCCCTCGCCGGCGGCCTCGACGCCGACGAGCGCGACGCCCTCGTCGCCGACGAACGGCGTGAAGATCCCGATCGAGTTCGAGCCGCCGCCGACGCAGGCGACGACCCGGTCGGGCAGGCGCCGGGCGCGCGCCAGCAGCTCGCGGCGCGCCTCGTCGCCGATGACGCGCTGCAGGTCGCGCACGATCGCCGGGTACGGCGCCGGGCCGACGGCCGAGCCGATGATGTAGTGCGTCGTGGCCACCGAGGAGACCCAGTCGCGGATCGCCTCGCTGACGGCCTCCTTCAGCGTGCGCGCGCCGGCCTCGACGCTGACGACGTCCGCGCCGAGCAGCTGCATGCGCTGGACGTTGGGGGCCTGGCGGCGGATGTCCTCGGCGCCCATGTAGACGATGCACTCCAGGCCGAGCAGCGCGCAGGCGGTCGCGCTCGCGACGCCGTGCTGACCGGCGCCGGTCTCGGCGATGATCCGCTGCTTGCCCATGCGCTTGGCCAGCAGCGCCTGGCCGAGCGCGTTGTTGAGCTTGTGCGACCCCGTGTGCATGAGGTCCTCGCGCTTGAGCCACAGCTCGCGGCCGGCGAGCTCGGACAGCCGCTCGGCGAGGTACAGCGGCGTCGGTCGGCCGGCGAAGTCGCGCAGCAGGCCGTCGAGCTCGCCGCGGTAGCCGACGTCGCCGCGCACGCCGACCCAGGCCGCCTCGAGCTCGTCGAGCGCGGGCATCAGCGTCTCGGGGACGTACTGGCCGCCGTAGGGGCCGAAGCGGTGCTCGACGCCGGACTCGAGGATGGGCGCGCGGTCGGTCACAGCGCGGATCCTCGCGCCGGCGCGGCGCCGGCGACCGCGTCCGGCACGAGCGCGGCGCCCTCCGTGCCCCGGACGGCCTCGTGGAAGGCCCGCAGCTTGGCCAGGTCCTTGATGCCGGGCGCCGACTCGGTGCCGCTGGCGGCGTCGACGGCGAAGGGCTCGGTGGCGGCGATCGCGGCCGCGACGTTGTCGGGGTTCAGGCCGCCGCTGAGGATGACCGGCGGGACGAGCCTGGCCCCGCGCACGAGATCCCAGTCCATCGTGCGGCCGGTGCCGCCGGGGACGCCCTCGACGTGGGCGTCGAGCAGCAGGAAGTCGGTGCGGAAGGCGGCGGCCGCCTGCAGCGTCGCGCGCGACTGCACGCGGACGGCCTTGATGATCTTCGCGCCCGTGCGGCGCGCGACCTCGCCGGCGAAGACGGGGCCCTCGTCGCCGTGCAGCTGCACGTGCGACAGGCCGGCCGTCTGGACGGCGCGGTCGATCTCCTCCAGGCGCGCGTTGACGAACACCCCGACGAGGTTCAGCGTGCGCCGCAGCTGGCTGCCGATGACCTGTGCCTCGTCGAGGTCGCAGCGCCGCGGCGAGCCGTCCCAGAAGATCATGCCCAGCGCCCAGGCGCCCGCCTCGGCCGCGCGGTGGGCGTCGTCGATGGTCGTGATCCCGCAGTGCTTGATGCGCGTCGGCATCCGCTCATCGTAGAGCGGGCGCAGCTGCCGTCAGGCGCCGGGGCGACGGCCCGCCGAGGCGGCGCCCATCACAACGACAGGTTCTCGCCGCGCTCGTCGGCGCCGGTCAGCGCCCGCAGCGCGATCTCCGGGTCGGGCGCGCGCATGAGCGACTCGCCGACGAGCACGCCGTCGACCCCGACCCGCTCGAGCGCGTCGAGCTGGTCGCGCGAGTGAAAGCCCGACTCGGAGACGACGGTCTTGCCGGCCGGGATGTCGGCCAGCAGCTCGAACGTGCGCTCGACGTCGACGCTGAAGTCCGCCAGGTTGCGGTTGTTGATCCCGATGACGTCGGCATCGATCTGCTCGAGGGCGCACTCGAGCTCGTCCTCGTCGTGGACCTCGACGAGCACGTCGAGATCCAGCGTGCGCGCCTCGGCGTAGAGGGCGGCCAGCGCCCTGGCGTCGAGCGCCGCGACGATCAGCAGGATCGCGTCGGCGCCCGCGGCCGCGGACTCGTAGACCTGGTAGCGGTCGACGATGAAGTCCTTGCGCAGGATCGGCAGCGCGCAGGCCGCGCGGGCGTCACGCAGGTCGCCGAGCGAGCCACCGAAGTGCTTGGCTTCGGTGAGGATCGAGATCGCGGCCGCGCCGCCGCGCTCGTAGGCGAGCACGACCTCGGCCACGGTGGCTCCCTCGCGGATCGCGCCCGCCGACGGCGAGCGGCGCTTGTGCTCGGCGATCACCGAGACGCCCGGCAGCGTCAGCGCCTCGGAGAACGGGCGGTCGTCACCGCGGCCGGCCAGCTCGGACTCGAGCCGCGCTAAGGGCACCTCCTCGCGGCGGCGGCGGACGTCGTCGCGCGTGGAGGCGACGATGCGGTCGAGCACGTTCATGCCGGTGCCGCATCCCCCGCCAGCGCCTGCGTACGCGCGACCAGTGCGTCGAGCGTGCGCATCGCCGCGCCGTCGTCGATCGCGGCCTGGGCGGCGGCGACGCCTTCGCTCAGGTCGTCGGCGCGGCCGGCGGCGTAGATCGCGGCGCCGGCGTTGAGCACGGCGAGGTCGCGCCGCGGGCCGCGCTCACCGGCGAAGATCGCCCGCGTCGTCGCCGCGTTGTCCTCCGGCGAGCCGCCGAGCGTGGCCTGCGGGTCCGGGCTCGTGGCCAGGCCGCAGTCCTCCGGGGTCACGGTGTAGGTGCTCAGGTCGGCGCCGTCGACCTCGACGACCGTGGTGGGAGCCGCGATGCTCATCTCGTCGAGCGCGTCGTGCGAGGCTACGACCAGCGCGCGGTCGGCGCCGAGCAGCGCCAGCGCGCCCGCGATGACCTGCAGGAAGCCGGGGTCCGAGACGCCGATGAGCTGACGGCGGGCGCCGGCCGGGTTGGTCAGCGGGCCGAGGAAGTTGAAGATCGTCCGCACGGCGAGCTCCTTGCGCACCGGGACGACGAAGCGGGTGGCCTGGTGATGGCGCGGCGCGAACATGAAGCCGAAGCCGAGCTCGTCGATGCACCTGCCGACGTCCTGCGGGCTGAGGTCGATCCGCACGCCGAGGGCCTCGAGCACGTCGGCCGAGCCCGAGCGGCCCGTCGCCGAGCGGTTGCCGTGCTTGGCCACGGCGCAGCCGGCGCCGGCCGCGATCAGCGCGGCCGTCGTGGAGACGTTGAACGTGGGCCGGCCGCCGCCGGTGCCGGCCGTGTCGACGAGCTCGTCGCGCGCCGTCGTGACGGGCGCCGCGAGGGCCCGCATCGTGCGAGCCAGGCCGGCGATCTCGTCGACGGTCTCGCCCTTCGTGCGCAGCCCGACGAGCAGGCCCGCGATCTGCGCCTCGGAGGCGTCGCCGGCCATGATGACCTCGAGCACCGCGGCCGCCTCGTCGGCGCTGAGGTGCTCGCCGGACGCGACCTTGTCGATCGCCGGCGTGAGGACTGGGTCGGGCACCGCAGCGCGCAGCCTAGCTCGTCACTCGGGCGTGCGGCCGGCGAGCTTGCGGCGCTTGCGGCCGGCGATGGCGATCGGGGCGATCCGGCGGATCTCCTCGACGACCCGCACGGCGTAGTCGCTGGGCGACTCGCCGGCGCGCATCGCCTCCGGAGGCTCGAGGAAGCGGACGTGCAGGCGCGGGCGCTTGGGAAAGGCGGTGATGTCCGTCGTGCCGCTCACCGCGACCGGCACGACGACGGCCTCCGGGACCGCGGCGACCAGACGCCCGAGGCCGCTGCGCGGACGCAGCGCTCGGCCGAGGCTGCGCGTGCCCTCGGGAAAGACGCCGATGCAGCTGCCGCCGCGCAGCTCGGCGATCGCGGCGTCGAGCGCGCCGGCGTCGCCGGAGCCGCGGGTGATCGGAATCTGGCCCATGCCGTCGAGCACCTTGCTGAGGCCCTTGACCTTCCACAGCGACGACTTGGCGAGGGCGCGGATCTGCCGGCGCCGGATGGCCCCGATGCCGATCACGACCGGATCCCAGTAGGAGTCGTGGTTGCCGACGATCAGCAACGGGCCTTCGCCCGGGATGTGCTCGACCCCCTCGACGTAAAGCCGGCCCCAGACGCGCACGATCGGCGTGGCGATGCCCAGCGCGGCGCGGTAGGTGCGGGTCATCGGCTCGCGGTCGCTCACGCGGCGATTCTAGGTTGCCCGGGCCCACGGACGCGGAGCGGAGCCGTCCGTCCAACCAGGTTCCGCTTTCGGGCGCCACGGGTATCAGACGTCACATGGAAATCGTTCTCGTCCTCGTCGTCCTCGCCGTCATCGCCGCCGCCGCGTTCTTGTACATGCGCTCCCGCAACGCCGGGCCGGGCCTGCCCGGTCGCGGCCGGGGGCCCGAGCTGCGCGGCCGGCGCGGCGCCGCGCGCGCCGCCCGCCACGATCCGATGGCCGAGGCCGTCGAGCGCCACGCCCAGGCCACCGACCCGCACGAGGCCGCCGAGGCCGAGCTGCGCCTGCAGGCGCAGGCCAACCGGGTCGCGGCGGACCTGCACGCCCGGCAGGCCTCCTCGCTGGAGTCCCAGGCCGGCGGTCGTGGCCTCACCGGCCGCTCGGCGCCCGCCGGCGACTACGGCGCTCCGGCCGCGTATGACGAGGCCGGCCGGCCGCTGTACGAGGATGGCGCCGCGGCCTACCAGGGCGGCGCCCCGGCCTACGAGGACGACGGGGTCTACACGACCAAGGACGGCAAGACGATCGACGCGATGGGACGGCCGGTCCGCGTCGACGACGAGGCCGTCTACGAGAACGGGCAGCCGCCGGCGTACGAGGGACGCCGGCCCGTCGACGAGGACGACGGCGCCGCGTACTACGACGAGCAGGGGCGCCCGGTCCAGCCGGAGGATCGTCCGCGGTACTGAGCCTGCGGGCGGTTCTACACGCCGCTCGCCCGACTCGTCAGCTCAAACGCCTGCGCGACCCGCGTCAGGCCCTCGATCCGCTGATCGGCGTCGACGACCTGCGAGACGAGCATGAGCTCGTCGGTGCCGGTCCGCTCGACGAGGTCCAGCAGCTCCGTGTGGACGGTCTGCGGGCCGCCGATGATCGCCCGGCCGATCGCGTCCTGGACGACCGCGAGCTCGCTCTCCCCCAGCGTGCGGACGAGCGCCTCGGCATCGTCGACGCTCGGGATCGGGGCCGGCCGGCCCTGGCGCAGGCGCAGCATCGAGACGCCGCCGGGCAGCGCGCGGCGCAGCGCATCCTCGTCGTCGTCGCCGATGACGATCCCCGCGGCGACGATCACGCGCGGCGCGCAGAGCAGCGCGGAGGGCTCGAACAGCGCGCGGTAGAGCTCGAGGGCCGGCTCGGTGAAGTGCGGGTGGAAGTGATGGGCGAAGACGAACGGCAGGCCGAGCTGCGCGGCGATCCGGGCGCCGCCGTCGGTCGAGCCGAGCATCCACAGCTCGGGCACCGTGTGCTCGCCGGCCACCGCGCGCATGCCGCCGTAGCCGTTGCCGAGATGGCCGCGCAGCTGAGCGAACTGCTCCTCGAAGTGCTCCGGCGACGTGCTGCGCAGCGCGAGCGCAGTGCGCGGGTCGGTGCCGGGCGCGCGGCCGAGGCCGAGGTCGATGCGGTTGGGGTGCAGCGCCTCGAGCATGCCGAAGCGCTCGGCGACGGCCAGCGGCGCGTGGTTGGGCGCCATCACGCCGCCCGAGCCGACGCGAATGCGCTCGGTGCGCGCCGCGATGTGGGCGATCAGCACCTCGGGCGCCGTCGAGGCCACCGACGGGATGTTGTGGTGCTCGGCGACCCAGAAGCGCGTGTAGCCGAGCTCGTCGGCGCGCTGGGCCAGGCGCGTCGTGCCGTGGAGCGCGTCGGCGGCGCTGCGGCCGGAGCCGACCGGGGCGAGGTCGAGGACCGAGAGAGGAACGCTCATGGCCATCAGGGTAGGTCGAGGGCGGGCTCGGCCCGAGTTCGCGCTGGTTCGCGCACCGCGGGCTGCGCTGTCGCGCCACGGCGGTGGGGTTGCCGGCGAACGGCATCGCCGCGGGGTGTTGTCAGGTGGCTCGGTGCCGTCGGGCGGTCCGGGTTCGGCGTCGGTGGCCGGGCCGGGTCGAGTTGTTCATGCCCCACATGCACAACTCGACCAGGCCCCGCGAGCCGAGCAGGCCGGGTCGACTCGTGCACCGACCCAGGGGCATAACCTCGACCGGGCCCACGCCAGCCCAGCCTCAGCCGTCGAGGAAGTTGCGCAGCAGCAGCATCCCCTCGTCGGTCAGCACCGACTCGGGATGAAACTGCACCCCCTCGGCGGGCAGCTCGCGGTGGCGGATCGCCATGACGACGCCGCCGCCCTCGGCCGAGACCTCGAAGTCCGCCGGCAGCGTGTCGCGCTGCACGATGAGCGAGTGGTAGCGCCCCACGGTGAGCTTCGGCGTCAGCCCGGCGAAGATCGTGCGCCCGTCGTGCTCGATCTCGCTCGTCTTGCCGTGCACCGGCCGATCGCGCACGACGTGCCCGCCGAACGCCTGCGCCAGCGACTGGTGGCCGAGGCAGACGCCGAGCGTCGGGATCCCGGCCTCGGGGAAGCGGCGCATCGCCTCCACCGAGATGCCGGCCTCGTTTGGCGTGCAGGGCCCGGGCGAGACGACGACCCGGTCCGGCCGGCGCTCGAGCAGCTCGTCGACGGACGCAACATCGTTTCGCACGACCTCCAGCTCCGCCCCCAGCTCACCGAGGAACTGCACGAGGTTGTACGTGAACGAGTCGTAGTTGTCGACGACGAGGACGGAGGCCATCACCAGACGACGATTCGCTCGTCGAACGCGCGGATCGCGCGATCGCGGGTGACGAGCTGCGCCCGGGCTGCGCGGGCGGTGGCGTAGATGAGTCGGTCGACGCGATCGCCCGGAAAGCTGTCGCGTTCGAGCAGCGCGGCAGCGACGGCGACGTCTGCACTGGGCGCCAGCGCCTCGACGCGCGGTACCGCGAGCGCCTGGCGCACCCAGACCCCCACGTCGCGATCCAGCGAGATACGACCGCGGATCGCGAGGAGAGCGACCTCGAGCGCACTCAGCGTGCAGACGCCGATCCGGGATGCGCCGTCGATCGCCTGGCGCGCGCGAGACGACAGGCGGTCGGGCTGTGAGACCCACCACAGCCAGGCGTGGGTGTCGAGCACGATCACGCGCGTTCAGCCTCCCATCGGTCATCGAGCGCAGCGATGAGCTCGTCGTCGCTGACGTTGTAGGTCACCGATCCGTGCAGGCCGACCGGCTGCTTCATCGCCACGATGCGCGCCACCGGACGGCCGCGCTTGGTCACGACGATCTCCTCGCCCGTCGCGGCCACCTCGTCGAGCATCGCGAGGCAGTGCGCCTTGAAGCGGCTGGCGGGGATGGTCCGTTCGGACATGACTATGGTCACATTACCATGGTCATCTGCGGCTCCATCATGGCCAATCCGGTTGCTGGGAGGCCAGCTCGACCGCGCGCAGCACCGCCCGCGCCTTGGCCTCGGACTCGGCGAACTCGTAGGCGGCAACGGCGTCGGCCACCGTGCCGCCGCCCGCCTGGACGTGCGCCCGCCCGTCCTTGATGACCACGGTGCGGATGTGGATGCAGGTGTCGAGGTCGCCCGTGTAGGAGAGATAGCCGATCGCCCCGCCGTAGCCGCCGCGCTTGACCGGCTCGAGCTCGTCGATGATCTGCATCGCGCGCACCTTCGGGGCGCCCGACAGCGTCCCGGCCGGCAGCACCGAGCGCAGCGCGTCCATCGCGGTGACGTCGTCGCGCAGCGTGCCCGACACGTTGGAGACGATGTGCATGACGTGGGAGTACGTCTCGACGGCCATGAAGCGGTCGACGCTCACGCTGCCGTACTCGCAGACCCGGCCGAGGTCGTTGCGGCCGAGGTCGACGAGCATCACGTGCTCGGCGCGCTCCTTCTCGTCGGCCAGCAGCTCCTCGGCGATCCGCTCGTCGTCGGCCAGCGTCGCGCCGCGCGGCCGCGTGCCGGCGATCGGCCGGGTCGCGACGTGGCGGCCGGTGACGGTCAGCACGGGCTCCGGCGAGGCGCCCGCGACCTGGAAGTCCAGGAAGTCCAGGAAGTACATGTACGGGCTGGGGTTGACCACGCGCAGCCCGCGATAGACCGAGAACGGGTCGATGTCGAGGTCCGCCGACCAGCGTTGCGAGGGCACGACCTGGAAGGCGTCGCCGGCGTGGATGTACTCGACGATCCGCGCGACGTTGGCCTCGAACTGCGCGCGCGGCATGTTCGATACGAACTGCGGTCGCGGCCGCGCGGGCGTCGGCGGGTGGCGCGGCACCGGTCCGGCCAGCAGCTCGCGCGCCTTGGCGATCGTCGCGACGGCGTCCGCGTAGGCGGTCTCGAGGCCGGTGCCGTCGTCGTCGTCGGCGTAGACGTTGACGAGCACGCTGATCGTGTGGCGCAGGTGGTCGAACACCACGAGCACGTCGGAGAGCATGAGCGCCATGTCGGGCAGCCCGACCGGGTCGGGATTGGGCTCGCCCAGCGGCTCGACGGTGCGCACGAGGTCGTAGCCGAAGTAGCCCACCGCACCGCCCGCGAACGGCGGCATGTCCGGCCACGGCGCCTGGCGCAGGCGGGCGACCTCGGCGGCGGCGTGGGCGTAGGGGTCGGCGGGGTCCTCGCCCAGCGACCAGCGCACCACCTTGCGCGGGCGCACGCCGATGAAGCTGTAGCGCCCGACTTCCTGGCCGCGCTCGGCGGACTCCAGCAGGAACGCCGCCGAGCTCGGCGCGGTGCCGCGCAGCTTCAGGAAGGCCGAGACGGGCGTTTCGGTGTCGTCGATGAACGAGTGGCGCAGTGCGATGAGGTTGAACTCGCGCGCGAGGGCGCGCACCTCCTCCAGCGACGGCTCGACGGGCAGCGCGCCGCTGCCGCCGGCCGACTCCGAGCGGTCAGCCGCGACGGCCATTGAGCACGTCGTAGGCGTCGCCGAGCGAGCGCTTACGGTGTCGCAGCAGCACCGCGAGGTGATAGAGGACGTCGGCGGCCTCGTTGTCGACGCGCTCGTCGGTCTCCTCGCGCACGGCGCGGGTGACCTCCTCGGCCTCCTCGAGCACCTTCTCGCCCGCGAGCTGCGGATCCTCGAGCAGCGTCACGGTGTAGGAGCCCGCGGGGCGTTCGGCGTCACGCTGCACCAGCGTGCGCTCCAGCGCGGGCAGCGCCTCGTGCGGCGCGGGCGGGCGCGTCTCGCCGTGGTGAAAGCAGGTCCGCTCGCCGGTGTGACAGGCCGGGCCGGCGGGCTCGACGAGCGCCAGCAGCGCGTCGCCGTCGCAGTCCAGCCGCAGGGCGCGGACGGCCTGCGTGTTGCCGCTCGTGGCGCCCTTGTGCCACTGCTCCCGGCGCGAGCGGCTGTAGAGATGCAGCTCGCCGGTCTCGCGCGTACGGCGGACGGCTTCCTCGTTGGCGTAGGCGAGCGTCAGCACCTCGCCGCTGCTCCAGTCCTGCACGATGACGGGCACGAGACCCTGGGCGTCGTAGGCGATCTCCATCGAGGCACGGAGTCTAGGAGTCGGTCAGCGCATCCTGCCCACAGCCCAGGCGTTATGGGCATGATGCGCCTGCTACTCACGGCACTCGGGCTGATCGCCATCGCCGCGTCGACCGCCGCGACGGCCGCGCCCCGCGGCTTCGAAGGCCGCACGTGCACGCCGCCGAAGGGCCACAGGATCGCCGACTGCCGGCTCGGGCGCCACGGCACCCCCGACCTCAGCCGGGCTGCCTGGAAGGCCCTGCGCAACGCCGAGGTGACGATCAGCGAGCGCTTCGACGTGCTTGCGCCCAACCCCGCCGCCGGCGGTGCGCGCAGCTGGCCGCTGATCGACTCGCTCGCGCAGCCGATGGGCCGCCTGGCGATGGACGAGGCCGGGCGCTTCATGCTCGTCGCGCTCGACGGCACGGCCTATCGCGCGACGACCGTGAACGTGCGCGGCCACGGTTGCGCGGCGAGCGCCGGCCAGTCAAACCGCTTCCCGCTCGTGCAGATCATCGCCGGGAAGGCCAACGGCGGCGGCACGCAGGCGTTCCTCGACAGCGCCGCGATCGACCGCAGCACGCCGCTCGGCGCGGTCGCGTCCAACGCGTTCGCGCGACAGCGCGGCGGCGGCACGGGCTGCGGGCCGAGCGGGCGCGAGATCAGCCGGGTGCGCAAACTCGCCAACCCGAACGTCCACCCGCGCGCCCATGCGCGCCTCTCCAACGGCGCGATCAACGACGTCAGGGAGTACGACGCCAAGCCCGACTTCGGCAACATCGTCTACTTCATGACCAACACGACGTCGGTCCGGGTCGGCGGCGTCGCGCGGGGCATGGTTCGCGTCGGCACACGGGTCGCGAAGGTCGACACGTTCGCACGCTGCGATCCGAGCAGCGACGGGACGCTGACGTGGAACTACTGGTCGATCCGTACGGGCGTCGCCGCCCGGCCGCGGCTGTACGGCTGGATCCCGGCGCGCTGCCCGGCGCGGCTGCGCGGTCGCTAGTCCAGCGCGTCGACGCCGCCGCCGGACGCGATCAGCTCGCGGGCGACGTCGAGATCCTCGGCCCGGCCGACGGTCAGGGCGCCGACGACGCGCCCGTCCTGCGCGTAGAAGACGCTGAACGGCCCGCTCGCCGGGTCGCCGCGGACGATCTCCTCGTCCCAGGCCCCGCCGCCACCGACGTACTCGAGCGTCGCCCAGTCGGCGAGGTCCGACCAGAAGTACGGGATCTCGCGGTAGGGCTCGTCGGAGCCGAGCATCGCCCGGGCGGCGTGGCGGCCCTGCGCGGCGGCGACCTCCTCGTGCTCGATCCGCAGGCGGCGGCCGTGCACGAGGCTGTCGTACTCGCAGATGTCGCCCGCCGCCCACACGCTCTCGGCCGAGGTGCGCAGGGTCGCATCGCACATGACGCCGCCGGTCTCGCCGAGCGCGAGCTTGGCCTTGCGGGCGAGCATGACGTCCGGGTTGGCGCCGACGCCGACGACGACCAGATCGGCCTCGGCGCGGCGTCCGTCGGCGGTAACGACGGCCGTGACCCGCGCGTCGTCGTCGCCCTCGCCCTCGAACTGCGCGACATCGGCCTCGGCCAGGACCTCGATGCCGTGCGACGTCAGCAGGTCATGGGCGAACTGCCCGACGACCGGCCCGAAGCCGCGCTCCAGCGGCAGCGTCTCCTGCATGACGAGCGTGACCGGCTTGCCGAGCAGGACCATCGACGCCGCCACCTCGGTCGCGATGTACGACCCGCCGACGACCACGACGCGCTCGGCGGCGTCGAGCTCGTTGCGCAGCTTGTCGGCGTTGCCGAGCGCGCGGATGTAGTGGATGCCGTCGCGCATCCCGCCGTCGGCCTGCAGGCGGCGGATGCCCGCGCCGGTGGCGATGAGCGCCTTCCCGAAGCCGACCTGCTCACGACCGAGCTTCGCCGTCTTCGCCTCGGTGTCGAGGTCCATGACCGGCGTGCGCGTGCGCACCTGCACGTCGTGCTCGGCGTACCAGTCCGCGGTCTGGATGAGCGTCGACGGCCGGTCCTCGCGGCCCTGCAGGTAGCCCTTCGTGAGCGGCGGGCGGTGGTAGGGCGCGTCCATCTCGCGGGTGACGAGCAGGATCGAGCCCTGAAAGCCCTGCTCGCGCAGCTCGGCGGCGGCGTTCGCCGACGCGATCCCGCCGCCGATCAGCAGCACGTGAAACGACGACGGATCGTTCACCGCGCGCCGCCCTCGCTGTCGGAGGCCGCGGTCTGCCCGTCGACGTTCGTGATCTCGATGTCGCGGAACGCCAGCGCCACGTCCTCGAGCTCGGCGTTGTCGAGCTCGGTGTCCTCCTGCGCGGCGACGTAGCAATGGATCGACGTGACCGACGCGTTCGTCAGCTTGATCGTCTGGAAGACGTGCTCGACGCCGACCTCGTTGGTGCGCACGAACTCGAACAGCGCGCTCTCGAGCACCTCGTTGGTGACGAGCGCCGCAAACAGCTGCGGCGAGGCGGCGCCCCACTCCTTCGTGAACGTGACCGGGCCGTGCTCGCGCTTGCGGCTCGCCCGGCCGCTGGCGGCGCCCCGCGACGACGTGACCTCGTAGCTGAAGCCGATCCCCGCGAGCTTGCCCTTGTGCACCTCGCGCGTGCTCTCGCCGGCCAGCCGGCCCTGCTTCGTGCCTTCGATCGTCACATAGAACTCATAGGCCATCGGCCGTTCGCCTCCTAGAAATCGTCGCGCAGGACTGTAGTCCGGGGTGCGCTACTCGATCCCGAGGCGATCGAGCAGGCCGTCGTCGCCGCGCCAGCCGCGCCGCACGCGCACCGCGAGGTCGAGGTGCACCTGCACGCCGAGCCGGTGTTCGAGCTCGCGCCGCGCGGCGGTCCCGATCGCCTTGATCATCCGCCCCTGCGCGCCGATCAGGATGCCCTTCTGCGACTCGGCCTCGACCCAGGCGCGCGCCTGCACGCGGACGAGCGCCTCGCGCGAGTCGTCGATCTCCTCGACGACGACCTCGACGGCGTGCGGCACCTCCTGGAAGGTGCGCCGCAGGATCTGCTCGCGGATGAGCTCGGCGAACAGCACCTCGTCGGCCTGGTCGGACGGGTCGTGGACGTCGAAGAGGTAGGGGCTGTGCGGCAGCAGGGCCACGAGGTACTCGACGAGCTCCTCGACGCCCGTGCCCTTGCGCGCCGACAGCGGGAAGATCTCGTCCGACACGCCGAGCTCCGCCGCCGCCTGCAGGGCGGCCAGCGTGTGCGCCTCGTCGAGGCGATCGATCTTGTTGACGACGACGGCGACGGGAACCTCGGCGCGCGCGAGCGCCCCGGCGATGAAGCGGTCGCCCGGCCCGACCCCCTGCTCGCCGTTGAGCAGCAGCAGCGCGACGTCGGCCTCGCCGAACTCGCGCTCGACGCGCGATTGCATGCGCTGCGTCAGCGCGTCGCGCGGGCGCTGCACCCCCGGCAGGTCGACGAGCACGAGCTGGGCGTTGCCGCGCATCGCGATCCCGCGGATCGCGCGCCGCGTCGTCTGCGGCTTGTCGGAGACGATCGCCACCTTCTGGCCGACGATCGAGTTGACGAGCGTCGACTTGCCGACGTTCGGGCGACCGGCCAGCGCGACGAAGCCGGCCCGGGTGGGACCGGCATGGGCGGCGCCCGCGCTCACGGCGCGACGTCGGGCGAGACCCAGCCCAGGATCTCGCGCTGGACGGCGAGCATCTCGCCGTCGTCGGTCTCGTGGTCCATCCCCGTCAGGTGCAGCGCGCCGTGGACGATCGCCTCGCGCAGGTCGGCCGTGTGCGCGGCGCAGATGATGATGTCGCCCAGCTCGCGCGGGCCCGGCGAAGGGTCCTCGCCGTCGACCGGAAACGACAGCACGTCGGTCGGTTCGGGCTTGCCGCGAAACTCCGCGTTGAGCTCGGCGATCCGCGCCGCGTCGACGAACTCGACGGCGACGTGGCCGCTCTCGATGCCCGCCGACGCCAGCGCCAGCGAGAGCAGGCGGTCGATCTCCTCCAGCGGCAGAAACGCCACGCCGTCGTCCGGTCCGACGACGTCGATCTCGAGGTGCGCAGTCAAGCCCGGCGGCGATCGGCCGGACGCAGCTCGGCGGTCTGGCTCTCGGCGTGCTCGGCGTAGGCCGCGACGATCTTCTGCACGAGGCGGTGGCGCACGACGTCCTCGCCGCCGAAGCGCACGAACTCGATGCCCTCGATGCTCTTGAGGATGTCGCTGATGACGACGAGCCCGGAGCCCTCGTTCTTGGGCAGGTCGATCTGCGTGATGTCGCCGGTGACGACCATCTTGGAGTTGAAGCCCAGCCGCGTGAGGATCATCTTCATCTGCTCGGGCGTCGTGTTCTGCGCCTCGTCGAGGATGATGAAGCTGTCGTTCAGAGTCCGGCCCCGCATGAACGCCAGCGGCGCGACCTCGATCTGCCCGCGCTCGAGGTAGGTCGAGACCTTCTCGGCGTCGAGCATGTCGTGCAGCGCGTCGAACAGCGGGCGCAGGTAGGGATCGATCTTCGCCATCAGGTCGCCGGGCAGGAAGCCCAGGCGCTCGCCGGCCTCGACGGCCGGGCGGGTGAGGATGATGCGGTTGACCTCGCGGCGGCTCAGCGCGGCGGCGGCGAGCGCGACGGCGAGGAACGTCTTGCCGGTGCCGGCCGGGCCGATGCCGAACGTGATGATGTTGTTGCGGATCGAGTCGACGTAGCGCTTCTGGTTGACGGTCTTCGGCGCGACCTGCTTGGAGCGGTGCTTCCAGACGACGTCCTCGAGGATCTCGGCCGGCGAGCGGTGCTGGTCCAGGGCGCCGGTGACGGCGGCGATCGTGCCGGGCGCGATGTCGTGGCCCTGCTCGATGAGCTCGGCCAGCTCCTTGACGACGGTCGCGGCGGCGTCCACCGCCTCCTGCTCGCCGTCGAGCGTGAGGATGTTGCCGCGCAGCCAGAGATCGCACTCGACGTGGCCCTCGAGCGCGCGCAGGACGGCGTCGCGGCTGCCGGCGAGCTCGGTCGCGGCCTGGTTGGAGAGCTCGATCTGGCGGCGCATTTCAGTGCCGGACCACTAGTGCGCCAGCGCCTCTCGCACGAGCGCCGAGACGCGCTTGCCGTCGGCGCGGCCGTCGACGGCGGCCATCGCGGCCTTCATGACCTGACCCATGTCCTTGGGCGACCGGGCGGCGGTCTCGGCCACCGCAGCGGCGACGATCGCGCGCAGGCTGTCGTCGGGCAGCTCGGCCGGCAGGTAGTTCTCGATGAGCCGCGCCTCGGCCTCCTCGCCGCTGGCGAGCTCCTCGCGGCCGGCCTCGCGAAACGCGCTCGCCGACTCGAGGCGGCGCTTGCGCTCGCGGCGCAACACGGCGAGCTCGTCGTCGCCGCCCTCCTTGGCCGCCTTCTGCAGCTCGCTGAGCACGAGCCGCAATGCGCCGACACGATCCTTCTCGCCGCTCCGCATCGCGGAGACGAGATCCTCCTTCACCGTGTCGGCCAGCGTCATCTGCCGTTCAGGATACGCGGCGCACGGATGGCTTCGGCGGGGCCGCGTCCGCCAGCGGTCTGGTGACGGCGCGCGGCTCGCCGATGCGGCCCAGCTCGGCGGTGTCGCGGCCGAAGAGCAGGCCGATGTTCCAGTCGACGAGCAGCCGCGCCCGGCGGCCGGCGCCGGGCATCATCGCGAGGTGGTAGGTGCGGGCCAGCATCCACGCCGGCATCCCGCTCCAGGTGATCGGCCCGGTCGTCGCCACGGCCTTGCGGCGGCCCATGTCGACGAACACGCCCTTGGTCTTGTAGGTGAAGCGCCGTGGCCGCCCGCCCCCGCCGATCGCGTTGGCCACGTTGTGCCCGGCGACCCGGCCCTGGCGGATCGCGTGCTGCGCGGTCGGCGGGCAGGGCTGGCCCTTGCGCGCCGGGTCGGGCACCGCCGCGCCGTCGCCGATCGCCCAGACGTTGTCGAAGCCCGGCACCTGCAGTCGGCCGTCGGTGACGATCCGGCCCTTGTCCGACAGCGGCAGGCCGAGCTCGGCGATCACCGGGTTGGGCTTGACGCCGGCCGTCCAGACGAGCGTGCGGGTCGGCACCTCCTCGCCGTCGCTGAGCGTCGCCGTGGTCGCGGTGACCGCGTCGAGGGTCGTGTTCGTGCGGATCTCGATCCCGCGGAAGCGCAGCTCGCGCACGGCGAAGTCGGCCAGCTTGGCGCTGATCTCGGGCATGACGCGGTCGCTGGCCTCGACGAGGATCCAGCGCATCCCGGTGACGGCGCAGCGCGGGTAGAGGTCCATGACGTCGGCGGCGAAGTCCTGCAGCTCGGCGAGGCCCTCCAGGCCCGCGTAGCCGGCGCCGACGAAGACGTACGTGAGGTACTCGCGGCGGGCGTCGCCGTCCTCGAGCGTCTCGGCGATCTCCAGCGTGCGGATGACGTGGTTGCGCACGGCGATCGCCTCGGGCAGCGACTTGAGCGCCATCCCGTGCTCGGCGAGGCCGGGGATCGGCAGCGTGCGGCTAACCGAGCCGACCGAGACGACGAGCTGGTCGTAGGTCAGCTCCTCCTCCGTGCCGTCCAGCGAGCGCACGTGCAGGACGTTGCGCTGCGGCGACGCGCCGGTGATCTTGCCCAGGCGCAGGTGGATCGACGGATCGAGCTCCTCGCGCAGCGGCACGACGACGTGGCGTGGCTCGAGCGTGCCGGCCGCCGCCCCGGGCAGCAGCGGCGTATAGAGCATGAAGTTGTCCTCGGTGACGAGCCGCACGCGGGCGCTGTGCGGCGGCAGGACGCGGGCCAGCGTGCGCGCCGTGTAGAAGCCGCCGAAGCCGCCCCCGGCGATGATGACGTTCCAGGCCATGCAGCCCGGAGGGTATCGGCGTCAGCGCCGCTTGAACCCGCGAATCGAGTAGTACTGCTCCTCGTCGATGACGTTCTGGTGGCTGTCGATCGTGAGCTTCTTCGGCACGCCGTGGGTGCCGTAGGTCACGATCAGGCGGTGTGCCCTGCGGTCGATCGCCCGCTGGATCTGGCGAAACAGGCGCGGCACGGTGGCGATGTCCTTGATGTCGGAGTGCACCTTCTTGGAGACGACGCCGCGGCGGACGTTGGTCACGTGCCAGCCGGTCGTCGGGCAGAAGCAGGTGCGGCGCGCCTCGTAGCGGTAGGAGCCGATCTTCGCCGCCTTCCACTTCGCCCGCGCCTTGTCGAGCGCCTTCTGGGCGCTGCCGTCGACGATCGCCGGGTCGGGCGGGTTCGGTGGCTCCTGGGCGCTGGCGGGGCCGGAGGCCACGGCCAGGACCGCGACGGCGAGCAGGAGGACGAGAAGAAGGGCGGTGCGCTTGGCCATGTGCCGACAGTAACGGCCGTTGGGCGGTCGAAGTTTCGCTGTCTGGACGATCAGGCCACGAGCGTGAGCGCCGCCCACTCCCCGAGCTCGCGGCGCGAGTGCTCGCGCAGACCCTGCTCGCGCGCGAACGCGGCGGCGATCGCGTCGCCCTCGGGGCGCAGCAGGCCGCTGACGATCAGCGTGCGCGGAGGCTCGCCGGCGAAGCCGGTCTGCGCGAGGTGGGCCAGCAGCGGGCGCAGCAGGTTCGCCACGACGGTCGGCGCGCTGGGCGCGGACGGATTGGTCGCGCCGCCGTGCAGCAGGTCGCCGTGATGCACGTCGAGCGTCACGCCGTTGGCCTGTGCGTTCTCGCGCGCGGCGACGACCGCCGCCGCCTCGTGGTCGAGGCCGCTGACCGGATCCCAGCCGAGCTTGGCGGCGGCGATCGCCAGGACGCCCGAGCCGCAGCCGAGGTCCACGAGGGCGCCGCCGTGCTCGGGCAGCGCGAGCAGCGCCTCCAGGCACAGGCGGGTCGTCGCGTGCGCGCCGGTGCCGAAGGCCTGGTTGGGGTCGATGACGATGTCCAGCAGCGCCGTGTCATCGCGCCGACCGGCCGCGCCCGCCGGCGGGTCGCACCACGGCGGGCGCACGTGCAGCCGCTCGCCGATCGTCACCGGCACGTGGAAGTCGCGCCAGCGCGAGACCCAGTCGTCGCCGACCTGCGTCGTCGTGACCTCGACGAGCGCGTCGCCGGCCGCCGCTCGCACGTCGGGCAGCGAGGGCAGCTCACCGTCGGCGCCGTAGACGGCGTACTCGATCGTGTCGCCGCGGTCGACCTCCTCGACGCCGGCCGGGGCCAGCTCCAGCAGCTCGGCGAGCGCGACCTCGGCGTCGGCCCGAGCGACGCGGATCGCCAGGCGGATCACCCGTGCAGGACGCGCTTGAGCTTGGCGAACATCGATTCCTCGGACTTCGTGTTGCTCTCGGTCATCGACTCGGCCAGGCGCTCCATGAGCCGCTTCTGCTCGTCGGTCAGCTGGCGCGGGATGATCACGTTGGCGATGACGCGCAGGTCGCCGCGGCGGGCGGGGCGGCGCAGGTGCGGCATGCCGCGTCCGCGCAGCTCGTAGGCCTCGCCGGGCTGGGTCCCCGGGCGGATGTGGACGTCCTCGGCGCCCTCGAGCGTGGGCACCTCGAGCTTGGCGCCGAGCGCCGCCATGGGCGCCGGCACGTCGACTACGGTGATGAGGTCGTTGCCGTCGCGGATGAAGCGCTCGTGCGGCTTGATCGAGACGTGGACGTAGAGGTCGCCCTGCTGTCCGCCCGCCTCGCCGGCGTGCCCGCGCCCGGTCAGGCGGATGCGCTGACCTTCGGCGATGCCGGCCGGGATGTCGACGCTGACGGCGTGGGTGAGAACCTCGCGGCCGCGGCCGTCGCAGCGCGGGCAGCGCTTCTCGGCGACCTTGCCGTCACCGCCGCAGACGTCGCAGGAGACGGTGCGCGCGATCTGTCCGAAGGGCGTGCGGCTGACGGCCTGCAGGACGCCGTTGCCGTTGCAGCGCTGACAGGTCTTGATCGGGGTGCCCGGCTCGGCGCCGTTTCCGTGGCAGCGCTCGCAGCGGTCGACGACCTCGTAGCGCACGTCGATCGCGGCGCCCGCCGCCGCCTGCTCGAGCGTGATCTGGGTCGTCGCCTGCACGTCGCCGCCACCGCGCGCGCCGCCCATCCCGCCGCCGAAGCTGCCGCCGCCGAAGAACGTCTCGAACAGGTCGGAGATCGAGCCGAAGCCCTCGTAGTTGGGCGCCTGGCCGCCGCGCCTGAGGCCCTCGTGGCCGTAGCGGTCGTAGACCTGGCGGCGCTCGGGATCGGAGAGGATCTCGTAGGCCTCGGCGCACTCCTTGAACTTCTCCTCGGCCTGCGGGTCGTGGTTGTTGACGTCGGGATGCAGCTCGCGGGCGAGCTTGCGAAAGGCCTTCTTGACCTCGGCCTCGTCGGCGTCCCGGCCGACGCCGAGGACCTCGTAGCAGTCGCGCTTGGTCACGCGTCGTAGACGTCTTCGACGAAGCGGGAGAGCTGTGCGGCGGCCTCGCGCACGACGCCGATCGTGCCGGCGTAGTCCATCGCGACCGGCCCGATCAGCGACACGGTGCCCAGCGTGCGCATCGGCAGGCCGTAGCCGGACGCGACCATGGCCAGCGAGCGCAGGCCGGGCTCCTCGTTCTCGGTGCCGATGCGCACGACGACGTCGCTGCGGTCGCCGAGCGCGGCGCGCAGCATCTCCAGCAGGGTCACGCGGCCCTCGAGCATCTGCATGAGCGCGTTGATCTGCGAGAGGTCGTGGAAGCGGTGCTCGTGCAGCAGCCGCGCGGCGCCGTCGACGTAGAGCGTGTCCTCGGCGGTCGCCGCGAGGTCGGTGAAGGCGGGCATGAGCGAGTCCAGGAAGCGGCGCTCGCTGTGCGAGAGCGACCTGTCGGCGAGGCGGGCGTGGAGCTTGCGCGCCCCCAGGCCGACGTCGACGAGCTGCTCGTTGAGGAACTCGGCCGCCCAGCTGACCAGCCCGCTGTCGACGGCGCTCGGGAACGTCAGCACGCGCTTGGACACCCCGCCGGTCGACGTGATGATCACGATCATCACGATCTGCGGCTGCAGCAGCAGCACCTCGATGTGGCGGATCGTCGCGGTGTCCAGCGGCGGCGCCGAGACGATCGCCAGCAGGTTCGTGATCTGCGAGAGCGTCTCGGTGGTCACGCGCATCGCCTCGTCGACCTCGCGACGGGTGAGCTCGAGCTCCAGCGAGGCGCGCTCGCGCTTGGCCGGCAGCAGGCGATCGACGAAGTAGCGAAAGCCCATGTCGGTCGGCACCCGGCCGGCCGACGTGTGCGGATGGGCCAGCAGGCCGTGCTCCTCGAGCATCGCCAGCTCGTGGCGGACGGTCGAGGACCCGGCCATGAGCTCGGGGTCGGCCGCCAGCGTGCGCGACGCCACGGGCTGCACGGTCGCCTGGTAGGCGAGCACGACCTTGCGCAGGATCAGCTCTTGGCGGGGCGTGAGCACGCGTCCGATTGTAGGAGCGGGGAGGTCGGCGCTGATTCCGCGCAGATTTGTCACGAACGCGGGCTGATCCGTCACACGCTCGGCGCGATGATCTGGTCGTGGTGCGAGTTGCAGAGGCTGACCCTTCGGAAGTCGCCACGCGACGAGATCTGGCGGTCGCGCAGCTCGCCGCCGAGCAGAACGGCATCGTGTCGGTTCGCCAATTGGAGCAGTGCGGGCTGAACAGCAGCGCGATCACCATCCGCGTGCGGCGCGGCCAACTGCACCGCGTCCACCGCGGCGTCTACGCGGTCACCGCCGCCAGCGCGTTGAGCCTGCGCGGAACGCTCACGGCGGCCGTGCTCGCGTGCGGCTTGGAGGCAGTGCTCAGTCACGGATCGGCCGCGGCGTGGCACGCGATGCGCCGGTGGCACCACGGCCTGCCGGACGTCATCGTCCCGCGCAGCGGCGGCCGCGCCGTGAGCGCGATCCGCTCACACCGCTCGAGCTCGCTGCACTCCTTCGACGTGTGGCGCCGCGACAACATCCTCGTGACCTCACCGGCGCGCACCGCGCTCGATCTGGCCGCGGCGCTGACGGCGAAGGCGCTGCGGCGGATGGTCCGCCAGTGCTTCGCCGAAGGGATCCTCAGCGCCCGCCAGCTGCACGGCGTGCTCGCCCGCTCGCCCCGCCACCCGGGTGCGGCGCGGCTGCGAGCCCTGCTCGCCGACGGCTACGTGCCCACCCGCAGCGAGCTCGAGGATCGCGCGCTGGACCTGCTCGCGGCCGCCGGGATCGAGCGGCCGGAGGTCAACCCGAGGCTCGTCCTCGGCGGGCGCGCGATCGAGCCCGATCTCCTGTGGCGCGAGCGGCACCTCGTCGTGGAGCTCGACGGCGCCGCCTGGCACGACGAGCGGCTCGCGCGGGAGGACGACGCCGAGCGCCAGGCGCTGATGGAGGCGCACGGCTACCGGGTCCTGCGGATCACCTGGCGCCAGCTCGTCGAGCACCCGCGCCAGACGATCGCCCGCATCCGGGCGGCGCTAGGAATCGGGCCGTAGCTCGGCCTCGGCGTTGCGGATGATCCGCTTGCCGTCCTGCTCGCAGCTGGTCTCGGTCACGACGATCCCGTCGTCGCGCACCTCGGTCACCGTGCCGGTCACCGTGAGCTCGACCTCGGGCACGCCCATCCCCCGAAACTGCACGCTCAGGCGCTTGAGCGAGGCCGGCCCGCCGCCGGCCGCGGCATTCGCCCGCGCGACCTGGGCCATCGTGTAGAGGCCGTGCAGGATCCGGCCCGGGAGGCCGACCTGCCGGGCGAACTGCTCGTCGATGTGGATCGGGTTGAAGTCGCCCGACGCGCCCGCGTAACGCACGGTCAGGTACTTGTCGGGCGTCACCTTCAGCGGCTCGAATGCGTCGCCGGGCTGCATTCAGACCCCCCGCACGATGTTCGTCCACAGCCCCGTGCAGACCGCCTCGCCGCGGTCGTTCGTCGACGTCGTCTCGAAGACGTAGAAGCCGTTGCCGCGCCGCTCGGTGACGTCGTTGAGCTTCGCGACCGTCGTGATCTCGTCACCGGCGACGACGAGCTCGCCCCACCGAAACTCCTGCCCGCCGTGGACCATGTGGGCGAAGTCGATCCCGATGTCCTCGTCGAACAGCGCCGGCCAGACGGCCGGCAGGCTGTAGACGACACAGAACATCGGCGGCGCCACGACGTCGGCGTAGCCGGCGGCTCGCGCCGCCTCGACGTCGAGGTACAGCGGGTCGGTCTCCCCCACCGCCTCGGCGAACTCGCGGATCTTCTCGCGCCCGACCGCGTAGATCTTCGGCGCGAGGGTCTTGCCGATGGCAGCGGTGTTCACGGGCATGCGGTCGCGAGTTCTAGCAGGCGCCGCCCGCCGGTCAGACGTCAGATGATCGTCGCGACGGTGCCGCCGTCCGCCGACCAGGCGGCGCCGGTGACCGTCGACGCGCGCGCGGAGCAGAGGAACACGATCACGGAGGCGATCTCCTCCGCCGAGGCCATCCGGCCCAGCGGGATCTTCGCGGCCTGCGCGGCGAGCGCCTCCTCGGGCGTGATGCCGCGGGCGGCCGCCGCCTGCTCGGCGAGCCCGCCGGGACCGGTCCACAGCGGCGAGGTGACCGCGCCGGGCGCGACCGCGTTGACGAGCACCGCAGCGGCCGCGTAGCGGTCGGCGAACACGCGCGACAGCGACAGCTGGGCGGCCTTCGTGACCGCGTAGGCCGGGTTGGTCAGCGACGGGCGCTTGCCCGCCGACGAGCAGACGTTGACGATCCGCCCGCCGCCGCGCGCGGCCATCAGCGGCGCCGCCTCGCGCATGAGCCGCATCGGCCCCATCACGTGCAGCTCCCATTGCGATTGCCAGTCCTCGTCGCTGAGCTCCTCCAGCGACCGTACGAAGCTCGTGCCGGCGTTGTTGACGAGCACGTCGACCGTGCCGAAGCGCTCGACGCAGGCGGCGACGATCGCCGCCGCGTCCTCGGGCTCGGTCACGTCGGCCTGGAAGACGTCCTCCCCGGAGCGCGCGACGCGCAGCACGTGGGCGCCCTCGCCGTGGAGCATGCGGGCGGCCTCCAAGCCGATGCCGCGCGTCGCGCCGGTGACGATGCACGCCTTGCCCTTCAGCCCGAGGTCCATGGCCGGCTCCTACCCGCGCACCCGCTCGGGCTGGTCGCCGCCCTCGTCCTGACCCGACGGCGGCCCCCAGCCCGGTGGCGGCGGCGGTGCGTCGGGCCGGGGACGGGCGCGGGAGCGTGCGCCGTCGTCCTGACCGGCCGGCGGCGTGGGCGCGGGCCAGCGCGGCTCGGTGGGCGGCGCGGACGGGCCGGAGGGCGCGAGATCGCCGTGCGTGGGCGCCGCCGGCGTCCCCGGCAAGCCCGCGACCGGCGCTTCGGTGCCGATCTCCTGAGCCAGCCGATCGAGGTCGAGATCCCCGCTGCGCACGCGGGTGTCGAAGTACAGGACCGTGAGCAGCGCGGCCTGAAACGGGGCGCTCACGGCGAGGCCGACGATCCCCGCCAGCGTGCTGAGCGTGAGCACGAGCACGTCGCCGTCGGCGATCACCAGCCCGACGAGGAAGACGGCGCGCGCCAGCGTGGAGATCACGATCGCGAGGACGAACCCCAGGGCGATCACGCCGAAGGTCCGCCACCAGCGCCCGCGCACGAGCGTGTAGGAGCGCCGCAGCGCCGCGGGGCCGCGCAGTCCCTCCACCAGCAGGACGGGGAGCGCGAACGCCCAGGCGACGTACAGCCAGATGCCGGGCAGCAGCATCGCGATCGCGCCGAGCGTCACCCCGCCGACGTACAGCGCCGTGAGCGCGAGCAGCGGCCCGGCGTGGCGCAGCGCGTAGGACAGCGAGGCGCGCCAGTCGGCCGCCTCGTCGAGGTAGGCGGAGGCGATCGCCCGCAGGCAGGCCGCCGTCGCGAACACGAGCGCCAGGATCTGCAACAGCGACGAGATGATCAGGCCGTCGATGTTGCGGTTGAGCTCGTCGATCGTCTCGCGCGTCGTCTGGTCCGAGCCCGAGCCGACGTCGAACGAGGACAGCGTGTAGTCGGCGGTGACGACCGTGCTGAGGATCTGGACCGGCAGGATGACGACGAGCACCGCCTTGAGCAGCGTCCGCCAGTGCGTCATGCAGATCCGGAAGGCGACGTCGAGCAACTCGCCCAGCGCGAGCTCGCGCAGCTCAGGGCGCTTGGCCTCGGACACGCTCACGGGGTCTGCCGGAGAACGGGTCGCACGGGCGCATTGTGCAGCACGCGCGCCGCGCCGCCTCCCCGCGGCACGCCGCCGATCGCCGTTGGTGTGCGCCACCATGCCGAGCCATGCGCTCTCACACCGTCTATCGCACATTCAACACCGATCAGCGCCGCCAGTTCGTGCGCATCACCGAGGACGTCGAGCGGGCCGTCCGCGATTCCCGCGTGCTCGAGGGGATGGTGCTCGTGTCGGCGATGCACATCACCGCCGGCGTCTGGGTCAACGACGACGAGCCGGGCATCCTCGAGGACACGCTGGAGTGGCTCGACAAGCTGGCCCCGCCGTCCTGGCGCCCGCCGGCCAACGACGTCGCCGGGCAGCTGTCGCCCGATCCGGGCGACTACCGCCACCACCGCGGCGGCGAGGACAACGGCGACGCGCACTTCAAGAACCTACTCGTCCACCACCAGGTCGTGCTGCCGATCACCGAGGGACGGCTCGATCTCGGGCCCTGGCAGGCGGTCTTCTACGCCGAGTTCGACGGCGGCCGCGACAAGCGGCTCGTGATCAAGGTGCTCGGGGAGTGACGCGCCGCGCGCGGCCAGGCGCACGGCGACCTGCCCCGCCCCGTCAGCGTGAGCGCGGATCGGGCAGCAGCAGCTCCACGTTGCGGTCCTGCGGGCGGCCCTCGGCGCCGGCCTCGACGCCGACCTGCGGATCGTTGTAGGCGAACTCGCGGCCGAGGGCGGCAAGCGCCTCCGGGCCGAAGCTCGCCGCCCGCGTGCCCGGCTCGGGCGTCGCGAGCGTGGCCGCGTGGTCGATCAGCGTGCCGAAGATCGACAGCGTGCCGTCGCGGTTGTCCATCAGCTCCAGCAGGCGCGACTGGATCGGCCAGTCGATCTCCGAGGCCGACTCGATCGCCCAGAACCCGCCGCGGCGGTCGCCTCCGCGGCGGACCGCGGTGATGCGGTTCTCGTGGGTGTGGCCCGCGACGTAGGCGATGACGTTGGGGTGCGCGAGCGCGAGCGCGCGCAGGTCGGCGCCGAGCCGCAGCGGCCGCGACCGGCGCGGGTCGAGGTCGCAGCCGGGCCCGGTCACCGCGCGCAGCGCGCAGTCGCCGGCGTCCTCGTCGTGGGCGGGGTTCGTGAGGCTGCCGATCGGGTGGTGGCCGAAGACGACGATCAGCTCGCCGCGCCCCTCGGCGGCCTCGATCTCCCTGCGCAGCCAGCGAAACTGCGGGTCGTCGAGGTTGCCCTCGGAGTTGAGCACGTCGCCCTCGGCGACGGTGTTGATCGAGATCAGCCGCACGCCGGGCTTCGGCGTGAACGCGTAGTAGGAGGCCTGCCCGCGCGAGGCGGCGAGCTCGGCGCGGTCGACGAAGCCGAAGCCGTGCGCGTCAGCCTGCCGGCCGGTCGCGTGCAGCGCCTTGTAGGTCGGCCGGTCGGCGAAGCCGCGCGCGGCGTCGGGCGGCACGACGATCGACCGTCCCGGGCTGGTCAGCAGCGCGCCGAGCCCCGCGAGGCCGGTGAGCGAGAGTGGCTTCACGCAGCCCTTGGCCAGCGCGTCGAGCGCCTGCAGCGCGTAGAGGTTGCCCTGCACGGTGGCGTCGTGGTTGCCGAACGCGACGTAGCTCGGGCGGTTCAGACCCGCCGTCTGAAACGGCGCCTGCGCGCGATCCAGCAGGCCCGGGTAGCGCGGCCAGGCGCCGAACGCCCCCGACGGCCGGTCGGGGTCGTAGAAGCGGCCGGACTCCAGCACGTCGTGGTCGTCCTGCACGCCGGTGTAGCGCGCGGCCTCGCCGCGCGGTCCGGCGAGCGCGCCGCAGACGGCGTCCTCGACGCCGGAGTTCGGGTTCAGCGTTCCGCCCTCGAGCAGCCGCACGACCCACTTGACCTCGTTGATCTGCTGGCTGTCGGCCGAGTCGCCGGTCGTGATCACCAGCGCCATGCGGGCGCGGCGCCGCGTGCGGTTGCGGATCGGGCTCTGCTCGAAGCGGTTGACCTGGCGGATCGCCTCGTCGACGGTGAACGGCTCGAGCGCCTCCTGCGGCCGCCACGCGGACGTGAAGGCGCTGTTGGCGAGGTCGAGCACCTCCGCCCGGGCCGGCGACTCCTCGTCGGCGAGCTGGAAGTCCGACAGCTGGGCGAAGTAGATGAGCGAGCGCCGGCGCGCGAGCCGGCGCTTCTGCGGCGCCGCGCCGAGGTCGTCGCGCACGACGCGCTTCCAGCCGGGCGCCAGCTTCAGGCGCGAGTACGGCGCGGCGGGCTCGCCGCCGACCGTCGCGTAGGAGGTCGTCGTCTTCTCCAGCGATGCGGCCGGCGCGGCGGCGGTCGTCGCGGCGGTGAGCAGCGCGAGGGTCGCAGGCAAGGCGGCAAGCGCGCGGCGCATCGCGCAAACGTAGCGCTGCCCGGGCGGCACCGCAGCGGTTCGTCGGCCCGGCCGCTCAAAGCTAGATAATTGTTGCTAGATACGAGTTTCGTGATATTGTGAGCTTTGTTGAGCCGTAAACGGTGAGCTGACTCGCAGTGCCCCTTCGGCGCTGCACCCTGACACCGGCTGCACGTCGAGAGCGACGTGCTCGTGACGGCTTGGCGGCAATCAGACGCGCCGGTGACCGTCCCCGATCGGGAGGCACCGCCGGGGGCGTGAGTTCGTGGAGCGGGGCGCGCCACGACTTGGGGAGTCCACACCGCCTCACAAGGAGAGACCATGAACATGCACACGATTCGCACCGGGCTGCTCGCCGGCTCGGCCGCGATCGCCCTCGGCCTGGTCGGCGGCGCCACCGCCGTCCACGCTGCAGCCGATTGCGTCACCTCGGGGCAGGGCGTGACGCAGACCGAGACGACCGTCACCGGTACGGTCAACAACGACACGATCGACTGCGGCGGCTCGGCCCCCGGCAAGACGATCGTCGGCCTCGGTGGAAACGACACGATCACGGGCACCGCCTCCAACGACACGATCAGCGGCGGCGACGGCAACGACACGATCACCGGCAACATCGGCGACGACAAGCTCGACGGCGGACTCGGCATCGACACGCTCTCCGGCAGCGCCGGCGCCGACCAACTCATCGGCCCCTCCACCGACGGCAGCATGGACAGCCTCGACGGCGGCCTGAACATCGACGACTGCCAGGGCCCGGCACCGGATCCGGACCACCACGAGAGCTGCGAGAACACGACCGTGCCGCCGATCTCGGGGCCGGGTTCGGCACCGGCGAACGCCGGCGAGCTCTGCAAGGCCAGTGGCGGGCTGTACATCGACCTGTCGCCGGTGGCGTACAACTGCGTGTTCCTGACGTGGGGCACCGATCAGCGTCGCCCCGAAGCCGGCGCGGATCTGCTCGAGCAACGGCGGACTGTTCGTCAACGTCAACCCGCTGCTGTACTCCTGCGTCCTGCCGTAGTCCCAGCGTCTCGCTGAATCGAGCGAGCACAGAAGCCGAATCGCAGGGGCCGCTCGCACAGCGGCCCCTGCGGCGTTGCGGCTCGGCGCGCCGTTAGTCTCGCTGCGGTGAGCAGGCTGCCGATCGGACGCAACACCGCGCTGTTGTCGAGCTCGCTGGCGATGAACTCCGCCACGCTGCAGCTCTCCGCGGCGGTCGCCTCGCTGACGCTCGTGAGCGTCCTCGACATCGACGGCCTGCTCGGCCTCGGCCCGGCGATCGTGCTCGCCGCCGGCGCGCTGGCCGCGCTGCCGGCCGGCCTGCTGATGGACCGGATGGGTCGCGTCCCGATCCTCGCCGGCGGCTTCGGGTGCGGCATCGCCGGCTGCCTGCTGGCCGCGCTGGGCACGGCCCAGGGCTGGGCGATCGCGGTCCTGGCCGGGCTCGTCCTCGTCGGCACGGCGACCGCCACCGGCCTGCTGGCCAGGACCGCCGCCGGCGACATGTACCCGCCCGAACGGCGCGCCCGCGGGATCGCGCTCGTGCTCTTCGGCTCGGTCTTCGGCGCGATCCTCGGGCCCGCGGTGTTCAGCCCGCTGCTGGCCGGCCGCGACCTCGACGGCGACGCGCTGAGCACGCTGTGGATCGCCGCCAGCGGCTTCATGATCGTCGGCCTGGCGATCGTCCTCGCCGTGCGGCCCGATCCGAAGCGGATCGCCGAGCTGCTGGCGCAGGAGCGGGGCCAGGATCAGGATCGGCCTGGGGAGCCCGAGCTCGAGGCCGAGGCCCGGGCCGAGCCCGACCCGCCGCCCGGCCTGGCCGTCACGGTCTCGACGACGCCGATCGGCGAGCTGCTGCACCGCCCCGGCGTGATCCCGGCGCTCATCGCCGCGCAGGCGAGCTTCGCCGTCATGGTGGCCGTGATGACGCTGACGGGCGCCGTCGTCGTCGACCACCACCACCACTCTGCCGACAACGTCTTTCCGATCATCGGAGCGCACGTCATCGGGATGTTCGGGCTGATCATCGTCGTCGGCGACATCGTCGATGCCGTCGGGCGCACGCGCGCGCTCGCCGGCGGGCTGCTGCTGATGGCCGCGTCGACGATCAGCCTGCTGTGGATCACCAGCGTGCCGGCCTCGATGGTGGCGCTGTTCGGGCTCGGCCTGGGCTGGAACTTCTCGTTCGTCGCCGCGACCGCCGTGCTGTCGGACATGACCGAGCCCGCCGAGCGCGGCAAGCTGCTGGGCTTCAACGACCTGCTCGCCGGGCTGACCGGCGCGGGGCTCGCGCTGCTGGGCGGGCTGGCGCTCACCGCCCTCGGCGTCGCGGCACTGGCGATCGGCGGCGCCGCGCTCGTCGCCGTGCCGGCGCTGTGGATCCTGCGCGACGGCCGGCTCGCGACGCCCGCGCCGGCCTGACGCACCGCTGGCGCCAACTCAACGCGGCGGACTGCACCACCGTAGCATGACATCAAAGTCCTGTTTTGTTATTCTGCTTTCATGAGCGAGGATCCTTCCCCCGGCTGGACGTTTCTGACCAACCACGCACAGGTGCTCGTCTGCATCGCCGGCGACCCCGGCATCCGCCTGCGGGACATCGGCGATCGCGTCGGCATCACCGAGCGGGCCGCGCACCGCATCGTCGGACAGCTCAACGACGCGGGCTACATCACCCGCAAGCGCAACGGACGGCGCAACCAGTACGCGGTCAACCCCGACGTGCGGCTGCCCGACCCGATCGCCCGCGAGCGCAGCGTCGGCGAGCTGGTCGACGTGCTCATGCGCGGCCAAGCGCCCGCCTGACCGACGTCAGCGGATGGGCGCAGCGCCGTCGGTGCCGTCGGGAATCGGCGCCCGCGCGGGCGGGTAGGCACAGACAACCAACCGCAGAGGTGCAACGTGTTGTCCGTCTTCTCCAAGCTGTCGAACATGGTGCGCTCGCTCACGTCGGACCGGGCGAACACCGATGTCCCTCCGGGCACGCAGGTGCCCGACCCCGAGGAGGGTGCCGTGGCGCGGCCCGATCGCGAGCCGATGGTCGGCCACGAGCCCGAGCGCCGCGACGGCTGAGCCCCGCCGCGCGGCGGCGGGTCAGTCGCCGAGCTCGAGCACCGCGAGGAAGGCCTCCTGCGGCACCTCGATGCGGCCGACCTGCTTCATGCGCCTCTTGCCAGCCTTCTGCTTCTCGAGCAGCTTGCGCTTGCGCGAGATGTCGCCGCCGTAGCAGCCGGCGATGACGTCCTTGCGGTAGGCCTTCACCGTCTCGCGTGCGATGATCGCGGCGCCGATCGCGGCCTGGATCGGGACGTCGTACTGCTGGCGCGGGATCTTCTTCTTGAGCTTCTCGACCATGTTGCGCCCGACGTCATAGGCCTTGTCGCGGTGCACGACCATCGACAGCGCGTCGACCTGTTCGCCGCCGAGCAGGATGTCGAGCTTGACCATGTCCGAGACGACCATCCCCCCCAGCTCGTAGTCCAGCGATGCGTAGCCGCGCGTGCGCGACTTCAGCGCGTCGAAGAAGTCGATGACGATCTCCGCCAGCGGCAGGTCGTACGTGAGCTGGACGCGATCGGCGGTGAGGTAGTGCATCCCCCTGTGCGTCCCGCGCCGCTCGATGCAGAGCTCCATGATCGGCCCGATGTACTCCTTCGGGGTGAGGATCGAGGCCTCGATCATCGGCTCGCGGATCTCCCTGATCCGGCCCGGGTCGGGGAAGTCCGACGGGATGTGGACCTCCAGCTCGGACCCGTCGGTGAGCGTGACCTCGAAGCGCACCGACGGCATCGTCGCCATGAGCTCGATGTCGTACTCGCGCTCCAGGCGCTCGCGGACGATGTCCATGTGCAGCAGGCCGAGGAAGCCGCAGCGAAAGCCGAACCCGAGCGCCTCGGAGACCTCGGGCTCCCAGGACAGCGCCGCGTCGTTGAGCGTGAGCTTCTCGAGCGCGTCGCGCAGGTCGGGGTACTCGTCGGAGTCGATCGGAAACAGCCCGCAGAAGACGACCGGCTGCACGTCGCGGTAGCCCGGCAGCGGCTCGCTCGCCGGGTTGCGCTGCGTCGTCAGGGTGTCGCCGACGGCGAGCGCCGAGACCTCCTTGATGCCGGTGATGAGGAAGCCCACCTCGCCGGCCGAGAGCTGCTCGGTCACCACCATCGCGGGCGTGAAGAAGCCGATGTCGTCGATGTCGGCCTCGGTCGTGCCGACCATCGCCTTGATCGCGTCGCCCTTCCTGAAGACCCCGTCGACGACGCGGATGTAGGCGATCACGCCGCGGTACTGGTCGAACTCGGAGTCGAAGATCAGCGCGCGCGGCGGCGCGCCGAGATCGCCGGCCGGCGGCGGCACCTGGGCGACGAGCTGCTCGAGGACGTCGACGACGCCCTCCCCCGTCTTGCCCGAGATGTGCAGGATGTCGTCCATCGGCTCGCCGAGCAGGTCGGCGACCTCCTCGGCCACGCGCTCGGGCTCGGCGCCGGGCAGGTCGATCTTGTTGAGCACGGGGATGAGCTCGAGGCCGCCCTCGATCGCCAGGTACGTGTTGGCGAGCGTCTGCGCCTCGACGCCCTGCGAGGCGTCGACGATGAGCAGCGCGCCCTCGCAGGCGGCCAGCGAGCGGCTGACCTCGTACGTGAAGTCGACGTGGCCGGGCGTGTCGATGAGGTGCAGCTGATAGGTCTCGCCGTCGCGCGCCTCGTAGAGGACGCGCACCGCCTGGGCCTTGATCGTGATGCCGCGCTCGCGCTCGAGGTCCATCGAGTCCAGAACCTGGGCGCGCATCGCCCGCGGGTCGACGGTCTTCGTCATCTCGAGGATGCGATCGGCCAGCGTCGACTTGCCGTGGTCGATGTGCGCGATGATCGAGAAGTTGCGGATGTGCGCTTGATCGGCCACGGGACTACAGGGTAGGGCGCGGCCCCGAGCGCTCCGGATCGTCGACGGTTGGCGCGTGACGGCGGGCGACCCGGCTGCAACAATTGTCGCAAACGGGGAACGAGCCGCGCGGCCTTCGGGGGCATCGCCCGTGCGGCGAATCGAAAGGTAGTGGCCGCCACCACCGGCCGACACGGGCGGTCCGGCCGGGTGCCGTGGCCCGACGCGTGAACCTGCTGCGCGACGCAGCCAAGGGCTGGCGAAGACGCGCCGCGGCGGCGTCCTCGTGACCGTCGGATGCGGCGAGCGCTGAGTCGTCCGGCTCGATCTCGTCGTCGACCGGGCCCCGCAACGCCGCTATGGGCTCGCGTCTCGTCGCATCGGGCGGCGCACGTTCACGATGCGACGCGCGGGGCGGCGCACGTTCACGATGCGACGCGCGGGGCGGCGCACGTTCACGATGCGACGCGCGGGGCGGCGCACGCTGCACGTCGCCCTCACGAAGACGACCCAGGTGCGCCTGCGCCGCGCGCGCTCGATCTCATTGTCGGTCCAGGCGACGTGGACCGGCGGCGGACGCCCAGCCGTGCGGGGACGGTGCGCCTGCGGTAGCTGCCGCCGCACGCGACGGCCGCGCCGACTAGCCTCGGCGCGGTGCGTCGCCTGCTGGTCGTCCTGCTCGCCGTCGCGGTCGTGGCCGGGGTCGCGGTGGCCGTGGCGCAGCAGCCTGGCACGGGTGGCGGGGCGCCGGTACGGGCGCTGCCCGCCGCCGACGTTGCGCTGCCCAAGGTGCCGGGATCGCTCGCCCGCACCCTGACGGCCACCACGCTGCGGCTGCGCGAGGCCCTCGGCCGCTGGGACGGAGCCGGTGCCGTGCCGCGCGAGGTGACCTACCTCGCGCTGCACCACCAGCGGATGCTGCGGCTCATGGCCAAGCGGCGCGCGCTCGGCGAAGACGCGCTGGCGCGGCTTCCCCAGGCGGTCCGCGGCGAGGCACGCGACAGCGTCCGCGCCATGCGTCACCTCGCCGACATCCCGCGTGATCCGAAGCACCTGCCGCGCCTGCGCGTGGCGCGGGCCGCGCCAGCCGCCGAGCTGCGCCGCTTCTACGGCGAGGGGCAGCGACGTTTCGGCGTGCACTGGACGGTGCTGGCCTCCGTGAACTTCGTCGAGTCGGCGTTCGGACGCGTGCGCAGCGCCAGCGAGGCGGGCGCGGTCGGGCCGATGCAGTTCTTGCCTTCGACGTGGCGTGCGTACGGGATGGGCGGCGACATCCGCGATCCACGCGACGCGATCATGGGCGCCGCCAACTACCTCAGCCGCTCCGGGGCGCGGCAGGATCTGGACCGCGCGTTGTTCGCATACAACCACTCGACGTCCTACGTCCGGGCAATCCGCGGCTTTGCCGCGCGGATGCGCACCGACGAGCGAACGTTCCTCACCTATTACGCCTGGCAGGCGTACATGCGCACGGCATCCGGCACCCGGCGGCTGACCGGGCCCGGCCGCGGCTAGGAACGGCGGCCAGCGCGAACCGGTGGGCGTGTCGTCGGTGCGCCGTCGCATCGGGGTTGGTGTGGCCGCCGGGAACTGCATCGCTGAGGGTGTGAGTTGGTGGGAGTGCCGGCGGGAGGTCCGGGTGTCGGCGCTCCTGGCCGTGCCGTGCGAAGCATCGTGACGCGCCGGGTGCGGATATCGCACCTGCCGCGTCAACCGGGCGAGACAACGCGCGGTCCTGACGCGCCGAGTGCGCATATCGCACCGGGCGCGCCACAGCGCGCGGTCATGACGCGCCGAGTGCGCATACCGCACCCGCCGCGTCAACAACGCGAGACGCCGCGCTGTCGTGACGCGCCGAGTGCGGATATCGCACCGGGCGCGCCCCGATCGCGCGCCCGCAGGTGGGGTGTGTCGAATAGTTCGCGCGGGCCGCGAGTATTTCGACACACCCCCGCGCCACCAGACGCAGACCCCCGCCGCGCGGACCGCACCCACACAGACTCACACCCTCAGCGATGCCGTTCGACCACGAGATCACCACGACCAAGACGACGCGAAGCGCACGCCCCGAAGACCGCCGGATCCATGTTCAACGACCCCTGCGCCCGACGCGCGCCGCGACGAGGTCGCGGATCTGCTGCGCCTCCGGGACCCGCAGCGCGAGCACCACGGCGCAGTAGACGGCGACGCCGGCGACCAGGCCCGCGCCGACCGACACCATCTGCGCCGGCAGCGTCCGCCCGAGCAGCTCGTCCAGGCCGCGCCACACCAGGTACGCCACGATCCCCAGCACGGCGGCGGCGGCGAGGATCCGAGCAACGGCGCGGGCGGTCTCGCCGCCCTCCAGGCGCCCGCCGAGCTCGCGGCGCAGGTAGTACGCCTGCCCGGCGGTCATCGCCGCGCTCGCAACCGCGGTTGCGAAGACGATCCCGCCGGTCCCGAACGGGCCGACGAGCGCGAGCGCGACGACGATGTTGACGATGAGCGTCGCGCCGCCCAGGCCGGTCGGCAGCCAGGGCCGCTGCAGCGAGAAGAACGTCCGCGTCAGCAGCAGGTTGACGCCCGCGAACGGCAGGCTGAAGGAGAACCAGAACAGCGCCTCGGCGACGATGTCCGTCGAGTCCGGTCCGAACTCGCCGCGCTCGTAGACGAGGCGCGTGATCGGCTCGGCGAGCACGAGCGTGCAGGCCGCCGCCGGGATCAGCAGCAGGAAGATCTGCCGCGTGCCCGTGCCGGTCAGCTTGCGCAGGCCGTCGAAGTCGCGCCGCGTGGAGAGGCGCGCGAGGGCCGGGAACAGGACGGTGGCAACCGCGACGCTGAACATGCCCTGCGGAAGCATGTACAGCCGGAAGGCGGCATCGATGGCGCGCGGAACGGCCTCGGAGACGGTCGCGCCGAGCGCCGAGTTGATGAACAGGTTGAAGTTGATCAGGCCCAGGCTCAACGTGATCGGCAGCATCAGCGCGAGCACCTGGCGCACGCGCTCGTCGCGGAAGTTGACCTTCCACTCGAACTCGAACTCCAGCCGGCGCAGGACGGGCAGGCACATCGCGAGCTGCACGAGCGTCCCCGCCAGCACGCCGATCGCGTAGGCGTACATCTCGTTGGGCCCCTCGAAGTGCGGCTTGAGCACGACGAGCACGGCGATGATCACGACGTTCCACACGAGCGGCGCGAGCGCCGGGATCGTGAAGTGGTCGTAGGCGTTGAGGATCCCCACGAACAGCCCGTTGAGGGCGAGCAGCAGCACGATCGGAAACAGCACCTGCGAGAGGCCGACCATGAGCTCGTCGAGCTGCGGCGTGAACTCGTCGCCGGGCGTCAGCGCCGGCATGATCAGCGGCGCCATCAGGACGAAGAAGACGCAGATCGCCGTCAGCGCGGCCACGATCAGCACGACGAAGGTCGACGCCAGCTGGAACGCCTCGCGTCTGCGTCCCTTCTCGAGCAGCTCGGTGAAGACCGGGACGAACGCAGCGCTCAGCGCGGCGTCGGCGAACAGGCTGCGGACGAGGTTGGGGACCTGGAAGGCGAACGTGAACGCCGAGAACGGGCCGCTCGTGCCGAAGTAGCTGGAAGCGACGACCTCGCGGACGAGGCCCGCGATGCGGGACAGCCCCGTCAGGATCGAGAAGATCGCCGTGTTGCGGGCGATCCGCCCCGCGGCGCTGGAGGGTGCTTGCGCCATGATCGGTGCGCTACTCTAGGGACCGCCGCGGCTCACCCCGCGGCGCCTTCACGCCTATGGCCAACATTCACTCACAGAAGAAGCGGATTTTGCGCTCCGAGCGCGAGCGCCTCGAGAACCGCCACTACACCTCCGCGGTCCGGACGTACTTCCGTCGCCTCGAGGCCGCCGTCGCCACCGGCGACGACGCGACCGCCGACACGGAGCATCGCGAGCTCGTCAGCCTGATCGACAAGTCCGTCAAGCGCGGCGCGATGCATCGCAACACCGGCGCCCGCAAGAAGTCCCGCGCCTCCCGCGTTCGCCGCGGCGGCGCCGCGACCTAGCTCAGCGCGCCGCAGGCTCCTTCGCGTCCGCCTCGCGCTGTGCGCGGTGGACCGCGTCGACGACCTCGTGCGGCCTTGCCACGCCGTCGAACTGGAAGTCGAAGTCGTCGCCGGCCGCGGTGTCGAAGTTCACGTCGCCGAACATCAGCATCCGCTGGACGACCGACTGGTGCGTGTTGACGTTCTGTACCCGGGTGATGAGCGTCTGCTGCTCGGCGCGCGCGACGATGCCGCGCCGGATGTGCAACCGGTGGTCGGAGATCGTGTACGTCGTGAACAGCCGCTTGACCCACCCGGCGACGAGCACGATCGCCAGCAGCACGAGCCCCACGACGACGGCGAGCCCGCTGTCGGCGGCGACATAGGCGATCGCCGCGCCGATCGCCACGAGCAGGAGGCCCTTGATGTAGAAGCCGAGGATCGACCGCCAGGACGGGTGGCCCTGGAAGATGATGTGCTCGCCGGATTCGAGGTCCATGGCGCGAGCATACGCGCGCGGTGTGACGCCTGCGCAACTCGTGCGCCGGCCCGGCCCCGGGTGAGCTGGCCGCCCATGGCCGATCGCGTGTGCTCGGTGGTGCTGGGCACCGTGGCGTGACGTCGCCGTGCGCACGACGAGAGCCCGGTCCGCGGGCGCATCCTCTGCCGCCACGGCGGCCAGGCGGCCGCTCGGCTGACCGCGCCTACCCGGCGCGCTCGGCGCTGCGCAGCCCGCCGCGCGCCCAGCCGGCGGCGAGCGCGAACATCGCCGCCAGGCAGGCGGCGCTGATCGCGACCTTCGTCGGCTCGCCGGAGATGAAGCCGCGCGCGGCCTCCAGCAGCGCCGTGAACGGGTTGATCGTCGCGATGTCGTGCACCCAGCCGGCGACGAGCTCCAGCGGCACGTAGACCGGCGCGAGGAACAGCAGGATGAAGATCGGCATCTGCATGACCGGGCCGGCCTGCATCGAGCGCAGGCGCATCGCGATGCCGGCCGCCCAGAGCGTCGAGGTCGCGCTGACGGCGAGCGCCAGCAGCAGCAGCGCGAGCAGGTCGCCGAGCGAACCGTCGACGCGCATGCCGCTGATCAGGCCGGCCGTGAACACGACCGCCAGGACGAACAGCCACCGCGCCATCGCGCCGAGCATGTAGCCCGCGACGATCCCGCCGCGGTTGGGCGCCGCGAGCAGCAGCCGGCGGGCGAAGCCGAACTCGAAGTCGGCGGCGATGGCAAAGCCCGTGAACACCCCGCCGAACGCCGCGGACTGGATGCAGACGAAGGCGAACTGAAACGACGTGTAGCCGGACCGGTAGTCGAAGTCGGGGGCGTTCTGGACGCCCGACAGGCCACCCGCGAACGCGACGAAGAAGAACAGCGGGAACATGATGCTCGGCAGCAGGATCGCCGGGTTGGCGAAGGCGTTGTGGATCGATCGCCAGGCGACCGCGAGCGCCACCGAGCGCGTGCGCGCGAGCGTGCTCATGTCCGCACCAACCGCGTGCGCAGGGCGCGGGAGCTGAGCGCCAGGAAGCCGGCGATCGCGATCACCGAGATGGCGAACGCCTGCGCCAGCGCCTGCCCGTCCCAGCCCGCGATGACGAGGCTGCGGATGCCCTCGACCATGTACGAGACGGGGTTGTACGTCGCGATCGTGGCAAACCAGTCCTGCTCGATGAGGTCGCGCGGAAAGAACGCCGAGCTGAGAAACAGCAGGACGAAGAAGAGCGGAAAGAAGCCCTGGACCGCCTCGCCGGTGCCGGCGCGCAGCGCGACGAACGTCCCGAAGCAGGCGAACGCGGCCGAGATCGTCAGGGCCAGCACGAGCAGGACGAGCGCCCCGCCCACGCCGGTGGCGATCCCCACGCCGAACGCCACGCCGACGACGAGGTACAGCACGGCGCTGATCAGGCCCATGAACAGCGCGCCGCCGAGCTGGCCGGCGAGCAGGGCGGCGCCCGACAGCGGCGTCATCGCCAGGCGGTCGAGAAAGCCGCCCTCGATGTCGCGGGCGAGATCCTGGCCGCCGTTGAGCGCGGCGAACAGCGCGCCCTGCATGAACGGGATCGCCAGCGCGAAGTCGAGGTAGCTGGCAGCCGGAAAGCCGGGCAGATCGGTCGCCGCGTCCAGGCCCGACGCGTTGACGGCCAGCAGGATGAGCGGGAAGACGATCGGGAAGACCAGCTGCGCGGGGTTGCGGAGGATCCGCTTGATCGCGCGCGCGGCCAGCAGCCCGACCTGCGCCGGCATCGGGCTGTGGGCGAGCGCCGTCACGCCGCGGCCGGCTCAGGGTCTGGCTCGGGGGTCGGGTCCGCCGCGCCCTCGAGGCTGCGGCCGGTCTTCGCGAGGAACACGTCGTCGAGCGTCGGTTCGTGCAGGGCGAGGTTCGCGACCGCGATGTCCGCCTGGTCCAGCGCGCGGACGATGTCGGCGAGCTGGTCGGCGCCCGAGTCCAGCCGCACGGCGATCGAGCCCGCGACCCGTGGCGAAACGCGATCGCCGAAGGGATGCAGGGCGCGCTGGGCGGCGCCGCAGTCGCCGGCGTCGCGCGGGACGACCTCGACGGTGGGCTTGGCGACCTGCGCCTTGAGCTGCGCCGGGGTGCCCTCCGCCACGATCGTGCCGCGGTCGATGATCCCGACGCGGTCGGCCAGGACGTCGGCCTCCTCGAGGTACTGGGTCGTCAGGAAGACCGTCGTACCCTCCTGGCGGGCGAGGCGCTCGACCTCGTCCCACAGGGCGGTGCGCGACTGCACGTCGAGCCCGGTGGTCGGCTCGTCGAGAAACAGGATGAGCGGGTTGTGCAGCAGCGCGAGGGCAAGGTCCAGGCGGCGCTTCATGCCGCCGGAGTAGGTCTTCGAGCGGCGGTCGGCCGCGTCGGAGAGGCCGACGCGCTCGAGCAGCTCGTCGCCACGCCGCGTGCGCTCGGCGCGCGGGATCCCCTGCAGGCCGCCCTGCAGGCGCATGTGCTCGCGGCCGGTCAGCATCGGATCCAGCGCCACGTCCTGCAGCGCAACCCCGATCGAGGCGCGCACCCTGGCCCCCTCCTTGGCGACGTCGTAGCCGGCCACGGTCGCGCGGCCCGCGGTCGGCGGGAGCAGCGTCGTCAGAACCTTGACCGTCGTGGACTTGCCTGCGCCGTTGGGCCCGAGGAAGCCGTAGATCTCGCCGGCCGCGACGTGCAGATCGATGCCGTCGACCGCCCGTACGCCGCCCTTGAACTCGCGCACGAGCCCTTCCACGTCGATGCCGCGCTCTTCGCTCATGCCGCGCATCCTACGCGGCGCTCGTTGAGCTTGTCAACTATCCGGCTGATCCACTATTGTGTCTGTCAATGACTTCGCCGGTTCAGCATCCCGCGGCGGTTCGGGAGGCCTGGTCGCTGATCGGCCGGCTCTTCTGGCAGATGCGCCCGCGCCTGCTGGCGGTCGCCGGTGAGGTCGGGCTGACGCCGCCGCAGATGTTCGCGCTGCGGGCGCTGGACCCGGAGAGCCCGGTGCCGATGCGCGAGCTGGCCGCGCAGCTGCACTGCGACAGCTCCAACGTGACGGGGCTCGCGGACGGCCTCGAGGCCCAAGGGCTCGTGGAGCGCCGTTCGGCCGAGCACGACCGGCGGGTGCGGATGCTGGTCGTCACCGAGCGCGGCGCGGAGGTACGCCGGCGCATCAACGACGTCGTCGAAGAGGTGCCGCCGGCCCTGGCGGGGTTGAGCGCCGTCGATCAACGCGCGCTGCGCGACATCCTGCGCCGCGCGCTGGGCTGACAGCTCCCGAGAACACGAGCGGCGGCATCATGCCGCCGCGCGTTTTGCTCATGTGGTCACCCTGGGCTGGCCAGGGTAGACCGACGGAGGTCAGACCGGGCGCTGCGAGCCCTTCGGGTCCGCCGTCTCCTCGGGCTCGGACTCCGTCGGGTTCTGCCCGACGCCCTGATCGGCCACCGCTGCGCCCTCAGGGGCGTTCGGTGTGTCGGCGTCCATCCGCTTGACGTCGTCGTCGGTCGCGTCGGGGGTGGCGTTGTCCTTGTGGACAGTCTCGTCGGACATCTGGCTCTCCTCCTCGTCGGGTACTACCGGCGTACCCCAGGTCCCCGGCTCTGATGCGCCTGCCGTCCGCTACGCGGCGATCTGCGCGAGGGCGCGAATCGCCTCCGTCGGGTCGCTCAGCTCGGTCGCCCCGCGTGAAGCGAGCTCGAGGTCGGCGAGGACCTCGATCGTGCGGCTCAGACGCCCCACCTCGGAGCGCCGCGCCTCGGCGATGCGGCGGTCCAGCGCCCACGGGCTGCCCCTCGTCGAGGCCTTGATCTGCTGCGGGTTCTCGCCTGCCTCCAGCCGCTGGGCGATGCCCAGCACCTCGCGCACGCGGCGGGCCAGTAGGGGCACTAGGCGCGCGAGCGACTCGCCCTGGGCGGCGAGCTCGAGGTAGGCGCGCAGCGTCGCCTGTGCGTCACCGGCGACGAGCGTGTCGACGAGGCCCCACACCTGCTGCTCGGCGGAGTGCGCCGCCGCGCCGTCGACCTCGTCGGCGCCGATGCGGGCGCCGGGGCCGAGCTCCAGCGCGAGCTTCTCGAGCTCGCGCAGCAGCCGCTGCTGACGCTCGCCGACATGGGCGACGAGCGCCTGCGCGGCGTCGCGGTCGAGCGTAACGCCGAGTCGCTTGGCCTCGCCGATGAGCCACTTGGGCAGCTCCCTGGCCTTCAGCGTTCGCTCGACGGCGACGCTCCCGCCGGCCTGCTCGATCGCCCTGACGAGCTGCGGGCTGACCTTGTAGCGGCCCTCCTCGCGGGCGAAGAACGCGATCGTCGTCGCCGGTCCGATGGCGGCGATCGCCGGCAGCAGATGCGTGGCGATCTCGGCGTCCTTCCAGCGCTCGGCGCCGTCGACGATGAGAAAGCGCCGCCCGATCGCGAACGTCATCGCGGCGAGCGCGCCCGCCACGATGTCCGGCGCGGAGTGGTCGCCCTCGAAGCACTCGACGCCGTTGGAGCCCGACTCGCGCTCGGCGAGCGCGCGCAGCGCGGCGCGGCGCTCGGTGATCCGGCCGTGGTCGTCGCCGTGGATGAGGTAGGCGGGCTTGAACTCGGGCATCGCTGGCGAGTGTAGGCGCCACCGCGGGCGGAGCCGCCGGCGGCCACAATCCGCCGTCCCCGGGCATTGACTCGACGCCTGGACCGACGAGCCGCTGCTCGCCGAGCAGGCCGCCGGCCTCGCGGGCCCGTCGTTCGCGCAGGCGCCGGCGCCCTTGTCAAGCCGCCCCGGACCGCGCTGTCGACACCCGGGGCGAGTTAGCTGCCGCGCCCGTCGCTCACCCGCATCCGCCCGTCGCGCACGGTGAGCTTCACCGTCCCGTCGCGGTCGGTGCGACGCACGATCGGGACACGCGCGGCGCTCAGCGCGGTGAGCGTCGCCGGGGTCGGATGGCCGTAGCTGTTGTGCGCGCCGACCTCGATGACGGCCGCCTGCGGGCGCAGCCGCTCGAGCACCCCGGGCAGCCCGGGGTCGTCGCTGCCGTGGTGGGAGACCTTGAGCGCCTCGACCGGCGTCAGCGCGAGGCCGCCGAGGACGTTTGACTCCGCGTCGGCGGTGAGCAGGAGGTCGAAGGCGCCAGCGCGGACGTGCAGCACGGTCGCGCGATCGTTCGGCTCGGCGCCCGCGGGCGCGGCAGGGAGGCGGCGCGGCCAGAGCACGCGCAGCTCCAGCGGCCCGGCGCGCAGGACCTGGCCGGCGTCCGAGGCGATCCGCCTGACGCGGTGCGCGGCCGCGAGGCGTGGCAGCGAGGCCTGCGGCGTGGCCTCCTCGCCGTCGAGGACGAGATCGACGACGAGCGCGCCGAGCACTGCGGCCGTGGCGCCGCCGTGGTCGGTGGCGTCGTGGGTGATCACGAGCAGATCCAGCCGCCGGACGCCGGCGTCGCGCAGGCGCGCGAGGACGGGCCCGTCGGGCGGGCCGGTGTCGACGAGCACCGCGGTGGCGCCGTGCTGGATGAGGGTGGCGTCGCCCTGGCCGACGTCGAGGAAGGAGATCGTGAGGTCGCGCGGGGCGCCGGGCGGTCGCGCCAGGACGGCGACGGCCGTGGCGGCGGCGACCGCGGCGAACGTCAGCCCCGCCCGGGCGGGCCGCCGGGCGCCGGCGGGCAGACGGCGCCAGGTCAGCGCGACGGCGGCGGCCGCGGCGTAGAGCGCGAGAACGCCGAGCGGGCCGGGCGACGGCACGGCGACGTCCGCGAACGGCAGCGCCGCGAGGCGCTCGGCGAGCCACGTCAGATAGCCGAGCGGGAGCGCGGCGAGAGCCGTCACCGGTTGCGCGAGGGCCGGGCTGGCCTGGCCGAGCGCACCCGCGATCGTGCCGAGCCACATGACCGGCGCGACCGCGATGGCCGCGAGCAGGTTGGCCGGCAGCGAGACGAGCGAGAGGCGCTCGAAGTACAGCGCGAGCAGCGGTGCCGTCCCGAGCGTCGCGGCAATCGTGACGGCGAGCGCCTCGGCCAGGCCGCGCGGCAGGTGCGCGCTGCTCAGCCGCGCGCGCAGCGCCGGCACGAGCGCGAGGAGAGACAGCACGGCGGCGAAGCTGAGCTGCCAGCCCGGGTCGGCGGCGGCGTCCGGGTTGTAGGCGAGCGTCAGCGCCGCGGCCAGCAGCAGCGCGTACCAGCGCGAGGCGGGTCGTCCGGCCAGCGCGGCGATCAGGCCCGCGACGCCCATCACCCCCGCGCGCTGGATCGAGGGACCGGCGCCCGCGAGCGGCACGTAGGCGGCGACGAGCGCGATCGCCAGCCACAGCCGGGCGGTGAGGCCGAGGCCGGCGGCCGTGCCGAGCGCGAGCACGAGGGTCGCGAGCAGGATGACGTTCGCCCCGCTGGCGGCGACGAGGTGCGCCAGGCCGGTCGTGCGGAAGTCCTCGCGCAACGTTTCGCTCAGCGCGGCGTCCTGGCCGAGCACCATGCCGCGCGCGAGCGCCCCCTGCGGCGCGGGAACGCCGCCGGTCAGCGCGCGTTCGGTGCGCGCCCGCACGCGGTCCAGCGCACCGAGCAGGCCGCCGCGGCGCGCGCCGGTGGCGCGGATCGACTCCGGCCGCAGGACCGCGTGGGCCCCGCGGCGGCGCTCGTGCTCGTCGTGGTCGCCGAGCGCGCCCAGGCGGCCCGCGACGGCGATCACCGTGCCGGGCGCGGCGGCCGCCGCGGGCCAGCGCACGCGGGCGGGTGCCTTGAGCAGCACCCGCTCGCCGTGCACGCGGGCGGCGGCGACGCGCGTGCCGAAGGCGCGCCGGCGCGGATGCTCGAGCAGTGTCGCACGCGTGGTGATCTGGGCGGGAACGACGAGCGCGCTGCGCTCGAGCGCGGCCAGCCGGGCGTCGGCGACGGCCGCGCCCGCGAGCAGCGCCGCGATCATGCCCGCGGCGAGGAGGCCGTGGCGCACCCCGAGCAGCACGAGCGCGATGGCAGCGGCGAGCAGCGCGGGCGAGCGCGGGCCGGCGAGCAGCCCGGCGACGAGCGCGCCGAGCAGCGCGTGGCGCGGGTAGGCGGCGAGCACGCCGTGCAGCAGCGAGAGCCGCTCCCGCCCAGCCCTGTCGAACGATGTGCCTGGATACGCGTCGCCGGTTTGTGCGGGCGCGCTGCTGGGCCGGCGCATGCGATCACACCGTGACGAGCGGCGTCAGCGTCGCCAGCCGCTTGGCGCCGATCCCGGGCACCTCCCCCAGCTCCTCGACGCGGCTGAAGGCGCCGTGCTGCTCGCGGTAGTCGAGGATGCGCTGGGCGATCCCGGGACCGACGCCGTCGAGCGTGTCGAGCTGCTCGAGCGTGGCGGTGTTGAGGTTGATCGCGGCGCCCGGGGCCGCCGGAGCCGCACCGGCCGTTCCCGCGCCGCCCACCGCTGCCACGCCGGCCGCCGCGCGCTCGGGCACGAGCACCTGGCGGCCGTCCTCGAGCCTGGCCGCCAGGTTCACGGCGGTCAGGTCGGCGCGAGCGCGCGGCCCGCCGGCGCTGCGCAGCGCGTCGTCGACGCGAGCGTCCGCGGCCAAGCGGTAGACGCCGGGCCGCCGCACCGCGCCGGCGACGTGGACGGTCACCCGGCCACCGTCGGCGCGCTGGACGCTGACCGACGACGACGCGCCGTCGGGCACTGCGCCCGCCGACGTCGTCCCGGTGCGCGCGCCGCCGCCACCCGGGGGTGCCGGCGACGACGCCTGGCTCAGCAGATAGCGCCCGCCCAGCAGGCAGACGGCGAGGGCCAGCGCGACGTAGAGCGCCAGCCGCGGGCGATCGAGGTCGGACACGACTTGAAGCTAGGCGCCCGGGTGCGCCGGCGGACGCGCGCTTCGTGACGATTCAGCGCAAGGACGGTGGGGGGATCGCGCGCGACCCTTCCCGAGCGAGGGGGTGGGTGACGTTCTACGCGATATCCGAGTACGACGTGGCGTATCCCCCGGCCAGGCCGGCGACCGCATGGGCCCGCGGCGCGCCCGGCGCTGCCGCGCTACCCGCGCCGCACGCTGCGACAGCCGCTCACGACATCGCGCCGGTCGGCGCTCGCCACCCCGCAGGAGGAGACCCGGTCGCGCGTGCCGTCGCGGGCGCGGACGAGCTTGCCGCCGTCGACGCGATCGGCTCCGGCGCCAGGGTCGACGATGGCGGTCAGCGTCGCCGAGATGAGGTCGTTGCCGCCCAGGCCGAAGATCCGGTCGGCGCCGCCGGCGCCGTCGATCTCGTTGGCCCGCCCGTTGCCTCGCAGCACGTCGGCGAACGCGGTCCCGTCGAGGTTCTCGACGTCGGTGCGGATCCGGCCGCGCTCGCCGGCGGAGCCGTCGTCGGCGCGCCCGTCGAGGTCGGCACGCACGCCGCCGCGGCGCGGCGTGCCGAGCGGCGGGTCGTAGCCGACGGTGTCCGTCCCGGCCCCGCCCCAGAGCACGTCGGCGCCGCCCGCGCTGAACAGCGTGTCGTCACCGCCACGGCCCGAGTGCCGGTCGCGGCCGGGACCGTCGAACAGGCTGTCGTCGCCCGCGCCGGCCAGGACGACGTCGTTGCCCGAGCCGTCGAGGATGCTCGACCCCTCGGCAGCGCCGCACGGAGCGCCGTCGATCGTCAAGCGGTCGTCGCCGTCGCCGAGCTCCCACTGATCGCCGAACTCGTCGGCGCGCGCCGCGCACACGGCGACGGTCGGGCTCTCGGCGGTGCAGCCCTCCCCCGCTGCCAGGCCCACGGCGTCCCGCACCCGCACGCTGCCGGCGGCCGGATAGGCGACCGTGACACGGTTGCGCTCACCCGCGGCTGCCGTGAAGACGACGTACTCGCCGGTCGTCGCGGCGCTGACGATCGCCTCGACATGAACCTCGCTCGCCGGCGCCGACGCCGGCACGGCCGCGCCCAGCGCAATCGCGATCGCCACTGCCGATGCCCACCTGCACCCATCGCAGGGCAACCTACCGCGTCGGCCGCCGCGTCACGCCGGGAACTGGGCAATCGTCAGCGCACCGTCCTCGGCGAGCGCGAAGCCCGGGTTGTGGGCAATCTCCCAGGCGTGCCCGTCGGGATCGGTGAACACGCCCGCATAGCCGCCGTAGAACGTCTCGGCAGGCGGCCGCGTGACGGTGGCGCCGGCGGCGGCCGCCGCCGCGACGATCGCGTCGACCTCCTCCCGGGAGCGCACGTTCTGGGCCAGCACGATCCCGCCGAACCCCGACCTCGACGACCCCGACGACGACGGCGTCCCGCAACCGGCCTGCAGCCCGCAGTCAGCGGCGAGCTTGTCGCGGCCCCACAGGACGAGGGCCAGCGCACCTGCCTGCACGAACACGGTCTCCTCGACCTCCTGGCCGTGCCAGCCGAGCTGCTCGTAGAACGCCTTCGCCCGCGCCAGGTCGGCGACCCCGAGCGTGACGATGCTGATCCGCGGCTCCATCGCACCACGCATCATCGCGGCTGCGCTCGGCCCGAGTCCAGGAACGTCAAGCACCGCCAGCACCCGCCGGTGATCGTCGGTGCTGGCCGGGATGCGCAGCTTCGCCGTGACCTGCGTGACGTGCTTGCTCGACCGTGTACTCGGTGATGAGGAGCTGCTCGGCGATCGCCAGCGCATCGCCGCCTCCGTCGCGGGTCGTCGTTTCGGACGACACGGACGGTCGCAGCGGCGCGTCCGCGCCACCAGCCGGGAAGCGACACGCTTGGACCACCGGCCGGCCGGTACGTGCCCGCGGCTAGGGGGCCGGAACCGTCGTCGTCGGCGCCGTCGTGGTGGTCTGCGCCGGGGGCGGCTCGGTGGCAGGCACCGGCGCCGGCTCTGCGGGCGCGGGCGCCGGCGTGGTCTCGGCGGGCGGGACCTCCTCGGGCTCGGCGGCGGGCGTGGTCGTGGTGCTCGGCTCCTGCGCGGGCGTCGTGGAGGTGGCGGGCGGCGTGACCTGCGGCTCGTCCTCGCCCAGCGGCCCGACGGTGCCGCGATCCTCCGCGCGCCGCTCGCGGACGGTCGGCTCACGGCCGTGCTCCAGCTCGCGGGCGGGCGTCCAGGCGGGGCGCCCGGACGGGATCGCGGTGACCGACGTCGCGACCTCCGAAAGGGTGCCGCGCTCGCCCGGGCGGATCGGCTCGTAGTCGCCGTTGGGCCACCACGTCCACGCGGCGAAGCCGCCGACCGCGATGATCGCGGCGCCGGCGAACGCGGTCCGCCCGGCGCTGCCCGACGCCCAGCGCAGCAGCCCGCCGACGGCGCGCCGCCCGATCCGTGACGCGGTCAAGGAGATCGCCAGGCACGGCAGCACGAGCGTGAGCACCTGCAGCACGCCGAGCGCCGCGAGCGCCACGGCGCCGTCCTCGACGGCGTGGCCGATCCGGTCGACCTGCAGCCCGAGCGAGTCGTACGCCGTGGCGAAGATCCGTGGCGCGCTCAGGACTAGCACGACGAGCAGCCCGAGCAACACGGGCACGAGCACCACCACGTACGTCGCCACCACCCGGCGCACCCACGGCTTGAGCTCGGTGACCCGTGGGCCGGGCTCGCGGCCGGGCACCAGGCTCGCCAAGATCGGCTTGATGCGGCCGAGGATGTCGGGCACGCCGGTGAGGTCGCTGAGCACGTAGTAGCCGTCGAAGCGCAGCGCCGGAATGAGCTGCTGCAGGACGATCAGATGCTGGCCGAGGATCACGAGCACGAGCGGTTCGAAGCCGGTGAGCAGGAACGCTCCGGCGATCACCACCGAGAACAGGGCGTTGAAGTAGACGCCGCCGAGGTCCGTGCGCAGCCGCCCGCGCCGGCTCAGCCGGTAGGCGTCGCTGATGTCGCAGTAGAAGGCGGGCCAGACGAGGTAGATGCCCGCGCCGAGGACGCCCGGCTTGGCGCCGCCGTAGCGGCACGCGGCCGCGTGGCCGATCTCGTGCCAGGCGGTCGCGGCGATGACCGCACCGAACAGCGCGAGCATGATGATCGGCTCGTAAAGCGCCGTGCGCAGGCTGGCCGCGACGCCGTGCTCAAACAGCAGCCAGACATCGAACGCGACGAGCGCGCCGAGCGCGAGGACAAGGAGGACCGGCGAGAACAGCCAGGTGAAGACGCGCGCGAGCCGCTGCACGGCGGGGGCCGGCACGAGCGCGGTGCGGTACTTGAGCGCGAGCAGCGGGTCGGCCTTGCGCAGGCGCGGGCTCGAGCCGTCGGCGGCGGCGAGCACGCCGAGCGGGCGCAGCTTCTTCTCGACGAGGAAGCGGATGTTGTCGGCGCTGACGCGGCGGCCGAAGCGCTCGGACACCGCATCGGCCAGCTGGGCCTCGTCGTGCGTGCCGTCGGCGGCCTCGGCGACGAGGTGCAGCAGCTCGGTGAGCTGGATGACCTGGCCGTCGGCGCGGCGCGCGAGGTACGGCGGGTTCTCGAAGCCGGAGTCCTCGAACTCGCCGAGCAGCTCGACGCCGTCGGCGAGCCGGGGCACCGGGGTGCGGGCGCGCGGCCCGCGCGCGTCGGCGTGGCCCGGCCGAGTCTCGGTCGCCACGCCCTACGCGCTAGCTGTCGTCGCGCTGGTTGTTGTCGCGATAGCGGATCGTGCTGCGCCTGCCGCCCGTCGTGACCAGCTCCTCGGTCAGCACCTGCAGCACGCGAGCCTCCTGCGCCTCCACGGCCGCCGTGAGGGCGGCGACGTCGAGCTCCTGGCCCTCGAGGGCCGCGAGATCGCGGCGCACGTCGTACAGCGTGTACAGACCCTCGCGCGTGATGCGCGTGTTGTCCGAGACGGTGCGCACGAACTGACGGGCGCCCGCGTAGACGACGCAGCTCGTGCACTGGTCGTTGATCGCGACCGCCTGGTTGTAGGGAACGAGCTGGGAGGGGCTGCCGTTGACGAGCACGATCTGGAATGCGATCGCGGTCGCGCGGCAGTCGGTGCAGCGGGCCGCGGCGTTGGCAACGTTCTTGTGGTCGACCACGCCGCCACGCTGGTACTCGACCGAGTACGAGAAATCGAACGCCCGCCCACCGTCCCGCTCGATCGTCGCGACGGCGAGGTTGTCCTTGTCGCGCGTCGCTTCCTGGGCCTGCGCCACGCCGAACGGCGTGACGCACGCCAGAAGCGCTACGCCGACCGCCATACGGCGGCGCAGCGTGGTCACGGAGTGCTCCCGGAGGCCGGCGCAACCTCGCCCTGGTCGATGTCCGACGTCTGGTCGGGGTCGGCGATCGCGACGCCGTCGAGCTCCTGGTTGATGACCGAGGTCTGCGACGCGACGGCCACCGAGTCGGAGTCGGGCGACAGGATGTTCGCGCTGACGGCGGCGTCGATCGGCGCCGCGATGTTCGCGTTTGCCGCCACGCCGGCGTTGACCGGGGCGGCCGCGTCGGCGTCGAGGTCGACGTTGACGTCGAGATCGAGCAGCCCAGCGGCGGCGAGCGTCGATGGATCCACGATCGCGCCGGGATCCAGCGTCGACATCGCTTCGCGGTCGGGCAGCGCCGCGGCGTCCTGCGCCTCGAGCTCTGCCGGGGTCAAACCCTTGTCAGCCATGGTCACGTGCCCTCCGTCGTCGTGGTAGTGCCTGTGCCGGCGGTCGCATCGGCGCCCGCGGCGGTCTCGCCCTGGGAGATGTCCGACGTCTGATCGGGATCGGCGATCGCGACGCCGTCGAGCTCCTGGTTGATGACCGAGACCTGCTCGGCCGCCGCGCCCGACTCGGCGCCCGGCGACAGGATGTTCGCGGAGACCGCAGCATCGATCGGCAGCGCGGCGTTCGCGTTGGCGGCGATGCCGGCGTCGACCGGCGCGGCGAGGTCGAGGGCCGCGTCGACGTTGACGTCGAGGTCCAGCAGCGACGTCGGGATGGTCGACATGGCCTCGCGGTCAGGGAGCGCCGCGGCGTCGTGGGCGGCGAGTTCGGCGGGCGTCAGCCCTTCATCGGTCTGGCTCATGAGTCAGCCTCCGTGTCGGCCTGCCCGATGATCACCGTCTGGTCGGCGTCGGCCACCGCGACGGAGCTCACGGACTGGTTGTTGATCGCGACCGCCTCGTTGATCGGCATCGCAAAGTTGTCGATGCCGGTCAGGTCGAGCCCGATCGTGGACATCGCCTCGCGGTCCGGCAGAGCGGCCACGTGCTGTTCGTCGAGTTCCTCGTCGCTCAGGCCGTCGGCCCGCTCGACGGATCGTCCGGTTTCGTATTCCATGGGCCCAGCGATACCCGACGCCACGAAACGACAACCAGAACCTCGAGGCCTCCTCACGATTCTCCAATACACGATGAAGGAAGGCGATCGGTCGGCTGCCCCGCGCGATGGATGCATCGCGTGGCGACGACGCGGGACGTGCGATAGCCGCACCCGGCGCTCGCGAGCGTGGGCGCGAGCCGACTGTTGGGTGAAGCAGCGAGCCGCCCAGCGGATGCGGACCGCAGCGCGTTCGCAGGCTGGGTCGCGTTGTGCCTCGCCCAGGTGCATACCTCGACCAGGTCCTTCTGGGAAGCGGATGAACAGCATGGTGAATGACCCCTGTATCCGGGGTCACTACTCTGTAGACCGACCCCCGCCCGCGCCGGCCCCGGAACGAACGCCCGCACCCGCCGACCTCACACCCTCGATGCTGCCGTTCGCCGACAGCCGACCACACGCCGACGACGACGGCGACGGCGACGGCCCGCTACACGGGACGCACGACGACGTTGACGAGCTTGCCCGGCACGACGATCTCCTTGACGACCTGATGGCCGTCGACGAACTGCTGCACGCGCGCGGACTCGCGGGCAAGCGCGACGAGCTCCTCGCGCGAGGCGTCCGAGGGCGCCTGCACGCGGTCGCGTACCTTGCCGTTGACCTGCAGGACGAGCTCGAACGTGGCCGCCTCGATGAATTGTCGATCGGCCGACGGCCAGGGCTGCTCCCAGACGCGCTCGCCGGTCAGCCGGTGATACGCGTCGGTCGCGACGTGCGGGGCGAACGGGAACAGCAGCGACGCGGCGGTGCTCAGCGCGAAGCGCACGGCGCCCGGTGAGGCGTCGCCGCGCTTGGCCGGGGTGACCTCGTTGACGATCTCCATCACCGCCGAGATCGCCGTGTTGAAGTTGAAGCGCTCGCTCATGTCGCTCGTGACCTTGTCGATCGCCCAGTGCGCTTTGCGCATGAGCCGCTCGTCGTCGGCGTTGAGGTCGTCGAGGTAACCGGTGCCGTGGGCCGGCAGCTCGGCGGCGGCGTCGGCGCTCAGGCGCCACAGGCGCCCGAGGAAGCGGTGCACGCCCTCCATGCCGCTGTCGGACCAGTCGGCGTCCTGGTCGGGCGGTCCGATGAAGAGGATGTAGGCGCGCGCGGTGTCCGCGCCGTAGCGCTCCACGATCGTCTTCGGCGAGACGACGTTGCCGCGGTTCTTGGACATCTTCTCGCCGTCGCGCAGGATCATGCCCTGCGTGAAGAGGGCCGCGAACGGCTCCTGGATCTGCGGGGGCAGGTGGCCGAGGTCGGCCAGCGCCTTCGTGAAGAAGCGCGCGTAGAGCAGGTGCAGGATCGCGTGCTCGACGCCGCCGATGTACTGGTCGACGGGCATCCAGCGCGCGACGGCCGCCGGGTCCCAGGCCGCCGCGTCGTTGCCGGCGTCGCAGTAGCGCAGGAAGTACCAGGAGGAGTCGACGAACGTGTCCATCGTGTCGGTCTCGCGCTCGGCGGGGCCGCCGCACCGCGGGCAGGTCGTCTTCACCCAGTCCTCGGCCGCGGCCAGCGGCGAGCGCCCGCGCGGCTTGTAGTCCTCGACCTCGGGCAGCACGACCGGCAGGTCCTCGTCGGGTACGGGCACCGCGCCGCAGGCCGGGCAGTGGACGATCGGGATCGGCGTGCCCCAGTAGCGCTGGCGCGAGATGAGCCAGTCGCGCAGGCGGTAGTTGACCGACGCATGGCCCTTGCCCTCCTGGTCGAGCCAGCGCACGATCGCGCGTATCGCCTCGCGGTTGGGCGTGCCGTCGAACTCCGGGGCGCAGTTCACGAGCGGGCCGTCGCCGGTGTACGGCAGCTCCCCGCCGCAAGAAGCAGCATCGACGTCCTCGATGACGCGCCTGATCGGCAGGCCGTAGGCCTGGGCGAAGGCGAAGTCGCGCTCGTCGTGGGCCGGGACGGCCATGATCGCGCCGGTGCCGTACTCCATGAGGACGTAGTCGGCAACGTACATCGGCAGCGCCTCGCCGTTGACGGGGTTGGTCACCGTGCGCCCGAGGGCCACGCCGGTCTTGGCCTTGTCGACGTCGCCGCGCATCGTCGTGTCGGCGGTCAGCGCGCGGTTGACGTAGTCGCGGACCTCCGCCTCGTGCTCGGTGCCCGCGGCGAGGCGCAGCACGTCGGGGTGCTCGGGCGCCATGACGAAGAACGTCGCGCCGAACAGCGTGTCCGGGCGCGTCGTGAAGACCGTGTAGTCGACGCCGAGGTCCTCGTTGCGAAACACGACCTCGGCCCCCTCGCTGCGGCCGATCCAGTTGCGCTGCATCGTCTTGACGTGCTCGGGCCAGCGGATCGCCTCGAGATCCTCGAGCAGGCGGTCGGCGTAGGCGGTGATGGCAAAGAACCACTGCGTGAGCTGGCGCACCTCGACGAGCGCGCCGGAGCGCTCGCCGCGCCCGTCGACGACCTGCTCGTTGGCGAGCACCGTCTCCTCGACCGGATCCCAGTTGACGGCCGCCTGCTTCTGGTAGGCCAGCCCCTCCTTGAAGAGCTGAAGGAAGATCCACTGTGTCCACCTGTAGACCCGCGGCTCGTGGGTGCCGAACTCGCGCGTCCAGTCGATCGACACGCCCCACCGGCGAAACTGGCGCTGGAACTCGTCGATAGCGGCGTCGGTCGAGGCGCGCGGGTGCTGGCCGGTCTTGATCGCGTGGTTCTCGGCCGGCAGGCCGAAGGCGTCGTAGCCCATCGGGTGCAGCACGCGGCGGCCGGTGCGGCGGTGGAAATGCGCGACGGCGTCGCCGACGGAGTACACCTTCAGATGCCCGATGTGCGGCTCACCGCTGGGATAGGGCAGCATCTCGAGCACGTACGACGTCGGCCCGCCGGCGGCATCGTCGTTGGCGACCTCCCAGGTGCCCTCGTCGGCCCACACCTGCTGCCAGCGGGGCTCGATCTCGGCGGGGTCGTAGTGGTGGTCGGCCATGGCAGCAGCAGGATAGGGCGCGGCAGGTTGGCCCTGGGTGCGCCTCGCAGCCAAGCGCGTCAGCCGGGGAAGATCGTTCGCGAGCGCCACCGCGAAGCCCGGCGGCTGCGCAGAGGTCAGCGTGTCGTCGCGGCCGAGCTCGAGCGCGACGTCCGACGAGGCGGACTTCGGCGTCGCGCGACGGACGAGGAACACGTCACGCGTGGCCGGATCGATCAACCACAGCTCGGTGAGCCCGTTGCGCTCGGAGGCGGACTTCTTCGCGCCGATGTCGTAGGGCGCTCCTCGCCTCCGGACCACCACTCTCCAGCGGCGGACGACCCGCGACATTCGCCCCCCGAGGGGATGCGAAGAAACTCAAACCGGCGCGCCACCCCCCGATGACGCGCCGGAGCTGAGCCGAGAGCTTGGGCTAAACGGCCTGAGCGCTGAGGCCGGCGGCCTCGCGCAGCAGGTCGGCCTTGCCGGTCTGCTCCCACGTGAAGTCGAGGTCGTCGCGGCCGAAGTGGCCGTAGGCGGCGGTCTTCTGGTAGATCGGCCGGTGCAGGTCGAGCTCCTGGCGAAACGCGCCGGGACGCAGGTCGAAGTGCTCGTCGACGAGCGCCACGATCTTCTCGCGCTCGATCTTCTCCGTGCCGAACGTCTCGACCATCACGCTGACCGGGTGGGCCACCCCGATCGCGTAGGCGACCTGCAGCTCGACGCGCTCGGCGATGCCGGCGGCGACGAGGTTCTTGGCGACCCAGCGCGCGGCGTACGCGGCGGAGCGGTCGACCTTCGACGGGTCCTTGCCGCTGAACGCGCCGCCGCCGTGGCGGGCCATGCCGCCGTAGGTGTCGACGATGATCTTACGGCCGGTCAGCCCGCAGTCGCCGACGGGGCCGCCGATGACGAAGCGGCCGGTCGGGTTGACGAGGAACTCCCTGCGCAGCTTGTTCTCGTCGAACATGTCGGTCGGCAGGATCGGCAGCACGACGTGCTCCCACAGGTCGTCGGTGATGCGGTCGCGCGTCGCGCCGGCGTGATGCTGCGTGGAGATCAGCAGCTTCTCGACCGCCACCGGCACGCCGTCGCGGTAACGCACGGAGACCTGGGTCTTGCCGTCCGGGCGCAGGTAGTCCAGCGTCCCCTCGTGGCGCACCACCGCGAGCTGCTTGGCGAGCTGGTGGGCGAGCGAGATGGGCAGCGGCATGAGCGAGTCGGTCTCGCTGGTCGCGTAGCCGAACATCATCCCCTGGTCGCCGGCGCCCGCGACGTCGAGCTCGTCGTCGTCGTTGGGGTCGGTCTGCGTCTCCCAGGAATGATCGACGCCCTGGGCGATGTCGGGCGACTGCTTGTCGATCGTGTTGAGCACGGCGCACGAGTCCGCGGAGAAGCCGAGATCGGCATCGATGTAGCCGATGCCGCGGATCGTCTCGCGTGCGACGTCCTGGATGTCGACGAAGGTCTCGGTCGAGATCTCGCCGGAGACGACGACGAGGCCGGTGTTCACCAGGGTCTCGCAGGCTACGCGGCCCGTGGGATCGTCGCGCATGACGGCATCCAGCACGCCATCGGAGATCTGATCGGCAACCTTGTCGGGGTGGCCCTCGGTCACCGACTCGGATGTGAAGAGGTACTCGTGCTGGGCGAAGTTGGTCATGCGCGGAAGGCTAGCGGGCCTCGCTGCGCCGGGACTTGCGCCTGTCTGCTACCGGATTTCGCTGCGTCGGGCCTTGCGCTCGTTGAAGTCGATGATCAGCGGGATGCCGTCCAGGCCGAAGCGCGCCCGCATGCGGTTCTCGACGTAGTAGGCGTAGTCGCGGGTGACGCGCTGGCGCGAGTTCACGGCGATGGCGAAGCGCGGCGGGCGCTCCCCGATCTGGGCGGCGTAGAGCAGCTTGAGGCGGTGACCCTGCTTGGCCGGCGGCTGGCGCGCCTGGACGACCTCGCCGATGAAGCGGTTGAGCTCCGGGGTCGGGATGCGGCCCTGCATGCGGTCGCCGAGCGCGATGACCTCCTTGAGCAGCCGCTCCATGTTGCGGCCGGTCAGCGCGCTGGCGGTGAGCACCTTCGGGCGCAGGCGCAGCTTGTTGGCGACGCGCGCGCGCTCGTGGTCGAGGTCGGCCTCGGTCATCTCGGCGCTGTCGTACTTGTTGAGGACGATCGCCGTCGCGCAACCCGAGGTCATCGCGAGGTCCGCGATGCGCAGGTCCTGCTGCGTCACGCCCTCGTTGGCATCGCAGACGACGAGCGCCACGTCGGCGCGCTCGGCGGCGCGCTGGGAGCGCAGCGTCGTGTAGTACTCGACGGACTCCGAGACCTTCGACTGGCGCCGCATGCCCGCGGTGTCGACGACGACGATCTTGCGCCCGTCGACCTGGAGCGGCAGGTCGATCGCGTCGCGCGTGGTGCCCGCGACGTCGGAGACGATGACGCGATCCGATCCGACGAAGCGGTTGACGAGCGAGGACTTGCCGACGTTCGGGCGTCCGATGACGGCGAGGCGGATGAGCGTCTCGTCGACCTCCTCGTCGTCTTCGGACAGCAGGTCGACGAGGCGGTCGAGCAGATCGCCGGTGCCCAGCCCCTGGGCGGCGGATACGGCCATCGGCTCGCCGAAGCCGAGCCGGTGCGCGTCGACGGCGAGCGGGATGTCCTTGGCGTCGTCGATCTTGTTGGCGGCCACGACGACCGGCATCCGCGAGCGGCGCAGGAGGTCGGCGAGCTCGTCGTCGCCGGGGCGCAGGCCGGCCTTGGCGTCGAAGACGAACAGCGCGACCTGCGCGTCGGCCAGCGCGGCCTTGGCCTGGTCGCGGATCGAGCCGGAGATCGGGTCGGGATCCTCGTTGTCCATGCCGCCGGTGTCGATCAGCGTGAACCGCCGGCCGTTCCACTCGGTGGCGATCTCCTTGCGATCGCGCGTGATCCCGGCGCGCTCGTGGACGACCGCCTCGCGCGAGTTCGTCAGCCGGTTGACGAGCGAGGACTTGCCGACGTTCGGATAGCCGACGACCGCGACCTTCATCGGACGGCCTGGACGAGCCGCGCGATCTGCGCGACGACCTCGTCGATGCCGAGGCCCGTCGTGTCGACGCGCAGCGCGTCGGGCGCGGGCGCCAGCGGCGAGTGCTCGCGAGTGGCGTCGCGCTCGTCGCGCTCGGTCTGCTCGGCGAGGACCCGCGCCGGATCGGCGCCGGTCTGCTCGGCGCGGCGCCGCGCGCGCTCCTGCGGCGAGGCCGTGAGAAAGACCTTCAGCTCGGCGTCGGGCGCGACGACCGTGCCGATGTCGCGGCCCTCGGCGACGTAGTCGCCGTTGCGGATCATGCTGCGCTGCAGCGCGACGAGATGGCCGCGCACCTCCGGCCGCGCGGCGACCTCGGAGGCGCGGGCGCTGACCTGCGGCGTGCGAATCTCGTCCGTGACGTCCTCGCCGTCGAGCGTCACGCGTCCGTCGCCGAACTCGATCTCGCTGCCCAGCGGATCCGCCGCGCCGCGCAGCTCGGCCAGCGCGATGCTCCGGTACATCGCGCCGGTGTCGAGGTACGTGAAGCCGAGCGCGTCGGCGACCGCGCGCGCGACCGTGGACTTGCCGGCCCCGGCGGGGCCGTCGATGGCGATGAGCATCGACTGAGCATAGGAGCAGGCGCTTCGCCGTCTTCCCGGTGTGAGATCGCGTGCTCGCGTCGCCGAGCCGAGGGCTTGTCGTTCGGCTGACCGGGCAAGGACATTCGCGATCGCCAGGCAACGGCGGCAGACCGATCGGCCAGCACCGTCACAGGAAGGCGCCGACGTGGTCCGACGGCGCGTCGCAACGCGGGCGCTGGGCCACACCGGCCTCGCCGTCGGCTGCGGTACCTGGGAGACGCTCGACGAGTTGCGCGACGACGAGGTCGGCGTCGCCGGCCACGACGCGGGTCTGCAGTCCGACGATCCCTCCGCGTTCTGGGTGATCCTCCGGGCGATCGGCGCCCTCGCCGACGCCGCGGCCGCGGTCAAGGTGGTAAGCGCGCTGGGCGACGCCGGTCACGGTGACGCGGGGCGCAGCCTGAGCGCAGTCGCGCTGGGGCTACGCGAGCGCCGCGAGGTCGTCGACGAACCCGGGATAGGAGACCGCCGCGGCCTCCATCCCGACCACCTCGACGCCCTCTGCCGACGCCAGCCCCGCCACCGCGCCGAGCATCGCCATCCGGTGATCGCCCCGGGCGTCGATCGTCCCGCCGCGCAGGGCCGCCCCGCCGGAGCCCGTTACCACGAAGCCCTCGTCGGTGGCCTCGATCGTCGCGCCCAGGCCGCGCAGCCCCTCGACCACCCCCGCGATCCGGTCGGACTCCTTGACGCGCAGCTCCTGCGCCCCGCGCACCACCGTCTCACCCTCCGCGAAGCAGCCCAGCAGCGCCACCAGCGGCAGCTCGTCGATCGCCAGCGGCACCTCCGCGGCCTCGACGACCGCCCCCACCAGCGGGCCCGCCGCGACCTCGATGTCGCTGATCGGTTCGCTGAGCGCTACCGCCGGCGAGGGCGCCTCGAGCTCGCCGACCACGACCGCGCCCATCCGCTCGAGGATCCGCAGAAAGCCGGTTCGCGTCCAGTTGACACCGACGTCGCGCACGACGAGCCGGGAGCCCGGCACGAGGATCCCGGCGGCGATGATGAACGCGGCCGAGGAGAGGTCGCCGGGCACCACGAGATCCTGCGCGTCGAGCTCGTCGGTGCAGGTGACCGACACCGTCAGCCCGTCGCGGGCGACCGCGACGCCCGCGCCCGCCAGCATCCGCTCGGTGTGGTCGCGGCTCGGCGCCGGCTCGACCACGCTCGTCGTCCCCGCGGCGGCCAGCCCGGCGAGCAGCACGCAGGACTTCACCTGCGCGCTGGCGACCGGCATCTCGTACGTGACCGCCTCCAGCGGCGTGCCGTAGACGACGAACGGCGGGAAGCGGCCGCCGGTCGCGCGGATGTCTGCGCCCATGCGGCGCAGCGGCTCGGCGATGCGGTCGACCGGCCGGCGGCGGATCGAGCTGTCGCCGTCGAGCACGAAGATGCGCCCCTCCTGCGCGGCCAGCCAGCCCGGCAGCAAACGCATGAGCGTGCCGGCGTTGCCGACGTCGATCGGACCGCCGGGCTCGCGCGCCTCGCGCAGCCCGTTGCCGCGCACGACCACCAGCCCGTCGTCGTGCTCCTCGACGACCGCGCCGACCGCGCGCAGCGCTTCGAGCGTCGACAACGTGTCCTCGGCGCGCAGGTAGTTGGAGATCTGCACGGGCTGCGCCGACATCGCGCCGAGCAGCGCGGCGCGGTGGGAGATCGACTTGTCGGGCGGCGCGACGGCGCTGCCGCGCAGGGCGCCGGACGGCTCGAAGCGGACGGTCGCCATCGCCGACTCAGGCCGCCGGGTAGCCGAGCTCGGCGATGAGCCCGATCGCCCGCGCTGCCTCCGCCGGGTCGAGCCAGAGCATGACCATGCCCGTGCGGTTGTCGGCCTCGGGCGCCAGCGACATGTCGGAGATGTTGATCCCGGCCCGCCCGAGCGCGAGCGCGATCTCGGCCACCACGCCCGGCTGGTTGGGCACGACGGCGCAGATCTGCTGCACCGCGCCCGCATCGGCACCGGCCAGGCCGACCTGCAGCAGCGCGTGGCGTTGCTGGGAGGCGACGTCCTGCCAGGCGACCAGGTCGGCGCCGTCGCCGGCGTCCAGCAGCGCGCGCACCTCCCCCAGCCGCCGCACGAGATCGTCGATCTGCGCGCTCAGCGCAGCGCGGTTGGCGGAGTAGATCTGCGCCCACAGCGCCGGGTTGGAGCCCGCCACGCGGGTCGCGTCGCGAAAGCTCGGGCCGGTCGCGGGCAGCGTCTCGCCGCCGAGCGCCTCGGCCGCCTGCGCGACGAGCAGGTTCGCCACGACGTGCGGCAGGTGCGAGACGACCGCCATGAGCCGGTCGTGGTCGTCGGGCGCGATCGCGGTCGGCACCGCGCCGAGCCCGGCGACGAAGTGCGCCAGGCGCTCGTAGAGGACGCCGGGGGTCTCGGCGCGCGGCGTCAGGTACCACGTGGCGCCGTCGAAGAGGTTCGCGCGGGCGTGGGCGACGCCCGTCGCCTCGGCGCCCGCCAGCGGATGGCCGCCGATGAAGTTCGCATGCTCGATCGCGCCGACGAGCGCCGCCTTCGTCGAGCCGACGTCGGTGACGGCCGCGCCGGGCAGGGCCTCGCAGAGCGCGCGCACCGTGACGGGCAGCGCGTCCACCGCGACCCCCGCGATCGCGATGTCGGCCGTGCCGATCGCGTCGATGCTCGTCACCGCCTCGTCGATCGCGCCACGCTCGAGCGCAAGCTCCAGCGGCCCGGGACTGCGGTTGTAGCCGACGACGTGGGCTCCCAGCCGCGCGCGGGCGGCGAGCCCGATCGAGCCGCCGATGAGGCCGACGCCGGCGAGCGCGACCCTCACGAGCGGTGGCGGTCGATCACGAGCGGCGGCGGTCCATCAGGAGCGGCGGTCGCGCACCGCGGCGGCGAGCCCGTCGAGCACGTCGACGGTCGCGTCCCAGTCCATGCAGGCGTCGGTGATCGACTGCCCGTACGTCAGCGCGCGGCCGTCGGCGACGTTCTGGCGTCCGGCGACGAGGAAGGACTCGAGCATGACGCCGACGATCGCGCGGCTGCCGTCGGCGACCTGCTCGCCGATCTCGGCGGCGACCTGCGGCTGGCGCTCGTGGTCCTTGGCGCTGTTGTCGTGCGAGGCGTCGACGACGACGCGCTCGGCGAGCGCGGCACCGCGCAGCTTGGCCAGCGCACCCGCCACGCCGGCCGGGCCGTGGTTGGGCTCACCCGAGCCGCCGCGCAGGATGACGTGGCCGTCGGGGTTGCCGGTCGTATGCAGGATCGCCGGCGTGCCGCTGTGGTCGACGCCCGCGAAGGAGTGCGAGGCGGCCGCGGCACGGACCGCGTCGACGGCGACCTGGACGTCGCCGTCGGTGCGGTTCTTGAAGCCGACCGGCATCGACAGGCCGGAGCCGAGCTGACGGTGGATCTGGCTCTCGGTCGTGCGCGCGCCGATCGCTGCCCACGACACGGTGTCGGAGATGTACTGCGGCGTGATCGGATCGAGGAACTCGCAGCCGACGGGCAGGCCGAGGCGCAGGACCTCGAGCAGCAGCTCGCGGGCGGCGCGCACGCCGGCGTCGACGTCGCCCGAGCCGTCGAGGTGGGGGTCGTTGATGAGGCCCTTCCAGCCGGTCGTCGTGCGCGGCTTCTCGAAGTACACGCGCATGGCGACCAGCAGATCGGACTCGTGACGCTCGGCCTCGGCGCGCAGCCGGCAGGCATACTCCATCGCGGCGTCGGGGTCGTGCACGCTGCACGGGCCGACGACGACGAGCAGGCGGTCGTCGATCCCGTCGAGGATCGCCTCGACCTCATGGCGGCCGCGCAGGACGAGGTCGGCCATCTCGGGCTCGAGCGGCAGGCGCTCGAGCAGGTACGGCGGGGGTCGTCAGCGGCGACACCCGCGCGATACGGGTATCGCGGACGGCCCCCGGTTCGACCACGCTGCCTGCACGCGGTTTGCTCTTCATCTCGATCACAGTCTTACTCACGGGTCCTTTCGAAGGTTGAACGCCTGACAACGGCAACTGCGGGGCGCTCGGCGAAGGGGCGTGAAAAGGGTGCGGTGAGCCGAGCGCCTAGATAAATCGCCAGGCGAAATACCGACGCGCGAACGGAAAAGTGGTGCGGGCGCTGTCGGCAGACCGGATCATCGAAATGCCACCTTAGATGACTTGCGCCAGCGCGTCGAGGAAACGGACGTTCTGTCGGGGTGTGCCATACGTCACACGAAGCGCGCCCGCCCGGCCCAGCGCCGTGCCCGCGCGCACGAGCACCCCCCGCTCGGCGAGGCCCTTGACGACGGCGGCCTCGTCGGTGCTCTCGGGCAGATCGAACCAGCAGAAGTTCGCCTGCGACTCGGCGGGCTCGATTCCCAGCGCGGTGAGGCCGGCCTCGAGCTCGACGCGGGCGACGATCGCGCGCTCGACGCGCGCGGCGACGGCGTCCTGGTGCTTGAGCGCCTCGATCGCCGCGGCCTGGGCGGCGGCGTTGCAGAAGAACGGCTGGCGCACGGCGTTGACGGCCTGCGGGAACGCCTCGCTGCCGCACAGGCCGTAGCCGACGCGCAGCCCGCAGAGCCCGTGGACCTTGGAGAACGTCCGCAGCAGCACGAGGTTGGGGTGGCGCGGCAGCAGGTCGAGCGTCGCGTCGGGGTCGTCGAGCAGGCTGAACTCGCAGTACGCCTCGTCGACGATCAGCGCGACGTGGCGCGGCACGCGGTCGGCGAACGCGGCGATCTCGTCGAAGGGCAGCGCGGTGGAGGTCGGGTTGTTGGGGTTGCAGACGATCACCAGGCGCGTGGCGGCGGTGATCTCCTGCGCCATCGCGTCGAGGTCGTGGCGCTGCTCGCCGTCGAGGTCGACGGTGATCGCGCGGGCGCCGGACGCGGCCGCGAGGTGCGGGTAGACGCTGAACGACGGCCACGCGTACACGAGCTCGGCGCCCGGCTCGAGCAGCGCCTCGCCGGCGGCGAGCAGGATGTCGCAGGAGCCGTTGCCGATCGCGACCCGGTTCGGCGCGATGCCGTAGCGGTTGCCGAGCGCCCGCCGCAGCGCCGAGTTCGACGGGTCGGGGTAGCGGTTGACGCCCGCCAGCACCCGCTGCGCGGCCGCGACGACCGCCGCCAGCGGCGGATCGGGCGACTCGTTGGAGGCGAGCATCGCGACGTCGTCGGGCAGCGAGTAGCCGTCCGCCACCGGATAGGCGGGGATGCGCCGCACCCGCTCGGAGAACTCGATCGCCATCCGAGCATTGTTCCGCATCGCGGGCGCCGGCCCGCAGGCGGGGCCCGCTACAGCATGACGGCTATGAGCACGACGACCACGATCAGGCTGACGAGCACGCCCGCGCCGAGCGCGTACTTCGGCCACTCGGCGCGCCAGAAGTCCGGGTCGGCCTTGTCGCGCGAGTGAAAGCCCTCGGGCGGGGTGCCGACCCAGTCCTCGTCCTCGTCCTTCGTGGCGCGGCTCATATCCGGTCCTCCGGCTGGGTGGGCGGGGCGGGCGGGCTGAACTCGGACGCGATGCGATACCCGCCGTAGGCGACGAGGATGCCCGCGAGGATCGCGCTGTACGCACCGTAGCCGAGCGAGTCGGTCAGCCGCACGAGCTTGATGACGAGCACGACGGCGACGAAGATCCCCAGGATCAGGTGGATCTGCGACCACGGCACGGGCGGCTCGGGGAGCCGCACCGACAGCACCTTGGCGACCACGATCTGCGCGATCATGATCGCGGTGAGCACGACGGCGGCGATGCCGTAGCCGGCGTAGGGCTGCTGCACGGCGGTCAGCGTCGTGTCGACGAGGTTGTCGAGGCCGCCGCCCAGCTCGATGTCGTGCCACGGCAGGAACACGAGGTCGGCGATCAGCGCCAGCCCGGCGAGCAGCACGATCCACTCGCCCTGCGACAGGCGCCCGCCGATCCCCTTCACTGCGCGCCCTCGAGATCCTGGCGCAGCGCGCGCGCCGCGCCGAGGTAGACGTGACGCGAGACGTGGTTGTCGGGCGCGTGGTAGTGCATGAGCACGCGGATGACGCGCGGCAGCGCGCCGGGCACCGGCACCTCGCGCGCGCACAGCAGCGGGACCGCGGAGAAGCCCATGTTGCGCGCCGCGACAGCCGGGAACTCGGCGTCGAGGTCGTCGGTCAGCGTGAAGATGCAGCTGACGACGTCGCTGGGGTGCAGGTCGTTGAGCTTGAGGATCTCGCGCAGCAGCCACTCCGTCGCCCCGAGGATCGCGTGGGCGTCGTTGCGGTCGACCGACGAAGCCCCGCGCAGAGCGAAGAGCCGCATTAGTGGGCCGTCCAGAACACCAGCTCGACCCTACCCGCTCGGCGTGCGGCGCAGGTTCTCCACCTCGGCGGCCCTCAGGCGCCGGTGCGCGCCCTCGGGCAGGTCGTCGAGCCGCAGCGGCCCGAAGCGAATGCGCTGCAGCGTGTTCACGCGATGGCCGACGGCCTCGCACATGCGCTTGACCTGGTGGTTGCGGCCCTCGTGGATCGTCAGCTCGAGCACGCCGGGCTTGACCTGGCGCACCTTGGCGGGCGCGGTGCGGCCGTCGTCGAGCTCGACGCCCTCGCGCAGCGTGCGCAGCGCGCGCTCGGCAACGGGCACCGGCCGGACGGTGGCACGGTACGTGCGCGGCACCTCGAAGGAGGGGTGCGTCAGGCGCTGGGCGAGGTCGCCGTCGTTGGTGACGAGGATCAGGCCGGTGCTGTCGGCGTCCAGGCGGCCGACGGGGTACAGCCGGGCGCCGCGCGACGGGACGAGGTCGACGATCGTGCGCCGGCCGTGCGTGTCGGCGGCCGTCGACAGCACGCCCTTGGGCTTGTGGACGAGGAAGACCATCCGCTCCTCGGGTCCTTCGAGGAACGAGCCGTCGACCGCGACGCCGCTGTCGATGTCGACGTCGCGCGCCGGATCGGTGACGGTCGTGCCGGCGATCTGGACGCGGCCGGCGCGGATGATCTCCTCGGCGCCACGTCGGGAGGCGACACCCGCATGGGCGAGGAACTTGGCGAGGCGCACGCCTACGATGGTGGCAGGTGGCCGCTCAGCCCAACCTCTTCTATCCCGAGATGATGCATTTCGCGTTGCCGCTGCACGCGACGCGCGAGGAGCTCATCGCGCTCGCGGCGAACTGGGCCGGCGCGCACGAGCTGCACGTGTCGATCGAGCGCTTCTTCCCGGACTACCTCGTGGCGGCCGTCGCGCGCGGCGCCGACCTCGCGACCGCGATCGCGGAGTTCGAGCCGGTGCGGCGGATCTGCCTGCGCGAGGCGCCGTTCGACATCGTCGCCTCCAACCACGTCCAGCACGTGGCGATGAACCGCGAGAGCTTCACGATCGTGCTCGAGCCGCTCTCCGAGGACGGGCTGCGCGCGACCGCGCTGGCCTCGAAGATGGGCGACGAGGAGAAGCTGCGCTGGTGGGTCGGGCTGGCCCGCGAGTCGGCGGAGGGCTGGTGTCGCGGCGCCTGGGCGGTCGAGCCCGGCGGGCGGCGCAAGTTCGTCTCCGATCACTGGTACACGCCGGGCGCCTACGAGCTTGCGACCGCCGGCGTGCCGATGCTCGCGTCGCACGGCAGCGCGATCTTCGAGTTCGACGCTCCGGGCTGAGCGCAAAGCCGTCGTGCGAGCGCGCCTACGATGGGGGCGTGGATCTTGAGCTGCTCGAGCACACGCTGGCCGAAGCCGGCGAGCCCGCCTTCCGCGCCCGCCAGGTGTGGTCGTGGGCCGCGCGCGGGGCCGCTGGCTACGCGGCGATGACCGACGTGCCGGCCGCGCTGCGCAGCCGGCTGGCCGAGGCGGTGCCGTTCTCCACGCTGACGGTGGTCGAGGAGGCCCGCGCGCGCGACGGCACGGTCAAGTCGCTGTTTCACACCGCCGACGGACGCGCGGTCGAGGCCGTGCTCATGCGCTATCGCGACGGGCGCCGTTCGCTGTGTCTGTCCTCGCAGTCGGGCTGCCCGCTCACGTGCACGTTCTGCGCGACCGGCGCGATGAAGTTCGCCCGCAACCTGACCGCGTCGGAGATCCTCGACCAGGCGCTGCACTTCCGCCGCTTCCTTCGGACGGCCGCAGGAAGTCCTTCGTCATCAGAACGCGGGCCCGGATGCCCCGCGGAGGACTCCCCGAATCACGTCGTGTTCATGGGCATGGGCGAGCCGATGATGAACCTCGACCACGTGCTCGCCGCGTGCGAGCGCCTGCCCGACCTCGGCGTCACCCACCGCCGCACCGCGATCTCGACGGTCGGCTGGATCCCGGGCATCGACCGCCTCGCGCAGACCGGCATGCCGATCCGCCTCGCGCTCTCGCTGCACGCCGCCGACGAGGCGCTGCGCTCGCAGATCATGCCGGTCAACGACCGCTATCCGCTGGCCGACGTGCTCGCGGCCTGCCGGCGCTTCTACGCCGCCAAGCGCCGCCTCGTGTTCGTCGAGTACGTGATGCTCGCCGGCGTCAACGACCGCTACGAGCAGGCGGTGGCGCTCGCGCAGGTTCTCGATCCGAAGGTCTTCAAGGTCAACCTCATCCCGTACAACCCGACCGGCTCCTACGAGGGCTCGAGCCCCGATGCGATCAACGCGTTCCGCGCGGTGCTCGAGGAGCACGGGCTGCGCGCGACGGTGCGGCTCACGCGCGGGCGGGACATCGCGGCCGCCTGCGGGCAGCTGGCGGCCGCCGGCGGCGGCTGAGCGGACCGACGATCAGCCGGCCTGGGCGGCGTCGCCCGCGCGCTGCTCGCCGGCGCGCAGCAGGCGGTCGCGCAGGTCGGCCTGCTCCTCGGGCGACGGATCCCACTCGACCACGCTCGGCAGCGCCTTGAGCGAGTCCAGCCCGAACAGCTTGAGGAAGAGCGCGCTCGTGCGGTAGAGGACCGCGCCGAACTGCGAGCGGCCGGCCTCCTCGATGAAGCCGCGCTCCTCGAGCGTCGCGGTCGCCGACTCGGCCGCGACGCCGCGGATCCGCGTGATCTCCGGTCGCGACACCGGCTGCAGGTAGGCGACGATCGCCAGCGTCTCGGCCTGCGCCGGGGTCAGCGGCGGCGTGCGCGGCTTGGCCAGCAGGCGCCGCGCGGCCTCTTCGCAGATCGGATCGGTCGCGAGCGCGATGCCGCCGCCGACGCGCTTGAGCTGCAGGCCGCGCGCGCCCGGCGCGTACGCGCGGTCGAGCTCGGCGAGCGCCGTGGCGACCTCGTCGGTCTCGCAGCCCGACGCGTCGGCGAGATCCTCGGCGCTGACCGGAGCGGGCGCCAGGAAGAGCAGCCCTTCGACGATGCGAGCCAGCTCGCTGAGCTCGGCCACGGTGCTCAGGCCCCCACGGCCGCCCATGCCGGTCGCGCGGCGCGCACGGTTGGCGCGATCGCGATCTCGCCGAACGGCTCGGGCTGATCCCAGCTCGCCTCGCCCTGCTTGTAGAGCTCGAGCAGCGCGAAGAGCGTGACGGCGACGGTCACGCGATCGGCGCCGCGCACGGCCTCGTCGAACGTCGTCGCGCCGCGGCGCAGCAGCGCGCGCAGGTGGGTCAGGCGCTCGGCCGTCGTCACGCGTGGGATCGAGAGGTGACCGAGCGAGATCTGCGGGGGCACGCGCAGCAGCCCGCCGAGCGCCGACCCCAGCCGGCGCGGGTTGTAGACGGCGGCGCCGGCGTCGGCGAGGTTCGTGCGCCGCAGCGCGGGCGGCAGCGGGGCGCTGCGATAGCGCACGCCCTCCTCGCCGGCCAGCCGCGCCGCGAGGTGCTCGGCGGCGCGCCGGTAGCGCTGCGCCTCGAGCATCCGCGCAAGCAGCTCGTCGGCCGCCTCGCCGGGCTCGAAGTCGGGCAGCTCGTCGGCCTCGCGCGGCAGCATGAGGCGCGACTTGAGCTCCAGCAGCGCGGCGATCAGCACGATGAACTCGGTCGCGACCTCGAGGTCGAGCTCGCCGCGCGCCTCGAGGTGATCGAGGTAGGCGATGACGATCTCCGCGAGCTGGACCTCGAGCAGGTCGATCTCCTCGCGCAGGACGAGCGCCAGCAGCAGATCGAAGGGGCCGGAGAAGACCTCCAGATCGAGCTCGAGCGAGGTGACCGTCACCGGGCGCACACTAGCGCCGTCGCAGGACGGTCACCCAACCCTCTCCCCAGACGGTGCTTTGGGCTACGACGCAGCGATGAGCAAGGAGATCCCGAACAGGCCGAACAGGATCACCAGAATCACGACCACGTCGAATGCGCCGAAGCTACCGCGTTCATCTCTTAGGTTCATGGCGGCGACACTAGCGTTTGCGTGCCCGGAACGCCATACCGTCGTTCAGGGTTCTGCGGCGGCCTTCGGCACGATGCCGAGCGACAGGCTGGTGTGCAGGCGCGGCGCGCGCCAGTCCTGCGGCAGCGTCTTCTCGATGCACAGCTGCGCGCCGCGTCCGCAGAGGTCCAGGCGCGCGATCTGATTGTCGAACGTCGGCGCCTGGGCGAAGCTCCAGCGCATGCCCGGCGCCGGCACGCCGGCGGCGCGGGCGAGGCGGCGCGCGAAGGCGGCCACCGGCCGCGTGAAGGCCGCGCGCAGCGCGCGCCGCTCGCGCTTGTCGAGCGGGTTGCGGACCGGCGAGCACGTCGCCTGCAGCACCCGGCTGGTGACCTCGCGCCCGGGAAACCAGGCCTCGGCGAGGTAGGCGTGGTGCACGTCGCCCGACAGCAGCGTGATCGTCGCGGGAGCGCGGCCTCGGCGACCGGCCGCGACGTCCTCCAGCAGCACCGTCATGCGCTCGAAGCACGAATGAAACGCGGCCCAGTGCTCGAGGTCGAGCGCCTGGCGGACGCGCTCGCCGGCCCGCGCCGCGAGCCGCCCCCACGCGCCGTCGCAGACCGCCTCGTTCCAGGCCTCGAGGTGGTGCATGCCCGGCGCGAGCAGGACCGGCAGCGACGTGCCGACGATGAGATGGTCGAAGTCGCCGGTGCAGCGGTCCTCGACCCACTCCCATTCGGCGTCGGACAGCATCTGGCGCCGGCCCTGCGCCAGGACGCGGCCGGCGCGGGAGTCGACGACGACGAGCCGGGTGCGCCCGAAGTCCCGGCAGTAGCTCCAGCGCGCCCCGGCGATCTCACGCACCGCGGTCCGGGCGAACTCGCGCACGAGCTGCTCGCTGTCACCCTCGGCGTCCTGCACCGCGCAGAAGATCGGGTCGTCAAACAGCGCCGACGGTGAGAGGTTGCCGAGGTGCTGGTAGATCCAGTAGGACACGTACGCGCCGACGACGCGCTCCTCCCACCAGGGCTTGGCGCGCATCTGCGCGATCCACGTCTCGGAGATGTTCCAGTCGTCGTGGACGTCGTGGTCGTCGAAGATCATCGCGCTGGACACCGTCGACAGCAGCCAGCGCAGGGCCGGGTCGCTCCAGCTCTCGCGATACAGGGAGGTGTACTCCTCGAAGTCGCCCACCTCGTCGGGCGGTGGGCCGTCGCCGTTGCGCGAGCGCCGCGCGGCGATCAGCTGCTTGGTGTCGGGCGACACCTCGTCGGCGTAGACCTGGTCGCCGAGCAGCAGGATCGCGTCGGGCCACTCGGCGCTCGGCTCGTGGCGCATGCGCTCGACGAGCGCCAGCAGCGCGTCGACCTCGCGACCGGCGGGGTCGTCGTCCTTGCTCAGGACGTAGGGGGTGTCGTGGGGGACCGAGACCCGGCAGGAGCCGAACGCGAGGCGCAGCTGCTCGTCGGGGGTGTGGGTGCGGATGACGCACGGCGGATAGGGATCGCCGGGCGGCGGCCAGCACGCGACGCCGTCGAGGGCAACCTCGTAGGGCAGCGTGCTGCCCGGCTTCAGGCCCTCGAGAAGGACGAGCGCGTAGTGGTGCCCGGCGATGGTGAACGTCGTGGCGCGGCGCTCGAGGACGGTGACCTCGCATGGCGCGTCGGTCTGCACCCACACCGTGGCCTCGGTGTCGGAGACGTAGCGCAGCAGCGGACCGAGCAAAAGATCGGGCATGTCGGGGTTGGTCCTACCCGGTGTGCGATCGCGGCGGTCCGACCCCCATCGCCTCGCGCACGTCGGCCAGCGTCTGCGAGGCGATCGCGCTCGCCTTGGCGGCGCCGGCGGCCAGCACGTCCTCGAGCGCGCCCTCGTCGGCGCGGATCGCCTGGTAGCGCTCCTGCAGCGGCGCCAGCTCGTCGACCACCGCTTCGCCGACCGCGGCCTTCAGGTCACCGTAGCCGCGCGCGCTCGCCATCTCCTTCTCGACCGCGGTCGGGGGCACGCCGCGCATCACCGCGAGGATGTCGATGAGGTTCGTCACGCCCGGCTTGTCGTCGCCGCGGCGCAGGGCCGGCGGGTCGTCGGAGTCGGTCACGGCGCGCTTGAACTTCTTGCGGATGACGGCGGGGTCGTCGAGCAGCAGGACCGTGCCCTGCTCGGTGCCACCGGTCGTCGACATCTTGCGGTCGGGCTCCTGGAGGTCGCGCACGCGCGAGCCGACGGTGGGGATCCGGTGCTCGGGCACGACGAGCAGGCCGTCGCCGAAGCGCGCGTTGAAGCGCTCGGCGATGTTGCGCATGAGCTCGAGGTGCTCGCGCTGGTCCTCCCCCACGGGCACCTCGTGCGCGCGGTAGGCGAGCACGTCGGCCGCCTGCAGGACGGGGTACAGCAGCAGCCCGGCGGAGACCAGCTCGCGCTGCGCCGCCGACTTGTCGCGAAACTGGTGCATCCGCTGGAGCGCGCCGAGCGCGGTGACGGACGTCAGCAGCCAGCACAGCTCGGTGTGCTCCTCGACGTCGCCCTGGCGAAACAGGACGCAGCGTTCGGGGTCCAGGCCGGCCGCGAGCAGGATCGCGGTCGTGTCGTGAACGCGGTCGCGCAGCTCCTCGGGGTCGTAGGCCACGGTCGTCGCGTGCAGGTCGACGATGCAGAAGATCGCCGGATCGCCGCGATCCTGGCAGGCGACGTACTGCTGGATCGCACCGATGTAGTTGCCCAGGTGCTTGCGGCCGGTCGGCTGGATGCCGCTGAAGATGACGAAAGCCACGCCGTTCACGCTACACGCGCCACCCGCGTGGGCGTCGGGCCGCGGGCGCCTACGAGGTTCAGCCCGCCGCGAGGGCGAGGTTCACCCGCCCGAACCCGAACTGCGGGTCGCGCCCGCCCGCGCCGAGGTCGTCGACCGACTGGCCAAGGCGCGTCCGCCACGCCGCCGGCCCGCCGCCCGGGTTGCCCGCGGCGATGATCGCCGCCACGCCGGCCACGTGCGGGGCCGACATCGAGGTGCCCGACAGCGTCAGATAGCCGCCGTCGCGCCACGACGAGAGGATGTCGACGCCCGGCGCCGAGACCTCCACCTTCGCGTTCGCCGTCGAGAACGACGCATGGGCGTCGCGCCGATCGGTCGCCCCCACCGACACGGCCTCGGGATAGCCGGCCGGGTACTCCGTCGTCGCCGCGCCGCTGTTGCCCGCGGCGGCTACGACCAGCGCGCTCTGGCTCGCTGCCGCGACCGCGTTGCGCAGCGTCACCGAGTCGTTCGGCGTGCCGAGCGACAGCGAGATGACCTTCGCCCCCGTCCCGGCCACGTAGCCGATGCAGTTCGCGATCCCGGCGACGGCGCCCGCCCCGCTGCGATCGAGCGCCTTGCAGATCGCCAGCGGCGAGTTGAACGCCACGCCCGCGATGCCGCGGGCGTTGTTCGCCCGCGCCGCGGCCGTGCCCGCGACGTGCGTGCCGTGGCCGTTGTCGTCGACGCAGCGGCCGGCGGCGATCGTCGGGTCGGCGAACAGCGGCAGCGTGATCAGGCCGAGCAGGTCGATTCCGAACGACTTCACCCCGGCACAGTCGAAGACCTTGCCGGAGATGTCCTCGTGCGTCGCCAGCACGCCGGTGTCGACGATGCCGATCTTGGCGCCGTTCAGCGCAGCCGGGAACGCGCCGAGGCCGGCCGCGTCCCAGCCCTCGGGAGCGTCGATGTCGGCATCGGCCACCCCGCCGCTCTGGCCGCTGTTGTCCAGGCCGTACAGCTCGCCGAAGCGCGGGTCGTTCGGGATCGCCGTCGCGCGAGCGATGTAGTTCGGCTCGGCGTAGAGCACCGCGCTCGAGCGGTTCAGGCGCGCCGCCACGGCAGCCGGATCGCCGGACACCCGCACGACCTGCGCGCCGACTCCGGCCACGCCGCCCAGCGTCTCGAGCACGCCGGCCAGCCGGCCGGCCAGCGAGCGCTGCGAGGACGAGGCGCCGTCCGCGTACTTGACGATCACCGTGCGCGCGTCGTAGCCCGCGGACCGTGTGGCCGCACCCGCACCGGGGGCCGCCGCCAGCGCCGCCAGCACCATCGCAAGCCCGACCCATACTCTGCGCATCATCGTCCCCCGTCCCTGGTCGCCGACCACGGACCATACGTCCGCACGCGGTCGGTTGCCAAGCTGCAACCGGCGGCGGCTACAGGGTCTGGCGCACGCGCGGGCGCTTCGCCGCGCCCGCTTCGTCCAGACGCCGCACCGGCGTCCCGTAGGGCGCGCTGCGGGCGACCTCCGGATCCTCCTCGGCCTCGGCGATGATCGACACGATCGCATCGACGAACTGATCGAGCGTCTCGCGCGTCTCGGTCTCCGTCGGCTCGACGAGCAGCGCCTCCTCGACGACGAGCGGGAAGTAGACCGTCGGCGGGTGCATGCCGTGGTCGAGCAGCCGCTTGGCCAGGTCGAGCGTGCGGATGCCGAGCTTTTTCTTCATCGGCGCTCCGCTCAGCACGAACTCGTGCATGCAGCGCTCGCCGAAGGCCAACGGCAGCGTGTCGCCCACCTCGGCGCGCAGGCGCGCCAGCACGTAGTTGGCGTTCAGCACGGCAACCTCGGACACGTCCTTCAGCCCCTCCGCGCCCAGCGAGCGGATGTAGGCGTACGTGCGCACGAAGACGCCGTAGTTGCCCTGAAAGCCGCGCAGCTTGCCGATCGACTTCGAGTCGGGCCCGTCACGCTCGTCGAGGTCGTAGGTCGGCGGGCCACCGACCAGCCGGCCGTTGGCCTCCCCGCTGGCCGACGCCCGCTCGCCGTTCGGTGCCCCGGGTGGATGGCGCACGACCTGCGGGCGCGGCAGAAACGGCTCGATGCGATCGCTCACCGCGATCGGGCCGGCGCCCGGCCCGCCGCCGCCGTGCGGCTGCGTGAACGTCTTGTGCAGGTTGAAGTGCACGATGTCGAAGCCCATGTCGCCCGGCCGCGAGTAGCCCATGATCGCGTTGAGGTTCGCGCCGTCGTAGTACAGCGTCGCCCCCGCCCCGTGGACGATCTGCGCCATCTCCTCGATGTTCGGATCGAAGATGCCCAGCGTGCTCGGGTTGGTGAGCATGAGGCACGCGACGGACTCGTCGGTCTTGGCGCGCAGGTCGTCGAGGTCGACGCCCCCGTCGGCGTCCAGCGCCACCTTCACGACCTCGAAGCCGGCCATCGTCACCGTGGCGGGGTTCGTGCCGTGGGCGCTGTCGGGCGTGAGCACCTTCGTGCGCTCCTCGCCGCGGTCGGCGTGGTAGGCGCGGGTCAACAGCACACCGGCCAGCTCGCCGTGCGATCCGGCCGACGGCTGCAGCGACACATGTGGCAGGCCGGCGATCTCCGCCAACGCCTCCTGCAGGTTGAACATGAGCTCCAGCGCCCCCTGCGCGCGGCACGGCGACTGCAGCGGGTGCAGGCGCGCGTGACCGGGCAGGGCCGCCACGCGCTCGTGCAGGCGCGGGTTGTGCTTCATCGTGCACGAGCCGAGCGGATAGAAGCCCGAGTCGAGATCGAAGTTGCGCTTGGAGAGGTTGACGTAGTGGCGCACGATCTCCGGCTCCGACGCCTCCGGCAGCCGCGGCGGCTGCGCGCGGCGCAGCGCCTCCGGGATCAGACCCTCGACCGCCGGGACGTCCAGCGCCGGGGCGCGGAACGCCCGGCGCCCGGCCGCGCCCTTCTCGAAGATCGTCGTCGCGTGCTCGCGCTGCTGCGGCGTGGAGCCCGCGTGCGAGGTGGCCGGGATGCTCACGCGCGCGCCTCCGCGCCCGCCGGCGCGGCGGCTCGCTGCGCCGAGACCGCCGCCGCCAGCACCTCGGCCAGCCGCTCGATGTCCGCGCGCGAGCGCTGCTCGGTGAGCGCGACGAGCAGCCCGTCGGCGTGCTCCTCGTACGAGCGGCCCAGCGCGTAGCCGGCGTTGACGCCGCCGGCCGCGCAGCGCTCGAGCACGCGCTCGACGCCGGCCAGCCCGTCGACGTCGAGCTTCAACGCGAACTCACGCACGACCGGCCGGTCGTGGAGCTTGGAGACACCCTCCAGCCCGGCCAGCGCCTCGCGCGCGTAATGCGTGCGCTGCAGCATGAGCTCGCCGATGTCGACTATCCCCTGCCGGCCGAGCCAGCTCAGGTACACGACCCCGCCCAGCGCGTTCAACGCCTGCGACGTGCAGATGTTCGACGTCGCGCGCTCGCGACGGATGTGCTGCTCGCGCGTCTGCAGGGTCAGGACGAAGCCGCGGCGGCCGTCGGCGTCGGTCGTCTCGCCGGCGATACGGCCGGGGATCGAGCGCAGGTGCTGCTCGGTGGCGGCGAAGAAGCCGAAGGAGGGGCCGCCGTAGTCGAGGCGGTTGCCGAGCGACTGGCCCTCGCCGACGCAGACGTCGACGCCCTGGTGGCCTGGGGCCTCGATGACGCCGAGGGTCAGCGGGTCGGCGGCGCAGATGACGAGCGCGCCGTGCTCGTGGGCGGCCTGCGTCAGCGCGGCGACGTCCTCGATCGCTCCCAGGAAGTTCGGCTGCTGGATGACGACCGCGCTGACGTCGTCGCCGAGCGCGTCGCGCAGCGCGGCGAGGTCGGTCACAGCGTCGTCGAGGCCGAGCTCCTGCACGGTCGTGCCGTAGCCGACCGACAGCGTCTGAAGCGTCTCGCGGCTGTGCGGGTGCAGGCCGCGGCTGACGAGCACGCGCGGGCGCCTGTTGGCGAGCTTGGCCATGTACGCGGCGGCGCCGACGGCGCTCGGCCCCTCGTACACCGAGGCGTTGGAGACCGGCAGGCCGGTCAGCTCGGAGATCGCCGTCTGGTACTCGAACATCACCTGCAGCCCGCCCTGGCTGACCTCCGGCTGGTAGGGCGTGTAGGGGGTGAGGAACTCCGAGCGCGACATCAGCATGTCGACGATCGACGGCACGTAGTGGTCGTACATGCCGGCGCCGAGGAAGGTGATCTCGTCCTCGGCGCAGACGTTGCGCTCGGCGAGGCGGCGCAGCTCGGCGTAGACGGCCTGCTCGGGCTCGCCGGGCGGCAGGTCGATCGGGCGGTCGAGTCGCAGGCTCTCCGGGATCCCGTCGAAGAGCTCCTCGATCGAGCCGACCCCGATCACCGCGAGCATGTGCTCGAGATCCTCGGGCGTGACGGACGTGTAGCCGGCCATCGGTGGAGGGAGCCCCACTACAGCGTCGCGACGTAGGCGTCGCGATCCATCAGCGTCTCGGTCTCAGCCGCGTCGGACAGCTTCACCTTCACCATCCAGCCCTGGCCGTAGGGGTCCTCGTTGATCGGCTCGGTGTCGTCGGCGAGCGCGGTGTTGACCTCCACGATCTCGCCCGAGAGCGGCGCGATGACCTCCGAGACGGCCTTGACCGACTCGACCTCGGCGTAGAACTCACCGGCTGCGACCGACGATCCCACCTCGGGCGGGTCGAAGAAGACGACCTCGCCGAGCGCGTCCTGGGCGAACCACGTGATGCCGAATGTCGCGACGCCGTCTTCGATGCGCGCCCAGTCGTGCTCGGCGTGGTAGAGCAGCTCGTCGGGATAGCTCGCTTCAGCCATCGGTCTCCTTGGAGTAGAGGGGCTTGGGTGCGACGACCGCAGTGCGTACCTTCCCGCGCACGTCGATCTCCAACGTCTCGCCGACCGCGGCGCGCTCGGCCGGCACGTAGGCCATGCCGATTCCGATGCCGAGGCTCGGCGACATCGTGCCGCTCGTCACCTCGCCGCCGCCGACGACCGGGTTGCCCTGGCGCGCGATGCCGGGACCGGTGAGCTTGAACGCGACGAGCTTCTCGGCCGGGCCCTCCTGGCGGGTGCGGCGCACGGCCTCGGACCCGATGAAGCCGGTGTCCTCCTTGACCGCCCAGCCGAGGCCGGCCTCGATCGGGTCGCGCTCGATCGAGAGGTCGTTGCCGTAGAGCGGATAGCAGACCTCCAGGCGCAGGGTGTCGCGCGCCGCGAGGCCGCACGGCACGACGCCGCGGCGCAGCAGCTCCTCCCACACGGCGGGGCCGCCCTGGGGCGAGAGCAGCAGCTCGACGCCGTCCTCGCCGGTGTAGCCCGTCCCGCAGACGAGCGCCTCGTGGCCGAGGATGATGCGGCGCGCCGCCTGCATGCGCGGGGGCAGCGGGCTGTCGGCGATCTGCTCGACGATCTCCCGCGCGCGCGGGCCCTGCGCGGCGAGCATCGCAAAGTCGCCGGCGACGTCCTCGACCTGGACGTCGTAGCCGGCGGCCTGGTCGAGCATCCAGGCGAAGTCGGAGTCGTGGTTGGCGGCGTTGGTGACGGTCAGGAAGCGCTCGCCGGCGAGGCGGTAGGTGAAGAGGTCGTCGAGCAGCCCGCCGTCCTCGTTGCAGAGCATCGAGTACTGCGCGCCGCCGACCGCCATCTTCGCGACGTCGTTGGAGAGGACGTGCTGCAAGAACGCCTCGGCGTCGGGCCCGGAGGTCTGCACCTCGCCCATGTGCGAGACGTCGAACACGCCCGCGCGGTTGCGCACCGCCTCGTGCTCGGCGCGGATCCCGGCGGTGTATCGGACGGGCATCTCCCATCCGGTGAACGGGACGAGCTTGGCGCCCGCGGCCACGTGCGCGTCGAACAGCGGCGTGCGCTTGAGCGTCGTCGTCACACCGACGAGGCTAGCGGAGCGACCGGGAGCCGACGGCGCGGCCGACGCCGGCAAACGTGCGAGATTCGCTGGGTCGTATCGGCCGGACGCGCCGCGCGCGGGACTATGGTTTGGCCATGGACGCATTCGGCAGGCCCGAGCCACCCCCCGCCGCCGCGGCCGGCTGGTACCCCGATCCGGCCGGCGGGGCCGCCATGCGCTACTGGGACGGCACGCGCTGGACCGACGCGACGTCCTCGGCCGTGCCGCCGGCCAGCCCGCACAACGCCCGTGACGACTCGCGCAGCTGGGCGCTCGCCGCGCACCTGTCCGCGCTGCTGAGCCTCGTGATCGGCTTTCCGTTCGTCGGTCCGCTCGTCGTCTACGTCGCCAAGAAGGACGACCCGTTCGTGCGCCGCCACGCCGCCGAGGCGCTGAACTTCAACATCTCGGCGATGCTCTACGCGATCGTGCTCGGCATCCTGACGTTCGTGCTCATCTTCTTCATCGTCGGCCTCGCGCTGATCCCGGTGCTCATCCTGGGGTTCCTGGCGTGGATCGGGTTCATCTGCCTGGCCGCTGCGCGGGCGGGCCGGGGCGAGGAGTACCGCTACCCGCTGACGATTCGCTTCGTGCGCTAGAGGCGGGGCCCGACCGGCGGGCGGTGCGCACCGGGCACGGGACGCTCAGCGCAAGAACGGCGGGATCTCGATCTCGTCGTCCGGGATCTCGAGCGACGAGCGCTGGCGGTCGTCGATGCGCGGGTTGCGATCCAGGCGGCTGACGCTCTGGCGGGTCTCCTCGCGCGCGGTGCGCGGACGGGCGCGGCCGTGATCGAAGCCGGTGGCGATGACGGTGACACGCACCTCGTCGCCCTGGTTCTCGTCGATGACCGCGCCGAAGATGATGTTCGCGTTGGGCGCGGCAGCCTCGCGCACGATCTCGGCGGCCTCGTTGACCTCGAACAGGCCGAGGTCGCGGCCGCCGGTCATGTTCAGCAGGATGCCCGTCGCACCCTCGACGTCCTCCTCGATGAGCGGGCTGGAGATCGCGATGCGCGCGGCGTCGGCGGCGCGGTTCTCGCCGTTGGAGGTACCGATGCCCATGAGCGCCGAGCCGGCGTCCTGCATGATCGTCCGCACGTCGGCGAAGTCGAGGTTGATCAGGCCGGGGATCGTGATGAGGTCGGTGATGCCCTGGACGCCCTGACGCAGGACGTTGTCGGCCTCGCGGAACGCGTCGAGCATCGTCGTGCGACGCTCGACGACGGCGAGCAGCTTCTCGTTGGGGATGACGATGAGCGTGTCGACGACCTCGCGCAGGCGCTCGATGCCCTCCTCCGCCTGGCGGGTGCGCTGGCTGCCCTCGAACTCGAACGGCTTGGTGACGACACCGACCGTGAGCGCGCCGATCTCGTTCTTGGCGATCTCGGCGATGACGGGGGCGGCGCCCGTGCCGGTGCCGCCGCCCTCGCCCGCGGTGACGAAGACCATGTCCGCGCCCTTCAGCGCCTCCTTGATGTCGTCACGCGATTCGGCGGCCGCGCCGAAGCCGATCTCCGGGTTCGCGCCGGCGCCCAGGCCCTTCGTCAGGTCGTGCCCGATGTTGAGCTTGATGTCGGCGTCCGTCATCTGCAGCGCCTGGGCGTCCGTGTTGGCCGAGATGAACTCCACGCCACGCAGACCCGCGTCGACCATGCGGTTGACGGCGTTCGTACCGCCGCCGCCGACGCCGACGACCTTGATGACCGCGAGATAGCTGCTGCTGGATTCCATGAGGTAGACGTCCGACCCTTGAGTAATTGTTGAGGGATTTGGCTCCCCCAACCCGGTTCCGGGGAAACCACAGTACGCACGGGCCGGAACTCGTGTCAACGCGAAGTCTACAAACGCAAGAACAGTTGCAAAACCCCTGACTCTCGACCTGAGCAGGAGAATCGTCGATTCGGTGCAGTCAACCTAAAGTGTAGGTTGAGGCTCTCCGCCGCGAGGCTGGAGGCCGCCCGCCACCGGGCGTTCCGCGATGCGCAGGTCGACGTACGACGCGCCGCGCGAGGTGCGGCTGGCCAGCACCTGCGCCGCTGCGCGCCACTGCGCATCCGGCCGGTCGCCGCTGCCGAAGTACAGCTTGGGCCCGTTCTCCATCGTTGCCGTCAGCCCGCGCGGGCCGCGGTAGATGCGCGCCACGCGGCCGCGGAGCGCGCGCGGCGCCCCGGCCAGCACCCGTACTCCAGCCAGCGCAGTGCCGCGCCGCAGCCGATCGCCACCCCGCCGCGCGCGGATCGCGACCACCGCCAGATCGCGCGTGGCGGTGCCGCGCAGCAGCGTTCCGTCCCTCGCGACCGCGGTGAGGCCGCCGCCGGCGCGCACGGCCGCCACGGGCTCGTAGGCGTTGATGGTGATCCGCAGGCCATGCGGGAAGTCGGTCTCGGTGCGCAGGCTGCGCACGACGGGGAATGCGGCGACCGCGCTGAGCAGCGCGTTGTGGCGCACATGAAGCGTCGTCATGTCGCGGCCCGCCGACTCGAGCGCGCGCGTGATCTGCGCTGCCTGCGGGCCGTCGATCCCGCTGACCGAGACGTCCTCCACGCGCACGAGCGAGCTGTTGCGAAGCCACAACGCGAACGGGGTCAGCACCGCGAGCAGCACGGCGATGCCAAGGACCACGCGCGTTCGGCGGCGGGCGAGCGGGGCCATCGCAGGCGTTCTTCGCCGCGCGGTCCGCGGACCCTGCCTCCGGCGACGACCCACCAGTGGGTCTCGCGCGGACGTCGCACGCGAGAGCCACTAGCGTCCTCGCGCATGCCTGCGGTGTCCCTCTCGGAACTCACCACGCTGCGCCTCGGCGGCCCGGCCGCGCGGCTCGTCTCGATCGACGGCGAGGCGGCGCTGATCGAGGCCGTCCGCACGGCCGACGCCGGCGGCGAGCCGCTGCTGCTGCTGGCGGGCGGCAGCAACGTCGTCGTCGCCGACGCGGGCTTCGACGGGACCGTCGCGCGGGTGCAGACGCGCGGCGTCGAGGGCGTTCGCATGGCCGACGGGCGCACTCGCCTCGACGTCGCCGCGGGCGAGAGCTGGGACGCCGTCGTAGCGGCCTGCGTGGCCGATGGGCTGGCCGGCATCGAGGCGCTGTCGGGCATTCCCGGCAGCGTCGGCGCGACGCCGATCCAGAACGTCGGCGCCTACGGCCAGGAGATCGCCGACGTGCTCATCGCCGTCCGCGCGCTGGACCGCCTCAGCGGCGAGCTGCACGTCCTCGAGACCGAGGAGTGCCTGTTCGACTACCGCTCGAGCGTCTTCAAGCGCGATCCCGGCCGGTGGCTGGTGCTCGGCGTGAGCTTCGCGCTCGAGCCGACGGGGCTCTCGGAGCCGATTCGCTACGCCGAGCTCGCGGGCCGCCTCGGCGTCGAACTGCGGCAGCGGGCGCCGGTCGGCGAGGTGCGCGAGGCCGTGCTGGCCCTGCGCCGCAGCAAGGGCATGGTGCTCGACCCCGGCGACCCCGACACGGTCAGCGCCGGCTCGTTCTTCACCAACCCGATCCTTCGCGCGCGGGACTTCGAGGCCTTCGCCGCACGGGCGACGGAGCGCCTCGGTGCGGACGTCAGGCCGCCCGCGTGGCCGGTCGAGCCGCGCTCGGTGAAGACCTCGGCGGCCTGGCTCATCGAGCGAGCGGGCTTCCGTTGCGGGTACGGCAACCCCGCGGGGATCGCCATCTCGACCAAGCACACGCTTGCGCTGACCAACCGCGGCGCCGGAACGACGGCTGAGCTCGTCATGCTGGCGCGCGAGATCGCGGCCGGCGTGCACGAGGCCTTCGGGGTGGATCTCGTGCCCGAGCCGGTCTTCGTGGGGCATTCCTGGTGAGGTCGGGGCCACAGCGCGAGGCAGTCCGGGCGGACTCGGCGGTCGCGTCGGGCGCCACGGCCTGGCCGGCGTCGACGGTGGTCGTCGCGTTCATCGGAGCGTGCGGGCTGGCGATTGCCGGACGCGCGGTCGTCGCTGGAGACATGGGTCTGCTGCTGGCGACGGCGCTCGCCCTCGTGGTGCTGAACGCCGCGCCCGTCGGCCTCGCGGTCATGCTGGCCAGGCGACAGGGCGAGCCGAGCGCGGCCGACTTCGGGCTGCGCCGGCCGGCGCTGCGGCGCGCGATCGGCCTGTCGATCGCCGTCTGGGTCGCGCTGACCGCGCTGAGCATCCTGTGGTTCGCGGCGATCGGCCTCGACGAAGCTCGGGGACAGACGCTGACCGGCCGGCTCGGCACCGAGGGAACCCTCCGCGTGCTCACGCTCATCGTGGTCTTGTCGGTGCTCACGCCGCTGGGCGAAGAGGTGTTGTTCCGCGGCTACATCTTCCGCGCGCTGCGCAACCGCTATGCGCTCTGGCCTGCGGCGCTCGGCAGCGGCCTGCTCTTCGCGGCGTCGCACATCGGCTGGTCGCCCGTGGCCTTCCTGCTCCCGGTCGCGCTGTTCGGGATCGGCATGTGCCTGCTCTATGCCTGGACCGGGTCGCTGTACCCCGGCATCGGGTTGCACGCGCTCAACAACGCGATCCCTCTGCGCAGCTCGCTGGACTTGACGTGGCAGAGCCCGCTGCTCCTCGCCGGCGCGGCGATCGCCGCGCTCGCGCTCGCCTGGCTGATCGGGCGCCGGCTCGACGATCGCGACCCGACAGCTGCATCAAGTTCCACTTGAGACTCCGCAAAGCGCTTGATCTCAGCCTCCAGTCGAGGTTAAGCCTATTCCGAAAAACTGCCTCTTTGCAGCCTAATCTACGGAGATTGCCTGCCGACAAGCCGCCGTCCCAGCGCATCCACATCGCCCGCGCCCATGACTAGACACACATCACTCGGGGTCAACCACAGCCCCAGCACCCGGTGAGCGTCGTCGAAGCCGGGCGCCCAGGCCACCGGCCGACCGCGCCCGGCGTCGGCGGCGGCCTCCGCGATGAGCATCCCCGACACGCCCGGGAAGTCCTCCGCGCGCTCGCGCGAGGGGTAGACGTCGAGCACGACCGCCGCGTCGGCCGCCGCGAGGGCGGCGCCGAACTCGCGCGCGAGCAGCTGGGTGCGGGAGAACAGGTGCGGCTGGAAGACGGCCACGACGCGGCCCGGCGCGAGCGTCCGCGCCGCCGCGATCGTCGCGCGCAGCTCGGTCGGGTGATGGGCGTAGTCGTCGACGACGAGCGCGCCCGATCCGGTGGCCGGACCGAGCCGTTCGAAGCGCCGCCCGGCGCCGGCGAAGTCCGCCAGCGTCCGCGCGAGGTCGCCGGGTGGCGCCCCGGCGATCACGCAGGCGGTCAGCGCGGCGGCAGCGTTGGCCACGTTGTGCAGGCCCGGCACCGGCAGCGCCACCGTCTGCCCTGCCCAGACGAAGTGCGACCCCGCGGCGGTCAGCTCGATCTCCGAGGCGCCGAAGAAGGCCGCCTCCTCGATGGCGACGCGATCGAGGAACGCCTCGGCGTCGGGCGTGTCGGCCACCACCGAGCGCAACCCGTTGCGCAGGAACTGCGCGAACGCCAGCTCGAGCTCGCCGTGCGAGCCGTAGGTCGTGTGGTGGTCGAGCTCGATGTTCGTCACGACGGCGATCTCGGGCGCGAGCTCGAGGAACGAGCGGTCGGACTCGTCGGCCTCGACGACGAGCCACTCGCCGCTGCCGTAGGCGGCGTTCGTCCCGCGGCCGGTCTCCCCCGGCCGGCGCAGCTCGCCGCCGATGACGTAGGTCGGATCCCAGCCGAGCGAGAGCAGCGCGTGCGCCGCCATCGACGCCGTCGTCGTCTTGCCGTGCGTGCCGGCGATGGCGATCGTGCGCCGCAGGCGGCTCAGCTCGCCGAGCAGCGCGCCGCGGTGGATCTCCCGCAGGCCGCGCCCGCGTGCCACCGTGCGCTCCGGGTTCGTCCCGCCGATCGCGGTCGAGACGACGAGCTCGACGTCGTCGCCGGCCGGCACGTTGGCGGCGGCGTGACCGACGACCGCCGCGATCCCCGCCGCGCGCACGCGCTCGAGGTATGGCGAGCTCGCGCGATCTGAGCCGGTCACGACCGCCCCGAGCGCGTCGGCGATCAGCGCCAGGCCGCTCATGCCGGCCCCGCCGATGCCCACGAAGTGCAGGCGGCGCCCCGCCCAGCCCACCGCGCGCTCGCTCATCGCCCGCGCCCCGACTCGGCGGGCCGGCCGGTGGCGGTCGCCGCCGCCAGCACCGCGTCGGCCACGGCCTGCGCCGCATCCGGCCGGGCCAGCGCGGCCGACGCGCGCGCCATCGCCGCCAGCAGCGACCGGTCGCCGAGCAGCGCGCCGACCTCCTTGCTCAGGCGCGCCGCGGTCAGCTCGGCGTCGGGCACGACGACCGCGGCGCCCGCCTGCGCCATCCAGCGCGCGTTGGCGGTCTGATGGTCGGCGCTGGCGTACGGATAGGGCACGAGGATGGCCGGCTTGCCCGCGGCCGCGATCTCGAAGATCGAGCCGCCCGCCCGCGCCACGCACAGATCGCAGGCGGCGAGCGCCTGTCCGAAGTCCTCGATGTACGGGCGCAGATCGTAGTGCGCGCCCTCGACGCGCGGCGCGAGCGCGGCATGGTCGCGGGTGCCGGCGGCGTGCAGGACGCGAAACGGCGCCGCGCGGAACGCCTCGACCGCGGCCTCGTTGATCGTGCGGGCGCCCAGCGAGCCGCCGAAGATGAGCACGCACGCCTCCTCGGTGTCGAGCCCGAAGCGCGCCCGCGCGGCAGCGGCGTCGCTCGCCGGCGGCGCCACCGGCCGTCCCGTCACGACGTAGCGCGGCGCCGCGCGCCCGTCGATCGGGAAGGCGAGGCACACGCGGCGCGCGCGGGGGGCGAGCAGCCGGTTGGTGATTCCCAGGTGGCTGTCGGCCTCGGTCAGCACGAGCGGGATGCGCCGCGCGAGCGCTGCCAGGCCGACCGGGCCGGCGACGTAGCCGCCGCCGCCGAGCACCGCGGCCGGCCGCAGCTCGGCCAGGATCCGGTTCGCCGCGCCGACCGCCGCGCCCGCGCGCAGCAGCGCCCGGGCGGCGCGCAGCGGGTTCGTGCGGCTCAGCCCCTCGACGCGGATCGGGCGCAGCTCGTAGCCGGCGGCCGGGACGAGCTCGGCCTCGGCCCGCTCGCCGCCGACGAAGGTGATGTCAGCCCCCGCGGCCCTCAGCCGATCGGCGACTGCCAGCGCCGGGACGACGTGCCCGGCCGTCCCGCCCGCCGCGATGACCACTCTCAGCACCGCGTGATCCTCGCGCATCGCCGCGATCGTCGGCTGGGTGGGGCAGCGCCGCGAGATGGCTCGTGCTGCGCGCGGCGATGTTCAGCAGCAGCCCCATCGTGGCCATGAGGGTCAGCAGCGAGCTGGATCCGGAGGAGATGAACGGCAGCGGAACGCCAGTCAGCGGCGCGATTCCGAGCACCGCGAAGATGTTCAGCAGCGCCTGGCACATGATCAGCCCGGTCAGGCCCGCCGCGAGCAGCTGGGCGTAGCGCGTCGCCGCCGCCTTGGCGGTGCGCAGGCCCGCGTAGCCGATGAGCCCGTAGAGGAACAGCAGCCCGCAGATCCCGGCGATGCCGAGCTCCTCGCCGATCACCGCGAGGATGAAGTCCGTGTGCGCCTCGGGCAGGTAGAAGACCTTCTGCACCGACTCGCCGAGGCCGACGCCGAAGAACCCGCCCGAGCCGAGCGCGATCTGGCCCTGGACGGACTGAAAGCCCACCGAGTCGGCGTGCGCCCACGGGTTGAGGAACGCCGTCAGCCGGGCGGCGCGGTAGGGCTCGACGAGGATGAAGACCAGCACGAGCAGCACGCCCGCGCCGGCGAGCTTGCCGAGCAGCCCGATCGGGATTCCCGCGACGAGCAGCAGCGCGCCGAGCGTGAACGCGATGACGAGCGCCGTGCCAAGGTCCGGTTGGGAGGCGATGAGCAGGATCGCGGCGCCGGCGACGAGCAGCAGCGGGCCGCTGACGCCCTTGAGGTTGCGCAGCCGCGCGGGCGTCGTCGCAAGCAGCGTGGCGGCGTAGAGGACGAGCGCGAGCTTCATGAGCTCGGAGGGCTGAAACTGGAGTGGGCCGGCGCCGAGCCAGCGGCGGGCGCCGTTGACCTCGATGCCGATGCCGGGGATCTTCACCGCGACGAGCATGAGAAGCGCCAGCGCCAGCAGTGCCGGCGTCAGGCGCGGCAGGAGCTCCAGGCCGCCCCGCGCGAGGAGCTGCATGACGACGAGGCCGACGGCGCCGAACGCGAGGTACTTGACGAGGTAGAGGGTCCCGTCGCCCTGGCCTTCGAGCAGGGTGCGCGCCGACGAGGCGCTGTAGACCATCACCGCACCGGCCGCGAGCAGGCAGAGCGTCGCGGTGAAGAGGATGTTGTATTCGACCGGCTTGGCCCTGCGCCCGGGTGCGGGCGCGGCTGGGGAGCGAATCGGCCGGGCGGCGGAGGCCATCCGGTCTGCGTTCGACGCCCGCTGCGCGAGTCCTCGCGCTCGGTGCCCGACCACAACATTCGGCCGGGTTCGCCGCTGTGGGTGGCTTGCACTGAACGGTGCGCGCGCGCCGGTGCCATATTTGACCGTGATGCCCCTCGCACCGCTCGCGCTCGTGTCCGCAAACGGGACGTGGATGTTCCTCGTGTTCCTCGTCGTGTTCTTCTTCGCGATCTGCCACGGCTATTACACGCGCGCGGGTAGCGCGATCAACCAGCGCCCGTATGACGGGACGAGCGGCGACGCCCCGGGCGCGGAGATCCCGAGCACGATCGGTCGCGACGTCGCCCGCCGCGACTACTCGCGCGGCACGCGCTGACGCTCGCTCGGGGATCGGCACTGCGAAGGCCGCGGGCGCGCAGTCGACGGTTGGGCGCGAGGAGGCCGATTCTCTGAGCGGCCGATCTCGCGCTCGACCGGTGAGCGCTCAAGCGTCCCTCGCGGGTGGCCGGAGCACAACCGCAAGTCCCTCGCGCTCGCTCTCGGGCAAGCAGACGGGATGATCGCCCTCAGCATCCTGGCTTGGGGGTGCTGATGATCATCGGCGCCGTTGTGCTCGGCGTCAGGAGCGCCCAGCGCCGCAAGTAGCACCACAGCCTCAGGCCGCGGCGAGCGTCGCCCTACGCGCATCCCCGACACAGCCTTCGTGCGCAGGCGGTAGCGGGCCGACTGCACGGCTCTCGGAGACCCTCAGGCACGCCGCGTGCAGGGTGAGGTAGGGCGCCGCCGATCCGCGGTCGATGTGTCGCGCACTCGCGGCGCCCGGGCAGGTACGGCCCGCGGCGCGGGCCGCGGGCCGCGGGCCGCATGCGGTCCCGCTGGTTCAGGTGCGGCCGTACGTGGCGATGATGCTTGGGTCGATCCCGATGTCGCTTGGGGTCACGGGCGCTGCGGTTGCGGCGGCAACGAGCAGCATGGCGAGCAGCACGGCGCGGGGGCGTAGCACGACTGTGGCGCGTAGAAGGTGGTGCATGACGGGCTCCTTGTGGATGTGGTGCGCGTCGGGTGCGATGCCGCCGACCCGACGCATGACACACACCGAAACGAGTGCGATCGCTGCTTGCTCGAGCCCGCAGGGTGCGGATGTCGACACCGCGACGGTCGAGATCTACACCCTGGTTTGCGGAGCATTCTCTCGTTGCGCTCGTAGCGCAACCGGCGTGACGATCGCGTGCTTATGCCGCGAGTCGTTGCTCGGTCAGTGTGGCGCGGGCGCGGCTGATGAGCGACTTCGTCGCCGGCACCGTCGTTTGGAGTAATTGCGCAGTCTGGATGTGTGAGCGGTCATCGAGCTCACGCAGCACGAGCGCCAGCCGCTGGCGCTGTGGCAGCTGGCCGATGAGCGCGACCAGCGCGTACAGCTCTGCGCGCTGCTCGGCGTGCTGTGCGACGTCCAGCGTTGCGATCGTGCTGAGCTCGTGATCGTCGTCGAGCGTCGCGATGTGCCGCCGTGCGCGCAGCTCGTCGATTGCGCAGTTGCGAACGATCATGTACAGCCACGGACGCAGCGCGACCGGGCGATCATTCGCCCGCAGCCCGCGTCGGGCGCGGATGAAGGACTCCTGCACGACGTCATCGGCGTCGGACCGCAGGTCGCGCAGGACGCGTTCCGCGAACGATCGCAGGGCGCCGCGGTGGCGGCGGTAGATCTCGGCGAAGGCGTCGTCGCCGCCGGCGCGGAAGGAGGCGACGAGCTCGTCGTCGGAGGCTGAGGTCAAGGGCGCGGTAGGCATCTGTGGCTCCTGGCGAGCGGCGGTTGGGGGCACCGTCGCGGCGCAGGCGGTTGCCGCATGGTTGGGTGAACCGCCGGGCTCCTTTCACACCGCGTGCGCGGCGGTCTTTCGGACCCGGTGCTCCGGCGCGTTGGACGGTTTGGCACACCGTCGCCCGGCACGGCCACACGCCGGCCACGAACGGGCCACATGCCGCGCCCATCATCAGGTGTCGGATCTGTGGCGCATCTCACAGTGAGTTTCGTCGCAGTGGTGTATGGAAATGCGGTGCCGCACTACGCGATCCTCGGACCGCTCGAGCTCACAACCGGCGCACGCCGGGTGTCATTGGAGGGTCGGCGCAAGCTCGGGCTGCTCGTCGTGCTGCTGCTGCACGCCAACGAGGTCGTGGCAGCGGACGTGCTCGTCGACGCCGTTTGGCGCGACAGTGCGCCCGAGGGCGCGCACAAGCGCCTGCGGATGACGATCGCGCGGCTGCGCGAGACGCTTGCCATGTGCGGCGAGGCCGGCGGTCCGCCCCTGCGGACCGTCCGCGGCGGTTATGTCCTCGAGGTGCGCGAGGGTGAGCTCGATGTCGATGTCTTCGACGCCGCGGTCCGCGACGGGCGCCGCGCGCTCGCGACGGGCGATCCGCGCCGCGCCGCGCGGGTGCTGCGTGGGGCGCTTGCGCTATGGCGCGGTCCGCCGCTCGCCGACGTCGGTTACGAGGATTGGGCGCAGCCGGAGATTCGGCGCCTCGAGGAGCTGCGGCTCGTCGCCCACCAGGCCCGCATCGACGCTGAGCTGCAGCTCGGCGGCCATGCGGCGCTCGTCGGCGAGCTCGAGGATCTCGTTGCGCGCCACCCGACCCACGAGCGGATCGCCGAGCAGCTCATGGTCGCTCTGTATCGCTGCGGCCGCCAGGCTGATGCGCTCGACGTCTTCGGCCGGGCTCGGCTGCAGCTGTCGACTCAGCTCGGGCTCGCGCCGGGCCCCCGGCTGAGGGCGCTGCAAAGCGCGGTGCTCGCACAGTCGCCCTCGCTTGAGCTCGCGCCCGAGCTGACGCCGCGCACGCCACCAGGGCCGTACGGTTGCGGCGCGACCATTGCCTTGCCGGCGCGTCCTCCGGCCCCCGCCTTCGCTTCGCTGCGGCAGCGGCGCGGGCCCTGTGTACGGGCCCGCGCCACCATGCCTCACGCGTCGGGCGTCTTGACCGACCAGCGCTGCTTGGGGTTGCCTGCGTTGCACGTCCACGTGAACAGGCCGGTTCCGACGGACAGCGAGCGGGCCTCGACGCACAGGTTGTTGGCGTTGCTCAGCAGGCCATCGGCGCTGTAGCTATACCGCTGGTCCGATCGGCCGTTGCAGCTGCCAAGCGCCAGGTAGTTGACGCGGTAGCTGCCGTCGATGCACGTGTTCGGAGCCGCGCACGGCCCGCCGCCGAGGCACGTCGCGAACCGATCGGCCGGTCGCAGCTCACCCGCGCGGGTCATCATGAAGTCCATCGACGACGCCCCTCGGGGCGCGGCGTCGCAGCGCTGCATGACGGGGCCGGTCCACGGGCCCGGGACGACGTTCCCGGTGACGTCCTTCACCATGGCGCGCTGGGCCTCGATGCACAGGCTGGAGTCGGCTTGGCTGACGATCTTGAACGTGTGGAAGTCGTAGTCGCCGGCGGCCGGCGACGCGCCAACAGCCGCCAAGCCGGCGAGCGAGACCATGGCGGCGACGGCGGCGAGCTTGCGAGTGATGCGGGCACGGATTTGCATTGGGCTCCTGTTCGATGACTGGCCGGCGTCAGGGCCGACTTGTGGTGACGTCGTGTGGTTGGTGGGTCCGCTTCCCTCCTCGGATGAGCCCTCACGAAGAGACGGACGTTCCCTCAAGTTGGCGCGTTGGCGCTCTCCTCGGCCCGGCGACCTCCGGTCACCCACCGCTGGCGATCTGTCGGACGCGCTGGCTCACCACGCCGCGGCGGCCTACGATCGCTACCGAACGGGTTCGCGAACGCGCGAGCGCGTCGACGGCGCACACGTCGCCGCCCGCCGGATGTACCGGCTGCCGGTAGGGCCGGTGAACTCGAGCGGCGCCGACATCTGCGCTGTCCGCCGCTGCGCGGCCGGGGTTTCCGCGGGCCGAGAGAGTCGCCGGAGCGACGGTGCAGGCGCGCGGCGCTCACCGCCGCGAACCGCGCTTGAGCACGAAGGCAGCCCGGTGCGCAGCGCGACAGGCTCCCCGACGTACGCGAGCATGCGTCACATCGCGGTGATCGGGCCGTCGCCGCCCTGCGGTCGGCCGAGGCTTGCCCGCAGCGCAACGGCATGATCGAGCGACACCCGGATGCTCGCTGTCGGCCGAGGTGTCGCTCGTTCGTGACATGCATGAAGGAGCGACAGCCCGACCGGCTCGCAGCACTGAGGTGTCACTCGTTCGTCCTCGCCTCCGCCCGGCGCCACCCGTGGTTCGGCTGCCGCCCACGCCGGCCCACAGCGGCGCCACGACCGTCAGCGTCGCTCTGCGACCCGCGCCACCGGACCCCGTCCGGTGGCGGCGAGTCGGCCAGACCCGTCGTCCTAGATGCCGCGGCGACCAGTGCCTCGGCGACCGGACCGGGATCCCAGCGCGCGGAACGGCGCGGTGATCATGGTGACGATGCGATTGATGAATCCCATGCCTTCATGGGTACCCGCGACGAGCCTTGCGCAGCCCACCGAGCACGGCAACGCCTCTACCGCGACAGGCGGCGGTGACGCAGCCGGCGCTGAGCGCAGGTCAGACCGTGATTACGATCTTGCCGCGGGCGCGACCGTCCTGCACGTGCCCGATCGCGGCGGCGGCCTCGCCCAGCGGGTACGTCCGGTCGATCGCCGGTGCGAGCGTGCCGGCATCGACGAGATCGCGCAGGACGAGCAGGTCCGCCGCGTTCTCCGACGCGATGAACGTGGCGAGCCTCTGCTTGACCAGCGGCGACAGCAACAGCGCCCGGATGGAGCGCTCGCTGCCGCCGAGCAGCCGTCCGCCGGTCTCGCCGCCGACCAGGACGAGCCGGCCGCGCGCGGCGAGCGCCCGGCGCAGCGCTGACAGCGGGCGGTTGCCGCCGGTGTCGACGATCACGTCGTAGCGGCGGGCGCCGTCGGCGAAGTCCGCCTGCGTGTAGTCGACGACGTGATCGGCGCCCAGCGACCGCACGAGGTCGACCTTGTCGGTGCGGCAGACGCCCGTGACCTCCGCGCCGAGCCCCTTGGCGATCTGCACGGCGAAGCTGCCGACGCCGCCGGAGGCGCCGACGACCAGCACGCTCTGGCCGGCGCGGACCTGGCCCTGGTCGCGCACGGCCTGCAGCGCGGTGAGGCCGGAGACGGGGATCGCCGCCGCCTGCTCGAAGGAGAGGCTCGCCGGCTTGGGCGCCAGGCGGCTCGGGCTCGCGCTCGCGTACTCGGCGAACGCGCCCGTGCAGGTCCCGAACACCTCGTCGCCGACCCTGAACCCGGTCACTTCCCGGCCGGCCGACGCGATCGTGCCGGCGATGCTGCGGCCCGGGTTGAGCGGCTTCGGCGCGCGCAGCCCGAAGCCGGCCAGGCGGATGGGGTACGGCAGGCCGGCCATGATGTGCCACGTTCCGCGATCGACGCTGGCCGCGCGCACGCGCACGAGAACCTCGTCGTCGGCGAACGCGGGCCGGGGGACCTCGGTGAAGCGGAGGACCTCGTCAGCGGCGGAGCCGTACTCGTCCTGCGCGATGGCCCACATCGGCGCCTGTGCGGGCGTGTTGAGCACCGACGCTGCCGGCCGGTCGAGCGGTGCGGTCTGCATGGGTGCTCTCTTCTGTGAACGCGGCGTGGCCTGACGATACACCCGCATCCAACCGCCTCGATCACGGCGTCGCCGCCCGCGCCGGACCGCAACGCGCGAGCGCTCTAACCGCCAAGTCTCGGACAAACTCCGCCCGTTCGACTGGAATTTTTGCCGAAGCCTTGACAAAACGTGCGGTGCTTCGGCACAGTTGCCTCGATGTCACCCGTCGGATCAGGCTCCTTGGAGTCCCTCCGGGAGCGCAACCGGCGCGAGTTGCTCGGCGCGCTGCGCCGGCGAGGCAGCGCGAGCCGCGCCGATCTCGCCCGCCTGACCGGGCTGTCGCGCTCGACGGTCTCCACGCTCGTCTCCGAGCTGCAGACGAGCGGCCTCGTCATCGACCACGAGCCGCCCGCCGACGGGCGCGCCCCCCAGCAGGGCCGGCCGCCGACGCTGCTGACGCTCGACCGCTCGGCCGGTCTCGTGCTCGGCATCGACTTCGGCCACGAGCAGATCCACGTCGCGATCGCCGACCTGTCGCGCACGATCCTCGCCGAGCGCACCCAGGCGCTCGACGTCGACAACTCCGCCGCCCGCTCGCTCGACCTCGCCGTCGAGCTCGTCGACGCGGTCATCGAGGACGCGGGCGTGGAATCCGACCGCATCCTCGGCGCCGGGGTCGGCCTGTCCGGTCCGATCGACATCACCGCCCGCACCGTTCACACCGGCAAGATCCTGCCCGGCTGGGCGGGGGTGCGGCCTGCCGACGAGCTCGCCGCGCGACTCGGGCTGCGCGTCCATCTCGACAACGACGCCAACCTCGGCGCGCTCGCCGAGGTCACGCTCGGTGCCGGGATCGGCGCCCGGCACGCCATGTACCTCATGGTCTCCGGCGGCGTCGGGGCCGGGCTGATCCTCGGCGGCGAGCTGTACCGCGGCACGGGCGGCACCGCCGGCGAGCTCGGCCACGTACTCGTCGACGAGAGCGGCCCGATCTGCCGCTGCGGCAACCGCGGCTGCCTGGAGATGATGGCCGGCGGGCGCGCCATCACCGCGCTGCTGCGCTCCAGCCACGGCGACGACATCACGCTCGACGAGGTCATGGCACTCGTCGCCGACGGCGACTCGGGCGCGCGCCGCGCGATCGCCGACGCCGGTCGCGTGCTGGGCCGCTCGGTCGCGGCGATCGTCAACGCCTTCAACCCAGAGCTCGTCATCGTCGGCGGCGCGGTCAGCGCCGCCGGCGACGTCCTGCTCGACCCCCTGCAGGAAGCCGTCCACCGCTACGCCATCCCCTCGGCGGCGGCGGACGTGCGCATCACCCGCGGCGTCCTGGGCGAACGCGCCGAGGTGCTCGGCGCGCTCGAGCTCGCAGCGCGGGAATCGGACGTCGCGGTCCCGTCGGCATCCGGCCGGTCCACGACCACAGCAGACAAACAGCAACGAGGAGAGGCACACAGATGAGGGTCATGCGAGGAACCCGTCGGCGCACGCTGCCGATGACGCTGGCGGCCGGTGTCGCGGCGCTGGCACTCGTCGCCGCAGGCTGCGGCGACGACGATGACGACGGCGGCGGCTCGGCCGCGTCCGGCGACGCGAAGGCCGGCAAGGTCGCGGTCCTCCTGCCCGACTCCAAGTCGTCGGTCCGCTGGGAGACGGTCGACCGGCCGTTCTTGAAGGCCGCCTTCGACAAGGCCGGCGTCGAGTCGGAGATCCAGAACGCCGAGGGCGACAAGTCCCAGCAGCAGCAGCAGGCCGAGCAGGCGATCACCAACGGCGCGAAGGTGCTGCTCATGGTCAACCTCGACTCGGGCAGCGGCGCGGCGATCGCCGCCAACGCCAAGTCGCAGGGCGTCAAGGTCATCGACTACGACCGCCTCACGCTCAAGGGCGACTCGGACTACTACGTCTCCTTCGACAACGAAGAGGTCGGCCGCCTGCAGGGTCAGGGCCTCGTCGACTGCCTCGAGGGCGCCGGCGGCAAGCCCGCCGTGGCCGTGCTCAACGGCTCGCCGACCGACAACAACGCGACGCTGTTCAAGGCCGGCTACGACTCGGTCATCGACCCGAAGTTCAAGTCCGGTGAGTGGACCGAGGTCGCCGACCAGTCCGTGCCCGACTGGGACAACCAGAAGGCGCTGACGATCTTCGAGCAGATGCTGCAGAAGGCGTCCAACAAGGTCGACGGCGTGCTGGCGGCCAACGACGGCCTCGGCAACGCGGCGATCTCCGCGCTGAAGCAGCGCAAGCTCGAGCAGATCCCGGTCACCGGCCAGGACGCGACGCTGCAGGGCATCCAGAACATCGTCAACGGCGATCAGTGCATGACCGTCTACAAGGCGATCAAGCAGGAAGCCGACGCCGCTGCCGCGCTCGCGGTCTCGCTGGCCAAGGGCGAGGAGCCCACGGGCGTCGACGACACGGTCAACAACGAGACGCGCGACGTCCCGGCGATCCTGCTCAAGCCGGTCGCGGTCACCAAGGACAACATCAAGGAGTACCTCGGCGAGGCCGACTTCCCCAAGCAGACGGAGATCTGCGCGGGCAAGCTCGCCTCCAAGTGTCAGGCGCTGGGCCTGTCATGACCCCGTCCATCGACGCCGGAGGGGCGCGCGAGCGGCCCTCCGGCGCGGTGCCGATCCTGGAGCTCAAGGGAGTCTCCAAGCGCTTCGGCGCCGTTCAGGCACTGCACGAGGTGAACTTCGACGTCCGCGAGGGTGAAGTGACCGCCCTCGTCGGCGACAACGGCGCTGGCAAGTCGGTGACGATCAAGTGCATCGCGGGCATCTATCCGATCGACAGCGGCGAGATCATGTGGGAGGGCAAGCCGGTCTCGATCGGTGGCCCGAAGGACGCCGCGGTCCTCGGCATCGAGGTCGTCTACCAGGATCTCGCGCTGGCCGACAACCTCGACGTCGTGCAGAACATGTACCTCGGCCGCGAAGAGCTCACCCCGTTTCACGCGCTCGACGAGACGAAGATGGAGCGGCGTTGCAGCGAGACGCTGAAGGGACTCTCGGTGACGACCATCCGCTCGGTGCGCCAGACGGTGGCTGGCCTGTCGGGCGGTCAGCGCCAGTCGATCGCGGTCGCCAAGGCGGTCATGTGGAACTCGCGCCTCGTCATCCTCGACGAGCCGACGGCGGCGCTCGGCGTCGCGCAGACGCGGCAGGTCCTCGACCTCGTCCGGCGCCTGGCCGACCAGGGTCTCGCGGTCATGCTCGTCTCGCACAACCTGCACGACATCTTCGAGGTCGCCGACCGCATCACGGTCCTGCGCCTCGGCCAGGACGTCGCGCGCTTTGACACGAAGGACACGACCCAGCGCGAGGTCGTCGAGGCGATCACCGCCGGCAAGCTCAGCACGGTCCCCGGCCAGGAGGACGCGGAGGTGCAGGTCCAGCTATGAGCGCGATCACGCCACCCCTCCCCACCCCCGCCGCCGACCCGACCGCGACGATCGGCGCCTACGCGCGCCGCTGGGTCGAGAACGTCCGCGGCGGCGAGCTCGGCAGCCTGCCGATCATCATCGGCCTGGTCATCATCGCGATCGTCTTCCAGGTCCAGAACGACCGCTTCCTGACCGCCGGCAACTTCGTCAACCTCATGGTCCAGGGCGCCCCGTTCGCGCTCGTCGCGATGGGCATCGTCTTCGTCCTGCTGCTCGGCGAGATCGACCTGTCGGTCGGCTACGTCTCGGGCGTCGGCGGGGTCATCACCGCGCTGCTGCTGCTGCCCGACGGCTCGGCCGTCCCGGCCGGCGTCGCGATCGCCGTGGTGCTCGCCACCGGCGTGGCGATCGGCACCCTGCACGGGCTGATCATCACGAAGGTCGGCATCCCCTCGTTCGTCGTCACGCTGGCCGGCCTGCTGGCCTGGAACGGCGTCGTGCTGCTGCTGATCGGAAGCCGCGGCACGGTCGTGCTGCAGGACGACCTGATCATCGGCTTCGCCAACGACTTCGTGCCCAAGGGCGCGGCGTGGGTGCTGATGCTGCTCGCCGTCGGCGCGTACGCCGGCGTCCAGCTGTGGGGCCTGCGCAAGCGCGCGAGCGCCGGCCTGTCCAACGACCCGCTGCTGATCGTCGGGCTGCGGGTCGCCGGGCTGCTCGTGGCGCTGGCGTTCGTCGTGTGGATCGTCAACCAGGACCGCGGCCTGCCCTACGTGGCCGTGCTCGTCGGCGTGCTGCTCGTCTTCTGGACCTACATCCTGCGGCGCACGCGCTTCGGGCGCCACGTCTACGCCGTCGGCGGCAACGCCGAGGCGGCGCGCCGCGCGGGCATCGACGTCGACCGGATCAAGATCGTCTGCTTCGCGATCTGCTCGCTGATGGCGGTCGTCGGCGGCATCGTGCTCGCCTCGCGGTTGCGCTCGGTGGACACCAACGCGGGCGGCGGCGCGATCCTGCTGTACTCGATCGCCGCCGCGGTGATCGGCGGCACGTCGCTGTTCGGCGGCCGCGGGCACATCAAGTCCGCGCTGCTCGGCGCGCTCGTCATCGCCAGCATCGACAACGGCCTGGGCCTGCTGGGCCTGAGCTCGGGGACGAAGTTCGTCGTGACCGGCCTCGTGCTCCTGCTGGCCGTCGCCGTCGACTCCTTCTCGCGCCGAGGCCGCGAGCAATCGGGCAGAGCATGAGCGGGGCCACGGAGGGCCACGTGCTGACCGGCAAGGTCGCGCTCGTCACCGGCGCCAGCCGCGGCATCGGCGCCGCCGTCGCGCGCCGGCTGTCGGAGGCCGGGGTCGCGCTCGGCCTCGGGTCGCGCAGCGGCGACGACCTCGGGATCGCGGGCGCCGTCGCTGCGCCCACCGACGTCCGCGATCCGGCGCAGGTCGACGCGCTCGTCGCGGCGACGGTGGCCGAGCACGGGCGGCTGGACATCGTCGTCGCCAACGCCGGCGTCGGCGCGTACGGGCCGTTCCTCGAGCTCGACGCCGAGCAGCTCGAGCTGATGATCGACGTGAACCTCAAGGGCGTGCTGTACACGGCCCGGGCCGCGCTGCCGCATCTCATCGCGGCCGACGGCGGCGGCGACTTCGTCTCGCTGGCGTCGGTCGCCGGGGTCAACGCGTTCGGAGGCGAGGCGGTCTACAACGCGTCGAAGTTCGGACAGGTCGGCTTCGTGCGATCGCTGGACATCGAGCTGCGCGAGCACGACGTGCGCTGCTCGAACATCTGCCCCGGCGGCGTCGCGACGGACTTCGCGATGGGCGCCGGGCGCAGCGAGGACATGGCCGAGCTGGAGGGGATGATGAGCCCCGACGACGTGACCGACGTCGTCATGTTCGCGCTGACGCGGCCGCGCAGCCTGCGCCTGATGACGACGACGTTCCGGCCGATGAGCGAGGGCTCGTGGGGATAGACCCGGTCGCCTGGGGGATCCTCTCGACGGCGCGGATCGGCGCGCGCCTCGTCGCGGGAGCGGCCAAGACCGGCGCCGCGGAGATCGTCGCGGTGGCCAGCCGCGAAGGCGCGACCGCGCAGGCCTTCGCCGACGGCCATGGCATCCGGCGCGCGCACGGCTCCTACGCGGCGCTGCTCGCCGACCCGGACGTCGAGGCGGTGTACATCCCGCTGCCCAACTCGATGCACGTCGAGTGGTCCGTGCAGGCGCTGCAGGCCGGCAAGCACGTGCTCTGCGAGAAGCCGCTGGACCGCCGGCCGGAGGCCGTGACGCGCGCCTTCGACATCGCCGAGCAGCGCGGCCTCGTGCTCTCCGAGGCGTTCATGTGGCGCCACCACCCGCAGACGCTGCGCCTGCGCGAGCTGCTCGGCGAGGGCGCGGTCGGCGACGTGCGGCTCGTCCGCGCGTGCTTCTCGTTCGCCCTCGCCGGCGACGTCGACGTGCGCCTGGACCCGGCGCTCGACGGCGGTGGTCTGATGGACGTCGGGTGCTACTGCGTCAGCGGCGCGCGGCTCGTCGCGGGTGAGCCGGTCAGCGTGGCGGCCCAGGCGGTCATGGGCCCGACCGGCGTGGACCGGCGCCTCAGCGGCCTGCTGCGCTTCGACGGCGACGTGCTCGGCGTCATCGACTGCGGGCTGGACGTGTACGCGCGCGGTGAGCTGGAGGTCGTCGGCTCCGAGGGCCGGATCGTGCTGCCCGACCCGTGGCACGCGATCGACCCGAAGATCGTCGTCGAGCGCGGCCTCGAGCGGGAGATCGTCACCGTCCAGGCCGCCGACTCCTACGCACGCGAGCTCGAGGACATGGCCGCCGCGATCGCCGGTGAGCGCCCGCCGCTGCTGGGCCGCGACGACGCGCTCGGCCAGGCCCGCACGATCGAGGCGCTGTACCGCTCGGCCGGCGAGGGTCGCGAGGTGACGCTGTGAGCCATCCCGGCGCGCTGCGCGTCGCGATCGCCGGGTTCGGCCTCGCGGGCGAGATCTTCCACGCCCCGCTCGTCGCCGCCACCGAGGGCCTGGCGCTGGTCGCGGTCACGACCTCCGACGAGACGCGGGCGGCGCGGGCCCGCGCCGCCTACCACGGCGTCGCCGTCAAGCCCGACGCCGAGACGCTCCTGCGCGACATCCCCGACCTCGACCTGCTCGTCGTCGCGACCCCCAACCGCCTGCACGTCCCGATCGCGCAGGCCGCGCTCGCGCGCGGGATCGCGGTCGTCGTGGACAAGCCGCTGGCCGCCGAGGCCGCCCCGGCGGCCGAGCTCGTCGACGCGTTCGCGGCGGCGCGGGTGGCGTTCACGGTCTTTCAGAACCGCCGCTGGGACGGCGACTTCTTGACCGTGCAGCGTGTCGTGAGCTCCGGCGCGCTCGGCGACATCACGCGCTTGGAGTCGCGCTACGAGCGCTTTCGCCCGCAGGTCGACGCCGGCGCCTGGCGCGAGGCGGCCGCCGCACAGGAGGGCGGCGGCCTGCTGCTCGACCTCGGCGCGCACCTCGTCGACCAGGCGCTGACGCTGTTGGGGCCGCCGCTGCGCGTCTACGCCGAGATCGCCGCGCGGCGCCCGGGCGCGGCGGTCGACGACGACGTCTTCGTCGCGCTCGAGCACGCCGGCGGCGTGCGCTCGCATCTGTGGATGAGCGCGATCGCGCCGGTCGGCGGGCGTTCGCTGCGCGTCAGCGGGACGCGCGCCGGGATCGAGACGCCGGGCCTGGATCCGCAGGAGGATCAGCTCGCCATGGGGCTGCGGCCCGGCGACGCCAACTGGGGCGAGGGCGAGCCGGCGCGGTATGTCGACGAGGACGGCGGCGAGCGCTGGATGCCGATCGAGCCCGGCGCCTACGAGTGCTTCTACGCGGGCGTGCGCGACGCCCTGCGCGACGGGTCGGCGATGCCCGTCGACCCGCGCGACAGCGTCGCCGCGCTGCGCGTCGTCGAGGCGGCACGGCGCAGCGCGCGCAGCGCCGCCGTCATCGACTTCAGCGACGAGGAGGAGGCAGCATGAAGACGAGCCTGGGGATCTGGGCGATGGGCCCGATGGTGACCCGGTTCAACCCGGCCGGCTACAAGCCCGAGCTGGCCGGTCGCAGCACCGCCGAGTACGTGCGGACCGCCGTGGCGGGCCTCGAGGGCCTGATCGACGACTACGAGTTTCACTACCCGCAGGAGCTCTGCGACGACAACCTCGACGAGGTCCGCGACGCGCTCGACGGCCACGGCATCTACGCGATCGCCAGCGGCATGCACCTCGACAACCGCTTCGCCCGCGGCGGCCTCTCCTCGCCCGACGACGATACGCGCGCCGCGGCCGTCGCCGAGACCGTGGCGTGCGCGCAGTTCGCCGGCCGGCTCGGCGCGCGGATGATCATCTGGCCGGGGATCGAGGGCTACAACTACCCCTTCCAGACCCCGTACGCGCAGAGCTGGGCCGGGCTGATCGACGGCATCGGCGAGGCGGCGAAGACGCTCGCCGAGTACGACCGGGTCCTGCTGCTCGAGCACAAGAACTCCGAGCCGGCGATGAAGATCCACATGGGCAACGTCGGCATGACGCTGCACGTCATCCACACCCTGCGCGCCCGCGGGATCACCAACGTGCAGGTCAACATGGACTGGCAGCACCTGATCATGAACGGCGAGAACCTCGCCGAGTACGCGGCGCTGCTGCACGCCGAGGGGCTGCTGGGCCACCAGCACGCCAACTCCGGCTGGGGCACGTTCGACGACGACAACATGGTCGGCGCGACGGCGTTCATGGAGACGCTCGAGCTCGCGGTCGAGCTGCGCCGCGCCGGCTACGGCGAGCGCGGCGAGCGGCTGGGCTTCGACCTGTATCCGTACACCGAGGACGCGGTCGAGGTGGTCAGGCGCAGCGTGCTGCAGTGGCGCTTCATCGACGGCGCGGCGGCGCGGATCGACGACGCCGCGCTGCGCGAGGCGCAGTCGCGCAAGGACGCGATCCGGGCGTACGAGCTCGTGTACGCGGCGCTGGGCGCGTAGGGGTGGTGGTGTGTCGAATGGCTCGCGCGGGCCGCGCGGTGTTCGCCACGCCGTGGGGGCCGGACGGGGGTTGACGGCTTGACGCTGCTCGCGGGCCTGGACGTCGGCACGTCGTCGGTCAAGGGGCTGCTCGTCTGCGCCGACGACGGCGCGGTGCTCGGCCGCGCCGAGGTGCCGCACCGGCTGAGCACCCCGCGCCCGGGCTGGGCCGAGCAGGATCCGGAGGACTGGTGGGCGGGCGCCGAGGCGGTGCTCGCCCGGCTGGGTCGCGCGGGTGCGGTCGGCGCGATCGGCCTGACCGGGCAGATGCACGGCCTCGTCGCGCTCGACGCGGCGGGCCGCGTCCTGCGGCCGGCGATGCTCTGGAACGACGGGCGCACGGGCGCCGAATGCGCGGAGATCGAGCAGACCGTCGGGTTGGAGCGGCTCATCGAGCTGACCGGCAACCGCGCGCTGACCGGCTTCACCGCCCCGAAGCTGCGCTGGATCGCCCGTCACGAGCCGGAGGTGTACGGCCGCATCGACCGCGTGATGCTGCCCAAGGACTACGTCCGCCTGCGCCTGTGCGGCGAGCATGCGACGGACGTCGCCGACGCCTCGGGCACGCTGCTGTTCGACGTCGCGCGGCGGCGCTGGAGCGCGGCGATGCTCGCGGCGCTGGAGGTCGACCCGGCGTGGCTGCCGCCGGCGCTCGAGTCACCGGCCTGCAGCGGGGTCTCGGCCGGCGGCATCCCGGTCGCGGCCGGTGCGGGCGATCAGGCGGCCGGCGCGCTCGGCGTCGGCGTCGGCGTCGACCGGCGGGGGCGGGCGGGGCCGGTGTCGATCGTGCTGGGCACCTCGGGCGTCGTGTTCGCCGCCGCCGACGCGTTCGCGGCCGACCGCGCGGCGCGCGTGCACGCCTTCTGCCACGCCGTGCCCGGCCGCTGGCACAGCATGGGCGTGATGCTCTCCGCCGCGGGCTCGCTGCGCTGGCTGGCCGACGCGCTCGGCCCGCCCGGCGGGGCGCCGGCCGACATCGGCGCGCTGGTCGAGCAGGCGCGGGCGTGGGAGCCCGGCGTCGAGGGGCTGACGTTCCTGCCCTACCTCGCCGGCGAGCGCACCCCGCACGCCGACCCCGACGCCCGCGGCGCCTTCAGCGGGCTGTCGCTGCGCCACGACCGCGGTGCCCTGACCCGAGCGGTGCTCGAGGGCGTTGCGTTCGGCCTGCGCGACGGCCTCGACCTCGTGGCGCAGATCGCCGGCCCGCCGAGCCTCGGGCGCGTCTCGGGCGGCGGCGCGCGCAGCACGCTGTGGCTTCAGATCCTCGCGTCGGTGCTCGAGCTGCCGCTCCAGCGGGTGGCGGTCGACGAGGGCGCCTCGTTCGGCGCGGCCCTGCTCGGCGGCGTGGCGGCCGGTGCGTTCAGCGACGTCCACGAGGCCGTTGCCGCCTGCGTGCGGCCGGGCGAGATCGTCGAGCCGGTCGCCGAGTGGATCGAGCCCTACCGCGCGGCGCGCGAGCGCTTCGTCGCGCTGTACCCGGCGCTGCGCTCCGCCCGCGGCGACTGATCTGGCCGCTCGGTCCGCCGGGGCCGCTGAGGCTTGCGCCGAACGAGCCGCACGGCGCGCCGTCCTCAGCCTGTCGAACGCCTTCACCGCGGCCGCCGCACCGCCGCGCGCGACGTCGATGTACCCGTCGGTGCCGCGCTCACGCAGTTCGGTCGGGGCGTCGACGAGCGCGGCGAGCGCCGCGAACGCCAACCAGCCCCCGTCCGAGCTGCGGCTGACGCCGGCGGCGGCGAGCTCGGAGACGGGCGGGAGCCCGGTCCAGGCCAGCACGTTCACCGGCCGGTCGGCCGACTCGACCACCGAGCGGACGTCCTCGCTGCGGGTCAGCCGTGGCGCGTAGAGCACGTCCGCGCCGGCCTCCCGGTAGGCGCTATCCTCGCGCGCCGTGAGCAAGAAATCGAAGGATCCGATCAAGGCGCTGCTCGCCGACATCCAGCCGGCGCTCTTTCTCGGCAACCCGTCAGGGACCGTCGCGATCATGCAGGACAAGGTCGTCGACGCCGGCGGGGATCCCGACGAGGTCCTCGCCTGGGTGCGCGAGCACGGCGGCTTCCCCGACAAGACGTTCGGCGTCCGGGCGCGGCAGGGCTTCGACATGCGCCCCAAGGCCCCCAGCAAGCACTACTACGTCGTCCCCGAGGACGCCCTGAAGTAGCGGCTCAGCGCCCGCTCACGGCGACGTCGCCGGAGTCGGTGCGGGCGTGGATCGACTGCAGCGATCGGTTGTTGCGGCGCAGGCCGCGGACCTTGGCCTCGCCCGAGTCGGAGAGCGCTCGGATCCGGTAGGTGCCGCGGGGCATGGTGACGTCGACGTCGCCCGAGTTGCTGCGGGTCACGACGCGCCGCGGCAGGCCGCGGACGTCGGCCGTCACGTCACCGGAATCGGTCTGCGCGTCGACCGCCTTCACCGAACGTGTGACGAGGTCGATGTCGCCGGAGTCGCTGCTGACGAACACGAGCGTCTGGCGCCCGGCGAGGTCGAGCTCGATGTCGCCGGAGTCACTCTCGACGTGCACGCTGCGCGGCGCCGTGCCGCGCAGGTCCACGTCCCCCGAGCCGGCTTCGACCGTCACCCGGACGCCGGGCGGGACCGCGACGCGCAGGTCCGCGTAGCACTTCAAGATGACCTTCTCGGCCGTGCAGTCGCTTTTCAGCGTGAGCACGCCGTTCTTGCGCGTCTGCTCGAACTCGGGCTGGGACGCCACCCAGTGCTTCGTCTCGCGGATCTCGATGAGCTTGAACGCGGGGACGAGGTCGACGTCGCCGCCGCCGGACTTGACGACGATCTCCCGGACCTTGCCGTAGACCGTGTCGGCCTTGACCTCCGTCTGATCGAATCCGAAGTTCGCGGCGGCCCAGACACCGCCGATGACGATCAGCACGAGGACAAAGACCAGCGCGAGGTTCTTCATGGTGCGCGGACCCTCTCATACGGACGGCGCTCGGCGCGGCCACGTCGCCGCGCCGGGCCGCGCCGCACCGCCGGCCCGCGTCGACCGGCCGGGGTACGGATCCTCGACCGAGTCGCCGCCCCTCACGGCGCGCCACTCGCCGTTGGAGCACTCCGGTCGGTTCTCGGTGACGCCGCGGGCGGGGCGGGCTCGGATGTGCTCGTCGTGACGCTCGAGGAGACGTTCACCCCGGCTGAGCGCTCGCTGAAGCGGTTGGGCGAGCATCAGGTGTTGCGCGACCTTCGCCTGCTCTTTCAGTACGCGGAGTTCGAGGCGTTCTGCGGGCCGATCGAACGGCTGACGGGGCGCAAGGTGCGGGCCTTCGTCAGCGGCATCGACACGGAGGCCGATCTCGCCACCGAGATGTTCGTGCTGCATCCCCGCGGCTACACCGGCCCGGGCCGGGCTGAGCGCGGCCGCGACTAGCCCGGCCACGCTCGCCCTGCCTGCCGGCCGGCGCAGCTCCACGCGTTAGGCGAAAGGACCGACCGGCACCGTTCCGGCGCCAGCCAACCCTCGCGCCCCTTCGAAGCCCGGTCGGCCGAGCCAGAGGCTCTCGAGACCAGACGGTCCGCAGTATCACCCGGGCATCGACCCGGCAAACCTGCGTGCGTCCACGTCACCGTGCGTTTCGCCTACCGCGTGCCCGACGGCCGAGCGGCCGGCGCGGTCAACCCGCGCGCACCGAGCGGGCGATCCGCACGAGCTCGCCGACGGGCTGCTCGGCTTCGAGGCGCAGCAGCAGCCCGTCGCGCTCCCACATGAGCGTGTTCTTCGCCAGGCGCGCCTCCTGCATGCGCGGCCTCGCGCCGCCCCGATCGAAGAACACCACATGCGGCCCGCGCAGCAGCAGCCCCGGGGCGCCGGCGATCCGCACCCGGCGCGCGTTCACCCTGACGAGCTTCTGGACGTAGCGCCCCGCGCTGCCCGGGACCTGCGTGAACAGGATCGGTCGCCCGGAGCGGGCGCGGTAGGTGAACGTGACGACGCCGTCGTCGACGTAGACCTCGGCGGGTGCGCCGAGCGCGGCCGGGCGCAGCAGGTCGAAGCCGGCCAATCGCTGCGCGGCCGCGGGCGAGGCCACCCGCTCGCCGAGGCTGAGCCGGCGCCCGAGCACGGTCGGCGGCAGGCGATCGACCTTCGTCACGCGCGCGTTCTTCAGCCCGAGGCGCTCGAGCAGCCCCGAACCGGTGCCCGGCGTCGCGAGCAGCCGCCGCCGCCGACCAGCAGCGCCAGCAGCGCGGCGAGCAGCGGGCGGCGCGAGCGCGCCCGTGACCGCCACCACCCGCGCAGGCCGCCCGGCGCCGCCGGCTGCGCCTCGATCTTCGCGCGCACCGGCGCGGCGAGCTCGGGCGCCGGCGGCCACTGCGCCTCGGCGGCGAGCCGGCTCAACGCGTCGTGCAGCCGGTCAGGCACCGAGGCCCCCGATCTCCGGCTGCGCACGCAGCCGCTCCAGCGCTCGCGACAGGCGCGACTTCACGGTCCCCGCGCGGCAGCCCAGCGCGGCGGCGGTCTCCGCCTCGCTGAGCTCGAGCAGGTAGCGGCACGCGATCACCCGGCGGTCGCGCTCGTCGAGGCGGTCAAGCGCTGCGGCGAGCGCGGCGTCGCGCTCCCCCACGAGCACGCCGGACTCCGGTGAGCCCGAGCCGGCGCCAGCGCCGGCCCCGGCGGCGGTCGCGCTCGAGGGGTCGGCCGCCGCGCGCACCGCGAGCAGGTCGCGCCGACCCGCCGAGCGCCGCCGGTTGCGCGCCTCGTTGGCGACGATCGCCAGCAGCCACGGGCGAAACGGCCGCGACGCGTCGAAGCGCTCCAGCGCGCGCCACGCCTTGACGAACCCGTCCTGCGCGGCCTCCTCGGCATCCGCGGCGTCGCGCGTCAGCACGAGCGCGGTGCGAAAGGCGATCTGCTGATGGATGCGGACGAGCTGCTCATAGGCGTCGAGATCTCCCCCGCGGGCGCGGGTGAGCAGGACGGCTTCGCTGGGAGGTGGCGGATGCACCACCGCACGCTCTACACCGCGGGCGCCGCGGCGGTTCCCATCAGGGCGCGACGAGCTCGCAGAACGCGCGCCCGCGCGCCTCGAAGTCCGCGAACTGATCGAAGCTCGCACAGGCCGGCGAGAGCAGGATGACGTCGCCCGCGCGCGCGGCGGTGCGGGCACGCGCGACCGCCGTGGCCAGGTCGCCGCACGGCTCGCCGCCGGCCTCGCGCCCGATGCGCCCGGCGTCCTCGCCGATGAGGTAGGTCCGGTGGGCGCGGCCGCGCAGCGCCGTGAAGTCCTGCCCCTTGCCCTGGCCGCCGACGATGAGGTGCACGCGAGCGCCCTCGAAGCTGGCCAGCGCCACGAGCGTCGAGGCGACGTTCGTCGCCTTCGAGTCGTTGACGAACAGCACGTCGCCGATCCGCGCGACCTCCTCGAGGCGGTGCTCGACGCCGGCGAACGTGCGCAGGCCCGCGCGCACGGCCGCGGGATCGATCCCGCGCGCCAGTGCGATCGCGGCCGCGGCGGCGGCGTTGGCCCGGTTGTGCGCGCCGCGCAGGCGGATCTCCGCGTGGGCGATGAGCGGCTCGCCGTCCCACCACAGCTGGCCGGCGCGGTCGTCCAGCGCGCCGCCGGGGCCGAACGGCACGCGCCGGGCGCACCCGCCGAGGTCCTCGACGGGCAGCCCGACCGGCGCGACCGCGACGTCGTCGTTGCCCTGGCGCGCGAAGATCTGCAGCTTCGCGGCGAGGTAGTCCTCGAGCGTGCCGTGGCGGTCGAGGTGATCGGACTCGACGTTGAGCAGGACCGCCCCCTCGGGGGCGAACTGCAGCGTGTCCTCGAGCTGAAACGAGCTCGCCTCGCAGACGATGACCGTCGCGGGCGAGAGGCCGCCGGCCAGCGCGCTGAGCGCCGTGCCGACGTTGCCGGCGACCGCCACCGGCACGTCCGCCGCGCGGTGGATGTGGCCGAGCAGCTCGACGGTCGTCGTCTTGCCGTTCGTCCCGGTCACGGCGACGAACTCGTTGGCCAGCAGGCGCCAGCCGAGCTCGAGCTCGCCGAGGACCGGCACGGCGCGCTCCCGCGCCGCGGCGATCACCGCCGCCTCGCGCGGCACGCCCGGCGACTTGACGACCGCCCGCGCGTGCGCCAGGCAGGCCAGCCCGTCCGTCCCGAGGTGCACGTCGAGGCCCGCGGGCAGGTCCGGCGGGAGCACCGCGCCGCTGTCGACGGCGACCACGCGCTCACCGAGCGCCAGCAGCGCCCGCGCCGCCGCGATGCCCGAGCGCGCGAGGCCGACGACGAGCCAGGGGCCGTCGGGCAGCGGCGGTCGCGGCCGAGCGGGCATCACGCCGCGATGGAGTACTGGTACAGCGTGAAGCCGATCGCGCTGCAGATCGCGGCGATGATCCAGAAGCGCAGGATGATCTTCGTCTCCGACCAGCCCAGCAGCTCGAAGTGGTGGTGGATCGGGGCCATCAGGAAGGGCCGCTTGCGAAAGGTCTGAAACGAGAAGACCTGGATCATCACGCTGAGCGCCTCGACGACGAAGATGCCGCCGAGCAGGATCAGCAGCACCTCGGTCTTCGTCATGACCGCCAGCCCGGCGATCGCGCCGCCGAGCGCGAGCGAGCCCGTGTCGCCCATGAAGATCGTGGCGGGAAAGGCGTTGAACCACAGAAAGCCGACGCAGGCGCCGACGACGCAGGCCGACAGGATCGCCAGGTCGTGCTGACCGGTCGTGATGAACGTGATCCCGATGTAGGCCAGCGCGACGATCGCCGCGCAGCCGGCCGCCAGCCCGTCGAGGCCGTCGGTGAGGTTGACCGCGCTCGTCGTGCCCGCGACGACGACGTAGATCATCGCGAGAAACGGCAGCCCGGCCAGGAAGCTGAGATCGATCTGGTAGTCGACGAAGCGCAGGCGCAGCGTTTGCGGCAGGCCGGCCTGCTCGGTCGCGATCCACCACAGCCCGACCGAGACGACGATCGTGACGCCGAGCTTCATCCGCGCGCTCAGGCCCAGCGACCGGCGCCGCACGATCTTCGTGTAGTCGTCGGCAAAGCCCAGCAGGGCACAGCCGACGAGCACGCCGAAGACCCCCACCGAGCGCCAGTCGTACTCCGACAGGATCAGGAAGGGGATCGAGATCGAGAAGACGATGATGATCCCGCCCATCGTCGGCGTGCCCGCCTTGACGTGGTGCTTGGCCGGGCCCTCCTCCCGGATGAACTGCCCGAACTCGCGCCGCTGCAGGAAGGCGATGAACTTCGGCGACAGGAAGATGCAGATGAGCAGCGCCGCGGTGCCGGCGATGAGGACCTCGCCCATGCCGCGTCAGCGCCCCGCCGCGTCGCCCAGGCCCTGCGCGACGACCTCGAGTCCGACGCCGCGCGAGCCCTTGACGAGGACGGTGTCGCCGGGCGTCACGAGCTGCGCGACGAGCTGCGCGGCGGCCGGCGGCGGTGTCCGTCGCGTGATGCTCGCCGGCGTCGCCGAACCCCGCGGCCATGCCCGCCGCCAGCGGGCCGACGGTGACGAGCACGTCGACGCCGCACTCGGCGGCGTACGTGCCGATCTGCGCGTGGAAGCGCGCCTCGTCGGGCCCGAGCTCGAGCATGTCGCCGAGCACCGCCACGCGCCGGGCGGGTGCGGACGCGGCGAGATCGTCGAGGGCGGCGCGCATCGACATCGGGTTGGCGTTGTAGCAGTCGTCGATGACGAGCACCCGCCCGGGCAGCTCGATGCGCTGGCCGCGCAGCGCGCTCAAGCGCACGTCCAGGCGTCCCGCGGGCTCCACGCCGACGGCGCGCGCCGCGGCCAGCGCGGCCAGCGCGTTGGACCGCATGTGCTCCGAGGCGAACGGCAGCTCGAGCCCGGTGGGAAGCTCGGCGACGTCGCCGCCGGGCCCGAACGTCACCGTGTGCAGGTCGTCGCGCCGGTGGGCCTCGAGCAGCGGCTCACCGGCGGGCAGCACCGCGGTCGCGCCCGGCCGCAGATCGGCGATCAGCTCCGCCTTGGTGGCGGCGATCGCCTCCAGCGAGCCGAGCAGCTCGAGGTGGACCGGCCCGACGTTGACGATGATGCCGACGTCGGGCTCGGCGATCGCCGTCAGCTCGGCGATCTGGCCGACGCCGCGCATCGCCATCTCGAGCACGAGCACCTCGCTGCCGGCCGGCGCGGCGAGGATCGTCAGCGGCAGGCCGATCTCCGTGTTGAGGTTCTGCTCGGTCGCGGCGACCGAGCGACCCTGGGCGACCATCGCCGCGAGCAGGTCCTTCGTCGAGGTCTTGCCGGTCGAGCCGGTGATCGCGATGACCTGGGCGCCGAGCGCACGGCGCCACGAGCGCGCGAGGGCCTGCAGCCCGGCGAGCGGATCCTCGCTCGTGAGCAGCACGCCCGGCTGCTCGCGCACGCCGCCGCCGGTGGCGTACTGCGGCGCCACGAGCACGCCCCAGGCGCCGGCGGCCAGCGCCGCGGCGGCGAAGCGACCGCCGTCGACGTTCTCGCCGCGCAGGCCGACGAAGAGATCGCCGGGGCGGACGTCGCGCGAGTCGATCGTCACGCGGGCCGGGCCGGGCGGCCCGTCCGGGGCCAGCGTCGCGGGGCGCGCGAGATGGACGCCCGCGGCCCCCGCGACGCGCTCAGGCGACCAGTCGCGCACGCAGTGCCTCCCGCGCGACGCCGACGTCGTCGAAGGGCAGCTTGCGGCCCTGCTCGAACTCCTGGCCCTGCTCGTGGCCCTTGCCGGCGATGACGACGACGTCGCCGGCGCCGGCGAGCGCGACCGCCCGCTCGATCGCCGCGTGGCGGTCGACGATCGCCTCGACGTGGTCGCCGCGGTCCTCGATCCCGGCGAGGATCTCGTCGACGATCGCGGCGGGCGCCTCGGAGCGCGGGTTGTCGGAGGTGACGATCGTGTGGTCGGCCAGGCGGGCGGAGATCGCGCCCATCTGCGGGCGTTTGCCGCGGTCGCGGTCGCCGCCGCAGCCGAAGACGCAGAGGACCCGGCGGGCGGCCAGCGGGCGGGCCGCGGTCAGGACGTTCTCCAGCGAGTCGGGGGTGTGCGCGTAGTCGACGAGCACCGCGAAGTCCTGTCCCTCGTCGACGGGCTCGAAGCGTCCCGGCACGCGCCCCGCCTCGGGCAGCGCCGTGACGATCGTCGCGTCGTCGACGCCGAGGGCGCTGACCGCCGCGACCGCCCCCAGGACGTTCATGACGTTGAACCGGCCCGGCAGCGGCGAGCGCAGCTCGAGGTCGCCGACGGTGAACGTCGAGCCGGCGAAGGTGCTCTCGATGCCGGTGGCGCGCAGGTCCGCGTCGGGCGAGTCGATGCCGACGGTGACCAGCCGCGCGGGCCCGCCCGCCGCGCGCAGCTCCGCCGCCAGCCGGGCGCCGTAGGGATCGTCGACGTTGACGACCGCGACCGCCGGCCTCCCATCGCGAAAGAGCCTGCATTTGGCGGCAAAGTAGGCGTCCATCGTGGGATGGAAGTCGAGGTGGTCCTGGGTGAGGTTCGTGAAGATCGCCGCCGCCCAGTGGATCGCGTCGGCGCGGCCGAGCGCGAGCGCGTGGCTGGACACCTCCATGACGCAATGCGTGTCGCCCGCCGCGGCCATGGCCGCGAACGTCGCCTGCAGGTCGATCGCCTCGGGCGTCGTGCGCGCGACGGCGTGCTCGGCGCCGCCGACGATCGACGTGACGGTCCCCAGCAGGCCGGTCGGCTCGCCCGCCGCCTCCAGCAGGGCGCGGACGAGGTAGGCGCTCGTCGTCTTGCCGTTGGTGCCCGTGATGCCGATCGTGCGCAGCGAAGCGGTCGGGTCGCCGTGCAACCGCGCGGCGGCCGGTGCCATCGCCGCGCGCACGTCCTCGACGAGGACCTCCGGCACGCCGAGGTCCAGCGGGTGATCGACGACTAGCGCGACCGCGCCGCGGGCGATCGCGTCGGCCGCGAAGTCGTGGCCGTCGCGGGTGAACCCGCGCACGCAGAAGAAGGCCGTCCCCGGTGTGACGCGGCGGTTGTCGTAGGCGAGACCGCTGATCTCGACGTCGGGAGCGTCCGCGGCGGCGGCGGCGAACACCTCGCGCAGCGTCATCGATGCGGCCGGAGGCGGGTCACGAAGATCATCATCGGAGGGTCGGTCGCCCGATGGCGCCAGGATAGTTGGCGCGGCGGGCGGGACCGATCAGCCGCTGGGCGCGACGCCGAGGTACGGCAGCGCGAAGCGCATGATCTCCTGGAAGGCGGGGGCCGCGACCTCGGCGCCGTAGATCTCGCCCTGCGGCTCGTCGACCATGACGGTCACGAGCAGCTTGGGCTTGCGCGCCGGCGCGAAGCCGACGAACGAGCCGATGAAGCGCGTCTTGGAGTACTCGCCGGTGCGGCGGTCGATCTTGTTCGCCGTACCGGTCTTGCCGGCCAGCGTGTAGCCGGGGATCGCCGCCGCGCTGGCGGTGCCGCCCACGTCGACGACGCCCTCGAGCATCGTGCGCAGCTGCGCGGCGGTGGTGGGCCTGATGATCCGCCGGCCGCGCGGCATCGCGGTGCGCCGGCCGTCGATCTCGGAGATGAGCCGCGGCCGGCGCAGGATCCCGCCGTTGGCGATCGCCGAGTAGGCGGTCGCGAGCTGCAGCGGCGTCACCGACTCGCCCTGGCCGATCGGCAGGTTGCCGATCGAGGAGCCCGAGTAGTCCTCGCGCTCGAGCACCTGGCCGGACTCCTCGCCGGGCAGCTCGACGCCGGTCGGGCGCCCGAAGCCGAAGCGGCGCACCCAGCGATCGAAGCGCGTCTCGCCGAGGCGCTGGCCGATGCGCACGGTGCCGACGTTGCTGGACTGAGCGAGGATCTGCGTCGTCGTGAGGTCGACCGTGCCGCGCTCGTGGGCCTCCTTGATCGTGCGGTCGGCGACGTCGATCGTCGGCGGCAGGTGGAAGACGTCGGTCGGCGTGACGACCTTCTCCTCCAGCGCCCCGGCGACCGTGAACGGCTTGAACGTCGATCCCGGCTCGTAGTTGAAGCCGACGGCGCGGTTCTGCGCGGCGTAGCCGGGCGCGCCGCCGCTGTCGTTGGCGTCGACGCGCGGCCAGTTGGCGAGCGCGAGGACGGTGTTGGAGTACGGGTCCATGACGAGCGCCGTCGCGCCCTTGGGCCGCCACTTCAGGCCGACCTCGGCCAGGACGTTCTCGACCTTGCCCTGCAGCTCGGCGTCGAGCGTCAAGCGCAGGTCCTGGCCGGGCGCGGCGCGCTTGGTCTCCTGCAGCACGATCGGCTCGCCGAGCGCGTCCTTGACGATCCGCCGCTCGCCGTCGGTGCCGCGCAGGAGGTCGTCCTTGGCGTACTCCAGGCCGGCGAGCCCGTCGCCGTCGGTGCCGACCCAGCCCAGCACCTGCGAGGCCAGCCACTTGCGCGGATACTCGCGCCGCGAGCTGGGAACGAACTGCAGCCCGGGGACGTCGAGCTGCTTGATCTTCGCCGACCGCGTGCCCGGCACGTTGCGCGCGAGGTAGACGAAGCCGCCCTTCTGCTCGAACTTCGTCAGCAGCTTGCCCTGCGTCGTGTCCAGCAGCCGCGCCAGGCGCCGCGCGGCGGCCATCGGCTGCTTGACGAGGTACGGCGTGACGGCGATGTCGTCGGCCGGCTCGGAGACGGCGAGCTCGATGCCGTTGCGATCGACGATCGCGCCGCGCCGCGCCGGGACCTTTAGCACCTCGACCTGCTGCGTGCTGGCGACCGCCTGCAGCGACTCGCCCTTGACGGCCCCCAGCCAGGCGGCTCGCGATGCCGCGATCAGCAGCAACGCCAGGAAGATCGCGAACAGCAGCCCGATCCGCCGTTCGGTGAGGCCGACTATGGCGTGGTCACCCCGCCGGTGGAGGTGGTCTGCGGGGCGGCGGTCGCGACGCCGGCGGCGGCGCTCGTGCCGGTGCTCGTGCCGGTCGCGGGCGCCGGCGTCGCGGTCGGGGCCGGCGTGGCGGCTGGACCGGCGTGGCCGCCGCCACGGGCGCCGTCGCGGCCGGTGCCGCCGGGGTGGCGGTCGGGGCCGGCGCGGTCGTGCCGGTGGAAGCGGTCGTGGCGGTCGTGGCGCCCGCCTGCGGCGCACCGGTCAGCGATTCCGGCGCCTTGGCCGCGGACACGGCGCCGGCCGGGCCGGCGATCGTCGGGTCGGCGGCGCGCATCCGGCGCGCGGCGCGCAGGCCGTCGGAGCGCTTGTCCCCCGCGCGCAGGTAGGTGACGTCGGCAGGCTCGGGCATGACGAAGCCGCGCTGGCCGGCCAGCGACTGGATGCGGTCGCCCGAGCTCAGCTCGGAGACCTGGGCCTTCAGCGAGGCGTTGCTGCGCTCGAGCGTCGCGACGGTGTCGACGGCACGGCCGATGCCGGAGTTGAGCTTCAGCAGCGAGACCTGCATCGCGACGATGCCGATCAGCCCGACGCCGATGATCACGACCCAGGCGCGGCTGCGCACGAGGCGGTCCATCATCGGGCTCGCCGAGACGTTCACCGCCGAGTCCGCGACGCGCAGCGCGATCGCCGCCCCGCCGGCGGCCAGCCGCAGCGGGGGCCGCAGCGGCGTGCGCGGGCGCGGCGGCGCATAGGCGGCGGCGTGCGTCTGCGACCCGTCCGCGCGCAGCGGCTGGGGCGAGCGGGCGGGCGCGACCGGGCCGGACATGCGCCGGGCGTCGGCGGCGCCGTGCGGCCGCGGCCGGCGCAGCGCGCGCTCGTCGTGGTGCTGCGTCCGTGCGGCGGCTGAGCGGCTCATGCGTGATCCTCTCGTAGCTTCGAGGCGCCGCGCAGGCGGGCCGAGCGCGCCCGCGGGTTGGCGGCGACCTCGCCCGGGCTGGGCGCGATCGCCCGACGGCTGACGAGCTCGGCCTCCGGCTCGCGGCCGCAGGCGCAGATCGGCAGGTCCGGCGGGCAGATGCAGCCCTGCGCCCGCGCGACGAGGAAGCGCTTCACGCGCCGGTCCTCGAGCGAGTGAAAGGAGATCGCGCCGAGCTTGCCGCCGATGCGCAGCACGTCCCAGGCCAGCGGCAGCGCCGCGTCGAGCTGGCCGAGCTCGTCGTTGACGGCGATGCGCAGCGCCTGGAAGACGCGCTTGGCCGGATGGCCGCCGGCGAAGCGGGCGGGCGCGGGCACGGCGCGCGTGATGACGTCGACGAGAGCGATCGTGGAGTCGATCGGGGCCTTCTGACGGGCGCGCACGATCGCGCGGGCGATCGGCCGGGCATAGCGCTCCTCGCCGAGGTCGCGGAAGATCGTCTCCAGGTGGCGCGGCTCGGACTCGTTGACGAGCTCGTGCGCGGAGCGCTCCAGGCTGGGGTCCATGCGCATGTCCAGCGGCGCGTCGTAGGAGTAGGAGAAGCCGCGCTGCCACGTGTCGATCTGCATCGAGGACATGCCGAGGTCCATGAGCACGATGTCGGCCTCGACACCCTCCTCGCGCAGCTGCCCGAGCCCCTCGACGAACGACGCGCGGATGAAGCGCGCCGTGCACGTGAGGTCCTGTGCGAGCTCGGCGAAGCGCTCGGCCGCGATCGGGTCGCGGTCGATGGCGATGAGCGTCCCGGTCGTGCCGATCCGCTCGCCGAGCAGGCGGGCGTGGCCGCCCGCGCCGAACGTGCAGTCCACGACGGTCTGACCGGGCTGCGGGTCGAGCAGCTCGATCGCCTCGCCGGCCAGCACCGGCACGTGGGGAATGGTCATGTCAAGCAGTGTTGCCAAGGGATGAGGTGATCTCGTCGACATCGGATGCGAGCACGTCGTTGTAGTCCGCCCAGGTGGCGCGATCCCAGATCTCCAGGGCCTCGCCGGAGCCGGTCACGACGACGTCCTTGCCGAGCTTCGCGTGGTCGAGCAGGAAGGCCGGCAGCATGATCCGGCCGGCGCCGTCGAGCTCGGTGTCCAGGGAGTTGGCGCTGAAGAAGCGCGTGAGCTTCTGGGCTTCCTTGGAGAGCGGATGGAAGTCCGCGAGCGCGGCGGCCGTGTAGGCGTCGTAGGCCGCGGGCGTCCAGACGGCGACGCAGCGCTCGAGGCCCTTGGCGAGAACGACGCCACCGGACAGCTCAGACCGAAAGCGAGCGGGGACGGTGAGGCGGTTCTTCGCATCGAGCGTGTGGTCGAAGGTTCCGCGGAAGGCCATTGCGAGGGTGCGGCGTGAAGGAGTCGGAGCCGGGATGGAGGGGTGGGAGGAGCCCCTCCATCCCGGCTCGCTGCGGCGAAGGTATCCCACCTTCTCCCACTTCGCAACCTATTTTGCATGCTTTCACCCACTTCGAACCCCGAACGGCCTCATGGTCGTGGAAAAGGGTGGATTGAGCAGGCATTTTGTGCGTGCGCGCGGCGCTTCCTCGTTTCGCCCGGATCATGGGTGCGGCGTTGCAGGGGCCCGTTGCGGGCGCGTCCTTGCAGCTCAGGCAGGATTCCGCCGCTCGATGTGCATGGCCGTGGGGCGGTGTGGGCCGGGTGGTGGAACACGGTGGGAGGTCGCGCCGACCGCGTGCGGCGCGCCCGTGCACCGCACGCCCTCCAGCGCATCGTCGAGCGACACCTGGAGGTCCGCCTGGCGCCGATGTGTCGCTCGTTCATGCATGCCATGAAGCAGCGACACCTGGCGGGCCGGGGCGCCTCGAGGTGTCACTCGATGATGCCGAACGGCAACGGCGGCCAGACCACGATCAACCCGAACTGCTCAGGCCCTGCACCAGGACCGCCCCCACGAGCAGCATGACCGCCGGGACGAGCACGAGCGCCACGACGAGCTGGATCTTCGGGGCGGCGCGCGCGGCGTCGTCGCGCAGGCGGCGGCTCTGCTCGGCGCGGGCCTCGGCGGCGAGCGCGGTGAGCGCCGGTGCGAGCGGCGCGCCGTGGCGGTCCGAGCGCGCGATCGCGGCGGCGAGCGTGGCCACGCCGGCGCCCGGGCAGCGCGCGACGAGGTCGCGCAGCACCGCGCTGCGCGCCGCGCCGAGCTGCAGCCGGACGGCGGCGGCGGCGAGCTCGTCGGCGAGCACGCCGCGCATCCGGCGCCCGACCTCGCCGATCGCCCGGCCGACCGGCAGCCCGGCGCCGACCGCGACGCGCAGGAGGTCGAGCACGTCGGCGATCTCGTCGGCGATCCGCCGCTCCCGTGCACGTGCGCGGCGCGCGAGGACGAGCTCCGGCGCGACGTAGCCGGCGGGCGGCGCGGCCACCAGCACGACGAGGCCGAGCCGGCCGGGCAGCAGGCCGTGCACGGTGAAGGCGCACAGCAGCGCGGCGATCGCGGCGGCGGCCTTCAGCGCGACGACGTCACCGGCACCGAAGCCGAGCGGCGCGCCGGCCGCGGCGAGCCGGGCGTCGAGATCGCGCGGCGCGGCGCGCAGGCCCGCCCGGCGGGCGATCCGCGCGAGCAGCACGGCCATGCCCGCGAGGTGGCCGATCCGCGGAGCGGCGGGGCGTGGGCGGCGCGGCGCGGCGAGCAGCTCGGTGAGCGCGGCCGCCGCGCAGACCGCCGCGGCCAGGGCGAGCAGGATCGCAACGCTCACGGCGGCGATCCCACGCGCGCGATCCGCGCGACGCAGACGAACGCGACGCCCTGCAGCGCGAGCGCGACGAGCACCATGACCGCGGCGATCGGCTCGGACGCGAGCGCGACGACGAAGCCGGGCTGGGCGAGCTCGCCGAGCGCGAGGCCGGCGGCGGGCAGGGCCGAGACGAGCCATGCCGTGAAGCGCGCCTGCGCGGTCGCCGAGCGCGCGTCGGCGACGACCCGCCCGCGCTCCTCCAGCGCCGCGGCGAGATCACGCAGCAGCGTCGCGAGGTCGCCGCCGGCGTCGCGCTGCAGCAGGACGGCGGCGACGAGCGTGTCCAGCGCGCCACGGCCGGCGCGCCGCGCGAGCGCCTGCAGGACGTCCGCGGTGCGGTCGCCGAGCTCGAGCGCGGCCGCCACGCGGCGCATCTCCTCCCCGGCAGGGCCGGCGAGGCCCCCGTCGTGGGCGGCGGCCGCGAGCGCGCCGCGCACCGAGTGACCGCCGGCCAGCGCGTCGGCCAGCGCGCGGGCGATCGCCGGCGCCCCGGCCGCCACCGCTGCGGCGCGGCGGCGCTGGCGGGCGCGCACGACGGCGCGCGCCGCCCACGGAGTCGTGGCGGCCAGGCCCACCCCTGCCCACGGGCCCGCCACGAGCCAGCCCGCGCCGAGCAGCGAGAGCGTGCCGAGCGCGACCAGCCGGCGGCGCTCCGGGCTCGTCGGCTCGCGCCCGGCGCGCAGCATGTCGAGCACCGGCGCGCACCAGCGCCGCGCGGCGTGCAGGAGGCGCTCCTCGTCGGCGGCCGCGATCGCCTCCCAGGCGGCGAGCAGCGCACAGCCACCGGCCAGGCCGGCGAGCAGCGCGGCGGCGCTCACGCGGCGGCACGCGGCTGCGGTTGCGGTTGCGCCGCCGCCAGCCGCGCCGCGAGGCCGTCGCCGAGCGGGGCACGCCAGGTCGGCCGGCCGTCGCGCAGCGCGTAGAGCTCGCGCGTGGCGGCGCCGCCGGCGACGCGGACGACCTCGCTGACCGCGACGACGCGGCGCGTGCCGTCCGACATCCGCGCCTGGTGGACGACGAGATCCAGCGCGCCCGCCACCTGCGCACGGATCGCCTCGTGCGGGAGCCCCAGGCCGGCCATGAGCGCGAGCGTCTCGATGCGCCGCAGCGCCTCCTCCGGCGAGCCCGCGTGGACGGTCGACAGCGAGCCGTCGTGGCCGCTGGACATCGCGCTGAGCATGTCCAGGGCCTCGGCCCCACGCACCTCCCCCACGACGATGCGGTCCGGCCGCATGCGCAGCGCGTTGCGCACGAGCCGGCGCACGGTCACCTCGCCGCGCCCTTCCAGCGACGCCGGCCGCGACTCGAGACGGACGACGTGGGCGTGGCGCAGGCGCAGCTCGGCGGCGTCCTCGACGGTTACGATCCGCTCGCCGTCGCCGATGAACTCCGTCAGGGCGTTGAGCGTGGTCGTCTTGCCCGAGCCGGTGCCGCCGCTGATGAGGACGTTGCAGCGCGCGAGCACGGCGCACTGCAGCAGGTCGCGCAGCGGCGCGGCCCAGGTGCCGTTGGCGACGAGGTCGTCGGGGCCGAAGCCGCGTGGGCGGAAGCGACGGATCGTGAGGACCGGGCCGTCGAGCGCCAGCGGCGCGACGACGACGTTGACCCGCGAGCCGTCGGGCAGGCGCGCGTCGCACAGCGGCTCGGCCTCGTCGACGCGCCGGCCCAGCGGCGCGAGGATCCGCTCGATCGCGTGACGCAGGTCGGCTTCCGTCTCGAAGGACACGCCGGTCGGCTCGATGCGGCCATGGCGCTCGACCCACACCCGGCCCGGCCCGTTGACCATGACCTCGTCGACGGACGGGTCGCCGAGCAGCGCCTCGAGCGGGCCGAGCCCGAACGAGCGCTCGGCGATCCGGGCCACGAGGCGGGCGCGCGCATCGTCGTCGAGCAGGCCGGCCTCGCGGTCGACGAGCGCGCGGATGCGCTCGGTCAGATCGGTTTCGCCGTCACCGCTGCCCGCCTCGAGCAGGAGGCGATCGCGCAGCGCGCCGGCCAGGGTGTCCAGGGCGTCGTCGTAGGCGTGGTCGTGTTCTCCGTCCATACCGGTGAAAGGCGGTGGCGCGGGAAAACTCGCCCCCGCCATCCAGCACGCTCGACGGGCCCCGTTGCCTTCACGGCAGCCCCGCCCCCATCCGCAGCCCGGCCCGGCCCCGCTCGCGGTCGCCGCTCGCGCGCGGCAGCAGGCGCAGCTCGCGCGCGAAGTCCTGGGCCGCGGCGAGGTACACCGCCTGACGCAGCGTGACCCGCAGCGACGCCGCCACGCGCGGCCCGGGTGCGGCACTCTTGCTCGCCGCCGCGTCGTCGGCGCCGACCGCCGCCGCCGCGATCACCTCGACGTCCTCGAGCGCGAGGACGGCTTCGCCGGTGCCGCCGCCCGGCGGCTCGGGCGTGACGAGCACGTCGACGCGGCTGCCCGGGATGACGAGCTCGGCCGATCCGAGCGCGACGATCTCGGCCACGCGCTCGCCGCGGCGGACGTCCGGCCCCACCGGGCCGGCGTCGTCGCGGACGATCATGCCGGCGTTGAGGTCTGCGTCGGCGGGGATGTCGACGGCGGCGCGCCGGCCCACGAACGCCTGCGGCGTCGCGGTCGTGCCGCGTGGCGCGAACCGCTCGGGCACGCTGCGGATCGCCAGCGACCGCAGTGCCAGGCGGTCGCCGGCGGCGATCGGCTCGCGTGCGACGACCACGTCGACGAGGCCGCCGATCCGGCGTTCGAGCGCCGCCTCGCGCCCGGCGACGTTGAACGCCGCCAGCCCGCCGAGCACGAGCGCCAGCCCACCGAGCAGCAGCGCGCGGCGGCGCCGGCTCACGGCCGGGCCCGCCGCACGAGCGGCAGCTCGATGCCGATCCGCGCGCCCTGCGCAGCGGGCGCCGCGACGAGCCGGCCGCGGTGGCGCTCCGCGATCTGCGCGGCGATCGCCAGCCCGCGCCCGCGCCAGCCGCGCCCGCCGCGCGCTCGTCGGGTCAGCGCGTCGAGCGCGATCGGCAGGCCCGGCCCCTCGTCGACGACCTCGATGCGCACGAGCCGCGGCTCCGCCAGCCGCGCGGCGAGCTCGATGCGGCCGGGCGCGTGCTCGAGCGCGTTGGCGATGAGGTTCGAGATCGCCTGCGCAAGACGCAGCCGGTCCCCGACGATGAACGTGCCGGGCGGCGGGTCGCCGAGCCGCAGGACGCTGTCGAACGCGCCGGCGACGGCCGCCCAGCTGTGAAACTGCTCCTCGAGCAGCTCGGCCACCTCGATCGGCTCCTCGCGGTCGATGATCCGCCGACCGCTGCGGGCGGCGGCGAAGTCGTCGAGCGCGAGGCCCGCGCGGCGCAGCTCGTGGTCGAGCGTGGCCAGGCGCTCGGGCGGCGCCTCCCCGCGGCGCTCCATCGTCGCGAGGCTGAGGCGGACCGCGGTCAGCGGACCGCGCAGCTCGTGGCACGCGCGCGCGACCATCTCACGGCGGCGGCGCAGCTCGAGACCGGCCGCCGCCGCCAGGGCGAGGCTGCCGGCCGCGAGCGCCCAGGAGAGGTTGCTCGTGTCCATGCACCCGTCCTAGGCGCGGAGCGTCGGAAGTTCGCCCCCTCCCCGTCGCAATTGGTGCGTTGACCGCCGTCGGGCCGCGGCGCACACTCGATCCATGCGCTCACACCTGCAGATCGGCAGCACCCTGAGCTGGATCGGCGCGTGGTCGCTCGTCGTCGCCGCCATCGCGATGACGCTGCTCTGGGGTCCGACGGCGTGGACCTGGTGGGCGGGGCTCGCCATGCTCACGCCGCTTGTCGGGCTCGTCGTCTGGCGCCAGGAACAGACGGGCTCGGGCGACGAGCACTACGGCTCGGGCGACGCCGGCCCCTGGGGCCCGCCGCCGTCGCTGTAGCCGCCCGACGCGCCGGCGTCGGGCGCCCGTCGGATCACCCACGGCGAGGTCGGCGTGCGGTCGCGCGGCGGCGGTCTGGAAGGCGTAGCGGCGAGCTGCTCGTGAATCGATCATGCCGGTGCACCCCACGCCGACCCACACGGAGGACCGCACCATGTCCGAGTCACAGCAGCCCAAGCGCGGATGGTTGCGCAGCTGGCGCGAAGACCGCCGCGCCAAGCGCCGGCAGTCCATGGCAAGCCGGCTTCACAAGCATGGGCGGGCCGGGAACGCCGGCGCCATGTACGGCCGCCACGCCCCCTACGAGCACAGCGGACCCATCACCTTCGGCTCCGCCGGAGGCTTCGATGGTGGCGGTTGCGGCGGTGACGGCGGCGGTGGCGGGTGCTGACGCGCACCCTCACGCGCTGAGTCGCAGCTGCACGGCGCCGGTGTTCGCCGTCGGTGCATCCACGAGCCGGTAGCCCACGCCCCACACGTTGATGACGTAGCGGTCGCCGTGGGCGCCGAGCTTGTGGCGCAGCCGGCACGCGTGCGAGTCCAGGGTCCGCGTCGAGCCGATCGAGCGGTAGCCCCAGATCGTGCGCAGCAGCTCCTCCTTCGTGAAGACCCGGCTGGGATCGGACACGAGCGTGCGCAGCAGCGCGAACTCCTTCTGCGAGAGCGCCACGCGCTCGCCGTGCAGGCGCACCTCGCGCGAGGGCGGGTCGACCTCCAGCGGGCCGGCGCGCAGCCGGCCGCGGGACGGGCGGCGGTCCGAGCGGCGCAGCAGCGCCGCCACGCGCCCGCGCAGCTCCGGATAGGAGAAGGGCTTGCACACGTAGTCGTCCGCCCCGCGGTCGAAGCCGCGCACGCGATCGAGCTCGGTGGCGCGGCCGCTGATGACCATGAGCGGCATGTCGGGGTTGACGCGGCTGGCGACCCCGTCGGCGCTGCGCACGCGGCGCAGCAGGTCCCAGCCGCTGCCGTCGGGCAGGCCGACATCGACGAGCGCGAGATCGGGGAACTTGCGCTCGAGCAGGCTCAGCCCGATCGAGGCGCAGTCGGCGACGAGCAGGTCGTAGCCGTCGGCGGAGAGGTTGTCGGCGAGGAACGTGCGCGTTGCGCTGTCGTCCTCGACCAGCAGGATCGTGGAGGCATCGTCGTTCATACATGTCTGAGTCATGAGACGCCGAAAATTCGCCCCCGCCGGCGCCGTTGTGCCACCCGTCCCGGGGCCCGGCGTGGGGTCTTCGCAGTTTCGTCCCGCATATGGACAGAATCGTGAGGACCCCCTCTCGGCGTCGCCTCGCGCCGATACGACGGCCGATCGCGGCCTTCGGCGCTCGAGGGGGTGAAAGATCGCGTGCACCTGCTCTCGGCGGCAGGAGTCGAGCCTACGATGCCGACGCGTCATGGACGAGACACAGCGACGCGGCAACTACGACTCGGGGGAGGACTTCGTCCTGGAGTACGGGGAGCTGCGCTTCACCTTCAACGAGCGCGACTTCAGCGAGCGTTGCGAGCAGGCCGCGCTCAAGCTCGGCTTCGTGCACGGACGCCTGAGCGAGAACGAGCTCGACGACCTCGTCAACCTCGCGGTCAACGGCGAGATCCAGGCGCCGGCGTCGGGCCTCGGCGAGCACGTCAACGACTGCTGGCCCGAGCTCTGCGGCCCGTCGGACCGCTCGCTCGTGCACTGGCTGCGCCGTCTCGTCTTCCGCTCCGCCTGGCTGGATCAGCGCGTGAAGGAGGGCGAGCTCGACATCGCGTTCTGCCCGGACACGCACACCTTCGGCTACGTCCAGCCCGACCGCGCCGGCGAGGCGATCGAGCTCTCGCCCGAGCCGTCCTGGAACCGCGTCGCCTACGTGCCGCGCTGACCTGCGGCCGAGCGCGTCGCGTCCGCTGCGTCGGGCACCATGTCCTGCCCGTGCGCACCCGCTCGATCCAGCCCGGCGACCTCGTCCTCGTCAACAAGCGCGGGCGGGTCTTTCATGCGACGGTGCGCGGCGTGGCCGCCGGCGGCGGCTTCGAGGTCGCGCCGATCGAGCGCGGCATCACGTGGCGCCACGTGAAGGCGTCCGAGATCAACGAGCACTGGGCCCGGACCGGCGTGCGCCGCGAAGGGCGCCCGCCGTCCGGCCAGCTGGGCTTCGACGAGCTCGGCGCCTGACCGAGCCCGGCAACGCCGCGGCGCCTGACCGAGCTCAGCGTCAGCCCTGCAACGCCGCGGCGCGTGCCTCGCCGATCGCCTCGGCGCCCTTGGCGCCGACGAGCAGCTCCGCGCGCAGCGTTCCGCTGGCGGGCAGGTCGATCGCCGGGATCCGGCCGCTGGCGGTGAGCTCGGCGTCGAACGCGATCACGGTCGTCTCGCCGCCGAGCGGCGCAGGCGCGGTCGCGACGATCGTCAGCGAGCCGCCGTCGATGATGTTGCGCGCAGCGGCGAGGACGCGGCGCGCGTGCGCCGCGGGGATGTGCTCGAGCGTGTCGACGAGGATTACGGCGTGCCCGCCGCGCGCGGCGACGCGGCGACCGGTCTCGGTCGCGCGCTCGATCGCCTGGGCCTGCACGTCGGGGGCGGCGCTGAGGCCGAGCTCGACGACCGGCTGAAGCTCGCCGAGCTTCCAGTCGCCGATCTCCTCCGGGCGCACGCCGGCGAGCACGACGCTCACCTCAAGGTCCTTCTGGGAGCCCAGCGCAGCGGCCAGGCGGCGCAGCGCCTCGGTCTTGCCGGCACGGGTGCCGCCGGTGATGACCACGCGCGAGCCGCGCCCGAACGGCGTGAGCCACTCGATCGCCTTCAGCGTCGGGTCGGCGTCGTCGAGTGCGATGCGCTCGGTCGCCCAGCCGCACAGCAGGTCGTCGTACTTCGTGCCCTCGGCGACCTCGTCGGCCGCGCGGCCGTTGATCGTGTCGACGCGGATGAGCGACGGGTAGCGCTCCGAGCGGCGCGGCGCGCGGACGGGACCGGAGATCTCGTCGCCGGAGACGAGCTCGCAGCGGCGTACCTGGGCGCCGGAGATGTAGACATCGTCATCGGAGGCCTCGGGCGGCGAGACGCGGACGAAGCCCGAGCCGTTGGGCAGCAGCTCGACGGTGCCCGTCGCGATGCGCTCCTCGGCGGAGCCACCGCGATCGCCGCCGTCGCTGTCGCGATCGGCATCGCGGTCGCGGTCGCGACCGCCCCGGCCCCCGCGCTCACGGCCGGCGCGCTCGCCACGGTCGCCGCGCTCGCGGCTGCGGCCCGACGGCGCTGCGGCGGGCTCGGGCGGGGCGGCGTCGCTGTCGGAGGCGTCCTCCTCGCCGACCTCGATGTCGCCCGGATCGCGGTCGCGGGCGCGGCCACGGCCACGGCCACCGCGGCGCGAGCGGCGCGCCGGCTTCTCCTCGGCATCGGCGTCGGCGTCGGCGTCGGTGCCGGGCGCGGCGACGCCGGTGGCCTCGCCGGCGTCGGGCTCGTCGCCGTTGGCGCCCTGGCGCTCGACGATCGCCTCGACGAGGTCGCCCTTGCGCAGGCGGCGAAAGCCGTCGAGACCGAGCTCGGAGGCGATCTCGTGCAGGTCGGCGAGGGTGCTGGACTCCAGAGCGGAGCGGGAGATGACGGACATGTGCTTCTCCTGTGAATCGTCGGTAGGCGTCCGGCCGCGTTGGACAGCGGCAGGCGACTCGTGTCACGCAGACGGTAGTGCACTCGCCGTCGGCGGGGTAGCGGTCAGCGGCTGTGACGGATCGCGTCGCTCAGCGCGAGCGTCGGATCGACCTCGCGTTCGCCCCGCAGCGCCGCCCGCACGGTGAGGAAATCGGCCGCCGCGGCGACGTCGTGCACGCGCAGGATGTGCGCGCCCGCGTCGACCCCACAGCCGATCGCGGCGAGCGTCCCGGGACCGCGCTCGCACGGCGCGCGACCGGTCAGCGCGCCGACGAAGTCCTTGCGCGACACCGCGAGCAGCAGCGGGCGCCCGAGCGCGTGCAGCTCCGCGAGGCGGGCGAGCACCGCGATCGTCTGCGCGGGGGTCTTGGCGAAGTCCGGCCCGGGATCGAGGATCAGCTGCTCCTCGCGCATCCCGCGCGCCCGCGCGAGCGCCATCCGCTCGCCGAGGAAGGCGAGCACGTCCGCGGTCACGTCGTCGTACAGCGCCGGATCCTGCAGGCGCTGCTTGGGCGCCGCGCGCGTGTGCATGAGCACGAGCGCCGCGCCCGTCGCGGCACAGACGTCGGCCAGCTCGGGGTCGCGCAGCCCGCTGACGTCGTTGACGACCACGGCACCGGCGTCGATCGCCGCCGCCGCGACCGCCGGCTTGTACGTGTCGACCGACACCGCCGCGCCGAGATCCCCCGCCAGCCGCGCGATGAGCGGCACGACGCGCTCGATCTCCTCCTCCACCGCCACCGCCGGGCGCAGCGTGATGCCCGACTCCCCACCGACGTCGAGGATGTCCGCCCCCGCCGCCAGCAGCCCGCGTGCCAGCTCCACCCGCGCTTCGAGATCGGGGTACGCGCCGCCATCGGAGAACGAGTCCGGCGAGGCATTGACGATGCCCATCAGCCACGGCCGTGCGCCGAGCGCCAGCGTCCGGCCGGCCGCGGCGACGTCGTGAGCGCGCACGAGCACCCCTCCCCCGCCGCTCAGCGCACGCGGACGGTGCGTTGCGACGTGCGCACGTTGCCCGCGCGGTCGGTCGCCGTGATCACCAGCGGGTAGCTGCCGCCACGCCGGTAGCGGTGCGACACGCGCAGCGCGGAGGTTCCGCGCGCGCCCTTCGTGCGGTCGCCCCACGACACGACGACCGAGCGCAGCCCCGCCGCGCTGCGCCCGCGCACGCCGACATCGCGCGACCGCACCGACAGCCGGACCACGCGCCGCTTGCGCGTGTAGCTGACGACGAGCGAGGGCGCGCGGGCATCGATGCGCACGGTGCGGGTGCGCGCGCGCTTGCTCTGGCCGCGCGCGTCGAAGGCCTGCACCTGCCAGCGGTGCGTGCCGGCGGTGAGCGCAGCCGTCAGCGCCAGCGTCGTCTGCGCGGTCTCCCCCACGGGCTTGCCATCGACGCTGACGACGTAGCGCACCGGCCCCCACAGGTTGAACGACGGCTGCCAGCTCAACCGCGCGAGCGGCGGCTGGCAGCAGCGCTGCGACGTGTAGCCCGCGAAGAAGCCGGGCGGGCGGTCGAGGTAGCCCGCGACGAGGCGGCGATCGTCGGCCCCGCCCTGCACCCACGCGACGACGGCCCCGCTCGCGCGGTCGGCGGCGACGTCGAAGCCCAGCTCCGGGACGACCGGGCCGAGCTCGGGACGCGACAGGGTGCGCTCGGAGCCGAGCTTGAGGTCCTCGATCGCGCGCACGCGGACGTACGCCGGCTCGCCGGCCGCGGCCAGCACCGCGCCGATCAGGCCGTCGTTGTTGTCGGCGATCGCCGGCACGATCGCCGGCGTCACCACGCTCGGGACGAACAGGCGCCCGCCGGGACCGAAGAGGTCGCGGTCGGTGATCGCCAGCATCGGCTGGCCGGTCTGCGTGCCGGTGGTCACCGCGACCGCCACGCCGCGGCCGTTGAGATCGATTCGCGGCGCTTGCACGGGCTCACCGCCGGCAGCGTCGACCGCGACCGCCGGATCGAAGCCCGTCCCGCGCTGGCGGCGCGCGAGGATCCGCGTGCCACCGTCGGCGAAGCGCTGGCGAAAGACGACCCAGGCGTAGCTCGAGTCGTCCTCGGCGTCGATGTCGGGCAGGTCGGACGTGAGCGCGACGCGATCCTCGAAGGTCGCCGGCGTCAGGTCCTGCGGCGCGCTGGACAGCAGGGTGCCGAACATCTTGCGCGCGTAGACGTGCCCGGCCTCACCCCAGGTCACGACGCCCACGCCGTCGGCGGAGACCGCCACGCGCGAGCGCCCGCCGCCGACCCCCGCCGGCCGCGCGGGATCGGCGTCGGCGGCCTGCTCGACCAGGCTCCACGCGTTCGTCCGGCGATCGAGACGCGCGATGCGCACGTCCTGGCCGGCGGTGAAGCTCGCGTAGGCGGTCCCGTTGATCGACAGGTCAACCGCCGGGTCGGAGCCCGCGCCCAGCGGGGTCGGCACCGACCAGTCGGTCCCGGCGACGCGGACGACGCCGTGCACGACGCCGCCGCTGACGAACACGACGGCGAGCCGCCCACCGTCGGAGGCGGCGACGACGGGCTGCGCGCTCGGCGTGGCGAGCGCCGCGTCGAGGCGCTCGGGCGCCTGGAAGACGCCGCCCTCGAAGCGCGCCGCGAAGACGTGGTCGACGCCGTCGACGCGCTTGACGTAGGCCAGCGCGCCGGTCCCGTCGCGCGCGAGGTCGAGGTCGCCGAGCGAGCGGATGTCGGCGCTCGGGCCGTCGATCGCGTCGCCCGCGAAGAGCTGGGCCTGGGCCGGCGCGGCCGCCATGGTCGCGAGCCCGGCAAGCAGGACGGTGATGAGAACGGGTCGGCGCATCGGGGCGTTGGAACCGGCGAGGGGCCGCAAAGTTACGCGCTGCCGACGACGCCTTCGGCGCGCGCCTCCTGCGCCCACGCCGCCAGCTCGTCGCGCAGCCGCGTCTCGTCCCACCCCAGCTCGGCCGCGAGCGCCGCGCCCACCCGCTGAACCACCTCCCCGTCTGCCCGCAGTTCGCGCCCGGCGAGCAGGCCCAGGCGCGTGCGCCGCAGCAGCACGTCGCCGAGCGTCTGCGCCTGTTCGAAGCGCGCCGCGAAGGCGACCTCGGCGAGCAGATCCGGCAGGCCCGCCACGATCGGCGCGGCCTGCTCCTCGCGCTCGCGCACGACGGAGAGCACCTCGTGGGCGGCATGCCCGTAGCGGCCGGCCAGGGCGCCGTAGGACTCCTCCGGAACGCCGTCCACGCGCGGCAGCGAGGCCGGATCGACCGAGGCGCCGAGCGGGATCTGGTGCGTCCGACACGGCGCGTCGCGCGCCTCGCGCTCGACGAGCCGGTCGACCGCCAGCTTCGCCATCCGCCGCCACGTCGTCAGCTTGCCGCCGGTGATCGTCACCATGCCGCTCGACGTCTCGTACAGCTCGGCCTTGCGCGAGATGTCGACCGACTTCTTCGGATCCCCCGAGGTGATCAGCGGCCGCACGCCGGCGTACGCGCCGGTCAGGTCCGCGGGCCCCAGCGACGTGTCGAAGTACTCGTTCGCCGCGGCCAGCAGGTATTCGACGTCCTCGTGGGAGGGCGGGATGTGCGGGTGGGTGCCGTCGAGGTCGCCCTCGTAGTCGTTGTCGGTCGTGCCCAGCAGCGTGCGCCCGAGCCAGGGCAGGGCGAAGATCGTCCGCCCGCCACCGGCCGGCACGATCGCGCCGCCGCCGACGAGCGGCAGATCCTCGTGGCGCAGCGTGATGTGCGTCCCGCGGCTGGGGCGGATGCGCGGCACCTCGGCCTCGTCGTGCAGCTCGCCGGGCCGCAGGCGGTCGGCCCAGACGCCCGTTGCGTTGACGACGTTGGATGCCCGCACGACGATCTCCTCGCCGCCGAGCACGTCACGCACGCGCACGCCCGCCGCGCGCCCCGCGTCGTCGCGCACGAGCTCGGAGACGTCGAGGCGGTTGGCGCAGACCGTGCCGAAGCGCTCGGCCTCGCCGAGCACCGTCAGGACGAGCCGCACGTCGTCGGTCTGGCAGTCGTAGAACAGATATCCCGACGTCGGCTCGCGCGGCGCCAGCGCCGGGATCAGCTCGAGCACCTCCTCGCCGGAGATCACGCGGTGGCGCTCCGGGCTCCAGGCGGCGAAGTCGGTGCCGAGGTTGACGTCGGGCTCGGCGTTGCGCGCCCGGCGCGGCCGTGGGCGGGGCCGCGACCGCGTGCGGCGCTCGACCGACATCACGTCGTAGAGGTTCAGTCCGACGCCGATCTTGCGGCTCGGCGAGGCGCCGTCGAAGGCGGCGACCACGAGCGGCAGCGGGTGGACGAGGTGCGGCGCGAGCATGACCATGAGCTGGCGCTCGAGCAGCGCCTCGCGGACAAGCCCGAGGTCGAAGTTCTGCAGGTAGCGCAGGCCGCCGTGCACGAGCTTGGAGGAGCGACTGGACGTGCCGGCGGCGAAGTCCGCGCGTTCGACCAGCGCCACGCTGTAGCCGCGCGTGGACGCGTCGAGCGCCACGCCCGCGCCGGTGATCCCGCCGCCGACGACGACGACGTCGAACTGCTCCTCGGCGAGGGCGGAGAGGGCGTCGGCGCGGTCGATCATCCGCGCCTCAGTCTCGCAGGGCGCCCGGCGAGCCTCGGTCGCCCTCTCCTCGGCCGTGCATATAGATGGGACTCAAGGAATCCCAGCGCCTGGCCGAATAGACCACATGCCCACACTTCGCTCGCGCCGCGTCACCGCGCTTCTCACCATCGGTGCACTCAGTGCCGGCACTGCAGTCGCCGCCTCCCCGGCGCAGGCCGGGCCGCTGGACGGGATCCTTCCCAACGTCGGCTCGCTCGTCACGGGCACCGGCGCCACGCTCGGCGGCGTGGTCAACGGCGTCCTCCCCGGCACCGGCGGCGTCATCACGGGCGTGACCGGCACCGTCGGCGGCGTCATCGGCGGCGTGCAGGACACGGTCTCGGGCGTTCTCGACCAGACCCTCGGCGGCGTCATCGGCGGCGGTGGCGGAGCACTTCCGGACGACGTCCTGGGCTCCCTGCTCGGCACGCTGCTGGCCAACAGCAGCGCCGCGCCCGGCACGCCCGGCTTCGGCGGCCCCAGCGCCGGCGGCCCGATCGTCCTCTCCGGCGGCACCGCCGGCCCCAACGGCGTGACCCTCGATGCCAGCGCACCGCGCTCGACCGTCACGGTCCTCTCCAAGCTCAAGCAGGTCGGCAGGACCGGCAAGCTGAAGCTCCGCATCAAGACCAACGAGCCGGGCGTCGTCGCCCTCAAGAGCAACGTCCGCCCCGGCGCCACCGTCAAGGCCAAGAAGGGCGCGAAGGCCGCCAAGGTCTCCAAGAAGCTCATCAAGATCCCGCAGATCGTGCTCGGCTACCGCAAGGCCGGCACGCTCGACGTCACGGTCAAGCTCTCCCGCGCCGCGCAGCGCTCGCTGGGCAAGGTCAAGGACGCCAAGATGTCGGTCGGCACGATCGCCGTCGACGTGTGGAAGAACCAGGGCTCCGAGAACACCAAGCTCAAGCTCAAGCGCTGAGTTCGCGGTAACGCCAGAGGCGACGGCCCTCCACTCGCGCACAGGCCGAACAGGCCATACGCGAGACACGGAGGGCCGTTCGTCGTTCTGGCCCCGGGGGCGGCGGCCGCGCTACAGCGCGCCGAGCTCGGAGGTGATCTCCGCGACGCTGGACTTCGCGTCGCCGAAGAGCATCTGCGTCTTGTCGTCGAAGAAGAGCGGGTTCTCGATGCCGGCGAAGCCGGAGGCCATCGAGCGCTTGAGCACGATGACCTGCTTGGACTCGTCGACGTTGAGGATCGGCATGCCGTAGATCGGCGAGTCGGACTTCAGGCGGGCGTCGGGGTTCGTGACGTCGTTGGCGCCGATCACGAGCGAGACGTCCGTGCGGCCGAACTCCGGGTTGATGTCGTCCATCTCGCGCAGCTGCTCGTAGGGCACGTCCGCCTCGGCCAGCAGGACGTTCATGTGCCCCGGCATCCGCCCGGCGACCGGGTGGATCGCGTACTTGACCTCGATGCCCTTCTTCTCCAGGGCCTTGGCCATCTCGCGCACGGCATGCTGAGCCTGCGCGACCGCCATGCCGTAGCCGGGCACGACGACGACCTGCCGCGCGTAGGCCAGCAGGATCGCGACGTCGGCGGCGCTCGTGGAGCGCACCGTGCCGCCCGTCTCGCCGCCACCGCCCTCCACCGCGGGTGCCTCGCCGCCGAAGCCGCCGAGCAGCACGGAGCCGATCGAACGGTTCATGGCCTTGGCCATCTGGTCGGTGAGGATCGTGCCCGAAGCGCCGACGATCATGCCGGCGACGATCAGCGCGTAGTTGTTCAGCGCGATGCCGGCGGCCGCCGCGCTCAGGCCGGTGAACGCGTTCAGCGTCGAGATGACGACCGGCATGTCGGCACCGCCGATCGGCAGCACGGCGAGGTTGCCGAGCGCCGCCGAGGCGACGAGGATGAGGACGAAGAGCCCTTCGCTCTCGGAGCCCAGGAGGATCGCGACGCCGGCGCCGATCGCGGCCGCCAGCAGGGCGATGTTGATGAACAGCCCGCCGGGGATCTTCACCGGGCTGCCGGAGATCAGCGCCTGCAGCTTGGCGAACGCGATGTTCGATCCCCAGAAGGAGATCGAGCCGATGATCGCGGCGAAGACGAGCGGGATGCCGACCTCGAGCTCGGTGCTCAGATCGCCGCCCAGCTCGCGGAACTCGGCCCAGGCGATGAGCGCGACCGCACCGCCGCCGACGCCGTTGAACAGCGCCACCATCTGCGGCATCGCGGTCATCTTCACGTTGCGCGCGGCGGGGATGCCGATGACCGTGCCGATCGCCAGGCCGACCGCGATGAGGGCGAAGTCCGCCCCGTCGAGCTCGGGGTTCAGCAGCGTCGCGACGACCGCGACGAGCATGCCGACCGCGGCGATCTTGTTGCCCTGGACGGCGGTCGTCGGGCTCGTGAGCTTCGCCAGGCCCATGATGAACATCGAGAAGGCGACGACGTACGCCGCGGTGATGAAGTCGACCTCCTGGAAGAAGGCGGTCCCGGCGGACGTCATGTCGCCCCGTCCTCCGAGGACGACGAGGCGGCCGGCTCGGGCTTCTTCTTGAACATGCTCAGCATGCGGTCGGTGACGAGAAAGCCGCCGACGACGTTGATCGTGCCGAAGGCGATCGCGATGACGATCAAGAAGCGGCTGAGGAAGCCGTCGGCGTGGGCGATCGCCACGAGGCCGCCGAGCAGGACGATGCCGTGGATCGCGTTCGTGCCCGACATGAGCGGCGTGTGCAGGGTGTTGGGCACCTTCGAGATGACCTGAAAGCCGACGAAGGCGGCGAGGACGAGGATCGCGAGGTTCGTGAGGATCGTGCTCGTCATCGCTTCGACTCCTCCTCGTCGTCGGCGGGCGCGTCCGGCGCGGGCTCGTCCGGGTCGGGCTCGTCGGGCTCCGGCGCGTCCGAATCCGGCGCGTCCGGGTCGGGCTCGTCGGAGTCGGGGGCGGCACCGGCGGCGGGTGTCTCGGGCTCGGCGGGCTCCTCGCTCGCGGGCGTGGGCGCGAGCTCCGAGGGAGCGGGCGGCTCGCCGTCGCCCTGCGCCGCGTCGACCGCCTTCTTCGCGCCCGCGTGGACGATCTCCCCGTCGCGCGTGATGCAGGCGCCGGCGATGATCTCGTCGTCGAAGTCGAGGTCCAGCGCGCCGTCCTCGCCGACGAGCAGCTCCAGCAGCGACGACACGTTGCGCGCGTACAGCGACGAGGAGTGCTCGGCCATCGACGCCGGCAGGTTCAGCGGCGACATGATGGTCACGTCGTGCTTGACGACGGTCTCGCCCGGCTCGGTGAGCTCGCAGTTGCCGCCGGTCTCCCCCGCGAGGTCGACGATGACGCTGCCGGCCTTCATCTGCTTGACGCTCTCCGCGGTCACGAGCCGCGGCGCCGGACGGCCCGGCACGAGCGCCGTCGTGATGACCACGTCGAAGGTCGCGATCTTGTCGGCCAGCTCCTGCTGCTGGGCCTGTTTCTCCTCGTCGGTCAGCTCGCGCGCGTACCCGCCCTCACCCTCGGCCCCCTTGCCGGCCTCGAGCTCGAGGAACTGCGCGCCGAGCGACTGGACCTGCTCGGCGACGGCGGCGCGCACGTCGTAGCCGGTGACCTGGGCGCCGAGGCGCCGCGCGGTGGCGATCGCCTGCAGGCCCGCGACGCCCGCGCCGAGCACGAGCACCTTCGCGGGCGGGACGGTGCCGGCGGCGGTCATCATCATCGGCAGGAAGCGGCCGAGGTGGTTCGTGGCCACGAGGACGGACTTGTAGCCTGCGACGTTGGACTGCGAGGAGAGCGCGTCCATCGACTGCGCGCGCGAGATGCGCGGGATGGCCTCCATCGCGAAGGCCGTCGCGCCCGCGTCGGCGAGCGCCTGCGTCGTCTCCGGGTTCGAGAGCGGGCCCAGGAAGCCGATCAGGACGGTGTCCTTGCCGAGCCGTCCGATCTCGTCGTCGGAAGGCGCCGCGACCTTCACGACGACGTCGGCCTGCCAGACGTCGTCGCATATCGTCGCGCCGGCCTCCTCGTAGACGGCGTCGGCGAGCATCGACCCCTCGCCGGCGCCGGACTCGACGACGACCTCGAAGTCCTTCGCGGTGAGCTTGCGCACGATCTCGGGCACGAGCGCGACCCGCGTCTCGCCCGCAGCAGTCTCCTTGGGAACCCCGACCTTCATCGGGCGCGGACGCTACCTGATCCGCAAGTCAACTTCGGGCCTCACGGCAGGGGGACGGCGACGGGGAGGTCGCGCGAGATCGCCAGCGCAAGGCGATCGGCGAGCACGGATTCGTCGAATGCCCGCGCCGCGGAGTCCACGCCGGCGCCGTCGGTGCCGGTCACGAACCACACGGGCCGGCGCTCGCGCTCGGCCGTCGTGGCGATGAGACCGGTGCCGGCGCCGAGCGTGCGGGCGGCCCGGCCGGCCGTGTCGAGCACGACGAGCTGACCGCCGGAGGCGTCGAAGCGGGCGAAGACGCCGCTCGCGCGCGGGCCCGCGTCGAGGCTGTCGGCCTCGATGTCGCCCCCGCGCAGGCGCTTCCACGGCCCGACGAGGACTCGCAGCGAGTCGTCCGCGGCGCTGCGGCTGAGCGCGCTGCGTCCGGCCACGACGCCGAGCGACACGAGCTTCTCGGCCACCACCGAGCACGGTCCGCTGCGCGGCTCGTCGCACTCCACGCGGACCGGCAGGCGCTTGCCGCCGATGCCGTGCAGGAAGGGCTCGGGGAACGAGCCGATGGCGGCGGTGATCCGCGGCGCGACGGTCGGGCCGTGCTGGTCGAGCCAGACGCGGTCGCCGCCGTGCACCTCCACGCGGGCGGCCGGCTCGTCGGCCGCGATGCCGTTGACGAACAGGCTCGCGCGGGCCCGCGCCGGCGGATAGCGCGCCAGCAGCGTCGCCAAGCCGGGTGGGGCGGGGACCGGCTGGCGCGCGAGCGCGGCGACGGTCGTGCCCCCGAAGTCGCGGGTGACGGTGAGCGCGATCTCCCCGCCGGCGCGCTCGGCCTGCCCGCAGCCGGCCAGCGCGGCCAGCGTGAGCGCGCAGCCGGCGGCGAGCACGAGACGGCGGGCGGGCAGCGGCGGCATCGCGCGCGCACTGTAGCGTTGGGAGCTGCCATGACCGTCAACCTCACACGCATCTACACCAAGCTCGGCGACGGCGGCGAGACGCACCTCGGCGACATGAGCCGCGTGCCCAAGACGCACCCGCGGATCGAGGCCTACGGCGACGTCGACGAGCTCAACTCGCAAATCGGCGTCGCCCTCGCGATCGCCGGGCTGCCCGACGCGTACGCCGCTTGGCTGCGGCGCATCCAGAACGATCTCTTCGACGTCGGCGCGGACCTCTCGGTTCCCGCGGATCCGCAGGCCACGCGCGAGCGCCTGCGCGTGCATCCCGATCAGGTGACCTGGCTGGAGGGCGCGTGCGACGAGGTCAACGCGACGCTCCAGCCGCTGCGCTCGTTCGTCCTGCCGGGCGGGACGGCCGCCGCCGCGCAGCTGCACGTCTGCCGCACGGTGTGCCGCCGGGCCGAGCGCCGCGCGCTGCTCGTCGAGGACGCCAACCCCGAGGTCGTGCGCTACCTCAACCGCCTCTCGGACCTGCTGTTCATCCTCAGCCGCGGGGCCAACGGCGGCGACGAGCCGCTGTGGGAGCCGGGGGGCTCGCAGGGCTGATGGACGGCGAGGAGATCCGGGAGCTGCTCGCCTCGATCCCGCCGCCGGCGGAGATCGCGATCCCGATCCCGCCGAACATGACGGCGGTCCCGATCGCCGCGGTCGTCGCGGCGGGCGGCGATCCCGAGGAGGTCGAAGCCTGGGTGCGCGGCGTCAAGGGCTGGCCCAAGCGCGTGCCGCCGATGTTCGCGCCGCCCGACGCGGGCCAGCTCGAGCTGATGTTCTTCATCGTGCCCGAGCGCGAGCTCGAGGCCGCGCGAGCGCCCGAGGCCTCGCTCGACGACGCCGACCTCATCGCGTTCGTGCCGACGAAGGACATGGCGACGGCACGACCGTTCTACGAGAAGAAGCTCGGCCTCGAGCTCGAGGGAGCGAGCCCGGTGGCGTGCGCGTTTCGCGCCAACGGGGTTCTGCTGCGCCTCATCGCCGTCGAGCAGCTGACGCCGTACCCGTTCACCGTCCTCGGCTGGAGCGTCGAGGACATCGCGACGAGCGTCGCGGGCCTGACCACGCGCGGCGTCGTGTTCGACCGCATCGAGGGCATCGAGCAGGACGCGCTCGGCGTCTGGCGCTCGCCCGGCGGCGCGCAGGTGGCGTGGTTCAAGGACCCCGACGGCAACACGCTGTCGCTCACGCAGTTCTGACTCGGTCTATCCTCGCCCGCATGAGCGACGACGAGATCCGCAAGCTGCTGTCCGACCTTCCCACGGCGCCGTTCATCTGGTCGCCGCCGGGCACGGTCATCATCATGGAGGAGAAGGTCGTCGAGGCGGAGGGTGATCCGCAGGCCGTGGCCGCCTGGGTCCAGGCCCACGGCGGCGACCTCGACCGCACGCTGCCGGTGGTAGCCACGCGCCGCGGCGTGACCGCGATCCCCAAGCCCAAGGGCAAGCGCTACTACGTCGTCCCCGAGACGGAGCTGCTGCGCTCCGACGCCGCGTAGAGCGCGCTCAACTTAACCCACCGCCGCTGAGCGGCGGCGTAGGTTCTGCACATCACCCATCGAGAGGGAGGTGTGTCGTGCATGTGAGGGTCAAGTTGGCGGCGGCGGTCGCCGTCGTTGGAGCCACGGCGGTCGCGGGAACGGCCGCGTTCGCGGGCGGCGGCGCCAGGGAGCTCGGGACGATGCTGACGGGCTATGAGGAGACGCCACAGTCGATCTCCACCAACGGGGTGGGGGCGTTTCGGGCAGACGTGACGCGTTCGGACAACGGTTTCTCCTACCGGCTCAGGTACAGCGGCCTCGAGGGCAACGTCCTGCAGGGCCACATCCACTTCGGTCAGAGGGCGACGAGCGGCGGAATCAGCGTCTTTCTCTGCTCGAACCTCGGCAACGGGCCGGCGGGAACGCCGGTCTGCCCGCCCCCGCCGGCGACGGTGACGGGCTCGATCGATGCCGCGGATGTGGTCGGACCGACGGGGCAGGGCATCGCGCCGGGTCAGCTCAACGAGCTCCTGCGGGCGATGCGCGCCGGCGCGACGTACGCCAACGTCCACAGCTCGCTGTATCCGAGCGGCGAGATCCGCGGACAGGTGCAGGCGCTCGACGACGACGATTGAGGCCGCGCGGCGCGGCGGTGGGCGCTCCGGCGCCCACCGCTGGCCGGGTTGGTCGGCGCGTAGTGGCAGACTGTGTACCCCCGGCGAGAGAGAGCACCATGCCCAGCGATCAGTCAGGACCCGTGAAGGCCGCGCACAAGGCGGCCCTGGAGGCGACGGCCCAGCGCAACCTCGCGGCTCACAAGGTCGCCAAGGAGAAGCGCAAGAAGGCCGACCTTCTCGCCGCAGCCGAGCGCCGCGCCTACGAGCGCGCGAAGGGTGGCTGAGCCGCCTTGCTCGACCCCACCCAGAAGCGCATCTTGGAGATCGTCCTCGACCAGCGCTCGGTGAGCGACGACGTGATCGCCCCGCAGGTGCAGGCCGGCTGGAAGGAAGACGACGTCTGCCGGCTGACGGTCAAGCTGCGCAAGCAGGGCCTGCTCGTCGAGACCGCGTACGCCAGCGACCGCTGGTCGATCACCGACGCCGGGCGCGAGGCGCTCGCCGCAGCCGCCTGAGTGCCCCGGGCGCGCGACGGGATTACCGTCCGTCCTGCGCGCAGTTGGCCTTGGTCAACTCTTCCACGTCCCGAGGCACGGCGTCATGGTTGGCTCGATGGATTTGTACGGATGCGGAGGCGTTGGGCACGGAATCGGGACACGCGTGCAACTGTTCGTCATCGCCCGGCCGTGAGCGACCGGGGGACCCGCGCGAGCTCGCGCTCGTCGAGGTTGCCGGAGACGGTCACGACGAGTCCCTCCGTGAGCGCCCACACGTGCGCGATCGCGCGTGGATCGAGCACCAGCCGGGAACGCGCGGCCTTCAGCGCACCGAGGGCGATCGTCAGCGGCCGCTCGGTCACGAACAACCCCTCGCCGGCGCCGAGCGGATCACACCAGCAGGGACCCGAGCCGGTCCCGTCCGGCGGGCACGCCGGAACGCCGGCGCCGCGCCTGCGCGTCGTGACGAGTACCAGATCGAAACCGCGCCGATAGGCCGTCGCGATAACGCTGCGCGAGCGGGGTTAGCGCCTTCGTTGCCACTCGACGACGAGGCACGCGCAACGCTCGTCGCGGCCCGGCGGTAGCCGGCGGGCAGCCCCGTCGGAATCAGCGGCCGGTAGCCGGCTCAGGACCGGCGCGTCCGCCGCGGGCGGCCGTGTGCCGACGACGCTGACGGCGCTGCCGTTGCCACTGACCTGGATCTCGATCTCCGGCGCGCCGGCAGCCTCGGCCGTCGCGCCCGGCGCGCCAGCGGGCCGCCGGCGAGCACAACCTGGGCCTCCGCTCCAGGGTGGTCGCCCGCGAACAGCACGTCGATGGTGTCGGTGTTGCTTACCGTCGGGATGGTGCCAACACACGGCTCGGGCGGATCGCCGTCCTCACCGGCCGTGATCTTCTGACCGCGGCGCGTGAGCGGGTCTCGACGAGTTCGAGATCCACCCGGCGCTCGCCCTGGGGAAGAACGGGATGCCGCCCGCCGACCAGCACCGGGTGGACCATGGTCCGGTACTCCTCGATCAGACCCGAGGCGGCCGCCTCGGTGGCGGGGGTCTGGACCCCCGCCTCCAAGACGAGCAACAGGGCGCCGCCGTGCAGTCGAACTCACACGTTTCCCGCAATTTTCCCGCATGCCCCTTTCAACGCGAAAAGCCCCGAATTTACGAGGCTCTTCGGATACCGCTACGGGGATTCGAACCCCGGTTTCCGCCGTGAGAGGGCGGCGTCCTAGTCCCCTAGACGATAGCGGCGCGGAACGGCGTGAAGGGTAGCGAAGGGTGTGGTCGCGGGGGCGCCGCGCCCGCACGGGGATGCGTCGCTAAGGTTGCAGGCGCACCAGCGGATGTGGCGGAATTGGTAGACGCGCGGCGTTCAGGTCGCCGTGAGTGCAAGCTCGTGGAGGTTCGAGTCCTCTCATCCGCACTCGATGTGGTGCGCGAAGTCACGCCGGACTTCGCGCCCGGACGGACAACGGCGCCCTACCGGGCGCCGTTTGTCGTTCACGCGACCGCGGCGCGCGATCATGATGCGTCATGGCCGGTGCATCTGCTCCGACCTGCCGGGCGCCGCGCGGCGAAGTTGTACGATGTTTCGTACAACTCCTCGTACGAAAGTGCTAGGATCTTCGCCATGCCTCAGGTTCTTGGGAGCGCCGAAGCCCGTGACAAGCTGCCGTACCTCATCCAGACGCTGGTGGAGCACCCCGTCGAGACGGTTGAGATCGGCCGCCATCGTCGGCGTGAGGTCGTAATCATCAGCGCGGATCGCTACGACAAGCTGGTCGAGGAGAACGAGGCGCTGAACGATCTCGCCTGGGCTGCATTCGCAGTCGACCGCACCGAGAATCGGACGAGCGCGCCGGTCGGCTGGGATGAAGCGCAGCAGCGTAGGCGCCGCCGTCGGTGAGCAAGAAGTTCGTCGTCGAGTTTCTCGATGACGCGGCGTTCCAGTCGGTCGAAGACCTGCCCGATCCCGAGTACGACATCGCCTGGGAGTTGCTCGACAACCTCCGCGACAACCCGCGCTTCGGCAAGCCGCTCGAGAACCACCCGACGCTCGGAGATCTCTCCGACGCACGAACGCTCTACGTCATTGACTTCGAGAAGCAGCAGGTGGTGTGGCCTCCCCCCTTCCGGATCGTCTATCGCCTGATGCCGAACGAGAACGCGCCCGAGAAGGTCCAGGTGATCTGGGCCGGCGAACGCAGGAACGCAATCGTCTACGAGACCGCCGCCCGTCGGCTTGGCCGCCTGTAGACGCTCGCCTGGCGTGCAGCAGCCGGCTCAGGCCGGATCGCTCTTCGAACTGCCGCACTCCCGAAAGCCGTAGGCGCGCGCCATCCGCCGCGTCCGCGTGACGAGCGCCTGCTGCTGGTTGGTCAGCGTGGTGAACCTGCTCACGTCGCGGCGCTCCGCCGCCTCGGCGAGCTTGCGCACGAACTCGGCCTGCTGGTCGTAGAGCCGGCTGATGCGCGCGATCTCGGTCGCGTCGTCGGCAGGCGGATCGACGGCCCGAAACGCCTTCGCGTTCTCGCTCAGGCGCGGATACCCGCGCTCGAGGATCGGCGCCAGCCGGCGCAGGAGGTCCTTCTCGTTGCCGGCGCCGGCGGCCGCGCGGCTCAGCTGCTGGTTGAGCGTCCGCGTTCGCCGGTTCGACGTCTTGCAACGCGCATCGGTTTGCGCGATGAACTGCGCACGCGTCGGCGCATCGGAGTCAGCCTCGCCGTCGCCGCAGGCCGCCAGGCCGAGCGCCGCCACCGCGAGCGCGGCACAGAGGAGAATCGCGCGCATTGCCCCACATGATGGGGCATCGCCGTCGGCCGACCGATCAGTAGACCTCGGGCACGAACGTCTGGTCGCTCAGCGGGGGGCGCACGTAGCCCGCGTCGGACTGGCGCGGCGGCAGCGCCAGCGGCGGCGGGATGACGTCCTCGTACGGGATCATCGAGAGCAGGTGCGCGATGCAGTTCAGCCGCGCACGGCGCTTGTCGTCGGCGTCGACCACCCACCACGGCGCCTGCTTGATGTCCGTGTGGGCGAACATCACGTCCTTCGCGCGCGAGTAGTCGACCCAGCGCTCACGCGCCGCGAGGTCCATCGGGCTGAGCTTCCAGCGGCGCATCGGGTCGTCCAGCCGCGCCTGGAAGCGCCGCTCCTGCTCCTCGTCGGAGACCGAGAACCAGTACTTGATGAGGATGATCCCCGAGCGGACGAGCATGCGCTCGAACTCCGGGCAGGTGCGCATGAACTCCTGATACTCCTCCTCGGTGCAGAAGCCCATCACGCGCTCGACGCCGGCGCGGTTGTACCAGGAGCGATCGAAGAGGACGACCTCGCCGGCCGCCGGCAGATGCTCGACGTAGCGCTGGAAGTACCACTGCGTGCGCTCGCGCTCGGTCGGTGCGGCGAGCGCCGCGATGCGCCACGCGCGCGGGCTCACGCGCTCGGTGATGCGCTTGATGACGCCGCCCTTGCCCGCCGCGTCACGTCCCTCGAAGATCACGACGAGCTTCAGGCCCTCGACCTTGATGTACTCCTGCAAGACGACGAGCTCGTGCTGCAGGCGGCCGAGCTCGCGGTCGAAGTCCTTGCGCTTGAGCTTGGGCTTGGGGTCGTCGGGCTCGGCCATTCGCGATCCGCGCCTTACCCGGCCGGCGCCGCGGGCACGCGACCGCTCATCGCCGGCGCTCGACGAACAGGGACTGCGCACAGCTCCCGAACGGCCCGCTCAGGTCGTGCAGGACACCGGTCGCCAGGCCGATCCCGGAGGCGTCGGAGACCGTCTGGGCGTCGAGCCCGATCCACTCCCCCACCGGTTCGCGGTACACGTGCACGGTCAACTCGGTGTTGACGAACAGCCATTCCTCGAACGGGAGGATCGCACTCAGCCCGTTGGCGAAGTCGGCGGCCGCGCACGCGCGCACGAGCGGCGACGGCGCCACGCCGGGCAGCAGCTCGCCGCGCAGACGGATCCAGGCGATCGCATGGCCAGAGCCGGTCGCGCCGCCGACGAGGACGATCTCGGTGGCGCCCGGATAGAAGAGGTCGTCGCCCTCCACGAACGCCAGCCACGGCTCGCCGGTCTCCGGTCGGGGCACGACGGTGGCGGAGCGCAGCGGCAGCGGGATCGCCGCCGCGTCCGGCAGCTCCGCCCGTCGCACCCGCACGGCGCGGGCGAGACACACCGGGCGACCGCCGGCGCGCAGCGAGGCGTCGACGACCTGAAAGCGCCGGCCCGGCTTGGCCAGCGTCGTGGCGGTCTGGACCGGTCCGACCGGCACGCCGCCGAGGAACTCGACCGTCAGGCGGGTGACCGCGAGCTCGGCACCGGGCTCGGTCTGCTCGATCGCATGCGCCAGCAGCGCCGCCGGGGCGCCGCCGTGCATCATGCGCTCGTCCCACGGCCCGCGCGTCAGCGGCGCCGCGCGGTAGCCGGCGGCAGCGGGTTCGAAGAGCGCGCGCGGCTGCGCAGGGGACGACATCGGCGCCACCTTATCCGGGTGCCGACACGGCCCGCGCGCGCCGGGTGTGGCGACTTCACCCCCATATATGAGGGGTCAACTCACCACACGCGCAATCCAAGCCGCAGGGCGCGGGGCGAAATCGTCAGCGTGGTGACTTTGACCCCGGGATGAGGGGTCAAGTCACCATCGAGCCGCGAGCTAGCGAGCGGAACGGCCGTTGCCGCCCGGGCGTCCCGCCGAGGCCGCGCGCTCGCGCCGGCCCGGACGCGGCCGCGGACGGCCGCCACGGGGGCCCGCGCCCCCGCCGCCGCCGTGGCGGGCGCGAGCGGCGCCACCGCCGGAGGTCGGCGTCGGCAGGCCGCTGAGCGAGAACTCCTTGTGCAGGCCGAGGTCGCTGGCGATGCGGCTCATGTCGCGCGCCTGGTCGCCGAGCACGAACGTCACGCTGATGCCCGAGCGCCCGGCGCGGCCGGTGCGGCCGGTGCGGTGCACGTAGCCGTCGCGATCCTCGGGCATGTCGTAGTTGATGACGTGCGTGACGTCGCGCACGTCGATACCGCGGGCGGCGACGTCGGTGGCCACGAGCGTGTCGACCTCGCCGCGCTCGAAGCGGGCAAGCGCCTTCTCGCGCTGGGACTGCGACTTGTCGCCGTGCATGGCGACCGCGGTCACGTAGTTGTCCTTGAGGCGCTTGACGAGGCGGTCGGCGCCGCGCTTGGTGCGCACGAAGACGATCGTCAGGCCGCGCTCGGCGTCCTTGAGCTCGGCGACGAGCGCGTCGACCTTGGCCTCGTGCTGGACGCGCACGAAGCGGTGGACGGTCTCGGCCTTGTGGTCGACGGCCGGCGCGTGCTCGTGACGGCGCGCGGCGCTCGTGTAGGCGCCGGCGATCTTGCCGGCCTCGCCCTCGAGCGTCGCGGAGAAGAACAGCGTCTGGCGCGTGCGCGGCGTCAGGGCGACGATGCGGTCGACGGCCGGGCGGAAGCCCATGTCGAGCATGCGGTCGGCCTCGTCGAGGACGAGGATCTTGATGTTGGCCAGCGAGACCGCGCGGCGCTGGATGATGTCCTCCAGGCGGCCGGGGGTCGCGACGATGATGTGCGAGCGGCGGGCGCGCTCCATCTGGCGCTGGATGCCGGCGCCGCCGTAGACGGCGACGACGGACAGCGCACGGGCGTGCGCGATGTCGTGGATGTCGTCGACGATCTGCAGGGCGAGCTCGCGGGTCGGGGCGAGGATCAGGGCGGCGGGGCGCCGATCGGTCGCCTGCAGGCGCTCGACGATCGGCACCGCGAAGGCGAGCGTCTTGCCCGAGCCGGTGGGCGACTTGGCGAGGACGTCGTGGCCGGCGAGGACGTCCGGGACGACGAGGTTCTGGATGGCGAACGGCGTGGCGATGCCGCGCTTGGCGAGCACGTCGCACACGACTCTGGACACGCCGAGCTCGGCGAAGGACTGCTGGGAAGGCATCTGGCTCCTGCTGTGAAAGGCGATTCGGGAGATTCGACTGGCCCGAAATCGCGCTTAGGAGCGCACCCTCAGAACAAGAACCTCACAGGCAGCGGCGCTGCCCGTGGCCAAGACGGTAGCAACCTGCAAAGTCCGGCGGACGCAGGGACTCCTCATGCGGGCCGGCGGCAGTCGCCATGATGCGCGGGATGCCGACGCCGCCGCCCCCGCTCTCCGCGCGCCTGGGCGACGTGCGCTCCTCCCCCGTGCGCGACATCCTCGAGCTGACCCAGCGCGCCGAGGTGATCTCCTTCGCCGGCGGCCTGCCGGCACCCGAGCTGTTCCCCGCCGAGCTCATCGCCGACGCGTTCGCCCGCACGCTCGGACCGACGGTGGCGGCGCGGGCGCTGCAGTACTCCTCGACCGAGGGCGACCCCGCCCTGCGGGCGCTGCTGGCCGAGCGCTTCTGCGCCCGCGGGCTGACCTGCCAGGCCGACGAGCTGCTCGTCACGACGGGCTCCCAGCAGGCACTCGGCCTCATCGCGGCGGTGCTGCTCGACCCCGGCGACGTCGTCCTCGTCGAGAACCCCTCCTACCTCGCGGCGCTGCAGTCCTTCGGCTTCGCGGGGGCACGCCTGAAGCCGGTGCCGTGCGACGAGGCGGGGCTGGACCCCGAGGCGCTGCCGGCCCTCATCGCCGAGCACGCACCGAAGTTCCTCTACGTCGTCCCGACCTTCCAGAACCCGACCGGGCGGACGCTGCCAGAGGCGCGCCGCGCGCGGCTGGCGCAGGTCGCGGCCGAGCACGGCCTCTGGATCATCGAGGACGACCCGTACGGCGAGCTGCGCTACGACGGCGAGCCGCTGGCGCCGATCGGCTCGCACGCCGCCGCGGCCGACCGCACGGTGACGATCTCCTCGCTGTCGAAGGTGCTCGCGCCCGGCCTGCGGATCGGCTGGCTACGCGCGCCGGCCGCGATCCTCGGACCGCTGACGATCGCCAAGCAGGCGGCGGACCTGCACACGTCCACGGTCGACCAGGTCGCCGCGCGGACGTCGCTGCAGGCCGCCGATCTGGACCTGCACATCGCCAACCTCTGCCGCGAGTACCGCCGCCGGCGCGACGCTCTGCTCAGCGGGCTGGCAGAGGCCCTGCCGCCCGGGTCGACGTTCAACGAGCCCGACGGAGGGATGTTCGTCTGGGCGCGTCTGCCCGCGGAGTGGGACGCGGATGAGCTGCTGCAGCGCGCGCTGGCGCACGACGTCGCGTTCGTGCCGGGCCATCCGTTCTTCGCCCGCGACCCCGACCCGCGCACGTTGCGGCTGTCGTTCACGACGCACGTGCCCGCCGAGATTGCCGAGGGGCTCGCGCGGCTGCGGCGCAGCTGGGCGGGCAGATCCCCATGAGCCGCGGGGACGCACCGCGTGATGTCGCCATCGACGGCGACATGATCCGCCTCGGCCAGCTGCTCAAGCTCGCTGGCCTGGCGGAGTCCGGCGGCGAGGCGCGCGAGCTCGTGACCGATGGCGACGTGCGCGTCAACGACGCGGTCGAGACGCGGCGCGGGCGCCAGCTGCACCGCGGCGACCTCGTCGAGGTCGAGGGGGAGCGCGTGCGCGTGGCGTGAGGCGGGGCTGCGGTCGTCAGCGCCTCCGCCAGGTCGGCCTGCGCGCCGTCCAACGCGTGGCTCGGCGCGAACCCGAAGCACGTTCGCGGTGCGCCGCTAGCAGCCAGGGTCTCGTGCACCTCCCGGGTGAACTCATGGGGCCCATGCAGTGACGTACGCCGCCTCCGCGTCCGTCGCTCGTCGCACCGCCCTGTTGCAAGCGGCAGCCCAGTTGAGCGCGACGACCAGCAGCGCACGCGGTCCCGGTCCCCGGCAACCCCGCAGCCGTCCGACGACCTCCTCAGACAGGGCCAGTGCCGCATCGGGGCCATCCAGCCGCTCGGTGAGCCGGGCCTTCTTATGGTCCGCGTCGGCCGCAAGCCAGCCATCCTCCCAGCCACGATGACCTCGTCGAGCCGAGCAAGCTCCTCGGCGCCGGAATCATCGGTCACGTCACCCCGCGCTCCGGTGTCAGCCGGTTCATCCGTCATCACCATTCTCCGATCTCGCCGTCGGCCTCTGCGGCGAGATAGGTCCGAATTTCCCCACGAAGCTACCGTCACGGCGTGCGACCCGAACGCTCACGCGCCACGATCTCGTCTGGCTGAACCGCAGGGGGAGCCCGCGCGTAGCCGGGGCATGCAGCGGATCGGGGAGGCGACCGCGCGCGCGTTCAAGACGCTCGCCGGCGTAGAGAAGGACGAACCGGCGGCCTCGTGGGTGTTCGCGCTCTACGGCTTCCTGTTCTGCGTCGCCTTCATGCTCGTCATCGCCTGGCTGGCGGGCTGACCGCCACGCCCGTCAGGTCGCGGGCTCGACCGGGCACGGCTCTCCGGCGAAGTCGCGCGCCGGCCGTCGCAGGCGCTCAGAACCCAGTTCCTCGGCCAGCCGCAGCCGGAACCGCACGGCGGCCTGGGAGATGCCAAGTGCGTTGCGCACGGCGCGGACGCTGCCGGTGCGGCGATGCGCGTCGGTTGCCCGACGCAGCTCCTCGACGTAGTCCAGCGGATAGCGCGGCGGGGGCAGACGGTCGCCGCCCGCCGTCCCCTCGACCGGGCGCAGCGCCTCCAGCACCCGCTCGAGACGAAGCGCGCTGTTGGCGCGGACCGTGACGTTCGACGTTGCGGTCGGAACATCGACCGTGCCCGCGCCGCGCACGCGCGCGACGATGCCCCGCAGCCGCCGGCTCTCCGTCGGCCGGACGTCGAGGACGAGCGCCTTGACGTTGCAGATCGGGGCGCTCTGGATGGAGATCGGCAGCGGACAGCCCCCCTCGCCCTCCGGCTGCGCGCACTCGCCGTAGGTGAACGTCACCACGCCGCCGTTGCGCGTGATGCCGGTCAGCGGCTCGCCGGCCACCGTGTCGCCCGCCCAGTACAGCGGCTGCGTCGCGGTCTTCTGCGCGTCGCGGACCTCGCCGACGTCCGGCCGTCCGTCTTCGTCGCCGCAGCCCGCCAGCAGGACGAGCGCCAGCGTGGCAACCATCAGCAGGGGTTGGACTCTTCGTCGCGCAGGGGCCATCGTGTGTTGAGCATGTCACGCAATCTCGTCGAGATCATCCGCCGCCACCACGAGGTCGGCGCGCCGACGGCGCTCGAGGTCCTCAAGGAGGCGATGCAGCAGCGCGGCGAGATCACCGATGACGACCGCCGCGCGGCCGCCGAGCGCTCGGGGCTGCCCGAGGCGGCGGTGCACGGTGTCTCGACGTTCTACGACGACCTGCTGCAGCCGCGCGGGACGCGTCACGTGCGCGTCTGCACCGGCACCGCCTGCTTCGCGGCGACCGGCGACGCGCACATCGACGCGCTGCGCGAGGGCCTTGGAGACGGCCTGCGGCTCGGCGAACGCAGCGCCGACGGGGCGGTCTCGCTGGCGGAGACCGTCTGCCTGGGCTTCTGCCACGCCTCGCCCGCGATCCGCGACGGAGACGTGATCGACGCGGGCCCCGGGGTCGTCGACCGGGTGCTGGCCGCAGCAGTCCGGCCCGCCGCCGAGCCTACGGTGGCCAGCGTGCTGCCGGACGGTCCGCACCTGCTCGCGACCGGCCGCGACTGGGAGGGCCTGGAGCGCGCGCTCGCCGGCATGACCCCGGCGGAGCTGCTCGCAGAGGTCAGCGCCGCCGAGGTGCGCGGCCGCGGCGGCGCCGGCTTCCCCGCCGGGTCGAAGTGGGCGTTCGCCCGCAGGGCCCCGGGCGAGCGCAAGTTCATCGTCGCCAACGGCGACGAGGGCGATCCGGGCTCCTACATCGACAAGGTTCTCATGGAGTCCTGGCCTGACCTGCTCATCGAGGGGATGGCGCTCGCGGGCTACGCCGTCGGCGCCGATCACGGCTTCGTGCTGACGCGCTCGGAGTACCCGCGCTCCAAGCCCGCGCTCGACGCCGCCGTCGCCCAGGCGCACCGCGACGGGCACCTCGGCGCGGACATCCACGGCAGCGGCTTCGCCTTCGACATCACGATCGTCGAGGGCGCGGGCTCCTACGTCGTCGGCGAGGAGACGGCGCTGCTGGCCTGCCTGCAGGGCCTGCGCGGAACCGTGTCGGCCAGGCCGCCGTTCCCCGCCCAGCGCGGGCTGCACGGCCTGCCGACGGTCGTCAACAACGTCGAGACGCTGTGCAACATCCCGCTCGTCGCGCGTGCCGGCGCCGACGCCTACCACGCGCTCAGCCCGCACAGCCCCACCGCCGGATCGAAGCTCGTCTGCTTCAACGAGCGCTTCGCCCGCCCGGGCGTCTACGAGGTCGCGTTCGGCACGTCGACCCGCGAGCTGTGCGAGGACGTCGCCGGCGGCCTGCTCGACGGCCACGCGATCAGGGCGCTGCAGATCGGCGGGCCGCTCGGCGGGATCCTGCCCGCGTCGCAGCTCGACACGCCGTTCGATTTCGCCGAGCTCGACGCCGTCGGCTGCATGCTCGGCCACGGCGGGATCGTCGCCTTCGACGAGAGCACCGACATGCGCGCGCTCGCCACGCACCTGCTGCACTTCGGCGCCGCCGAGAGCTGCGGCAAGTGCTTTCCCTGCCGGATCGGGCTGCGCCGCGCGCACGAGATGTTCGCCGGCGATGCGCGCGTGGACCGCGAGAAGCTCGAGGCGCTGCTCGAGGCGCTCGAGCTCGGCTCCCTGTGCGCCCACGGCGGGGCGATGCCCGCCCCGATTCGCAGCCTGCTGGCACACTTTCCCGAGGAGCTCGGACTTCTCTGAGATGAGCGCGACCATCCGCATCCAGATAGACGGCACCCCGGCCGAGGTCGCGGGGGGCACGACCGTGCTCGAAGCCGTCCGCGCCGCCGGCGGCGCGGTGCCGACGCTGTGCTTCGACGAGCGCCAGGCGCCGTTCGGTGCCTGCCGCGTCTGCATGGTCGGCATCGCGGGACTGCCCGGACCGGCGGCCGCGTGCACGACCCTCTGCCGCGACGGGATGGTCGTCGACACGCGCGACCCGACCGCGCGGCGGATCGCGGCGGCGACCGTCGAGCTCGTGCTCTCCGAGCTGCCGCAGGCGCCCGCTTCGCACACCGAGCTCGGCGTCACCGCGGCGTGGTTCGGCCTCGACCACGCCACGCTGCGCTGGCCCGGCGTGCAGCACGCGACGCGTCACGACGAGCGCCACCCCTACCTCGCGCTGCAGCACGAGCTGTGCATCTCCTGCGGGCGCTGCGTGCGCGCCTGCGACGAGGTCCAGGGCGCGTTCGCGCTGACCGCCACCGGCCGCGGCTTCGGGGCGAACATCGCCGCCGGGATGGATCAAGGGCTTTCGCGAATCGACGTGCGTGTCGTGCGGCGCGTGCGCCGACACCTGCCCCACGGACGCGATCACCGAGATCTCCCTGCTCGCGCTGGCGGAGGGGTAGACCATGACCATGCGCTTCGACGAAACCGTCACCACGACCTGCGGCTACTGCGGCGTCGGTTGTCGCCTCGAGGCGCACGCCGCCGGCGGTCGCGTCGTCTCGATCAGCCCCGCCCTCGACGGTCCCGCCAACCATGGCCACACGTGCCTGAAGGGGCGCTTCGCGCACGGCTTCTCGCGCAAGCGCGACCGGCTGCGCACGCCGCTCATCCGCGACGAGCGCGGCGGCGAGCTGCGCCCCGCCACGTGGGAGGAGGCGATCGGGCGCATCGTGTCCGAGCTCACCCGGATCCGCGACGGCGCCGGCGGTCCAGACGCGATCGCCGGCCTCGCGTCCTCGCGCGCGACGAACGAGGACTGCTACGTCATGCAGCGCCTCATGCGCGCCGCGGTCGGCACGCACAACATCGACAACTGCTCGCGGGTCTGCCACTCGCCCACGTCATGGGCGCTGCGCCAGTCGCTCGGCCTGTCCGGCGCGACCGGCTCGTTCGACGACATCGAGGCGGCCGGCGCGGCGATCATCATCGGCGCCAACCCGACCGAGGGCCACCCGGTGGCCGGCGCGCGGATCAAGCAGGCCACGCTGCGCGGACTGCAGCTCGTCACGATCGACCCGCGCCGCATCGAGCTGTCGGACTACGCCGTGGCGCACCTCAGCCCGCGGCCCGGATCGAACGCCGCAGTCATGCTCGGCCTCGCCCACGTCGTCGCGCGCGACGGGCTGGTCGACCGCGCCTTCCTCGACGCGCGAACCGAGGGATACGACGCCGTCGAGGACTTGCTCGCCGACTACGCACCCGCCGACGTGCAGCGCATCAGCGGCATTCCCGCCGCCGACCTCGAGCGCGCCGCCCACATCTACGCCGGGGCCGGCGAGGCGTCGATCCTCTGGGGGCTCGGCGTGACCGAGCACAGGTACGGCTCGGAGGTCGTGCGGCTCATCTGCAACCTCGCGCTCATGTGCGGCAAGATCGGCCGGCCCGGCTCGGCGCTGCTGCCGCTGCGCGGGCAGAACAACGTCCAGGGCTCGTCGGACATGGGCGCGCTGCCCGACACGTTCACGGGCTACCAGTCGGTCCTCGACGAGGACGTCGCCCGCCGCTTCGAGGCGCGCTGGGGCGTGACGATGAAGCGCGAGCGCGGGCTGAAGATCCCCGAGATGTTCGACGCCGCCGTCGCCGGTGATCTCAAGGCGATGTACATCTTCGGCGAGGACGTGGCCCAGACCGATCCGAACACGACGCACGTCGTCGCCGCCCTGGAGGCGCTCGAGTTCCTCGCCGTGCAGGACATCTTCGAGAACGAGACGACGCGCTACGCCGACGTCGTCCTGCCGGCGTCGTCGTTTCTGGAGAAGAGCGGCACGTTCACGAACGCCGAGCGGCGCATCCAGCTCGTCGCGGCGGCGGCCGACCCGCCCGGCGAGGCGCGCACGGACTTCGACATCCTCACCGCGGTCTCCGCCGCGCTCGGCCACGAGATGGGATTCGCCACGCCGGCCGACGTCATGGACGAGGTCGCCGCGCTGACGCCCGACTGGGCCGGGGTCTCGCACGAACGCATCGGCCGCGGCGGGCTGCAATGGCCCGTCGCCGCCGACGGCACCGACTCGCCGATCCTCTACCGCGACCGCTTCACGCTGCCGACCGGCCGCGCCCGCCTCGCCGCGCTGCCCTACAAGCCGCCGGGCAGCGAGGCGTCCGACGAGTTCCCGCTCGTGCTCGTCACCGGCCGGCGCCTGGAGCACTACAACGCCGGCACGATGACGCGGCGCACAGGCAACCTCGACCTCCTCCCGGGCGACTGGCTCGAGCTGCACCCCGACGACGCCGCCCGGCTGTGGGTCGGCGACGGCGACCTCGTCAGCGTGCGCAGCGCCCACGGGCGCATCGAGCTGCCCGCCCGCGTCACCGAGCGCATCGAGCCCGGGCACGTCTTCACGGCCTTCCACTTCCCCGAGATCCGCACGAACCTGCTGATCGGCTCGTCGGCCGACGTCAACACGTCGTGCCCGGAGTACAAGGTCGTCGCGGTCGACGTGCGGCCGGTGGCCGAGCGGGCGAGCCGCACGCCGGCGATCGCGTCGGCCCCGTGAACCCCGGCGGCGGCGACGGCGCGCCCGTCGCCGGCCGCATGACAACCGTCGTCCAGCGCGACGGCGAGCGCGACGAGGTCGCCGTCGAGGAGCCGCTGGAGATCCGCGTCGACGGCGCGGCGCTGACCGTCACGATGCGCACCCCCGGTCACGACGAGGAGCTCGCGCTCGGCTTCCTCTACGGCGAGGGGCTGATCGACGCGCCACACGAGGCCGGCCCGACCGACGATCTCGCCGCCAACGTCGTCGAGGTCCGCGGGCCGCTGCTGCGCGACCCGGGCGAGCGGCGCTTCTACACGACGTCGTCGTGCGGCGTGTGCGGCAAGGGCTCGCTGGAGGAGGTCGCCGTCCACGCGCCGTCGCTGCCCGGCGGCCCGCGGGTGCAGCGCGCCATGCTCGCAGCGCTGCCCGACCGCCTGCGCCAGCCGGCCTTCGGCCGCACCGGCGGGACGCACGCCACCGGCCTGTTCACGGCCGACGGCGAGGCGCTGCTCGTGCGCGAGGACGTGGGACGCCACAACGCGATGGACAAGGTCGTCGGCCGCGCGCTGCTCGACGGGCTGCTGCCGCTGCACGACCGCGTCCTCTGCGTCAGCGGGAGGCTGTCGTTCGAGCTCGTCCAGAAGGCCGCGGTGGCCGGCGCGCCGATCCTCGTCGGCGTCGGCGCGCCGACGTCGCTGGCCGTCGAACTCGCCGCCGACCGCGGCATGACGCTCGCCGGATTCGCCCGCGGCGACAGCGTCAACGTGTACTGCGGCGAGGCCCGTCTGCGGTAATCCAAAGAGCGGTTGCGCGCCAACGGCTGCGGGTGTGGACATCGCCATGACCGACCGTCCCGTCACCTTCACGCGGTACCCGCCCGAGCAGCGCAGCTCCGCCGTTCGACGGCGCGGCGAGCACCCGAGTATCGGGTGCAGATCGCCATTGCGCCGCGCCTCAGAAGATCGGGACGAGCGGGCTGTGAAGGTCGGCGCCTAGCCCGCGCTCGCGGGCGATGAGCTCGAGCATGATCGCCGTGTCGGCGATCGCGACCCCGGTCAGGTGCTCCTCGCGCTCCGCGAAGTCCGCCTCGATCGCCGCGACGGCCTCGGCGTAGCCCGGGCCGTCGCCGGCGGCCAGCGCGCGCATCGCGGTGGCGGTGCGCTCGAACGCGCCGCCGCGCGGGTCCATCACGTCGGCGAGCGGCGCGACGGCCTCGTCGTCGCCCAGGATCAGCGCCGCGACGGCGAGCACGTAGGACGCGACGGGCGAGCCGGCGGCGTCCTTGTCGTGCTCGAGCGCCTCACGCACCTCGGTCGCCGCCGTGGTGGAGTCGCCGCCCAGCACCGCGGCTTTGAGCAGCCCGACGAGGCGCCCGTAGCTCTTCGGCGGGGCGAGCTTCCACGAGGCACGGTACTTCTCGACGGCGTCGACATAGGCTGCGCGGGCTGCCTCGACGTCACCCTCGACGAGCGCGGCGTGCGCCACGCCCTCGGCAGCGATGGCCGCGATCATCAGCTCGCGATGCTCCCCCTCCTGCATGAAACGCGAGCTTACGCCGACGGCGGGCCTGGCGCGAGCGCGTGCGGTGCCGAGCTTGTCGTTTGCCCGCGCAAGCGCCCGGGCACGCGATGCCTCACCATCACTCGTGAAGGACATGCACGATGACCACTTCCGCAGGCGAAACCCCCGCCCCCCCGCCGTTCCCCGAACCGCAGCCCCCGGTGCCGGGCCCGGACCCGATTCCGGATCCGATCCCGGACCCGGTGCCGCCGGGCCAGTAGCGCCCAAGCGCCGCCCGGACCCGGTCATGCGCTGGCTGGCGGTCGCGACCGTCGCCTGCATCGCCGGCTGCGCGTTGCTGCTGGCGCTCCAGGGATCGGAGCTCGTGACCGCCGCGGCGATCGTCCTGGGCGGGACGGCCTTCGTGCTCGTCCTGGCGATCGTGTTCTACGCGGTCGGACGCTCCGAGGACAGAGAACGGGCCGCTCGTGAAAGCGGCCCGGACGATCCTGCTCTGTAGCGCCGCGCCGGGCGCTGCTGGGCGTCTCCTACTGCTCGGTCTTGGCGTGCGTGAGCCGCGCGTCGGCGCCCGCGGAGATCCGGCGGAGCTCCTCCAGCCGCAACGGGCTGGAGGGCCTGCCGGTGAGTACGCGCGCGCTGTAGAGCGCCAGACGGTTGCGATGGTGCTGCGCCTCAGCCTCGAGATGCTCGAGCTGAACCGCAGCCTGCCGCTCGCGAGCGCGGAACCCAGGTTCCTGGCGTTCGCGTTTGGCGGCAGTCATCTTCCGCGCCTGGGCGCGCCGGTCGGCCGCGCTGCTAGAGCGTTGTGACGTTGACTGCCTTGGGTCCCTTGTCGCCGGCCTCGGCGTCGTAGGAGACCTTGGCACCCTCGGGCAGCGACTTGAAGCCGTTGGCGTTGATGCCGCTGTGATGGACGAACAGATCCTTGCTGTTGTCGTCCGGGGTGATGAAGCCGAAGCCCTTGTCGTCGTTGAACCACTTCACGGTTCCTGTCGGCATGCTGTTCCCTCCACTACGTATGTGCACTACGGGCGCGGAGGTCTGCCATTGCCAACGACTGCGGCGCGTAACACGGTGTCGCCGAGCAGAACTGCTCGACATGATCGTCACAAAGGGTAGCAGTACGGGGCGGTCGGACCCGGTCGTCCTGCGCCCGACCGGCGGTTGCGGTCAGCCGTCGGCTGAGGCCTGTTCGGCCTTGGCGTGCGTGGCCAGGCGATCCTCGGCGCCGCGGACGGCCTCTTCGAGCTGCGTCAGACGCTGACAGGGCTTGTCGGTGTGCAGCCGCACGTACAGCGCGAGGCGCTGGCGGTGGTAGTTGACCTGCGACTCGACCTGTGCGAGGCGGCTGGACCTACCGGACGCGCTCATGTGCTCGACTCAGGTTGCGACATGTCCGCCTTCCGTGTCCCCTCCGAACGAGATGGTTCGCGCGAGGCAGAAGGGACGAGACCAGGGCGAAGACAACGCGTGCCGTGTGAGTGTACCCCGGGGGTCGGCCGTCGTCCGGGAGCGCGGGCGGGGGCTGGCCGGGCTCAAGCACGGCGCGGCGATCGAGCAGGACCGCGCCGATCCGGTCAGCGCGATCGCCGCGCCCGTGAGGGTCGCGAAGTGTCCGAGGTTCAGCCCGTTTTCAATCGCCGAATCGTAGAGCGCAAGGGCGCAGAGCACGCCGAACGGATCGACGGCTGCGGCGTCGCCAGCGCGATGGTCGTCGCGATGCACGTGGCGGCGGAGAGGTCCGCGCCGGCGACGACGAAGGAGGCGGCGACGAGCACCCGGCGCGAGACCGGCACCGCGGTCGCGGTGCTCGGCGACGACGGGGTGGAACTCCTCCTGCATGATCGGGTCAAGGCCGCTCGTCGGCTCGTCGAGGCTGAGCAGCTCGGGGTCGTGGAACAGGGCCTGGACGAGGCCGATCTTCTGGCGGTTGCCGCGCGGGAGCTCGCCGAGCGGCCGGGTCAGGTCGGCCTTGAAGCTCGGCGAGGCCGAGTCCTTTCGAGGCCGCGCAGGGCGGCGAGTCGTGGATGCCGCGGGTGGAGCTGCCGTAGGGCTTGGTCAGGCGGTCGGTGGCGATGACCGCGCCGGCGGGTCGCGGGCGGTGGGGCTGGGCGCTTCTACGGGCGGCGGGAGCTTCGTCGTGGCGGCGGACCTGACCGCAGGCTAGGTCCGCTGCGCGTGGCCGGCAGCCGCGCGTTGGGCGGAACGCGAGCCGTAGTTCTCCGCCGGCAACGCGGCCGGCCTCACGGCGCCGCCGCGTCGGTGAAGCGAGCGGCGACCGCGGCGGTCATCTCCTGGTCGCGTAGACGGCGGCGGATCTGACGAAACGCCAGCAACCCGAAGACGACGGGCAGGCCGAGCTGGAAGACGCGATAGAGCAGGACGGCCGCGGCGGCCGGCGCGGCCTCGGCGCCGTAGACCACGAACATCCCGATCAGCCCGCCCTCAGTTCCGCCCAGCCCGCCGGGCGTCGGGATGAGCGCGCCGACCTGGCCGAGCGTGTACGCGAGGACGAACGCACCGAGCGGCGGTCCCCCGCCGCCGACGGCCGCGAAGGCCGCCGCGACGGCGGCGATCGCGAAGGCCAGGTAGCCCACGCAGCCGGCGATCAGCAGTGGGTCGCGGGCCCGCAGCAGCACGATGCTCTGGTGCACGCCGTCGCGCAGCAGGGCACCGATCCGTCGTGCCCAGCGCTGTGCGAACCGGGGCGCGGCCTCGGGGTCGACGACGGGCAGATGCGCGAGCGCCGCGACCGCGGCCACGAGCGCGACCGCCAGCCCGGCCGGCAGCAGCGTGCCCAACGCCGAGGTGGTGCCGGGCAGGAGTCCCAGCCCGGTGGCGGTGCCGGCGAGCACGACCGCGGCAAAGCTCGTGGCGCTCGTCAGCAGAAACAGCGCCGCCGAGCGTGGTGTCGCGACGGCCGTCGGCACGCCGGCGCGCCGCAGCACGACCGCGCCGAGGGCAGGGCCGCCGACACCGCCCGTCGGCAGCAGGACGTTGCTGCCCTGCTCGGCCATGCCGAGGTGCCAGCTCGAGCGCCAGGTGATGTGCCGCGACAGCGTGGCGCGCAGGGCCACGACGTAGCTGGCCATCGAGCCCAGCACGCACATGACCACGACGCCGATTCCCACCGGCGCGGCCTGGCTGAAACGCTCGCGCACGTCCCGCAGGCCCGGCAGCACGCTGACGACGAGCGCCAGGACGGCGAGGATGACCACGAAGCCGAGCACCCGCCGGGCCAGCACACGGGACGCCGGGACATTCGCCGTTGGAGTGAGTACCTCGGTGGCCATGCCGCTGAGCATGCCAGGAGTCCGTGATCGTGGGCCGGTCACCGCCACCAGGCGTTGACGGTGCAGCAACGGCGCGAGGCGGCAGATCGGAGCGGTGACGCCGGCGCGTCGAGGTGTGTCGAATGACACTCGCCGGGCGAGGCGGAATCGACACACCCCTCGCGCATCCGAGGTCGTTGAGGTCATCGGACGCAACCGCCGGCTGACACCGGGGAGACAGGATTTGAACCTGCGACCGCCCGCCCGCCAGCCGGGTTGGGCGCTTTGCTCCGCGTCGGAGCAATGCATGTTTGCGGGGATTTCTTGGTTCTCAGTGCGTCTGAGTTGTCCTAGGTTTGGACCCCGGATTGGACCCCGAGCGTATGTTCGGGTCGATCCGAGCGGGCTCGTAGCGTGTCTTCGGTGGCACGGTTCACGCTCGAGTTCTACGAGGATGCGCACAGCGACCAGCCGGTGCTCCGGTGGCTGCGCGAAGAGCTGACTCCGACGCAGCGCCGCACGATCGGCGTTGCGCTGCGGGAGATCCTCGAGGTCGAAGGCATCAGCGTCTGCCGCGGCGCCTTCGGCAAGCAGCTCGGCGAGGGCCTGTTCGAGTTCCGGCTCCGCCATGACGCCGGCGAGATCCTGCGATCGCTTGGCAAGCCCGCCCGCGACGAGCCGCAACGAGAGCGCATTCTGTTACGCGTCTTCTGCCACGCCCACGGCGACCGCATCATCCTGCTGCCGGCGGCTATGACAAAGGCGCGGACCCGAGCAAGCGCCGCCAGCAGCGAGAGATCGCGGAGGCGCGCCGTCGGCTGGTCGACTTCCGAAAGCGAGCTTTGACGCCATATGGGCTATACCCCATACTGATCGCATGGCGACGTTCGACGACTTCATCGCGGAGCTTGAGACCGAAGCTCGGGCCGAAGGGCCCGAGGCCATCGCCGAACTTGAGGCATTCCGCCTGCACTTCTCGCTTGCGCGACAGCTTGCCGAGCAACGCCGCGCCCGCCACCTCACGCAGAAGCAGCTCGCCGAGGCGACCGGCATCGATCAGGCCGAGATCAGCCGCATCGAGCGCGGCCAGGCGAACGCGACGACGGCCACGCTCGGGACGCTGACGAGGGCACTGGGCGTCGACGTCCGACTCGTTCCAGCCGCGTAGACCGAGCGTCAGACGTCGGCGACCGCCGGCGATGGGACGCCGCTGGTCCTCTTGCGCGCGATGTTCTCGTCGCAGTGTGCGGGCGTGTGTCGCGGATCCCTCCGAGCTCGGCCTTACGCTCATGAGCCATGAGCGAGAAGCGGCATCGACAGCAGCAGCGCAGACAGCGCCGCAAGGCGGCGGCGCGTCCCCGCTCCAACCACCCGGGGCGGCCCGCAGGCGGAGACGATGTCGATCGCGAGCTGGCAAAGCTGCTCGCGGACATGGCCGGGATGACGGCGCGCGACGCGCACGAGGCGGCGGACGCGCTCGAGGCCGAGCAATGGGCCTCGACGATCATCGGCACCTGGCACGCCCGGCCGATGCCCGGCCAAGATGTCGAGGCTATTTTCTTCCCCGGCTACGTCGATGCCCTGGCGCGACTGGGAACCGCTGGGGCGCTGGCCAGCTTGCGGGCGCTCGCCGCCGCCGGCGCGGACCCGCACGGGCGCCGTGCGAGTGCAGCGGCGGACCGACTCGCGGCGCGCGGCCACGCCGAGCCGCCATGGTCCATCGAGCTCGGACACGTGCAGCCGACCGCCGCCGCGTTGATGTCCGAGGAAGCCTTCGACGATGGCGTCAGCGTCATGGTCGAGTTCGCGGGGCCCGGCTATGAACCGCACACGTTCGGCGTCTACATCGACCACAACCTGGGCGGCCTGGTCAAGGACAGCTTCCTCGCCGGACCGCTCAGCGAGGTGCGTGCCCAGCTCAACGGCACGGCGCCCAACGGCGTCGGCCTGTCGATCTGCGATCTCGACCTCGCCGAGGCGCGCGCCCGCGTCGAAGCCGCGCTGTACATGCTCGATCACACCTACGACCCGCCGGTCGGCGCGGACGTGCGTCCGATGCGCGCGCTCATCGACGCGCGCATGCGGCTGCTGCCCGACGGGTTCGAGCTTCCCGACGACGACGAAGAGGTCACGCCTGAGGAGCGCGAATCACTGCTCGACGAGTTCCTCTCGTCACCCGAAGGCCAGCGCTGGCGCAGCGACGAGGACGCCGAGGAAGTCGCTGAGCTGGCGATCGACTTCGGCGCGGGCTACAACCACGGCGGCCCGCTGCGCTGGAGCCCTGTCGTCGTCGAGATCTTCATGACCAGCTGGCTGGCACGGAAGGTCACCCGTGACCCGGAGTTCTTCGCGCGCGTCCCCGATGTCCTGCGCGATTGGGTGAGGTACGCGGGCCGTCGGAAGGGCATCCCGGCAGCGCCGCTGGGCGAGGCCGTCGGCGCGGTCGAGGAGTTCGAGATGGAGATGCTCGACGCCGTCGCGGACCCGGAGGCGTGGGGTCCGGCGAAAACGTTCGCCGCCGCTGCTCTCGAGGCCGGCGTCGACCTCACCGACCAGGCCGAGGTGCAGGGCTTCATCGAGCGCTACAACGACGGACTCGCTGCGTAGCGACGTCAGTCTGCCTACGTCCGGCGACGCCACTGCTCGCACTCCGACGCAACGATCCAGCCGGCGTCGCGGCACTGGTCGCATCTGACCGCGTACCACGGGATACGCGCGGCGGTGCAGGACAGCACGCCGCCGCGGCCGTAGCGATCGCAGATCGTCGCGCTCTCCTGCTCGAACATCTCGACGAGGCGCTCGAACTCGGCCGTTGACCATGTCGCGCATCGCGTCGGCGAAGACGTTCATCTGCGCCTGCGACCGGGCGGACGGTCCCTGCGGGGCCGCTCCTTCGTTGCCGGCCATCGCGATCGCGTACCGCAGAAGACGTCTCGGAGAAGATCCTCGTTGGTGTGAGCCTCGGACATGCGGACGAGCCGGGATGTCAAGCCCCGGCGGCGCTGGCCTTGCGGCTCCGTGATCCCGTCTTGCGAGGGACGACCACCACTCAACAGCGACGGCACGATCCCCCCGGACTTCCGATAGAGCGACCGCGGGGAAGAGCGCGACCCCACGGAGATGCTCCGAGCCGAGGGCGCGCTCGTCAACGGCAAGCCTGACCCGGCTCGCAAACTGAACAGCGACGACCTTCAGGTCTTGATCGAGCAGTCGCCCGCTTCGATCGCGGTCGCGGGCTCCGCGAACAGGAGCGGTCGCTGCGACGTACGCTTGCGGACGAACGTGCGTGGCTTCGTGTCTCCCACCGATCATGGCTGGTACCAATTCCTGCGCGCCCGCCCAGAGATCGATGAGGTCAACTTCTGGCGGCCGGGTGGCGTAACGTTCTCGGCGCTCAGGCCGGGTGAAGTCTTCTTCTTCAAGCTCAAGGCGCCCTACAACGCGATTGGCGGCTTCGGTCTCTTCGCGCGATTCGCTGCACTCCCCGTGTGGCGTGCGTGGGACGTGTTCGGCCAGGCGAACGGGACTGCCGACGAGCACGAACTGCTCAAGCGACTCGGCCGTCTCTCGGGAGCGCGCACGCCGATGTCGTTCGACCGCGTGATCGGCTGCATCGCGATCACGCAACCGGTCTTCTTCGCGCCGGACGATTGGATGCCGATCCCGACCGACTGGTCGCACCACATAGTGTCCGGCCGTGGCTATGACCTCTCCGAGGGCGAGGGCCTCCGGTTGTGGAGCGCCTGCCTTGAACAGGCCGCCCACACGCACCACCTGACCGACTGGACGACAGAGGCGATCGAGCTGCGCCGGCACGGCAAGCCACAGATCATCACGCCGCGCCTGGGCCAGGCGAGCTTTCGCCTCGCTGTCCTCGACGCTTATGACGGCGCCTGCGCCGTCACCAACGAGCACTCGCTCCCGGTGCTCGAGTCCGCCCACATCCGGCCGTGGAAGGACGGCGGAAGGCACGAGCTCTCCAACGGGCTCCCGCTGCGCCGCGACATCCATCGCCTCTTCGACCTCGGCTTCGTCACCGTCAAGCCCGACCTCCGATTCGCGGTCAGCCCCGCTCTGCGCGACGCGTACGCCAACGGCAAGACCTACTACGCGCTCGACGGACGCACGATCGCCACACCCGCGATGCCCGACGCGCGGCCCAGTCGCGAGCTGCTCGAGTGGCACGGCGACGCCGTCTTTCGCGCCTGATTCGGCGTTCTCCACCGAAGGGGTGCAGAAAACTTGGACCCCAAATGGACCCGTCACGCCTACCTCGGCGACCCGATCTAGCAGCAGCTACCTGCAAACGAGCGCATTCCAGCGAGTCGGGGAGACAGGATTTGAACCTGCGACCGCCCGGCCCCCAGCCGGAACCATGGGGGCCGAAGGGGGCCAAAACGGCCCCAATTTACGGGCTTTTCCGTCCGTTCGATCAGGTACGATCAGGTCAAAATGGTACACAACGGTACACAGATCGCCGTCTCGTGAGCCCTGCCAAGCGTGTCACACCGCGCCGTCGGGACTACGGCACCGGGCACGTTGCGGGTCGTCCGCGGGGCGTGGCTGGCGTCGTGGTATGCCGCCGACGGACGGCGCGTGCAGCGCAAGATCGGGGCGGCGCGCACCGAGGGCCGCAGCGACGGCTTGACCAAGGCGCAGGCCGAGAAGGCGCTGCGCCAGATTCGGGAGGGCGAGGCGCCACGCGGCGGTCGCGCGCAGCCGGCGGGTGACGATGGAAGAGGGCGGCGCCGAGCTCTGCCGCCGGCTTGAGCTCAAGGGCCGCAAGAAGTCTCACCGGTTGACGGTCGCCTCGGATCTGCGCAACCACATCGTGCCGTTCTTCGGCGACCGCACGCTCGACCGGATCACGCCCGACGACATCGAGCGCTACATCGCGGTCAAGCAGCGCACCCTGGCCATCAAGACGATCCGCAACCACATCGTCACGATGCACTCGGTCTTCGAGGCCGGCCTGCGCAAGGGGTGGTGCCAGACCAACCCGGTCAAGCTCGCCGACCGCCCCGTCATCCGCACGACGGAGACGCGGATCAAGTACCTCGACCAGGACGAGCTCGAGAAGCTCCTCGCGGTGCCGTACCCCGACGACGCGTTCGGCCGCATCGAGCCCACGCTCTACCTGACCGCCGCGATGACCGGGCTGCGCCAGGGAGAGCTGCTCGGGCTGCGGTGGCGCGACATCGACTTCGAGGCGCGCCGCGTGCGCGTCGTCTCCCCGTTCGTGCGCGGCGAGTTCGGCGATCCGAAGTCCGAGGGCTCGGGGCGCTCCGTCCCGCTCGCCGAGCGGGCGGCGGTCGCGCTCCGCGAACTACGCGAGCGGTCGATGTACCCGCGCGACCGCGATCTCGTGTTCTGCCACCCGGACACGGGCAACCCGCTCGACCGCTCGAAGCTCGTCCGTCGCTTCAAGCAGGCCATCGTGCGAGCCGACGTCCACCACGTCACCTTCCACGAGCTGCGCCACACGTTCGGGACGCGCATGGCCGCGGCGGGCACGCCGCTGCGGACGCTGCAGCACTGGATGGGACACGCCGACTCGAAGACCACCCAGGTCTACGCGCACTACCAGCCGTCAGAAGGCGAGGCGGACGCCGTCGACCGCGCGTTCGCGTGATCGCAGTCGGACGGCGCGCGGGTCGCGTCCGCGTTACATCGTGCTCGGGTACCGCCGGGCCGAACCGGCGGAGCGGCTAAGGCGGCGTGCCCCTGCGACGGCTTGAAAGAGGCCGGGATCCCCGAGAAGGGACCCTCGGCTTGAGCGCTACGGCCTCACCCCGTATCCACGCATGACCACGTTAGGCCTTCCAGGCCGAAGTCCCGCTGGACGGAGCAGGTGCGCTAATCGGCTGCGAAAGCGACTGGTTGTCGGTTGCACGCCTGTCGGGATGGCAACCCGCAGCGCGGGGGGATGAGACCGGTGGGGCTCCGCCTCCCTAACACTGTAGTGTGCGCGGGCCGTGACCGGTAACGCGCCAACGCTTGCTGCGATTGGTGGTGGGCGCCTGCCGCCTTACAACTCCGCCTTCCAGCCTGCTTCACGCGTCTAATGACAATCGTCTCTCAGAGCCGCGAGGCAGATCACCGCGTGCATTCCGTTGTCTCTGGCATGGACATGAGCCGGCTCGCTCCTTGAATGGATGATCTCACCTTCATCTCGAGTGTGCTTGAGAGCCTTGCATGGCCGATCAGCCGCCGTCGCCGCTATTTATCTTCTGCGCTCCTCACTAGCCGGCGTTCTCAATCGACTTACAGGGGTCGCCTGGAACGCGCTGCACCTCGACTTTCAGCGCGATCTGGCCGAGGCCCATGCCTTGACGGTCGATGATCCTTTGCGGTCCCTCCCTCTGACGGACCCCGAGGTGCCAGTTGAAGAGCGGGAGTACCTCCTGAAGCTCGCGGAGCTCTCACCGCGCGCGCTCGTAACCGAGGCGTGGGCTCCTCTTGAGGCTGCGGCGAAGCGCGCGCTGGACCGTGTCGGCCCATCACGCGGAAAGCCGATCAGGGCCTCCGCGTTAATCGGACAGGCATTAGCAGATGCCGGGATCCTCAGCGAGTCAGAGTTCGAGATCTTCACCCTGCTACGCAACATGCGCAACAGCGTGTCCCACGAGCCCGACAGTGCTATCACCGCCGACGACGCCTTGCAGTATGCCGTTCTCGCCGACCATCTTACGCGAGGTATCGACTCCAAGGCGTCCGTCTCGCCCGACGCGAAGGGAACGCAATGGCGAAACCACTAAGCCTCACAGGACACATCAAGAACTCGAGTTCGTAGCTCGATCGTTGGGGGAGTGCATCGTCGACCTCGAGCAAAGCCAGCAAGGCAATGAGATCTATTACAACATGGACTTTAGCCTGCTTTGCCCGGTCCTCTTCAGCAAGCCAGGGACGGGTCGGCTAACTTCGTAACTTCCCCCACGCCGGGCGTCCGCCACGTGCTACATAAGAAACAAGGGGAAGGTCATTATGATTTGATTGTTACCGGTCCCACGATCATGGAGTTCTACGACCAGCTAGAGCACCTTGTCAGTCAACTACAGCTTCAGCGGATACGGATTCCGCACCAGTACACGCAGATGACGGAGAAGGAGCTGCGGCGTGCGATCATGACTTCCGACGACATCCATCGCGAACTGTCGCAATTCACCGAGCAAGCGCTCGACGAGCGGGTGCGTACGCCGATCAACAGGCTCCTAGATCTCCTAACGAACGGCGCTATTCGTGGGATTGGGGACGTCCTCGATGTGGAGGGCATGGTGACTCAAGCGACACTTGACAGGTTCGACACGTTCCTTGAGCAGCAGCGACATCAGCGCAGCGCGTATGACGCTGGGCGACGGTCGGTCGAAGACAGTGCGTTTCATTATAAGGCGGACGCCGTCAACAACTGCCTCACTCTCGCAGCCGCACAAGCCGCCGGCGCCAACGCACTGTTCGTCACGTCCACTCCGCTCAATATACGTCAATGCACGGTGGACGGTGATACGTATGCGCGGGTCGATCGAACCCCGCTGTTTATGTTGAACGCGGCGCGTGCGAACGAGTCCAACCGAATTGGTGATGAGAAGCGGTTCATTGAGCAAGCGGAGCGTGAGGCTCTCGAATTGCTTAACGAGCTCAAACGCCAGTCCGACCTGGACAAGGTCCCGATAAGTGTGCAATTGCGGCTGGCGCGCTTTTACCAGTGCTACATGTCCGTTTTTGAGAAACGCGGCCCGAATAGTCGCCCGAACGAAGGGCAACTAGACGAGATCGTTCAGGCGATCCGCAACCGTGAGGGTGTGGAAGCCCTACTTGACGAAGCCGTGGAGGACGCGCGAACTGGGGCGCAGCTCATCGAAATGCAGATCTCCGATGCCGAGATGGCGTTTATTGAGCAGTTCGATTTTGCTGACGACCCCGTTCTGGAACGCATGCGGAAGAATCTGGGCGTTTTGACATGAGGTCTCGCGCCAGTGTCGTCGAGGAACGGCTGGTCGTCATGGACTCGCCCCAAGCCGTAGCACGGGTCCCACTCCGTCAAGCCCTGCCGTGACGACCCAATCGCGGTCTGGATTGGGTGCCGGGCCCTTGCTCACCGACCACCGCGGGCTTCCTCGCTATAGGCGCTGATCCTGGCCGCAGGCGCACGTTGCCTCGCGATCGTGATGCTCATGGCTCGATGTTCGCAGGCAGCCCCCAGATCTACATAGCACGCCCGTCGGACGTCTTCCGGCACCGGGGCACGCCGTCCCCGGGCTTGTCTCACTCGGCAGAACAGCCCCCTATCAAGCCACTGGCGCAGCCGCGCTCGACGACCTCGCGCTTGTTCATCGGGCTACTCTGGCACCCTCGGCGGATCACGCCGGGCATCGGGTCGACTCCAAGAACTCCTCCGGGCACCGCGCCATGCGCCCCTGACGCGCGGTCGAGCGCCGAACCGCCCGCAGGGGCTGGATGGGCAGTGGCACGGTCACATCCGCCCGGCATCGCGTGGGTATGCCAGACGTAGCTCGCAGGCTCGTTAGCGGAATATCCGCAGGCCGCTGGCTGCAAGGTTTCGCCGAAACTGTTCAACTAGGTCGGTGCCGGCGTCGCTGTCGATCGCGGCTTCGGACAACACCCTGAGGGCTTGCGGGCGACCTACGCCGAAACGCGCGACCAGGTCGTTGGTCCAATCATGCGCATCAAGGCCCTCCACGCTGGCCAGCATGGCGCTGACGACGTCGGGCTCCCGACGCAGCCGTGTCGCCAGCCTTTCCGGTGCAATCGGCACATTCGCCTGGAAGACGACATCGGGCGACTGGTCGCCTGGCAGTTCGATCATTGGCCAGCGGTCCGCCGGCTGCTTGCCCAACGTCTCGTTCCCATCCAGAAAGAACGCAAACTCCAGACTCGTCGGATATCCGGGTGGCCTCGGGATCCTCGATTGGAGCCCGCCGAGATCACTTGTTCCCTTGGTCCAATAGAGCGCCAACCGGTCGACGATAGCTGGAGCGATGCGGCTCAGAAGGGACACCGTAAAGGCGTACGCCGCTTCATCTTCTACCCACGCGACAAGCTCAACATGACTAGCCGGATAGAGCACGCTCTGGACGATTTCGCGTACCCGCTGCGTATCCGTCGTCAATTGAGCCTGCGCCCCGGTCTTACCGAGGTAGCCCAGCACATCCGGGTACTGCAGAGCTCGCTCGATGACCTCCCGGCTATGCGACGTGATAACGAAGGCCTGGGTCCGGGCACCGGCCACCGTTGCCAGGTGGTCGAGCAATGGCTCGCGCGAGCGTGGCGGAAAGAAGGCGTCCGGTTCGTCGAGGAGAAGGACCAATTCGGCTCCTCCCGCAAGTACCAGAGGGTCCATAGGAGGGTGTGGGCGGCGAGCTCCCCAATCCCATATCCACCATCGTGTACGCGGTTCCGCCAGTTTCAACGACGAAGAAGGGCACGACATCGTCACCAACGATGGCACTGAAAGGGGACTCTTCGAAATCGAGTGCGTACCAGCGGATGTCCGAATAGTTCCGTCCAACGATGCTCTTTACCGCGTCAAGTGTTCCTCCGTGTCGACCTCGAGTGGGGCGACCTCCTCCACCGCCTCGGCAAGGTCCGGACGCTCTTCGGCCACACGCACTAGCCATCCGCAAAGCTCGTGAAGCGAGATCAGGCGCGCCGAATCACCACACTCGATTGCGATCTGCTTCAAGAGCCGCGTCTTCCCAACCCCGTTGAGACCGGCGAGGACCGTTATCAGGGTGCGCAACTCGACGATGTTTGGAAGACACCGACGGGATCGTCGATCGCAATGGTCGACGGGATCGCGGGGTGTTCCACGTGAGGAATCCGACGCCAGTGGTCGCCGGCTTTCGCTCGTCGCGTCACTTGGGCAGGTCCCAATTGGATTCGTCGATGAAGCGGACCAGTTCGCGGCCGTTGTCACCGACTTCCGCTTCTGGAAGACGAGAAACCAGTGAACCTAGGCCCCGGTAATCCGAGTCCGGGCCCAATGACGCGTATGCCGCGTTCAGGGCAAGGTCCCGAAGGCGGACGGAGAGGGTGTCGTTGACGCGATACGAAGCCCGATCGTTATACGTGCGGACAATGAGATTCAACGCGGGTGGCAAGTCTCGCGAAGCGGATTTCGCACGCCGACGGGCGTCCTCGAAATCGGCGACGAACTGCGGATCGAGCGTCCGGCCCATGACAGCGAGTGCGTGCGTAAAGATGAGCCATCTCATGCCTGAGTTCCGCAGCTCGCGGGGTCTTTGGGCACGGCTGAGAACCGAGATCTCTTATGGAATGGGGGTTTCGGGTGCCGTGGGAGCGCGCAGAGTCGATTTCGCCTAGGTACACGCTTTCGCCAATATCGCTCGTTGGTTCATGTCGCTGTGGTATAAGCGCTAGGTATGTACTTGCGGCGGACGCAGCGACGCACGAAGGATGGCGGCGCGGTCGGGTACCTGCAGCTCGCCCACAACGTCTGGGACCGCGAGTCGCGCCAATCGCGCGTCCGGGTGATCCATAGCTTCGGCCGTGAGGACGAGCTTGACCGCGACGCGATCGTGCGGCTGATCGGGTCGTTGCAGCGCGTGTTGGAGCCCGGGCAGGCGCTGCAAGCCACGGCCGACGATCAGTTGCGCTTCACGGAGTCGCGGCCGATGGGCGGCGCGCTGATGCTCGACGGGCTGTGGGGCCGCCTCGGGATCGACGCCGTCATGAGCGCCTTGCTGGAGGGCCGCCGCCTCGATCCGGGCGCCGAGCGCGTCGTGTTCGCGCTGGTCGCCAACCGGGCGCTGGAGCCGTTGTCGAAGCTCGCCGCGACCGGCTGGGTGCGTGAGCGCGCCTGGATCGACGGCCTCGATGACGTCACGGATGATGCGTGCTATCGCTCGATGGACTGGCTGCTTGAGATCGAGGAGCAGCTCTGTGAGCGCGTGTACTGGCAGACCGCCGACCTGCTGAACCTCGAGGTCGACCTGCTGTTCTTCGACACGACGTCGACGTACTTTGAGACCGACCGCGCCGACGAGCCTGTCGTCGACGACGACGGCGATGTCACGCCCGCGTTTCGGTCTTACGGCCATTCCAAGGATCACCGGCCAGACCTGCCGCAGGTGCGCATCGGGATGGCCGTCACGAGGACGGGGATCCCGGTCCGGGTGTGGTGCTGGCCGGGCAACCAGTCAGAGCAGGAGCTGATCCGCCAGGTCAAAGACGACCTGCGCGAATGGAAACTCAGCCGCGTCGTGTGGGTCGCCGACCGCGGCTTTCAGTCCGCTGAGAACCGCCGCTACCTGCAACGCTGCGGCGGGCACTACATCATCGGCGAGAAGCTGCGCGGCGAGTCCAAGGAAGCCGCAGCGGCACTCGCGCGCCAGGGCCGCTACCGCACCGTCGCGGGCAACCTGCAGATCAAGGAAGTCGTGCTGGACGACGGCACGATGCGTGACCGCTTCGTGATCTGTCGCAACCCCGAACAGGCCGAACGTGATCAGCACGTCCGCGACGAGCTGATCGCCCAGCTCCAAGCGCAGATCGCGGGCAGCGACAAGCTCACGCCCGACGACCGCGTCAAGCTGCACGCGCGCGTGAAGACCAAGCGCGGCCTCGCGCGCTTCCTGCGCACCACCGCCACCGGGCTGCTCAGAATCGACCGTGGCGCCGTCAACGCCGAAGCACACCTCGACGGCAAGTACCTCCTGCGCTCAAGCGACCCCACCCTCAGCGCCGAGGACATCGCGCTGGGCTACAAGCAACTGCTACAGGTCGAACGCGGCTGGCGCGACCTGAAAACCACGCTGGACCTGCGCCCCGTCCATCACCGTCGCGAAGACCGCATCCGCGCACACGTCCTGCTCTGCTGGCTCGCCTTGCTGCTCATCCGGATCGTCGAGCACGAAACCAGCGACACCTGGCGCAACGTGCGCAACGAGCTGCAACGCCTGCACCTCGGCACGTTCACCGGCCCCGCCGGCACCTGCCAGCAACGCACCGAACTCACCACCCGCCAACGAGACCTGCTGCGCACCCTCAAGCTCCCCGAACCCGCGCGCTTCACGCGCCTGGAGCCGGCGCCAGCCCCGGCCGCCCAGGCCACCTAAACGCCCGGCCGGCCCTCACGGCCCGCCTTCGCCGCCCGCCAAGCCGACGCGTCACCCGCGATCAGCCTAGATACACGCCTCAACGCCCGAGAACCCGACGTTCTACCTGCAAAACAGCGGGTTTCGAGTCGAAGTCTGCAACGCTAGCTGCGGAACCCAGGTAAAGAGGGTTGCCTTATTGAGCTTTGGTCGCACATCACGCGCGCAAGCTAGGAACTGCTCGCCGGCGTCAGCGACGCCCGCCATCACCGCCCGCGAAAACGCTTGCGTCCGATAGAAGTCCTCGATCGCCCGATTCGAGAACGACTCACGCAGTGTCCGTTCCTGAAGCGCCAAGGCAAACCGTGCGAAAACGTCGTCGTAGGCTAGACGGGTATTCGCAAAGCCGACAATGTCCCTGTCGAGTAAGCCGTGCGTGCTAAGACGACCAACGACGGTCTTGACTTGGTCTCGGGCCTCGCCGTAGAGCGCGTTCCGCTTCTCCGGAGGAGTAAGCGCCATATGCTGGTTGAGGCGGAAGAAGAGCTCGTAGGGCTCCTCGGGTTCGTAGTTGGTGAGCGTGACGACAGCCAGCGGGAAGCGTCGTACCCGTCTCTGCGCATCATCGGGTAGCTCGCTGTAGACCATCCCATCGAGCGCCCGGAGAGCGAGGTCGGGCGGACTCATGTGGCCATCGACTTTCAACTCGTCTCTGAAGAAGAGGCGAATCGCGGCCAGGCGCTGCTGACCGTCGAGCACCAAATCCCGGCTCGTCGTCGGGTCGTTGATGAGGTGAATAGCGGGTACGTACCATCCGCGGAGCACCGTGTCGATCAGGCGGCGCTGTCGCGCTTCGTTCCAAACATCGCCGCGCTGAAAGTCGGGTTGAAGATCAATCTCATCCCCCTCGATTCGGCGAACGAGCACCTCCAACTCAAGATCGCTTCGCTCAAGTCGCATGCCATTGACATTAGACTCGTCAGCGCCTGCGCGCGACCTCGCGCGGCGTTAGGGCTGGTGCCGTCTTTGGTAACCGAAGTTTCTAGGCGAGGGCATGAGCCCGCGCGGGGATCTACCAATCGATCCCAAGTTCGGTTCTGAGCAGCGGCCGGACCCCGCTCTGGAGCACGGCCGTACCGGCCAAAGTGACCGAAGCGTCCCAGTTTCGCGTGTCGCTGCGCGGTGTCAGGCGTCGTCGAAGCTCTGCGCCGGTCCCTGGCGCTGGTTGGGGTGCGGTCGCCGCGTGCGCCGTTGCTCCGTGGTCTTCGCTGTTGGTCACGGTCTCGTGGGCTTCGCGGCTGACGGAACGGGAGAGCGCGCTGCAGCCGTCGCGCCGTCGTCAGGCCGCGCAGCGATCGGTAGCTGCGCCGCCGGATGCACGCGGATCTCGCACGCGCTGCGCTCTTCGCCGGCGATCCGTCGAGGCGAGTTGCCCCTTCGCAGCTGCACGGGTTGGACCTGACAGGTCGTTGGTGGCGGTCCGAGGGTGGTGTGGATGACGGCTTCGCCGACGCGGAGTTCGCTGAAGGTGTCGGAGCTGACGCGAAACTCGCGGACGCGTCGTGCGGCTGCCGGCGCCGGTCGCTGCGTGGCCGCTGGTTTGGTCGGTGGATTGCCAGAGCGCGGTGGTGCCCATGAGCTTGGCGAGCCAGTCGCGCGACTCGGGGGCGCTTTGGCGATGGATGATGAATCCGGCGAAGTTGTCGGCCATGGATGCCAGCAGCCCTGGTTGGCCGGTGAGCGCTTCGATGTCGGCGATCGACTGCGTGACGACGAGGACCTGGCCTTCGTGGGTGCGGCCGCGCTGCAGCAGCGCGAGCGCCTGGTCTGCCGCGGTCGCGATGACGGCGCCGAATTCGTCGAGCACGCACGTCCACGGCGCCGGGCCGTCGGTTTGGGCTTCGACGGCGCTTGCGTGGATGTCGTTGAGGATGGTGGCGGTGATGGTCTGTGCTTCGTCGGGCATGAGGTCGACGTGGGTGCGCCACAGGACGATCGCGCGTTGACGGATGGCGTTGGCGAGGCTCACGCCGACGGGGTTGCCGGTGGGGTCGATGCGTGGGGTCAGGACGCTGCGCCAGGCTTCGCCGATGACGAGGCTGAGGCGGACGAGGCCGCCGCTGAGTGCTTTCTCGCCCTCCCGGCTTGCCACGAACCGGGCTTGGTTCTCGACGCGCCGCCAGAGTTCCGGCTGGGCGTTCTTGTGGTCGCGGGCGAGGGCGACGATGCGATCGAACCGTGCGAGCTGGGATGCCTCGACGAGGAGCGGGAAGGACGGTGGCCAGTAGCCGGCCGTGTGCAGCACGCTGGCGACGATCCCGACGTGCAGGCGCAGGACGTCGGCGTAGTAGGGCTCGCTGGTCTGGATGCCGGCGAGGACGCGTGCGACGACTTCCGCGGGTCGCTCGCCCCACAGGGGCTGCCAGTGATCGCTGTCGTCGGCGCGAGGGTCGAAGAGGATGAACGGGACGCCGATGGCGGCGGCGAGATCGCGCAGGAACGCCTCGGCGTGCGGGTCGCCCTTCTGGTCGACGAAGAACAGCGCCGCATGGTCCTTGAGGACGCGTCCGGCTGCCGCGCGCAATGCCGACGTCGTCTTGCCCGATCCGGTCGCGCCGGCGCAGAAGATGTGGCGGCCGGAGCGTCGCGGCACGCGCGGGCCGGTCTCGTCGGCGGTCATCGGGACGTACGGCTCGTTGGCGGGCCATGGTCGTTCGCGGACGATCTGGCCTTGCGTGGCGATGTGCACGCGCTCGCCTGCCGTCCGTTCGGGTCGTGGCTGCCACAGCCAGCGCCGGGCGCGTTCGTGCGCGCGGAGCTCCTCCCCCGCTCCCAGGTCCGACAATCGCCACCGTCGGCCGACCGCGCTGGCGGCGAGCACGAAGCTCGTGATCGGAGCCATCACGATCAGGACGTTCGTCGCGTGCGCGTGCAGCGCCCACGCATCGAGGCCGGCGGCGGCGATCGCGGCGAGGTACAGGTTGCGGATCGACACCGTCGTGTGCCGGCGCAGCCACCACGCCAACAGCACCCCGGCGGCGCCGGCCACGAGGATCACCGCCAGGTACAGCGGCGCGTACCGCAGGACGGGAGCGGTCATTGCGAGGTCCCGACGGCGTCGCGGCTCGCAGCTCTCGCGCCTTGGAGCCGCGGCGCGCGTCTGCTCGACGACGTCGCGCAGCGTGCGGAAGCTCAGCGCCGGCGCACGCAAGCCGGCGTCGACGGCGGCGCGCTTGACGGCGTCGGCGACGTCGGCGCGGTCACAGACGTAGAGCACGCCGTACAGCGGCGCATCGTCGCCGTCGCTGTGCTCGGCGTACATGCTCAAGGATCCCGATCAGGCGTGCGCGGGTCTTGCGCTGAAGCTCGACCTCGATCGCGGCGGGGCGTCCGGCGATCTGCAACCCGAGATCGGGTCGGTGCGTGATGTGCGCGGTGCCGCGGCGGTCGCGGTAGCGCACGTCGCGTCGCCAGAACGCGTCCTCGAGGATCTCGCGCTCGCTCCACCAGTGATGCCCGCGCAGCTGCAGCCAGGCGCTCACCCACGCGCACGCGCTGGCGTGCGCCCATGTGCTCGGCGCCACCGACCTGGGGGCCCAGCTCGCTGGGTAGCCGGCCCGTGCCGCTCCGGCCGCGGTGAGCGCGACAAGCGACCCGTCGCCTCTCGTCATCCGCACCATCCGCACGAGGCCGGCCGCCGCGAGGCGGCGCGCGTGGTCGTACGTGACGGTCCGGCGCCAGCCCATGACAAGGCCCCACGGCTCAAGCGGCGACACTCCGACCCGCGCCAGCCACCCGAGACCTTGCAGCGACCTCTGGCCCGGAGCCAGCGACGCACGGCTCATCGCGCCAGTCCTCCGAGCATCCCGCGCACCACAGCGACCACGAAGTGCTCTTCCCGCCGTCGCTCCAAGGCCAAGGCTCTGTTAGCTGCCCTTCTGTCGGCAGCACGTCCAGCCGCCCATCCCGGCCGG
>CAWGTK010000016.1:0-605668 GCA_963825485.1 uncultured Actinomycetes bacterium
ACGCTGTCTGATGCGCGCCATCACCTGCTCGGGCGACGGGTTGTGCGCCAGCCGCGGCAACTCGCGCACGATGAGCGCAGACATCGTGGTTCCTTCACGCGCGGCACGCTCTTTCAGGGCGCGATGCAGGTCGTCCGGGACGTTTCGAATCTGGATCAGCTTCATGCTGTGAGCATGTTAGCATGCACACTGCATGCGTCGCTCAGCCTCCACGGCGGCGGTGATCTGCGGCAGCAGGATCACCGTCGAGTGTCGAGCACTCGTCGGGTATGGCGCTCGGTCACAGCTCGGCGGCCAAGACGCTGTCGACGCCGGCGCGCAGGCCGGCGGGGTCGACGACCGGGAGGCGACGCTCGTGAGAGGAGGACGTCGGCAGCCAGCGCCTCCATGGCGAGCGGACGCAGCGACGCGACAGGCTTGCGCGACCGCGTGATCATGATCTCCTCGCCACCACCTCGCCGCCCTTGTTGCGCAGCTCCCGGATCGTCACGTTGGCCATCAGGCGAAGGTGTCAGGCGTGAGACACATCGTCAGCTCGGGTGCCGCGAACGCTCGAGCTCGGCCTGCAATCGCTCGAGCACGCGCACGACGCGCAGCCCGCTCTCGCCATCCGAGCGCGGCGTCTCACCCGTGCACACAGCCAAACGCGCTACTTCGTGGCAATCACGGCGGCGCTGCTACCCCAGCGCCGGAGGCCGGGGATCCGGGACGAAATGGCGTCGTCAATGCGGTTGATGAACCAGGTGATGGCAAGCGGCAGCTGAAGGCCAAACTTATGAAGGACGACGAGCGGATATCGACTCAGAGCGCCGTGCTGAATGACCCTCGCATGGCTGAACGATCGCGAAAGCGGCTGCATCCTCTCCGTCGTGAGGGGACGGCAAAATACACCAATGTCCCGCTCACCAAACACCTTGGCCTCACGCTGTCCGAAAATCCGGGTCCCGATTGCGTAGAGCGGAGCTCTCCACGGATCGATCGCACCGAACCGACCGGCCTCGCTCAACACCCGCGCCACTTCGGGCAACGCGACCGAGGTATCCATGTGGTGCAGACAGCCCCCGCTGTAGACACGGTCGAAGGCCGACACGGAGAACGGCAACTCCTCGGCGACGCCCACCACCGCTCTGAACTGGTCTCCCACGCCGCACGCTGTTGCCAGCGCACGAGCGAAGCGAGCCTCTCCCACCATCGGCGTCAGGAGCCAACCCTCGCGAGCTCCCGCCAATAGAAACTTGACGACACCGCCGCCTGAACCACCGAGCTGCAAGACCGCCTTCCCTGCGAGTGGCGCCATATGGACGTAAACATCCCACTGGGCGGCGGCGTCGAGGCGCGCGTCCAGCCATACGTCCTTGGGCTCTGGAAAGACGATTGCAAAACTCGGAGCTTGCAGAACGCGTTCCAACTCGGCGTATGGAGACGACGCCTCCACCCCTTCCATTCTCTCGGTGGCAGCTCGGTTGTAGAACGCCATCTCAGCGTACGCCTCCGCGTACTTCGGATCGCTTAGGTCCACCTCGCGTTGCTGAGCGGGGGGAACGAGAACTTCCGGGGCCATGAGAACGGGAAATCCGTCGAGGATCGGGTACGCGGCCGCCTTGTCATCCCTGAGCAGCACTTCGGCTGTTGGTCCGATCGGTTTTGCGAACTTCGCCGAAGGGAGCCTCATCGCCACCAGGCGGCCTCCGATCGCTTCCTCGGCCTCCGCCAACGCCGCTGAAGTCACGCGGATACGAGTGGCCGGGCAAACGAGTATGTCGCGGTCTTTCTTCAAGGTTCTCGATTCGGAATCGGAACTGGGCCGGCTCCCAAGCTGCCTGGCCGGGGAGAGGCTTGGCCAAACCGGGACTCTTGGGACGGCAATCCACCTGAGCGAGCCATTCGTCGGAAGCGCCCCGAAGAAGGACCGAAACCGAGTCGGCAAGAGCGTATCCGCCAGATCGCATGCCTGTGTTGATCGACTCGTCGATGATATGAGGCCCGTCGTAGTCAACGAGGACAGTCCATCTCGACGACCGCGGCGAACATCTCGTCGCGCGCCTTGTCGCGGACGATCCGGTGGAGTCGACGTTCGGGTCTTCGCGAAGGAGTTCGCCGACGCGCTACTCGCCGAGCAGATCACTGCATGCACAGGACGTCGAGGCCGCTCGCCGGCGCGAGCGACTGTGATCCTGCTCGACGCGTCGTCGCTGCTCGCGCACTGACGGAACAACCACGGGGTCGCGCCGTAACGGCCTGCACACGCGCGGCGGGCTCGGCATGGCGACGGTCAAACTCGCCGAGACGGTCGAAGTGCTCTCGCGCAGGGTGGGACGCGAGCGGGCCAGTGACGTCCTCGCACCCCTCGTCGACGGGCCGGTCGCGCAGCTGATCTCGCTCGACGCCGCCCGCGCGTGGCGGATGGGCGACCTGCGGGCGCGCCACGCGACCCTTACGGCACTCGACGCCCGGTCTCGCTCGCCGACTGCTCGCTGATCGCCTGTGCCGGTACCGGCGACTCGAGTAGCGACGCTCGACTCGATGCTCGTCGAGATGGACTCGTGATGAAAAGATCGCCGTGGTCGACCTGTAGCGTCAGCCGGCGCCGAGCGGTCGTCGTAACCGTGACAAGCCTCCTCGGCCACCCGCCTCGCCGGTACGATCGATGCGTGGCGATCGATCAGCAGCGACGCCTCTCGACGGCGGCCGCCGAGGCGCACGCAGCGCAGGATCGCGGTGACCACGCCGCCGCGAACGCTGCCTGGCGGCGGTATGTGCTCATCGAGGACGGACTGCGCGATCCGCAAGCGCTGCTCGACGAGGGCGTCGCTCTGAGCAAGGTCGCCATCGACCTCTGGCTGCAGCGTTGAACGACTTCGCCGCCGCGCTGCGCGATCTCAACTCGGCGGGCATCCGCTACGTCATAGTCGGCGGTCTCGCGGTCATCCGCCACGGCGCAGTCCGCGCGACGAAGGATGTCGACGCCGCGGTCGCGATGGATGCCGAGAACCTCTCGCGCCTCGAAGCGCTCGTCCAGCACTGGGAGGCGACCAATCCGGACGGCTCCCCGCTGCGTACGCACGTGCTGTCGCCCGGCGGCGCGCTCGCGCTCCGAACCCGGCATTGCCTGATCGACCTCCTGTCCGAGCAGTTGCTGCCCGGCCCGTTCGACGACGTCCTCGGGCGCTCCGAGGTCAAGCGCGTCGACGGGGTCGAGGTGCCGATCTGCTCGCTCGCCGATCTCGTCGCGATGAAGCGAGCGACCGGCCGCAGCAGCGACGCGCTCGACCTCGAGCGGCTGAGCGAGGCGCACGGCGGGCTGCCCGGGGATCCTCACGGCTCGTAGCCGTCAGCCACGCCGCGTGCGCTCGAGCTCGGCCTGCAACCGCTCGAGCACGCGCACGACGCGCAGCCCGCTCTCTCCGTCCGAGCGCGGCGTCGCGCCGCTGCGCACGCACTCGACGAAGTGCTCGACCTCCAGGCGCAGCGGCTCGGCGTTGGAGATCCGCGGGCTGTAGATGTCCCCCGCGCGGGTGATGTACTCGCCGTAGGAGCTCGCGGACTGATCGAAGCCCTTGTCGTAGACGGTGACCTTGCGCTCGAGGTCCATGTCGTCGAACGTCGCCATCCGCTGCGAGCCGACGACCGTGAAGCGCCGCTCCTTGTGCGGATCGAGCCACGAGAGGTGCAGGTGCGCGGCGAGGCCGGAAGGGAAGCGCAAGAACGCGAACACGACGTCCTCGATGCCGGGGCGCATGTAGGACTCGCCATGCGCCGAGACCTCGAACGGATCCTCGCCGGCGAGGTGCAGGATCACCGAGATGTCGTGCGCGCCGAGCGACCACAACGCGTTCTCGTCGGCGCGCAGCTGACCGAGGTTCAGGCGGTTGGAATAGATGTAGTGGATCTCGCCGAGCTCGCCGGAGTCGGCGATCTCCTTGAGCTTGCGCACGCCCGGGTGGTACTCGAGCAGGTGGCCGACCATCAGCAGCTTGCCGCTCGCGGCCGCCGCGGCCACGGCTCGCTCGGCGTCGGCCGCCGACTGCGCCAACGGCTTCTCGACGAAGCAGTGCTTGCCGGCCTCCAGCACGCGCACCGCGAGCAGCGGCATGCGTCGGCACCGGCGTGGCGAGGACGACCGCGTCGAGCGACGCGTCGGCCAGCAGGTCCTCCAGGTCGGCCGTGAAGCGCGCGCGCGGATGCGTGGCGGCCAGCTTCTCGCGGACCGCGCCGCGCGGGTCGCAGCACCACGCCAGCTCCGCCCCGGCGAGGCCGTCGACGTTGCGTGCGAGGTTCGGCCCCCAGTAGCCGAGGCCGACGACGCCGACCCGCACGGACGCGGGTGCGGATCCTCCCGCCGGAGGAGCAGCGGCCACTACAGCAGCACCGCGCGGCCGCCCGAGCGCCGCGTCACCCCGCGCAGGTCCAGCGTGAGCGGGACCTGCGCGACGACCGCGTCGTGGTCGATGCCCGGGTGGGCGGTCACGATCAGCGCAAGGTCGGTGCCCTCGATGACCTCATCCAACGGCACGCTGCGCAGGCCGAGCTCGGGCAGCTCGTCGACGAACGGGTCGTGGTAGCGCAGGTCGGCGCCCAGCGCGGTCAGCAACGTGACGATCTTCAGCCCCGGCGACTCGCGCACGTCGCCGACGCCGGCCTTGTAGGAGACGCCGAGCACCGCGATCCGCGAGCCGCGCACCGGCTTGCTCGCCGCGTTGAGCAGGCGCTCGACCTTCGCGACGCAGTGGTAGGGCATCTGCTGGTTGACCTTGCCGGCGAGCTCGATGAACTCCGTCGCCATGTCGAACTCGCGCGCGCGCCAGGAGAGGTAGAACGGGTCGACCGGCAGGCAGTGGCCGCCCATCCCCGGGCCCGGCTCGAAGCGCATGAAGCCATAGGGCTTCGTCGCGGCGGCGTCGACGACCTCCCAGACGTCGATCTCCATCCGGTCGCAGAGCATCGCCAGCTCGTTGACGAGCGCGATGTTCACCGAGCGGAAGATGTTCTCCAGCAGCTTGGTGAGCTCCGCGGCCTCCGGCGTGGAGACGCGCACGATCGTGTCGCAGACCTCGCCGTACAGCGCGGCGGCGCGCTCCAGGCAGGACTCGGTCAGGCCGCCCACGACCTTCGGCGTCGTGCGCATCGTGAAGTCCGTGCGACCCGGGTCGACGCGCTCGGGCGAGAAGGCGAGGCTGAAGTCGACGCCCGCGACGAGCCCCGACTCGGCGAGGATCGGCGCCAGCCGCTCGCGCGTCGTGCCGGGGTAGGTCGTCGACTCGAGCACGACGAGCTGACCGGTCTGCAGCACCTCGGCGAGCGCGCGCGACGCGCCGATGAGCGGACCCAGGTCGGGCTCGCGGTTGGCCGTCAGCGGCGTCGGCACGCAGATGAGGATCGCCTCGCAGCGCACGAGCTCGGCGAAGTGCGTCGTGGCTTCGATGCGCGGCGCGACTCCCGCGAGCACGTCGTCGCCGACGTCCTCGATGTACGAGCGGCCCGCCCGCAGCGCGTCGACCTTGCGCCGGTCGATGTCGACGGCGATGACATCGCGCCCCTCCGCGGCGAAGGCAACGGCGAGCGGCAGGCCCACGTAGCCCATGCCGATGACTCCGACGGCCATAGTGGGGCGAGTCTAGAAGTTCACGCCGGCCGCACCGGGCGCGCGGTGCGGTCGGAGCACACGGCGAGCGTGCGCCGGGCGGCCCGTCACGAGCCCGGTTCAGACGATGACGTTGATCGTCTCGCAGTCGTCGTCGACAAAGTCGTCGGCGTTGACGTTGGCGACGTCGGTGCCATCGCCGCACTCGACGTGGTCGCTCGAGCCGTCGCCGGCCGCGTTGATCGTGTCCGCGCCGTCGCCGCCGTCGATGCTGTCGAAGCCGAGGCCGCCGGTGATCGTGTCGCCGCCGCCCTCGCCCTTGAGCAGGTCCGTGCCGGCCCCGCCGTCGATGATGTCGGCGCCGCCGCCGCCGGAGACCTTGTCCGTGCCGCCCAGCGCGTTGATCGTGTCTGCGGCGCTCGTGCCGGTGAGCTTGTCGCTGTTCTCCGTGCCGTTGATCACCGCCGCGAAGGCGACGCTCGTGAAGACGCCGAGGACGAGGATGGCGAGCAGCGCGTAGATGCGTCCCGCTCGAGGCTGTACGCGCGTCATGTGTGTCTCCCAACCGCCAGAGGCACGCCGATCGCGCCTCGATCGGGCGCGCGCGTACAGTCCGCCGCAGGCCCAGCGCAACCGAGCTCCAAGCGCCCGGGAGGGTCTTCGCACCGTTTTCTCGAAGTAAGAGCGGGTAGGGCCGCATTAGCCGGCCTTTGAAAGAACGCAACCTTTCCTTCCCGTGAGCGTTCTCATTCGTACCCTGAAGCCGGCGCTCGAGCGTCAACCGCCCCCGATGACCCACTCCCCACCCCTCTCCAGCGGGTCGCCATGGCCTCCCGGGCCGGCGCACACGCCAGCCGTGCTCGGATCGGCCGGCTTTCGGTCTCCCTCGTGACCCTCAGCCAACCGCAGCCAGCGCCCTCCGTGGACCCGACGGCGGCCCTCGTGCCGCACACGGCCGAGCGCGTCGAGGCGAACACGACCACCGCCGATCCGGACCTCGCGCTCGAGCGCGCCGCGGTGCTCGACATCCCGCTGGCGATCGGCGACTACGAGCGCATGATGGACTGGATGGACGACGTGATCACGGCGCGCCGCCACGTCTCGATCAGCGCCGCCGCCGTGCACCTCGTGATGCTCGCGCAGGACGATGTCGAGACCAGGGACGCGGTGCGCGAGATGATCACCGTTCCGGACGGTCAGCCGCTCGTCTGGGCGCTGCGCGCCCTCGGTCACCCCGAGGCGACGCGCATCTACGGGCCCGAGCTGATGGCGCGCTACTGCGAGCGCGCCGCGCAGACCGGGACCCGGATGTACCTCTACGGCGGGCGCAACCAGGGCGCCCTCGTCCAGCTCGTCCTCAACCTGCGCCACCGCTTCCCCGGCCTGCAGATCGCCGGCGGGTACTCGCCGCCGTTTCGTCCCGAGACCGAAGAGGAGCGCGACGCGATCGCCGCCGAGATCAACGCCTCGGGCGCGCAGATCGTCTGGGTCGGTACCGGCCAGCCCAAGCAGGAGAAGTGGATGGCCGACATGCGCGACCGGCTCGACGCGCCGATCCTCGCCGGCGTCGGGGCCGCGTTCGACTTCCATGCCGGACTCGTGCCGCAGGCGCCTCACTGGATGCAGACCAGCGGCCTGGAGTGGACGTTTCGCCTCGCCCAGGAGCCGCGCCGCCTGTGGCGGCGCTACGCGCGTTACAACCCGCGCTTCGTAGCCGGTTTCGCGCGCCAGTGGGTGCGCCACAGCTTCGTCGGCTCCAGCACCGAATAGTCTTCGCGAGATGCTCGCCGACGTCTCGGTCATCGGCCTAGGCCGCGTCGGCCTCCCGCTTGCGCTTTCGTTCGCCGATCGCGGGCTGCGCGTGATGGGGATCGACAACGATCCCGTTCGCCTCAACGCCGTGCGCGAAGGGCAGATGCCCTTCCAGGAGACCGGCACCGACGAGCTGCTCGCGCGGCTGCACCCGACCGGCCTGCTGGCGCTGACTGACCGCGTGGAGGACGCGGCAGCGGCGGACCACATCGTGATCACGCTCGGCACGCCGTCGTTCTCGCACATCGAGATCGACATGAGCGCCGTCCGCTCCGTCGTCGACGACCTGATCGCGCACCTGCGCCCCGGCCACGCGCTCACGCTGCGCTCGACGATCGCGCCGGGCACGACGGAGTTCGTCGCGGGCTACATCGCCAAGCACCGCGACTTCACGATCGGCGAGGACCTGTTCGTCGCCCACTGCCCCGAGCGCATCGCGGCGGGACACTTCCTCGAGGAGATCAGCACGCTGCCGTGCATCGTGGGCGGCGTCGGCGAGCGCTCCGGCGAGGTCGTCGGCAATCTGTTCGAGGTCTTCGGCGCGCGGATCGTGCAGACCACGCCGGTCCAGGCCGAGCTCGCGAAGATCTGGACGAACATCATCCGCTACACGCAGTTCGCGCTGCCCAACCTGCTGATGATGGACTGCGACCAGTACGGCGCCAACGTCTTCGACGTCATCGACCTCATCAACCGCGACTATCCCCGCGGCGGCATCGCGCGGCCGGGCTTCACCGCCGGCACCTGCCTGCGCAAGGACTTCACGTTCTCCGAGGAGCGCTCGTCCGCGCCGGGCATGCTGCTCGCCGTCTCGCGCGTGAACGAGACCGTCCCGCACTTCCTGGTCGAGGGCGTCAAGCGCCGCCTGGGCACGCTGTCGGGCCGCAAGGTCGCGGTCCTGGGTCTGGCCTTCAAGGCCGACACCGACGACGAGCGCGACTCGCTGGCTCACAAGCTCGTGCGCCTGCTCGAGCGCGAGCTCGCCGACGTCGCGATCCACGATCCGCACGTGGCGACGCCGACGCTGGGGCTCGACGAGGCCGCGGCGGGGGCGGAGGTCGTGTTCGTGGCGACCAACCACTCGGAGTTCTGCTCGCCGCGGACGCTGGAGCGGATCGGCGAGCTCGGCAGTGCGGAGTGCCTGGTCGTGGACCCGTGGAACTGCTTCGGGGCGGCGCAGGTGTTCGCGTACGCGTCGGAGCTGGCGATTCTGGCGGGGACGGTCTGAGGCGACTTGGCGCTCGCTGGCCTCGGGGCACGCGGTAGCCTGATGGCCCTTGTTCGGGTATATCGGACCTCCAGCGATCCCCATCAGGTTCCCGGTACTGCATGACGCCCACTGACGTCGCTCACCACCATCGAGCCTCCGACGAGCTACCGCTGCGCGACATTCTCGCGGCGCTTCGGCGGCGCCTGCCCATCGTCGTGGTTGCGGCGGTTGCGCTCGCGAGCGCGGCGCTCGCGTACTCGCTACAGGCCGAGAAGCAGTACACGGCCACGGCGAAGCTCTTGTTCCGCGACCCGGGATTCGATCAGAAGCTGTTCGGGACGACCATCCTGGCGCCCTCGAGGGATCCCGATCGCGAGGCCGCGACGAACGTCAGCCTCGTCTCACTGGACACGATCAGCGAGAAGACCGCGCGAGCGCTGCGCGGATCGTCCCTGACGCCGGCTGACGTACGCGCCAAGGTCCAGGTCACATCGGAGGGCCGTTCCAACGTCGTCGCGGTCATGGCTACAGACCCAGACCCGACCTTCGCCGCCACTCTGGCGAACACCATCGCTCGGCAGTACATACGAGTTTCGGCAGGCCGCAGACCGCTCGAAGATCACGGACGCGGTAGACCTGGTGCGCAGACAGGTCAATGCTCTCAGCCCAGATGCGGCGGGCCGGACAGGAGGGACGGTCTGCCGCGGAGCGGATCGAGGAGCTCCAGCTCCTCGCGTCGCTGCAGACCGGCAATGCCGAACTCGTGCAGCCCGCTCAGCCGCCGCGCGCGGCGTCATCGCCAAGACCCTTCCGCAACACTTTCATCGCGTTCATGCTCGGGCTCATTGGCGGCGCGATCCTCGCCGTGCTGCGCGACCGCCTCGATCGACGACTTCGCCACGGCGGCGATGCCGAGGCGATTCTCGAGCGACCGATCCTCGGCTCAATTCCAGATTCGCGCAGCCTTCGCAAGCCCAACCCAGGGTCGCTGACGCTGGCCGGAGCCGAGGCGGACGCCTTCCGCGCTCTGCGCACGAACCTCCGGTACTTCGCGATCGACGACGACGTCAAGTCCATGCTGGTCACCTCGTCGGCGCCAGGCGACGGCAAGAGCACGATCGCGAGGTATCTCGCTGCCACGGCCGCCGCCAGCAATGTGCGCGTCGTGCTCCTCGAGGCCGACCTCCGCAAGCCGACCCTGCACGGCGCGCTGCCAAACCTCGCCACGACAGGGCTGACGGACGTGCTCGCCGGCTCGGTTCCCCTCTCTGACGTCATCCAGCAGGTCCCCCTCGACGGCCCTGTCGCGTCGGCTCCAGCGCAGCCTCGACGTGATCATGGCCGGGCCCACACCTCCCAACCCCACCGATCTGCTCGAGTCAGATCGGATGCTCGAGGTCATCACCCAGCTCGAAGCCCGCTACAGCCTCGTGATCATCGACGCTCCGCCGCTCACCGTGGTTCCGGACGCTATCCCGATCGCCAATCGCGTCAGCGGGGTCCTCGTCGTCGTTCGCGAAGGCAAGAGTACAAGCACCGGCGCCCGCCACCTGCGCAAGCAACTCGACAACCTCAAGATCACCCCGCTCGGCATTATCGTCAACGCTGCCTCGCTGAAGGAACAGGGCGGGTATTACGGCTACTACGTGGTTACGGCCCATCTGCACCTGCTACGACCGACGGGTCATCGAATGGGCGAGGGACCTCACATTGGCCATCCGGCAGGCCACGGGAAAGACCGGCGCTCGCTGATCACATCGACGCACCGTAGGCGCGGAGAATAGGGTGTGCGGATGGGCCAGCTCAACAAGCTTCGGTATCGCATCTGGGCCAGACACTTGCCCAAGGTCATCACGGTGACTGACATAGATCCGGACGGTGTTCGGTTCGAGGCAGCGGCCATGGGCGAGATGCATCGGATCGTCAACTACGGATGGGAGCGCGAGTACGTTCAAGCGATGGTCGCTGAGCTTCGTGCCGACGATGTGCTTTACGACATCGGCGCGAACATCGGCCTCGTCGCGCTCCATAGCCGATGCCGAACGGTCGCATTCGAACCGGACCCGGGATTCTTCGCGCGGCTGCAACGCAACCTCGATCTGAATCCCTCCGCGCGCGTTACCGCCCTGCCTGTGGCAGTCGGGGACAGCGACGGGACGACCACGCTGTTCACGGAGGGCACGGAAGGCTACTCGCCCAGCCTGGTCGACCAGCATCACGAAAGCCGCGGCGCAGGACGCAGTCTGGCCGAGGTGCAGACGTCCACTCTCGACTCTCTGGTGACAAGTGGTCGCTTGCCAGCACCGAGCGTCCTGAAAATGGACATCGAGGGCGCAGAGATCTTGGCACTGCGCGGGGCACAAGGCCTCCTGCACGGCGCGAGCCTGGCCCCGCGCGCTCTATTTTTGGAGGTTCATGACACCTTCCTGCCTGCATTCGGCTCATCTGCGGACGAGGTTCTTGGGATCGTACGCAACGCCGGTTACATCACCGTTCTATACCAAGAAACGCGCGGCAATCAGCAACACCTCATTCTGAGGCACGAATGCTAGTTCTCGACCCCGCACTCGACATGGCCCGCGTGAGTACCGCCGTGGCCGTCCACCCGACGCATGCGACCAACGACGGCGAGCACGATCTGCACGAACCCCACCAGGCGCTCCTTCCGCGCCGACGGCGCTGACGCGCCGTGTGGTTTCCGCTCACGTCGCTGTGTCTCATCGCCTGCCTCCTCGGCGCGGTTCACCGGGAGGGCCGCCGCGCACCACTCGTGCTGGCGCTCAGCACATGGGTGGTTTCACTCTTGCTGGCTACGCCCGTCATCTTCGCCTACGACGTCGCGTACTCCCTCAAGGCCGACATCTTTGTGGCAGCGTGCCTGGCGTCCGTCACCATCCTCTACTTGATCTGTCGCCATACGCCCCGCTCGGCGCCAGAATCGTCCGACACGCGATCGGAAGTCCACATCGCGAACGTGCTCGGCGTCATCGGGGCGCTCGGATGCGTGCTGCTCTTGGTCGACGCCAGCATCAATGCCGGCCTGCACTTCAGCCCCGCCTACCTCCTTGACAACCTCAGCGCCATCCGCACCGACAACGCGGACGCACTAGCCGCATCAATTAACCGCGCTGGTTTGCTCGTGTTCCTAGGGACGTACCTTGCACCATGCGCGGTCGTGAGCGTACTTGCTGCCGTCCATTTCGGACGACGAGGCGGTCGGTCGCTTCGCATGCTCGGTGTACTGAACCTCGTGTTGATCGCGTTGGTGAGTCTCGCCGTGTACGCCGGGCGGGCAACGGTCGTCAATGTCATTCTGCTAGCTCTCGTCAGCCTTTTCGTGAGCGGACGGCGCATATCGCCCTTCCGCCCGCGAACGATGATCGTGGCAGCGCTGCTGCTCGCCGCGGGGTGGTACTTCTCGACGAGTTGGCTGGGCACCCGTGAACAGAACGTTGATGCCAATGGGATTCTCGAGGCAACCCAGCGCGCCGAGCCACGTCCTTGGCTAGCGGACGCTGTCGGTAGCAATGGGGCTGCCGGCCTGGCTGTAGTAAGCGTAGGCTACTTCGCCTCGCCTATCCCGACACTCGCGTTCTATGTTCAACAACCTGGGCTTCCGGGCCCGTTCTACGGGAGCTACTCGTACCCGCTCGCCGCTCGAGCAGTGGAAACGCTGAACGGAACGTGGCGCCGCGAAGGGTGGCGCGAGACCCGCCGGGAGATCTATACGCCGATCGAGGCGCGCGGATATTTCGGCAACGTCTGGGCTACGTGGTTACGGGACCTGCTTGTGGACTTCGGGTACTTCGGAGCCGTCGCGTTCTGCGCGTTGTTTGGAGCCTTCACCGCGTGGGCGCGCAACCGCTATGAGGTGACCGGCGCACTGCATTACCACCTCATCGTCGTCATCGCCTGCTTCACACTCGGGTTTGGTGCGTTTACGAGCTTCCTCTGGCTGGCATTTGTGGCTTACCCATTCTTTCTCGCCCTCGCGATGATGCTGATCAGTCGTGGTCGGGCCCCCAGCGCTGCTGCGCAGAGGGTCACGGCGTGACATGATCCATTCGTGTGGAACACGGTTCAGATCACATACAGCTTGCGCGTAGCGTACGCGAGCGGTGAGAGTCGCCGACACGAGCCGCGATGGCCCAGCGACGCATGCTCGGTCGGTAGGCTGCCCACCGACCGTAGGGCCCCAGTAGGGCGCATCCAGCGGTTTACCAAACGTAGCAGTTCGACGCGAGGAGCCATGAGTTGAAGGTGTTGTCGGTGGTGCCCGGACTTGACCCCGCTCGAGGCGGCATGGCCTCGGCCGCCACGAACATGCTGCTCGCCGCCAGCGTCGCGGGTGTTGACTGTGTGGTGGCAGTACCAGAGCACCGTGGGCCAGACGGCTCAACATCACGGGCGCTCGTCGACCTTCTTGAGCCCTCCGGTGTCCGAGTGCAGGCCATGCCGACCGCGCGATGGCCACGCGGACAGACCTACCGTTGGGGCATCAGCCCTGCCCAGACCTCGTGGGTGATCCGACACGCCGCAGAGTTCGACGTGATACACATTCACGGGGTTTGGGGCATGAGCTCCGTGGGCGGGCTGACCGCAGCACGGATCGCCCGTAAGCCTATCGTCGTAACGGCCCACGAGTCACTGACGACCTTTGATATCGAGGGGTCACGCAGCCCGAGCCGACGACGCCAGAAGCTACTCTTGAAATCGCTCTATCTGCGCCACACAACTCTGTTCCTGCTTACCTCTGAGCTAGAAGCCCGCCAGTCACTGCCAGTCACGGCACAGCAGCGCACGGTGCACTATCCAGTTGCGGCTACCACCAACGGAGTGCCACGATTGCCTGCCCCGGGCCGGAGAAAAGAGCTACGAGTGGGCTTCCTAGCGCGGATAGACCCGAAGAAGAACTTGGATCTCCTAATTGGCGCGATGCCTCGATTGCCGAACCACATCCGGCTAATCATCGCCGGCAGCGGACCTACGAGCCTCGTCGCCAAACTGCGCGCGCAGGCCGATCGCCTCGGGGTACAGGACCGACTCGAATGGCTGGGATTCGTGGAGCAGCGCGACCACAGCCGTCTCCTCTCAAGCCTCGATCTACTCGCGATGCCGTCCGCGTTCGAGAGCTTCGGCCTCTCCGCTGCCGAAGCCATGATGCATGGACTGCCGGTGCTCGTGTCCGACCAAACGGGGATAGCGGAGGTGATCACGCGCCGCGGCGGCGGCTGGATAGTTGGAGCAGACACAGCCGGCCTGGCGACCGCCATCGGCGAACTCGACGCCAACCGAGCCGCCCTGGGCCCGATGGGTGCTCGCGGTCAAGCGGCGATCGTGGCCGAACTCAGTTTCGCTCGCATCGGGGAGGCGCTGCGTGAAGCGTACGCCGATGCCGTGGTCCTCTCGTCTCGCCACGAGAAGTAGCCGCTCGGTCCACGAAACTGTCTCTGCAGACGCAGCGCCGCCAACCTCCGTTGCCGCGACATCAGCGCCCGGGCATTCCCGGAGGTGACGGCGCTTGCCTGATACCTGGCACGTTCGTCGCGCGGGCTCGCGTCGGCTCGCGCTGCGCAGAGACGACGCTGAGAACCGCGCCCACACGAGGGCTGCCTCCCGCAGGATGATATCGTCGCCAGCATGTCCTCTGCGAGCTATTCCCGTGAAGTCCTCGGCCTCGGACGACGCGCCACCAAGGACAGCATCAAGCGACTGCTGTCCGCATTTGGTTACGTCATTTACCAGCAGCCCACACGCGACCTCGACTCCGAACCCCGCTTTCTTGACCTTCATCGTGCCTGTGTCCCGTATACGGGTACGTCCATTGAGCGGATGTACGCGCTGTATCAAGCCGTGCGATATGTCGTGGCAAGAGACATTCCCGGATCGTTCGTCGAGTGTGGGGTCTGGCGGGGCGGCACTCAATGCTCGCGGCTCACACCTTCGTGCAGTGCGGGGATCGAAGCAGAGAGTTGTATTTATATGACACGTTTGACGGCATGGCGGTGCCCACCAACAAAGACGTGACCGTCGGCGGGGAGGTGGCCGGTACCTCCAGCTGGCGTCCACGCGCGGCCGCTCGGTGGAGCGCTGGCGGTACCTCCTTGGTGGAGGTGAAAGCCCACTTGAGCACAACAGGCTTCCCTTCCGATCAGATCTCTTTCGTTCAAGGCAAGGTGGAGGACACGATTCCTGGCACGGTGCCCGGCCAGATCTCGATTCTTAGGCTCGACACAGACTGGTATGAATCCACGTACCACGAGTTGTGTCATCTCTTTCCGTTGCTGTCGCCGGGTGGCATCCTCATCATCGATGACTACGGCTACTGGCTCGGGGCGCGCGAGGCAGTTGATCAATACCTCAGCGAGCAACACGTGGACATGCTATTAAGCCGGATCGATCTCACCGGACGCATGGGGATACGCCCGTGATAGGGCCGTCCGCCCAGGAGAAGTGTCTCGGCCGCCCGGGAGTCTCCGTATCTGATGAGCGATGAGCGATGAGCGATGAGCACCGGTCCTAACATCACATCTAGCGGCCAGCGACGCCAGGGCTGACGTGCCACACGGCCAGAGCACTCCTTCAGAGTCTGAAGATACAGTCGCTGGTTCGCGTGGTGCCGTGGCGGTGGCGCGAAAGGGACGCCTGCGCCGAACACGCAAGCTTTGCGTGCTCCTGAGCCGACCTGGATGGCGAAATGCTGCCCGAATGGGCATCGCGGCGACGGTCGAGCATCGAGAGGTCCCGTTCGGCACGACGTTTGCCACGATCATCGACGTCGGAGCACACCATGGTCAGTTCGCGCTGCTTGTCCGCGACTTGTACCCCACGGCACACGTGATCTGCGTCGAGCCCCTGCCCGAGGCGCTCGGAAAACTTCGAGCAGTACACGACGGAGACGACCGCGTAACGATTTTGCCGTTCGCGCTAGCCGGCGACGAGCGTCGCCGCTGCATGCATGTCTCAAGGAAGACGGACTCATCTTCCCTCCTGCCCATCCTCAAACCTTACGTAGACGCCTTCCCGGGGACGGAGGAAGCAGGCACCATCGAGGTGGAGGTGCGTGCGCTCGATGCCCTACTGCATGACGGCGTCCAGCGCCCGGCCCTTCTCAAGATCGACGTGCAGGGAGCCGAGCTAGAGGTGCTGGCGGGCGCCGTCGGCGTCCTTGCTGAGATCGACGTCGCGTACGTGGAGTGCTCGTTCGTCGAGTTCTACGATGGCCAGGCGCTTGCCGACGATGTTATCTGCGCCTTGCGGCACCACGGTCTGCGACTTGAAGGTGTCTACTCCGTCGTACGCGACCGCTGCGGGCGGTGCCTTCAGGCCGACCTGTTGTTCCGGCGGCAGAGTCCGCTACCTGACGGCTTCGACGTATAACGACTCAGGCTTGTACTCGCCGCTCGCATCATTCTGATCAAGCGCCATGTCGTTCCAAAGCGGGATGCGACTGCTCTGCCAACCTACGACCTCGATGTCATGAAAGCCGGCATCCTCAAGAGCCTGGGACAGATTGACCCGGTCCCACATCCACATGTGCGTCTCACCACGCTTGCGAGCGTCGCCGAGGGCTAGATTCTCAATCCGCCGACGCAATGGACGTTGCAGGCTTGTCCCGTGGGCCTCGCGTCTCACCATCTGCAGCAGCATCTGAGACACGCTTACGTCGTGGTTCCTGCGTGCCTCTGGATCAGTCAGACCCCGATCGAGGCTACCGAGATACTCCTGAACGTACCGCTCCAGGTCAGGTACGACAACCCGATGGACCCCGCCTGGCCTTAGCACGCGTTAATCTCCGAAAAGAACCCAGCGACCTGATCCCGGTCGATGTGCTCCAGCACGTGGGAGTGATAGACCGCGTCAGCGGCTTGGTCGTCAAGTGGGATGCCCTTGCGCAGATCATGGACAATGACGCTCTCGTCGAGTCCCTGAAACTGCTTGAGGCGGATTCCGTTGAAAACCAACGGCGCGGCGCGTCTTGCTATCGGGTTTCGCTTGATCCGAGCGTAGATCGACCAATCGATGTTGACGCATGCCGGATGCGTCTTATTGCCGCATCCAAGGTTTACAATGGTGGCCATAGGTTTCTGAGTAACAAAGGCGGCAGCCAGTGGCTGGGCTACGATCGACGCCCTCAACCATCCGGTCCACGGCGACCACGCATATAGCTACTTCCCGCGGATAAACGCTTGAGCTCTGAGACGGCGACGGCCGCGCTTGGTGAGGACGCGGCCGTCGGTGTTCATGGGGTGCTCTGGCGTGAGCGTTTGTGATGTTTTCAGGCGGTTCGGATGGTCAGGGTGTCGAGGTTGTTGGCGAGGATGCCCCATCCGGTCCAGGTCTTCTGGCCGTCATCGCCCATCAGCCGGCTGCGGCGCATGCCGTAGCCGCGTTCGAGGTGGCTGATGCGTCCCTCGGCGCCGGTGCGGTAGCGCTGCAACCTGCGTTGGGTGCGTCCGGAGCCGGGCTGTTGGCGCCCGGAGATGAAGACCCGTTCGGGACGAGGTCTTCGAGCTGCTCGGTCGTCGGGCCAACGGTGAAGCCGCCGTCTAGCGCGACCTCGCGTGGCGACAGCCCGAGCCGCGCCAGCAGGTCACGGTCTGCGGGAGCAACTGGTTCTCGCCGGGGTTGCCGGGCAGCGACGCCGCGGGCAGGATCAGTCCACGCGCGCCGCGCTTGGTGTTCGGCGTGATCTCCGCGATCTGCGCGACGTAGCCGAACTCGTTGGGCTTGCCGAGCTTGCCCTTGCGGATCGGCCTGGCGTCGGGGTCTGCGAGCGAGATCAGCCGGTCGGTGACCTCTCGCCGGCGAAGCGCTGCTTGATCTGGCGGGCGACCTTCTCGCAGCGATCCGCGAGCTCGTCGAGCTGGCTGCCGCCCTGAGCTTGGTCCGGGCGCCGCGACCGCGCGCCTTGCGCCAGGCCGTGGCGGCCAGCCGGCGTGCCTCCTTGACGGAACGTTCAGCAGTCGCCGGTCTGCTCGGTCAGCGCGAGCACCTCGGCCTTCGCGTCCCCGCTGCGGCGGCGGATCGTGCGGGAGATCGCGCGCCACTTGCGGCCCATCAAACTCGAGCGATCGCGTACCCGCATCTGTTCTCGCGCAGCGTCGCGGCCAGCCTGCTGCCCTCCCGCGCGAGCGAGCGGACGCCGTGCGATGCTAGGCCCGCGTCGGTCGGGTACTTGATGTCGGCCTGGATCGTCACCGTCAGTCGATCCTGACCGCGCGCGCCTGAAGCGCCGCTCGCGAACCGCGGCCTCGATCAGCTCGCGCGTGACGTCGTTGACGGTCTGCTCGCCGATTCGCCGCGTCAGCTTGCGCACCGTCGACTCGTCGGGCACCCGCGCGCAGAGCGCGATCCGGCAGAAACGGCGCAGGTGAATCGAGTCTGAGACCTCCGCGACCAGCGACCGGTATCCCCAGCCATGGCGGTGCTTGAGCACCATCAACCGCACAGTCACCGGTCTCGATCGCCAGCGTCGGACGCCCATGATCGACTGCCGACACCCCCGACAGCTGCGCCTCGCGCCTCCAGCACGCCACGAACGGCTCCAACAGCCCCGGATCGCACAGCAGCCCGTCCAGCGCCGCCAGATCGTCGGGCAATGCGCGCACCTCGATCGGCAGCGCCTCGTCCCACAACGTCTCCGCCTGCGCGGCCACCAACCGCAACATCCAGCTCTCCCCTCGCCAGAAACATAGATACATGCCAATATGCAGGAATACTGTGACGATCAGACCGGACAGAACCGGCCCGTCAGAACACACAGATCGGCCTATTCACAGCGGCGACATTTCCGCGGGAAGTAGCTCGCTTGATCGACTGCACCCCGACGACCATCGCCCTCCCTCCAACGCCCTGCTGATCGTCTTCAGGACGCGCTGCCAAGGCGTCTGCAGCGCGGGGTTGACGGGCCCGTCGGACACCGCACCGGCGAGATTTCCCCGCGAGACCAGATCTCATCACGCGGTGCCGGCGTCTCCGCGCATAGCCCTGACCGGAGCGCGTTGAGCAGAAAACGCCCACCTCCTCCAACGCGATAACCTCTGGCTGGTGCTGAGTTCGGTCAAGCATGCCGTCAACGAGGTGCGACGGTTCCCTCGCCGTCTGCAAGGCAGGTACCGCGTAAATGATGCGGGCCGAGGGGTTCTCGGCTTCATCGACGTAGGCGCGGCGGGCCCGTTACCCGCACCTTGGGACGCGCATGCGTCCCTTTTCCGCGGGCTGCCAGAGTTCGAGCCGCGTGACCCCCGATCGACAAGCCCGCTAACGTGACCGCGCTGGACGTGGCGGTATGGGAGCGCGACGAAGAGCCCGGATGTTCTACGTAAACAGAGCGTCGCACGGCTCATCACTCTTCGAGCAGAACTTCGAGTACGTCCGTGAGAACTTCGAGACCCTCCGGACGCGTGGCCCCGCGGAGATGGCCGATTCCTGGTTCGAGCGCAGTCAGCTCGCGCGCGTGAGGATCATCGTGACGTGCCGCGCTCTCGACGGTGTGCTCGCTGAGCAGGACGAGCCCTTCGACTTCCTCAAGATCGATGCACAGGGGGCTGAGCACCAAATCCTGAAAGGCCCAGACTGTTCCTGCGGGAGCGCTGTCCAGGGCCTTCACCTCGAACTGTTCACGATTCCAATGTACAAGGGCATCTCTCTGTTGCCCGAGGTCACCCAATGGCTGGCCGAGTACGACTTCGCCCTCGTTCGGAAGGCTCCACCTCACGGGACGTTCGATTGTGCGCACGACTGCGTCTTCCTGAAGCCGGGAGACAGCCCTGTGCACCACGCGATCCGCTTGGCTTATGGCCTCCCCTAGCTCCTGTGAGGGATTCCCGCTCTTCGGTTCACTGACTGCGAGGGTCGAGTGGTTGTCAGTCCAGGACGCTCAGGCGGCTGGTCGGACGGAAGCTGGTTCGAAGGCGAGCCCGAGGGCGAGCCAGGCGGGCGTGTTTCCGTCCGCGCGCGGCCGTGCCGGGTGGGGCCCCCGGTAGTGCGTCGGCGGCGGGCGTGTAGGCGGCGGCGAACGCGGCCGGGGCGAGCATCCCCAGCGCCGAGTGTGGCCGGCGCTGGTTGTAGTCCTCGTGCCAGTCAGCGATCAGGACGCGGGCTTCGGCGATGCACGCGAACCGCTCGCCGTTGAGCAGCTCGTCACGGACACGGCGATGAAAGGACTCCACGAACGGGTCTACCACGGGCAGGTACGGGGCTCGATGAACACGCTGCCGGCGTGGCTGAAGCGACACCCAGTCTCTGACCGAGATCGGTGGGTAGCGCGCTGATGGCTAGCTCTGCTGGCGCCGCCGCTCGTCGGGCCGGGAATCGAAAAGCCCGCAAACGCGGGGCTTTCCGTCGCCTCGACTGTTCGGTTTCGGGGTGTGAAAGCGATTCTTGACGGTGAGGCGTGGTCACCTTGCGGGTGAACGCCGATGACGATCTCACGAGCCCCGGACGGCTTGTGATCCGCGCTGATGATCCGAACCTGACGCCGTATGCCGGGCTCGTGATCGTCGGCGCGCTCAGCAGGCGCACACGGCTGGTCGAGCTGATCGACGCGCCGCTTGCTGCGGTACGCACGGCGCGCGCCGGTGGGCGCGGCGGCGCGGCCTGTAGCCGGGCGCTTTGGTGGTCTCGCTGGCGGAGTGTCAGATCGCCGGAGCGGACTGCTTTGACGACATCGAGGACGTGCGCGCCGACGCTGCGGGCGCCGTGTTGCGAGCGGTCGCCGATACGCCGTCGGCACCGAGCAGGCGCGTCAACTCGCCAGGCGGTTTCGGCGCAGCCGCGTCCGCGCGATCGAGCGTGCGCAGGCCCGCGTCGCCGAGCGCCTGGATCGCGAGGCCGGCCGCGACAGCGCCGAGGCCGTCACGCTGGATCTCGACGCGACGGACACCGAGGTCTACGGGCACGCCAAGCAGGGCGCAGCCCGCAGCCATGGCGGCGGCGTGGGGTACTGCTCGTATGTCGTGACGTGGGCGCAGTGCGCCCGCGCGCTGACCAGCGAACTGGTCGGCGCGAACCGTGGCCGGATCAGCGCCAAGGAGTCCGCCGCGATGATCGCCCGCGCCGTCAGGCTGCTGCCGGCCGAACATGGCCAGGTCAGCGCCCGCGTAGACAGCGGCTTCTACAGCGCCGAGCTGATGATGTCGCTACGCAAGCAGCGCGTCGGCTTCTCGATGTCGGCGCCACGGACCACGACGATGTGGCGCGCGCTGGCCGAGATCTCCGAGGACGCGTGGGCCGACGCGACCGAGATGCGCGGCGCGCAGGTCGCCGAGACAACGCTGACCCCGACCGGCTGGAAGCATGGGCCGCTGCGCCTGATCGTGCGTCGCGTCGCCGTCAGTGCCGCCGGGCTGCGTGCCGGGCACCCGCGCGCGCGCCGGCGCACCACGATCCCCGCCGACCAGCTGCAGATGGTCCTCGACGGCCGGCTGGACAGCACCTGGGCCTACAGTTTCATCGTCACCGACATCCCCGCGGCCGACAAGGACACCGTCACGGTCGAGCACTACCACCGCCAGCGCGCCCAGATCGAGGAACGCTTCAAAGACGCAAAGCTCGGCCAGCCACTGCGCCACCTGCCCTCTCCGGCAACCTGGACGCCAACCGCCTGTAGCTCGCATGCTGCCTGCTGGCACTGAACATCACCGCGATGGTCTGCGACATCAGCCCCGCCGCCGCGTGCCCCGACGCACCCGACGGCACACCGCTGCGGCGCATCCTCTTCAACGTCCCCGGCCGCATCACGCGCTCGGCACGCCAGACGATCCTGCACCTCAGCGAGAACTTCCGCTACCTGCACGACTTCACCGCGACCTACCTCGCCGCGCTCGCACGCCCCGACCCCTGAACAACGGCCCCACCACGACCGACCACGAACCCGCCACACAGCCCGGCTCGGCGACCCCTGGACACACGCGCGTCGACCCCCCGACCAACCCGGCCAGCGGCCCCAGGCGCCAACCCAGCCATCAACCCGTCGCAACGCGTCCCGCCGCCACCCATCAGCGACCGACGGCGCCCGGCAGCCTCGCCTTGAAACTCGCCACACCCCCGACCGGCGCTACTCACCGAAGTAGGTCTGAGCGCATGCGACGTCAGCTCGGGCCCGTGTCCATGCGTACGAACCGCAGCGCGCGGCCGCGCCTGGTCACGAGCGCGTCGAGCTGCGCGACGACCTCATCGGCATCGATCGAGCGCGCCGCGTGCATGATGAGCGCCTCGCGGGTGTGACTCGTCGATGACGTTGACCAGCCGGATCGGCCGGCCGTCTGAGGTCTGGTCGGCCTGAAATCCAGTGCCCACACCTCGTCGGGCGCGGTCGCGTCGATGGCGCGGCCGTCGGGCCCGTCACCGACGGGGCGCTTGCGCCGGCGCGTCTGCGGCACGCGTAGGCCCTCCTCGCGCCACAGGCATTGCACGCGCTTGCGGTTGACCTGCCAGCCCTCCTGGCTGGCGAGATGATGATGCGCGCGCCGGTACCCCCAGCGGTTGCGCTCAGCGGCGAACGCGCGTAACGCCGCGCGCAGCGCCTGATCGTCAGCCGCGACCACGGGTTCGCGGCGCGGCGTGGAGCGGTGCTGACCGACATACCGGCACGCCCGGCGCTCGCTGACACCAAGACGGTCGCGCAACATCGCGACCGCCTGGCGCCGACAGGCCGGGCTCACCAGCTTCCCTTCGCCACCTCCTTCAGCGCATCGACGTTCAAGGCCTGATCGGCCACGATCCGCTTCAAGCGCTGGTTCTCACGCTCAAACTCCCTCAACCGCTTGGCATCGTCGGCCTTCATCCCGCCGTACTGGTTGCGCCAGCGGTGATAGGTGTTCTCGCTGATCTCCAGCTGCCGCGCGACCTCGACGGTCGTCTTGCCCTCGGCCAACATCCGATCGGCCTCGCGCAGCTTGCGGATGACCTGCTCGGGCGTATGCCTGCGTCGCTTCATGCCCCTTCGTCCTCCTCGCCCGCGATCCTAGGCGCATAGGACTCTCACAGGCACCGTTGCGACACGAGGTCGCACTTTGCGAGTGGACTCGCAGTTAGGAGGGCCGGCATGATGTCGGCGGCGTAGTTCCGGGCGCGTGCTCGATGCCTGGCCCCCCCTTGGCGTGCCGTTGCTGGTAACGGCGGGGTGCGAAGCCCGGGGGAAAGCCGAAGGACTCCCCGTCCATCCGGGGGGTCACGGGTGAGGGGCAGACCGGACGGGTGAATCGCGTGAACCTTCGTTGATGCCTCGTGAATAGTGAGCTCCGTGGTGGGGTGTGGTAGCGGGGTGTAGGGACATGCCGTTGTGATGCGGCAGGCGCTGGCCGGGCACGGCATCCGGGCCAGGGTGAGCACCGCCGTCCCCGGGGTAGAGAAGGCACCCAACCCGGTCGTATCTCGTGAGTGTGGAACGTGGAAACCCCGACGGGGTCCGGCGCCGTACGTGGCCGGTAGGCCGACCGTGAGGAAGGCCCAACTCCCGGGCGGGACAGGATGACCCGAGAAGCGAACGCCGGTGGCCGAAAGGCAGCAGGAAACCGCGACACGATCCGTCTCCTCCGGCGGTCGTCGTGGATAACTGGCCGGATACCGGGCCTGGTGCCCGGCCGTGAAAGCGGGCTGACGCGGGTCAGGTGAGCCTGTGCGGAGACGATGACGACGACGCCGGAACCGACGGACAAGTTAGGCGCCTCCGCGACCTCGGTCGCGTGGTGAACGGACCGGAGGACGAACTGTTCGACTGGGACGCCGTGGATTGGCGGCCCGTGAGCAGAACGTACGGCGTTTGCGGCAGCGGATCTTCACGGCGTCGCAGGCGGGGGACCTGAAACGGGTCCGGAATTTGCAGAAGTTGATGCTGCGGTCCCGGTCGAACACGCTGCTCAGTGTGCGGCGGGTGACGGAGATCAACGCTGGACGTTTGACGGCTGGGGTGGACGGCAGGTCGTGCTGGACCCCGAGGACAAGGCCGAGCTGGTGGAGCGGATGCATCGCCGGCAGCGGCCGTGGCAGGCCCGGCCGGTCAAGCGGGTGTACATCCCGAAAGCGGACGGCAAGAAGCGCCCGCTCGGCATTCCCGTGATCGTCGACCGGGTCTTGCAGGCCCGGGTCGCGGCCGCGTTGGAGCCCGAGTGGGAGGCCCGGTTCGAGCCGAGATCGTATGGATTTCGGCCCGGCCGTGGCTGTCAGGACGCGATCGAAGCGATCTTCACCACGTCAAGGGCCGCAACCCGGCGCGGCGGTGGGTGCTGGACGCGGACCTGGAAGCGGCGTTCGACCGCATCGATCATCACCACCTGCTGACCAGCTCGGCGCGTTCCCCGCCCAGGGACATGGTCCGGCAGTGGCTGAGGGCCGGGGTGATCGATCAGGTCGGCTTCGCCCCGACCGAGGAGGGAACTCCGCAGGGCGGGGTGGTCAGCCCGCTGCTGTTGAACGTTGCGCTGCATGGGATGGAGAGCGCCGCCGGGGTCCGCTACCGACCGCGGACGGACGGTGCGGCACGGCCGGATAGCCCGGTGCTGATCAGATACGCCGACGACTTCGTCGCCTTGTGCCACACCAGGCATGAGCGATCAGGTCAAGGCGCGGCTGGCCGCGTGGCTGGCGCCCAGGGGTCTGGCCTTCAACGAGGACAAGACGCGCATCGTCGACCTCGACGACGGCTTCGACTTCCTGGGGTTCAACGTCCGCCGCTACCACGGCAAGCTGCTGATCAAACCGAGCAAGGCGGCGTTGAGACGGATCCGGGAACGGCTGCGCACCGAGATGCGAGCCCTGCGCGGGGCCAACGCCGGCGCGGTGATCGCCCGCCTCAACCCGATCATCCGAGGCTGGGCGGCCTACTACCGGACGGTGGTGTCCAGCGAGGTCTTCACCGCGCTGGATGCACTACATGTGGAAGCTCACCTACAAGTGGGCCAGACACAGCCACCCGAACAAGCCGACGCGCTGGGTCGTCGCCCGGTACTTCGGCATGTTCAACAAGTCCAGGCAGGACCGGTGGGTCTTCGGTGACCGCGACAGCGGCGCCTACCTACACAAATTCGCCTGGACCAGGATCGTCCGGCACCAGATGGTCACCGGCACGGCGTCACCCGACGACCCGGCACTGGCCGACTACTGGACACCCGACGGCGACGCAAGAAGGTCCAGCCGCTCGGCGCGTCCATGCTTCGGCTCCTACGAGTCCAGCATGGTCGCTGCGCGCTGTGTCGAGGGCTGCTGCTGCACGCAGACCACGAGCCAGGGGCAAAACCCACGCGAGTGGGAACAGTGGCTCACGGCCACCCGCAAGGCGATCCGCAAACGCGCGGTCACCACGTGGGGCGCAGACACGCCGGACGAACGCGTCGCAACCCGTCTCATACACGCCCACTGCCAACGCCGCAGCACCAGCGGAGGCAACAGGGCCAGCAATTCTGCCCCGCCCACGAGCCCCCACGGGGCTTGCTTGAGCCGGTTGCCCGGAAAGCGGGCACGGCCGGTTCTGAGGGGGCCCCGGCGCAGCGATGCGCCCGACCTACCCGGCGACCGAACCACCGGGGTCACGCCACCTGCCCCGTGGCCGTCGGTCGGCCTGTCATCTAGTTGTCGAGGGAGTTTCGCCGGCCAACTCAGACGGACCCGACTGGCGTCGAGCGAGGTCCCTGCATAGCCAGCGCCACCACGCGGCCGTCGCGCTTTCATCGCCCGACCGGTCTATCCGCGCGACGTGCTAGTCAAGCGCGCTTGCTGTGAGCGACGTATGCGTCCTGGCAAGCTGACGCACAAGTCGTTGGCCAGGAGCATCCACGGACCAGGGGAAGGCCGGGCTGTAAAGTCGCGTCCATCCAAGGACCGACGGGACGCCCGCAACCCTGCCGAGCGCTGCCGACGAGTTCAGCGCAAACCCAGGCTTCGCGAAGCGAACACCATACTCACTTTGCAACCACGCCCATTCGCCACTGCTTGCGTCTGCAATCGTGCGGTACTTGCGATCGCGGTGATCTCGATCCGCCGCCAACGTGCGTCGTAGCTGCAGAAAGCGGCAGCCTCGCGATCGTAGACGTAACCACAGTTCGAGGTCGAGCGTGAGATGTAGCTTCTCGTTGAGGAGGGACTCACCGAGTCGTAATGCGGTGCGACGAATGAACGCCGCGGGCTGACTGATCGGGCTCCAACCGTACGGAAGCTTGCGCCAGTTGATCGGCGGAGGACGAAAGTGCCGAAGCAGACACCCCTCCGCCGACATGATCGCCGCGTCTCCAAATATGACGTCCACGTCGGGATGGGTCTCGAACATGCTCACTACGGTGCTTACAGTGTCCCTTGAAAACAGCGCATCGTCAGAGTTGATCCACCCAATGATCGATCCTCGGCTTCTCGCGAGGGCGCGATTCAACGCGTCGGCTTGGCCACGATCAGGCTCGCTCTTCCAGGTCACGGGGTCGCTCGTGCTAATGAGCAACTTTAATGTTCCGTCCGTTGACCCCCCGTCCTGAACTACCTGCTCGACGCGTGGGTAGTCCTGCGTGGCGACGGACGCCAAGCAGTCCCCCAGGAATTGCCCCTGGTTGAAAGACGGTGTGAGGATCGAGACGAGTGGACTAGAAGAGCTGGTCATAGTCAGCCTTCTCGAAGACCTGGAGCTTACCGTCCAAGGTCGCGTCGAGCACCCGCCGGCCTGCACTTGCGAAATGCTCCCGCGCCATCCGGTAAGCACGTTCCGATCGCTCGAGATCAGGCAGTTGCCAGCGCACTCCTGGACCGAAGTAACTGGGATCAAAATGGCTGGCGTCGCCTGTTGCGGAGGTGACGATCTGGTTCGCGGGACCCTTGACCGCGAACTCATGATCCACCCCGACTAGGACGACCTCTGTAAAGCCCATGAAGAAGGCGAGCTGAAGAGCCACATAGGTCACGGTCGAGCCTTCCCACATACCCCGGGCGGCATCGGTGGAGAAGTGCGGCCGGCCCATCGTGCGAACAAAGGCGATGTCCGTCTGCTCCGCGAAGTGCCGGTGCGTGCTCCAGGCGAAAAACTTGCGCGAGCCCAGTGCTGCGAGGTCCGACGCAAACTGGGCTGCGACGAGCTGGTTGATGCAGACGTGGTAGCTCGTCTCAAATCCAAGTTTGTCGAATAACAAGTACCCACGGTTAAGGCCGAAGGTCTGCTCACCGCGGAGGCGCCTGAGGTCGAGCCTTATCAGACTCGGGCCATTCCCGAGGATGAAGCAGCGCTCGCCACCGTGGATGTCACGAAGACCTTGAATTGTCGCAGCCGAGCGTCGACCGTCCGGGTGCAACCGATATCCCGCAGCGTGGCGGATGTCTCGCACCCGGGTGGTCAGATCTCCGGCACGGCGCTGGCCGATTACGTGCCCGAGTGCCTTGCGGGCTTGCGTCCGTAGCCGGGTCAGCATCGCCAGGATTCTATCCGGGGATCGCCACCAGTCCGACGCCCGAACGGCTCCCACCCCGGCCATCACGCTCAGAGAGGCCGTGGGGTCCGCAGGGGGCCTGCGCGCTGGACGCCGCCTCGAACAATGATCGGGAGACGACGCCCCGTGCGGCGCGCGCGAGTACGTGTCCCAGCTGTGCGTGACATGGCCTATATCATCGTCGGCTTGCTCACCGAACTCCGAATCGGCGCGCCCCCTGCGAGAGCGCGAGGTTGCGGAACGCCGACGCTAATAGCGACCGACCCACGCTGGTCGTAGAGTTCCTCTTCGAGAGAGGGTGATTCTCATCGAAGCCAGCGCCCGAGCTGGTTGCGCTGCCGCGTCATCCGACACACACCGCGGACGAATCCGCTGGATCTGGCAGTCGCGAACCTTCTCCGACACCCCGGTGGCTGAAGCGATCTCGAGCGAAGCCCTAAACGCTCGCAACGCGTTTCTCCACGCGAATGTTCTACCGCGGCCGCACCCGCGAGAGGACCGTTGGGATCGAGCACCGACTCTACTGCCCGACGTAGGGGACCCCCCGCCTGTGCTCGCGCGCTTCCTCGCATCCCCCTGCCGCGATAGGGCATCAGATGGGATTCAGGGATATGGATGAACACGATGTCCCCGGCGGCGGGCTAAACAACCCGGCTCTGCCCGCCGAATCCGCGCGGACTCGCGTGCTAAGCCGGGGCGCGGCCTACACGCTCTCGATCGCCGGTCCCAAGAGCCTTCAGCTCGTCACGCTGCCCCTCTTCACGCTTGTCATGAGCGCCGCTGAGTTCGGTCGGATGGCGGTCGCGGTCGCGGTCTCGCTCGCCATCATCCCGCTGCTGACCAGGAGTCTCGAAACTGCCGTCTTTCGTTCGTGGTACGTGCTCGAGGGGGACGAGGACGAGCGGCGCAGGTACTTGAGCACGGCGGCCATCGCCGTGCTTGTGCTGACCAATGCGCTCGCGCTGGTTGTCGTCCTGCTCGCGATGCCCTACACGGCCGACTCGAACAAGTTGCCGACGAGCTACCTTGCCCTGGCTCTATTTGGCAGCGCGATGCTGATCAGCGCCACAGTCGTTCCGCTCGGCGTGCTGCGCGCCCAGGACCGGCTGAATGCATTCCTGCGTGTCAGCCTCGTGGGCCCCGCGATCACCATTCCGTTGACCGTCGTCGCGGTGGTCTGGCTCGAGCTCGGCGCGCGTGGCTGGCTTGCGGCCAACCTGATCGGCGCGCTGGCCACGATTCCAGTCGCCTTATCAGCGCTGCGTGAGCAATGGACCACGCAGCTCTCGCGGGCACATCTGAGAAGCCTCGCCGTCTGGGCCGTTCCTTTCGTCCCGCACGGCATCGCACATTGGACGCTTGCGACCTCCGACCGCGTGATCCTTGCGTCGTATGTCAGCCTTGCGGACCTCGGCGTCTATAACGTCGGTTATCAACTCGCGCTCGCGCTGGCACTGCTGTACACAGCGCTGAACAACGTCATCTCATCCAACTACGGGCGGGCGATCAGCGATGCCGTTCAGCGGGCGCGGCTGCCTCAGATCATCACCTACCAGCTTCTGGCGACGGCGGGCCTCGGGCTGGCGGTCGCCCTACTCGCCCCGCCAGCCATCGACGCCCTGCTGCCGACCCAGTTCGATGCCGCCCAGAAAGTCGTGCCGTGGATCGCGCTCGGGTACGTCTTCTTTGGTTTATACCTGGTGCCGATGAACACGATCGTCATCCTCGCCGGCGACACAAAGTTCGTGTGGGTGCCGACATCACTTGCCGCAGCCTCGAACGTCGTACTGAACCTCGCCTTCGTCCCTAGCGGGGGCATCTTCGCCGCGTCGGTAAGCACCGCGGCAAGTTATCTCGTCATGCTCATCGTTATGTCACTGTATAGTTGGCGCCGCTTTCCGGTCCCCGGCGGCGTGGAGTGGCGAATGCTCGTCTTCACAGCGGTCTGGCTCGCGGCCGCTTACGGGGTGGCCGTAGCAAGGAGTCCTACTGACCCGCTTCTTGCGTTCTGCTGGCGCCTAGCGTGTGTCGCCGTATGCGCCACTGTGATCTTCTGGTATGACCGTCGCGCTCGCGCTCGCCCGATGGCGCCAAGAGCGCCGCACTCCTGACTACCACACAACGATCCGCCCGACGCCAAGGCGGCTACCGCGCGCTCCGGCTACGCGGACGCTCCCACCCCGCTAGGGGATCCACATGGCACGCAACACCGCGTGAACGCTGGAGATCGCGCGCAGCTTGCGGCCCATCGAACGCGACCGGTCGCGCACCCGCGTCTTGTTATCCGTGAGCCTGTCAGCCAGTTGGCGGCCGTCCCGCGCCAGCGCCTCGACGCCGTGCGATGCGAGGCCCGCGCCGGTCCGATACTTGATGCTGGCTTCGATCACCGTGAGCGGGAAGTCGGCAGGCGCTTGAGCGCTCGTCGGGCGACCCTCGCGGCTACTCTCGCGCCCGGCGCCGCTCCGGCGGCCTTCCGCGCGCCCGCACGCCGCAACGTGGAACGCACGGCAGCCTGAAGCCGAGGACGATCCTCGGGTTGAACGAAGACCAGATTCCCCCACGCCGGACTACCGGCGGATCTATAAGCCGTAAAGCCGAGCCACCGATGGGATAGGTCTTCCCCCGCCCGTCCGTACTCCTCGATCGCTGCCCACTCTGACACCCAGGTCTCATATCCGTGACCAGCCATGAACTCCGCCATGTCATGATGCGTATAGCCAAAGTGCTCGCGCGAGCGTGCGTCCATGAACTCGGCCATCACCAACTCCGGCTGACGCTTTGCGAAATCGAAGCCGCGCAGCGCAGGCAGATCGGCACCCTCCGTGTCGATCTTCAAGGCGGCGACTGATCCGATGCCCATGCGTGACAACTCCATGTCCAGCAGACCTACCTCGACCTCCACCGTCGGCTTGTGGGTCGGATGAAACGCGGCCAGCGAATGAATGCCTGGGTGCTCATCGCTCGTGTAGAACGGCAGAACTCCCGCCTCGTCAGAGATCGCGCGCTGCACGATACGCACATTGTCCCGATCTCCGTACTGCCTTTCCAGCCGCGAGAACAACTCAGGGTGAGGTTCGAACGCCACGACAACGACGCCTCGACGTGCGAACGGCGCGAAAAACACACCATAATTCGCCCCGACGTCGATGAACGCTCCCGGCTGCCTAAAGCGATAGCGCTCAAAAACCTGATTTTCGTTACAGAGCTACCCTCACGGCTAGGTACCATCCACCGGCATCACGTTCTCTCTCTCACGCCACCCGACGCGACGTTATCACGCCGTAGCGTCGATGATGTAGTGAGTGGCTAGGCTCCGGCGCGGCGCCTGCGCCGCCCAACTCTCGTACGCCACATAGCCGCGCTGCAGCGGACGAGAGAAGCTCAGGTAGATCCCGGACCGGTAGCGCGGCACCACTTCCCACGAGTCCCATCCGCCTTCCGCCAGAAGTCGGCGAAGCGCGCGGTCAGTGCACGCGTCGTAGCGTGTCGGAAACTTATCCTCGGGGGGAGATCCAAGCAGTCGCATCTGTAGCCATGTGCTCACCCGATATGGGATCACCCTGGCCGCAAGCGCATGGATCGACCAGGCACCCGAGAGCATCGCGACCATGCGACCGCCCGGCACTAGCGCCGTGTGCTGTGTCGCCAGCGCCGCACGCATCGACGCCACGTGCTCGAGCACCTGCCAACTGAGCACGAGATCGAATCGTCCCGTAATTGAGTCCAGCCGCGCGCAGATGTCACCGACAAGCCGCTCGTCGTACGCGTCCGCCCCAGCGCGATCGAGTTCCCACGCAGAGACGTCGAGCCCGACATAGTGGCATCCTTCGGGTCGTAGCTCGCGTGGAATAGCGGGGCGCGCACCTGAACCGACGTCTAAGACCCGCGCACCGGGTCCTAGCGCGGAGTGCACCCTCGCCAAAAACGGGTCCACCCAGGGCTCACGGTAACGTGCAGGTAACCATTGATCGGCGGGCGCGCTGTGGGACGCCTCAGCCTCCGGAGTATCCGTAGGTTCGGCCACGATCGTCACTGGCCGCCGCGAGCTACTGGACGTCGACTGATCGCGCCCCACGCGCAAATCGGTCCTGGGTGGCCCAGAACGGAACGACACACGCGATTTAGGACGAGCACGGAAAGCATGTTGACACACCAGCATGCTGCCGCAGCGCGTGCCAGTGACCGAGTCGCCCCTACGTCGCCGCGCCGGAGTCATGTGGACGCGCGGGTTTCCGAGCAACCAGACGCCGACACAGCGTACGGCGTACGCGTCCGCGAGTCCCCGTTCAACCCGCTGGACGCAGCAATCCTTCGCGACGCATCCACGCCACCGCGGTCGTCACTCCCGTTGCCTCGTCGTTCGGCAGCGGACCGCTGGCCTCCATCAGGTCGCCCACGTCGAATCGCATCGGCGAAAGCAGATTGTCAAGACGGAAGCTTGTCAGCGCGCGGATGCCCGTTCGCTCCAGCGCGTCTCCACCGCGGGCGATCACCTGCAATACGGACACGGGAACCGTCCTCGGCGGCCGACATCCCACTGCCGCGCTGATGCATGCTGCCAGGTTGTGCAATCGATCGGGGGGTCGTCGCCTAGGTAGAAGGTGCGCCCATGCACGTCCCGACCGGCGGGGCGGTTATTAACCGGTGCAGCTGCCATATCGTATTGCCCACAAATCCGAAGCTCTTTTCAATCCGCCTGCCCGCTGGGTGCACGTAACGGCCACTCGGTCGACGTTCAAGAAGAAGTCGCGGTACGGCACGCCGAACCACGGACCCCAGATCGATGTTGGACGGACCAGCACCCAGGGCACGTCAGCGGCCGCGCGCACGGAGGTGTTCGCGGAGTCTTGACCTTGCTCGCCCCGTACGCCGTAGTAGGGGAGTAATCCTCGTCAAAGATGGGGGGGTTGATGACCGAGTCGGCAAACGAGGCGTGACGAGGCGACAACCGTCCGAACCGGCCCGTCGGCATCTCAGCGTCGCGTATCACGGCGAAGCAGATTTGCCACTCCGCGCACGTTCGTGTCGTACTCTTCGACGGTCTTGCCGTCCAAATCGGTCCGTGCGCCCAGATGGAACACGTGCGTAGGACGAAACCGGTCAAAAAAAAGGCGGCGCGAAGCCCATCTAGGTGCGTCAAATCGGCCCTGGTCCACACGTCCACGTCCGCTTGGATGCGCGGTGCCGCAACATCGAGATTCATCACAGCAACCCCTGCGGCCTTGTATGCGCTCACGAGGTTCGTTCCGATCAACCCCGAACCGCCCGTGACGAGCACACGGGCACCGGCCATCTGGTAGCTGAAGTCCAGCTGGAGGGACTGTGGCACGGGCTCATGCTACGAGTCGTGGCTTCATGAGCCGGGGGCGCGACAACGCCCCCGCCGCAGGGTGATCAGCGGCTAGCCTGTTGCCCACGTGCCACAAGCCGTCGCGCTCATCATCCGTTGCTTCAACGAAGAGGCGCACATCGGCCGTCTCCTGACCGGGGCGATGCGTCAGACGCTCGGCCCGAGGAGATCATCGTCGTCGACTGCGGGTCGACTGATGCCACGGTCGCGATCGCCTCGGCGTTCGACGTCAAGATCGTCTCAATCGCGCCGAGCGCTTCTCGTTCGGGCGGGCGCTCAACGTCGGGCTCGCCGCGGCGCAGGCGGAGATCGCGGTGTTCGCCAGCGCGCACGTCTACCCGGTCTACGACACGCTGGATCGAGCACCTCGTCGCGCCGTTCGAGGAGCCGGACGTGGCGCTGTCCTACGGGCGGCAGCGGGGGCTCCGGACGGGCGATTCTCCGAGCAGCGCCTGCTGTCGCAGTGGTTTCCGGAGCAGTCGACGTCCACCAGGCGCACCCGTTCTGCAACAACGCCAACGCTGCGATCCGCCGGTCGGTGTGGGAGCAGCCGGCCTACGACGAGCAGCTGACGGGGCTCGAAGACCTCGACTGGGCCAAGCACGCGATGCAGAAGGGCCAGCGATCGCCTATGTCGCGGAGGCGCCCGTCGTCCACGTCCACGACGAATCCTTCGGCCAGGTCGTCAACCGCTATCGGCGTGAGGCGATCGCGCACAAGGCGATCTACCACGAGCAGGAGATGAGTTGCGCCACGCCGCCCGACTGGCCGCGGTCAACATCGTCGGCGACTACCGGGAGGCGGCGCGGGTCGGCTGTCTGCGCCACAACGCGCTGGACATCCCGCGCTTCCGCACAGCCCAGTTCCTCGGGACGTACCGCGGCTTCCTGCAATCGGGGCCGGTACCACGTCCTGCGCCGGCGGTTCTACTACCCCCTGCCGAACGGCACGGCATCCGGTGGCTCCTCGGCCGGAGCCCCCGGTCGCGCCATCGACTACGACGATCCGGCCCGCGTCCACATGAGCGCCGCCTGGCAGGACATCTCGCCGATCCTTGCGCCGGACCTGCCGATCTGGCCTGGAAGTCCCGGTGTGCTGACGACGTCCCGCATGTCGATTGCTGCGGGCGACGACGCGAACGTCAGCCAGCTGGAGATGGACGTCCACACCGGCACCCACGTCGACGCGCCGCAGCACTTCGTCGATGGCGGCGCCTGCGTTGAAGACCTTGGACTGGACCCGTTCGTCGGTCCGGCCGTCGTCGCGGATGCCGGCGATGCGTGGAGATCAGCGCCGCAGTGCTCGAGGCGCTCGATCTGCCCGGAGGGTGTAGAGCGATTGCTTGCTGCGCACCGCCAACAGCGCCAAACCCGACCTGTACCGGACGCCCTTCGAAGCCGACTACGCCGCGATCACGCTCGACGGCGCGGAATGGCTCGTCGCGCACATGGACATCCGGCTGATCGGCATCGACTACCTGTCGGTCCAGCGCCACGAGCTGACGACAGACATCCATCGCGTGATCCTCGGCGCCGGGATCGCGATCCTCGAGGGGCTCGACCTGCGCGCCACGCCGCCGGGCGAGTACGAGCTCGTCTGCCTGCCGCTCCGCCTCGCCGGTGTCGAGGCCGCGCCCGCCCGTGCGATCCTGCGACCGACGGGAGCGCCTATGCCGCGCATCGCCGCCTTCGTTCCGATGCGCCACAACAGCGAACGGGTGATGGGCAAGAACTACCGCCCGCTCGGCGGTCGCCCGCTGTATCACCACATCGTCGCGGCGCTGCTGGCGTGCGACCAGATCGACGAGGTCGTCATCGACACCGATTCGCCGCTCATCACCGCCGACGCCGCGGCAGCGTTCCCAGCGTGCGTGTGCTGGAGCGACCGGAGCACCTGCTCGGGCGGCGACGTGCCGATGAACGACGTGCTGCTCAACGACATCGAGCAGGTTCCCGCCGACCTCTACGTGCAGACGCACAGCACCAACCCGTTGCTGCGCCGGAGACGATCCGCCGCGCGCTCGACGCGTTCCTGGCGCGCCGGCGGCCGGTACGACTCGCTGTTCACCGTCACGCCGCTGCAGACCCGGCTCTGGACCGCCGAGGGCCAGGCCATCAACCACGATCCCGCGGTGCTGCTCAGAACGCAGGATCTGCCGCCCGTCATGGAGGAGAACTCCTGCCTGTACGTCTTCGACGGCGACACGCTGCGCCGGCGCGACAACCGCATCGGCGAGCGGCCGCTGCTGTACCCGATCGAGCCCGAGGAGGCCTGGGACATCGACGAGGAGAGCGACTGGTCCGTCGTCGAGGCCCTCTACGCCGCCCGCGAAGCGGCGTGAGCGCCGGCGACGGGTTCTCATCACCTGCCGGCAGATGCAGAGCTGCATCGACGAGTTCCGCGACCGATTCGAAGCCGCGGGGATCGAGCTCGAGCTTCCCGAGGTCGTCCAGCAGCCCACGAGGACGAACTGATCGCGATCATCGGCGAGTTCGACGGCATGATCGCCGGCGATGATCCGCTGAGCGCGCGGGTCCTCGAGCACGCGTCCAGCTGCGGATCATCTCCAAGTGGGGTGTGGGCGTCGACGGCATCGATCAAGCAGCCGCTACGCGCTCGGGATCACGGTCACCAACACGCCGGGCGTCTTCGGCGAGGAGGTGGCCGACATCGCGATGGGCTATGTAGTCATGCTCGCGCGCCAACTCATCGGATCCATACCTCCGTCGCTGACGGCGGGTGGTGGAAGTACGAAGGGCGCACCCTGGCGGGCGCGACGCTCGGGGTCGTCGGCTTCGGCAGCATCGGCCAGGCGGTCGCACGTCGCGGGCAGGCCTTTGGCATGGAGGTCGCCGGGCACGACCCGATCCCCGCGGTTGGACCGGCAGCAGAAGCATGGGCGTTGCGCTGCTCGACGTCGATGAGCTGTTCGCAGCCAGCGACTACCTCGTCCTGTGCTGCCCGCTCACCGCCGCGAACCGCACCATGGTCAACGCCGACCGGCTGGGTCGCATGCGACGCGGCAGCTATGTCGTTAACGTCTCGCGCGGTCCGCTCGTCGACGAGGCGGCGCTCGTCGAGGCGCTCGACACGGGTCAGGTCGAGGCTGCAGCACTCGACGTCTTCGACGACGAGCCGCTGGAAGCCGATCACCCGCTGCGTCGCTTCCCACAGTGCGTGTTCGGGTCACACAACGGGTCCAATACGCGCGAGGGCGTCCTGCGCGCGAGCGCCAAGGCCGTCGACAACCTGCTGGCGGAGCTTCGCACCGGATGACGCGCGTGGCCGTCGTCACCGGCGCCGCGCAGGGGATCGGAGCCGCCGTCTGCGATCGCCTCGATGCCGAGGGCTGGGACGTGATCGGCATCGACCGCGAGCCGATGACGCGCGCCGGAGCGCTCCAGCTCGACCTCGCCGACGCCGCGGCCGTCAGCGCGGCGCTCGAGGGCCTGCCCCAAGTCGACGGGCTGGTCAACAATGCCGCATCGCAGTTCTCAAAGCCACTTCTGGAGACGACCACCGAGGAATGGGACGCCGCGTTCGCGATCAACCTGCGCGCCCCGTTTCTGTGCATTCGCAGCCTGGCGGCACAGCTCATCGCCGCGAGCGGTGCCGTGGTGAACGTCTCATCCGTGCACGCGACCGCGACATCCTTGTCCCGCACGGCGTACGCGGCGACCAAAGGTGGCTTGACCGCGTTCACCCGTGGAGCGGCCCTCGAGCTGGCGCCCCACGGGGTTCGTGTGAACGCCGTGGCGCCGGGAGCGGTCGATACCGGAGCCCTGCAGGACGCGTTGGAGCAGGCTCCTCAGGTGGCCCGGTCGCTGCTCGAACGAACCCCACTCGGGCGGATCGGCCGCCCGGACGAGATCGCGCACGCCGTGGCGTTCCTTCTCGACGGTGAGCGGTCGGGCTTCATGACCGGGCAGTGCATCGCCGTCGATGGCGGAGCGCTCGCCCGGCTAAGCACCGAATGACAACGCCCTGCGGGCGGATCATCGCCCTTCGAGCAGGCCCTCGCCGCGCATCCACTCAACCGTGGCGGTAACGCCGGCTGCCTCGTCGAACGGCAGCGGACCGCTAATGCGCATCAGCGCTCCAAGGTCGAACACCATCGGCGTGAGGAGGTTGGCGAGACGAAAACTCGTGAGCGGTGCTCGGATGTGGACGCGTTCCGCCAGGTCGCCGGCGCGCGCAAGAACGCGCAGCGCAGCCAGAGGAACCGACCTGGGCGGTCGCCGGCCCATCGTGGCGCTGATTCGTTTCGCGAGCCCGTGTACCTCGATCGGAGGAGCGTCCCCCAGATAGAGGGTGCGCCCCAGCACGTCCGTGGCGGGCGCCGTCATCAGCCGGTGCAACTGCCATATCGTGTTTCCGACGAAGCCGAAGCTCTTCTCGATCCGGCGTCCCGCCGGATGCACGTAGCGACCACGCGCAATGCTCATGAAGAAGTCGCGGTACGGCACGCCGAACCACGGTCCCCAAATCGACGTCGGACGGACCATAACCCACGGAACCTCCGTGGCCGCCCGCACGAGAAGCTCGGTCTGGACCTTGCTCTCTCCGTACGGCGTCGTCGGGCGATAATCGTCATCTGAAGTTGGCTGGTAACCAATCCGGCAGACCAGCCTGGACGAGGCGAATACCGTTCGCACCACCGGGCTCTCGGCCTCGCGCAGGATCTTAATGACGTTCGCGACGCCGCCCACGTTCGTGTCGTAATCCTCGATGCTCGCTCCGTCGAGATCCGTCCGGGCCGCCAGGTGATACACGTGTGTCGGACGCGCGACCGCCATGCCGGCACGCAGCTCGTCGTGACGCGTGACATCGGAGCGCACCCAGACGCCGCGATGCGCGGGATTCCGCGGCTCAGCGACATCCAAACTTGTCACAGCGACCCCGGAGCGCAGGTAGGCGTCGACGAGGTTGGTACCGATGAATCCGGATCCGCCCGTCACAAGGACGCGGGCGCCGGACATCCCGGTTGCGAAGTCAGCGAGTGGAGAGAGCACAACCCGAATGCTACGCCGCAGGCCCTGGGGTACCGCATGTCCTGATACTCGGCCGCCGCGGGCACCGGGTTCCGCGGCTCGCTCGCGCTGACTGGGACGGACAGAACCACCAACTCGCTGCCATGGCTACAGGTTGGCACTCTCGGCGCGCAGGGTATCGTGGTCGATCTTCCGGGCACAGCTCGGCCTCCTCGTGCGCATTCTTCACATTCTCCACTGATCACAGCGCGACCGGCGGCCCGGTGGCGTTCGCCACCGATGGCGCCGAAGCGCTTTCCACGATCGGTGTCGCCTCCACGCTCGTCTCCACCGACATGGGACAGAGTTCATCTGCCCGAGGTCGCCGTCGCTTCTAGCCGGCGAGCTTCCCGCCGACGCGGAGGATCTCGACCTCCACCTCGTCCCGATCCAGTCACCTCGGCGGCTCGCGTTCTCGCTGTCGATGGCCGGGCGAGAACGTCGGTCAGGCGCCGGCTGGCTTCGTCGCGGTCGGTGGCGTCGAAGACCTCGCGCAGGGCGGCGGACACCAGGCCGCGTTGGGCGCGGCAGTGGCCGTGGATGTTTCTGACGAAGTGACGCGTCGAGCACCGTGGCGATCGCGGTCTTCAAGCCTTAGTGATGGTCGCTGATGACGAGGCGCAGACCGGTCAGGCCGCGGGCCCTGAGGCCACGCAGGAACTCCGTACAGAACGCCTCGGAGTCGACTTCGCCGAGGTCGAGGCTGATCACCTCGCGCCGGCCGCTGTCGTGAATGACGTAGGCGATCACCAGGGCCCTGGAGACGACGCGGCCGCGGTCGCGAACCTTCAGATGCTTCGCGTCGAACCACAGGTAGGGATAGGCGCCTTCCAGCGGCCGGTCGCGGACCTGCTGTACGTGCGCGTCGAGTCGCGGCACATCCGCGGCGCGCGGTCCTTGCTCATGCCCTGGATGCCGAACTGTTCTACGAGCCCGGTCCACCTTGCGCGTGGAAACGCCGTTGACGTAGGCCTCCATCACCACGCTGACGATCGCCTGCTCACAGCGCCGCCTCGGCTCGAGGAAGCTCGGGAAGTACGCCGGACCTGATCTCGTCCTCACCGAGCAGGAGGGTGACTTGATCGCGGACATCGCGCCAGCGACCCCGCGGTTCGTTGCCCCGGTGGTCGTGTGGTCACAAAGATTCCATGCAACAGGTGATGACGCACGCTTTCTGTCACGTGGCGGCGACTCGAGGTTGGTCTGTTCTTCGGCAGGATCACCCATTAAAAGAGGCTCGATCTGCTCATTGATTCGTTCCCACGGCGCTCGCAAGTCCGACAGCGCGCTGCTCGTCCTTGCCGGACCGGACGACGAGGGTTTGCGCCCGGGATTGCCGACCGAGTGGTCTTCCCTGGTCCGCTGTATCAGATCAGAGCGATCGCGCGGACGCCTGCGCCGCTGCCACTGCGGGCCCCTGTCGTCCTACACCGAGAACTTCGGGGTCGCGGTCATGGAAGCCCTCGCCGCCGGCATTCCGACGATCGTCTCCACGGAGGTCAACCTCCTCGCCGGAGCTACTCTGCAACACAACGCAGGGTCGTGGCCGAGCCCAACGCCGAGGACCTCGGCGTCGCGCTCGCCGACCTGCTCAAGAGCGAACGGCCGCAGGCTGAGCTCTCGACGCGTGCGCAGTCATGCGCAGCCACGTACGACTGGTCCGTCGTGGCGCCCCGGCTCGAGGTCATGTACGGTCGAACGCTGGAGCTCTCGTGCTCACGCTGAGCCACCCGCACATATGCTTCGCCGGATGCACGCCACGAAGCATCCCGGCAGCCTGCGCTTCGTAGGCCAAAAGCTCCGCGAACGACACATCTGGGAGCGGGTCGCGCGGGAGCGCCTGGCCGAGCCGCTGCACCTCAACGTCGCATCTCTCTTCGTTGCCGCATTCGGCTCCCTACGCAGCAAAATCTATTTCGATCTGCTCCCGCGGCAGGCCAACGCATTCGCGCTGCTCGCCGTGGCCGACCAAGCTCGTGAGCGGGGTTTGTCGCGCGTAACCGTCGTCGAGTTCGGGGTCGCGAACGGTGCTGGGCTGCTCAATCTGGCAAGCCTCGCCGCCCGCATCACAGCGGAGACGGGGGTTGAGTTCTCGATCGTCGGATTTGACTCGGGCACCGGGATGCCCCCGCCACGAGATTATCGCGACCACCCCGAGTTCTACCACGAGGGTGACTTTCCGATGCAGGAGCCCGACGAGCTGCGCCGCCGATTGCCCGCGAGTGGCGAGCTGATTGTCGGCGATATCAGTGAAACCGTCCCGGCCTTTCTTACGAGCCTGAGGCCTGACGCCCCGCTGGCCTACGTCGTCTTGGATGTCGACTACTACTGGAGTGCGGTCAGTTGCCTAAAGGTTCTAACAGGCCCTTCGGAGCTGTATCTTCCCACCACAGTTCTGTACCTCGACGACATTCAGTACTCGGCCCACAACCGGTGGCAGGGCGAGTTGCTTGCGGTGGGGGAGTTCAACGACCAGCAGTCGATGCGCAAGATCTCACCGTACAACTTCCTGCGGGCAAGCCGGCTCTTCAAGCGCCCTATCTGGATCGAGCACATGTACACCATGCACGTCCTCGATCATGCCAGTCGGGGCGTCGATCAGCCGCACGGCGCGCCGGTGGTGCTGAAGAACCCCTATCTGTAGGCACCCCCACCCCGGACACATGGCCACCAACCTGCAGTTTGCACCCCGGGATGCGTTTGACGTCGTCCTCAAGTGGGCGGTCATACCGACGTTCGACCTCGTGCTGTCCTACGGCGATCAGGGCGTGATCGTGGTGCGGCGGCGGATCAGTCCCTACAAGGGTCTCTGGGCGCTGCCCGGTCTGCGCATGTTCAAGCCGGAATCCATCGATGACGTGATTCGAAGGATTGCCAAGGACGAGGTCGGGCTAGGGGTCAACCCCGAGCGGAGGGAGTTCCTCGGCCAATATGTCGGCCGCTTCAGGACGGAGCATGGTCGGCAGGACCTGTCCACCGGCTACCATCTCCGCGTGGATCCAGCGCAACAGGTGCAGTTGAACGACGCGCACTTCACGCAGTGGAGACTCGTCGACTCGATCCCGAGAACGATGGGGGCGATGTACCGGTACTACCTGCGGCAGCACTACCTGTCGACAAGGCAGACGACCGCGCCTACGCCCGGCGTGGCCTAGCTCCGCGTCCTCTTGCGACGCCCCTGCGTGGCCACGACCTCGGACAGGACGGAGTCGAAGCGCTCCGCGAACATCGGCACGGTGAAATGCTCCTGCGCATATCGAAGCGCCGCCCGTGCTCGCTCCTGGATCTCCGCCGGCCGGTCCAGCAGTTCGGCGACCTTGTGGGGGAACAGTTCAGGTTTCGAGCTGTCGACAACCCACCCCCCACCCGACTCTTCGACGATCTGAGCGACCTCGGATGTGGGATTGACAGCCGCGAGGATCGGCAGGCCGTAGGCCATGAAGTTCATGATCTTCGAGGGGATGTTGAACTCAGCGCCCGTGTGGTGCTGGCTCACGAAAGCGATCGTGGCGTCCTGTAACTCCTCCTCGAGATCGTCGTCGCTGAGCATGCCGAGCATCTGTACGCGGTCAGTGTGCACCTTGCTCTGAACGTCCGCGGCCGCCACGCCGACGCCGGTGATGCGCAGTAGGACGTCCTCTGACTTCAGTGAATCTGATGCCTCGAACGCCTCCACGAGCGGAGCGAGCCCCTGCGAGTGGCCGATATTGCCCATCGAGAGCACACGCCATGGGCGGGGCGGCGGCCCGGGGTCGATTGAGATCGGCCGGCGTGGCTCACGAGTCGCCGGGTCGTAGATCACTCGAATCTTCCCGGCCGGCACGTTCTTGTCGAGCAGGTTGTGCTCAAATGCCCGGCTCAGCGCGACGACCAGCGAAGCGCGCTTGTATGCAGTGGACTCCAGGTGCCGGGAGGCGCGGAGCACGACGCCGCCTTCGTTGACCAGTCCGGTCGCGGCGGCACCGTCCGGCAGGATGTCGTGGAGCCACAGGATCCACGGCGCTCGCCTCAGGCGATGCGACACGATCGCGGGCAGCAGTGCGGGGAACGACGGTGACACCACCACTGAGATGTCTGCGCCGCGCATGACCGGCAACGCCGCGAACTGCGCCGCCAGGAACGTGAACTCCTGGCGATAGCGCTCGGCCGCGGTGGCTCGCCCGACCCACAACGGCAGGCGCAGCACGTCGATCGAGTCACGCTGTTCTCGATATGGCAGCTTGCGCTTTCCCCATTCGGGAGCGGGATAGTGTGGGTGCGCCGCGACGACATTGACATCGTGCCCTCGCTCGCTCAGCGCCCGTGCGAGCGTGGTACTGACGGGGCCGATACCGGTCGGTTCCGGATCGTAGTTGTAGCTCCAGAGCTGGATTCTCATGCTCGCACCTCAGGACGTACTTCGCCATCGCACTTTGTAGGTCGAGCCAACCTGGTCAATCCGGCGTGACAGCGTTCAGCCTCCAGCAAGCACTCACCGTACGCTGAAGGCAGTGACCTGATCGTGGATCCAGCGGTAGGTGATCTCGAGCCCTTCGGCCAGCGGCACGCTCGGCGCCCAGCCGAGACGCTCTTGGATCATCGTGTTGTCGCTGCTCCGGCCGCGAACGCCCTTGGGTGCGTCAAGCAGGTAACGGCGCTCAACCTTGATGCCGGCGATGTTCTCAACCATGTCGACGAGTTGGTTGATGGTGACCATCTCGCTGGAGCCAAGATTCATCGGCTCCTCGATGTCACCCCGCATGATCTCAAGTGTGCCGTGCAGACAGTCATCGATGAACATGAAGCTGCGGGTCTGCTCCCCGTCGCCCCAGATCTCGATCTCATGCTGGCCCGAAAGCTTGGCCTCGGCGATCTTTCGGCAGATTGCGGCAGGTGCCTTCTCGCGACCGCCGCTCCACGTTCCATGAGGTCCGTACACGTTGTGATAGCGCGCTGCTCGCGTTCGCAGGGCGAAGTCCTCCGCGAAGTGCCGACACATGCGCTCGCTGAAGAGCTTCTCCCAGCCGTAGCCATCCTCAGGCATCGCCGGGTAGGCGTCATCTTCGCGTAGCCCCGGATTGTCGGGCGACTGCTGCTTGTCCATCGGATAGATGCACGCTGACGACGCGTAGAAGAAGTTCTGAGCCCCGTGATCGCGAGCCGCCATCAAGAGGTGTGTGTTGATGAGAACCGACAGCATGCACAGAGCTTTGTTGTTCTCGATGAACCCCATGCCCCCCATGTCAGCGGCCAGGTTGTAGACGTCCCGCGCGCCGCCCGCCAACACCTCTTGGCAAGCGTCCAAGGACTGGAGGTCGAGGCAGCGGTTATCCACGGCGGGAAACACCTGATACCAGTCATCCGTGTGCTTCAGATCCACAGCGAGGATGTTGGTGTTGCCTTCCTCGAGAAGCCGTGCCATCAGATGACCGCCGATGAACCCGCCGGCCCCTGCCACGATGATGCGATCTTCGTTCATGCGGCCAACCCTAGCGGAGCCGGCTCCTCTTACCGGACGAGATTCAGCCCGGAGTTCCGAAGGACCAGCACCGCCATCGAAGGGCGTTGCCCTTTCGCAGAGCCCTACGTGGCTTCACACGCAGCACCAACACACCCGCAGCACCCGGCGTATAGCACCCTGCGCATTCGTCGCCGCCATCTCGGCCTGAGCACGCGGACGTCAACCGGATGGACGGGCGACCATTGACGCGAGGGTCGAGGTGCGCGCTCGCCCGAGTCGAAGGGATGCGCCGGCCGCACACAGTGCCAAGGTCGCCGCTAATCGACCACGGTCGAGTGTCGCCGCCGACCGCCTGGAAACCAGCGAGCCCGACACCATCGGGCAGAAGCCGCTCAGCGAGCCCGCGAACAGCTCGGGAGCCTCGTCGGGCACGAAGACGAGGCGGTCTGGGACACTTCGCAACCACATGATCAGGGTCTTCTTAGATGCCTCGCGAGCCCGTGATCTGGCGGGTCTCATGGCGTGCGTGCAACTCGACGGGCGTCTTCAGAGTTCCAGGGCCACCGCGGCGGCATCGTCGTGAGCGCGCGCCGCGCACTGATCACGGGCATCGCCGGACAGGACGGCTCCTATCTCGCAGAGCTGCTGCTGGGGAAGGGCTACGAGGTCTACGGCATCGTGCGCAACTCGCCGCTCGCGCTGCACCCGAACCTCGTCGCGATCCAGGACGACATCACGCTGATGCAGGGTGACCTGCTCGACCAGATGACGCTGCTGGACGCAATCAGCAAGGCCGAGCCCGACGAGCTGTACAACCTCGCCGCGACGTCGTTCGTGCCGGCGTCGTGGCGCCAGCCGGTGATGACCGCGCAGTTCACCGCGGTCGGGGCGACCGCGATCCTCGAGGCGATCCGGATCACGCGGCCCGGCCTGCGCTACTACCAGGCCTCCTCGTCGGAGATCTTCGGCGCCACCGACTCCTCCCCGCAGAACGAAACGACGCCGTTTCGGCCGCACAACCCGTACGGTGTCGCGAAGCTCTACGCGCACCTCATGGTGGCGACCTACCGCGCGCGCTACGGGCTGCACGCATCCAGCGGCATCCTCTACAACCACGAGTCTCCGCGCCGGCCCGCCGAGTTCGTCACGCGCAAGGTGACCCGCGGCGCGGCGGCGATCAAGCTCGGGCTGCAGAACGAGCTGCGCCTGGGCAACCTCGACGCGCAGCGCGACTGGAGCTACGCCGGCGACGTCGTCGAGGCGATGTGGCTGATGCTCCAGCAGGACGAGGGCGGCGACTACGTCGTCGGCAGCGGCGTCGGGCGCTCCGTCCGTGAGCTCACGCAGGTCGCGTTCGGGCACGTCGGGCTGGATCCCGACGACCACGTCGTCGTGGACCCGCAGTTCGTGCGCCCGCTCGATCCCGTCCCGCTCGTCGGCGACGCCTCGCTGGCTCACGAGCGGCTCGGCTGGAAGGCGCGCACGAGCTTCGAGGAGATGATCGGGATGATGGTCGAGCAGGATCTCGCCGACCTGCGCTCCAAGCGCCCCGCGGCATCCCCGCTCGGGTAGTGGCCGCCCGGCGAGATGCCGAACGCATCGCCTCGCATCGTCCTCCGTTAGGCTCGACCCTGTGACCAGAGCCATCACGGTGCGCTTGGACGAGGCTGATCACGCCGCACTCGAGAAGCAGGCCGAGCAATTGCGCATCCGTCCGGGCACGCTGGCCCGAATCCTCGTGCATGCAGGGTTGAGCGCAGGCGCGCCGGTTGCGGGCAGCGAGAATGCCCGCGCCGCGCTAGATCGGCTCGTGCAGCGTTCTCGGGAGCGCGCCTCGGCTGATGCCGTAGGCCTCGTGGCCGAGGCTCGCGTCGGGCTAGCTTCGGACATCGCGGCCGGCTACGCAGGTGCCGAGCGATCACAGCCGAGGGCCGCGCTCATTGAAGCCAATGGATGAAGCTGGGATACGGCGGACCCGCCGCGAGAAACCCTCGATCGAAGTCACGAGAGCGCCGCTGGTCTCGGGCCCTTGGCGGAACCGGCGGGGGTGCAAGATGACGATGCCGTGGTGGTCAGATCCCAGGTCGCGGTAGCGGCGATCGAGAGCGAGGAAGTCTTCGCGGTTGTACGTGACGATCGCTCGCCGGCCTCCTCGAGGTGCCCGCGAATGGGCTCGTCGCACGTCCGGCCCTCCGGCCAGCCCAGCCCGCCTGCCGCCAGGACCATCGCGGAAGACGACTCCCGGATGATCCTCCATGCGCTCCCCTCCACGACCCACTCGAGGCATCATGATGCGTACCTGCCTGATGCTACGCTGCCATCCGTGCGAACGACGGTGACGCTCGATGACGATCTGGCGGCGCGATTGCGCGAGCGCGCGCGCGAACGCGACCTTTCCTTCAAGGCGGTGCTAAACGAGGCCATCCGATCGGGACTCACCGATCCCCGTCCTCCGTCAGATCCGTACCGGATGAAGGTCAGCCCGATGCGGGCCAAGCCCGAGATCGACTTGACCAAGGCGCTACGCCTTGCGGGCCAGCTCGAGGACGAGGAGATCGTCCGCAAGCTTGAGCAGGGCCGGTGAAGATCCCGGACGTCAACGTCCTTCTCTACGCCCGCGATCTGACCGCGCACCACCACGAGACCGCGCGGACCTGGCTCGAGTCCGCCTTGTCGGGAGGCGAAACGGTGGGCCTGGCGTGGACGGCCCTCCTGGGATTCATTCGTATTTCGACGAACCCGCGCGTATACGCCCGGCCGCTCGACGTCGCCGATGCGCTGGACCAGATCGACGAATGGATCGACCTCTCCTCGACGGCGCTCGTCGCGCCCACGAACCGCCACCAGGCGATTTTCCGAGGGCTGATCGAGGCTGCCGGCACCGCGGCCAACCTGACCGCCGATGCCCACCTGGCGGCCCTGGCGATCGAGCACGGCACCACGCTCGCCACCTTCGACGGCGACTTTCATCGCTTCAGCGGTCTGAAGCTCGAGTACCTGGGGTGAGCCGATCGGTAGGTTGCCGGCGAATGGCTCCACACCGCCGTTCATCGTCGTGAGCAGGGTCCTCGTCACGGGCGGCGCCGGCACGATCGGCGCCGCGGTCGTCCGGCGCCTGCTGCGCGATCCCGACTACGAGGTCCGCGTCTCCGACCAGCGCGAGGCGCCGCAGTGGATCCGCGAGGGCTGTGAGGTCCACACCGGCGACCTGCGCGACCACGCCCAGGCGCTCGAGGCGACGCAGGGCTGCACGCACGTCATCCACCTGGCCGCAATAGTCGGCGGGATCGCGAACTTCCACAAGCTGCCGCACACGCTGACGTCGGTCAACAACGCGCTGTACGACGCGATCATCCAGGCCGCGCTCGACCACGGCGTGGAGCGCTTCACCTACGTCTCCTCGTCGATGGTCTTCGAGCGCGCGACGCAGTACCCGACGACCGAGGAGCACGTCTGGGAGACCCCGATGCCGCGCTCGGCCTACGGCTTCTCGAAGATGGCGGGCGAGGTGTGGTGCCGCGCGGCGCACGACGAGCACGGGCTGCCCTACACGATCTGCCGGCCGTTCAACGCCTACGGCCCGGGCGAGATGCCCGACGACGAGCCGGGCATCGCGCACGCCGTGCCGGACCTCATCCGCAAGGCGCTCTCCGGCCAGCACCCGCTGCAGATCTTCGGCTCGGGCGAGCAGACGCGCACGCTCACGCACATCGACGACATCGCCGACGGCGTCGTCGCGGCGATGTCCTCCCCCGCCGGCTTGCACGAGGACTTCAACATCTCGGCCTCGGAGGAGCTGACGGTCGCCGAGATCGCCCGCATCATCTGGGAGGCCTGCGCCCGCGATCCCGAGACCTTCGAGCTCGAGCACCTGCCGACGTTCACCGTCGACGTGCAGCGCCGCTGGCCCGACGTGAGCAAGGCCAAGCGGCTGCTCGGCTGGGAGTCACAGATCGGTGTGCACGAGGGCGTCGCACAGACGGTGCACTGGCTACGCGAGCGGCTTGCGGCGGCGGACTAGAGGCTCCGGCCCAGATCGTTCTCGACTGAAAGCGCGGTACGACAGGACTCAGGTAGCCGCGCCGCGCGCGGCGCAAACCCGTCAGGGTTCCGCAGCTGGCAGGTGCTCGAGGTCATCGAGGTCACGCGGTCGGCGGGAACTCGGCCGATGCGAACTCGTTTCCCTCAGCAGGGACGGCGTGCAGCGTACGCAGCGCAGCCGCCAGGCGGGTCAGATTGCCGCGCTCGGGATCGGGGAAGACGTCGAGATCCATCGTTGGCCGCGGGTAGCCGTGCGCAGCGACCGCAACGCCGCCGATGATGATGTGCGCGATCTCGCGTCCGTGCAGGAACCGCAACAGCGGCTGCGGGTCCAGCGCCTCAGACGTCATGTCGGCGCGCAGCTGCTGCCGCCGCCGCGACCCTGTTGGCAAACCGCGATAGCGCCGCGGCCTCCTTGATGTTCGCCTCGGCCCCCCGCTTGCGAGCGCGGGTTGCCCGGGCGTCGGCTGCAGCACGCTCGCGTGCGACCTCCTGCTCGGTCCACGCGCCCGCCCGCAGGCGCTTGGTTTCGGAGATGTCGCTCATCGACAGCCGATGATAAATCGTCGCCGCCTCGTCTCGGGCGGACATCGAGCGATGACGCAGGTTGGCCTGCCGGTGGCCTTGCGGATACGGGCATTCTGACGCGTGGGGCGCCGGGCGCGCATACCGCGCCACGGCGCCCGCAGCACCGCGCCTCTCCCCCAGCCAAGATCGTGGACCCTAGCGCGCGTTTATGCCTGCGCGCAAGCAGGTTTTAAGAACGGGCCGCTGGGGCGCTGTCGAGCGCCTCGTAGGTGAGCGCCAGCCCCTCGCCGATCGGCGTGCGCGCCCGCCACCCGAGCAGCTCGCGGGCGCGGCCGGCGTCGAGGCACGAGCGGTCGAGCTCGCCCAGCCGGGCGGGGGCGAAGTCGGGCTCCGGCGCGCCCGGCCCGTGCAGCTCGGCGATCACGCGCACGAGCTCGAGCACGGTCGTCTCCTCCTCGGTCCCGACGTTGATGACGCCGACCTCGCGCACGTCCCCGCCGCGGATGAGCGCCTCGACGAGATCGCCGACGTAGACGTAGTCGCGCGTCTGCGTGCCGTCGCCGTAGACGCGCGGCCGCTCGCCCGTCCTGACCTTGCCGCAGAAGATCGCGATGACGCCGGCCTCGCCGTGCGGGTCCTGGCGCGGGCCGTAGACGTTGCCGAAGCGCAGCGCCAGCGTCGACAGCCCGTAAAGCCGCTCGTAGAGGCCGAGGTACAGCTCGGCGGCCAGCTTGCTCTGCCCGTAGGCGGCCATCGGCAGCGCGGGCGCGGTCTCGGGCGTGGGCAGCTCGTCGGTCTCACCGTAGATCGCGCCGCCGGTCGAGGAGAAGACGATGCGCTCGCTGCCGGCGGCGCGCGCCGCCTCGAGGACGTTGATCGTGCCCTCGACGTTCGTGCGCGCGTCGAACGCCGGGTCGGCCAGCGAGCGGCGCACGTCGACCTGGGCGGCGAGGTGGAAGATCGTCTGTGGACCGGCGGCCTCGACGATGCGCGCCAGCGCCTCGCCGTCGCGGATGTCGGCGCGCTCGAGCGTCGCGCCGTTGGCGAGCGCCGCGGCGATGTTCGACTCGCGGCCGCTGGAGAGGTCGTCGACGATCGTGACGGCGTCGCCGCGGCCGAGGAGGGCGTCGACGAGGTGCGAGCCGATGAAGCCGGCGCCACCGGTGACGAGCGTCCGCATGCGGTCGCCGAGTCTAGTCGTGGTGGTCCCTCTCGGTACTCTCGTTTGGCGCCCGGGGAAGCGAGGGTAGGCGCGTCCTAGCGGGCTTCCTCGGGACGCTAGGGGCCCATTTACGACTAGGAGCACCTCACATGAAACTTGCGACGCGCCAGCACAAGAAACGCGATCAGGCGCTGGACGCCTTCGCCTCCGTTGCGAAGACGTGGTCGGAGTGGCGCTTGGGCGAGCGGGCCACGAAGACCGTCGCGAAGGGCACGAAGAAGGCTTCCAAGAGCGCAGCCAAGGCGCGCAAGAAGGCCTCGAAGGCTGCCAAGAACGCCGGCCCCTCGAGCGTGACGGACGCCGTCAGGGGCACGCCGCTGAAGATCGCCGGAGCCGTGGCGGTCATCGCCGGCGTCGGTGCCGCGGTCGCCAAGAAGCTCAAGGGCGGCGGGACCGCCGAGCCGCTCTACACGCCGCCGCCGGCGCCCGCGCCGATGCCACCGCCGCCCAACCTGAAGGACGTACCGCCGGCAGGGCCGACGTCGATCGTGGTCGGCGACCTTGCCTCCGCAGACAGCGAGCCCGCTGGGTCCGCAGGCGGCGGAGACGGCGATGTCGCTGATGCGCGCGCCGCTGCCGAGGGCGAGTCCGCCGTGGCCGCGAGCGAAGAGGCCGTCGCAGCGGCCGGCGAGCCCGAGCCCGACGACGCCCCCGCGCCCACCGTGCCCGATGCTGAGCCGGACGCTTCTGAGCACGCGGACGTCGCGTACACAGGCGACGAGGACGAGGACGACGACGGCGACGATGCGCCTGCAGACGCGTCCGCCGCCGACACCGCGGCCGACAAGAGTTGAGGCCGCCCCACCCCGCGGCCGCACTGTGCGGCCGCGCGCGGGTGCCGCGGCCCCATGATCCGCCTGCTTCGTTTTCGGATCAACTGTCACTGCTGTCGGCCACGCTGCCTATCCGCGCCAACACCTGGCCGTCTGGCCCGACGATCTGACGGGACCATGGCGCGCGGCGTGGCGATGCCGCTCGCGTGATCGACGGTCGCGCCGCAGCCCAGCTCGTCGCTGGTGGAGATGGCGAAAGCATGAAGCGCCCGGAGTGCTCCATCGCACGAGCTCGGGGTGGCCGGGCCTGGCCATAGATCCCGAGTGCCGCGGTTTCCCGCGATGCTCCGCGGTTGGCGTGCCGGGGTGCGCGAGCGTTGACATCGCGACCCTGGGTGGTGGTAGCGTCGGCCAGCCACACACCGTGGCGCGCCGGCAAGAGCGACCGGTGTCAACCGTGGAGGTCGGGATGCTCGGATCGAGCGCTGTGTCGACGAGTCGTTGCCCGGTCGTGCTCTTGACGTTGGCGCTGCTCGTGCTGGCGTCGGCCCTGCCGGGCGCCGCGGTCGCGCAGGAACCTGACAACCCGCCGATCATCACCAACACGAGCGTCGTGCCCAGCAGCCTGCCGTTCGAAGGCGGTCAGTCGGTCATCACCGCCGACGTGCTCGACGAGATCCACAGCGCGCCGATGGTCTACGCCGACGTGTTCGAATCCGGCGACAGCGGCCAGAGCGTGCAGCTCTTGCCGGCGGTGATCCACGAAGGTGGCCTGATCACCTACAGCGGCGTCGTCTCGGTCGGGCCCAACTACACCGACTCGCCGGTCAGCTACGGCGTCGTCGTGCAGGCCACGGATTTCAACGGCGGCATCGACAGCGAGGTCGCCGGCGAGATCACCGTCGACGCTCAGCCGCAGTTCGACGAGCCGCCCACCGTGAGCGATCCGGCGGTCGAGCCGCGCCAGCTGGCCAGCGCCGGCGGCGCCGTGACGATCGCGGTGAGCGCGTTTGACACCCGGGCGGTCGCGGAGGTCTACGCGACGGTGGAGCTGCCCGCTGGCGGGACGGCCAACGTGCCGCTGCAAGGCGTCAGCTCGTCGCGCTATGAGGGCGTGTTCACCGCCCCGGCCAACGCGGGAACCGTCGCCATGCAGTACGCGATCCAGATCACGGCACTCGATGACATCGGCCAGCCCGCTTCCGTGGATGCCGGCGTCGTCACGGTGGCGCCGCCGCTCCCCGTTGCCCAGGGGCGGTTGACGATCACACCCGCCACGCTTGGCTTCGGAACGGTCGCGGTGGGCCGCTCGGCGAGCCGGTGGGTCGTGCTGCGCAACTCCGGACGGCGCTCGTCAGCACCGATCCGGGGGATGCTCGTCGCGCCGGCGGCCCCGTTCTCACTCCGGGGGGCGGACACGCAGGGCATGACGTTCAGCCTGCGCGGCGGTGCGGTGAAGCTCGTCCGCGTCGACTTCCGTCCCACGAGCGCCGGCCGGCAGCAGGGAGCGGTCGCCGTTCGACGTCTCGACGGCGGGCAGCCGAACCTGGCGCTCCGGCTCACCGGCCGTGGCGTCTCGGGCGACCGCTAACGCGCGGCGCTGCTGCACACCGCGTCGTACACCGCCCGCAGCGCGGGCGCGACCGCCGCGGGCGCCGCGAGCGCGATGATCCGCCGGCGCCCGCGCTCGCCCGCCGCGGCGTCGCCGAAACGTGCCCGCGCGGCGACGGCGAGCGCCGCCGCGTCGCCCGGCGCGACGAGCCCCTCGGGGTCGCAGAGCTCGGGCAGCGCGCCGATCGCGCTCGCGACGACGGGCAGTCCCGCCGCCATCGCCTCGGCCGCGGCCAGGCCGAACGTCTCCGCCGAGCGCGACGGCACGATCGCCAGGCCGGCGCTGGCGCGCAGACGCGCGAGCTCGGCGCCGTCGACGCGGCCGGCGAAGGTCGTCTGGGTGCCCGCCGCACGCGCCTCGAGCTCGGCCCGCTGCGGCCCGTCGCCGGCGATGACGAGCGGCAGCCCGGCGGCGGCGCAGGCCGCGATCGCCACGTCGACGCCCTTCTCCGGCGCCAGCCGCGACACGACCAGCGCGTGCGCGCCACCGGCCGCACGAGAGCGCGCGGCGAACTCGCGCATCGCGTGGCCGACGACGTGCACCGCAACGCCGTCCAGCGGCGCGCCCAGCTCCCGCAGCCGCGCGAGCGCGGCCACGCTCGGCACGACGATCGCGTCGGCCTGCGCGACGAGGCGCCGCTGCCAGAGCGCCAGCGACGCCCCGTAGACCGCCGCCTCCGCGCCCGTCCCGCGGCAGTTCAGCCGCACGCCGGGCAGCGTGTCGCGCGCGTGGCAACGGGTGCAGTCCGCACCGCGCGTGAAGCACGTGCCGACGGCGCAGACGAGCCGGTAGTTGTGCAGGTGCAGGACCGTGCGCGCGCCCGCCCCGCGGGCCGCCGCGAGCGCGCGCCAACCCAGCGAGGGGTTGAGGTTGTGGGCGTGGACGATGCGCGCGCCGCTGTCGCGGACGGCGACGGCGATCTGCTCAGGCGCCAGCCCGCCGCCGAGCAGCCCGGCCGCGGCGCGGGCGCGGCCGATGCGCGCGCTGTCGCGCGTCAGCAGCCGAGCCTCCTCGCCGAGGTGCTCGCGCACGAGCCAGAGCAGGTCGTCGACGACGCGCTCCTCGCCGCCGGTCGTGCGGTAGCGGTTGTGCAAGAAGAGGATCACGTCCGGGCCGCCATGTGCGGCCCAGAGTGTCCTAGCTGTGGCGCCAGTCCGTCCGCGTCATCGTCACGAGCGGCCGCCGGGTGGCGCGGGGGATGTTGCGATGGACCAGCGTGGCGAGGCTGTCGGTCTCCTTGATGATCTCCATCCCGCGCTCGGAGAACGTCTCTGACCGGTAGATCTCGGGAGCGAGGAGCGGGTTGGTCATCAGCTGCGAGAAGGCGTGCACGCCGACCAGCCGCCCGACGAGCTGCGCGAGCACGGAGTTCGGCCTCGCGTCCTCGGCCATGAGCCCGACGTAGAACTCGACATCGCTCACCTCGCCGCCGTACAGCTCGCGCAGGCGGGTGGCGATCTTCGGGTCCGAGGAGATGTCCTCAAAGCGCTTCGCCGGAGCGAGGTTGCACGCCTTCCGGTACTCGTTGTAGCTGCGCAGTCGAACCTTCCTGCCCGCTTCGATCGTCGGCAGCTCCGCCATCGCGAGCAGCATCTGCGGGGTGTTGCGCATGCCGACCCGGCCGGCGCGCTGCTGCGAGGCGCTTTCGAAGAGCGCAGCGAGGCCGTGGGTGCCGAGCAGGTCGCGGGTGCGGAACGTGGTGTCCTCCAGCGCCAGCGTCTGCGACCCGACCTGCAGCTCGTCGGGGATGAGGCTGTGCCAGCGGTACAGGAGGTTGAACTCGACCGCGGTCCAGTTGGGCCGCATCCACGGCCGCTTGTGAAACCCGTTCGGATCGAGCCGGAAGCGGAAGTGGTAGGGCGTGATGTGGTTGATGTACTCCTCGATGACGACCTTGATGAGCAGTACCGTCAGGACGCTGCGCGCGGCCGCGAACACGCGGTCCTCGGGCCAGCGTTTGTTCGTATCGGCGATCTCGCGAGCGATGCGGTTGTGCTCGCGCAGGAACAGTGTGTTGAGCATCGCGTAACCGATCTGCGTGTTGCCGGCATCGCTGCCCATCGCCAGCAGCTGCGTCTTGTCGACGTCGTCCTTCTTCTCGCCGACGGTGCGCAGCGTCTCGAATCTCGCGAGCCGCACGCCGGCCGTGCTGTAGAGCGCGGGCGGGATCTCCTCCCCTCGCGTGCCCTGTGCGTCGAGCAGTATCGGGTTCCGAGGATCGCGCAGCATCTGCGTCATGGCGTCGTTGAGTCCGTACAGCTGAGCGATGTCGACCTCGTGCGTGGACTCGTTGCGGCGGATGTCGCGCACGTCCTTGCCCGGGACGGAGCGGTCGCTGCGCAGCAGGCCATCGGTGAACCACTGCGCCACGTACGCGAAGAGCACCGTCGACTTTTCGCACGGGATGAACTGCTCGCGCCGGAAGAGCCCCAGCACCTCCGTGGCCGCGGGCAGTGACGCCTGGCTGTCGGGATCGGCCGGCGGAAGCTGACGCGTGTTGTACGTCTTGTCGGTCAGCGTGTCCTGCGAGGTGAAGTCGGCCTTCGTGCTGAGCCTGTACGGGCGCGGCGGCACGGCGCGGACGCCCTGGTTGATGAGCCAGCGATTGACGACGCGCTCGGTCCGGCGGTTGCGCTGCAGCGCCCGCCACATCCCCGGGCAGGCTGATCGGCAGCTTGGCCCACAGGTCCGCGAGCGTGAGCATCCCCTTTCGGCGCGGCGGCGCGGAGCGCTGTACGTCGGTCATCGGCTCGACGAGCTGTGTGGTCATGGGCGGTAAGAGCGCGCCGCCCGGCCGCAGATACACCCGCGCCCCGCTTCACGCGTGCTCGCCGGCCGCCAGCCCGAGCGCCCGGCGACGCAGCTGCGCCAGCCCGCGTGGCGCCGCGACCTCCTCGACGCGCGCCGCGAGCGCGGCTGCCTCGTCCTCGTCGCCGGGCGCGCCACGCGCGCGCAGCAGCGCACCCAGCTCGCACTGCGTCTCGGCCGTCATGAGGATCGCGCCGATGCGCTCGTTGGCCGCGATGCCCGCCCGGAGGTGATGCTCGGCCACGTCGTGGCGCTCGAGGACCGCGGCGAGCATCCCGAGATGACGCTGCACCGAGCCCCAGTTGGCGGCGAAGATCACCTGCACGTAGCGCTCGGCGAACGGAACCAGCAGCTCGTAGAGCTGCAGCGCGCGCCGGCGGTCGCGCAGCGCGCAGCAGGCCTCGGCGAGCAGGGCGACCGTGAAGAACCAGTACCAGTCGCGCGGCACGGCCCGGGCGCTGGCCGCGGCCAGCGGCTCGTAGTGCTCGCGGCCGGCCGCGGTCGCCCCCGTCTCGACCTGCGCGAGCGCGAGGGCCGCCCGCCACGCGTGGCTCGCCGAGCGGCCCACGACGAGCGACTCCATCGCCGGCAGCAGCTCCTCGACGCGCCCCTGCTGGCGACGCAGCGTGAACAGCATCCCCGAGAGATACGAGCTGGCGTAGCCGACCTGGGCACGGTGGGCGAGCTCGTAGGAGCGCGCCGCAATGCCCTCCGCCGCCTCGATGTCGCCGGCGAGCTGAGCGAAGACGCCCTGCCAGCCGACCGCGAGATGCTCGAGCAGCGGCTGGCGCAGCTCGCCCCCGAGCGCCGTCAGCTCGCCGTGCAGGCGACGCGCGTCCTCGGGCATGCCGAGCTCGAAGACGTCGTAGAGATGCCAGTGCAGCGCCTCCGCGCGCAGCGCGCGGTGCTCGCCGCTGAGCGCCAGCACCTCCGCGCTGAGGCGGTTGCGCTCGTCGAGGTGCTCGATGTGCAGCAGCGTGACGTGACGGCTCATCAGCGTCATGACGAGCGTCTCGCGCTCGCCCAGGCGGCGCGCCATCGCCAGGGCGTCGGCGCTGAGCTTCGTGCCGTACTCCTCGCCGGCGGCGAAGTGCAGGATCTCGGCGAGCCGGCCCATGAGCCGCGCGCCCAGCCGGCTGTCCTCGCCGCTGAGCGACCGCACGGCGTCGGCGATCAGCGGGGCGAAGCGCGGGTCGGCGGCGTTGCCCTCCCAGTAGCGCTCCCCCAGCCCGAGCGCGGCGCGCCCGAGCTGCACGGCATCGCCGCGCTGGCGGGCGCTCGCGGCGGCCTCGTAGTAGGTGGTCCGGGCCTGCGCGTCGCCGGCCTGCCACTGCACCCGGCCCAGGGCGAGCAGGATGTCGCAGCGCGTCGACTCGCCGACCGCCGCGGCGGCCGAGCTCGCCTCCAGCGCGCGGCGGTAGTGCTCAGCCGAGTCCTCGTAGGCCAGCGAGCGGGCCGCCTCGTCGCCGGCGAGGACGGAGTAGCGGACCGCCTGGTCGGCGCCCCCGACCTCGCGGGCGGCGAAGAACTGGTGGGCGAGCTCGCCGGCGCCCGCGCCGAGCGTCTCGAGCGTCGTCGCGACGCGCAGGTGCACGCGCAGGCGGCGGGTGCGCGACAGGCGTCCGTAGACCGCGTCGCGGGCCAGCGCGTGGCAGAACGCGAAGCGGTCCACGGCGTCGGCGACCTCGACCAGCAGGCCGGTGGCGATCGCCTCCTCGAGCGCCTCGATGACGCGGTCGGCGGAGCTGTCGAGCAGCGGTTCGAGCGCGGCGAGATCGAACTCGCGGCCGATCGCCGCACCGATCGTCAGCGCCTCGACGGCCGGCTCGGAGACGTGGCGCAGCCGGCTGAGGATGACATCGGCGACGCTGTCGGGAACGCCGATCGACGCCAGCGCGCTGGCCGGCGCCTGCGCTCCGGCCTGCAGCACCTCGGCCTCGACGAGCGCGCGCAGCGCCTCCTCGATGAAGAACGGATTGCCCTCGGTCTGCTCGCGCAGGCCGCGGACGAAGTCGGCACTGGGCGCGGCCGCGAGGCGGGCGGCGACGAGCGCGTCGGCCTCCGCCTCCGAGAGGCCGTCGAGCCCGAGGCGGTCGAAGCGCTGCTCGCCGCGCAGGTCGCGGATGAGCTCCATCGCGGGGTGATCGTCGCGCAGCTCCACGCGGCGGGCCAGGCCGAGCACCAGGAGGCGGGCGGGGTCGGGATGGCGCAGGAGGTGGCGCAGGAGCAGCAGCGTCGGCTTGTCGATCCAGTGCAGGTCGTCGAGGACGAGCAGCAGCGGCGCGCGCTGCGCCGCGCGGCGCATGAGCGTCGCGACGGCCTCGAAGAGGCGGTAGCGCTCGGCCTCGGGATCTTTCGACGGGGCGCCAGCGGCCACGTCCGGGTGCGCCGCGCCGGGGGGTGTCTGCGCCCGCGCCTCGGGCAGGATCCGGGCGAGCTCCTCGAGGTCGCCGGCGGCGGCGGGATCGTCCGACCAATCCGTCCAGGCGCCGTGGCGCAGCCCATGGCGCAGCGCCTCGATGAACGGCTGGTAGGAGCGCAGCGGCTCCTGCTGGCAGCGCCCGTAGAGGACGGTCGCGCCGCTCGCGTGGACCTGGGCGGCGAACTGCGCGGCGAGGCGCGTCTTGCCGACGCCGGCCTCGCCGAGGAGCAGCGCCAGCCGGCGCTCTCCCTGGCTCGCAGCCGGCTGCCAGGACAGATCCAGCCGCGCCAGCTCGTCCTCGCGCCCGACGAACGCGGTCGCCGACGGCGATCCGCCGATGACCGGCAGCGGCAGCGGTCCGCTCGGCGCCGCGGCCGGCGGCGCCGATCGTTCCGGCGAGGCCGCCGCGCCGCGCGGCGCGGTGCTCGGCAGGCGGCCGCTGCGCAGCAGCTGCTCGTGCAGCGCCGAGATCGCGCTCGACGGCACCGTGCCGAGCTCGTCGCGCAGGAACACGCGCAGACGGTCGTAGGCGAGCGTCGCCTCGGCGACGTTGCCGCGGCGGCCGTGGATCTCGATCAGCAGCGCGTGGCCGGTCTCGCGGAACGGGTGGCGCTCGGCGAGCGCGCGGGCCACGCGCTCGGCGGTGACGAGGTGCTCGCCGTCGCCTACGACGAGCGCGGCGCGGGCGAGAACCTCGAGCAGCCCGGGCTCGAGCGCCTCGAGCTCGGTCTCGAGGCGCTTGACCCAGTCACCCTCGATGCCCGCCAGCAGCGGGCGCTCGATGATCTTTAGCGCCGCGTGGGCGGCCGCCATCGCCGCAGGCGCGTCGCCGCCGGCGAGCGCGCGCTCGGCGGCCCCGGCCGCCGCCACCGCCTGCTCGGTGTCGACGTCGGCGTCGAGCGCGAAGCGCAGCTCTGCGCGGCCGGTGACGACGCCGTCGCCGAGCGCCCGCCGCATCCGCGCGAGGACCGTGCTCAGCCCGGCCTCGGGCGCCTCGGGCGGGTCCTCGGGCCAGAGGACGCCGATCAGCTCGTGGCGGCCGACCGGCCGGTGTCGGTTTACGACGAGAAACGCGAACAGCGCGCGCCCCTGGCGGCCGGGCAGCCCGGCGGCGACGTCGACCCCGCCGATCTCCGCGCGCAGCGTCCCGGTGAGCGCAACCCTCGCATGCGTTGCGGCGATGCGGTGGTGCCTCGGTTGAGCGCTCATGCTCGCGATGTCCTGTCGTGACGCCCGCGGACGGCGCGTGCGGCCTGCGGCGGCGATCTGTGGCTGGGGGTGTGAGGCGCAATCTCCCACTCCCGCCGGTCGACCGCAAGGTTTCCGCAGGGTCGCGTCAAGGTGCTCCGGAGATGGTGCGCGCGTGTACGCCCAGGCCACCCATGCAGATACCGATGCCGGCCTCCTCGTCCGCGCCGCGGCGCGCGGCGACGAGGGGTCGTGGAACGCGCTCGTCGACCGCTACTCCGGCCTCGTGTGGGCCATCGCCCGCAAACACCGGCTGTCGGCGGCCGACAGCGACGAGGTCTTCCAGACGACGTGGCTGCGGCTTGTCGAGCACGCCGGGCGCCTCCAGGATCCCGCCATGGTCGGCGGCTGGCTGGCGACGACCGCACGCCACGAGTCGCTGCGCGTGCTGCGCCGCTCGGGCCGTCAGATCCCGATGGGCGACGAGCTGCCCGAGGCCGACTCGCAGGCCCCCGCGCCCGGCGACGACCTGCTGCGCGACGAGCGCGACCGGGCGCTGTGGGATGCGTTCTCGCGCCTGCCCGCTCGCGATCAGGCGCTGCTGCGGCTGCTCACGGCCGAGCCCGCGCTGAGCTACGAGGAGATCGGCGCCGCGCTGGGCATGCCGGTCGGCTCGATCGGCCCGACGCGGGCGCGCTGTCTGGAGCGGCTGCGGCGCACGGCCGACCTGCCCGTGCTCGCCGCGGGCTGACGGCGGCCGGGCTCGCCCGGCGTTCCCCGCAAACCTAGACTCTTGCCGCGTGGAGCCGACGGCGAGCATCATCGTGCCGACGCGCCTGCGCGCGGGCTACCTCGACGTCGCGCTGGCGTCGATCGCGCCGCAGGCGGCGGCCGCCGGCGCGGAGCTGCTCGTCGTCGACGACGGTCCCGACGAGGCGACGCACGCGGCGGCGCGGCGCCACGGCGCGCGCTACGTCGCCCATGCGCAGTCGCGCGGGCTGAACGCCGCGCGCAACAGCGCGATCGACGCCGCGGCCACCGACCTGCTCGTGTTCGTCGACGACGACGTCGAGGTGCGGCCCGGCTGGCTGGCGGCGCTGCTCGCCGCCGACGCCGCCGCCGAGCCGGCCGTCGGCGTGCTGACGGGGCCGATCCACGCCCGCCTGGAGGATCACCGGCTGCGCTCCTGCGGCCGCGAGCTGCCCCCGATCACGACCCAGGACCACGGCACGCGCGACCGCGACGTCGACCACGCGTGGGGCGCGAACATGACCGTGCGCCGCGCCGCGATCGCCCGCGCCGGGCGCTTTGACGAGACGCGCGAGCTCTACGGCGACGAGCAGGAGTGGCAGGGGCGACTGCGCGCGGCCGGCGGACGGATCCGCTACGTCGCGGGCGCGGCGCTCGACCACCGCCGCGCGGGCGACGACGCCCGGCTGCGCGCGCTCGCCGTCGCCGCCTACCGGCGCGGCGCGGCGAGCCGGCGCTTCGACGCCTACCGGCAGCGCGCGCCGTCGCTGCGCCGCGAGCTGCGCGTGCTGGCCGGCTGCGCCGTGCACACGGTGCGCTTCGCCTGTCCGAGCGGGATCGTGCAGACGGCGCACTCGCTGGGGCGCCTGGGGGCGGCGGTCGGGTCGCTCGTGGCGCGGCGGGAACGCGGACGCGGCGATGCGCCGGGGTCGTCGAGAACACGTCTGCTCGGTGGACGGTTCGTCGACGACCCTCCCCCGCCGAAGCCCGCCGTGCCGTTCGGCGACGAGCCCCCTCGGCCTGAGCCCGCCGTCCTCCCATCGCCGGACCCCGATTTCCTCTCCGGCGAGAGCGGCACCGTGCGCGGGCTGCGCCGCCCGCCGCTGCGCGCGCTCGACGCGCTGCTCGACGTCGAGGCCCGGCCGCGGCTGCGGCGGCTGGACCGCGCGGCGCGTTCGCAACCGCCGCGGCGCAGCGTGCTCGTGCTCGGCGTCGAGCGCCCGGGACGCCTGATGAACGCGCTGCGCGCCGAGCTTCACCGCACCCGCCACGCGGTGCACATGCACACGGTCGCGATGGGCGACGCGGGCAGGTTCGAGCACCTCAACGCGTTGCTGCACGAGCACCCGGCGGCCGGCCACGACTGGCTGCTGCTCGTCGACGACGACGTCGCCCTGCCGCCTCGCTTCCTCGACCGCTTCCTGTTCTGCGCCGACGACGCCGGGTTGCTGCTCGCCCAGCCCGCCCACCGCCGCCACTCCCACGCGGCGTGGGCGGCCACCCGGCGCCTGCCGGGCGGCGCGGTGCGCGAGTCGCGCTTCGTCGAGATCGGCCCGGTGACGGCGTTCGCGGCACCGGTCTTCGAGACCCTGCTGCCGTTTCCGGACCTGCGGATGGGCTGGGGCCTGGATGCGCACTGGGGCGCGCTCGCGCAGGAGCACGGCTGGCGGGCGGGGATCGTCGACGCGACGCCGATCCTGCACACGACCCCGGTCGGCGGCGGCTATCCGCGCGCCGCCGCGGTCGCCGAGGCGCGCGCGTTCCTCGCCGAGCGGCCGTACGTCACGCGGACGCAGGCCCGCTGGTCCCGGCGCATCGGATGAAGGTCGCGATCGTCGCGGAGTTCTATCCGCGCGCCGCGGACCCCGTGCTCGGTCTGTGGGCGCACCGCCAGGCGATCGCCGCGCGCGACGCCGGCGCCGACGTGCGCGTGCTCGTCCTCTATCGCCCGCTTCCGTCGCTCGCCGCCGCGCGCAGCGGCCCGGCCGCCGCCACCCGAGCGACCGCCCGCGCGCTCGCCCAGCCGCCGCGCACTACGCTCGACGGCATCGAGGTCGCCTACGTCCCGTTCCTCGCGCCGCCGCGGCCGGCGACGTACGGCAGCTGGGGGCGCTGGGCGGCGCCGCCGCTGGCCGTGGCGCTGCGCGCGCTGCGCCGCCGGTTCGGCTTCGATCTCGTCCACGCGCACAACGCGGTGCCGGCCGGCGAGGCGGTCCGGCGCGCCGGGCTGCGCGCGCCGTTCGTCGTCTCCGTCCACGGCGGCGACGTCTTCCACACGGTGCCGCAGTCGGCCGCCGGGGCGGAGGCCGTGCGCGCCGCGCTCGCCCATGCGCGCATCGTCATCGCCAACAGCGGCGGGATCGAGCAGCGCTGCCGTGTCCTCGGCGCGCGCGCGACGCGCGTGGTGCGGCTGGGCAGCGACCTGCCGGCGGGGCGCGCGGCGCCCTACCCGGCGCCGACCGTCGTCACGACCGGCCACGTCGTCGCCCGCAAGCGCCACGCCGACGTGCTGCGCGCGATCGCGCTGCTGACCGACCGCCACCCGGCGCTGCGCTACCTCGTCATCGGCGACGGGCCCGAGCTGCCCGCGCTGCGCGCGCTGGCGAGCGAGCTCGGCGTCGCCGACCGGCTCGAGCTCGCCGGCCAGCTGCCCGGCGACGAGGCGCTCGCGCGCACGCGCCGCGCCACGCTGTTCGCGATGCCCTCCACCGACGAGGCGTTCGGCGTCGCGTACGTCGAGGCGATGGCCGGCTGGCTGCCGGCGATCGGGGCCGCGGGCGAGCCCGGTCCGCAGGAGATCGTCGACGCGGGCCGCGCCGTGCCGCCCGCCGCCGGCCTCGCCGGGGCCGGAGCCGAGGTCGAAGGTCGCGGCGGCCCCGCAGGCATGACGCTCGTCGCACCCGGCGATCCGCGGGCGCTCGCCGACGCGATCGACGGCCTGCTGGCCGGCGGCGGCGCGGGACTGCGCGCGGCGGGCGCGCACGCCCGCGCGACGGTCGAGCGCGCCTTCTCCTGGGAGGGCTGCGGCGCGGCGACGGTCGCCGCCTACGAGGCCGCGCTCGCTGCGAAGGGCGGCCGCTCGGCGTGAGCGCCGTCAAGCCGGTCCTCGTCGTCACCAACCACGTCCCGCCCGAGCGCGTCGGCGCGTTCGCCGCGCTGCACCGCCGCGTCCCGATCGAGCTGGCGCTGTTCGGCGGGCGCTCGATCCACGCGACGGCGGGCGTCGCCCACCCCGGCGTCCCGCACCGCAACGTCGAGCAGCGCGAGATCGGCGCCCTGGCGGCGTCGGGGCGCTACGGCGCCGTGGTCTGCGGGACGGCCGGCCGCACCGCGCTGCCGGCGGCGTTCGCGGGCGCCCGCGCGAGAGGTACGCCGTTCGTCCTGTGGAGCGCGCTGTGGGCGCATCCGCGCACGCCCGCGCACCTCGTGGCCGGCGCGCCGCTGCTGGCCCTGCTCTACCGCGCGGCCGACGCCGTCGTCGCCTACGGTCCGCACGTGGCGGCCTTCGCGCGCGCGCGCGGTGCCCGCAACGTGCACGTCGCGCCGCAGGCCGTCGACAACGCGTTCTGGGGCGAGCCGGTGTCCGGCAAGGCCGATGCTTCGTTCCTCGCGGTGTTTCTCGGACGGCCAAGCCGGGCAAAAGGCGCAACGGTGCTGCTCGATGCCTGGCGCCAGTCAGGCCTCGACGCATCAGCCGCCGCGCTCGTCCTCGTCGGTGCGGGAACCGGGCCCCCTCGGATCCCCACCGGCGGCGCGGTGGCCTTCGTCGGACCGCAGCCGCCCGACCAGGTGCGCAACTTCCTGGCCGTCGCGCACGTTTGCGTCATACCGTCCCTGCGGACCCGCGACTTCCGCGAGCCGTGGGGGCTCGTCGCCAACGAGGCCATGAACCAGTCGACACCCGTCATCGCCAGCGAGGAGGTCGGCGCCGTGGCGGGCGGGCTCGTCCGCCACGAGCGCAACGGCCTCGTCGTGCCCGCGGGCGACGTGCCCGCGCTGGCCGGCGCCCTGCGCCGCCTGCACGACGACCGCGCGCTGGGCTCGACGCTCGGCGCCAACGCCCGCCGCGACGTCGCGGCCTACACGTTCGAGGCCTGGGCGGCGGGCTTCGCGGGCGCGCTGGCCTCCGTGGCCTCGCTACGGTGAGCGCATGACGCGCCGGCTGCTCCTCCTCGCGATGCTCGCCCTGCTCGCCGTCGCCGCGCCCGCGTCCGGCGCGGGCCTCGACGTCATCCGCGACTGCACCGACGACGAGGTCATGTCGAAGACCTACACGCAGAAGGAGTATCGCGACGCGCTGCGCCAGTTCGCCTCCGACGGCGACCAGTACGGCAACTGCCGCGACGTCATCCGCCGCGCCCAGGCCGCGGCCGCCGCGGCGAAGAACAAGTCCGGCGGCGACGCCGGCGCCGGTGCCGGGGGCGCTGCGTCCGGCGGCGGCGCGGGCGGCGCGGGCGGTGCGGGGGCGATCGGCAGCGCACCCGCGGGCGAGCAGCTCGCGGAGGCCAGCGCCGCCGAGCGCCAGGCGATCGAGACGGCGCGCAGCACCGAGCCGGGCTCCGTGGCGGTCGACAACGCCACCGTCGACCCGGCCGCCGTCGGTACGGCGCCCACCGTCGGCGAGGCCGCCGACCTGCCGACCTCGCTCGTGGTCCTGCTCGCGCTGCTGCTCGCCGGGGCGCTCGCCGTCGCCGGCCTTCGCGTCCGACGCCTTGTCAACGCACGCCGCGCTTGACGACACCGGCCGCGTCGGCGCCCTGAGCGTTCCGGCACCCGCCGTCCAGACGCTGCTGACGGCAGGCCTCGCGGCGATCATCTGCGCGCTCGCGTTCACCGCCGACGGCGGGCTGAACCTCGGCCGCACGACGCCGGCCGAGATCGGCCTCGTGCTCGGCGGCGGGCTCACGGTGGCGGGCGCGCTCCTGCTGACCCCGCGCCGTGAGCGGCTGTGGGGCGCCGCAACCCTCGCGGCGCTGCTCGCGCTCGCCGTCCTCACCGCGCTGTCGATCACCTGGGCGGTGAACCCGTCGGAGGCGTGGATCGAGACGAACCGGACGGTCGCCTACGCCGCCGTGCTCGCCGCGGCCGTCGCGCTCGCCCACAGCGTGCCGGGCCGCTGGAGCGCGCTGCTCGGGGCGATCACCCTCTCGGCGATCGCGATCAGCGCCTACGCCGTGCTGACGAAGATCTTCCCCGGCGCGCTGAACCCCGACGAGATCTACGCCCGCCTGCGCGAGCCGTTCGGCTACTGGAACAGCGTCGGGCTGGCGGCGGCGCTCGGCGTGCCCGGCTGCCTGTGGCTGGGCACGCGGCGCGCGGGCCACCAGGCGCTCAACGCGCTCGCCTATCCGGCGCTCGGGCTGCTCGTGCTGACGATGCTGCTGTCCTTCTCGCGCGGGGCGGTGCTCGCGGCGGTGCTCGGCGCGGCGTTCTGGTTTGCCACCGTGCCGCGGCGCCTGCGCGGCGCGGCGGTGCTGATCGCGGGCGGCGCGGGCGGCGGGCTCATGGCGTTGTGGGCGTTCTCGCAGAACGCGCTGACCGACGACCGCGTGCCGGTCGAGCTGCGCAACCAGGCGGGCCTGCAGCTCGGCCTGCTGGTGCTCGTCATGCTCGCCCTGCTGGCGGCGGCGGGCCTGGCCGTCGGCTTCGCGCGTGCGGCGCACAACCCGACGCTGCACCAGCGCGACCGCGCCGGCGTCGCGCTGCTCGTCGGCCTGGCGCTGATCCCGGTCGCCGTCACGATCGCGCTCGCCCTCGGCGAGCGCGGCCTGTCGGGCTCGATCTCGGCGCGCTGGAATCAGCTCACCGACACCTCCGCGCCGCTGCCGCGCAACGACAACACGCGCCTGACCGCGGTCGGCAGCGTGCGGGCGCAGTACTGGGACGAGGCGTTGCGGATCTTCGAGGACAACCCGGGCGTGGGGGTCGGCGCGGGCAGCTACGCCACGGTCCGCAAGCGTTACCGCAGCGGCGATCCCGCGGTCCGCCACGCGCACGGCTACGTCGTGCAGACGCTCGCCGACCTCGGCCTGGCCGGGCTCGCCGTCAGCCTCGCTCTGCTCGCCGCGTGGCTGGCGAGCGCCGCGCGCGCCACCGGCCTGCGGCGGCGCGATCGCCGGCGGCCATACGGCGCCGAGCGGATCGGCCTGCTGACGCTCGTCGCCACGGTGATCGTCTTCGGCGTGTCGTCGTTCGTCGACTGGACGTGGGTCGTGCCGGCCAACGCCGTCGTCGCCCTGCTGGCGGCGGGCTGGGTGGCCGGGCGCGGGCCGCTGCGCGACGCGCCCGCCGCCGCCCCCGGCCCGGCCGGCCCATCCGTCCGCGGCGGGCTCGCGGCGCGGCTGCGGGCCGGCGCGCGCGAGCGGATGCGCGCCATCTGTGCGGGCGCCACGCTGGCGCTCGTGGTCGCCGCGGCATGGACGATCTGGCAGCCGATGCGCGCCGACTCGCTGACGCAGGACGCGCTGGACTCGCTGGATCGCGGCAACTTCGACGCCGCGCGCACGCAGGCCCAGCGGGCCCACGAGGTCGATCCGCTGGCGCTGGATCCCCTGTTCACGCTGGCCACGGTCGAGACGGCGGCCGACCGCAACGTCGCGGCACGCCGCGCGTTGGGGGAGGCCGTGCGCCTGCAACCCTCCAACCCCGCCTCGTGGCTGCGACTTGCAGATTTCGAGTTGAATACGCTGCGGCGGCCGGAACTCGCCATGACGGCCGTCCGTCCGGCGCTCTACCTCGACCCCCGATCTTCTGATGCGGTCGCTGTGTTCCTTGCAGCGCAACGCCAGACCACGGCACCGTGAAACTCATGCGTCCATCCCACTTCGCTACCTCGTCGCCGCCCTCCTCGTGCTGGCGGCCCTCCCCTCGCTCGCGCTCGCGTCCCGGACGCAGGAGTCGACCTTCCAGGACGACCCGCTGCTCGTCTACGCCAGCGCCGAGCAGCAGATCGCGACGCTCGACACGCTGCGCGGCTTCGGCGTCGACCGCATCCGCGTGTCCGTCTTCTGGGCGTTGCTGGCGCCGGCCAACGATCAGGCGCAGAAGCCCAACGTCGACACGACCGATCCGGCCGCGTACCAGACGGCCGTCTGGGAGAAGTACGACGCGCTCATCCGCGAGGCGCAGGCGCGCGGCATCCTCGTGAACCTGAACTTCACCTCGCCCGTGCCGCGCTGGGCCTCGACGGAGTCGCCGCGCGCCGACCTGCAGAAGAACTTCAACCCCAACCCGGAGGAGTTCGGCAACTTCGTCCGGGCCGTCGGCACGCGCTACAGCGGCAACTACAGCGGTCTGCCGCGCGTCGACTACTGGTCGATCTGGAACGAGCCCAACCAGGCTGGCTGGCTGACGCCGCAGTGGAGCCCGGACCCGCGCAAGGCCTCGAGCCAGATCGACGCGGCGCCCTCGATCTACCGCAACCTCGTCGCCAGCGCCTGGCAGGCGCTCGCCGACACCGGCCACGGCAGCGACACGATCCTCATCGGCGAGACCGCGCCCCAGGGCCAGGGCAAGAAGAAGAACCTCTCGGAGTCGATCGACGTGCTGAAGTTCATCCGCCGCCTGTACTGCGTCGACAACAACATCAACGTCCTCAAGGGCGCGCAGGCCTCGCTGCGCAACTGCCCCGGCGACGTCGCGACGTTCGTCGCGCAGAACCCCGCGCTGTTCAAGGCGACCGGCTACGCGCATCACCCCTACGCGCTGCTGTCGCCGCCGAGCCGGCGCTCGCGCTCGGCCGACTGGGTCTCGATGGCCGACCTGCGCGCCCTCAGCTCGGAGCTGTCGCGGATCTACCGGCGCTACCGCCAGAAGACCCAGAGCAGCCGCGGCGTGCCGCTGTACCTCACCGAGTACGGCTACCAGACCGCCCCTGACCCGATCACCCGGGTCTCGTTCAACAAGCAGGCGGCGTGGATCAACGAGGCCGAGTACATGGCCTTCAAGAACCCCAACGTGCGCGCGGTCAACCAGTTCCTGCTCACCGACGACGGGCCCGTCGCGGGCGTCGATGCGAAGAAGAACCCGGGTCTGGCGTGGCGCACGTTCCAGAGCGGCCTGAAGCTGCTGACCGGCAAGCGCAAGCCGTCCTACAAGGCCTACATGACGCCGATCTTCGTCAAGCAGCAGCGCGTCCGGCGCGGACGCTCGACCGGCGTCTTCGGGATGCTGCGACCGGCCGCACCGACGGTGCGCGAGCGCGCGAGCATCCAGTTCCGCATCCGCGGCGGCAAGCGCTGGCGCACGCGCAAGACCGTCACCGTGCGCGGGCCGCGCCACTACTTCGAGACGCGCGTGAGGGTGCCCGCCAGCGGCTACCTGCGGATCCGCTGGACCCACGGCGCGCGCGCGCTGACGAGCCGCGCCGCGGCCGTCACCGCGACGCGCTGAGCTGGCAGCCGGCGGCGCTCAGCGCGTGCCGGCGATCGGCTGCGCGCCGCCGCCGCTGCCACGGCCCGCGCCCGCACCGTCGACCAGCTCGGCCGGCAGGCCGCCGGGCCCGCCCATCTGGCGCACGCTGACGAGCAGCTGCTCGTACTCGTCGGTGACCGCGTCCCAGGAGTAGCGCCGTGCCCGCTCGCGGGCCCTGGCGCGGTAGTGCTCGACGAGCTCGGGCTCGTCGAAGAGGCGCTCGAGCTGAGCCGTCAGCGACGGCACGCCGACCTTGCCCTCGAACGTCAGGCCCGCGTCGCCGACCGTCTCGACGTTCGGCGCGTGGTCGTTGACGAGCACGCAGTTGCCCGCCGCCAGCGCCTCGAGGATGACCGGGTGCGTGCCGCCGACCTCGGTCGGCGCGCAGAACACGTAGGCGTGGTGCTGCAGCTCCCAGTAGCCGCGGCCGAAGACGTAGCCGGGGAAGATCACGCGCGGGTCGCCGGCGCGCTGGACCTGCTTGATGTAGTCGTGCGCGTACGGCGCGCCGCCGACGACGACGAGCTTCATCCGCTTGGCCCGGTCGGCGGAGATGCGGCTGAAGGCCTCGACGAGGACGTGCGGGTTGTTCTCGGGCTCCAGGCGGCCGACGAACAGCACGTACCTGCCGGGCTCGAGGCCGAGGCGGTCGAGCGTCTCCGTGCCGGTGTGGCCGGGGTCCTCGACGCCGTAGGGCACGACGCCGATGCGCCGGCCGTAGCGCTGCTCGAAGATCTCCGCGACGGCGTGCGAGTCGGTGATCGCGGTATCCGACCAGCGCGGGGCGTTGCGCTCGGCGAAGCGCAGGTAGGCCTTGGCCAGCGCGGGCCACTTCGAGCGGTCGGAGTCCAGCCCGTCGACGTTGATCACGGTCGGGATCCCGGCGCCGCGCGTGACGAGGCACATCGGGCTGTTGCCGGCGATGAAGAACAGCGCCACGTCGGGCCGCAGCCGCCGCGCGCAGTGCAGCGACGACAAGAACGTGTGGGTGAACGTGTCGAGGTACTTGTTGCGCACGGCCGGGATGTGCACGAGGCGCGCGCCCTTGTGCTCCTTCAGGCGGCGGTCGACGACGTGCGGGCGGCAATACACGATGACCTCGTGGCCGCGCTGGGTCAGGCGGCTGGCGAGCTGCTCGGCCGCGGTCTCGAAGCCGCTGTAGGAGGCGGGGATGCCGCGCGTGCCGAGGATCGCGATCTTCACCGCGCGCCGCCGGTGCTGAAGGGTGTGGCGCGGGCGTCCATGCTCAAACTCAGCGTATAAGCCTCGATGTGGGCACGCGCTGACGTGCGCCAGGAGAACTGCGCGGCGCGCTCCCGCCCGGCGGCGGCGAGCGTGGCGCGCAGCGCGGGATCGACGGCGACCCGCGCGAGCGCGTGCGCCAGGCCGTCGGTGTCGTGCGGCTCGACGTAGAGCGGCGCCTCGCCGCAGGTCTCCGAGAGCCCCGGGGAGCGCGCGGCGATGACCGGCACGCCCGCCTGCATCGCCTCGAGCACGGTCAGGCCGAAGCCCTCGTGCAGGGCGGGGTGCACGAGCGCGGCGGCGCCGTGCAGCAGCTCTGCGAGGTCGGGATCGGGGGCGCAGCGCACGCCGGGCTGGGGGGCGGGCTGCGCCCGGCCGGCGAGCACGAGCTCCAGCGTGGCGGCCGCGCCGACGGCGCTGCGGTAGCGGTCGTGCGCGGAGAGCAGCAACGCGAGGTTCTTGCGCGGCTCGTCGTCGCCGATGTAGAGAAAGTGCGCCGGGGCGGCGGGCGGCGTGGCGACCGCGGGCGGCGCCTGGCCCGCGCCGTGCGGCGCGACGACGATCCGTGCGCCGTCCAGGCCCCAGCGCGCCATCGCGTCGCGGCGCGTGGTCTGCGAGACGCACACCACCGCGTCCGCCGCCCGTGCGGCACGGCGGTGGGTGAGCGAGGCCCAGCGCCGGAAGGCCGGGTCGAAGCACTCCGGCAGGCGCTCGAAGGCGAGGTCGTGGAGGGTGACGACCTGCGGGCACGGCGCCTGGCGCGCGTGCGCGGGCAGCGGGTGGTGGATGACTTCGGCGCCCGCGGCGCGCGCCCGGCGCGGCAGCGCGACCTGCGCCCACCAGACGTCGCGGGCGAGGTTGCGCGCGCTGCGCAGCCCGCCGCCCGCGGGCGGCGGGCGACCGGTGTCGGCGGCCTCGACGACGTCGACTCCCGCCTCGCGCAGCGCTGCGGTCAGGCGCTCGAGGTACACGCCGGTGCCGCTCGGCCCGCGCAGCGCGTAGGTCGTGTCGAGCAGTACGCGCATCAGGCGACGCGGTTCGCGCGGCGTGGTGAGTTGGCCCCCATATACGGGGACAGGTCACCACGCGCGCCTCGCGCGCGGCACGCGATCGCGGGTCGTGGCGGATTGACCCCCGTATGCGGGGTCAAGTCACCACGCGTGCCTCGCGCGCGGCGCGCGGTCATGCCCGCATTGCGCGCACGAGGATCTTCGCGTGGCGCACGCGCAGCTGCGCGACGTCGAAGCCGAGGTCGTCCAGCAGCGCGCGCAGCGTACGCGGGGAGAAGAAGCGCACGTGGTCCGAGCGTGGCTCGAAGTGCGCGTCGAAGCGGCGCGGGCTGAGCGCCAGCCCCAGCAGCGTCAGCGGGCCGTGGTGGGGGGTGGTGAGCAGCAGCGTTCCGCGCGGGCGCAGCACGCGGCGCACCTCCGACAGCCACGGCGCGACGTCGGCGACGTGCTCGATCACCTCGCCCGCCCAGACCACGTCGACGCTGCGGTCCTCCAACGGCAGCGGCTCGCCGTCGCGCCACAGGCGCAGGTCGAGCCCGGGGACGCGCGCCGCCGCCCGCCGCAGCGCCTCGGCCGCCACGTCGACGCCGATCGGGTGCGCGCCGGCCTCCGTCAGCGCCGCGCCGAACTCGCCCGCGCCGCAGCCGAGGTCGAGCACCGTCTCGCCGGCGTGGACGTGCGCGAGCAGGAACGCCCGCCGCTCGGCGAGCCGCTCGGGCGCGGCGTCGGCGGGCAGCGCCTCCCAGACCGCGTCGGCGAGGGCGGTCACGACGCCGCCGGCCGGCCGGTGTGCCGAGTACTTCGCGCCGGCCGCGCACGTCTCGACACACCCCCTCGGGTCTCGCGGAGCCGTCGCGCCATCGTCGAAGTCTCGCAGCGGGCCGCTCCCTGCGAGGATCGGCGGGTGAGGATCCTCGCCGTATGCGCCGTCGCCCATCCCGGCGGCGCCGAGATCGGGCTGCTGCGTCTGGCCAAGCGGCTGCTGGCCCGCGGCCACGTGCTGACGCTCGCCACGCCGGCCGCCGGGCCGCTCGACGAAGCCGGCCTGCCGGTCGTCCGGCTCGCACTCGGCGGCCTCGACCGCGGCGCCGGCGCGCGCGCCGCGGCGAGCTTCCCGCGGGTCCGCAAGCTCGCGGCGGCGCACGACCTCGTCTATCTCAACGGCACCGTCAGCGGCCGCCTGCTGCCGGGCCTGACCGGCCGGCGCACGATCCTGCACGTGCACGACATCGTCGACCGCGTGCCGCGCTTCTGGTCGCGCGCAGACGCCGTGCTGGCCGACTCCGGCGCCGTCGCCGACCGCCTGCCGGGGCTGCGGGCCCACGTCGTCTACTGCCCCGTCGAGCTCGACGTCGCCGACACCCCCGCGCCGTGGCCGGTCGACGAGCGGCCCGTCGTCGGCTTCGTCGGGCGCATCGAGCCGCGCAAGGGGCCGCTGGACCTCGTCCAGGCCGCACCTCAGATCCGTGCCGCCATGCCCGACGTGCGGATCGTCGTCGTCGGCGACGACCCCTACGACAGCGCGCCGGACTACGCCGCCCGGGTCCGCGCCGCCGAGGGCGTCGAGCAGATCCCCTGGGTGCCCGACGGCGCGGCCGTCATGCGCCATCTCGACGTGCTCGTCGCGCCCTCGCGCCAGGAGCCGTTCGGCACCGTCCTCGCGGAGGCGATGGCGGCGGGCACCCCGGTCGTCGCGACCCGCGTCGGCGGCCTCGCCGAGGTCGTCGTCGACGGCGTCACCGGCCGGCTCGTCACGCCCGGCGACCCCGCCGAGCTCGCCGCCGCCGTGCTCGAGGTGCTGGCCGACCGCGCGCGCATGGGCGCCGCCGCGCGCGTCCACGCCCAGCGGTTCGGTGCCGACGCCTACGCCGACCGCCTCGAGCCGATCCTGCTCCAGGCCGCGGGTGCGGGCGCGTGAGGATCGTCTTCGACAGCCGCCCGGCGCTCGACCCGCGCGGGATCGGGCGGTACGCGAGCTGCCTGCTGACGGCGCTCTACGAGAGCGCCACGGCCGACGAGGAGATCGTCCAGGGCCACCGGCCGCGGCGCGGCGACGTCTACCACGCCCCCTGGATCGACGGCGCGCTGCTGCGCCCGCCCTGCCCGCAGGTCGTGACGCTGCACGACGTCGTCCCGCTCAAGCGCCGCAGCGAGTACCTGCGCACGGGGATCCGCTTTCGCATGCGCTACCTCGCCGTCGAGCGCTCGGCGCGGCTCATCGTGCCGACGGCGGTCGTCGCCGAGGAGGTCGCCGAGCATCTGCGCATCGAGGCCGAGCAGATCGTCGTCATCCACGAGGCGGTGGCGCCGAAGCTGTCGCGGCGCAGCCCGCAGGAGGTCGCCGCGGCGCGCAAGCGCTACTGCCTGCCCGACGAGTACCTGCTGTGGGTCGGCGGCCTGGAGACGCCCGACCCGCGCAAGCGCATCGCGGCGCTGGCGCGCACGCCGCGCGAGCTGCCGCTCGTGCTCGTCGGCGCGACGAAGCCGTGGGCGCACGAGCTGCCCCACGTCACGCTGACCGGGCGGGTCCCCGACGAGGACCTCGCGGCGATCTACACCGGCGCCCGAGCGCTCGTCTTCCCCTCCGACGACGAGGGCTTCGGGCTGCCGACGGTCGAGGCGCTGGCGTGCGGCACGCCGGTGGTCGCGTCGGACATCCCGGTGCTGCGCGAGGTGCTCGGCGACCGGGCGACCTTCGTCGACGGTGCGGACCTCGAGGGCCTGCTGGCGGCCGCGGTGGCCGCAGAACGCCCGGCGCCCGCGCCGCCGGCCTGGACTTGGGCCGATGCGGCGCGGGCGACGTGGCGGGTCTACTCAGACGCCGGCGGGAGCTAGCTCACGCTGTGGAGCCCGCTCGGGCTCCGGCGTGACGGGCTTCGGCGTGAACTCACGCTCCCACTCGGTACGGGCGCGGTCGAACGCGTCCCAATCGATGTCGGACTTCGGCTTGGCCCACTCGGGATCGTCGACCCGCTTGGCCCAATCGGGGATCTCGACCTCGTTGTCGGGGCCGGGCTCGGGCTCGACGGGCTCCTCTTCGGAGTCGCCGTCGGAATCATCGGCTTCGGTGGCCCAGAACCAGTAGCCGAGCGAGCCGAGCGCGAGCACGCTGACCGCTCCGAAGATGAGGGCGGCGGGGGCAAGGCCGATGCCGAAGCACAGCCCGGCGATCGGGCACGTGACGGCCCAGGTGACCCCGGCGCGGAGTGGATAGGGGTCCTCGAACGAGCCCCTGATGACCTCCACGAGCAGCCAGATGATTCCTGCCGTGAAGACGACGAACGGTATGGCAAAGGCATCCATAGGCGAATGTCCTGTGGTTGGTGGGTGGGTTCCCCCCGTTATCGCCCATTCTGCCAGTCCCAAGACCTCGCTTCGACGATAACGGACGTTCGTCTACGAACAGGCGTCCGCGGTGCTACGCGTCCAACAGCGCGCGGGCGGCGTCGCCGCCGAGCCTGACGCTGTAGTTCGTGCCGCGGTCCTCGGGATAGATCTGCGTCGTGTTGGCGAGCACGAGCCCCGGCACGCCGGTCTGCAGCGGCGCAATGCGGCGGTGGTAGCCGACGGTGACGATCGGCTGCGCGGCGGGCTCGCGATGCAGCCAGCGCGCGACGATCCAGTCCTCGGAGAACTGCGGCTGGACGCGCCGCAGGCCCGGCAGGTAGGCGGCGAGCAGCTCGCGCTCGCTCAGAGCGAGCAGCGGGTCGCCCGGCGCGAGGTAGTTGGCGACGTAGAGGAAGCGGCGGCCGTGGTAACGCGCCGGCGAGATGAAGTTCGTGTGCTCGACGAGGCCGACGAACGGCACCTCGGGATCGGCGATGTTCGTCCAGTAAAACGGCGAGAAGCGGCGGTCGAGCTCGAGCAGCAGGCACAGCGCGGTGTGGTACTCGGTGGCGGCCAGGCGGCCCAGGTACTCCGGCCCGATCGCGCTGCGCAGCTCGTCGTCGAGCAGCCCCCCGAACACGTCGCTGGGCACGGTCGCGACGACCGCGTCGTAGGGCGCCTCGGCGTCCGCGCCGGTCGCCCGCTGGTAGGCGCGCGGGTCGTGCCCGGCGCGAAACGACCCGGCCGCGCCCGCGCTGACGACGAAGCCCTCGCCGTCGGGGCCACGGTGCAGCGCCGCCGCCGGGCGGTCGACCAGCACGCGCCCGCCGCCCGCGACGATCGCGTCGCGCAGCGCCTCGAACAGCAGCTCCCAGGAGTGCGCCGGGTAGCCGAGCAGCTCCTGCTTGGCCTCGTCGCCCTCGAGCCGGCGGCGCAGCGTGAGCTTGCTCCACAGCCAGGCCATCGAGATGTCCTCGGCCCGCTCGCCGAACTTGCCGCGCAGCAGCGGCCCCCACACCTTGCGCCAGGGCCCGCGCCCCATCCGCCGCTCGATCCACTCGCGCGCGGTGATCGACTCGAACGGCTCGACTCGCTTCGACCGCTTCTGCAGCAGCAACACGGCGAGCCCCATCCGCAGCCGCGCCGGCGGCGACAGCGGCCCGAAGCGCAGCAGGTCCAGCGGGCCGTCGAACGCCCACTGGCGGCCCTCGAGGAAGAACGCCATCGAGGACGGCTTCCACTCGAGCTCGTCGCCCATGCCGAGCTCCTCGTACAACGCGACGATGTGGCGGTCGCTCGTGAAGAGGTGGTGGTAGTAGCGCTCGAGCAGCTCGCCGCCGCCGACGTCGAGCGTCGCGGCCTGGCCGCCGAGGCCGGGCCAGCGCTCGTACACGACGCAGACGTGGCCCGCCTGGGTCAGCCGGTAGGCGGCGACGAGGCCCGCCACGCCGGCGCCCAGCACCGCGACCCTCATGCGCGCACCAGCGCCCTCACCCGGCCGACGCCGCCGTAGCGCGCGACGAGCACGACGAGCCCGATCAGGGTGATCGGGACCGTCACGACGAAGCGCAGCAGCAGCAGGTAGGAGAGCGCCTCGGCGCCGCTGTGGCCGATCGCCCGCACGCCGAAGGCGATCGCGGCGTCGAACGTCCCGACGTAGCCGGGTCCGCTGGGCACGAGCGCGAAGACCGAGGCCAGGCCCATGAGGTAGCCGACCTCCAGCGGCGCGAGGTCCAGACCGGCGGCCTGCGCCGTCAGCCACCAGGCGATCCACTCCAGCCCCCACACGACGAGCGTCAGGCCCAGCAGCCGCAGGCCGTGATTGGAGCGCAGGTTGCGCGTCGCCTCGGCGATCGGCGCCAGCCAGGCCAGCACGCGCTTGAGGTGGCTGCGGCGGTGCAGCACCCAGGCGGCGATCACGACGGCCGCGATCAGCCCGGCGACGAGCAGCGCGGCGAACAGCAGGCGCCCGGCGGAGGGCATCTCGATGCCGCCGAGCACGCCGTAGGCGAGGACGACGAACAGGCCGACGAGCACGACGACGTCGAGCACGCGCTCGGCGACGATCGTGCCGATCGCGGTGCGCGCGTCGGTCCGCGCCCGCGGCACGATCATCACGACGCGCAGCGCGTCGCCGGCGCGGGCGGGCAGGATGTTGTTGCCCGCGTTGCCGACCGCGAGCAGCCCGTAGGCATCGATCCGCCGCGGCTGCGCGCCGTTGTAGCGCAGCAGCTCATACCAGCGCTCGGCGCGGACGGCGCAGCCCGCCAGGTAGAACGCGACCGCGGCGCCGAGCTCGGCCAGCATGCCGGGCTCGCTGGGCAGCGTCGGCGCGTCCTGCTGCAGCGCCCACAGCACGAGCGCGACGAGGCAGGCGATCGAGAGGATCGCACCCAGCACCGTCAGCATCCGCGAGCGCCGCGCGCCCTCCGCGGGATCGCTAGACGGAGGTGCGCTCGCGCTCATCCTCGGCCGTGACCAGGTTGGTCCTTTCGCGCACGATGTACAGCGGCCGGCGCTTGACCTCGTCGTAGATGCGCCCGACGTACTCGCCGATCATGCCGATCGCCATGAGCTGGATGCCGCCGAGCAGCAGCACGGCGACGACGGTCGTCGTCACGCCCGGGACGAACTCGCCGAAGATGCGAAAGACGATCGCGATCGGGATCGCGAGGAACGCCAGCATCGCGCAGGCGAAGCCGGCCACGGTGGCGATCTGCAGCGGGACGTTGGAGAACGAGGCGATCGCGTCCAGCGCGAAGCGCAGCATCTTGCGGATCGGGTACTTCGTCGTGCCGGCGTGGCGGGCGGCGCGGCTGTAGGGCAGCGCGGTCTGCGTGAAGCCGACCCACGACGTCATGCCGCGCAGGTAGCGGTTGCGCTCGCGCATCGTCAGCAGCGCGTCGAGCGCGCGGCGGTCGAGCAGGCGGAAGTCGCCGGCGTTGGCGGCCAGCGGGACGTCGGACAGGCGGCCCATGATCCGGTAGAACCACTCGGCGGTCTTGAGCTTGAACTTCGATTCGCCGATGCGGTCGGTGCGGGTCGCGTAGACGACGTCCGAGCCCGCGCGCCAGTGGTCGAGCATCGTCGTGATGAGCTCCGGCGGATCCTGCAGGTCGGCGTCGATCATCACGACGACGTTGCCGGTCGCGTGGTCCAGCCCGGCGGTGATCGCGGTCTGGTGGCCGAAGTTGCGCGACAGCGAGATGACGCGCACGCGGCTGTCCTCACGGGCGATCTCCGCGAGGATCTGCGGCGTGCTGTCCGTCGAGCCGTCGTCGACGACGACGAGCTCCCAGGCCAACCCGTCGACCGCGGCGCGCAGACGCTCGTAGAACACGCGCGCGGACCCCTCCTCGTCGAGCATCGGCGCGACGACGCTCAGCAGGGCCAGATGCCGATCGGCCACGGGGTGATCGTATTTGGTCCTGTCCCGCCCGTCGCGGACGGGTGCGCGTAACCTGCGCCGCGTGACCTGCTGCGCAGCATGCGGGGCCTCCGGGCTCGTCCCGCACCTCAAGGTGGCGGGCGACGCGGGCCCCGACGGCCTCATCCCGACGACCGACCGCTTCGGCACCGCGCTCGCCGACATCGTCCGCTGCCCCGCGTGCGGGCACCGCCAGACCGAGCCGATGCCCGCCGACGCGGTGCTCGAGAGCGCCTACGCGGGCGCCGCGTCGGAGGACTACGTGGCCGAGGAGGCCGGCCAGCGCGAGACGGCGCGGCGCGCGCTCGAGCACATCGAGGCGAACCTCACGCCGGTGCCGATCCCGACCACGAACGGCGGCCCGCGTCACCGCACGCTGCTCGACCTCGGCTGCTGGGTGGGCTTCCTGCTCTCGGAGGCCGAGTCGCGCGGCTGGGCCGTGACCGGCGTCGAGCCGTCGGCCTTCGCGTCGGCGTTCGCCCGCGATCGGCTCGGCCTCGACGTGCGCACCGGCGACCTCTTCGAGACCGACCTGCCGCTCGGCCACTTCGACGCGATCGCCATGGGCGACGTCATCGAGCACCTGCCGCGCCCCGGCGAGGCGCTGGACCGGATGGCCGACCTGCTGCGCCCCGGCGGGATCGCCTGGATGGCGCTGCCCGACGCCGGCAGCCTCGTCGCGCGCGGGATGCGCGCGCGCTGGTGGTCGGTGATCCCGACGCACGTGCAGTTCTTCACGCGCCGCTCGCTGCGCACGCTGCTCGAGCGCCACGGCTGGACGGTCCTCGAGATCGAGACCGCGCCGAAGGCGTTCAGCGTGAGCTACTACCTCGAGCGCGTCGGCGGCTACTCGCCGGGGCTCGCGCGGCTGCTCGTGCGCGGCGCGCGGGCGGTGCGCCTGGTCGACCGCATGTGGGCGCCGGACTTCCGCGACCGCATGGCGGTCATCGCGCGGGCACCGACGCCGGTGCCGATCTCGGACGAAGCGGGGTAGCGGCGGGGTGGATCTCGGCCTGGAGGGTCGGGTCGCGCTCGTCACGGGCGCCTCGCGCGGGATCGGCCGCGCGATCGCCGATGCGCTGGAGGCGGAGGGTACGCGCGTGGCGCGGGCCTCGCGCTCATCGGCGTACGCCTTCGACAGCGCCGACCTGGGAGCGATCGACGGGCTCGTCGACGCCGTCGAGGCCGATCTCGGGCCGATCGACGTCTACGTCGCGAACACGGGCGGGCCGCCGCGGTATGGCGATCCGCTCGCCATTCCCGCCGCGGAGTGGGAGGCGGCGCACCGCGCGCTCGTCGTCTCGCCGATGCTGATCATGGGCCGCCTCGTGCCGGGCATGCGCGAGCGCGGGTTCGGACGCGTGCTCGCGGTGTCCTCCAGCACGGCGATCGAGCCGCTGCGCGGGCTGCAGCTCTCCACCGTCAACCGGCCGGGCCTGCTGGCCGGCCTCAAGCGGCTCGCTCGCGAGCACGCCGGCGCGGGCGTGACGTTCAACGCCGTCCTGCCGGGCCGGATCGCCACCGATCGCCTGGCCGACGGATACGGCGGCATGGACGTCGCGCAGGACGCGGCCCGCGAACAGGTGCCGGCGGGCCGCCTCGGCACGCCGCAGGAGGTCGCCGCGGCGGCGGTGTTCCTCTGCTCGGCGGCGGCTAGCTACGTGACCGGCCAGTCGGTGCTCGTCGACGGCGGGCTGACGCAGTCGTGGTGAGGGCGGCGCGAGGCCGGGGCAGCGCGGGGACCGCGCTGGATCCAGGCGAGCAGGTCGCTCGTGGCCGGTGACGAGCGCGGGCCTTTACTTAAGTATTTTACTTCTGTATGCTGGCTCTCGTAAGTACACGAGAGAAAGGAGGGCCGGCATGACCGTCGAGCCCACCACGCAGGACAAGCAGATCACCATCGCCGTCCCCGAGGAGCGCGTCGCCGAGTTCTACGCGTTCTACGGACGCTTCCTCGCCGGCTTCCCGGGACGCCGCGGCCGCGGACGCGGACACCACCGCTGCGGTCCCCACCACCACCCCGACGAGACCGCCGCGACGAGCGGCCCTTCGATCAGACGGCATAGATGGCCGACAAGCAGATCACCGTCGCCGTGCCGGAGGAGCGCGTACCGGAGTTCTACGTCTGGTTCGCGAGCTTCCTGGCGGCGGAGGGCGGGGGCGGTGGCGGTCCGCCCTGGGGTGGGCGCCGCGGCGGCGGTCGCGGCGGCCCGCACCACGCCTTCCGCGAGCCGACCCCGTGGTCGGCGGACGACGGCGAGCAGGCGTCGTGGCTGTACGGCAAGCTCGCCCCGCCCGCCCGGGCGTTGTTCGACGAGCTGATCGACGCGCCGGGCGAGCGCCGCGCCGGCAACGAGATCGCCGCCCGGCTCGGCCTGGAGAAGGGCGCCCACGGCGTGGCGGGCGTGCTGGCCTGGCCAGGCCGCTACGCACGCAAGCTCAGCCGCGAGCTGCCGATCGCCACCGAAGGGCGCGCCGACGGCGGCACGGACTACTACATGCAACCCACCATCGCGGAGATCTTCGCCGCCGCGCGCGAGCGGGCCGGGGACGGCAGCGCGGGCTGACCGGACGGTCGCGCGCAGCCAAGCGCGGTCGTGACGCGCCGAGTGCGGATATCGCACCTTGCGCGCCCCGACCGACCAGCCAAGCGCGGTCGTGACGCGCCGAGTGCGGATATAGCACCTTGCGCGCCCCGACCGACCAGCCAAGCGCGGTCGTGACGCGCCGAGTGCGGATATCGCACCTGGCGCGCCCGTCAGGGGCCGAAGCCGCAGAGCGGGACCGTGCGCTCCCACTCCACCAACTGACTGCCTCAAAGCCGCAGTTGACCCACGCCGCCACCCGCACCAAGGCCGGGCACTCAAAACCCCGCCCGACCCGCCCCGACGTGGGTGATCGGCCTCCACCGGGCAGGCTGCGCACCATGACCGAAGAACTGAACGGGACGGTGGCGCTGGTCACGGGCGCCAGCAGCGGGATCGGCGAGGCGACCGCGCGCGAGCTCGCGCGGCACGGTGCGGCGGTGGCGATCGGGGCGCGGCGCAAGCAGCGCCTCGACGCGCTGGCCGAGGAGATCGAGGACGCCGGCGGCCGCGCGCTCGCGATCGAGGCCGACGTCACCGACGAGACCCAGGCGCGAAGGCTTGTCGCGTACACGGCCGAGCACTTCGGGCGGCTTGACACCGTGATCAACAACGCCGGCGTCATGCTGCTCGGGCCGACCGTCGACGCGCCCGTCGAGGAGTGGGACCGGATGATCGCGCTCAACCTCCAGGGGCTGCTGTACGTCGCGCACGCCGCGCTCCCGCATCTGCTCGCGGCGGCGCAGCTGGAGCCGCGCCGCGTCGCCGACCTCGTGAACATCTCGTCCGTCGCGGGACGCACGGCCCGCCAGGGCGCGGCCGTCTACAACCTCACCAAGCACGGCGTCGGCGCGTTCAGCGAGGCGCTGCGCCAGGAGGTGGCCGGCCGCCACGTGCGCGTGTCGCTCGTCGAGCCGGGCGCCGTCGACACCGAGCTGCCCGACCACGTCCGCGAGGAGGTCCGCCAGGCGACGATGGGCGGCGTGATGAACATCGAGCGCCTCGCGGCCGAGGACATCGCCGACGCGATCGCCTACATCGTCGGCCGCCCGCGCCACGTGGCCGTCAACGAGCTGCTGATCCGCCCGACCGAGCAGGAGGGCTGAGCTCTCGACGAGGTCGTCGTCGGCTCCCGTCGACGTACCGGGACCGGAGACCAAGACTGGTCGCAGTGCATTGCAAGCGCCGCGCCGGATGCGACGCTCGGCTGGCTGCCCGGGTCCGCCGCAGCACAATCAGGGAGCGGGTCGGCACGGGATCGACGGCCGGCTGATCAGACCGTCTTGACGCGCCGAATGCGGATCGTCGCCGGCGTCGATCGCGTGGAAGTGCGGTGGCGCGCGATCGGAGGAGCACATCCCGATCACCATCCCGTGGAAGCGGCTGATCGTGGGCACCCTCACCGAGATCAGGCGTCACGCGTCGCCGCTTCGCCCCCTCAGCGCGGCGCGCGCAACCCGAACGGCGGCCGCGCGCCCGGCACGCGCTTGGCCTGCACCACCCGGCGCCGCCGCCGCGTCGCCGGCAGCGCGCGCAGCGCCTGGCCGTACGCCCGCAGCAGGTGGCGCTCGCGCAACACGACGTGGCCCAGTGCCAGCACCTCGTAGCACACGATCCGGTGCAGGTCGCGGCGCACGTCGGCCCAGGCGTCGTTCTTGGCCATCATCAGCAGCCGGTTGCGAAACTGCAGCCGCCGGTGCGCCTCCGGCAGCCCCGAGCGCGTGGTCGGCGAGTAGAAGCGCATGTGCCAGGCCAGCGCGCGCGGCTCGTACATGCAGCGCCAGCCGAGCAGCCGCGCCCGCCACGCCACGTCGACGTCCGAGGCCCACAGCTCGAGGTCCTCGTCGAACACCTCGCCGCCGATCGCGCACGCCTCGAGCACCTCGCGGCGATAGAGGACGCACGCGCCGTCGCCGCCGAAGACCTCGGCCGCCACCAGGTACCCGGTGGCCGGCTCGTCGTGGCCCACCAGGTTGTTCTTGCGCCGCCGGTCGATGACCATCCCGGCGGTGTCGAGGCGGTCGAGGCGGTTCTCGGGCAGCATCCCCGTCGCCCGCACGAGCCGCGGCGCCACCGAGCCGACCCCGCGCTGCTCCAAGCGCGGCCGCGCCGCGGCGAGAAAGCCGCGGTCGAGCACGCAGTCGGCGTTGAGCAGCAGCACGGCATCGCCCTCGGTCGCCACGATCCCGGCGTTGATCGCCGCGGCGTAGGATTGGCGCTCGCGCAGGCTGATCAGCCGCGCCCCGAACCGCTCGGCGACGGTGCGCGTCGTATCGGTGCAGGCGTTGTCGATCACCACGAGCTCGGCGTCCGGCTGCGCCGCGGCAGCGGGCAGCGAGTGCTCGAGCAGGGGCGCCTCGTCGACGCTGAGGACGAGGATCGTCGTCCGCGCGCTCACAGCATCTCTTCGTACACGGCGACCGTGAGCGCGGCGGTCGCCGCCCACGAGAGGCTGCGCGCGCGCTCGCGCCCGTGCCGGGCGAGCTCGGCGTGGCGCGCCCGGTCGCCGACCACGCGGCCGATCGCGGCCGCCATGTCGCCCACGTCGAGCGGGTCGAAGTACTCGGCGGCGTCGCCGCCGGTCTCGGGCAGCGCCGTCGCGCGAGCCGCCACGACCGGCACGCCGCGGGCCATCGCCTCGACGAGCACGAGCCCGAAGCCCTCGTACAGCGACGGATGCACGAGCGCGTCGGCGCCGCGCATGAGCGCGTCCAGGCGCGCGTCGGAGAGATAGCCCGTCAGGCGCACGGGCTCACCACCGGCCGCGGCGCGCACGCGCTCGGCCTCCGGGCCGCTGTCGATCCCGGCGAGCACGAGCCGGTGCGGCAGGCCCTCCTTGCGCAGCGCGGCGAACGCCTCGACCAGCCGCAGCAGGTTCTTCTTCGGGCGCAGGTCGCCGACGGCCAGCAGGTAGGGCCCGTCGTCGGGCACCGGTTCGCGGCCGATCGGCAGCGACGGCGCGTTGGGGATGATCCGCACGCGCGCCTCGTCGACGTCGTAGCGGCCCACGACGTCGGCGGCCGTGTAGCCCGACACGCAGATCACGCGCTGCGCCGAGCGCGCCGCGCGCCGCGCGAACGTGCGGTACTTCCAGCCCGTGCGCTTGGAGAAGTCGTCGGGGAAGACCTCGAAGGCGAGGTCGTGGATCGTCACGACGCCCATGCACGGGCGCGCGAGCGGCAAGAAGCAGTTGGGCGCGTGGACGAGATCGGCCTCCTCGCGGCGCAGCAGCAGCGGCAGGCCGATCTGCTCGAAGAGCACCTCGGGCCCGCGCGCGCTGCCCTGCTTGATGATCCGGTACTCCAGGCCCGGCCGCTCGGGCAGGACGTCGATCAGCTCGCGCACGTAGCGCCCCCACCCCCGCAGCTGCGGGTCGAAGGCGTCGCGCGCATCGATGGCGACGATCGGCACGCCCGCAACGATGCCACGCCGCGGGACCCACGGCAGCGCGGCCGCGATCGTCCCGGCGCGAGCCACTCGCGGCCCCGCGCAAACCTGATGCGAGACCGACTAGGTTCTCGACGCATGGGCCCGGGCCGCCTTCACCTCTTTCGCTCCGACGACGACCGCTCGCCCGTCGCGCGCGCGCGCCGCCTCGCGCTGCAGGCGGCCAGCCTGGCGCGCCTGCCGCGGCCCGTCGCCGCCTTCTGGGTGCGGGCGATGCGCCGCGCGCAGTCCGAGAGGGACACGTGGAGCATCGACGTCGCCTGCCGGCCGGCCGAGCTGCGCGTGCTGCTCGACGCGCTCGCAGGCGCCCCGCGCATCGCCGAGGTCGGCACCGCGGCGGCCTGGACGACGTGCTGCCTGGCCCTCGCCCGGCCCGGCCGCGAGGTCCACTCGTGGGACATCGAGGCGCACCCCGAGCGCGACCGCTATCTCGCCCTGCTGACGCCGGCCGACCGCGCCCGCGTACACCTGCACGACCGGCCCGGCGGCCTCGGTCCCGCCGATCCGCCCCCCGTCGACGCCGTCTTCATCGATTCCTCGCACGAGCTCGCGGAGACCGTCGCGACGTTCCGGACGTGGGAGCCGGCGCTCGCGCCGGGCGGCGTGGTCGCCTTCCACGACTACGCCGACGACGCGTACCCCGGCGTCACCGAGGCCGTCCGCGAGCTCGGCCTCGAGGGCGAGGCGCGCGGGCATCTGTTCGTCTGGCGCAAGCCGCGCTGACGCCGGTCTCATCCGCCCAGCGAGTCCTCTACGATCCGCTGGTGCTCGTGACGGACCACTAGCCCGTGCCCTCGGCGACGCAAGACCCCACCGACGCCGCACCGCCGACCCAGTCGCGGATCTTCGAGCTCCCGATCGAGCTCGGCCATCCCGACGAGCTGCTGCAGCGGATCGTCGGCTGGGTGGGCGGCCGCGAGCCGACCAAGCGCGTGATGTACGTCAACGCGCACGTGCTCAACCAGTCGCGCGAGGATCCCGCGCTGCGCGAGGCGCTCGAGAACGCCGACCTCGTCTACTGCGACGGCTACGGCGTGCGGCTGGCCGCCAAGGCGCTCAGCGCCGAGATCCCGCACCGGATGACCGGCGCGGACTGGATCTGGGACCTCGCCGCGCTCTGCGAGCAGCAGGACCGCTCGGTGTACCTGCTCGGCTGCGACCCCGGCGTCGCCGCACAGGCCGGTCAGCGCCTGCGCCGCGCCCACTCCGGGCTGCGCGTCGTCGGCACCCACCACGGCTACTTCCAGATCGGCTCCGGCCATGACGAGCGCGTCATCGAGGACATCAACGCGCGCCAGCCCGACATCCTGCTCGTCGGCATGGGGACCCCCAAGCAGGAGATCTGGGCGCACCGCACCGTCGACCGTCTGGACTGCGACGTGCTCTGGAGCGTGGGAGCGCTGTTCGACTTCGTCTCCGGACGCGTACCGCGCGCGCCGGCCTCCTTGTCCGACAATGGCCTGGAATGGATCTTTCGACTGGCGATCGAGCCGAAGCGGATGTGGCGGCGCTATCTGGTGGGCAACCCGGTGTTCCTGCATCGGGTGATGGCGCAGGCGCGCCGCCGCCACGACGAGCTCCGCTGATCGCCCGCCTGCAGCTGGCGCTCGTCTGGCTGGCGCTCGGCGGCGCGGCGGCGCTCGCGCTCGGCCTGGCGACGTACGCCGGCGTCCAGGGCCGTGGCGGCGTCGCCGACGCCATGCACGTGGGGGCCGCCTGCGTCGTGCTCTTCGCGATCGTCGGCTTCGGCCCGACGCGGCTGTTTTTGCCGGCGGCCCTGCGCCGCCACGAGCTGCTGTGGGTGCTGCCGGTCGGCGCCATCGGCACGGCGCTCGAGCTCGCGCTGCTCGTCTACGCGTTCATCCCCTTCGACATCGCGCTGGGGCTCGTGCTGGCCGGCGGCGTCGCCGTCGGCGTCTACGCCTGGCGGCGCGACCCCGGGCTGCCGCTCGCCCGGTCGGCGCGGCAGGCCGGCATGCGGGTCTCGTGGGGCACGCTGCTCGTGCCGCTGTATGTCGCGACGCTGATCGGCGCGATCGCGCTCGTGCCGATGTTCCGCGGCGGCTTCGTGACGGTGATCGGCAACGGCTCGGACGCGCACCTCGCCGTCGGCACGGCGCAGTTCTTGCAGAGCCATCACCCCAACGGCGTCGCGCCCGAGGAGCCGGTCGACCGCGTGCCGCTCGTGTGGCGCTCCAAGCCGCCGATCTACCTCGCCTTCGGCGCCGTCGCGCGCGTCGCCGGGATGGAGCCCTACGCGGTCATCGCCACCCTCTCGGCGGCGCTGATGGCGCTCGGCGCGCTGGGCTTCTGGCTGCTCGCGCGCGAGCTGCTCGGCGCCGGCGCGTGGGCGGCTGGCGCGGCGATGGGCCTCGTCGGCCTGAACCGGATGACGCTGTTTACGGGCATGCACCCGTACTTCAACCAGATCTGGGGCTACATGGCGCTGCCCTTCGCGATCGTGCTGGCGTGGTACGTCGTGCGAAGACGCTCGCGCGGCGGCCTGCTGCTGTTCACGTCGTTTCTCGGCGTGCTCGTGTTCGCCTATCCGCTGGCGATGCCGATCCCCCTGATCGCCGCGATCGTGTTCTGGGCCTTCGAGCGCCGCCGCCAGGGGCGCTCCCTGCTGCGCGTGCCGCGGCTGCGCAACAAGCGCAACCTGCTGTGGATCGTGCCGCTGTTCCTCCTGCTGCTGCTGCCGTTGCAGGGCGTGCTGGAGAAGGTGGCGGTGTCGACGCGCGTGCTGGCCCCCGGCTACTCGCTCGTCAACTGGGGCGGCGACCTGACCGGGTTCTTCCCCGAGCGCTACTTCATCGGCTTCGACCAGGCCGGCCTCGGCCTGGTCGGGATGATCCTGCTGATCGGCGGCCTCGTGATCGCTCTGCGCGCCGCGCCGCGCGACATCCGCTGGGGCCTGGGCGGGATCGTCGCCTTCGGCGTCATCGCCGCGTTCTACTTTCGCCCGCGCGAGTACGGCTGGTACTTCCACTACAAGGCGCTCGCCTTCGCCGCGCCGCTCGGCGTGGCGGTCGCGGCCACCGGCCTGGCGCGGGTGAAGTGGCGGCACGTGCAGCTGGGAGCGATCGCGCTGGTCTTCCTCATCGCCGCGACGCGCCTGGGCGCCGCCAAGGAGATCGGCCGGACGTTCGACCAGCTGCCCAAGAGCATGCTCGAGCTCAAGCGCGTCGACGCGCTCCTGCCGGCCGGCCGGTCCGTGCGCCTGGACATGCCCGCCGACGGCCGCCAGCTGTGGGCGGGGATCATCCTGTCCGGCCAGCCGCTGTGCTCGCAGCTGCCCGTGCTCGAGACGAGCTATCCCCACGTGGAGGTCTCCCGCGCGGCCGACTACGTGCTCGTCGACGACGACTGGCGCAAGCCGTTCGACGCCGTCGGCCCGCCGGTGCTCACGCTCGACCGCTACGTGCTCTACCGCCTGCGGGCCGACCTGCCCGGCGGCGACCGCTGCTCGCGCAAGATGGTGCTGACGGTGAAGAAGCTCTACGCAGGCGGCAAGGACGTCGAATAGGCTGCTCCGCGAGATGCGGGGGTTCCTTGCGGTCTGCTGCGCCATCCTGACCGTCACGCTGACCGCCAGCGCGATCGCGCAGCACGCCACGGTCCTGCTCGGCACGCCCGACGACGACGTCCTCACGGGCACGCCCGGACCCGACGCGATCTACGGCCTCGCCGGCAACGACCTGATCAACGGCGCCGCGGGCGACGACGAGCTCGACGGCGGCCCGGGCGCCGACATCATCGGCGGCGGGCCGGGACAGGACAGCGTCTCCTACGCCGGACCGGAGCCCGTCGCGGTGAGCCTCGACGGCGTGGCCGACGACGGCGTCGCCGGGCAGGGCGCGAACGTCGGCGCCGATGTCGAGGACATCTACGGCGGCGGCGGCAACGACACGCTCGCCGGCAACGCCGGGGTGAACACGATCGACGGCGGCGCCGGCGACGACGCCATCACCCCGGGCGCGGGACGCGACTCGTCGTTCGGAGACGCGGGTGACGACACGATCTTCTCCCGCGACGGCGAGGCCGACGTCGTCGACTGCGGGCCCGGCAACGACATCGCGCACGTCGACCGCTTCGATTTCGTCAGCGGTTGCGAGCAGCGGGTCACCGCGGTCGGACGACCCGTATCGCGCTTCGCCGCGCGCTTGCAGACGCGGGCCGGCAGCGGCGACCGCGGCGTTCTGGTGGCGATCACGCGACTGCCGGGCGTCGCCGCCGGCTCGACGGTCAACGTGCGCTGCCTGAGCGGCTGCGTGCTGTCGCGCACGTTCGCGATCACGGCGCGGCGGCGCGGGCTGACGCTGATGCGGCCGATCGGACTGACGGCGCGATCGAAGCTGCGCATCACCGTCTCGCGCACGGGGCGCGTCGCCCGTTCGGCGGACTTCCGGTTCCGGCGCACCCGGATCGGCTTCGCCGCGCGCCAGGTCGCCGGCCGCTGCGCGTCAGACCCACAGGGCAGAAGGCCGATCGCCTGCCCCTGAGCTTCCCCAGCGACGGCTACGGCTAGGCGATCGGCGGGCGGCGCGGGCTCACGAGGTTGACCTCGCTGCGCTGCATGAGCTCCTCGAATTTCTGCACGCCGTGCAGGCGCACGAAGCGCGCCTCGGACGACGTGATCGGCACGAGCCACAGCACGACGACGCGGCGCTCCTCGCCCGCGGGCTCGTAGACCTCGAAGCCCTCGCCGAAGACGTACGGCGGCAGCACGAGCAGGTTCTCGGCCGCCGCCTGGCCGGTCCACGGACGCTTGAGCGCGACGATGCTGCCGACGCCGAGGCGCCGGTCGGGATCGGCGTTGACCGTCGCCAGCGCGGCGAGCATCTCGACGAGCACCGGGTCGGCGGCGGGAGCGAGCAGGACGTACTCCGCGCCGTCCTCGTCCCCGGCCATCGCCGCCGACGCCCCGTTCGTCGCGTAGACCCATGGCTCTCCCGCGCTGCCGGGCGCGATCCGGCGCACGCGAAAGCCGGGGAGCACGTCCTCCAGGCCTTCCCGCGCGGGAAGGAGGTCCTCGTGCACGCGGTCGGGATACGCGCGCTCCAGGTGGTCGGCGATGGTCATCGCGGGCATGGTCACACAGCTGCAGGGCGGGGCGGCACTTCGTAGCCTCTTATCCGTTCGTGCTGTGCTGTGCTCGTGCTGAGCCTGAGGAGCATGTGAGATGAAGGTCCTCGTGGTCGACGACGAACCCGGTGTGCGCTCCGCGCTGCAGCGCGCGCTGACGCTCGAGCGCCACGACGTGCACCTCGCCGAGGACGGCCAGCAGGCGCTCGACACGCTGGCCGAGAGCACGGTCGACGCGATCGTGCTCGACGTCATGATGCCGCGCGTCGACGGCCTCGAGGTCTGCCGGCGGCTGCGCGCGGCCGGCGACCGCACGCCGGTGCTCATGCTGACCGCCCGCGACGCGATCGACGATCGCGTCGACGGCCTCGACGCCGGCGCCGACGACTACCTCGTCAAGCCGTTCGCGCTGCGCGAGCTCAACGCCCGCCTGCGCGCCCTGCTGCGCCGGGTCGACGCCGGCGGACCGACGCTCGCGTTCGCCGACCTCGTGCTCGACCGCTCCGCCCACGAGGTCCGCCGCGGGGAGCGCCCGATCGAGCTGTCCAAGACGGAGTTCGCGTTGCTGGAGACGTTCCTCGAGCACCCGCGCCAGGTGCTCACCCGCTCCGTGCTGTTCGAGCGCGTGTGGGGCTATGACTTCGGCGCCACGTCCAACGCGCTGGGCGTCTACATCGGCTACCTGCGGCGCAAGACCGAGGAGCGCGGCGAGCGGCGGCTGCTGCACACGGTGCGCGGCGTCGGCTACGTCCTGCGCGACCCATGATGGCGCTGCGCCACCGGCTGACGCTGCTCGCCGCGGGGACGGTCGGCATCACCGTGGTGCTCGTCGCGATCGTCGCCTACGCCGTCCTGCGCAGCGAGCTGCGCGGCCAGGTCGACCAGGCGCTCCAGACGCAGTACACCCAGGTCCTGCGCACCGTGCGCAGCGAGGGCATCGCGCGGGCGCGCGGCTACGACCTGCCGACGCCGTCGCTGCGCGCGGGCGACCCCAGCGGGCCCGTGCAGCTCATCGCGCCCGGTGGCGCGGTCATCTTCCGCACGCCGGGCGCCGACCTCGCCGTGCCGGTCGACGAGGCCGACCGGGCGCTCGCCAACGGCGTCGGTGGCCGCGTGGTCCTGCGCGACATCCGCAGCCCCGACGGCGTGCACCTGCGCGTGCTGACCGTGGCGTTCGCCGACGGCGGGGCGATTCAGGTCGCGCGCAGCCTCGCCAACGTCGACGACACGCTCGGTCGCCTGCAGCTCGTGCTCATCCTGCTGTGCGCCGGCGGGACGCTGCTGGCGGCCTTCTTCGGGCGCCTCTTCGGCCGCCAGGTCATCCAGCCCGTCACCGAGCTGACCGCCGCCGCCGAGCACATCACGCGGACCGACGACCTCGGCCGGCGCATCGAGGTGCGCAGCGACGACGAGGTCGGCCAGATGGCGCAGCGCTTCAACGCGATGCTCGACGCGCTCGAGCGCTCGCGGCGCGCGCTCGACGACTCCGTGCACTCCCAGCGCCAGCTCGTCGCCGACGCCTCACACGAGCTGCGCACCCCGGTCACCTCGCTGCGCACGAACATCGAGGTCCTGCTGGCGGAGGACGGCGAGCTGCCCGCCGACGACCGCACCCGCCTGCTCGAGGACGTCCGCGCGGAGACCGAGGAGCTGACGGCACTCATCACCGACGTCATCGAGCTGGCGCGTGGCGACGAGCCCCTGCAGGGCGTCGACGACGTGCGGTTCGACGACGTCGTGGCCGAGGCCGTGGCGCGCGCCCGGCGCCGCCGGCCGCGCACGACGTTCAACGCCGAGGTCGAGCCGACTGTCGTCGAGGGGCTGTCCGAGCGACTCGGGCGCGCCGTCGACAACCTGCTCGACAACGCCGCCAAGCACGCGCCCGACGACACCGTCGTCGATGTCGTGCTGCGCGGGGCGCAGCTGACCGTGCGCGACCGCGGGCCGGGCATCCCGGCCGCCGAGCGCCCGCACGTCTTCGACCGCTTCTTTCGCGGGTCCGACGCGCGCGGCCGGCCGGGCTCGGGCCTCGGGCTGGCGATCGTGCGCCAGGTCGCCGAGTCGCACGGTGGCTCGATCGTCGTCGAGGAGGCGCCCGGCGGGGGCGCGCTGTTCCGGCTGCGGCTGGCGGGCGCGGGGGACGCGGGCGGCGCGGGGGGCGCGGGCGATCAGCCGGCCGTCACGACCGGCCGGCCCTCCGACGGCTGAACGAGCACCAGCTCCCTGCTCGTGACTGCCCGCACGCTACCCGACTTGCCTGCGGTCCGGTCGCTTACGGGTATCTTCGCAGACCCTGCGGATCGTCTTGTGCGCTTCCGGCTTGATGCACGGTCGCCGCGGCGACCGTGCGGCGCAGCCGCTACGTCGACGCGGCCGAGACGAGCGGCCTGACCGTGCAGGCCGCCGACATCGGGCTGCCGCCCACCCTCGGCGCCGGCCTGGCGTCCGGGCGCTTCCTCGACGCCGCAACCGAGCGCTTCCTGACCGTCGTGCTGGGCGCGATCGCCGCCCGCCGCCTGGGCTTGAGCTCGGTCCGCGGCGAGCCGCAGGTCTGGATCGGCGACCGCTACTGGACGGTCGTCGGGATCCTCGCCCCGGCCACGCTCGACGGCGGCATCGACCGCGCGGCGCTCATCGGCCTGCCGGTCGCGCAGGAGCGGCTCGCCATCGAGCAACCCCTCCAAGCTCTGCGCGGTCGCGCTGCTCGTCTTCGGCGTCGGCATCGCCAACGTCATGGCCATCGCCGTGCTCGAGCGCCGCTCGGAGATCGGGCTGCGGCGCGCGCTCGGCGCCACGCGCCGCCACATCGGCGCGAAGTTCATCACCGAGTCGCGGCTGCTGGGCGCCGCCGGCGGCCTGGCGGGAGCGCTGCTCGGCGCCGTCGTGACCGGCGCATACGCCGCCGGCCAGGGCCTCCCCGTGGTCGTGCCGCCGATTGCGCTCGCGGGCGGGATCGGGGCGGCGATCGAGATCAGCGCAGTGGCCGGCCTGTACCCGGCGCTGCGCGCAGCGCGGCTGTCACCGACCGAGGCGCTGCGATCAGCGTAAGAGTCGCGTCCGCCCGGCGAAACTCGCGGCGAAGACGGCGCGAGCTCGCGCGGGTCGATCGCTACGCGCGCGGATCGGCCACCAGAGCAGCGAGCTGCGCGGGATCCATGCGCTGCATCCTCGCCTCGAGCTCCTCCGCAGAATCCACCAACATCCCCCACCCCAGAAGGTTGAAGCTCAGGTCTGCCGGGACTGCGACTACCCGTCCGACGATCGGCCTTGGTACGGCGCTCGATGTCGGTAGACCCGCGAGACAGTTCAGCGGATCCAGGCTCTGACTCAGCGACTCCGAGAGACCCGCACACAGGTCCCAGCTCGCGTCATCCGTGACATCTGGCGAAGGGAGCACCAAGAAGCGAACAGAAGCGTCCGGGACGCAGATGTCGCGAAATCCCGGCTTATGGTGAAACAGGACACGGATGAGATCCTCGAACTCGCAGTAGGTCGCCCCAGCCGTGGGCGATCTCAGCTTGCCTTCCCGCCGCCAACAGATGTACCACCACCCGACCGCGAACAGGTATCCGGGATTGGGCCCGAAGCTCCGCGTGATGGTCTCCATGTCCAGCAGGTTCTTTTGTGCGCCCATCGTCTCAAAGAACCCGAGCACGTGGTTTACGTCGTTCTTGCTTGCCATCGGCGCATCCACTCGTGGACTGCGTGGCAAGCAGGCTGCGTCCGAATGCGGCGCTTCTCGCCAAGCGCGGACCTTCGACACGGCATCGCGGGCGTTCTCAACGTCGAGGAACGCGATCACTCTGGAGTTCATCGCCATGAAGGGAGGACTCATCAGATGGTCATGAAGGTCGGCTGTACGGCGGCGGATCTCAGCGTCGCGCGCTTCTTCGGAAAGTCTGTTAGCCGCGTCCGTCGCTTCGCGGGCGAGGCGAACCTGCTTCGCAAGGAACAGGAGGCCGCAGACAGCGACCGCCATCGCGCCCAGTTGCCCGAACACGATCACGAAATCGGTCCAGTCGCGCACGGGATCCGTTCGGACCGTGAAAGCCTCAGCCGACCACATCTGCGGCCTCCGCAGTCGCTGACGCGGTTTCGCTCCCAGAACCCGGCCAGAAGATGACGAGAACCGCGGCGACGAGCGCTAAGCTTCGTCGAGTCATGTCATCGCTCGCTCAATGTCACTCGGAAAGCGTCGATGTTGGAGGCGTCATGTGGGACCCAAAGTTCGACAAGTAGCCTGGGTGTAGAACGCCGGCCGGAGACGGAGTGGTCTCGAGGCGAAGCCAGCGTCGCCGCCGCTGTTCGTGATTTTGAACGCGACCTCTGGCTGTGCCCAGAGGTCGAGTATCTTGCCAGCGCGGCAAGATCGTACAGCCCGGCCTGCCGTCGCAAAAGCGTGCCGCGCGCAACTCGCGGCGTGCCGGGCACGTTACAGCGTCATGGTCCGCTCCCGCGTCATCCTCGCATCGCTGCTGCTCCTCGCCCTCCCCCCCACCGCGGCGCAGGCCCAGTCCTCCGACGTCGTGCTCGCCCCCGCGCCCGACAGCTCCGCGATCACCGCCTACGGCGGCCACGTCGTGCTCTCCAAGCGCGACCCGCAGACCGGCAACTGGGCGCTCGTGCGCTGGCACGCCGGCGTCGCCGACGTGCTCCCGGTGGCCCAGCGCTCCGTGCCGTTCGACGCCGACGCGGGCCCCGGCCGCGACGGCCAGCCGGTCGTCGTCTACTCGCGCTGTCGCCAGGAGCCCGCGTTGCTCACCGGGCTGCAGCCGACCCCTGACTGGCAGACCGCGCGCGGCTGCGACGTCTACGAGCTGGCGCTGACGGGCACGCCGACCGAACGCAAGCTGACGGCGGTCAGCAGCGCGAGCCAGTCCGAGACGACGCCCTCGACCTGGCGCGGGAACCTCGCGTTCGTGCGGCACGCCGACAGCGCGTTCGTGCCGAAGATCCTCTACCTCGCGGCCGGCGCCAAGCGGCTGCGGTCGCTCGGCGGCGGCTCCGTGCAGACCTGCTCGCAGGCCGCCAACTGCGGCTTCGCCCAGCGCCACGACGGTGTCGACCAGCTCGACGTCGGTCCCTCGCGGGCGGCCTATGTCTGGCGGATGACCGGCGGCTCGGTGTACGGCATCGGCGTCGTCTGGGAGCTGCGCGCCGTGCCGCTCGCGGGCGGTCGCTCGGTGCTGCTCGACAGCGGCTTGATCAGCGGCGCCTGCGGCTTCGGCCTGCCGAGCGCGCCGAACGCGTCGCGCAATCCGATCGCCTACCTCGACGCCGGCGCGGACTGCGACGTCGCCTTCACGCAGTTCGCCACGGCCGACGCCGTCACGGGGGCGCACGGCGCCACGCCGACGCCCGGCGCCCTCGCCGTCGGCGCGGCCCACGACGGCAACGCGATCTACTGGCTGCGGACGAAGAGCACCACCGACGTGCCCGTGCCGGGTGCGCTGGCCTGCACGTTCGCCAGCGCGAACTGCGAGCTCGTCGGCTCGGGAGTGCCCGCCTACGGGCTGGCTCCGCGCCGGAACACCGCGCCGCTGGCCGACATCGACGTCGCCGCGTCCGGCCTCGGCTACCGCTGGGTCCGCGGTCCCGCCGGCACCCGGCTGCTGCGTCCGCCCGCGCGCGTGCCGTGCGCGCCCTCACAGCAGGCGGCGTTCATCTACGCCGCCGCGCAGTGGACGGGCGCCAAGCGCACCGTGCGCGTGCTGCGTCAGGATCCGGGCAAGCGCGCCCGCGCGCTCGGCCGGCCGATCACCCGCTCGATGCCGGCCGGGCAGGCGCTCTTCTCCAAGCTGGCGCGCTGCGGCTCGCGCACCCGACTGACGTACGTCGTGAGCACGAACCGGTCCGGCGGGCGGGCGAGCTTCGCCATCGCCCGCAACCCGGCGCCCGCGCGCGCGGCGCGCTAGGTCACTAGGCCGGGCCGGCGGCGGCGGCCGGCACGACGACCGGCACGACGACCGGTCCGGTGCCGTTGACCGTGAAGCTCTCGCCGTCGCTCGCGAGCGTCAGCGGCGAGCCGTCGAGCAGCGTGAACGTCGTCGCCTCCTGCGTCATCTCGACCTCCAGCCGGCTGCCGCGGAAGATCAGCCGGAAGCGCATCCGGCTCCAGTCGGCGGGCAGGCGCGGGGTGAAGCGCAGGTCGAAGCCGTCGATGTCGCGCAGGCCGGCGAAGCCGTTGACGAGCGCCATCCAGACGCCGCCGCAGGAGGCGACGTGGATGCCGTCGGAGACGTTGCCGGCGAGGTTGGCGAGATCGACGGCGACGCTGAGCAGGAAGTAGTCGTAGGCCGCCTGCGTGTCGCCGACCTCGGCCGCCATGACGCTCTGCACGCAGGAGGACAGCGAGGAGTCGCCGGTCGTCAGCGGGTCGTAGTACTCGAAGACGCGGCGCTTCTCCTCCGGCGAGAAGCGGTCGCCGGCCAGGAACGTGGCCAGCACGACGTCGGTCTGCTTGATGACCTGATGGCGGTAGATGTTCAGCGGGTGGTAGTGCAGCAGCAGCGGATAGTGATCCAGCGGCGTGTGCTCGAAGTCCCACGGCTTGCGGTTGAGGAAGTGCTCGTCCTGCAGCAGCACGCCGGCGCGGTCGTCGTGAGGGATGAACATCCGCTCGGCGGCGCGACACCAGTCCTCGGGCTCGTGGGGCTCGATCCGCAGCCGCGAGACGAGCCGGTCGTAGGCGTCGGGGTCGGTGTCGTGCAGCATCTGCAGGCCCTCCGCGGCGGCGGCCAGGTTCTCGCGTGCCATGAGGTTCGTGTAGGCGTTGTTGTCGACGACGGCGGAGTACTCGTCGGGCCCGGTCACGCCCTGGATGCAGAACTGGCCGTCGCGGCGCACGGAGAAGAACCCCAGGTCGGCCCACAGCCGCGCCGTCTCGACGAGGATCTCGACGCCTTCCCGGGCGATGAACTCCTCGTCGCCGGTGACGCGCACGAACTGGCGCACCGCGTAGGAGATCGCGGCGTTGATGTGGTACTGGGCCGTGCCCGCCGCGTAGTACGCCGAGGCCTCCTCGCCGGAGATCGTGCGCCAGGGAAACAGCGCGCCGCGGTGGCCGAGCTGGCGCGCGCGGCGCCGCGCCGCCTCGAGCATCTCGTAGCGGAAGTGCAGCAGCCGCCGCGCGACGTGCGGCTGGGTGTAGGTGAGCACCGGCAGGACGTAGATCTCCGTGTCCCAGAAGTACTGGCCCTCGTAGCCGCGCCCGGTCAGCCCCTTGGCGGCGATCCCGTGGCCCTCGACGCGAGCCGATGCCTGGCGGATCTGAAAGAGGTTGAAGCGCACCGCCTGCTGGATGTCCTCGGGTCCGTCGATCTCGATGTCCGAGTGCTCCCAGAACGCGTCGAGGCGCTCGCGCTGGACCTCGGCGATGCGCTCGAAGCCATCGCCCGCGGCGCGATCCAGCGTGCGGTTGACGCGCCGTACGAGGTCGCCGGGCGGCGCCTCGTCGGCGTGGTGATAGCCCAGCAGCTTCGTGATGCGCGCCGGGACGCCCGGCTCGGCGTCGAGGAAGAACACGACGCGCCCCTCGTCCTGTTGGACGCTGGACTCGACGCTGTGGCGCAGGGCGGTCTCGATGTGGTGCTCCATGCCGCAGGCGAGCCCGATGCCGCTCAGACGGGTGCGCAGCTCCAGCAGCACGCGCGTCTCGTCGCAGTACTGGTTGATCCCGGTGAGCGCCGACTCGTCCATCCGCACGCCGATGCGCGGATCGTCGTGGCCCTTGGGCCGCGGCAGGTGGGTGACGAGCTCGGAGGCGATCGCCAGCTCCGCCTGGCCCGACAGCAGCGTGACCTCGTAGGAGATCGCCGCGAGGTGGCGCCAGTGCAGCGAGGCCAGGCGCTGGGAGCGCAGCTGCACGACCGCGCCGCGCGCCGTGCGAAAGCGCGCCGTGCGCTCGAGCATGCCGCTGCGCATGTCGAGCACGCGCTCGTAGTGCAGCAGCTTGGACTCGCCCAGGACGAGCGGCTCCTCGTCGACGTAGAGGCGCATGACCGAGCCGTCGGGCGCGCTGACGATCGTCTGGCCGGTCGTGGCAAAGCCGAACGCGGCCTCACCGTAGGGGATCGGCCAGGTCTCGTGAAAGCCGTTGAGAAAGAAGCCCGGGTCGTTGGAGGGCAGCCCCTCGTCGTGCGCGCCGCGGATGCCCATGTAGCCGTTGGCGATCGCGAACAGCGTCTCGGCCTCGGCCGGCGACTCCAGCGAGAAGCGCCGCGACACGAGGCGCCAGGGGTCGATCGGCATCGCCCGGCTCAGCGCCGGCGCGCCGCGCATCTGCCGGATCCGCGACAGCGCGGCCAGCCGTGACCCGCGCAGGCTCATCGGGGCGCAGCAGAGGTGAGGGGTGCGGTCGGCTCGTCCATCTCGACTCGGTCCGGCGGGTGTTCGGAGAAAGACCCGCGGCCGATGAGTCGGGCGGGGCGGGTAATCATGTTACGCAGCGTCGGCGCTGTTCGTCGTCGGAATTTCGATATGTGCGTCGCGCGCGAGCACGACGAGCGCGGCCTCGACGACCACGGGGTCGAACTGGGTGCCGGCGTGCTGGCGCAGCTCGCGCATCGCGACGGGGGGCGGCATCGGCTCGCGGTACGTGCGGCGCGTCGTCATCGCGCTGTAGGCGTCGGCGACCGAGACGACGCGCGCGGCGAGCGGGATCGCCTCCGCGCGCAGGCCGTCGGGGTAGCCGCCGCCGTCGTAGTGCTCGTGCGAGGAGCGCACGACCTCGCCGACGTCGTGCAGCGTCCCGCCGACCTGGTCGAGCATCCGCTGGCCGTCGACCGTGTGCTTGCGCATCGTGTGCCACTCGTCCTCGTCGAGCGGGCCGGGCTTGTGCAGGATCTCCTTCGGCGTGGACATCTTCCCGATGTCGTGCAGCAGCGCGCCGAACTCGACGAGCCGGCGCTCGTCGTCGTGCATGCCCAGCTCGTCGGCGATCTCCAGCGCGAACGCCACGACGCCCTTGCTGTGCGAGCCGGTGTACTCGTCGTCCTCGGAGAGCACGTCGCCGAGCAGCAGCGCCGTGCCGCGGTAGGCCGAGCTCAGCTCGATCGCCGTCCCGATCCGCTCGCGACGCTCGCGCGCGAAGACGGCGAGCAGGGCGCCGAGCGGCATGACCAGCAGGTAGGCGTGGTGCTCGACGGTCGACGCGAGCGCGGCGAGCAGCCCGATCGGCGACAGCAGCGCATCGACGAGCCAGACCTCGCGCAGCGCGCCGAGCTGGAGCTTCGGCGCGACGCCGTGGGCGATCAGCTCACGCAGCGTCGAGCTGCACAGGTCACCGGCGAACTGCGCCGCGAGCGCCAGCACGTACAGCGGCCAGTCGGCGAGCTCCGGGGCGCTGATGTCGCCCAGGACGAAGATGACCGCCGGCCCGAGCGCGAACCACGCGTTGCCGGCCACGCCGACGAGCCGCTGCGGGTGCAGCCGCCCGGCGAGCACGTCGGGAACGTCGGAGAGCGCCAGCGCCGCGACGACGACGAGCGGCACGATCGCCGGCGGCAGGACGAACAGCATCGGCACGAAGAGCAGCTGCGTCGGCACGAGCGAGCCGGCCCCGGTCTCGAACTCGAGGTGCCCCATGACGGCGGCCGCGAGCACGAACAGCACGACGTCGAGCGTGTCGACGTCGCCGTCGACGCTCGTGGCGGCAAGCAGCCCGGCCACGAGCAGGAACGGAATCCCGACGACCGCGATCGCCGCCAGTTCGCGCCCCTTCATCGGCGTGGCCAGCCGCGATCGCGCCGCCTCGGTGAGACCGAACGGTTCCGCCATACGCCGAGCCTATCTTGGGGGCCGGGCGTCCAACGACCGTGGACATGGCGTCTGGACGTTCGACCCAGTTCCGGCCCGCCGGGGCGAAGGACGACGGTTCGGGTCCGATAGGCCAGGCAGAGCGGGCTGCGCCGCTCTACATCGAACGGAGCGGGCTGCACCGCTTCGGAACCATCTGCCCGGGCGGGCCCGGCCCGCTCTACATCCTCTGGAGGAGGGACCCTCAATGCATCTCCCAGTTCGCTGGCGTACCGTCGTGTCCGCTGCCGCCGCCGCGCTTGCCGTCACCGCGCTTGCCGCCACTCCAGCGGCCGCCGCAACCGGGCCGAGCCCGGGCGGCTGCCCGGTCGTGCCGACCGTCCAGCCGTTCGCTGCCTGGCATGACTTCGCCGACTACTTCCTCGCCCCCAACGGCGACTTCGAGGCGGGCGCACGCTCGTGGCAGCTGACGGGCGGCGCCGGCGCCGTGGAGGGCAACAACCGCTTCCTCGTCGGCAAGCGCACGGACCACCGGTCGCTTCGGATGCCGGCCGGCGCGTCGGCGACGACGGCTTCGATCTGCATCGGCCGCGAGCACAAGCAGATGCGCTTCTTCGCGACGAGTTCGAAGAGCGGCACGCTGGCGGTCGAGGCGCTGTACACCGAGCGCGGCGACAGGCAGAAGACCGCAGTCAGCCTCGGCTCCGTCGGCGGCGCCGGCACGTGGGCGCCGAGCCCGATCCTGCCGATGCGCGTCAACGAGCTGGCGGGACCCTACGGCAACGCGCTGCCCGTCACCCTGCGCTTCACCGTCCGCGGCAACACGGCGTGGCAGATCGACGACGTGTACGTCGATCCGTACAAGATCAAGTAGCGGCGCGGCCGGCCGCGGGAGGCGCTCGCATCATGGGCGCCCCCGCCCGGCTGCGATCATCCGCCGATGCCCGGCCCGCTCCAGGACCTGCGCCACGAGCTGACCGGGCGCCTGCGCAACGGCGCGACGCATCTCATCACCGGGATGCCCGAGGACCGCCGCGCCGAGCTCGCCGAGCGGGTGCGCGGCAGACGCGCCTCGCGGGCGCTGCTGCGGCGGGCGTCGAGCTGGTACGGCCGCGCCCCCGTGCCGGTCGCCGGCGGCCTCGCGCACCTGCTCTACGTCTCGACCGCGGACCTGCCGCTCGACCACGCCCACGCCGGGTTGATCGTGCGCGGCACGCTCGAGCCCCCGGTGCAGGAGGCGCTGCGGCGGCTCGTCGCGCCGGGCAGCGTGTTCTACGACGTCGGCGCCAACGTCGGCTTCTTCACGATCCTCGGCGCCCGGCTCGTCGGCCCCGAGGGCCGGGTGGTCGCCTTCGAGCCAGTGCCCGCCTGCGCCCGCGCCGTCGCCAACAACATCGCCCTCAACCGCTTCGACCACGCCGAGATCCGCGAGGCGGCGGTCGGTGCGGCGAGCGGCCGCGACCGCCTGCTCGTCGTCGGCGAGGCGAGCTGGTCGCATCTCGCCTCGACGGGCCGCCACGCCGACGTACGGGCGGAGATCGACGTCGCCGTCGTCTCGGTCGACACGCTCGTCGCCGCCGGCGAGATCCCGCCGCCGGACGTCGTGAAGATCGATACCGAGGGCGCCGAGCTGCAGGCGATCGCCGGCATGCGCGCGACGATCGAGGCACACCGCCCGGCGATCGTCTGCGAGCTGCACGACACCAACGCGGCGTTCTGCGCGGTGATGGACGAGCTCGGCTACGTGACGACGAACCTCGACGGGCCCGAGCCCGTCGCCGGCGCGGGCGCGGTACACGCGCTCGCCCAGCCGCGCGAGCGCTGATCAGCCGCGCCCCGCGCCTGCGCGCCTCACCTCCGTGTGTGGATGGTGTGCGACGCGTCGAATGCAGCGGAGCAGTTGAAGTGACGGCCGGCGTCGACCGCCGTCGACACGGGTTGGTGGCGGCCGGCCTCGACTGCCGTCGACGCTTGGGGGCGGCGGCGCTGCGCAAACGGCATCTCCGAGGGTGAGTTGAGTTCGTGGCAGTCGGCGCGCGGGTTTGGCGCGACCGGTTGCGCGCGGGCCGGATCGGGTCGGTTTGTTCATGTCCTGCATGAACAAACCGACCTGCGCTGCGTGCGCCTGAGGCGGTCGACTCGTGCACATGACGGGCGCATAGGTCGCCCCGGCCATCCAGGTTGGCGTGCGTGGCGAGTTGACCCCCGTACTCGGGGTCAACTCACCACGATCGCCTCAACCGCCGGCCGGTGGCGCGTCACGCACAGCGTCTAACCTGCGCCAGAGGCCAGCGACTCGAGCACGTCGCGCAGCTTCTGCGCGGTCTGCTCGGGCGCGAAGGCGGCGACCCGGGCGGCGCCGCGCTCGCGCAGCGCGGCGCGCAGCTCCCCGTCGCCGGTCGCGAGCGCCAGGAGCTCGGCGGCGACGCTCTCGTCGTCGGCGTCGGCGAGCAGCAGGGCGGCGTCGCCGGCCACCTCGGGCACGCCGCCGATCGCCCGCGCGACGACCGGCACGCCGAAGTGGAAGGCCTCCAGCAGCGGGATGCAGAAGCCCTCGTGCTCGGACAGGCACAGAAAGGCGTGCGCCGAGCGCCAGCGGGCGGCGAGTTGCTCGTTCGTCAGCCCCGACTCGATCGTCACCCGGCCCGGCGAGATCTCCTCGGCGAGCGCGCGCATCGCCGCGTCGTAGGGCCAGTTGATCGGTGCGCCGACGAGCACGAGGCGGGCGTCGGGCGCGTGGCGGCGGCGGTAGAGCTCGAAGGCCCGGATGACCGCGTCCTGGCGCTTGTGCGGGGCGAGGCGCCCGACGAAGAGGATCGTCGGGGCGCCGGCGCCTGTGCCGGCCGCCGCCGGATCCGGGCCGGCGGCGCCGAGGCCGGACGCGTCGAAGAGGATCGGGATGACGACGTCGGAGCCGAACTCCTGCGCGTTGTAGAGCGACACGCCGGCGGCGACGTCGGCTGCGGCGGCGAACTGCGGCAGCTGCTTGCGGCCCAGCGCGCAGACCACCCCCGCCTGCGGGTCGTGGTCCCAGAACCAGCGCGCGGGCGTGATGTTGTGCGAGATGAGCAGCGTGCGCTGCGGCAGCTCGAGCACGCGTCGCAGCTTGGGCGCGTAGGCCGAGTAGTGCACGAGCAGCACGTCGCCGCCGCGTGCGTCCAGCGAGCGCAGCGGCGCGATCCTGTCGCCGATGCGCGGATCGATCTCGGCCGCGACGTCGCGCCCGCCCCAGCCCCACGCGCGGAAGCGATCGCGGAAGAGCAGCGCCTGCGTCGTGACGGCGTCGTAGGGGCCGGCGCCGCTGAGGACCTGATGGACGTTCAAGGCTCTGGCGGCGCGGCGGGCGGCGAGGCGCCATCCGGCGCGCGCTCCTCGAGGCGCGCGACGCGATCCTCGAGCTCGGCGACGCGGATGAGGAGGTTGAGGTTGAAGCGCGTCTGCTGGGACTGCAGCTCGCGCAGGTACTGGCGCAGGACGTGCACGAGCTGGCGCTTGGCCCACGTGATCGGCGCGCCGAGCTTGCGCGTGGAGCGCATGAGGTCGACGTCGGGCTCGATGTTCGCCCACTCCATGAGCTGCTCGATCGAGACGCGCTCGGTCGGCTCGATCGTCGTCCCGGCGGGCAGCCCGTCGTCGCGCTCGGCGGCTGCGGCGCGGGCGGCGGCGAGCGCCTCCTCGGGCTTCATACCCGCTCGCCCGGAGGCTCGCTGGGCACAGGTGGCGTCGCCACCGCGTCGGGCCCCTGTGCGGTGCCCATGAGGCGGTGGTAGAACGGCATCCCCTCGCTGACCGGGCCGTCGAAGATCTTCCCGCCGCCGTCGAGCACGATCACGCGCTCGCACGTGCGCTCGATCAGGGCGGGGTCGTGGGAGACGAGCACGAGCGTCGCGCCGGCCGCGATCTGGGCGGCGATGCGCGCCTCGCACTTGCGCTGGAAGGCCTCGTCGCCGACGGCGAGCACCTCGTCGATGAGCAGCACGTCGGCGTCGAGGTGCGCGGCGATCGAGAAGCCCAGGCGCAGGAACATGCCCGAGGAGTAGGTCGCCACCGGCGCGTCGATGAAGTCGCCGAGCTCGGAGAACTCGACGATCGCGTCGAGGCGCTCCTCGATCTGCTCCTTGACCAGGCCGTGCAGCGCGCCGTTGAGGAAGATGTTCTCGCGGCCGGAGAAGTCGCGCCCGAAGCCCGCGCCGAGCTCGAGCTGCGCGACGATCTGACCGCCGCACGCGACGCGTCCGGAGTTCAGCGGCACGATGCCCGACAGCACGCGCAGCGTCGACGACTTGCCGGCGCCGTTGCGCCCCACCATGCCGACCGTCTCGCCGGGCTCGATGCGCAGCGAGACGTCGCGCAGCGCCTGCACCGGCGCGGGGCCGCCGGCACGCGTTCGACCGATCAGCATCTCCTTGAGCGTGCGGCCGCGGTCGGCCTTGACGCTGAAGGCGCGCGAGGCGTTCTCGAGCACGATCTCGCCGGGCCGCACGCCCTCGTCGAGCGCTGGCCGGCGGCGGCTCACACGACCACCGCCAGCTCGTCCTGCATGCGATCGAACAGCCACTTGCCGCCCAGCAGCATGAGGACCGCGGCCGCCGCGACGTACCCGAGCACCGCCGGATCGGGCACGATGCCGCCGTAGATGACGTCGCGGATCGCCGTGATGAACGGCGCGATCGGGTTGCCCCACTCGAGCAGATGGCGGTACGCGTCGCGGCGCGTGATCGAGTCGATCTGAAAGAAGATCGGCGAGACGAAGAACCACGGCAGCAGCGCCGCCGAGAGGATCGGCGCGACGTCGCGGAAATACGCGTGCAGGATGCTCACCGCCAGGGCGAAGCCCAGCGTGAACGCATACAGGCAGGCGAGGATGACCGGCAGCAGCAGCAGCGAGACGTCGAGCGTGCCGCGGATCGCGATCGTCACGACGGCGACGAGCGCGAGGATCACGAGGAACGTCACGAGCTGCACGCTCACGACCGCGCCGGGGATCGCGGCGCGCGGGAAGCTCGCCTTGCGCACGAGCGCGCCCTGCTCGAGCAGCGACGGCGCCGCCGACAGCACCGACTGGCTGAAGAAGATCCACACGACGAGCCCGACCATGAGAAACAGCGGGTAGTCGTCGATCGTGTCGAGCTTGAAGATCAGCCCGAACATGAGGTAGTAGGCGCCCATCAGCACGAGCGGGTTGATGAGATACCAGGCGACGCCGAGCGCGGAGCCCTTGTACTTCTGGCGCAGCTCGCGCCGGACGAGCTGCTCGAAGAGGTAGCGGTAGGCCACCCGCCGATTATGGCCGTCGGACGCGATGCCGAGCCACGCCCGCCCCGCGCGGGCGGCCGCTCAGGTCACGGCCCCTTCGAGAACAGGCGCTTGAAGAACCCGTACTTCTCGTCCAGCGAGGCGATCAGCGTCAGCGCGTTGGACAGCGAGCGCGGCGGGTTGGAGATCAGCGAATCGCTGCGGATGAGGTCGGTGAAGTCGATCTGCGCGGGCCCCGGCGCGCCCGGGAACTCGACGCCGGCGAGCTGCATGACGTTGATCAGCTCCTGCGCCATGAGCCCGTACATGATCGTCGTCGGATGTACGCCGTCGAGCGAGAAGAGCCCGCCCGCGGTACGCCCGTCGGCATCGGCGGCAAGGAAGCGCGAATCGGGCACGGGCGACAGGTTGCGCAGCGCCTGCGGTAGCGGGTACGGGCGCCACCAGCTCGGGCGCGATGCCTCGTCGTCGATGTAGCGGCGGGCGGCGAGCCGGTCGAGCAGCCCGCACGTGTCGAGCAGCAGCCAATCGCGCCCCGCTTCCCGGCCGGTCCGCACCGCGTCCTCGATCGCGGCGTTGTAGAGGTCGATCGCGGCGTCGACCGCGCGGGCCTCGGCGGCGGTGATGTGCAGGTGCTTGCGCGGATCGAAACGGTCGTCGGTCACCCACGGGCGTGCGTAGAACGGGAAGTAGCGCGAGCCGTCGGCGACCTTGTTGCCGATTCCGCGCGCCATCGGGGCGATCGTGACGTGCGGGACCGTGCACCAGATGACGTGCCGCGCGGAGATGCCCTTCGCCGTGGCCACGACCTCCGCGAGCTCCTCGCGGAAGTGCGCCGGATCCCAGACGGTGTAGTCGCGTTTGGCCACCGGGTCGTCGTAGGAGTTGCGCACCGACCAGCGCACGCGCAGCTGCGTGACCGCGCTGAGCGCGTTGTTGGCACCGAGCATGACGATCAGCGTCTCGATGCCGTCGCCCTCGCCGGGCGTCTGCAGCGTGCCGTCGGCGCCCAGCGCGGTGGCCGTCGCGAGCGGGCTCAGGCCCTCCTGGCCCTCCGGACCGGGCGCGAGGACGCGCAGCGCGGCGCGCTCGTTGGCATTGGAGACGATCTGCTTGAGCAGCGCGTCGGACGGCGTCTCGATATCGGCGCGGCACAGCGCGGCGGTGCGCGCGTTGGCGTCGTAGAGATCCCAGCCGTAGATCCCGAGGTTGTGGTTGCGGGTCGCGAAGCGCCGTGGGGGCTGGGCGTCGCGCTCCCACCAGCCCTCGATCTCGTCCATGAGGTCGTGGATCTTCATCGCGGCGGACAGCAGCTCCAAGCCGCTGATGCGGTCGCCGAACTTGCTCTCGAGCTCGCGCAGGAAGTACTCGAGGTTCATCGGCAGGCCGCCGAAGCGGTCGTAGCTGGGATGCTGGAAGCGGTCGTAGATCCCCAGCTCGCGGGCGATGAGCGCCGGATAGGACAGGCGCGTGTTGTGGATCGCCCCGCTCTGGAAGCCGTGCGTCAGCGAATCGCCGACGGCGACGAGGCGGTGCGCCGGCTCCTCGTCCGGTCGCCCTTCCGCGTCCGGCGGGAGGCCCGCGATGCCCAGAGTCGGATCAAAGTTCGGTACGCGCGGCGACGCCTGCGCAGCGACGACCTCGTCCGGGACCGTTTCGTTGTGGCGTACCGTCACCATGCAGACACCCCCTGTATCGGCGAGCCGCGCGCGATCGCTCGCGGCCTCTGTCAACACAGAGCGACCAGGGGACGTCGTGATACGCCTGCTCAACCGCCGAGCACGCGCTGCACGGCGAAGAACGCGGGCTTGGGCTGCAGCTGCTCGTCGAGCAGCGTCGCGGCGCCCATGCCGGGCTGCGTCTCGGAGATCCACGAGCGCCCGTCGGTGAAGCCCCACAGCGTCAGCGACCTGCACGAGACCGTCAGGCAGGCGTCGACGATCTGCTCGTAGATGCGCGCCTGCGCCGCGCGGTCCTCCGCGCTGGGGGGCAGCCGCAGCCCGACGTCGGCCTCCGTGATCGCGATGTCCAGGCCGAGCGCGGCGAAGCGGCGCAGGTTGGCGACGAAATCGCCGGGCAGGCCTTCGAGGTTGGAGTGCACCTGAAAGCCGACGCCGTCGATCGGCACGCCCTGGGACTTCAGCCCCGAGATCAGCTCGTAGAGGCGGTTTGACTTCGCGTTGATCGCCTCGGCGCCGATCTCGTTGAGGTAGAGCTTGGCGTCGGGGTCGGCCGCGTGGGCGAGCCGAAAGGCGAGCGCGATGAAGCCGGGACCGAGCCGGCGGGCGAACACCGATGGGCGCAGCCCGCCGCGGTCGGAGACGGGTTCGTTGACGACGTCCCAGACGCTGACGTCGTCCTTGTAGTGGCCGACGACCTTCGCGATGTGCTCGCGCATCGCCGCCTCGAGCTCGCGCGGGCCGAGCTCACGCACCCAGCCGGGCACCTGCAAGTGCCAGACGAGCGTATGGCCGCGGATCTTCTGGCTCGCCTCCCGGGCACGCTCGACGATCTCGTCGGCGGGGCCGAACTCGAACTCCCCCGGCTCGGGCTCGATCAGCTCCCATTTCATCTCGTTCTCGGGCGTGACGCTCGAGAACTGCGCCGCGATCGTCTGGCGGTAGGCGCGGTTGCGCTTTGCCTGGTCGTTGCGCACGGCGGTACCGATCTCCAGGCCCTTGGCCTTGGCGAGCACGCGCAGCGGCTGACCGGGCAGGGGCTTGGCGTCCGCTCCGCCCCGGACGAGCCAGATCGCACATCCGATGGCGATGACGAAGACGACGCCGAGCGCCACCCGGCGCGAAGGACCGCCCACTCAGAAAGCGCCGCGGCGCGTCAGCACGGCCGGCACGGTCTTGACGAGGATGCTCAGGTCCAGGAACACCGACCAGCGCTCGAGGTAGAGGAAGTCCAGGCGCACGAGGTCGTCGAAGTCCAGCTCCGATCGCCCGGACACCTGCCACAGGCCGGTGATGCCGGGCGTCACGAGATAGCGCTTCTTGTGCCACTCCTCCAGGCGCAGGAAGTCGCGCTCGGGCAGCGGCCGCGGGCCGACGAGCGACATCTCGCCGCGCACGACGTTGAACAGCTGCGGCAGCTCGTCGAGCGAGTAGCGGCGCAGGAAGCGCCCGACCGGCGTCATGCGCGGGTCGTCGCGCAGCTTGAACAGCGCGCCCGTCGCCTCGTTGAGCGACTCGAGGTCGGCCTGGCGCTGGTCGGCGTCGCGGTACATCGTGCGGAACTTCAGGCAGGCGAACGCCGTCCCGCCGATGCCCGGGCGCATCGAGCGGTAGATCACCGGCCCGCGCGAGCTGAAGCGCACCGCCAGCGCGCTCACCGCGAGGATCGGGCTCAGCACCAGAAGCAAGAACAACGAGCCGCACAGGTCGAACGTGCGCTTGACGAAGAAGTCGAAGCCCTCGAAGACCGGCGGCTTGAGCTCGAACAGCGGCACCGCCTCGCCGGGCACGAACTCCGCGCGGTGCACGAGCAGCTCCATCGTCGACGGCGCGATCCGCACCCGCACGCCCGCGCCGTGCGCGATGTCGACGAGCACGACCGCGCGCTCCTGCGGGAAGTCCGGGTCGGCGATGATCACCTCGTCGATGCGGTAGCGGTGGATGACCTGCGCGAGCTCGTCGAGCGTGCCGAGCGACAGCAGCCCGTTGTTGGGGCGCGGCGTCAGCGAGATGAAGCCGACGACGTTGACGGTCGGGTGGGCGGCGTCGCGCAGCGCATGGCCGACCGCCTCGATGTGCTGGCCGCTGCCGACGAGCACCGCGCGGCGCTGGTAGCCGGCCGCGCGCAGCAGCGCGCCGGTCGCCTTCTCGTAGGTCAGGCGCAGCAGCGAGACGTAGATGACGGCGAACAGCAGCGAGCCGTAGAAGATGTAGAACGAGCTGAACTGATGGCCGCTGGCGACCGCGTAGACGAGCGCCACGAGCGCGACCTGCGCCAGCGAGGAGACGATGCGCGACATGCCGGGACGCTCGCCCCGCGCGGAGTACAGCCCGGAGCGGGCGAACAGCAGCACGGTCAGCAGGCAGGCGAAGTCGAACAGCTCGTCGGTCGCGGCGGCCTGCGCGCGCAGCTGCCAGACGCCGGTGAGGATCCCGGCCTTCAGCCACAGCGCCGTGAGGATCGCCATGTAGATGCCGATCGCGTCGAGCATGAACAGCGTGCTGACGCGCACGACGCTGCGCAGCGTGTCCAGGCGCAGCAGGAAGGAGAGGACGGGCGGTCGCTTGCGCCGGACGTCGCGGTCGGACAGCGCAAAATCAGGCGTCGGCGTCGTGCCCGTCGCCTCCGGTGAGCCTTCCCGTGGCTTCTCCGTAGTCGGCATCCCCTGCTCTAACGCCTCACGATTGCAGATGTTCCGACGCCGCGCCAGCACTGGACGGAGAACCTTGACGAGGCGTTGTGTCCAGTCCTGAGATCAGGCGCCCCCGCGTCCCACCAGGGCCGCTGCGCCCGACGCCTCCAGGGTCCGGGCGAGGCCGTCGTGCAGCTCGATCTCGGGCTCCCAGCCGAGCAGCTCGCGGGCCAGCGTGATGTCGGGCTGGCGCACCTGCGGGTCGTCGGTCGGCAGCGCCTCGAAGACGATCTCCGAGCTCGACGCGCACACGTCGATGACCTGGTGGGCGAGCTCCAGCAGCGTGAACTCGTTGGGGTTGCCGACGTTGATCGGTCCCTGCTCGCCGGACTGCGCCAGCGCGATCATGCCGCGGACGAGATCGTCGACGAAGCAGAACGAGCGCGTCTGGCTGCCATCGCCGAACACGGTGATCGGCCGGTTCTGCAGCGCCTGGCGCATGAACGTCGGGATCGCACGCCCGTCGTGCGGGCGCATGCGCGGGCCGTAGGTGTTGAAGATCCGGATGATCGCCGTGTCGACGCCCTGCTGGCGGTGGTAGGCCATCGTCAGCGCCTCGGCGTAGCGCTTGGCCTCGTCGTAGACGCCGCGCGGGCCGATCGGGTTGACGTGACCCCAGTAGGTCTCCTTCTGCGGGTGCACCTGGGGGTCGCCGTAGACCTCGCTCGTCGAGGCCAGCAGGAAGCGGGCGCGGTGCTGCTTTGCCAGCCCGAGCGTGTGGTGCGTGCCGTGCGAGCCGACCTTCAGCGTGTGCAGCGGCAGGCGCAGGTAGTCGATCGGCGAGGCCGGCGACGCGAGGTGGTAGACGACGTCGACGGGGCGCTCGACGAAGTACGGCTGGACGATGTCCTTCATGAGGAACTCGAACTCCGGCGCGCGGATGTGCTCGATGTTGCGCAGCGAGCCGGTCTCGAGGTTGTCGACGCAGATGACGTGGTGGCCGCGGCGCAACAGCTCGTCGCACAGGTGCGAGCCCAAGAACCCCGCGCCACCGGTGACAAGGCAGGTGGCCATGGCCCGTCACTCTACCCGCGCAGGGCGAACCGGCGGCTGTCTGGGCTAGCGCTTGCGCGCTGCGCGCAGGTGCTTCTTCTTGAGGTCCGGCGTGATCACGACGAGCCCGTCGGGGCGCTTGTAGGCGAAGCCGCGCACGATCAGCCGCTTGGTCACCACCGGGCAGCGCTTGCAGCGCGGGTTGCTCTTGCAACAGCGCTTCTTGGGCTTGACGAGCAACTTCATTAGGCGAGCCTAACGGGTTCTGCCAAACGAGGCTACAGTTTCCGCATGCCTGCCCAACCTTTTGTCGAGCTGCTCAACGCGCAGATCGGCCACGAGTTCGCCGCGTCGCAGCAGTATCTCGCGATCGCCTCCTACTACGACGACGAGACGCTGCCGCGCCTGGCGTCGTTCTTCTACGCCCAAGCGCTGGAGGAGCGCAACCACGCGCTCATGATGGTCCAGTACCTGCTCGACGCGGATGCGCAGGCCCCGATCCCCGGCGTCGCCGCGCCGCACAACGGCTTCGGCGACGTCGTCGAGCCGATCGCGCTGGCGCTCGACCAGGAGAAGCGCGTCACCCAGCAGATCAACGCGCTGGCCGCGACCGCTCGCCAGGAGGGCGACTACTCCAGCGAGCAGTTCATGCAGTGGTTCATCAAGGAGCAGATCGAGGAGGTCGCCTCGATGAACGACCTGCTGAAGGTCGTCGAGCGCGCCCGCGAGAACCCGCTGCTCGCCGAGGAGTACCTCGCCCGCGAAACGCCCGGCGCGGCGGGCCCGGACCCGACGGCCCCGCCCGTCGCCGGCGGCGCCCTGTAGACGTCGCGCCGCGCACGCACGCCATACTCGGCGCGACCGTGCTCGGCCGCACCCTCACCGCCGCCGCGCGCGTGCGCGCCCGCCTCGGCTCGGCGGCGCCCCCGCGCGAGGAGCTCATCGCCCGCCACGCGGCGGGGCGCTCGTTCGTCGACGTCGGCTGCATGTGGACGATCCACGGCGCGCTCTGCTTCGCCGCCGAGGACGCGGGCGCCACGAGCGTCACGGGCGTCGACGTCATGGGCGCGACCGACCGTTTCCGGGCCGAGGTCGCGCGCCGCGACTCCCAGGTGCGCTTCGTGCAGGGCGACCTGCACGACCCCGCGACGATCGCCGCGGTCGGCCCGCACGACGTCGTGTGGTGCTCCGGGGTGCTCTACCACGCGCCGCACCCGCTGCTCACGCTGCAGCGCCTGCGCGAGCTGACCGCGGGCACGCTGCTGCTCGCGACCGAGACCGTCGCCGAGACGCCCGGCCGGCGCGACACGCTGGTGATCGCGCCCGGCCCCGAGGAGCATCCCAACGCCGCGCCGGCGCACGGCCCGGACGAGGGCTACGGCCCCTGGTACTGGGGCATCTCGCCGTCGGCGCTGCGCACGATGCTCACGCTGACGGGCTTCGCGGTCGACGAGGAGCACCGCACGCCGTTTCACGTCACGGTCGTCGCACGCTGATTGCGGCCCGCCCGCCCGCGCGAAGGTATCTTCACGCGATGGGCGCCTCCATCAGCACGACCGTCACCGAGCTGCCCGAGAGTCGCGTCCGCGTCGTCGCCGAGGTGGCGGCGGATGAGTTCCAGCGCTCCGTCGAGCGCGCCGCCCGCCAGCTCGGGCGCAACCTGCGCGTGGCGGGCTTTCGCAAGGGCAAGGTCCCCCCACCGGTCGTGATCCAGCGCGTCGGCCGCGAGGCCGTCGTCGAGCGGGCGGTGCAGGACGGCCTCAAGCGCTGGTGGCGCACGGCGCTCGACGACGCCGGGATCGCCTCCGTCGGGCAGCCCAAGCTCCATGTGACGGGGACGCCGGCCGACGCCGGCCCGCTGACCTTCTCGATCGAGATCGGCGTGCGGCCCGCCGCCGAGCTCGGTCCGTACCGCGGCCTCGAGGTGGGTCGCCGCGAGCCGGAGATCGAGCCCGACGCGGTCGACGCCGAGCTGCAGACGCTGCGCGAGAGCCTCGCCCGCCCGGAGGCCGTCAAGCGGCCGGCGCGGACGGGCGACCTGCTCGTCATCGACTTCGAGGGGCTGATCGACGGTGAGCCGTTCGACGGCGGCCGTGGCCGCGACCAGATGGTCGAGCTCGGACGCGGGATGCTCATCGCCGGCTTCGAGGAGCAGCTCGAGGGCGCGACGGCCGGCGAGACCCGCACCGTCACGATCGACCTCCCCGACGTCGACTCGCCCAAGGACCATCGCGCGGAGGCCGTCGCCGGCAGCCGGGCGAGCTTCGAGGTCAAGGTCAAGGACGTGCTGGCCAAGCGCCTGCCCGAGCTGGACGACGCCCTCGCTCAGCAGGCCGCCGGCTTGGACACGCTCGAGGAGCTGCGCGCGGACATCGCCGCGGGGCTGATGGTCGCCGACGAGGGTCGCGTCGCGCAGGAGTTCGGCGAGACGGTGCTCGACGCCGTCGCCGCACAGGCCACGCTCGACCTGCCGAGCGCGCTCGTCGCCGCCCGCGCCCGCGAGATCTGGGAGAACGCGCTGCGCACGATGGACTTCGACGGTGTCTCCAAGGAGGTCTACCTCCAGATCGCGGGCAAGACCGAGCCGCAGGCGCTGGCCGAGCTGCGCCCGCGGGCGGCGGCCGAGCTGCGCCGCGAGGCCGTCGTCGCCGCGATCGCCGCGGCGGAGGGCATGGCGGTGGACGACGAGGACCTGCGCGCGATCGAGCCGCCAGCGGATCCCGAGGCCGGCCCCGCGCCGCCGGCGAGCCGCGTGCGCCGGCGCGACGAGGTGCTGCGCGCGCGCGTGCTCGACCTGCTCGCCCGCGAGTCGGTCGCGATCTCCGTCGAGGACGCCGAGGCGCGCGACAAGCCCGGGCCGCGCGACCACCGGCCGGTCGAGACCGAGCTGCCCCTGCCCGAGGTCCCGCCGCAGAGCGCCGAAGGTCTCGGCTAGGCACACGCTCGCCGGGCGGTCGCTACGAGCGTCCGCCGGCGGGCGGAGCCTGAGCGCCACCCGCCTGGGCGGCCTGCTGTGCCGCAGCGCGCCGGCGGCTGGCATGCAGCGCCTGCTCGAGGTGCTTCACGCTGGCGTGGATCTCGCGCTGGGTCTGCTGCAGCTCGGAGAGCACGCTGATGAGCTTCTCGGAGGAGGCGATCGAGATCTCGCGCTCGTAGGCGTCCTCGAGGAACTCCGGCGGGCGCAGGATCATGTAGATCACGGGGCCGACGAGCGGCAGCACCGCCAGCGCGGTGGCGCCGCGGATGAGCTGCGGGTTGCGCAGCCGGCGCCGGGCGTCGGACTGCGTCCAGCGGATCAGCGCCAGCCAGATGGCGACGCCGAACACGATCAGCAAGATCACGACGCCGCTGGAGGATGTGTCGATCGCGATCATCACGGCCCAAGGCTAGACGACCACGGCCCGGCGAACCGATCCGGACCGGCAGGTGGCTTCGCAGTCGCGGCCGGCCGGCGGAGACCCGGCCCGGCGTGGCCTCGACGTCTCACCGAAACCCGCTGACCCGGCGCGATCTTTGCTCTATGCTGCCTCGCGATGCCGGATCGTGGTATGCGCGTGATCGCGGTTGCGCCCCGGGCAAACGGCCAGGGCGGTCGACCGTGAACATCAGGGAACTGGACGAGGAATCGCGCCGGACCGGGGTCTGGCCCCCGCGGCGGATCATCCTGCGCGTGGACCGTGAGAACGACGGCGAGGCGCCCGTCAAGCTCGACGAGGTCGACCTGTCCTCACCGGCTCCGCGCGCCGCCGTGGCGCCGCCGCGCGCGGCTCCCGCGCCGTTGGAGAAGACCTCGCTGTCGCCGTCGGTGACGCCGTCGCGGCGACCGGGACTGCCCGGAGCCGGCGTCGTCACGCCCGCGCCCGCCGCATCGCCCGAGGCGGCGGAGTTCGAGCGCTGGATCTCCCAGCCGCTGACCGGCGAGAGCGCCGAGCCCGAGTACCAGGCGCCCCCCACGTGGCTGCCCGACGACCTGCGCGTGCGCGCCAAGCGCCGCCACCAGCGCGGCGCGCGCAAGGCCCGTGCGCAGCTCTTCGGCGCGAGCGCGGCGACGACGCTCGCCGTCGGCGGCTGTGCCGCCGTCCTGGCCGTCGTCGGGCTGTCGCAGACCGAGACGGTGGGCGGCTCGCTCGGCGTGCCGAAGATCGGGGTCTTCGGCACCGCGCCCAAGGCCCCCGTCGACGACGACGGCGCGAGCACCCCGGCGGCGAAGGCGCCCAAGCGCAGCACCGCGCGAACGTCAGGCGCGAACCGGCGGTCCGCCGCTCGGCGTGAGAGGTCCACGCCGTCTCGCGCCGGGTCCGCGAACGCCCGTGCGTCGTCGCCGCCGGCGTCGACCTCCGCGTCGTCAGGGTCCCGCGCTCCGACGCAGCGCGCCGTCAACCCGCCCGCCCCGACCCAGCAGCGCGCCAGCAACCCGCCGCCGCCGCCGCCGCCCAGTCCTCCGCCCGCTCCGCGCCAGCAGTCGCCCAGCCCGCAGGCGCCCAGCTCGCAGGCGCCGGCTGTCGTCTGGGACGCTCCGTCGCAGCCGGCGAGCTCCTCGGCCGTGCCCTCTCGCCCCGCGCAGACCGCGCCGTCGCGCCCGGCGACGCCCGTGCCGTCGACCTCCAGCTCGCCCGCACCGTAGCCGGCGCTCGCGCGGCGGTCCTCCGATGGCGCGCCGGCACGGGCGCACGCAACGGCGGCTCGAAGTTGCGCGCCCGACGGTCTAGCTGACAGGATCCCCCGTTCTATGCGATCCACTGCCCTCATACCTGCCACCGGGCTGGCGGCCCTGCTCGCCACGCTGGGTCTCGCCGTGCCCGCACAGGCCGTGACCACCGTCGGCAACAACCTCGCCCAGACACCGGCCGCCGTCGGGGTCTGCGACGCGGAGACCGGTTGCACCGTTGCGCCCCTGTCGCTGGTCGTGGCCAACCAGGCCGCGGGCGGTCTCACGCCGGCCGCACCCGGCGTGGTCGTGCGCTGGCGGATCAAGAGCGGTGCGCGTACGGAGGGCTCGTCGATCTCCCTGCGCGTGGTGCGCAACAACAACACCGGCGCCGGGCGCTCGGCGCCCCAGACGCTGCCGGCCGGAGCCGCCCAGACCTTCACCTTCGCCACCCGCCTGCCGATCGCCGCCAACGACCGGATCGGCATCGACCTGATCGTCCCCAGCGGCGTGAACCCGCCGATCGCGGCGCCGGGTGCGCTGACCGCGACGTGGAACCGCTGGGAGCCCGCGCTGGGCGTCAGCGAAACCCGCGCGCCGGATGACCAGCAGCCGTTCGAGCTCCTCCTCAACGCCGACATCGAGGCCGACACCGACGCCGACGGATGGGGCGACGAAACGCAGGACCAGTGCGTCGGCACGGCCGGTACCGAGAACGGCTGCCCACCGCCGCCGCCACCGCCGCCTCCTCCGCCACCACCGCCGCCGCCGCCGCCGCCACCGCCGCCGCCGCCACCACCACCACCGCCGAGCACGCCGATCACCTCGCCGCCTGCCGACTCGCCCCCGAACACGGACGCGGTGATCCCGTCAACCCCGGTCGGCGCGACGGCCGGCTCCACGGTGCGCCTGAGCGCGCTGCAGTTCAACGCCACGCGGGTGCGCTTCCGCGTCTCCGAGCGCGCGAGCGTGTCGCTGCTCGTGCAGCGCGTCCTGCCGGGCCGCAGGTCCGGGACCCGCTGCGTCAAGCGCACCGCCCGGAACCGGCGGGCGCGCAGCTGCGCCCGTCTCGTCCGGGCCCTCTCGGGCCGGACCACGGTCGAGCCGGGGCTCAACACGGCGCGCCTGCGCCGCCTTGCGGCCGGTCGGTACCGCGTTCGCCTCCTCGCGACGGACCTGTCGTCGGGCAAGACCTCGACGCTCATTCGCTACTTCGTGCTGCGCCGCTGAACGCGGCCGCCGCCGGGCGAGCGGTCGTTATGCTCACGCGATGAGCGGTGGCCCCACGCCCCCCGGCGGGGATGACGACAACGTCGTCGTCACGTCGGGCGACGTCACGTCGATCAGCGACGCGGGGACCGACGCCGATCCGGTCGCCACGGGCGGCACGGCGATCGCGGTGAGCCTGACCACGGACCCTGACGTCCTGAACATCGCCTTCGTCACCGGCGCCGGCGACGTGCAGTTCGTACAGATCGACGTCGGCGATCTCATTCCCGGCGGCGCCACGGCGACCGACGGCGACGTCGTCGTCTCGGCGGAGCTGACCACGCTCGGCGGCGACGTGATCAGCAGCGGCGGCGGCGCCGCCACGCCGGTGGGCACGATCGCGGTCGCGGCCAGCCTGGGCGACGAGGGCGATCTGAACCTCTCGTTCGTCGACGGCAACGGTCACATGCAGCTGATCGAGACGAACGTCGCGCAGCTCCTCGAGAGCCTGCCCACGGCCGGCGGCGAGGCGGCGGGCCGTCCGGAGCCCGGCTCAGCCGGGCCCGGTCTCGGATCGCTGCTCGCCTGAGCGTCTCCGGCTGAGCGCAGGGCGCGCCGGGCGCCGCACGGGGCCGGGGACGGTGTACCAGTTGCGGCCCGCGGCGCTGCGCGCGCTGGCCCGTGCCGCGTCCCGTGACGAAGACCGGGGCGCCAATGGCGCCCCGGTCGGAACTGCATGCTCCGTAAGCCGCTCGACGGTCAGTCGATGCGACGGCGCAGGGCGCCACCGCTCGCGGCGAGGAGCGCACCCAGCAGCCCGAGCAGACCGAGCGGGAGCCCGGTGAAGGGCAGCTCGCCCGCGTGCACCTGCGGCGGCGTGGTGGTGGTGGGTCCGTTCTCGTCGGGGACGTCCGGCTCGTCCTCGTCGGGCACGTCCGGCTCGTCCGGGGTATCCGGCTCGTCGGGCGTGACCGGGGGCGGGATCACCGGAGGCGCCACCGTCGGCGGAGTCACCGGAGGCGTCGCGACCGGGGCCACCGGGGGCGGGGTCACCGGAGGCGGCGGCGGCGGCGGGGGCGGCGGCGGAGGCGGGGGCGGCGGAGGCGGCGGGGGCGGCGGCTTCGGCTTGCCCGGGATCTTGATGTCCGGCTTGCGCGGGACGTTGATCTCGGGGGCGCCACCGTTCTGGGTGTTGCCCGTGCCGGCGCTGCCGCCGGCGCCGCCCGTCGCGTTCGCGTCGCCGCCGCGGGCGTCGTTGCCGCCCTGCACCAGCTCTTCGTCGTTGTCCTGGGTCAGCGCCACGTCGGCGTCGTCGCCATCGACGTCAGCGAGGTTGACACCGGCCTGCACCGCGACGTTGCCCGCGATGGCCTCGCCGCCGATCGCGATGGCCTCGCCGCCGTCGCCACCCTCGGCGTCGTCACTCTCGGCCTCGGTGTCGCCGCCGAACAGCTGGACGTTGCCGCCCTCGCCGTCGAACACCATGGTGCCGTTGCCGTTCTGCTCGTTGCCGGTGTCGGCGTCACCGCCCGCGCCGCCGGTGGCGTCGGCGTCGCCGCCCTCGGCGTCGTTGCCACCCTGCTCGAGCGAGGCATCGTTGTCCTGGATGACGCCGACATCGCCGTCGTCGGCCTCGACCTCGGCGAGGTTGACCGGAACCTGGATCCCGACGTTGCCGGCCAGCGCGAGCCCGCCGACGGCTGCGGCGTCGCCACCGTCGCCACCATCGGCCTCGTCACTCTCGGCCTCGGTGTCGCCACCGAACACCTGGATGTTGTCGCCGTCGCCCTCGACCACCGCGTTGCCGTTGGTGTCCTGGACGTTGCCGGTGTCGGCGTCGCCGCCGGCGCCGCCGGTGGCCTCCGCGTCGCCGCCCTCGGCGTCGTTGCCGCCCTGCTCGAGCTCGGCGTCGTTGTCCTGGATGAGGCCCAGGTTGCCGTCGCCGTCGGCCTCGATGTCGTCGGCGTCGTTGAACGCCACCTGGACGCCGATGTTGCCGGCGATGGCAGGCCCGCCGATGGCATCGGCGTCGCCGCCGTCGCCGCCGTCGGCCTCGTCGCTCTCGGCCTCGGTGTCGCCACCGAACGCCTGGATGTTGTCGCCGTCGGCATCGACCAGCGCGTTGCCGTTGGTGTCCTGCTCGTTGCCGGTGTCGGCGTCGCCGCCGGCACCGCCGGTGGCCTCCGCGGCGCCGCCCTCGGCGTCGTTGCCACCCTGCTCGAGCGAGGCGTCGTTGTCCTGCGTGACGGCGACGTTGCCGTCGTCGTCGGACTCGACCTCGTCGGCCTCGTTGGCGGCGACCTGGATGGCGATGTTGCCGGCCAGCGCGAGCCCGCCGGAGGACTCGGCGCTGCCGCCGTCGCCACCGTCGGCCTCGTCGCTCTCGGCCTCGGTGTCGCCACCGAACGCCTGGACGTTGTCGCCGTCGCCGTCGATGACGGCGTTGCCGTTGCCCTCCTGCTCGTTGCCGGAGTTCGCGTCGCCGCCCGCACCGCCGGTGGCCTCCGCGGCGCCGCCCTCGGCGTCGTTGCCACCCTGCTCGAGCTCGGCGTCGTTGTCCTGGATGACCCCGACGTCGCCGTCGTCGTCGGACTCGATGTCGTCGGCCTCGTTGGTGGTGACCTGGATGCCGACGTTGGCCGCGATGGCCGGACCGCCGACCGCGTCGGCGTCGCCGCCGTCGCCGCCGTCGGCCTCGCCGCTCTCGGCGTCGGTGTCGCCGCCGAAGGCCTGGGCGTTGTCGCCGTCGCCTTCGATCCAGACGTTGCCGTTGGCCTCCTGCTCGTTGCCGGAGTCGGCGTCGCCGCCGGCACCGCCGGTGGCCTCGGCGGCGCCACCCTCGGCGTCGTTGCCACCCTGCTCGAGCGAGGCGTCGTTGTCCTGGATGAGGCCGACCTCGCCGTCGTCGGACTCGACGTCGTCGGCCTCGTTGGCCGCGACCTGGATGCCGATGTTGGCCGCGAGCGCGACCCCGCCGACGGCCGCGGCGTCGCCGCCGTCGCCACCCTCAGCGTCCCCGCTCTCGGCCGACGTGTCGCCGCCGAAGCCCTGGATGTTGTTGCCGCTCGACGGGTCGACGCCGTTCTCGGACTGCTCGTTGCCGGAGTTGGCATCGCCGCCCGCACCGCCGGTGGCCTCAGCGGCGCCACCCTCGGCGTCGTTGCCGCCCTGCTCGAGCGACGCGTCGTTGTCCTGCACGACGCCCACGTCACCGTCGCCGGACTCGACATCGTCGGCGTCGTTGCTGACGACCTGGACGCCGATGTTGGCCGCGATGCCCGCGCCGCCGACGGCCACGGCGTCGCCGCCGTCGCCACCGTCGGCCTCGTCGCTCTCGGCCTCGGTGTCGCCACCGAACAGCTGGGCGTTGTCGCCCTCGCCGTCGAACTGCATGTTGCCGTTGAGCTCCTGCTCGTTGCCGGAGTTGGCGTCGCCGCCGGCACCGCCGGTGGCCTCAGCGGCGCCACCCTCGGCGTCGTTGCCACCCTGCTCGAGCTCGGCGTCGTTGTCCTGGATGAGGCCGACGTCACCGTCGTCGGCCTCGATGTCGTCGGCCTCGTTGGCCGCGACCTGGATGCCGATGTTGGCCGCGAGCGCGACCCCGCCGACCGCCGCGGCGTCGCCGCCGTCGCCACCGTCAGCCTCGTCGCTCTCGGCATCGGTGTCGCCCGCGAAGATCTGGACGTTGTCGCCGTCCGCGTCGACGACGACGTTGCCGTTGCCCTCCTGCTCGTTGCCGGAGTCGGCGTCGCCACCGGCACCGCCGGTGGCCTCGGCGGCGCCACCCTCGGCGTCGTTGCCACCCTGCTCGAGCGACGCGTCGTTGTCCTGGGTCACGCCCACGTTGCCGTCGCCGTCGGACTCGACGTCATCGGCCTCGTTGGTGGTGACCTGGATGCCGATGTTCGCGGCGATGGCCGGGCCACCGATCGCGTCGGCGTTGCCGCCGTCGCCGCCGTCGGCGTCATCGCTCTCGGCATCGGTATCGCCGCCGAACGCCTGGACGTTGTCGCCCTCGCCCTCGACGCCGACGTTGCCGTTGCCCTCCTGCTCGTTGCCGGAGTCGGCGTCGCCACCGGCACCGCCGGTGGCCTCGGCGGCGCCGCCCTCGGCGTCGTTGCCACCCTGCTCGAGCGACGCGTCGTTGTCCTGGATGACCCCGACGTCACCGTCGTCGGACTCGACGTCGTCGGCCTCGTTGGCCGCGACCTGGATGGCGATGTTGGCCGCGATGGCCGGACCGCCGTCGACGATGGCGTCGCCGCCGTCGCCGCCGTCGGCGTCGCCGCTCTCGGCGTCGGTGTCGCCGCCGTAGGCCTGGACGTTGTCGCCCTCGGAGTCGATGACGACGTTGCCGTTGTGAACCTGCTCGTTGCCGGAGTTGGCGTCGCCGCCCGCACCGCCGGTCGCCGTGGCAGCGCCGCCCTCGGCGTCGTTGCCACCCTGCTCGAGCTCGACGTCGTTGCCCTGGATGACGCCGACGTCGCCGTCGTCGGACTCGATGTCGTCGGCGTCGTTGAACGCCACCTGGACGGCGATGTTGCCGGCGATGGCCGCTCCGCCGATCGCGTCGGCGTCGCCGCCGTCGCCGCCGTCGGCGTCGCCGCTCTCGGCCTCGGTGTCACCGGCGAACACCTGAACGTTGTTGCCGCTGGAGGGATCGATGCCGTTCTCGGTCTGGGTGTTGCCGCTGTTGGCGTCGCCGCCCGCGCCGCCGGTCGCCGTTCCGGCGCCGCCCTCGGCCTCGTTGCCGCCCTGCTCCAGCGACGCGTCGTTGTCCTGGGTCAGGCCGACGTTGCCGTCGTCGGTCTCGACGTCGTCGGCCTCGTTGGCGACGACCTGGATGGCGATGTTGCCGGCCAGCGCGAGCCCGCCGTCGACGATCGCGTCGCCGCCGTCGCCGCCGTCGGCGTCATCGCTCTCGGCCGACGTGTTGCCGGCGAAGACCTGGACGTTGCCGCCGTCGCCCTCGACGAGGACGTTGCCGTTGTTCTCCTGCTCGTTGCCGGAGTCGGCATCGCCGCCCGCACCGCCCGTTCCCGTCCCGGCGCCGCCCGTGGCCTCGTTGCCGCCCTGCTCGAGCTCGGCGTCGTTGTCCTGGATGACCCCGAGATCGCCGTCGCCGTCGCTGTCGAAGTCGGCATCGTTGGTGGCGACCTGCACGGCGATGTTGCCGGCGATCGCCGGTCCGCCGATCGCGTCGGCGTCGCCGCCGTCGCCACCCTCGGCCTCGTCGCTCTCGGCATCGGTGTCGCCACCGAAGATCTGGGTGTTCTCGCCCTCGCCGTCGACCTCGACGTTGCCGTTGTCCTCCTGCTCGTTGCCGGAGTTGGCATCGCCGCCGGCACCGCCGGTGGCCGTCGCGTCGCCGCCGGTGGCCTCGTTGCCGCCCTGCTCGAGCGTGGCGTCGTTGTCCTGGATGAGGCCGATGTCGCCGTCGCCGTCGCTATCGATGTCCGCCTCGTTGGCGACCACCTGGATGGCGACGTTGCCGGCCACCGCGAGACCGCCGACTGCGACGGCGTCGCCGCCGTCACCACCCTCGGCCTCGTCGCTCTCGGCGTCGGTGTCGCCCCCGAAGACCTGCGTGTTCTCGCCGTCACCGTCGACCTCGACGTTGCCGTTGCCCTCCTGCTCGTTGCCGGAGTTGGCGTCGCCGCCGGCACCGCCGGTCGCCGTCGCGCCACCGCCGGTGGCCTCGTTGCCGCCCTGCTCGAGCGTGGCGTCGTTGTCCTGGATGACGCCGATGGAGCCGTCGCCGTCGGCATCGACGTCGACGTCGTTGAACGCGATCTGGACGCCGACGTTGGCGGCGACCGCCGGGCCGCCGACTGCGACCGCTGCGCCGCCGTCGCCACCCTCGGCCTCGTCGCTCTCGGCGTCGGTGTCGCCCCCGAAGACCTGGACGTTCTCGCCGGCACCGTCGACCTCGACGTTGCCGTTGCCCTCCTGCTCGTTGCCGGAGTTCGCGTCGCCGCCGGCACCGCCGGTCGCGGTGTTGGCCGCGTCGCCGCCGGTGGCCTCGTTGCCGCCCTGGATCAGCTCGACGTCGTTGTCCTGGATGACGCCGACATCGCCGTCGCCGGTCTGCTCGATCTCGACGGTGTTGACCGCCACCTGGAAGGCGACGTTCGTGGCCACTGCTTCGCCGCCGACGGCCACTGCGTCGCCGCCGTCGCCGCCCTCGGCCTCATCGCTCTCGGCCGACGTGTTGCCGGCGAAGACCTGGACGTTCTGCCCGTTGCCGGAGAGCGTGACGTTGCCGTTGCCCTCCTGCTCGTTGCCGGAGTTCGCGTCGCCGCCGGCACCGCCGGTCGCCGTCGCGCTGCCGCCGGTCGCCTCGTTGCCGCCCTGCTTGATCGATGCGTCGTTGTCCTGGATGACGCCGATGTCGCCGTCGTCGTCGATGCCGATCATCGTCGTGCCGAGATCGCTGACGTTGATGACGCCCTGGGCCGCCGTGTTCGCGGCCACCGCGCCACCGCCGACGGCCACGCCGGCGCCGCCGTCGCCGCCCTCGGCCTCGTCGCTCTCGGCGTCGGTGTCGCCGCCGAAGGCCTGCGCGTTGCCGCTGGTCGCGGTCCGCGCGCTGCCGTTGTCGTCCTGCACGTTGCCGCTGTCGGCATCGCCGCCGCTGCCGCCGGTGCCCTCGGCGTCGCCGCCGGTGGCCTCGTTGCCGCCCTGCTCGAGCTCGGCGTTGTTGTCCTGCGTGACGCCGAGCGCCTCGAAGAACTCGTTGTCGACGTCGGCCACGTTGACGAGGATCTGCGTGCCGTCGTTGAGTGCCGCCGCCACGCCGCCGACCGCGACGCCCGGTCCGCCGTCGCCGCCCTCGGCCTCGCCGCTCTCGGCCTCGGTGGTGCCGCCGAAGGCCTGCGCGTTGCCGCTGCCGGACGTCGCCACGGCGTTGCCGTTGCCGGTCTGGTGGTTGCCGGTGCTGGCGTTGCCGCCGTTGCCGCCGGTCGCCTTTGCGCTGCCGCCCTCGGCCTCGTTGCCGCCCTGCTCGAGCTCGCCGGTGTTGTCCTGGATGACGCCGATGTCGCCTTCGCCGTCCTCGGCATCGACATCGCCGAGGTTCAGGCCGACCTGAGCGCCGGCGTTGAAGGCGGCCGCGGTGCCCCCGACCGCCACGGCGGGACCGCCGTCGCCGCCGTCGGCGTCGCCGCTCTCGGCCGAGGTGTCGCCACCGAACGCGAGCGCGTGCCCTTCGCCCGAGGCGTGGGCCTCCGCGTTGCCGTTGTTGGTCTGCGTGTTGCCGGTGCTGGCGTTGCCGCCGTGGCCGCCGACCGCGTTCGCGTCGCCGCCGGTTGCCTCGTTGCCGCCCTGGTCGATCGAGCCGTCGTTGTCCTGGGTGAGGCCGGTGTTGCCGTCGCCGCCGTCGACGTCGGCGATGTTCAGGAGGAACTGCGCTGCGACGTTGCCGGCGGCGGCCTCGCCGCCCACCGCCACTGCTGCGCCGCCCTCGCCGCCCTCGGCGTCGCCGCTCTCGGCCTCGGTGTCGCCACCGAACGCGATGGCGTGACCCTCGTCGCCTGACGCGGTCGCGCTGGCGTTGCCCAGGCCGGTCTGGTGGTTGCCGGTGCTGGCGTTGCCGCCGTGGCCGCCGGTCGCGTTCGCGTTGCCGCCGGTCGCCGTGTTGCCGCCCTGGTCGATCGAGGCGTCGTTGTCCTGGATGACGCCGGTGTTGCCGCCGCCGCCGTCGACGTCAGCGCCGTTGACGGCCACCTGCACGGCCGTGTTCGTCGCGGTCGCGCCGCCGCCGACCGCTGTGGCGCTGCCGCCGGCGCCTCCGGTGGCGTTGCCGCTCGAGGCGCTGCTGTCGCCGCCGAAGCTGATGACGTGGCCGTCGGGGGAGGAGACCTTGTGGGCGGCCTTGGGCGCAGCCTGGGTGTTGGAAGTGGTCGCACCACCGCCGTTGCCGCCGGTGCCGGACGCACCGCCGCCGGAGCCGTCGTTGGCTGCCTGCGAGACGCCTGCGCCATTGCTCTGACCGGCAGTGTCCTGCGCGGTCGCGGCTGTGGCTGGCGCCCATGCGGCGGCAAAGATCAATGCTCCTGTTGCGATGTTCCGCTTCTTGCCCATAATTCCTTGGCTGCTCCTAGTCGATGTCCGCCGGCAAGGTCACTTGTACGCCGGGTTCTTGAAGGCCCCCGGCAGGACCTGTTCGCGAATGGCGGAGAGATTCGTCAGTCCGTATCGATCGCCCTGCTTGCGCAGCGCGACTGGTGGGTGATGAAGCAGCGCTTCCTCCCGGGCCGATACTCCCGATGCCCCCGATACCCCGCATTGAGCGCTATCTAGCCACAATCCAGGGCCGCTGTCAACAGGGCCCGGATGCGGCACGGGAAGGGTATCGCGCGTCGTCCGGACGTGCTTCGAAGCGTTTGACGGTGCCGCGTTGTCGGCGAAAGAAGGGCGGACCGTAGGCGCCTGCTACCCGAACGACGTCCGATCAACTCGGTTTGGCCGCTCGTGCAGCACGCCGCCATGCGCGCCCCGGACGGTGCGCCACCATCTCCGCCGTGTGCCGCATCTCACAGTCCACCGCTGCGTGGGCGCGCGCAGGGGTTCGCGGGCGCGAGCGCGTGCGGGAACGTGCGACCCGGGGCCGGTCCGTACCCTTGCGGTCATGTCCACACGCGAGCGCTTGACCGTCGCCCCGATCGTCGGCCCGGACGATCCCCGGCGCTTCACCGATTCGGGCATCGAGATCCAGCCGCTCTACACCGAGGCGGATCTGCCTCAGGACCTGGATCTCGGCCCCCCGGGCGACTTCCCCTACACCCGCGGCGTGCACGCCGAGATGTACCGCAAGCGGCCCTGGACGATGCGCCAGTACGCCGGCTACGCCTCGGCGACCGAGTCCAACGAGCGCTACAAGTACCTGCTCGCACACGGCTCGACGGGCCTCTCGATGGCCTTCGACCTGCCGACCCAGCTGGGCCTGGACTCCGACGACCAGCGCTGCTTGGGCGAGGTCGGGCGGACCGGCGTCTCGATCGACACGATCGACGACATGCGCACGGTCTTCGACGGGATCCCGCTTGACGCGATCTCCACGTCGATGACGATCAACGCCCCCGCGACCGTGCTGCTGGCGCTGTACTCGCTCGTCGGCGAGGAGCAGGGCTGCCCGCTGGAGGAGCTGCGCGGAACCACGCAGAACGACGTGCTCAAGGAGTACATCGCGCGCGGAAATTTCATCTATCCGCCCGAAGGCACGATGCGCCTGACGACGGACCTCTTCGCATATTGCAAGGAGTTCGTCCCGAAGTGGAACACCATCTCGATCTCGGGATATCACTTCCGTGAGAAGGGCTGCTCAGCCGTTCAGGAGGTCGCGTTCACGCTGTGCAGTGCGATCGCCTACGTGCAGGCGGCACTCGACACGGGCCTGGAGGTCGACGAGTTCGCGCCGCGCCTGGCGTTCTTCTTCAACGGCCACAACAACGTCTTTCAGGAGGTCGCGAAGTTCCGCGCCGTGCGCCGGATGTGGGCGCACATCATGCGCGACCGCTTCGGCGCGAAGGACCCCAAGTCGCTCAAGCTGCGCTTTCACACGCAGACCGGCGGCGTCACGCTCACCGCCCAGCAGCCGCAGAACAACGTCGTGCGCGTCGCCCTGCAGGGCTTCGCCGCCGTCTGCGGCGGCACCCAGTCGCTGCACACCAACGGCTTCGACGAGGCGCTTGCGCTGCCCTCCGAGCGCGCGGCGAAGATCGCCCTGCGCACGCAGCAGATCATCGCCCACGAGTCCGGCGCGACCGACACCGTCGACCCGTTCGCCGGCTCCTACTACGTCGAGGCGCTGACCGACGAGATCGAGGCGGGCGCCTACGAGCTCATCGCGAAGGTCGACGAGATGGGGGGCTCGGTCAACGCGATCGAGTTCATCACCAACGAGATCGACGAGTCCGCCTGGGGCTACCAGGAGCGCTACCGCCTCAAGCAGGACATCGTCGTCGGCGTCAACAAGTACGAGGACGAGGGCATCGAGATCGAGGACATCCTGCGCGTCGATCCCGCGACCGAGCAGGCCCAGCTCGACCGCCTGGCGCAGTTCAAGGCCGACCGCGACCACGCGCTCGTCGCCCAGCGCCTCGACGAGCTGCGCGCCGCGGCGCACGGCAGCGAGAACCTCATGCACCCGATCCGCCGGGCGTTGCAGGACCGCTGCTCGATGGGCGAGGTCTGCAACGCGATGAAGGACGTCTTCGGCGCATACCGCCCGCGCGCCTGAGCGCGGGCCCCGCGCGGGTGGGGCGGGGACGGGTTGGTTGCCGCCCCGGGTCAGCGGCGCACGAGACGCTCGCAGCCGGCGACGCGGTCGTCGCCGTCGACGTAGGCGGTGTCCAGGCCGGGGCCGCAGTCGATCGTCGTCGCGCCCTTGGCGTAGGCGTGCACCACGTCGTTGCCCGGCCCGGCGTCGACGCTGTTGGGCCCGCTGCCGCGCAGCCGGATCTCGTCGTCGCCGTTGCCGCCGTAGACCGCGTTGCGCCCCGAGCCGCCCTGGAGGAAGTCGTCACCGTCCTCGCCGCGGATCGTGTTGCGACCGGGGCTGCCGTAGATCGTGTCGGCGCCGGCGCCGCCGAACAGCCGGTCCAGCGCGCGGCTGGCGTCGCGGTGCAGCTGGTTGCCCCAGATGACGTCGCGCCCGCCGCGGCCGTGGATGATGTCCGCGCCGGTGCTGCCCAGCAGCGTGTCGTCGCGGCTCGTGCCGTGCTTGGTCGCGCCGCCGCGCGGGCCCAGCCATGTGATGCCGCGGCTCGGGTCGGCCGGCGGCGGTGACACGTAGAGGATCGTCTCGCAGCCGCGCACGCGGCCGCCGCGGCGCATCTGGGAGTCCGAGATCCCGCCGCGCTGCCCGCGCGGGTCGAGCGTGACGGTGTCGTCGCCCGGACCGCAGTCGACGAGCTCCTGGCGGCCGCCGTCGTTGGCGAAGAGCTCGTCGTCGCCATCGCCGCCAAAGAGACGGTCGGGCCCGGAGTCGGCGTACAGGACGTCGGCGCCGGAGCCGCCGAGCACGGTGTCGGTGCCCGAGCCGCCGTGCAGGACGTCCGCGCCGGCCCCGCCGACGAGGCGGTCCTGCGCGGCCTGGCCGTAGAGGAGGTCGTCGCCGTCGGAACCATAGAGGCGGTCGTGGCCGAAGCCGCCGAGCAGGACGTCGGCGCCGCGGCCGGCCAGCAGGACGTCGTCGCCGGAGGCGCCGTCGAGCCAGTCGGCGCCGGACTCGCCGACGATCCGGTCCGGACCGGTCTGACCGAAGAGCTGGTCGGCGCCGGCCCGGCCGAGCAGGCGGTCGGCGCCACCGTGGCCGCGCAGCAGATCGGCGCCGCCGCGGCCGCGCAGCGCGTCCGGGCCGGGACCGCCGCTGCGCGCGCGCAGGCGCCCGAGCGGCAGCGGCGCGGCCGGCGCGTCGGCCCGCTGCACGTCGTGGCCGGGGGGCACGCTGGGCGGGAGCACGCGTCGGCCGGCGGGCGCCGGCGTGCCCGGCTCGGCGGGGGAAGGTGGTGCGGGATCGGCGGGCGGCGGCGGAGGTGGCGCCGCAGAGCAGAAGATGAGCAGCTGGCAGCGCTGCTGGGCGAGTGCCGCTGCGGGCGCGGCGCCGAACGTCGCGAGCGCCGCGAGCAGCGCGACGACGATGCAGCGGCGAACCATGCGGCGTCATCGGCGGCGGGGCCGCACGGCTTGAGGGCACACCCGATCTGCCGACGAGCGGCGGACGACGCGGGACGGCGATGACGTCGCCCGCACGTGACAGGCTGTGGCCGGTGCTCACGCTCGCGATCACGTTCTACGACATCGTCCTGACGATCCACATCCTCGCCGTCGTGGTTGCGTTCGGCGTGGTCTTCGCCTATCCGGTGCTCGACGCGCAGTTGCGGCGGGGAAGCTCCGGCGACCTCGCCGCGCTGCATCGCCTGCACGTCGTGCTGGCGCGGCGGGTCATCACGCCCGCGATGACCGTCGTCCTCATCGCCGGCCTCTACCTGGCACTCGACCGCTGGAGCCTCGGCGATCCCTGGATCAGCGCGACGTTCGCGATCCTGTTCGTCCTCTTCGGGCTCACCGGCGGCGTGCTCGTGCCGGCCGACCTGCGCCTCGCCGAGCTCGCCGAGCGCGACGGCGCCGGCAGCGCGGATTACGAGCGCGAGCGGCGCAAGGCGGACATGTTCGGCGGCCTGGCGCTGCTGCTCGTCGTCGTGGCGATCTTCTTGATGGTCGCCAAGCCCGGCGTGTAGCTGCACGGCGGCGCCCACGGGCCGGCAGGACTCCGCGTGCCGCGGGCGAACCCCGTGGCATGGATTGATCGACGCAACGCCGGCTCGTGAAGTGGCCGCCCACACCACCGTCGCCTGGGAGGGCGATCGCGCAAGCGGCACGGTGGCGCGGCGGCGGGGGCCGCTCCCTCTCGCTCGACATGCCCCGCGCTGTGGCCAGAGCCTCACCCCGGGCACGACGCCCGGGGTGAGGCGCGCGCCCGGCTCGGTGCGGCCGGCCTCATTACCCTTCCTCGCACGATGTCCAAGCGCCAGAAGGCTCCGGCCACGTACGAGAAGAAGCTCGCCCAGCTGCAGGATCTGCGCGAGGCGAGCGGCCGCACGAAGCGCGAGGCCGAACGCAAGCAGCACGACCGCGGCCGCCTCAGCGCGCGCGAGCGCATCGAGAAGCTGCTCGACCCGGGCTCCTTCCAGGAGCTCGACACGTTCACGCGCCATCGCACGCATGACTTCGAGATGCAGAAGAAGCGCCCCTGGGGCGACGCCGTCGTGACCGGCCACGGCACCGTCGACGGCCGCCGCGTGTGCGTCTTCTCGCAGGACTTCTCGGTCTTCGGCGGATCGCTCGGCGAGGTCATGGCGGAGAAGATGTGCAAGGTGATGGACCTGGCCGCGAAGATCGGCTGCCCGGTCGTCGGCATCAACGACTCCGGCGGCGCGCGGATCCAGGAGGGCGTCGTCTCGCTGGGCGGCTACGGCGAGGTGTTCATGCGCAACGTCAACTGCTCGGGCGTGATCCCGCAGATCAGCCTCGTCATGGGCCCCTGTGCCGGCGGAGCTGTGTACTCGCCCGCGATCACAGATTTCGTCTTCATGGTCAAGGGCATCTCGCACATGTTCATAACCGGGCCCGAGGTCATCCGCACGGTGACCGGCGAGCAGGTCGAGTTCGAGGAGCTCGGCGGGGCCAAGACGCACAGCTCGCGCTCGGGTGTCGCGCACTTCGCGTGCGAGGACGAGGAGGCCTGCCTGCAGGACACGCGCTACCTGCTGAGCTTCCTGCCGTCCAACAACCTCGAGCCGACGCCGCGCGTGCTGCCGACCGACGACCCGCTGCGCATGGAGCCCGAGCTCGACGAGGTCGTGCCGGCCAACCCGAACAAGCCCTACGACGTGCGGCTCGTCGCGCGGATGATCGTCGACGACGGCGAGTTCTACGAGGTCCACGAGGACTTCGCGCGCAACATCGTGTGCGGCTTCGCGCGCCTTGACGGCTACGCCGTCGGCATCGTCGCCAACCAGCCCGCCAGCAACGCGGGCGTGCTCGACATCGACGCGAGCGTCAAGGCGGCGCGCTTCGTGCGCACCTGCGACGCGTTCAACGTCCCGCTCGTCGTGTTCTGCGACGTGCCCGGCTTCTTGCCCGGCGTCACGCAGGAGTGGGACGGGATCATCCGCCACGGCGCCAAGCTCATGTACGCGTTCGCCGAGGCGACCGTCCCGAAGATCACGATCATCACGCGCAAGGCCTACGGCGGTGCCTACGTCGTCATGGCCTCCAAGCACATCGGCGCCGACCTCAACCTGGCCTGGCCGACCGCCGAGGTCGCGGTGATGGGTCCCGAGGGAGCGGTCAACATCATCTACCGGCGCGACATCGCGGGCTCGCCGACGCCGGAGGAACGGCGCGAGCGGCTGATGGACGACTACCGCGCGCGCTTCGCCAACCCGTACTCGGCCGCCGAGCGCGGCTTCGTCGACGACGTGATCATCCCCCACGAGACGCGGCCCAAGCTCATCGTCGCGCTCGAGGCCCTGCAGACCAAGCGCGTCGAGCGCCCGAAGCGCAAGCACGGCAACATCCCGCTGTGACCCGCAGCGGCCGGCCGGCGCTGACCCTGGCGCCGGTGCTCGCCGCCGGCGCCGCGCTGCGGTTCGCCACGCTCGACGTGCAGAGCGTCTGGTACGACGAGGCGGTCACGGCGCGGCTGCTGCAGATGGACCTCCCCGGGATGCTCGGCGCGATCCCCGACAGCGAGTCCACGCCGCCGCTGTACTACGTGCTCGCGTGGCTGTGGAGCGCGGTGTTCGGCACCGGCGAGATCGGCATGCGGTCGCTGTCGGCGCTGGTCGGGACGGCGACGATCGCGGTCGCGTGGGCGCTGGGCCGGCGACTGGGCGGCGACCGCGCGGCCCTCGGGGCGGCCGCGCTCGTCGCGTGCAACCCGATGCTCGTCTGGTTCAGCCAGGAGGCCCGCGCCTATGCGCTGCTCGCGCTGCTCGGAACGCTGGCGTCGCTGCTCTGGCTGCGGGCATCGGATGGTTTGGACCCGCGGTCGTCGAACCCGCCGGGTTCGGGCACCGGCCCGACGGCGCAACCGCCGACTCTCGGACGACGGTATTCGCGCCTGCTCGCGTGGGGCGCGGTGGCCGCGCTTGCGCTGGCCACCCACTACTACGCGATCTTCCTCGTCGGCCCGCAGGGCCTGTGGCTTGCGCTGCGCGCCGCGAGCCTGCGCGAACGTGCGGCGGCGCTCGCGCTGCCGCTGGCGGCGGGCGCGGCGCTGGCCCCGATCGCCCTCGGCCAGCGAGCCAACGCCGGCGCGGCGTTCATCGGCGACAGCGCGCTGGTGACCCGTCTGGCGCAGGTGCCCAAGCAGTTTCTCGTCGGCTACGACGCCCCGCTGGAGCCGCTGCTGATCGCTCTGACCGCGCTGGGGCTGCTGGTCGGCGGTGCCGGCCTGGTCTGGCTGCTGCGCGGCGGCCGCCTGGCGCCCGTGACCTCGCGTGCGCGTAAGGAGATCGCGCTGCTGGCAGCGGCCACCGCGGCCGCCCTGCTGGCGCCCGTGCTCGCCGCCCTCGCCGGGGAGGATCACCTCATCACCCGCAACGTCGTCGCCGCCCTGCCGCTGGCCTGCGTCGTCGTCGCCGTGGGGCTCGCGGCGGCATCGGCGCGCGCGCCCCGCGCCGCGGCCGGGGCCCTCGCGCTCACCTGCCTGGCGGGCGCGATCACGGTGGCCGGCGTGGCGCGCAGCCCCGAGTTGCAGCGCGACGACTGGCGTGCCGCCGTCCGTTCGCTGGGGCCGATCGAGCAACCGCGGCTCATCGTCGCCACGCCGCGCTCCGCGCTGATCCCCTTGCGCTACTACCTACCGCGGCTGCGCCGGGCGACGCCGCCGGACATCACCACGGCGCAGATCGACCAGCTGGCGCTGCCGGTACGGCGGCCGGGCCAGCGTCCGCGACCGCCGCGGCCGGTCCGTCCGGTCGCCCCGGCGGCTGGCTACTCGCTCGCCGGCCGCACCGACGGCGCGACGTACACGGTCCTGCGCTGGCGGCGGCCGGCGCCGCGGCCCGCGCCGGTCGCTCCGGCCGTCGGCCTCGACGGGCAGCCGGCGGCACTGCTGACCGTCGCCGGACGGTGATGGCTCGGGGGCGAACGATCGCCTTTTGGGCCACGTCGATCGACCAAAGTTGACGCCCCCGTCACGTTCTCGCTAGGCTCCGCCGGCCATGGCCTCGCCCGCTCGCGCCGACGACGACGACGACCCCGCGTACGACTATGACTACGTGGTCGTCGGCTCGGGGTTCGGCGGCAGCGTCGCCGCCCACCGGCTGACCCAGAAGGGCTATCGCGTTGCGGTCGTCGAGTCGGGCCGGCGCTTCGCCGACGACGAGTTCCCGCAGTCGACCTGGGATATCCGGCGCTACTTCTTCGCCCCCCGCCTGGGCATGCACGGCATCTTCCGCCTCTCGCTGTTTCGGACCGTCTCGATCCTCAGCGGGGCCGGCGTCGGCGGCGGCAGCCTGGGCTACGCGAACACGTTGTACCGCGCGCGGCCGCGCTTCTACTCCGATCCGCAGTGGGCGGGCCTGGAGGACGACTGGCAGGCGGCGCTCGCCCCGCACTTCGAGGAGGCCGAGCGGATGCTCGGCGTCGCCGCGGTCCTGACCGACGACCCCGCCGACGATCTGCTGCGCGACTTCGGCCACCACATCGGCGCCGACGAGACCTACGCCAAGACGCGTGTCGGAGTCTTCTTCGGCGCGCCCGGCGAGACCGTGGACGACCCGTTCTTCGGCGGCGCCGGCCCGGCCCGGACGGGCTGCATCGCCTGCGGCCGCTGCATGGTCGGCTGCCCCGTCGGGGCGAAGAACACGCTCGTCAAGAACTACCTCTGGCTCGCCGAGCACGCCGGCTGCCGGATCGTCGCCGAGCGCGAGGTGACCGACATCCGCCCGCTCGGCGCACGCGACGGCTCGGGCGGCTACCGCGTGACGACCGAGCGCACCGGTGCCTGGCTACGCAAGGGCCGAGGCACGATCACCGCCCGCAACGTCGTGCTCGCGGCCGGCGCGCTGGGCACCAACAAGCTGTTGCAGCGCTGCCGCCACAACGGCTCGTTGCCGAACGTCTCGCACCGCCTCGGCGAGCTCGTGCGCACCAACAGCGAGGCGATCCTCGCCGTCACCGCGCCCGACGACGGCATCGACTACACGAAGCGCATCGCGATCTCGGGCTCGATCTACCCCGACGAGAACACCCACATCGAGACCGTCAGCTACGGCCACGCCGGCGACTCGATGAGCCTGCTGCACACGCTGCTGATCGGCGACGGGACGAGGCTCACGCGCCCGCTGAAGTTCCTCGTCGCGATGCTGCGCCAGCCGGTGCGGTTCGCCAAGCTGCAGAGCCCGCGCGCCTGGTCGCGGCGGACGATCATCCTGCTCGTCATGCAGACGCTCGACAACGCCATCGCCCTGCGGCCGCGGCCCGGGCGGTGGGGCGGCATGCGCCTGCAGACCGAGCAGGACCCCAGCAAGCCGATGCCGACGTTCATCCCGATCGCCAACGAGGCGGCGGAGTGGATGGCCAAACGCATCGGCGGCGTGCCACAGAGCTCGCTCGTGGAGGCGCTGGCGGGGATCCCGACGACCGCCCACATCCTCGGCGGCGCAGTGATCGCGCGCTCGCGCGACGAGGGCGTCGTCGACGCCCGCCATCGCGTGTTCGGCTACGAGAACCTGCTCGTCTGCGACGGCTCGGTGATCCCGGCGAACGTCGGCGTCAACCCGAGCCTGACGATCACCGCGCTGGCCGAGCGCGCGATGAGCTTCGTCCCTCCGGCCGCCAGCGCGACCGCGACCGCGGCGGGCGCCGGCGCGGGCGAAGCACAGCCCGTCCTGGCCGGGTGATCTCGCGCACCCCGGCCGGCGTACCCGTGAGATGAGCCCATCGCACCATCTAGCCTGACATGGCTGTGGCCCAGGCAGATTCCCCGAAGCCCCGCATGGTGCGACGCCTCGAGGCCCAGCGCGAGCGTCATCGCCAGCGCAGCTTCCTCGTGCGGATGCTCTACACGATCGTGGGCTTCACGGTCCTCATCGCCGGCCTGCTCATGCTCGTCCTGCCGGGGCCGGCCTTGATCGTCATCCCGATCGGCCTGGCGCTGCTGTCGCTGGAGTTCGTGTGGGCCGAGGGCATGCTCGAGCGCTGCCTCGTCCACGCCGACAATGCCAAGCGCGCGGCGCAGAAGACGACCACCGCCCAGCGCGTGGGCAGCGCGCTGCTGGCGGCGCTCGTCGTCGCCGGCCTTGTCGTCTGGGGCATCCTCGGCGACATCCCGCTGCTGCCGATGTAGCGGCGTCTTACTGGTTTTCGGAGGGACCACTAATCCACCAGCAGTCGCTCCCACAGCGCGAGCAGCGCCGCGCGGGCGGCAGTGCGCGCCCCGGGCGGCGCGTCGCCGGCGCCAAAGGTGTCGAGCAGGTAGGCGCGATGGGTGGCCATCAGCAGCCGCGCGGACTCCGCGGGCTGCGGCGGCGGGTGCGGCGCGCCGCGCAGCAGACCCTCGATGAACTCGCGCGGCGCGACGAGCGCGCGCTCCAGCCGCTGGGCGACGGCCGGGTCGCGGTAAGCGGCGTCGTCGATCGCTCGCAGCAGGCGCCCGTGCAGGGCGAAGAGGTCGACGAGCCCCTCGATCATCTCCCGCGCCTTGTCCTGCGGGCGCTTCGCGCCGCCCCGCCGGACCTGGTCGAGGAGCGGGTCGCCAGCGTCGGGCAGCAGCTCCGGCGCGAGGCTGGGCAGGTCGTCGAAGTGGCGGTAGAAGACGGTGCGCGCTAGCCCGGCCTCGGCCATCAGGGCGCCGACCGTCAGCTCCGCGAACGGGCGCTGCGCCAGCAGGCTGCGGGCGGCGTCGAGGATGCGCCCGCGGGCGACGGCGGCCGGGATGTAGGGAGATCGAGTTGACACGCTGTCGCAATTATGGCACCGTGGTCAATTGCGACAGCCCGTCACAACCCCTGGAGCCCAGCCATGCCGCTCGCCAGCATCCTCGCCCGCCCCCAGTTCACCGCTCCCGAGCGCGAGGCCGAGCTCGAGCTGCCCGACGGCCGCCGCCTCTCCTATGCGACGCTCGGCGCGAGGCACGGGCCGCTCGTCGTGGTCCTCGACGGCCCCGGCTCGCGCGGCCTCGCGCGTGCCGCGTCCGCATCCGCCTTGCAGCTCGGCCTGCGGCTCGTCGCCCCCGACCGGCCCGGGTTCGGCCACAGCACGCAGGTCGACGGCGACCGCATCGCGGCCTGGCCCGCCGACCATGCCGCCCTGCTCGACGCGCTCGGCGTCCGGCGCGCCGGCATCGTCGCCCAGTCCGGCGGCACGCCGTACGCGCTCGCCGCCGCGGCGCGGTTCGGCGCGCGCACGACGGCGCTTGCCCTCGTCGCGCCGATGGGCCCGCTGCACGAGCGCGCGATGCGCACCTCGGCCGGCCCGCAGGTGCGCCGCGGGGCCATGCTCGGCCGCCGCGCGCCCTGGCTGCTGCGCCTCGCGCTCGCGGGCGTGGGACGCCAGGCGGCCAGGGATCCGGAGAAGGCGGCGGTGAAGATCGCCGCCGAGCTGCCGCCGCGCGACGCGCAGATCATGCGCGACCCGGCGAACTGGGCGATCCACCAGGTCGCGACGGCCGAGATCTTCTCGCGGCCGGATGCGGTGGCGCGCGAGATCGCCCGCCTGGCATATCCCTGGAACGTCGACCTCAAGGCGATCGACGTGCCCGTCGCGCTGTGGAGCGGCGACCGCGACGTCGTCCATCCGACGTCGCACGCGCGCCGGATCGCCGCGCTGCTGTCCCACGAGGCGCCGGTCCATGTCGTGGAGGGCGCGGGCACGTTCGGCCTGATGGCGCGCTACGCCGACGCGTTGCGCTTCGCCGCACAGCTCGACTGAAGCCCGCCGGGTCGCGATGGCGGGTTCGGGTCGTGACGCCGTGCGCATGCCGCACCTTGCGCGTCGGGATGAGCTGGATCACCGCGGTGATGACGCGCCGAGTGCGGAAAGCGCACCGGGCGCGTCACGACGGCCGCGCCCGGCGCGGCGATGACGCGCCGCGTGCGGATAGCGCACCGGGCGCGTCATCACGCCTGCTCGTCGCGAGCAGCAGGCGCAGCTCAGCGGCCGTGTCGTCGCCGCGCTCGAACACGTCGCCCCACGTGAACGGGAGGTGGCGCGACCGCCGGCGGCGAGTGGTGTCGTTCTCATAGCCCCAGCGGGTCGCGTGAAAGCGGTAGCTGTACAGCTCGACGGTCAGCCCGTGGTGCGGCCAATGGCAGTCGACCCTGTCGCCGCCGAGATCGATGTTCGTGCGTGGCTGGGGCAGGCCGTGACGATCGATCAGGCGAACGAAGCCGTTCTCGAGCTCGCTGAGCGTGGCGTCCGCGCCGTAGGCCCGGCGCAGCCTGGCGGCGCCCGGCTTCGTCGGGTTGCGTGCGATGCACGCCTCGATCTGGGCCGGCGTCACGTGACAGCGGACCCACGCCTCGTGGCACGCGCGGCATAGAGCGGACGGGTCAAGCGAGGGGGCGACATCGAGCAACGCGCGCGGCACCGTCGTCATCGCGATCCGCTCGAAGGTGATCGTGTCACCCTTCGCAAACGACACGCGCCGGTGCACCACGATGCCCGTCTGGCGCCGTCCGCCCGGCGTCGGCACGCTCACCTCGGGCTTGGGCGGTGCCTCCCTGACCACCCCACGAGCATGCAGGACCGAGCGGTGGCTCGCTTTGGCACCCTCGCCGCACGCGAGCACCGCGGCCATGAGGTCAGCCAGCGGGAAGGTCGCGGTGTGCCCCACGGCATACACCTGCCGGTGGACCGGCCGCAGGCGCCCGTCCGCGCGCCAGCGCTTGATGCGGTCGCGATCGACACCGGCCGCCAGCAGCTGCGCGTGCGAGATCCGGCCGTACTGGCGGCCGGCCTTCCGCGCGACGCCCTCGAACAGCGAGCCCATGCCTCCTCTAGTCGCTCGCGCAACGAAGTTCGCCCCCCGAGTCGCGTGACGGCCCGGCGAATGACGCGCCGAGTGCGGATAGCGCACCGCGCGCGTCACCACGACCACGTCGCCAAGCCGATGACGCGCCGAGTGCGGATAACGCACTCGCCGCGTCACGACGACCACGTCGCCAACGCGGATGACGCGCCGAGTGCGAATGGCGCACCGCGCGCGTCACGACGCGCTGTTCACCACCTGACGACGGGACCCCGACCACGCGTTGCGGCCTGGGTCCGCTTGGTGGCACGAGCGTTCTCGTGCTCGACCGAGCGCGCCGGCGCGAGAGAAGGCCCAGCCCGCTCTACAACATGATGCTGCCGGCCTTCACCGCGCCGGACTGCGCCGCGCGCAGCGCCGCCGCGGCGACCGCGAGGTCCTGGATCGCCAGCCCGGTCGAGTCGAAGAGCGTCGTCGCGTCGGGCCCGCTGCGGCCGCGGCGCCTCGCCGGCCAGCACCGCCCCGAGCGCCGTGACCTGCGAGCGCGCGACGCGGCCGGCCGCGACCGCGCCGGCGAGCTCGCCGCCGTGGGAGGCCTGCTCCCACTCGTCGCAGAACAGCTCACAGGCGAGCACGGCGTCGATGCTCGCCTCCGCCTTGCCCGAGCCGTCGGCGCCGAGCATGTTGAGGTGCTGCCCGGGCCGGAGGCCGGCGCGCTCGACGACGATCGCCGAGCCCGGCGTGATGCAGTCGACGATGTCGCAGGCCAGCGCAGCCGGCAGGTCGCCGACCGACCAGCCCAGCTCCTCCGCGAGCGCGGCCGCCGCCGCGGCGCGCGGGTCGAAGCAGATGCCCTCGTCGTAGCCGGCGGCGGCCAGGCAGCGCGCCGTCCACGCTCCGTGCAGGCCGCAGCCGACGATGCCCACGCTGCGCGCGTCCTCACGCGCCAGCGCCAGCGCCGCCACCGCCGCGACGGCGCCCGTGCGCAGCGCCGTCACCGCGCGCGCGTCGAGGATCGCCAGCGGCACGCCGGTGCGCGCATCGGACAGGCACACCACGCCGCTCACCGTGGGCAGGCCCTGGGCCGGGTTGCCGGGAAACGACGTGACCCACTTCAGCAGCGCGAGGTCGCCACCGCGCGCGGGCATCGCGCGAAAGTCGCCGTACGGCGGGCTCTCGAGATAGACCTTCGCCGGCATGATCCACTCGCCGGCGTGATGGCGCAGGAAGGCGTCGCGCGTGGCCTCGATCGCCGCCGCGGGCGAGACGGCGGCGAGCACGGTGTCGTGGTCCAGCAACGCGAGCTCGGGCATCGATTCAGGCTACCTCCGTGGCATACCGCCGCCGCGCCCACGTACAGCACCGGTCCGGTGCAGAACAAATCCCTAATCCAGAGTGGAATTAGGCTGTATCATCCCGCCTTCGCCGTTGCCGTTGTCCGCCACCACGGAGCACTGAGACCCCTATGGAGCCAACCACGTCCGCCGGCCGCCAAGGGACGCTCGAGAACCCCGAGGTTCGCGAGGACGTCCCCGGCCACATCATTCCGATCATCGAGCGCGAGTTCGACGACTTCGACACGGAGTCCCAGCGCTTCCTGCGGGGCGACATCGACGAGACGGAGTTCATCAAGTTCCGCCTCAAGCAGGGCGTCTACGGCCAGCGCCAGCCCGCCGTGCAGATGATCCGGGTCAAGCTCCCGTGGGGCGGCATCACCCCCGATCAGCTCGACGCGTTCGCCGAGGTCATCGAGAAGTACGTGCCGCTGAACAAGGGGCACATCACGACGCGCCAGAACATCCAGCTGCACCACGTCCCGCTGCCCGACGCGGCGGCCGCGATCCGCGAGCTGTCCGACGCCGGCCTGTCCTCGCGCGAGGGCTGCGGCAACACGGTGCGCAACGTCACCGGCGACCCGTGGGCGGGCGTCTGCGATGACGAGGTCTTCGACCTCACCCCCTATGCGGGCGCGTACGTGCGCTACTTCGTGCGCCACCCGACGACGCAGATGATGCCGCGCAAGATCAAGACCGCCTTCGAGGGCGCGCCCAGCGCCGACCGCTCGCTGACCGGCATCCACGACATCGCCTTCCTCGCCCGCGAGCGCGACGGCGTGCGCGGCGTCGAGGTGCGCGTCGGCGGCGGCACGTCGATCATGCCGCGCGTCGCGCCGACGCTCTACGAGTTCGTCGGCCTCGACGACGGCGAGTACCTCAAGGTCGCCGAAGCGTGCCTGCGGATCTTCGACCGGCAGGACTTCCTGCGCGTCAACCGCGCCCGGGCGCGCATCAAGGTGCTCGTCGACAAGGTCGGCATCGACGCCTTCCGTGAGATGGTCGACGAGGAGCTGGCCGGCGACTGGGTCGCCGAGCGCGACTTCGACGTCGCCGGGCTGCGCTTCGACGTCGACGAGGAGGCCCTCGCCCCCGCGCCCCCGCAGAGTCCCGCCTGGCGGGCACCGAACGGCACACACGCGGTGGACGACTCCACCAACGGCAACGGCCGCTTGGCCGGGGACGGCACGGCGTACGAGCGCTTCTGCGCCGACAACGTCCAGGCGCAGCGCCAGCACGGCTTCTCGACGGTCCACGTCAAGGTCACCCGCGGCGATTTGAGCCCGGCCCAGCTGCGCGGGATCGCGGAGATCATGCGCCGCTACAGCGGCGGGTTCATGCGCACGACCGTGCACCAGAACTTCCTGCTGCGCTGGGTGCGCGACGAGACCGTCTCCGAGGTCTGGCGCGCGCTCGACGAGCTCGGCCTCGCCGACAACGGCCCGGACACGATCACCGACGTCGTCTCGTGCCCGGGCACCGACTCGTGCAAGCTCGGCATCACGGCTTCGATGGGGCTCAACGCGGCCCTCCAGCAGCGCCTCGAGGCGATGCAGATCACCGATCCGCTCACCCGCGCGCTGCACATCAAGATGAGCGGCTGCCCGAACGGCTGCAGCCAGCACCACATCGCGAACATCGGCTTCTACGGCGCGTCGATCAAGGTCGGCGGGCATACGATTCCCGCGTATGTGGCGCACGTGGCGGGCAACTTCGAGGGCGGCGACATCGTCTACGGCCAGCGCCTGAAGGTCCGCCTGCCGGCCAAGCGCGTGCCCGACGCCGTCGAACGCTGGCTGCGCTGGTACGAGGCCGAGCGCGAGGACGGCGAGGCGTTCAACGCGTTCACCGCGCGCGTCGGCACGAAGGCCTTCGAGGACCAGGTCCGCGACCTCGCGATGCCGGTCGACTTCGGCCTGGACACGATGACGACGTTCATCGACTGGAACCGCGACGTGCCGTTCAAGGTCGTGCGCGGCGAGGGCGAGTGCGCGGTCTAGAGCCAACCCTCGACGTCGCCGGGTCTCTGACGCAGACCCTGCGCCTGGCCGCCGCCCACGAGCGGCTCGTCTTGCTGTGCTCCTTTCAGAAGGAGGAGTCGGTGATCCTCGACGAGCTGCTCGCGGTGGCGCCGCACGTGCGCGTCGTGACGATCGACACCGGCGTCCTGTTCGAGCAGACGCTTGCGACCTGGCGCGCGTTCGAGGAGCATTTCGGCGTGGAGATCGCGGTCGAGCGAGCGCTCGGCACCCCGCCATGGACGGGACCGGAGCACTGCTGCGGGTCGGCGAAGGTCGCTGCGCTCGAGCGCGCGCTGGCCGGTGCCGACGCCTGGATCACCGGCCTGCGCCGCGAGCAGGGACCGACGCGCGTCGGCACGGAGCTCGTCGAGGTCGACGCCAAGCGCGCAGGGATCGCGAAGTACAACCCGCTCGCGCTGTGGACCGAGCGCGACCTGTGGGCGCGCATCGCGGAGCGTGATCTGCCGTACCACCCGCTGCACGACGAGGGCTACGCCTCGGTCGGCTGTGCGGTGTGCACGCAACCCGGCGGCGGTCGCGATGGCCGCTGGGCGGGCAGCGAGAAGTCCGAGTGCGGGCTGCACGTCTGATGGACCCGCTCGTCATCGTCTTCGGCCTCGGCGTCGGCATCCTGATCGGCCTGACCGGCATCGGCGGGGGCTCGCTCATGACGCCGCTGCTCGTGCTCTTCGCCGGGATCCCGCCGGTCGTCGCGATCGGGACCGACCTCGCCTACGGCGCGGTCACGAAGACGCTCGGCGGCTGGCGACACTGGCGCAAGGGCACCGTCGACCTCGGCGTGTCGGTGTGGCTGGCGGTCGGCAGCGTGCCGGGCGCGCTGCTCGGCGTCTGGCTGCTCGACCGGCTGCATTCGACGTACGGCAAGAGCTTCGAGCCGACCCTGCTGGTGTCGATCGCGGTCGCCCTGATCATCGTCGCCCTGACGATCCTCGGCCGCGCGCTGTTCATGCCCAAGCTCGTCGCCCGCGAGCGCCACAGCGTCGAGCAGACGACCCGCGCGAAGGTCTCCGCCGTCGTCATCGGCGCGGTTCTCGGCGTGATCCTCGGCGTCACCTCCGTCGGCAGCGGCGCGCTCATCGGCCTTGCGCTGATCCTCGTCTTCCAGCTCACGCCGCATCGCGTCGTGGGGACCGACGTCTTCCACGCGGCGATCCTGCTCTGGGCGGCCGGCATCGCGCACCTCGTCAGCGGCAACGTCGACTTCGTCCTGATGGGCACGATCCTGATCGGCTCGCTGCCCGGCGTCTGGCTCGGCGCGCACCTCATCGACAAGGTCTCGGCGAACGCGCTGCGGCCCGCCCTGGGCTGCGTCCTGCTGGCCTCGGCGCTCGGCGTGCTGTCCAAGGCCGGCGCCGACGTGCCGGCCGCCGTCCTGATCGGGGTTCCGCTCGCCGTCGGCCTCGGCGCCTACCTGCTTCAGCGCTCGCGCGGCCCGGTCGTGCCCCCGCCGGTCGAGGCCGGCGCGGGCGCCACGATCGAGGCGGCCGAGCCGCTCGAGGCCGCCGACCTGGCCGCCACCACCGAGACCGCCGAGACCGCCGAGCGACCCGAGCCGGTGCCGGCATGACCGCGCGCCTGACCCATCTGCAGGAGCTCGAGTCCGAGGCGATCCACATCATGCGCGAGGTCGCCGCCGAGCTGTCCAAGCCGGTGCTGCTGTTCAGCGGCGGCAAGGACTCGATCGTGCTGCTGCGCCTCGCCGAGAAGGCGTTCCGGCCGGGCCGCTTTCCCTTCCCGCTCATGCACGTCGACACCGGCCACAACTTCCCCGAGGTGATCGAGTTTCGCGACCGCCGCGTCGCCGAGCTCGGCGAGCGGCTCGTCGTCGCGTCGGTGCAGGAGTCGATCGACGCCGGCCGCGTCGCCGAGGAGACGGGGCCGCGCGCGTCGCGCAACCGCCTGCAGACGACGACGCTGCTGGACGCGATCGAGGCGCATGGCTTCGATGCGGCCTTCGGCGGGGCGCGCCGCGACGAGGAGCGCGCCCGCGCGAAGGAGCGCATCTTCTCCTTCCGCGACGACTTCGGCGGCTGGGACCCGAAGAACCAGCGCCCGGAGCTGTGGAACATCTACAACGGGCGCATCCGCCGCGGCGAGAGCGTGCGTGTCTTCCCGATCTCCAACTGGACCGAGCTCGACGTCTGGGAGTACCTCGCGCTCGAGCAGCTCGAGGTACCGTCGATCTACTTCGCCCACGACCGCGAGGTCTTCGAGCGCGACGGGATGCTCTACGCGATGTCCGACCACGTCGAGCTCATCGACGGCGAGCAGCCGTTCAGGGCGTCGGTGCGCTACCGCACGGTCGGCGACATGAGCTGCACGGGCGCCGTGCGCTCGACCGCCGCCGACCTCGGCACGGTCGTCGCCGAGATCGCCTCGACGCGGATCACCGAGCGCGGCGAGACGCGCGCGGACGACCGCGCCACCGAGGCCGCGATGGAAGACCGCAAGGTGGCGGGCTACTTCTAGTGCTCGGTCCCGCGACCTCCCGCACCGCGCGGGGCCACACGAGCAACCACTAGCGATGGCCTCGCTCGCTTCCGCCGACCTGCTTCGCCTGGCCACCGCCGGCTCCGTCGACGACGGCAAGTCGACGCTGATCGGGCGGCTGCTCTTTGACTCCAAGCAGGTCCTCACCGACCAGCTCGCCCACGTCGAGGAGGCCTCGCGGCGACGCAGCGGGGACGGCCAGGTCGACCTGTCGCTGCTCGTCGACGGCCTGCGCGCCGAGCGCGAGCAGGGCATCACGATCGACGTCGCCTACCGCTACTTCGCCACCGGGCGGCGGACGTTCATCATCGCCGACACCCCCGGCCACGTGCAGTACACGCGCAACATGGTCACCGGCGCCTCGACGGCCGACCTCGCCGTGATCCTCGTCGACGCCCGCAAGGGCCTGCTCGAGCAGTCCAAGCGCCACGCCTTCATCTCGTCGCTGCTGGGCATCCCGCACCTCGTCGTCGCGGTCAACAAGATGGACCTCGTCGACTACGACGAGGAGGTCTTCGACACGATCGTGCGCGAGTTCTGCGAGTTCGCGCGCGGCTTGGGCGGCGTGCGCGACATCGTCTACATCCCGATCAGCGCCAAGCTCGGCGACAACGTCGTCGACGGGTCGGAGCGCATGCCCTGGTACGGCGGCACGCCGCTGCTCGAGCACCTCGAGACCGTCCAGGTCGCCGACGACCGCAACCTCGACGACGTGCGCTTTCCCGTCCAGTGGGTAATCCGCGACCACGCGAGCGACTACCGCGGCTACGCCGGCCAGCTCGCCGGCGGCGTGCTGCGCACCGGCGACGAGGTGCTCGTGCTGCCGTCGGGCCTCACCACGCGGATCGCGAAGATCGACACCTTCGACGGCGAGCTGGAGCAGGCCGTCGCCGGGATGTCGGTCACCCTGCTGCTCGAGGACGAGCTCGACGTCTCGCGCGGCGACATCATCTGCCACGCGGCGACCGCTCCGCAGCTCTCGCGCGAGCTGGAGGCGACGGTCTGCTGGATGGCCGAGGCGCCGCTGCGCGCCGGTGCGCGCTACGTGATCAAGCACGCGACGCACGGCGCCCGCGCGATCGTCGACGAGGTCGTCGACCACGTCGACGTCCACACGCTGACGCCCGACGCGGACGCCGCCGAGCTCGGCCTCAACGACATCGGCCGCGTGCGCCTGCGCACCTCCAAGCCGATGGCCTTCGACCCGTACGCGCGCAACCGCGCGACGGGCTCGTTCATCCTCATCGACGAGTCGAGCAGCGACACCGTCGGTGCTGGCATGATCTGCTGATCGTCAACCGCCGCCCGAAGCTCGAGATCATCGCCCCGGCCGCCTCCCCCGAGGAGGCCGCCGCCGTCGTCGCCGCGCTCGAGCGCTTCATGCGCGAGACCGCGCCGACGCCGGCGCCCGAGCCGCCCGCCGCGCAGCGCTCGGCCTGGGCGCGGGCGTCGCTGCTCGAGGCGACCGGGCACGTGCCCGGCGAGCCGGTCGCGTGGGGCCGGCGGACGAACCGGCCCCTGGCCTGACCGTGCGCCGTCGATCGCCGCGCTGAGGCTGAGCGCGGTGGCGGCGCGCGTATCCTGAGGCCGACACGCCCGCAGGCGGGGTAGCGCCGTTTCCGCATGTTCTCGAAGATCCTCATTGCCAACCGCGGCGAGATCGCCGTCCGGATCAGCCGGGCGCTGGACGAGCTGGGCGTCGACTCGGTCGCGGTGTACTCCGAGCTCGACCGCGACGCGCCGCACGTCGCGCGGGCCGGCGAGGCGTACCTCCTGGGCGGCGCGCCGGCGGCCGAGAGCTACCTCAACGTCGAGCGGATCCTCGATGCCGCCCGGCGCTCGGGGGCCGAGGCGATCCATCCGGGCTACGGCTTTCTCGCCGAGAACGCGGAGTTCGCCCGCGCCTGCGAGGCGGCGGGCGTCGTGTTCATCGGCCCGCCGGCGAGCGCGATCGACGCGATGGGCTCCAAGACCCGCGCCCGCGAGCTCATGCAGCGCGCCGGCGTGCCGATCGTGCCCGGTACCACCGATGCGGTCGCGACGCTGAGGGACGCCGAGCGGATCGCCGCCGAGGAGATCGGCTACCCGGTCGCGGTGAAGGCGGCCGGCGGGGGCGGGGGCAAGGGCTTTCGCGTGGCGCTCGAGCCCGGCGAGCTGCAGGCGGCCTTCGAGGGCGCCGCGCGCGAGGGCGAGAAGTTCTTCTCCGACGCGACCGTCTACCTGGAGCGCTACCTGCCCGACCCGCGCCACGTCGAGGTCCAGGTGCTGGCCGACGGGCACGGCAACACGATCCACCTCGGCGAGCGCGACTGCTCGATCCAGCGCCGCCACCAGAAGCTCGTCGAGGAGTCGCCGGCGCCGGAGTGGATCGTCGACGCCGCCATGCGCGAGCGGATCGGCTCGATCGCGGTCGAGGCGGCGCGCGCCGTCGACTACCGCGGGGCCGGGACCGTCGAGGGCCTGCTGGACGCCGAGACCCACGAGTACTACTTCCTGGAGATGAACACCCGCGTGCAGGTCGAGCACTGCGTGACGGAGATGACGACCGGCATCGACATCGTCAAGGAGGGCATCCGCGTCGCCGCCGGCGAGCCGCTGTCCGTTTCGCAGGCGGACGTCGTCCTGCGCGGCCACGCGATCGAGTGCCGCATCAACGCCGAGGACGCGTCGAAGAGGTTCGCGCCCGCGCCGGGGCGGATCGGCGCCTACGTCGAGCCGAGCGGGCCGGGGGTGCGGGTCGACTCCGGCGTGCGGGCGGGCTCGGAGGTCTCGCCGATGTACGACCCGATGGTGGCCAAGCTCATCGTCTGGGACGCCGATCGCGAGCAGGCCACGGCGCGCATGCTGCGCGCGCTCGCCGAGTACGAGATCGAGGGCCTGAAGACCCTCATCCCCTTTCACCGGGCACTGCTGGCGACCGAGCAGTGGGCGCGCGGCGAGACCTGCCGCGACCTGCTCGAGGACGGCGAGTGGCTCAAGGCGCTCGCCTTCGACAAGGCCCCGACCCGCTCCCGCGACGGCGCTGACGCCAACGAGGCCGTCGAGCAGACCTACACGGTCGAGGTCTCAGGGCGCAAGTTCGACGTGCGCGTCATCGGCCCGCCCCTCGGGCACGGCGCGGCGGCGGGCAACGGCAGCGCGCCGGCGGGGCGGGCGAAGCCCAAGCGCGCCGCGCGCGAGCGCAGCGCTGACGCAGCGGCCGGCGTCGACGGCGACACGCTCGCCTCGCCGATGCAGGGCAACGTCTGGAAGGTCCCGGTGCAGGCCGGCCAGCAGGTCGTCGCGGGCGAGATCATCACGATCATCGAGGCGATGAAGATGGAGAACGAGATCACCGCGCACAAGGCCGGGATCATCGCCGAGCTGCCGATCTCCGAGGGCGATGCGGTGCGCAGCGGCGACGTCCTCGCGGTCATCCGCGACGCGGCATGAGCGAGCCGCGCGCCTGGCTCGCGAGCCCCGACGAGGCCGAGACCGTCGCCGAGCTGCTCGTCGCCTTTCGCGACCACATGGGCGTCGACCGGCCGTCGGCGAACGCCTTCCTGGCCTCGGTCGAGCGGCTCATGGAGGACATCGACACGGACTTCCTGCTCGGCGCGGCCGACGCGGCCTCGCCCGCCGCCGGCGTACTGCAGCTGCGCTTTCGCTTCAGCGTCTGGAAGGCGGCGCCGGATGCGTGGATCGAGGATGTCTACGTGACGCCGGCAGCGCGGCGCGCCGGCGTCGGCGACGCCCTGGTCACACGCGCGATCGAGCGGGCCGCCGAGCGCGGCGCGCAGCGCGTCGAGCTGGACTGCAACGAGGACAACGCCGGCGCGCTGGCGCTCTACGAGCGCCATGGCTTCTCGGCGCGCTCCAAGCACACCGAGGGACGCGACCTGTTCCTCGGGCGCCCGATCGGCTGACCGCTCGGTGCGACGACTACGGCGTCCCGGCGCGGTCGACGACGACCTCGTAGAGCTGCTGCTTCGCGGGCCGCCCGCTGGGTGTGATGAACAGGGTGATCCACCCGAGCGTCGGATGGCGGATCCTGCAGATGGCGCTCCCGAGCTCCCCGGACGCCGACCCGCTGAAGGTCAGCGCGAAGGCGTCGTCGCGGCCGGCCAGCGACCGCGTCTGTCTGGCGCGTGCGAGATCCGAGACCGCGCGCAGCCGCAGCGTGACGCCGGCACCGGTCGGGCCGACCGCCGCGAACGTCGTGCCGGTCAGCCGCGCATAGGACGAGCGCCGCAGATGCGCAGGCCCGCTGGCCGCTGCGGCCGCTGCGGGCACGGCGCCCATGACGTACAGGCCGGCGACGGCGGCGCCGCCCGACAGCACGAGGCGCCGGCGGGTCAGCGTGATATCGATGTGAGGCTCGGTCATACGTGGTCCCCGTTCGATGACGATGATCGGCCCTGCCCGGGCGCGCACTCGAGCAGGTCGTAGACACCGGTGCTGGCGATCTGCCTGAAGCCCAGGCGCTCGTAGAGCCCACGAGCACGGTTCGTGCGCTCGACGTGGATCGTCACGGACCGCCCCGTCGCGCTTGCCTCCTCGCGGACACGGCCGATCAGCAGGGTCCCCACCCCCCTGCCGCGCTGCTCCGGCAGCAGCGTGATATCGATGATCCGGACCTCGTCGGACCGGCGGTCGACGTACAGGCGACCGCCGGCCTGGCCGTCGACGAGGATCACGTCGTACGTCGCGTCCGGATTCTGTTCGCGCCAGTAACGATCCTGGGCGTCGAACTGCATCCGCAGAAACGCGTCCCTCTCGGCGTCGGTCCACGGCACGACCGCGAGCTCCTGCGCACGCGTGCTCGCGTAGACCGCACGCAGGAAGTCCGCATCGGCGCTGCGCTTCGCGGCGCGCAGCGCCACCACCGGGGAGGCCCGGCGCGGCTCGTCGGCGACAGCCTGCATGTCAGGGACGCGGCGGGAAGACGCCCTGCAGCGCGATGTTGAAGTACAGCGTCAGGTAGGGCTGCAGGTTGTTGTGCGGCTGGCTGCCGCCGGTTGGCGCCAGCGCCGCCGGGGAGAGCTGCACGACGGGCTGTCCGGCCGGCGGCTTGTAGGCGTTGGCGTTCTGTGAGCGCGCGATCGCGCGCGCCGGGCTCGGCGTCTGCACGTCGGCGATGTCCGTGTTGGCCCGCATCGTGTGGGGGTGTGACGGGATCTCGGACTGCAGCAGCGTCACGGTCTCCGTACCGCTCGTCTCGCCTTCGGAGTGCTGGCTCAGGCCCGGGCCCTGCCCGTTGCCGGTGTGCATCGGCGCCCGGCCCTGCAGGTCGGGCAGCGCGAAGGTCGACTTCCCGTCGCCGCCATAGGTCGTGCCGAGCAGCGAGAACAGCGCGGTGTTCTGCGACAGCGGCAGGAGCTGGCCGTCGCATCGTGCCCAGCCCTTGGGGGCGAAGTTGAACGGGCAGATCCGGATCTCGGCTACGAACGGGTCCACGGCTGGCTCCTCACGAGAATCGGGGGAAGATGCCGAACATCGAGATGATGAACTGGATGCAGAGGTACGGCTGGAAGTTCGTGTGCGGCTGGCTGCCGCCGACCGGCGTGATCGCGCTCGCCGCCAGCGCGGCGGTCGCCGTGTCCTCGATGTAGAGGTCGGCGGCCGTCGACTGCGCGACCACGTTGTTCGACGGCGAGGATTGGTTGGCCACCGACGTCGTGGCGATCAGCGGATGGCTGTGCGCGGCGATCTGCTGGACGGTCAGCGTGATCTCCTCGGCGCCGCCGGTCTCGGCGAGGATGAAGCCGTTGCCCTGGTGGATCGGGATCCGGCCGCGCAGGTCCGGCAGCGCGAACGTGCTCTCGCCGTCGCCGCCGTACGTCGTCCCGATGAGGGTGAACAGCACCTCGTTCTCGGAGATCGCAAACAGCCCACCGTCGCAGAACTCCCAGCCGGCGGGCGCGAAGTTGCCCGCGAACATCCGGATCTCCCCCACGTACGGCTGTGCCATCTCTCGCCGGCTCCTCTCAGTTCGGGCTCGGGAAGATGCCGGTCAGCGCAATGCCGAAGTCGAGCGTCAAAAACGGCTGCATGTTCAGGTGCGCCTGGCTGCCACCGGTGTTCGTGACCGATGTCGGCGCCAGCGGTGTCAGCCCCGGGGAGTTGCCGGCGGCGTAGAGCTGACTCGGCGAGTCCGCGAGCAGGTTTCCGGGCGCGACCGGCGTGTCGCCCGTCGCGCTCGTCGCCTGTGCCGCGTGCGTGTGCTGGGGCAGCTCGGCGATCGAGAGCGTGTGCGCCTGCTCGCCGCCGCGCTCACCGAGCGTATGCGAAGCGCCGACGTGGATCGGGGTGCGCCCGCGCAGGTCGGGCAGCGCGAAGGTCGTCTGCCCGTTGCCGCCGAACGTGGTCCCGAGCAGCGAGAAGAGGGCCTGGTTCTGGGCGATCGGCAGCAGCGCGCCGTTGCACGGCGCCCAGCCGTCCCCCGTCGGCACCTGGCCGTAGGGGAAGATCCTGATCTCGGACAGAAACGGCTCGGCCATCGGCTTACCTTGTCGCTCGGTTGACGGGCATCACGGCGGGTTCGGGCAATCGGCGATCGAGGTGAAGCCGGCGCCGCCGTGGTCGGCGCTGGTGGTGGAGCCGCCGTTCGTCGCCGACAAAAACGCCTGGACGGCGGCGTCGTCGGTCGGCGCGCCGGCGTAGTCCTCGAGGATGAACGTCGTGCCGGGGAACCGCTGGCGCACGCGGATGCCGAACAGGCCGACCGCGGTGGTCGAGGCGGTGTTGCCGCGGATGTCGGCGCAGATCGTCGTCGTGTCGGTGCCCACAGTGCCGGCGTCGACGCGGATCGCGTCGGTCGACAGCGCGTTGTTGAGCGTCACATTGTTGTTGGAGATCGTCGCGTTGATGCGGTTCGAGCCGTCGCGGGCGATGACCTCGATGCCGCGGTTGGCCACCTGGCTGACCGTGTTGGCGTCGATCAGCGTCGTCATCGTCGCCGACCCGTTGCCGGTGAACCGCAGGCCGGGGCCGGTCGTGGAGTTCGAGTTCGTCACGGTGTTGCCGGACACCCGGCCGACCATCGGCGTCGTCGCCGCGCTGGCGAGGTTGACGTTGATCGGCGACGCGCTGCCGCCCGTCCCCGGCGCCACGTTGAGCCCGTCGATCGTCAGGTCGCGCACGCCGTAGGCGAACGTCCCCGACGAGTTGTGGGCGATGCTGACGCCGATGTTGTTGTCGTCGAACGAGCTCTGCGCCGCGGCGCTGTCGTCGACCTCGACGTCCATCGACCCGGTCCCGTTCGTGATCACCTGCAGCCCGTTGGCACGGTTGCGCAGGAACGTGTTGCCCAGCACATCGGCGGTGATCGAGCCGCCGTCGGCCTGCAGCAGGAGGCCGTTGTTGCCCGGCGAGACGGTGTCGGTGTCGCGGAACGTGCTGTCGGTGACGTCGAGCTGGGAGAGCGTGCCCGACGCGTTGACGACGCGAGCGTTGTCCTCCGGCGAGTTGGCGACCAGCGTGCGCGTGAACTCGGAGTTGCCGGCGAGGTTCGTGAAGTGCAGGCCGGCCTCGTCGGTCGCCGGGTCGTCGCCGTTGTTGTCGACCACGCTGTCACGCAACGCGAAGTTCGTCACCGACGAGCCGCGCACCCCGTTGCCGAAACTGTTGCGGATCTTCATGCGCTGCAGCGTGATCGCCTGCGCCGACGTCAGCGACACCGCATCCTGCGCCGTGCTCTGAATCGTGCCGCCGCTGCACGGGTCGGCGGTCGTCGCGCACGCGCCGCCCGTGCCGGTCACGTTCAGGCCGCCCTCCGAACCGGTCGAGTTCAGGCGAATGCCCTGCGCGGAGCCGTTGGACGAGATCGAGTCGAAGTTCAGGTTGCCCGCCATGATCCGCGTCGTGTCGACGTTCAGCCCGACGCCGGTGCCCGTATCGATCGTGTTGCCCGTGCCGCCGACGGTCAGCCGCCCGAAGTTGCTCGACACCAGGCCCTGGCCGCTGGTCGTGTCGATGTCCAGACCGCCGCTGGCGAACGACACCTCATGGCCGTTGACGGGGCTGCCGTTGCTGCTCAGCGCAACCGCGTTGCTCGCACCGGTGTTGAGCACCTTCGAACTGCCCGAGAACGTCGTCGCCCCATCGCTGTTTGCGCTGACGACGATCCCGCCGCCCGCGTCGCCGGAGTCGGCGATGTCGCCGGACAGCGTGACCCCGCCGCCGTCGCGACCCGTGACCTCGACCGACTGGCCGGGGCCGTCGCTGATCGCGCCGGCGTAGACCACGCCGCCGCCACCGACCCCGCCGCCGTTGACGTCGAATGCGATCCCGGCAGCGCCGGCGATCGTGCCCGCGTTGATCACGACCGGCGCCGTCAGGTTTGTGTCGAGGTTGATCCCGTCGCCCGCGCTGTTCGTCGAGCTGGCGGAGTCGAAGAAGAACTGCGATCCGTTCGAGTTGCGGATGTCCGCCGCGGGCCCGCCCGTCGCGGAGATCGTGTCCGTGCCCGCCGAGTCGACGGTGACCGTGTTCGAGCTCGCGATATCCAGCGCCGCCGTCGCGCCCGAAGTCGTCTGCAGCGACAGGTCCGTCCCCAGGCCATCCCCGAGTACCGGCTGGCCGCTGACACTGCTCAACCGGATCGCGCCCGTACCGGACCCGGTCACCGTGATGTCGTTCCAGCGGCTGTTCAGCAGGCTCGTGCTAGCCGCGTCGAGCGCCTTCGCGCCGCTCGTCGCGATCGTGTTCGTGGCGGAGTTGGTGAACCGCACGCCGCCGGCGCTGTTGATCCGCACGCCGATCGCGGTCGCGCTGCCGCCGTTGGTCACCGTGACGCCGGTGAAGATGTTGAGCCCGGTCGTGCCGTCCATCTCGATGCCCGGCTGCGTGCCCGCGGTGCCCGTGTCCGTGACGTTGACGTTCAGCACCGTCACGCTGCTCGTCCCCGCGCCGCCGCTGATCCCGCCGCCGCTTCCGGACGGGTCGACGTCGATCCCGTCGACGCGCGCGCTGCTCGCCAGCACGACGACGTCCTCGTTGCTCGCGGTCAGCGTCGGTTGAGCACCGGCCGTGCCCGGATGCAGCGCCGACGTCGGCAGCGGGCCGCCGCCGTCGGGATCCAGCGACAGCGGCTGGCTCTCGCCGATCAGCCGTTCGGTGGCGTTCATGGCGTAGCCCGTGTCGAGGTTCGCCGTCGTGTTGTTGCCGTCGAAGACGAACACCGTGTCGCCGGTGCCGCTGGCGGCCTCCGCCTCGGCCAGCGTGTCGAACGGCGCGTCCGACGTCCCGTCGCCGCCCGCCGGCTCGTTGTTGCGCACGTACCACACCTCGCCGGTGAGCGGCAGGTTCAGCGTGCCGGTCGCGTTGGCGACCGTGCCCGAGTTGCACGGCGACGCGTCGCACACCCGGTAGGTGAACGTGTCCGTCGCACCGACGTCGCCGTCGTCCGGGTGATACGTGAAGTTGCCGTCGGCCTCGACCGTGATCGTCCCGCCGAGCGCCGTCGGCGCGTTCGTCACCGGCTCGACGACGAGACTCGCCTGCGGCGTGTCCGGATCGGTGTCGTTGGCCAGCAGCGAGCCCGTGGTCTCCCTGCCCGCCTCGGACGCGGGCCGCGTCGTGCCGACGAACAGGCCCGTGTTGCCGATCGCGTCAAACGAATCGTCGACCGCCGTCGGGGCATCGGACACGCCGTCGATCGTGATCGTCACCGTTGCCGTCGACTGCGCACCGGAGCCATCGGCCATCGTGTACGTGAACGAGTCGCTCGCGGCCTGGCCGGTGGACAGGCCCTGGAACGCCGACAGCGGGTCGTAGGAGTACGAGCCGTCGGCGTTGATCGTCACCGATGCGCCGCTCGGCAACGTCTGCGTCAACGTGGTGGTCCCGTTGAGCCGAACGACGGTCTTCGTATCAACCGGGTCGGCGTCGGTGTCGTTGGCGAGCACGCCCGGCGCGGCGACGTTCAGCGTCGTGTCCTCATCCGTCGTGCCGCTGTCGTCGACCGCCGTCGGCGGGTCGTTGACGCACGTGACGCTCACCGACACCGTCGCCGTCGAGCCACCGGGCGTCAGCGTGTACGTGAACGTGTCCGGCGAGGTGCCCGGGGGCGCGTTGCAGTAGTTCGGATCGGGCTGGTACGTCAAGCCCGTGTGCGCTCCCGGCGACCCGCCGGTGAGCACGACGGCCCCGTTGACCGGATCCGACGCCGACGCGATCGCCTTCGGGCCGAGATCGGGATCGGTGTCGTTCGTCAGCACCGCCACCGCCGTCGCCCCGGCGTCCTCGGCCACCGTCGCGCCGTCGTCGACCGCGGTCGGCGCGATCGCGGTCGCCCCGCCGACGAGCGGGAGATCGTTGGCCAGCCCGAATGCGAACGGGGCGATGTCCGCCGGCGACGCGTCGTTTTGGTTGTTGAGGTGCCACATCGTGCCGGATCTCACGCCGACGCTGTCGGTGCCGTCGACGTTCCAGTCGCCGACGACGGGGTAGTCGCCGCTGGCGATGCGGTACGGGAACGGGGACAGGTCGAGCCCGAGCGGGGCGGGTGTCTGACGCAGCTGCCAGACGCCGGTCGCGAAGGTGTACGTCCCGATCCCGTCGATGCCGTCGTTGTCCCAGTCGCCGGCGACTGGGATGGTCGTCGGCCAGCTTGCCGTACCGAAGCTGAAGCTCGTGGGGAAGCTGATGGCGCCGCCCGAGCCGATGCCACCGGTCTCGACACGGAACTGCCACAGGCCGTTGCGGTAGACGGCCACATCGTCGAACGCGTCGTTGTTCCAGTTGCCGACCACGGGGAAGCCGCGGGGATCGCCGAACGCGACGTTGACCGGTGCCCCGCCGGGCGGGAGCGCGTTCGTGAGCTTGAAGACGCCGCCCTCGAACGTGCCGGGCGTCTTGTCGCCATCGCCGTCCCAGTCGCCCATGATCGGGACGAGCGGCTTGGTCCCGTACGTGAACGTCGTCGGCGGGCCGGCGGGGGGCAACACATCGCCGACGGCCCAGTTCGTGCTCCCCGCCACCGTCACGGGGACCGGGCTGATGACCGCGGATGCGGTCTGCGCGGACGCGAGAGCGACCAGAACGCTCGCCAGGAGCATTCGGGTAAGGAGACGAGGGTTCCCCCTGCGACCGTCCATGTCACGCTCGTCCGTCACTTGAGGGCCGTGAGCCTAACTCAGCCGGGCGCGTCCGCGGTGAAATTTTCTGTTTTTGGCGCGCCAGGGACGGTGCCGAGCTACGGCAGGCGTCCGCCCAGCCCCAGCGAGCTGACGAGCGCCGCGCCGAGCAGCAGGAGCGCACCGCCCGCGAACAGCGCGGTGATCTCCTGCTTCTCGGGCTTCGTGCCGATCTGCGACCCGAGCTTCTCGTACACCGCGTCGAGCTCGTCTGAGTCCTCGGCGCGGAAGGCCTGACCGCCGGACTCGGCGGCGATCCGCTGCAGCGCCTCGGGATCGGGCGGCACGTTGAGCGTCCGGCCGCGCAGCGTGATCGTGCCGTCCGGCGTGCCGAGCGCCACCGTGTAGATCGGCACGCGCAACCGCCCGGCCTCGGCGGCGACGATGTCGGCCGCAGCGCCGTCGGTCGCCGAACCGTCGGACAGCAGGACAAGCGCGGCGGGCGGCCGGCGCCGCTGCGAGCCGCGGATCTTCAGGTCGTCGAGCGCCGTGCGCAGGCCCGCGCCCGTCGCCGTGCCGGAGATCGGCTGCAGCGTCTCCAGCGCGCCTGATACCGCCGCGTGGTCGGTCGTCGGCGTCTGCAGCGTCTGGGCCACGTCGGAGAACGTCACGAGGCCGACGCGCAGCTGCTCGGGGACCTTGTCGAGGAAGCTCAGCGCGGCCTGCCGCGCCGCCGCCAGCCGCGTCGGGCTCACGTCGGTGGCCGACATCGAGCGCGAGACGTCGGTCACGAGCACGACCGAGGCGCTCTCGACGCCGACCTGGATCGTCCGCTCCGGCCGCGCGAGCGAGAGGGCGAGGGCGGCGAGCGCCAGGGCGAGCAGCGCCAGCGGCAGGTGACGGCGCCACTGCGGCTCCTCGCCGGCGACCGCGGCGAGCGTCGAGAGCGCCGTGAAGCGCACGGGGTAGCGCCGGCGGCGGCGCTGCGCGCTGAGGTGGGCGAGCACCGCCAGCGGCACCGCGAAGAGGCACAGCAGCGCGAGCGGGGAGGCGAAGCTCATCTCAGCGCCCGCCCCAGCGCCTTCAGCCAGTCGCCGCTCGTCGACAGCACGACGTGGTCTGCGGCAGACTTGCGCACCTCGGTGGCGACGCCGGCGCGCTCCGCGGCGGCCGCGGCCGCGAAGCGCTCGCGCAGCCCGCGGCGCGACGTGTCGACCTCGATCAGCCGCCCGCTCTCCGGGTCGACGAGCGCGAGACGACCGACCGGTTCGAGGCGCTCCTCGCGCGGGTCCCGGATCTCGACGGCAAGCACGCGGTGGCGGGCTCCGAGGGCGCGCAGCGGCTTGGTCCAGTTGCGCTCGCCGCGGAAGTCCGAGACGACGACGACGAGTCCCGGCTGGCGAGCCAGCCGTCCCACCTTGTGCAGCACGGGGGCGAGGCCGCGATCGGCGGCGCCGTCGACGGCGACGCCCTCGGCGAGCAGGCGCTTGAGGCCGATCTTCGCGTGCGGCCCGCCGCGCGGCGGCAGCGTCTTCTCCGGCCCGCCCGCGGTGAGCACGGCGAGCCGGCCGCCATGGCGGGTCGCGGCGCGGCCGACGACGTGCGCGACGCCCTCGGCGACGTCGGACTTCAGCCGGTCGGCGGTGCCGAAGGCCATCGACGCCGACAGGTCGATCACCAGCCAGGTGGTGAGGATCCGCTCGGGCACCTGCAGGCGCACGTGGGCCTGGCCGGTGCGCGCGCTGGCGGCCGCGTCGAGCTGGCGCACGTCGTCGCCGAGCTGATAGGGCCGCAGCTGCGCGAGCTCGGTCCCGCTGCCGACGCCGGGCGCCAGCCGGTCGCCCGGCAGCGAGCCGGCGCCGCGGCGCGCGAGCGTCAGCGCGAGCGCGTCGACGAGCGCGGCCGGGATCGGACCCGGGCCCTGGCGCGCAGGCGGGACGCGCAGCGTGGCGAGCGAGGCGGGCACCTCGCTAGGCGACGTCGTACTCGGTCGCGGGCTCGGCCGGGACGCCGGACTGGGCCGGACCGCTGCTCAGCGCGGCGAGCAGGCGGTCGAGGATGTCGTCGGCGCTGACGCCGTCCGACAGCGCGTCGTAGGAGAGCACCAGCCGGTGGCGCAGCACGTCGGCGGCGAGGTCGCGGACGTCCTCGACGAGCACGTGGCGCCGGCCGCGCAGCAGCGCGAGCGCCTGGCCGGCCTGGACCATGCCGATCGCCCCGCGCGGGCTGGCGCCGTACTGGACGAGGTGCGACAGGTCGTTGAGGCCGTAGCGCTCGGGATGGCGCGTGCCGTCGACGAGCTGGACCGCGTAGGCGACGACCTCGCGGTCGACGAAGATCTCGCGCACCGCGCGCTGGAAGCGCTCGAGCTCGGGCATCGACAGCCGCACGGCCACCGACTCCGGCGGGCGCAGCGAGCGCCCGACGACCGAGGCCTCCTCACCGAGGGTCGGGTAGTCGACGAGCACCTTGAACAGGAAGCGGTCGATCTGCGCCTCGGGCAGCGGGTAGGTCCCCTCGGACTCGATCGGGTTCTGCGTGGCGAGCACGAGGAAGGGGTGCGGCACGGGGAAGCTCTCGGTGCCGATCGTGACCTGGTGCTCCTGCATGACCTCCAGCAGCGCCGACTGCACCTTGGCGGGGGCGCGGTTGATCTCGTCGGCGAGCAGGAAGTTGCCGAAGACCGGGCCGAGCTCGGTGTCGAAGCGGCCGGTGTCGGGGCGGTAGATGCGCGTGCCGACGAGGTCGGCGGGAACGAGGTCGGGCGTGAACTGGATGCGCCGGAAGGTGCCGCCCATGACGTCGGCCAGCGTGCGCACGGTCAGCGTCTTGGCCAGGCCGGGCACGCCCTCCAGCAGCACGTGGCCACCGGTCAGCAGCGCCACGAGCAGGCGTTCGAGCATCGCATCCTGGCCGACGATGACGCGCTTGACCTCGTAGAGGACCTCCTCGAGGACCTTGCGCGGCTGGCGCCCCGGATCGTCGCCGGGCTGGGGCGAGCGCGGTGGGTCTGAGTAGTTGGAGAAGCTCATGGGTGCGTCGTGGGGTCCTTTCCTGTGTCAGACAAGCCTGCGAAACCAAAACAGCGACAGCAGCGCGCCGGCCGCGATCAGCGCGAGCGCGCCGCCGCTGAAGGCCGCGGTGATCTCCCGCTTCTCGTCGCGGTAGCCGATCCGCGAGCCCAGCGCCTCGTAGACGGCGCTGAGGTCCTTCGCCGTGCCGGCGGTGTAGGCGCGGCCGCCCGCGATCCGCGCGACCTCGCTGCTCTCGATCGGATCGGGCGGCACCGCCCGGGTCGCCGTCGTCCCGTTGCGGCGCTGCACGGTGATCGTGCCGGCCGCGGTGCCGAGGGTGACGGTGTAGATGGGGATCTTCAGGTCCTTGGCGCGCTGGGCGATCTGCGTGGGCGGACGGCCGCGGACGGACTTTCCGTCCGACAGCAGGATGATCGCCGATGGCACCCGCCGGCCGGCCTCGTCGGTCTGGCGCGCCAGCACGCCGAGCGACAGCGCGAGCGCCTCACCGGTCGCCGTACCGCCGCTGGGCTTCAGCGCGCCGATCGCCGCACGCACCGCGCCGCGGTCGGTCGTCGGCGTCTCGGCCAGCGTCGCGGCATGGTTGAAGGCGACCAGCCCGACGCGCACGGAGTCGGGCACCTCGGTGAGGAAGCGCTCCGCGGCGTCGCGCGCGGCGCGCAGCCGGCTCGGCGGCACGTCGGTCGCCTGCATCGAGCCCGAGTAGTCCGTCGTGAGCATGATCGAGGCCCGCTCGACCGCGACGGCGACGGTCGTCTGCGGCTTGGCCAGCGCCAGGATGAGGACCGTCAGCGCGAGCGCGTAGACGAGCAGCGGCACGTGGCGGCGCCAGCCGGGCGTGCGCGGCGCGACCGACGCCTGCAGCGCGGGCATGACGAACGCGGCCGCCGCCGCGCGGCGCGTGCCCTCGTGGCGCAGGTACGCCACCGCGGCGAGCGGGACGAGCAGCAGCGCGAGCAGGAAGAGCGGCTGGCCGAAGCTCATGGGTGGTGTGTGGCCACCGCGCTACGGCCCGGCGGAGGGCGGGACCGCCCCCGACGCGGTCTCCGGGCGCGTGCCGAGCGTCACCTGCACCGTCCGATCGTCGCCCGCCCGGCGCAAACGCACCTCGATCTTGTCGCCGGGGCTGCGGTTCTCGATGCTCGCGCTGACGTCCTCCGGCTGGCGGATGTCCTCTCCGCTCACGCGGGTGATCGTGTCGCCGGCCTGCAGCCCCGCCTGCTGGGCCGGTGCGCCGGCGACGACGTCGGCCACCACCGCGCCCTGGCCCGTCGTGCTGGGCGACGTGGTGATCCCGAGATAGGCGCGCCTGATCGACGAGCCGGCGCGCAGGCGCGGCACGACCTGGCGCACCGTGTCCGACGGCACCGCGAAGCCGATGCCGACGCTGCCGCCACCGGCGCCGGTCGTCGCGATCTGCGAGTTGATGCCGATCACGCGGCCCGCGGCGTCGAGCAGCGGCCCGCCCGAGTTGCCGGGGTTGATCGGCGCGTCGGTCTGGATGACCTTGTCGATCGAGAAGCCGTTGGGCGCCTTGATGTCGCGCCCTAGGCCCGAGACGATCCCGACGGTGGCCGTGCGGTCGAGGCCGAGCGGATAGCCGATCGCGATCGCGAGGTCACCGACCTGGACGCCTTCGGAGTTCGCCAGGGCCAGCGGCTTGACGCCACCTGTCTTCGAAGGGTCCACGCGCAGCACCGCGATGTCCGACGAGGCGTCGGTGCCGAGCACCTCGGCGTCGACCCCGGAGCCGTTGTCCTCGAAGCGCACCTGGACGGTGTTCGACCCGGCGACGACGTGGGCGTTGGTGACGATCGTGCCGTCGCTGTCGACGACGAAGCCCGTTCCGCTTGCGGCCCCGCCGGCGGTGCCCGTCTCCGCGCTTCTGACGAAGACCACGCTCGGGCTCGCGGCGGCGTAGACCTGGCGGACCGTGCGCGAGCGCGCGTCGGGCGCCACGGCGCCGGGCGCCGCCGGCAGCGCGGCCGTCGAACCCGAGGGAAGGTCGTCGTCGAGCAGGACCTTGGCGCCGAGCACCCCGGCGCCGAAGAGCAGGCAGGCGAGCAGCGCGCCGAGCACCACGAGCGGCCCGAGGCGGCGCTGCGGCGCGCGCTCAGCGGGGTCGTCGTCCGGGTCGCGGGGAAACTCCGGTGGCGGCTGGACCATGGTGCGCGGCGCCAGCCACTGCGTGTGCTCGTCCTCTTCGCGCGGATCGGTCCAGAGGCGCCCGGCTCCGGACTGCTGTCCGGGGGTCTCGTCGTCGTTCATGGCATTCAAGGTAGGAGCAGGATGTCAACGATTCGTAAGTTGAGCGCCGCGTTGCGTAAGACCGGCATAAGACTCATCTCAAGCTGGCGCAAAGGCCATCAGCTCGACCCGATGGCCCGCCGGGCAGCGGACGAAGGCCCGCGGCGAGCCCCAGTACGCGCGGCGCCGGTCGGGCTGAAAGCCGGCGTCGCGCAGCGCGGCGAGGGTTGCGTCGAAGTCGCCGACGACGACCGCGACGTGGCCCTCCGCCGCGATCGCCGGCTCGCGGGCGTAGAGCAGGTGGACCTGCGTGGCGCCGGCCTGGACCCAGGTCGAGCGGGCGGCGAGCGCGGCCGGCGCCTCGACGCGGTCGAAGCCGAGCAGCGCCCAGAAGCGCACGCAGGCGGCGACGTCGTCCTCGCGGACCTCGATGGCGACGTGCTGGATCATGCGCCCGTCGCGCGGGTCCGTTCGACGTTCTCGGCGTGGATCGCTCGCTGCGCGGGGCCGCGGCGGGCCATCGGCAGCTCGGCGTCGGGCAGCTTGGCGAGGTAGTTGACGTCCTCGCGCAGGATCGCGGCGGCGCGCGCGCCGTCGATCACCTCGCCGTGGCCGGGCACGACGTGCGCGGCCGCGTCGACGAGCGGCTCCAGGCGGCGCAGCGTCGCGAGGTAGCCGTCGCGTGAGCCGCCCGGCGAGATCATCGGGACCTCGACGGGCGAGATGTAGTCGCCGGCGACGAGCACGCGCGCCCAGCCGATCCAGATCGCCATGCCGTCGGCCGTGTGGCCGTCGGCGGGATGCAGCTCGAGCTCGGAGTCGCCGATCTCGCAGTGGCCCGGCACCGGCAGCGCCTGCACCGAGCCGAGCGACAGCGGGGTGGGGCGGTCGACGTAGTTGGCGTCGTCGAAGACGCGCAGCTCGCGCGCGGCGGCGCCGGGCTCGGCGGTCAGGCGGACGGCGGTCGTCTCGGCGACGCCGAGCGCGGCGGTCGGGAAGGCCAGGCGGCCGAGCAGGTGGTCCCAGTCGGCGTGCGTCGCGAGCAGGCCGCTGAGCTGAAAGCCCGCGTGATCGAGCACGGCGGGCAGGATCTCGAGCTCGTCGGGGAAGACCGGCGAGTCGATCACGAAGCACTCCTCGCCGCTGCGGACGATCGTGCACGTCGTCTGCCACACGCGGCTCGTCGCGACGAGGACGTCTTCGTTCAGGCCGACGACGCGCATGGGGTGGGTGGCGGGGGCGCGACCGTCCGTCTAGAGGCCGATGAGCTTGACCGCTTCGAGGAGGTTCTTGACCTCGGCGGTCGGCTTCTTCTGACCCGGCTCGAGCGTCTCCTTGGCGCGGTTGACCCAGATCACGGGGATCTTGTTGGCCACGCAGGGGGCGATGTCGTGGTAGTAGCTCGAGGAGACGTGGACCCAGCCCTTCTTGGTCCCCATCCGCCGTGCGCACTCGGTGAAGTGCGCCATGTCGGGCTTGTAGGAGCGCACCTGCTGGGCGGTGACGACGAGGTCGAAGTCGTGCGGGATGTGGCGCCGCGTCTGGCCGAGGAGCTTGTCGTCGATGTTCGAGATCAGCCCGCTCTTGTACTTGCTCGTGACCTTCTTGAGCTGCGTGTTGGTCTCCCTGAACGCCGGCCAGCGCTGGACGCTGTCGGGCAGAAAGCCCGAGCGCGAGGGCTCCAGCGGCCAGTCCAGGCGCTTGGAGATCTCGATCGCGGTGCGCCGCAGCACCTCGGCGTAGAGCTCATAGGAGCCGCCCTCGATCTCGCGCTCGATCTCGTGGAAGTTGCGGATGAGCTCTTCCTTGTCGATCGTGAAGCCGTCGCGCGCGGCCTCCTTCTGAAACGCGTCGTAGACGCCCTGCTCCCAGTCGATGAGGGTGCCGTATACATCGAACGTGACCAGCGAGATCTGCTTGGGAAGCGCCATAGCGCCGCCATGATAGGAAGTCGCTGGACTGGCCGTCCGGCCGCGCCCGGCGGGCCGGGCCCGTACGGGCGCGTCAACTATCGTCCGACCGTCGATGGACCTTCTCGAGTACAAGGGCAAGCAGCTTCTGAAGCGCTACGACGTGCCGCTGGCCGCCGGCGAGCCGGCTCGGACCGTCGACGAGGCCGTCGCCGCGGCCGCGGGGGTCGGCTACCCGGTGGTCGTCAAGGCGCAGGTGAAGATCGGCGGCCGCGGGAAGGCCGGCGGGATCAAGCTCGCCGAGGACGCGGAGGCCGCCCGCGAGCACGCGGAGGCGATCCTCGGGATGGACATCCGCGGCCACACCGTGCGCGAGCTGCTGATCGAGCAGGCGACGGACATCGCCAGCGAGTACTACGCCGCCATCGTCTTCGACCGTTCGGCGAAGTCGACGCTCGTGATGCTGTCCACGCAGGGCGGCATGGACATCGAGCAGGTCGCTGCGACGGACCCCGACGCGCTCGCCACGCTGCACGTCGATCCGCTCGTCGGCTTGCAGCCCTTCCACGGCCGGCGCCTGGCGTTCGAGGCGGGGGTCGACGCCGACGTCGTGCGCCCGGTCGGCGCCATGCTCACCACGCTCTACGACGCGTACGCGGGCGAGGACGCCACGCTCGTCGAGATCAACCCGCTCGTCATCACGCCCGACCGCCGCGTCATCGCGCTGGACGCCAAGGTCACGCTCGACGACAACGCCGCCTTCCGCCATCCCGACCACGCGGCACTCGACGATGCCGGCGACGCCGATCCGCAGGAGCAGATGGCGCGCGAGCGCGGCCTGACCTACGTCAAGCTCGACGGCGACATCGGGATCTTCGGCAACGGCGCCGGGCTCGTGATGTCGACGCTCGACGTCGTCGCCCACGCGGGCGGCGCGCCGGCGAACTTCCTGGACGCCGGCGGCGGCGCGAAGGCCGAGGCGATCGCGGCGTCGGTCGACGTGATCCTCTCCAACCCGAACGTCAGGGCGGTGCTGTTCAACGTCTTCGGCGGGATCACGCGCTGCGACGAGGTCGCGCGCGGGATCATCGACGCCTACGGAATCTTGAAGCCGACGGTGCCGTTCGTCGTGCGCCTGGATGGGACGAACGACGCGCAGGCGCGCAAGCTGCTGGCCGATGCCGACCTGCCCAACGTGCATGCCGAGGCGACGATGGACGGGGCTGCGGCGCGGGTCGTCGAGCTGGCCCGCTCCGGCTCGGCGCCGGCAGCGGCAGCGGCAGCGGCAGCGGCGAGGCCTCGGCATGAGCATCATCGTCGGCGAGGACACGCGCCTGGTGGTCGCCGGGCTGACCGGCCGCGAGGGGACCTACCACGCTCTGAACAACCGCCGCTACGGCACGAACGTCGTCGCCGGCGTCACGCCCGGCAAGGGCGGCCAGGACGTCGAGGGAATCGCGGTCTTCAACACCTTTTGCGCCGCGGTCGGCGAGACGGCCGCCAACACCGCGATGATCTTCGTCCCGGCGCGCTTCGCCGCCGACTCGATCCTCGAGGCCGAGGACGCGGGCATCGCGACGATCATCGCGATCACCGAGGGGATCCCCGCGCACGACGAGCTGAAGGTCTTCAACGTGCTGAAGCGCAATCCGGACGTGCGCCTCGTCGGGCCCAACTGCCCCGGCGTCCTGTCGCCCGGCAAGGCCAACGTCGGGATCATCCCGGCGCAGTTCTTCAAGCCCGGCAACGTCGGCGTCGTCTCGCGCTCGGGCACGCTGACCTACCAGATCGGCAACGAGCTGGCGCGCAGCGGCTTCGGCAACTCGACGATCGTCGGGATCGGCGGCGACCCGGTCCCGGGCTCGTCCTTCGTCGACATCATCGCGCTGTTCGAGGCCGATCCCGAGACCGAGCTGATCGTGATGAGCGGCGAGATCGGCGGTTCGGCCGAGGAGGAGGCGGCGGCCTACATCGCCGAGAATGTGAGTAAGCCCGTCGTCGCCTACATCGCCGGGCTGACCGCACCGCCCGGCAAGACCATGGGCCACGCCGGCGCGATCGTGTCGGGTTCCAGTGGCGGCGGCCAGGCGAAGATCGACGCGCTGGAGGGCGTCGGTGTGCGCGTCGGGCGGACGCCGACCCAGGTCGCGGAGATCGCGATCGAGATCCTCGGCGACTGACGGACGTTCGGCTGACCCGGCGAGAGGTCGCGGTCGGCCGGGTGCTCGCGGCCTGTCGCGCAGCGTGGCGGGTTGTTGCTCGCTACGAGCACCTTCGCGCCACCGTGAGCGCGCGCGCCGCGGCCGGCCGGGAGCGTGGCGGGTTGTTGCTCGTTACGAACACCTTCGCGCCACCCTCAGCCCGCTGGCCTCACCTGGGCGGCCGCGGCGCGCTTGCGAACCGCGCGGCTTACAGGACCTTGCGCATGTCGCGCGCGTCGGGCGCGCCGCCGAGCGGCTCGAAGCCGCGCCGCTCGTACATCCCGCGCGCCGGGTTCTCGAGCTCGACGACGAGGTCGATCGCCGGGTAGCCGGCCGCGCGCGCCTGCTCGATCCCGCGATCGAGCAGCTCGCCGCCGATCCCGTGCGCGCGGTGCGCCGGCATGACGGCGAGCAGCAGCTGGGGTACCGGCTGGCCGTCGTGCTCGCGCGCGGTCAGGTTCAGCCGGTACCAGCACGCGCCGACCGGTTGCTCGTCGTAGGTCACGACGACGCCGCCGTCGCCGGGCCGGCCGAGGTCGTCGAAGGCGTAGGGCGGCACGAGGACGGGCGGCGGCAGGCCGTCCGCCGTCGGCACGAGCTGCCACGCGACGGTGAGCCGCAGCATCTCCAGCAGGAGGGGCGCGTCGTCGGGCTCGACGTCGCGGTAGGCGTAGTGGGTCACGCCCATCATGGTGGCGGGTCGGGGGAGGAAGGCCACTGGCTGATATCGTCAACCGGCATCCGAGGGTGTCGGTCGATGGAGTGAGGCCGTTTCGTTCCGGGCCCGACGGACGGGTCGGCTGCATGATCGAGCGACACCCGAGCCATGCCACGTGGTTGGCATGTCGATGCTTCATGACATACCTGAACGAGCGACACCTGGAGCGGCGGTCGTGGCTCCGGGTGTCACTCGATCATGCGCCCGACGCACCAGGGGGCGAACTTGCGCCGGTCGCGACCTAGAGTGCTCAGATGCCCGCGACGACCGACCTCACCACCCGCGCCACGGAGCTCCTGCACGAGCTGGCCGGACCGGACGCGGTCTTTCGCGAGCACCAGCTCGAGGCGATCGCCGACCTCGTCGAGGATCGCGCCCGCGTGCTGTGCGTGCAGCGCACCGGCTGGGGCAAGTCGGCCGTCTACTTCATCGCCACGGCACTGCTGCGCGAGCGCGGCACCGGCCCGGCGCTCATCGTCTCGCCGCTGCTCGCGCTCATGCGCAACCAGATCGCCGCGGCGCAGCGGCTGGGGATCCGCGCCCACACGGTCAACTCGACCAACCGCGACGCGTGGGACGAGATCCAGGCGCTGCTCCACGCCGACGCCGTCGACCTGCTGCTGATCAGCCCCGAGCGCCTGAACAACCCGCAGTTCCGGGCGCGGATGCTGCCGGTGTTTGCTCAAGCGGTGGGGCTGCTCGTCGTCGACGAGGCGCACTGCATCTCCGACTGGGGCCACGACTTCCGGCCGGACTACCGCCGCATCGCCGATATGCTCGAGCGCCTGCCCGAGGGCGTCGGCGTCCTGTGCACGACGGCGACCGCCAACGACCGCGTGGTGGCCGACGTCGAGGAGCAGCTGCGCACCGGCCACAGCGGCGCCCCGCTCGTCGCCTACCGCGGCCCGCTCGGGCGCACGAGCCTGCGCTTCGAGGTCGTCGAGCTGCCCGGCCAGGCCGACCGGCTCGCCTGGCTGGCGACCTACCTCGACGAGATGCCGGGCTCGGGGATCGTCTACACGCTGACCAAGCGCGACGCCGAGCAGGTCGCCCAATGGCTGACCGCACACGGGGTCGCCGCCGAGGCCTACACCGGGGAGATCGATACCGAGCGGCGGATCGCCGTCGAGGACCGGCTGCTGGCCAACGACCTGAAGTGCGTCGTCGCCACCAGCGCGCTCGGCATGGGCTACGACAAGCCCGACCTCGGCTTCGTCGTGCACTACCAGGCGCCGGGCTCGGTCATCGCCTACTACCAGCAGGTCGGCCGCGCCGGCCGCGCGATCGAACGCGCCGAGGTCGTCCTGCTGCGCGGCGCCGAGGATCGCCGCATCCAGGACTTCTTCATCGAGCAGGCGTTCCCGCGCCGTGAGCTCGTCGACCGCGTGCTCGCCCACCTCGACGAGGTCGGCTCCGAGGGCGCCTCCACGCCGGAGCTCACCGCGATCGTCAACCTCGGCCGTGGGCGGATCGACGCGATGCTGAAGGTGCTCGACGTCGAGGGCGCCGTCTCGCGCGACGGCAGCCGCTGGCTGCGGGAGACCGGCAGCGACTGGGCCTACGACACCGAGCGCTACGAGCACATCACCGCGCTGCGCCGCCGCGAGCAGGCCACGATGGCGAGCTTCGGCGCCGACGGGCGCTGCCTCATGCGCGCGCTGCAGGAGGAGCTCGACGATCCCGATCCGCAGGACTGCGGACGCTGCTCGGTCTGCACGCAGCCGCGCTACGACGGGCCGCTGGATCCCGGGCTCGTGCGCGAGGCGATCGACCACCTGCGCTCGCAGCCGCTCAAGCTCGAATGCAAGAAGATGGCGCCCGATCCCGAGGGCCGGATGAAGAAGATCCCCGCCGAGCTCGTCGTCGAGGAGGGCCGCGCGCTGGCGCGGCTGGGCGACGGCGGCTGGGCGCCGGTCGTGCAGGCCGGGCTGCGCGAGGGCCGCCTCTCCGACGAGCTGCTCGACGCCGTCGACCGCCTCGTGCGCGCGTGGAACCCGCCGGTGCGCTACATCGCCGCGGTGCCGTCGGCACGCCACCCGGGCACCGTCGAGGATCTCGCGCGGCGGCTGTCCGGCACGCTCGGAATCCCGTTCGTGGCGCTTCTTCAGCGCACCGGCGAACGCCCGCCGCAGCGCGAGATGGCCAACGCAGCGTTGCAGGCCGCCAACGTGCGCGGCGCCTTTCGCGTCATCGCCGACCCGCCACCGCAGGCCTGCCTGCTGCTCGACGACACGCGCCTGAGCGGCTGGACGCTGGCGATGACCGGCGGCCAGCTGCTGCGCCGCGGCGCGGGCGCCGTTTACCCGCTCGTGCTCGCGACGGCGTTCTAGGCCCGGCCCCGGTCGCGGAACGGAGCCACCAGGAGGGCGAACATCGCGGCGGCGACCAGCGCCGCCCCGGCGATGTAGACGGGCCACGGGCCCAGCAGGTCCAGCAGCGAGTCGGAGGGCTTGCGCCGCAGGAACATGTAGTTGCCGCCGGTCGCCAGCAGCGACGCGGCAGCCGCGGCGAGCGCGAGCGTGGCGGCGAACGCGCGCGCCGCTGCGCCGGGACGCGGCACGAGGCCGCGTCCGACGACGAGCAGCAACGCCGCCACGCGTGCGCGCCACGACCAGCATCGCCGCCGACAGCCGAGCTCAAGCTCGAGGTCTGGGACTCGCCCAACAGCGCCGGGATCGTCATCGACGCAGCGTCGCGATCGCCAGCAGCGCGGCCACGTGGTCCGCCGACAGCAGCTCCATCGGCGCAAACCCTGCCAGGGTTCGAGCCCGGCAACGAGCGGCCGGGCGGCCGATGGGTAACCTCGAAACACCTATGGCCGACACCATCTCCTTCGCGCGCGGCGCGCCCTCGCTGGACATCGTCGATGTCGACGGGCTGCGCGACGCCGCCACCCGCGCCTTCACCAACGACCCGGGCGGCGCGACCGCCTACGGGACGAGCATCGGCTATGTGCCGCTGCGCCGCTGGATCGCCGAGCAGCACGGCGTCGACGAGGCGAACGTGCTCGTCACGAACGGCTCGATGCAGGCGGACGCGTTCCTCTTCGAGACGGTGGTCGGAGACGGTGACGTCGTCGTCGTCGAGAAGCCGACGTACGACCGCACGCTGCTGAACCTGCGCTCGCACGGCGCGGCGGTGCGGATGGTCGAGCTCGAGACCGACGGCATCGACGTCGACGAGCTGCGCGGCCTCGTCGAGGGCGGCGTGACGCCGAAGCTCGCCCACGTCATCCCGAACTTCCAGAACCCGGCCGGCTACACGCTCTCGCAGAGCAAGCGCGCCGAGCTGCTCGCGCTCGCCGCCGAGCACGACTTCATGATCTTCGAGGACGACCCGTACAAGCACATCCGCTTCAGCGGCGACGACCTGCCGACGATGCTCTCGATGGACAGCCACGACGTCGTCGTCTACGCGTCCTCGTTCTCCAAGACGGTCTGTCCGGGCATCCGCGTCGGCTACCTCGTCGGCCCCAAGGAGCTCATCGCGAAGATCGCCAAGCTCGCGACGAACACGTACATCTCGCCGAACATGGTCGCCCAGGCGATCGTCTACGAGTTCTGCGTGTCGGGCGCGATCGACGGCGCCATCGCCACCGTGAAGAGCGCGCTCGCCGAGCGCGTCGCGACCCTCGACGCGTCGCTGAAGGAGCACCTCCCCGAGGCGCGCTACAAGCTGCCCGAGGGCGGCTACTTCATGTGGGTCGAGCTGCCCGAGGGCACCGACGTCGCGGCCATGTTCGCCGCCGCCGCCGAGCGCGGCGTGCAGTTCGTCAAGGGCACGGACTTCCTGCTCGAGGGCGGCGAGAACACGCTGCGCCTCGCCTACTCCGGCGTGACGAACGACCAGATCGACGAGGGCATCAAGCGCCTCGCCGAGGCGTACCGCACCGTCGCGGGCGCCGCCGCCGCGGCATAGCCCGCCGGCGCCGGGGGCGTCGAACGGCGGGCGCAACCGCCGCCCGCGCGGGGAGGTCGGCGTAAGGTCAGCGGCGATGCGGCGGCCTCTCAGCGTGCTCGCCCGGTGCGCGCTGGCCTGCGCCGCTGCCGCGCTCGCATGCGCGTCGCCGGCGCCGGCGGCGGCGCGCGCATCCACTGCAGGCGAGCGCCACGCGATCCTCGCGTTCTACGCGGCCGACCCGCAGGACGTGCTCGTCCGTCGCGCCGGCGGCGGGCTGGAAGACGCCTTCCTGCGCTTCCTCGGCCATCAGCCGCGGCTGCGCACCGGGCTGTGGAGCTCGACGCAGGGCAGCTATCAGCGCCAGCAGATCCTGCTGGACATCTCCCAGGGCACGCGCCAGCCGACCGGCCTGTACTCCGACGTCGACGAGGATCGCGACGGTGAGCTCGACAACCTGCGCTTCGACGCCAGGGCGCACGCCTTCTCCAACTGGCAGCCGTTTCGCCGGCGCGCCCACGACGTCTCGACGACGCTGCGGCCCGGCCTGCTCGCCGGGTCGCTGCCGGGCGGCGCGGCCTTCGCCGCGGCGCGCGGCGCGCCCCTGCGCGCGGCGATCGCGGCCGCCGACGAGCGCGGGCGCGTCGCGGGCGTCTCGTTCGGCCCGGTCGACACCCTGGCCGCCCGCGCCCAGGCGCTGGCGCGCACGCGGCGGATGGTCGTCGTCTCGGTGCCGGCCGGCCGCGCCGGCCGCACCCAGCTCGCGGCGCTCGCCCGCGAGCGCGCACCACACGAGCTGCTGCTGATCGTCCAGCTGCCCGAGACGCCGCCGCCCGGCGCGTTCGGCCAGCCGCCGCGGCGCTACCTGCGCCAGCCGGCGTTCGCCATCGCAGGCGCCGGGCGCGCGGGCAGCCCGGCCTCCGCGTCGACGCGCCGCGACGGCCTCGTCACGTCGATCGACCTCGCGCCGACGATCCTCGACTGGCTCGGCGTCGAGCCGCCCGACCGCATGCGCGGCGCCACGATCGAAGCGGCCGCGCCGGTCGGCGTCGAACGCCTCGACGAGCTGCGCGCCCGCTGGACGGCGGTTCGCGACGGGCGCCAGGCCGCGTCGTTCATGGCGATCGTGCTGCTCGCCGGGATCGCCTTCCTGCTGCTCGGCACGTGGCGCGGGGCCGGCGGCGCCCTCCGCCCGGCGCTGCGCGCCGGCGCCCTCGGCCTGCTGTGGTGGCCGTCGGCGGTCCTGCTGGCCGCAGCCGTCGAGCCGGCGAGCCACAACGGCGAGGTACTGCTCATCGCGGGAACCTCGGTCATGCTCGGCGCGCTCACCGCGCGGCTGCTGCCCTGGGCGCGCGCGCCGCTGCTTCCGGCGGCGGTCTGCCTACTCGCCTACGCCGCCGACCTCGCGCTCGGCGGCGAGCTGCTCACCGTCTCGGCGCTCGGGCCCAGCGTCGGCTCGGGCTCGCGGTTCTACGGCGTCTCCAACGAGCTCGAGCCGATCCTGCCGGTCGTGCTGCTCGTCGGGCTCGCCGCGCTGGTCACGGGTCACGCGATCACCCGCCGCACGCTGCTGCTCTACGGCCTCGCGGGCCTGACGCTGCTCGTCGTCGTCGGATGGGGGCGCCTGGGAGCCGACGTCGGCGGCGTGATCACCGTGGGGGCGGCGGTCGCGGCGGCCACGCTCGTCATGCTGCCGGGCGCGGTGTCCGCGCGGCGGATCGCGCTCGCCGCGCTCGTGCCGGTGGCGGCGCTGGCGTTGCTCGTCGTCATCGACCTCACCCTGGCGGGTGGCAGCCACCTGGCCCGCAACCTCTTGCGCGCCGACAATCCGAGCGAGCTGTGGGAGCTCGTCACGCGCCGCTACGAGCTGTCGTGGCGGATCCTCAGCAGCGGCCAGAAGCCGGCGTACTTCCTCGGGGCGGTGCTGGCGGTCGCGTTCGCCTGGCGCAACCGCGAGCGGCTGTACGCCGCGCTGCCGCACCGCGCGTGGGCGGCGGCGCTGGTCGGCGGCCTGGCGGCCGGCATCGCGGGCGCGCTGACCAACGACTCCGGCCCGGTCCTGTTCATCAACGCCGTCTGCGGGCTGATCGGGTTGACGGGGTACCTGCTCGCGCGCCCGGAGACGGTCGGCGAGCCACGCTGAGCCGTCGCGCCGGCGGCGGTGGTGAATACTCGGTCCATGGTCGACTGGGGCAAGGGCCGCTACGAGCGCACCGCGGCGGAGCTCGAGCCGGTGGCGGAGGCGGTCGTGGCCGTCGCGGCGCCCGGCGCCGGCGAGCGCGTGCTCGACATCGCCTGCGGCACGGGCAACGCGGCCCTCCTGGCGGCCGCGCGCGGCGCCGACGTGCTCGGCATCGACGCGGCTGAGCGGCTGCTGGCGATCGCGCGGACGCGGGCCGCCGCGACAGGCCTGGCCGCCGAGTTTCGCGCCGGCGACCTGCAGGCCCTGCCCGTGCCGGAGGCCACGGTCGACGTCGCCCTGTCGATCTTCGGCGTCATCTTCGCGGCGGATCCCGCGCAGGCGATCGGCGAGGTCGCCCGCGTGCTGCGCGCGGACGGCCGCGCCTACATCAGCGCGTGGGTGCCGAGCGGTCCGATCGACGCGATGGGCGCTGCGTTCGGTCGCGCGATGAGCGAGATCACGGGGTCCTCGCCGGCCCCGCGCTTCGCGTGGTCAGAGCGCGCGGCGGTCGCGAACATCGCCGCACCGCTCGGGCTGGAGGTGAGCACGACGCGCTGCGAGCTGGCGATCCGCGCTGCGTCACCCGAGGCGTACATCGACGCCGGATGGGAGCACCCGATGGTCATCGACGCCTGGCCGCTGCTCGCAGACGCCGGGGTCGTCGACGCGCTGCGCGACGAGCTGGTGCAGGTGATCGCCGACGCCAACGAGGACGCCGGCGGCCTGCTCATCCATACCCCGTACGTCATCCACGAGCTGCGGTGACCGGCGGCTTCGGCGGCGCGTGCGGGACTCGCTCGACCGCTTGCTGCGACTCGGGGCGCTCCGAGGAGCCCGGCCCCCGCGCACTGGAACGCGCGACGCGCACGCTGACCGCCGTCGCCGCGTCGACGCGCCGCGAGCCGTCTACTCGTCGCGCATCCCGTCCGGCGAGATGACCTGCACGCCGACCTTGACCTCCGGCGCGCGCTTGGTCCGCGACGGCCGGTCCGGCCGGCGGGTGAAGCGCTTCTGCCACAGGCCGACCAGCCCGATCTTCCAGGCGTAGTAGCCGGTCTTGCCGGGCGTGATCGAGAAGTCCATCACGCGCAGGTGGGCGAGCACGCGCTTGGACAGATACGCCGTGCGCAGCACGAGACCGAGGCGCGGATAGAGCATCTGCGGCTCGCTCGACGCGCGCACGCGGCCCATCAGCCGGTTCCACAGCCACGGCGGCGGGCGCCAGATGGCGATGAGGTACAGCATGATGTTCGCCCAGCGCGGCGGGATCGCGAGGTAGCTCTCGTCGATGTCGTCGAGGTCGACGCCGCGCTCCTCCATCGCCGCCGCCAGCCCGGTGTTGGGGATGACCTTCAGCGAGTAGATGAACAGCGTGTAGGGCCGGTCCATCAGGTACAGCAGCTGCAGCGTCGACTTGACGTCATCCCGAGTCTCGATCGGGTTGTCCATGATGATGTCGTAGGCCGACGGGATGTGGTACTTGGGCGCGAACGACGCGATGACCTTGCCCGCGTTGAGGATCTTCTCCGGCGGCGTCGGGCGCTTGTAGAAGTCGAGCATGTTCTTCGAGCCCGACTGGATGCCCATCCGCACGCGGTTCATCCCGGCCCACGACAGCAGCTCGAACTTGTCCTGGCGCACGTAGTTGGGGATCACGCCGTAGACGGCGAACGGGATGCTCAGCTCGTCGTGCCACAGCTCGGCGAACTCCTCGAGCTGGCCGTAGGGAATCGCCATGAACGAGTCGTCGTGGAACGACACCTGGCTGAGGTGCGGGAAGCGCGCCCGCGCGTCCTTGACCTGGTCGACCATGTAGCGCGCGCTGGGGTGGCGGATGCGCTTGTACTTCTTGTCGTTGGCGATGAACTTCGTGTTGCCGCAGTACGAGCAGTGAAACGGGCAGCCGATCGACCACAGCGTCGTGTAGCCCAGGCCGTCGTTGAGCAGGTAGTCCTCGACGCCCATCTGCACGAAGCCCTGGCCCGGCAGGTAGATCTTCTCGGTCTGCGCCCCGTACTGCGGAAACGGCAGCGCCTCCATCTCGTTGGGCGACATCAGCGGCAGGAAGTGGTTCTTGACGAGCTGGTCGCCGTTGCCGTTGCCCGAGCCGTGGCCGTTGGGCTTGAACCAGAAGTTCTTCGTGTTCGTGTAGTCGCGGTCTTCCTTGAACGCCGACAGGAACTCCTCGAAGGCGAACTCGCCCTCGCCGGTGCAGATCGCGTTGACGTCGGCGAGGATCGCGTCCTCGGGCTGGATGATCGGGTGGATGCCGCCCCAGATCATGTAGACGCCCGGGTTGATCTCGCGGATGCGCTTGATCAGGCGGCGCGTCAGCTCGGCGTAGCCGGTCATCGAGGAGAAGCCGATCAGGTCTGAGTCGGCCAGGCCCTGCGCCATCTCGTCGACCTGCTCGTCGCCGATGACGGCCTTGTCGCCCATCCCTCGCACCGCGGTCTTGACGCTGCGGTAACGCTCCGTGGAGATGTAGAAGGACTCGGTGCCGGGCTCGAGCTGGGCCACATAGGCCGCCATCTTGCGAAAGCCGCAAGACGTGATGCCGTCTTCCAAGCAGACCATCCGTGTGCGCATGTGCGTCCCGTCTCTTCCGTGCTTACGAGATGTCAGCGTACAACCAGCGTCAGCGCCCGTAGCGCTCGCGCGCCAGCACGAGCTGCTCGGGCAGCGCGATGCGCGTGGGCGGCGAGGGGTCGGCGAGCACCGAGACGGTCTCGGCGACCGAGAAGGTGACCGTGCGCGGATCGCCATCCTCGCCGGTGACGGTCACCTCGTCGCTGGAATGCGCGGTCAGCGTGCCCTTCATCCCCGGCTCGATGCCGGTCTCCTTGAGGTAGTGCAGCAGATCCTCGGCCTCGTTCTCGAAGCGCAGGATCGTCACGCTGGCGCCCTCGGACACGTCGGCGAGCGGGACGCCGTCGATCCGCGTGCCGGCCACGATCGGGTGCCCGTGCGGGCAGGTCTTCGCGTTGCCGATCGCCGCGAGCATGCGCTCCTCGAGCACCGGGCTCATCGCGTGCTCCAGGCGCTCGGCCTCCTCGTGGACCTCGTCCCAGGGGATGCCCAGCACGTCGGTCAAGAAGCGCTCGATGAGCCGGTGGCGGCGCACCACGCCCTCGGCGTGCTCGAGGCCCGTCTCGGTGAAGCTGATGTGCTTGTCCGAGCCGCGGGTGATGTAGCCGTCGCGCTCGAGGCGGCCGATCATCTCGTGCACGGTCGGCGCCGAGAGCTGCATCGCGCGGGCGACGTTCGCGCCCGTCATCGGCAGCGTGGCCTCCTGGAGCCAGAACAGGGTCTGCAGGTACTCCTCTTCGGCGACTGTGGCGTGCTCGGTGGCCATCGGCTGAATCGATCCTACCGGCCCGGCTCGCGGCGGCCTAGAGGCCCCGCATGGGGCTCGCGTCTAGAGTCGCGAACCCATGCGGATCGGATCTGGCACGCGCGCGCTCGTGACCGGCGCCTCGCGCGGCATCGGCCGTGCGGTTGCCCACGCGCTCGCCAAGCACGGCGCGACCGTCGGTCTGGCCGCGCGCTCGACGAATGAGCTCGAGGCGCTCGCGCTCGAGCTGCCCGGCGCGCACCACCCGCTGACGTGCGACGTCGCGCTGCCGGCGTCGATCGCCACCGCGATCGAGGCGTTCGCCGCCGCCACCGGCGGCCTGGACCTGCTCGTCGCCAACGCCGGGATCGCCTTCTACGAGCCGATCGTTACGCAGACGCTCGAGAGCATCGAGCAGATGACCGAGGTCAACTGGCTGGGCACCGTCTACACGGTCAAGGCCGCCCTGCCGTATCTGCTCGACGGCGGCGGGCACGTCGTGGTGATGTCGTCGGGCGCGGGTCTGCGCGGCTTCCCGGGCGCCGCCGCCTACAGCGCGACGAAGGCCGCCCAGCGGATGTTCGCCGAGGCGCTGCGCCACGAGCTCGCCGGCACCGGCGTCTCCGTGACGACCGTGTACCCGGGTGAGATCCGCACCTCGCTGCACGACCACGAGCGCTCGCGGATGCCCGACTGGTATCGCGGCGGGCCCAACGCGGCGCCCGCCGAGGCGCTCGCGACGCGGATCCTCAGCGCCGTCGAGCGCGACAGCCGCCACCTGCACTACCGCCCGCTCGTCAAGGGCATGGGCATCCTGCACGGCGTCTCGCCGGGAATGGCCGACCGGGTACTGCGGCGCCTGCGCGGGGGCAGCGCCGCGCCGCGACACTAGTACTAGTCGGCCCCGCTCACGCAGACGCGATCGCGCCCGTCGCGCTTGGCGCGATAGAGCGCGCGGTCGGCCGCGGTGACCACCTGCTCGGCGGTGGCCGGGCTCGTCCAGACGGTGATGCCGGCCGACGCGGTCAGGTCCGTCGGCATGTCGGCCCGCAGACGCTCGACGACGATGGCCGCCTCGGCGGCGGTGCAGCCCGGCAGCACGAGGCCGAACTCCTCGCCGCCGATCCGCGCGAGCAGGTCGATGTCGCGGATGCCGGCACGCCAGCGCAGCCCGATCTCACGCAACGCGGCATCGCCGGCCGGATGGCCGTGGCGGTCGTTGTAGACCTTGAAGAAGTCGATGTCGATCAGCACGACGCTGAGCGAGTGCCCGAGGCGCTCGGCGCTGCGCAGGGCGGCGGGCAGCGTGTCGTCCCAGGCGCGGCGGTTGGCCATGCCGGTCAGCGCATCGGTGCGGGCGTCGATCGCCAGGCGCCGGACGAGCTCGCGGCGCTCGAGCTCGCCGCCGACGAGCGCGGCGATGTCCGCCAGCGCCTCGAGGTGCTCGATCTGCCAGACACGCGGCGCCGCGTCGATCGCGCACAGGCTGCCGAGGACGTGGCCGGTGGGAGCGAAGATCGGAAAGCCGGCGTAGGCGATGACGTCGAGGTCGCGGATCGCGAGGTTCGTGCAGAGCACCGGGTCGGCGCGCGCGTCCTCGACCACGAGCGGCGCTCCGTTGGCGACGACGTGCTGGCAGAACGAGTGCGACAGCGGCGTCTGGCGCGCGTCGGCCCACGGCTGGCCGATGCCGCACAGCCCTGCGAAGTACTGGCGCTCCTCGGTGACGACGGAGACGAGCGCGGTCGGTGCGTCGGCGACGCGCGCGGCGAGCCGAGCGAAGCGGTCGAAGATCGGCTCGGGCGCGCCGGCGTGCAGGCCCTCGGCGTCGAGCGCCTGCAGGCGCTCGCCGTTGTGCACGGCCGCGCTGAGCCGCGCGCTGGAGACGACCGGCGGTTCGGCGCGCAGGGTCGGGGGCAGCTGGGTCGCCATGTGCCGGCTGTATCGGCACGGTGCGGGTGCGAGTTGAGAGGCGGGCGGTGGCGGGCGGGCCTTGCTTGCCGGTTTGCGGTGGGCGGGAACGGTCCGGGCCGCCGTCGGCTGCCGGCTTGGGGTGGGTGGATGTGTTGGCCAACGGCGGCTGTGAGGGCGTGGGTTCGTTCGGTCCCGGAGTCTCGTCACAGGGGGGCGGGTCGAGTTATTCATGTGGGGGATGCATAACTCGACCCGCCCTTGTCTCGGTGCAAGTGGAGGGGTCCTGCCCGACGTTGCGTCCCACACATGGACGGATCTTGGGATCGCTTGGCGCGGTGGGGGTCCGGCCGCGCCCGCTACCCGCGCACGCGCCGGTCGCGCGGCGCCGGCGCCGGTTGCGGAGCGCGGCGACGCGGCGGCTCGGTGCGCAGCACCTCGGCGAGCGCGTCGAGGCGCCGCTCGGCGAACGTGAGGAACTCGCGCGTCGCGGGCGACAGCTGGGCGCCGCGGCGCCAGGTGAAGGCGAACGTCTCGTAGATCGGCTCGGCGAACGGCGCCCAGCCGAGGCTGCGCGGCGCCAGGCGGCGCAGCATCCCGCGCGGCGCGATCGTGTCGCCGAGGCCGCGCGCGGCGAGCTCGAGCGCGACCTCGACGTCCTCGACGTCGATCTGCGGCTCGATCGTGACGCCGGCCCGCTGGGCGAGCTCGCGCAGCTGGCGGCGGGTCGGGTCCTCCGTGCCCCAGCTGGCCTCCGAGAGGATCAGCGGCGCGTCCGCCAGGCGCTCGATCGTCATCGGCCGGCGCAGGCGGCCGGCGTCGCCGGAGACGTAGAGGATCTCGTCGCGCATCGCGGGATGGACCTGGAGGCCGCGGTCGTCGACGGGCAGCACGACGAGGCCCGCCTCGAGCTCGCCGTCGCGGATCGCGAGCACGGTCTCGGAGGAGTTCTGGCCGACGATCCGCACGCGCACCTCGGGATGGCTGCGGCGAAAGTCGTCGACGAGGTCGGTGCCGAGGTACATCCGCGCCGTGCCGAAGGTGCCGAACGCGGCCGTCCCGGCGCGCAGCTCGCGCACGGCGCCGACCGACATCCGCACGGACTCGACGGCGGCCAGGGCGGCCTCGGCGTGCGGACGCAGGGCGCGGGCCGCCTCGGTCGGGACGAGCCCGCGCCCGACGCGCCGAAAGAGCGTCACGCCGAGCTCGGCCTCCAGCCGGCGCACCTGCTCGGAGAGCGACGGCTGGGCCAGATGCAGCGTCTCGGCGGCGGCGCTGAACGAGCCGTGCTCGATCGCCGCGAGGACATACTGGAGCTGCTGGAGCGTCATAGGCGTTGCCTTGAGTTCATGAAGACAATCAAGGCTACCGCTGGAGCGCACAAAGGTCGATCATGTCCGCATGCTCATCTTCGCCTCCATCCTCGCCGGCTTCGCGGCGTTCGAGGTGCTCGCCCTGCGTCACGGCGCCGAATCGCGCCCTGGCTTCGACGAACGCCCCGAGCGTGCACCCCGGCGCAACCTCTGACGCCGGCCGCCGCGCGGGCGTCGCGCTGTGCCTCGCGTCGGCCTGCGGCTTCGGCCTCATGGCGATCTTCGCCAAGGAGGCCTACGCCGCCGGGCTCGGCGTGACGGCGCTGCTCGCCGCCCGCTTCGTGCTGGCCGCCGTCCTGCTCTGGGCGGTCGTCGCCGTACGCGGACGGCGCTCGGCCCGCGCGACCCGGACCCCGTCGCCGACCCCAACCGCGACCCCGGTCGCCCGCCCGGGCCGCCGCGTCGTGCTGGCCGGCCTCGCGCTCGGCGCGATCGGCTACGCCGCCCAGGCCGGCCTCTTCTTCTCCGCGCTGCGCCACATCGACGCCTCGCTGACCTCGCTGCTGCTCTACACGTATCCCGCGCTCGTCTTCTGCGGCGCCGTCGCGCTGCGGCGCGAGCACATCACGCCCCGCAAGGCGCTCGCGCTCGCGCTGGCCAGCGCGGGCGCCGCGCTCGTGCTGCTCGGCGGCGGTATCGGCGGCCTCGAGGCCGGCGGCGTCGCGCTGGCGCTCGGCGCGGGCGCCACGTACGCCGTCTACATCCTCATCTCCGAGGACATCGTGGCGCGGATCGACGCGTTCCTGCTCGCCGCGCTCATCACGACCGGCGCCGCGGCGACGTTCCTCGTCGCCGGCCTGATCGGTGGCGCGCTCGCGTTCCCCGCCGGCGGCTGGCTGTGGATCGCCGCCATCGCGCTCGCCTGCACCGTCCTGCCGGTCGCCGCGCTGATGCTCGGCATGGAGCGCGTCGGGGCGGCGACGGCCTCGATCCTCTCGACGGTCGAGCCGGTCGTCACGGTCGGCCTCGCCGTGGCGCTCTACGGCGACTCGCTCGGCGCGCCGCAGATCCTCGGCGGCGTGCTCGTGCTCGCGGCGGTCATCGCGTTGCAGGCGCGTGGCACGCGCGGGCGGCGGACGGCGGTAGGTTCTGCCCGTGTCCCTCCCGCTCAGGCCGCCGCTGCTGCCCCAGTTGGCTCGCCCGCGTGCGAGCCTGCCCGAGGGTGAGGGCTGGGCCTACGAGCCGAAGTGGGACGGCTTTCGCGCGATCGTCTTCGTCGACGGCGACGCGAGCTACATCCAGTCGCGCAACGGCAAGGAGCTGTCGCGCTACTTCCCCGAGGTGAGCTTTCCGGCCGGGCGCTACGTCGTCGACGGCGAGCTCGTCGCGGCGAGCTTCGGGACGCTCGGCCAGCGCATCCACCCAGCCGCGTCGCGGGTCGCGCGGCTGGCCGAGGAGACGCCGGCGCGCTTCGTCGCCTTCGACGTGCTCGCCGTCGACGACGACGTGCTCATGGAGCGCTCCTACGAGGAGCGCCGCGCCGTGCTCGAGGGCATCGCCGGGCTGGAGCTCACCCCGGTGCAGCGCACCGCCGAGGGCGCGCAGCACTGGCTGCACGACGAGGAGGGCGTGATCGCCAAGGAGCTCGCCGCGCCGTACCTCCCCGGCGAGCGCAAGGGGATGGTGAAGGTCAAGCGCGTACGCACGATCGACGCCGTCGTGATGGGCTGGCGGCCGGGCAAGAAGGAGGGCACGGTCGGCGCGATCATCCTCGGGCTCTACGACGCGGCCGGGCAGCTGCGCGAGATCGGCCATTCCAGCGGCTTCACCGCCAAGCGCAAGGCCGAGCTCGTCGCGGAGCTGCGGCCGTACGAGACCGGCGAGCGCGGCAGCGGCGCGGCGTCGCGCTGGACGCACGGCCGCGAGCTCGAGTGGGTCGCGCTGCGCCCCGAGCTGGTCGTCGAGGTGACGTTCGACCACGCCTCCGACGGGCGCATCCGCCACGGCACGAAGGTCCTGCGCTGGCGCGACGACAAGCCGCCCGCGGAGTGCTCTCTCGATCAGCTCGACTCCTGAGCGCCCCGGCGGCCATAGCACCGGACACCGGTGCACTGGCACATCCGTCCAATCGGGAAATGCCTGGGGAGGCTCCCTAGTGCGCGAGCGCCGCCGGAGACGCACGATGCCCTTCTTCGTCTGAGCACAATCCGCATCCCAAGTGCTCATACGATTCGGGGTGGTAGGCAAGTCGTAGTCGACCCCATCGCCGGCCGAAGCTGCGCGCCGGTGGTGGGGTCCTACGACGCTTTCGGTCTTGCGCCACACCCTCCCCGCGTGCGCCCGTCCTGTAGTCCTTCGGCCCGAGATGATCGACCACCCGCCCGTGCTCGTCGCACCCGACGGCTTCGGCGGCGACCTGCGCGCGCCGGTCGTCGCGGCGGCGATCGCCCGCGGCCTGGAGCGCGCCGGCGTGGCGCCGCCGCCCGAGCTGTGCCCGGTCGGCAGCGGCGGACCCGGCACGATCGAGGCGCTGCTGCCTGCCCTCGGCGGCGAGACCGGCGACGGCTTTGCGCTCATCGAGGCCGGCGCGACGGCGATCGTCGAGCTCGACGGCTCGGCCCAGCTCACCGCCGGGCGCCTGGCCGCCGCGGCCGCCGCGGATCCAGACGTGATCGTGCTCGCGGCAGCGGGCGCTGGGGGCGACGGCGCGGCCCTGCTCGTCGCGCTGGCCGAGCACGGCGGCCTCGGCGCGGCGGCGCTCGTCGTCCTCTGCGACGTCCGCGATCCCGGTCCGCTCGCCCTGCGCCTGCGCGACGAAACCGCGGCACAGCTCGTGGCGGGCGCCCCGTTCGTGCTCGAGGCGCTCGACTTCGACGCCCGCATGCGCGCGGCGCGCGCGGTCGTCGTCGGCGAGCGACGGCTGGAGAGCGCGACGCTGCGCGGACGGGTCGCGGGCGAGATCGCGACACGGGCGCGTCAGTCCGGCGTGCCCTGCCACGCCGTCACCGGGACCGACGCGATCGACCGCTTCGACGCGCGCATCCTCGACCTGCAGGCAATCCTCGAGGGATCGACCGTGGCCGAGCTCGAGGCCGCCGGCGAAGCGCTGGCGGCGTACCTCTAGGGTCACCGCCACGGGACCGAGATGCCGATGCGGGAGAGCGGGATGCACAGGACATGCGTGGCGGTGCTGGGCGCAGTTGCCCTCGCCGTGGCCGGCTGCGGCGGCGGCGACGAGGACCCGGCGAGCGACGAGACGCTGACGAGCGCGCAGTTCGTCGCGCAGGCGGAGGCGATCTGCCGGGACGTCAGGCGGGCTCATCAGCCCTACACCGAGCAGATCGAGCAGCTCGGGGCCCGCCCGAACCTCAAGCGGCTCGCGCCGATCATCGAGGCGACGCACGCCGCATCGCGCAAGGGCCTGGCGCGCCTGCGCGCGCTGGAGCGCCCGCCTGAGGACAAGGGCAAGATCGACGCGTATCTCGCCACGGCCGAGAAGCTGCTCGACGTGCAGGGGCGGCTCGCCCGCTCGGCGCGCGCCGGGGACCGCGACAAGGCCTACAAGGTCTCCGCGCCGACCCTCGCACTCAGCCAGGACCAGCGCCGGCAGGCGCGGGCCTACGGCCTGGAGGACTGCGAGAACCTCTTCTGACCGCGCCGGGTGAGGTGATTGGTTCGCGGCCGGCGCGAGCCATCCATCACACCTCGGCCCCCGCGGCCTTCGCGAAGCGCGCGCCGAGCTGCGAGCAGCGCTCGACGAGCTCCGGCGGCTCATGTATCTCGAACTCCACGCCGAGCATGCCGATCCGCATCGCCAGCCAGTCCAGCGAGTCGTCGCTCGTGCGGTACTCACAGTGTGAGTCGTCGATCGCCTCGACGGTGCCCCACAGATACGGCCGCCGCTCGAGTGCGGCGGCCGGCGCGCGCAGCGTGACGCGCGCCTGGTAGCGCGACGGGGCGGCGCGCAGCCCCGCGGCGACGAACGCGGCCGGGTCCGCGGCGGGCAGGGTGCGCGGCTCGAAGCGGCCACCGGCCGGTGCCGGGCGCTCCAGCCGGTCCATGCGAAACGTGCGCCAGTCCGCGCGGTCGCAGTCCCACGCGACGAGATACCAGCGCCGGCCGAGGTTGACGAGGCTGTGCGGCTCGACGATCCGCCGGCTCTCCTGCGCCTCGCGACTGCGGTAGGCGAAGCGCAGCCGCTCGCGGTCGCGGCACGCACCGGCGATCGTCGTGAGCGCCTGCGGGTCGACCATCGGCCCGCTGGCCGGCAGCGTCGCGAGCACCGAGCCGAGCGCGTTGACGCGGCGGCGCAGGTGCGACGGCAGCACCTGCTCGAGCTTGACGAGCGCGCGGATCGCGGTCTCCTCGATGCCCGTCACCGACGCGCCGGCGGCGGTCCGCAGGCCGACGGCGATCGCGACGGCCTCGTCGTCGTCGAGCAGCAGCGGCGGCATCGCCGTGCCGGCATGCAGGCTGTAGCCTCCGGCCGGTCCGGTGGTCGCGTCCACCGGATAGCCCAGGTCCCGGAGCCGCTCCACGTCGCGGCGGATCGTGCGACCCGACACGCCGAGCCGCTGCGCGAGCTCGTTGCCGGGCCAGTCACGGCGCGTCTGCAGCAGTGACAGCAGCTTCAGGAGGCGGCCGGATGTCTCGGTCATCGTGCTGAGAACTGTCGCAGAAGTTCAGGCCAGAACCTGGCCTAAACCACCCCTATGGTCCCCGCCATGCCGATGAGATTGGAAGAGCCGATGACGGAAGCGAGAACGCAGCGCAGCTGCGAGCCGGAGCTCGCGATCAGCGTACGCGGATTGCGCAGGTCCTTTGGCGACGTACGCGCCCTCGACGGTGTCGACCTCGAGGTGGCGCCGGGCACGGTGCTCGGTCTGCTCGGCCCCAACGGCGCGGGCAAGACCACCGCGGTACGCGTCATGGCGACGCTGCTGGCACCCGATGCCGGCGAGGTGTCGGTCGCCGGTTTGGACGTCGTCAAGGACGCGGCCAAGGTGCGCGAGCGGATCGGCCTCGCCGGGCAGTACGCGGCGATCGACGAGAACCTCACCGGCCTGGAGAACCTCGTCATGGTCGGCCGCCTGTACGGGATGAGCCGCGCCGTGGCGACCGTGCGCGGGCGCGAGCTGCTGGAGCGCTTCGATCTCACCGAGGCGGCGGGGCGGCCGGCGAAGACCTACTCCGGCGGCATGCGCCGGCGCCTCGACCTCGGGGCGGCACTCGTCGCCAAGCCGCCGGTCCTCTTCCTCGACGAGCCGACCACCGGGCTGGACCCGCGCAGCCGGCTCGAGGTCTGGACGACGATCGAGGAGCTGGTCGGGGAGGGGCGCACCGTCCTGCTCACGACGCAGTACCTCGACGAGGCCGACCGCCTCGCCGACCGGATCGCCGTGATCGATCGCGGCCGGGTCATCGCGCAGGGCACGCCCGACGAGCTGAAGGACCGTGTCGGCGGCGAGCGCCTCGAGGTGCGCCTGACGCCCGGCTCCGACCCGCAGGCGGCGGTGCGCGCGCTCAGCGGGATCTCCGACGAGCCGCCGCACTGCGCGCGCGACATCGTCACCGTCGGCGTGCGCCGCCGGGCCGGGACGATCGTCGAAGCGGTGCGCCGCCTCGACGAGGCCGGCATCGGGGTGGACGACATCTCGCTGCGCCGGCCGACGCTCGACGACGTGTTCCTGTCGCTCACCGGCCACGTGGCCGAGGTCGAGAGCGACGACGCCGACGCCACACCCAAGGAGGCCGCCGCATGAGCCGTCTCGTGACCGACACGATGATCGTCGCCGAGCGCAACCTCGTGCGCCTGACGCGGGCGCCCGACCTGCTGCTGGCGTTCACGGTGCAGCCCGTGATGTTCGTGCTGCTCTTCGTGTACGTCTTCGGCGGCGCGATCCTCGTGCCCGACTTCTACGACGGCTACGTCGCGTTCCTGCTGCCGGGGATCATCGTCCAGAACATCGCCTTCGGCGGCTTCGTGACGGCGCTCGGGCTCAACGAGGATCTGCACAAGGGCCTCATCGACCGCTTCCGCTCGCTGCCGATGACGCGCTCGGCGGTACTCGCCGGGCGCACGCTGTCCGATGTCGTGACGAACGCGCTGTCGGTGGTCGTGCTCGTCGTCACGGGCGTGATCATCGGCTTCTCGTTCAACGCGAGCCTGATCGAGATCATCGGCGGGTTCGGGCTGCTGCTGCTGTTCGGCTACGCGTTCTCGTGGATCTTCGCCCTGCTGGGTCTCATCGTGTCCTCGCCCGAGGCCGCCAACTCGCTCGGCTTCATCGCGGTGTTCCCGCTGACGTTCATCTCGTCGGCCTTCGTGCCGGTCGAGTCGATGCCGGCCGGGCTGCAGTGGTTCGCCGAGATCAACCCGTTCACGATCGTCGTCGACGCGATGCGCTCGCTGTGGGTCGGCGCGCCGGCGGGCAACAGCGTGTGGGGCGCGGTCGCGTGGTCGCTCGCGATCATCGCCGTGTTCGCGCCGCTGGCGGTCTCGCGCTACCGCCGCGCCGCGGGCAACTGATGCGGGACCGACCGGCCCGCGGAGCGCGGGCGGTCACACCGCGGACGGGTGTTGGCACGGAACTTGCGTACTCTCGCGGCCGATGCCCGACGGCCGCCAACGCCCCAGCCTGTCGCTCCCGTCGCCGGTCGCCCGGCGGGCGACCGTCGTCGGCGCCGGCTCCTTCGGCACCGCCGTCGCCGTGCTGCTGTCACGCGGCGGGCTGCGCACGTCGCTGCAGACGCGCACGGCCGAGCAGGCGCGGCGCCTGCAGGAGGATCGCGAGAACCTCGTCTACCTGCCGGGCGTCGAGTTCCCGCGCGAGCTGCGCGTCGAGAGCGTCGACGCGGGGCTCGGGCGCGCGGACTACGTCTTTCTCGGGGTGCCCTCCGATGGGCTCGGCGCGACGATCCGCGGGCTGAAGAAGACCGGCCTCGGGTCGCGCAGCGCCGTCATCTCGCTGGCCAAGGGCCTGACGCCGCCCGACGGCACGGCCCCGACCGTGCTGCTGCGCGAGCGCTTCGGCGAGGCGCGCGTCGCCTGCGTCGGCGGGCCGGCGCACGCCCGCGAGATGGTCAGCGAGGGCGCGGCGCTCGTCGCGGCCTCGACGAACGAGGAGCTCGCGAACACGATCGCCGGGGTCTTCATCCGGGCGGGCGTCGTCTGCGAGCGCTCCAACGACCCGATCGGCGTCGAGCTCGCCGGCGCCGCGAAGAACGCCGCCGGCCTCGCCGCCGGCGCGACCGAGGCGCAGGGCCTGAATGCCGCGGGCGCCGCGGCCGGCCACATCTTCGCCGAGGTCTGGCGCTACGCCGAGTCGCAGGGCGCGCGCCCCGAGTCGATGCTCGGGCTGGCCGGCACCGGCGACCTCGTCGCCACCGTGCTCGCCCCACAGAGCCGCAACCGCCGCGCCGGCGAGCTGCTCGCGGCCGGCGTCCCGGCCGACGAGATTCCCGAGCGGGTCGGCCAGGCCGTCGAAGCGCTCGAGTCGGTGCCGTTGCTCGCCCGTGCGCTGCGCAACGCGGGCCTCGAGGCGACGGTCACGGAGGGCCTCGCGGAGCTCATCTCCGGCGAGCTTCCGCTCGACGACTGGATCGCGCTCGTGCGCACTACGGTGCCGCCGCCGGCCCGCTGGCGCCGGCGCCCGCCGCCGGGGTTCTGGGCCGGCCTGTGGGCCCGCATGCGCGGCGTCAGCGCTCGGCCAGAGTCGTGACGACGGCCTCGTAGACCCCCGCCCCGTAGGCGGCGTCGGCAACGCGCACGTTGGTGCGCGCCCCGGTTGCCGCATGCAGCGTCGGGTCGCGCTGCACCGCGTTGGCGACGAACCAGAAGGTGCCCACGTTGGCGGCGGTCTCCATGTCCTCGCGCGAGTCGCCGACGGCGATGACGTCCTGCGGCGTGAAGCCGCGGGCACGCATGTGCAGTGCGACCGCGTTGGCCTTCGAGGCCCCGCGCGGGACGAGGTGATAGGCGCGCACCTCGTCGAGCGCGACGAGATCGGGAGAGCGACGGTGGACGCCGCCGTTGTCGACGAGCCGCAGGCCGCCGTGGCCGTGCTCGGCGAGCACCGCGTCGACGTCGTGCGCGTCGACGAGCCCGCGGAACAGGTGCGAGACCTCGCGGCCGTGATGCCAGGGGTCGTGGTACTCCAGGCGCCCGGCGTAGTGCTCGAGCAGCAGCGCGGGGGCGCCGGCGACCTCGATCTGGTCGTGGATCGTGCCGGCGTCGCCGTGCGGCCGGTAGTCGCCGGTCAGCCAGTTCTCCGCGCCGTCGATCACCAGGCACGAGCCGGCCTCGAAGATGTAGGCCGGTTGCGCGAACAGGCGCGCGTTCTCCTTGACGGTCGACTCGCGGCGGCCGGACATGAGCACGACCTCGGCGCCGGCGCGGTCGCAGGCCTGCAGCGCGCGGACGCCCTGGAGCGTGAACCGCCTGTCTTCGTCGAGCAGCAGCGCGCCGCCCGGGCCGAGCAGGGTGCTGTCGAGATCGACGTAGAGGCAGCGCATGGGCGACATCGTGGCGCATCGCTCGTGTGGCGCCCCGGTTCAGGCACTCGGCGCGCGCCCGCGCTGCTGCGGTCTGTCTCGCTGCAGCCCGTCTGCGGGCGTACCGTGTGTTTCATGTCGTCCTGACGCGGGCTGTTCGCGCTCGTCCTTGCGGGGCGCTGGTTCAGGTCCCTCTGACGTGACGCGTGAGAGGTGTCGCAACGACAGCGCTGCCGGTTGCGCTCGTCGCGCGAGCCCGAGCGGATCCGCGCGCTCGTCCTCGCGCGGTCGGGCGCAGGGGTCGTCGAACCCGGCTCGTTGTTTCGAATGCCTCGCGGCCCGCGCGAACGTTTCGACACACCGACCCCTGCGGGCGCCATCGGGGCGCGCCCGGTGCGATATCCGCACTCGGCGCGTCACGACCGCGCGCCGTCTCGCATCGTTGACGCGCCAGGTGCGATTATGCGCACTCGGCGCGTCACGAAGCTTCGCAAGGCACGGCCACGACCGCCGAACCCGGACCACTCGCCGACACACCCGTCAACTCACATCCTCAGCGATGCCTTTCGCCGGCGGCCACACCAACCCCGGCGCGGTAGCGCACCGACGCCAGGCATGAGCGCAGGGATTCCCGCGCCCGCCGTTCGCGCTGTCCGCCGTGGAGCTAACCGCGGCCGGGACCGGTCGGACGCGCCTGGTTTGCGCACCCGTCGCGGCAACGTACGGCTCGCCCTGCTCGGTACCCTCGGCCGCTGCCTCGGGCACTGCGCGCCTGAGCGCGTCCTCGCGTCGACGCGGCGCTGGGGCGGGCCACGCGCACCGCGTCCGGAGCTCGCGCGGGCCGGCGCCCTGATCGCGGCGAAGAGCGACCGCCTGCAGCAGCCCGGCGAGCGCCGCTACGCCTGACGCGCACGCAGCTCGGCCAGCGGCGGGCGCTCGAGCAGCTCGTAGGCGTCGCGCTCGTCGGTGCCGAGGCGCCCCTCGCGGCGCAGGCGGCTGCTGACCGCTGCGACGACCGCACCGGCCATCGGCGCGAGATCCTCCAGTGGCCGGTGGCGGTTCTGGCGCACGTCGAGGTCGACCTGCGCGATCGCGTCGATCCCCGCGCCGGAGACGGCGTAGACGTCCAGCAGCAGGCCCATCTCGACGGCGTAGCCCGTGCAGAAGGCCATCCGCTCGAGCAGCTCGCGGCGCGCGGCGAACTCGCCGGCCAAAGGCTGGCGGACCGCCGCGAGCTCCGGATAGAACGCGTCCAGCAGCGGGCGCGCCGTCAGCTCGGTGACGCGACCGCCGCCGGTCGGTGCGACGTGCGCGCCGGCGCTCTTGAACGGCCGCCGGTAGAAGCCCTTGACGAACTGCACGCCCTCGGCGCAGATGAGCGGACCGAGCAGCCCGGTCGCGAAATGCGCGCCGAAGTCCTCCGTGTCGGCGTCGACGAAGCACACGAGGTCGCCGGTCAGCACCGTCAGCGCCCGCCACATCGCATCGCCCTTGCCGAGCACCGGGCCGAAGCCCGCCAGCAGAGCGGCGGGCCGCACCACCTCCGCGCCCAGCGACGCCGCGATCGCGCCCGTCCCGTCGAGCGAGTCGTCGTCGAGCACGACGACCTGCTCGATCACGCCGGCCTCGCGCAGCGCCACGAGCGGTCCCACGACTCCCGCGATCGTCGGCGCCTCCTCCCGCGCGGGCACGCACACCGAGACCGTCTGCACCCGCTCGGCACGCAGACGATCAGCCGGAAACTCCGTGTGATGAAAGCTGCGCACCGGCAAGGCGCTCGTACTATGGCAGCGGCGTGTCCGTCGCCCCGCAAGCCCAACCCTGGAGCGCTCTGCTCGACCTCGGCCGCGCCGACGGCCGCCTCGTTCGCGAGGCGTTGGAGGGTGCACGCGAGGCCGTCACCGAGCCACTGCCGGAGGAGCTTCACCCCGCGCTGCGCGACGCGCTGAGCGCAGCCGGCATCGCCTCGCTGTGGTCACATCAGGCGCAGGCGCTGCACGCCGCCTGGAAGGGACCGACGATCGTCACCACCGGCACCGCGTCGGGCAAGTCGCTGTGCTTCAACATGCCCGCGCTCGACGTCCTCTGCCGCGACGCCAAGGCGCGCGCGCTGTACCTGTATCCGACCAAGGCGCTGGCCCAGGATCAGGTGCGCGCGATCAACGCCTTCGGGCTGACCAAGCAGGTCCGCCCCGCGATCTACGACGGCGACACGCCGCGCGAGCAGCGCACCCAGGTCCGGCGGCGCGCGAACCTCGTCCTCACCAACCCCGACATGCTGCACATGGGGATCCTGCCCCACCACCGCCAGTGGGGCGACTTCCTCTCCAACCTCGCCGTGGTCGTCATCGACGAGGCGCACGTCTACCGAGGCGTCTTCGGCTCGCACGTCGCCAACGTGTTGCGCAGGCTGCGGCGGATCGCCAACGCCTACGGGACCGAGCCGCGCTTCCTGCTGGCGAGCGCGACGATCGCCAACCCGGTCGAGCTGGCCGAGAAGCTGACAGGGCTGGAGGAGATCTCGCTCGTGGACCGCGACGGGGCGCCGGGGGCGCGGCGCGAGATCGCGATGTGGAACCCGCCGCTCACCGACGAGGCGCTCGGCACGCGCGCGTCGTCGCTGGGCGAGGCGGCCGAGATCGTCGGCGAGCTCGCCCGGCGCGGCGCGCGCACGATCTGCTTCATCAAGTCGCGCAAGGCGGTCGAGCTGGTTGCGCGGATCGTCGGCCTCGCCAACCCCAAGCTCAAGGACCTGGTCGTCCCCTACCGCGCCGGCTACACGCCCCAGCAGCGCCGCGAGCTCGAGGGCCGGTTGATGCGCGGAGAGCTGCTGGCGGTCATCACGACCGACGCGCTGGAGTTGGGGATCGACATCGGGGCGCTGGATGCGGCGGTCGTCGTGACGTTCCCGGGGACCGTCGCCTCGCTGCGTCAGATGTGGGGGCGGGCGGGGCGCCGCGGCCGCGGCCTCGCGGTCTACGTCGCCGGCGAGGACGCGCTGGACCAGTTCTTCTGCCGCCATCCCGACGAGTTCCTCGACCGGCCGGTCGAGGCGGCGATCCTCGACCACGAGAACGAGCCGATCCACTTGGCGCACCTGCTCTGCGCGGCGCACGAGGGTCCTCTGAGCGCCGGCGACGCGGACACGCTGGGGCCGCGCTGGGAGGCGCACGCGCAGGCGCTCGTGGCGATGGGCGAGCTGATCGAGCGCGACGGCGCGTACCTGCTGCGCCACCCCGAGGACTATCCGGCCGCGCGGGTGTCGCTGCGCTCGGCCTCGCCGGACTCCTTTGCGATCGTCGACACGATCAACGGCGAGCTGCTCGGCACGGTCGAGTCCGCACGCGCCCACACGACGGTGCACGACGGCGCGATCTACCTGCACCAGGCGCGCGCGTACGTCGTCGACCGGCTGGAGATCGAGACGCGCCGCGCGCTCGTCGAGCCGTTCAGCGGGGACTTCTACACGCAGCCCAAGAAGGAGACGATGACCGAGATCGAGGCGCTGCTCGACCGCCGCGACACGTGCGGCGTGCAGCTGTCCTTCGGCCGCGTGAGCGTGACCGAGCAGGTGCTCGCCTACCAGCGCAAGAAGATCTCCGACCACTCAATCATCGACCTGCAGGGGCTCGACCTGCCCGAGACGACGTTCGCCACGCAGGCGCTGTGGTTCGAGCTGCACGACGACCTGCTCGCCGAGGACTTCCCCTTGGAGGTGCTGCTCGGGTCGCTGCACGCCGCCGAGCACGCGCAGATCGCCGTGCTGCCGCTGCTGGCGATGTGCGACCGCTGGGACATCGGCGGCCTGTCGACGAACTACCACCCGCAGACCGGTCGCCCGACGATCTTCATCTACGACGGGCACCCGGGCGGCGTCGGGATCACGCGCCAGGGCTATCAGCGCTTCGAGACGCTGGTGGCGGATGCCCACCGGCTGATCTTCGAGTGCGGCTGCGAACGCGGCTGCCCGTCGTGCGTGCAGTCGCCGAAGTGCGGCAACTTGAACGAGCCGCTGGCGAAGGCGGGTGCGCTGGAGCTGCTGGCGCGGATGCTCGAGCGCTGACGGGCAAGAACTCGCGCTCGCGGGTAGGCGCAGAGCGCTGCCCACGACAGCGACCCGAGGAGCACGCGCATGAGCGCCGTCAGCACAGTCCCCACGATCGACCTCAACGACGCCAACCAGATCCCGCAACTCGGCTTCGGCGTCTTCCAGATCGACCCGGCCGAGACCGCGCAGGCCGTCACGACCGCGCTCGAGGCCGGCTACCGGCACATCGACACGGCGCAGATGTACGGCAACGAGCGCGGCGTCGGCGAGGCGATCCGCGCGTCCGGCCTTGGCCGCGACGAGGTCTTCGTCACGAGCAAGCTCAACAACGGCTACCACCGGCCGGACGACGCGCGACGCGCGTTCGACGAGACGCTGGCGCAGCTCGGATCGGACTACGTCGACCTGTTCCTCATCCACTGGCCGCTGCCGACGCTCTACGGCGGCGACTTCGTGTCGACGTGGAAGGTGCTCGAGGAGCTGAAGGCAGACGGGCGCGCCCGCTCGATCGGCGTGTCGAACTTCCAGGTCGCGCACCTCGAGCGCCTGGCCGCCGAGTGCGAGGTGGTTCCGGCGGTCGACCAGGTCGAGCTGCACCCGTACTTCGCCAACGCCGACGTGCGCGCCTACTGCGTCGCGCACGGGATCGCCATCGAGGCGTGGGCGCCGATCGCCCAGGGCAAGGTGCTCGGCGACGACGTCGTCGGCGCGATCGCCGAGCAGCTCGGGCGGACGCCGGCGCAGGTCGTCCTGCGCTGGCACCTCCAGCACGGCAACATCGTCTTCCCCAAGTCCGTGACGCCCGCGCGCGTCGCCGAGAACATCGCGATCTTCGACTTCGAGCTCGACGCCGATGCGATGGCCCGCATCGACGCGCTCGATCGCGGCGAGGACGGGCGCAACGGCCCGAACCCGGACGAGTTCGCCTACGTCCCCGACTGACGCCGTCGTTGCGGAGAGCTGTCCCTGTGCAGCGGATCGTCCGTGGCGCGGGGCGCTGCGTTGCAGCGCTTGAGCGCGGGGCGGGCGTGACCGACATTGCGGTTCATGCGGTTCGCCCCCGCCCCCGCCGTCACCCTGCTCCTCGCGATCGCGCTGCTCCCGTCGCCCGCCGGTGCCGGTGCCGGTGGCGGTGGCGGTGGCGGTGGCGCGCCTGCCTCCGGGCAGCTGCGCAGCGGCGGGGCTGCATTCGGTGACCCGCTGCCGGTGCCGGACAAACGCCCGATCGCCTCGCGCCTGACGCTGACGCCGCGCGAGCTCACGCTCGGCGACCCGGCGCCGCTCGTGCGGTTGCGCGTGCGCCAGCGCGGGGTGACTCGGGTGCGGGCGCGGCTCGTGGTCGTGCGCTTGCCGGGAAACCGCCCGGTGGCGCGCAGGTCGCTGGGTCGGCTGCGGACCGGGCGGACCGTGGCGGTGCGGCTGCCGCGCGCGCTGAAGCTGCAGACCGGGCGTTACGTCGTGCGCCTGCACGTGAAGGACCCGCGCGGGCAGACGCTGCGGCGCAGCGGCGCGCACCCGGGGCGCGCGCGGATCGTCGTGCACCGCCCGAAGGCCGCCGCGCCGGTTGCCGCCGTCCCCGTGCCGGGACTCCCGGCCGTTGCGGCGCCGCTGATCCCCGATCCCGCTCCGTCGCCGGCCGGGCCCGGCGTGTTTCCGATCGCCGGCGCGTTTGACTTCGGCGGCGAAGGCGCCCGCTTCGGCGCGGGCCGTACCGGCCACGTCCACGAGGGACAGGACATCATGGCGGCGGCGGGAACGCCGGTCGTCGCGCCCTACGCGGGGACGATCAGCGGCACGAGCTTTCAGTCCGGTGGCGCGGGCGAGTACGTGGTGCTCGACGGGGCCGACGGCCGCGACTACTTCTTCGCCCACTGCCTGCGCCGCTCGACGGTCGTCGCGCAGGGCGCCGCGGTGAGCGCCGGCCAGACGCTCTGCCAGGTCGGCGCGACCGGCACGACGAGCGGCGCGCCGCACCTGCACTTCGAGATCTGGCGAGTCGGCTGGCGCGTGCCCGGCGGCACCCCGATCGACCCGCTGCCGGAACTGCGCGCCTGGGCGGGTCGCTAGGCGCCGCAGCGACGGCGTTATCCTCCCCGACCGCGGCGAGATAGCTCAGTTGGTAGAGCACACGACTGAAAATCGTGGTGTCCCCGGTTCGAGTCCGGGTCTCGCCATCGCAGGATCTGCAGGGATTTCGTGGCTTCGGCCTCCGCATACAAGCTGGCTGTGTGAACGCAATGGCGAACAGGTCTCGGTGGGTGCTCCCCGCGACCGGCTTCGGCGGCTCGACGGGCCGCCGATTCGGCGCATAGGCGGGGACAACCGGCCGGCGCTCTCGCGGATGCGCGAGACGGCCGCGCGCTTCCCATGCGTTGCACCCGCGGAAGGTGATGACTTGACTAGCCGTAAGGTGCGGGCGTGGAAACCGGGGGGACATGCTGCGCCGGCTCGCCGCAAGTTCCTCGCGCACATCGGACTGCGGATCTCCGAGGCCATCGAGGTGCGCTGGCACACCGACCTCGACCTCGGCGAACGTCCTCGGCTGCGCGTGAGCCGCCAGCTACGCAGCGGACGTCCGACGACACCCAAGTCGAAAGCCGGGCTACGCACCATCCCGCTGCCGCCCGGCATGGCCGCCCGACTGCGAGCACTCGAAGGGCCGCCCGGCACGTTGGCCTTCACCACCCTGACCGGCAAGCAGCTCAACCGCTCCACCTCTGGCGTGACGTCCTGCGCCCCGCGGCCGTCCGTGCAGACGTACCGTGGGTCGGCTTCCACACCTTCCGGCACACCTGCGCGTCGCTGCTGTTCGCCGCCGGCAAGAACGTCAAGCAGGTCCAGGTGTGGCTCGGCCACGCCGACCCGGGCTTCACCGTCCGGACCTACATCCACCTCATGGACGACGGGCTCGGCGACACCGGCTTCCTCGACGGGCTGTAGAGCCGCCAGCAGCCGCGCGGGGCACCCCGATTATCGCGGGGTTCGGTCCGTCGGATATGCCAAAGTTCTTCGGGACCCGATCACTGGTCGAGAACTTTGGCATATCCGCTGTTTCATCCCCAATCTCGCGCACCGCACGAGCTTGTGCTCAGCCTCGACGAGTTCCGCGCGGCGTTTCCCGGCGAGAGCCAGCACGTGGAGTTCAAGCGCGGGACATCCATCGAACAACTGCAGAACACGGCGGTCGCGTTCTCAAACGCCGAGGGGGGCGTCATCCTCATCGGCGTTAGCGACGACGGGTCCATCGCCGCGCGGGTTCTCGACGCGGGCACACAGGACGACATCCATCAGGCAATGCAGGCCGCGCGCGACGTCGGGCGCTATTCGCTGCACGAGCTGCAGGTCGACGCAAAGCCGGTATGTGTCGTGTCGATCGCCCGACGTCACGAGGGGTTCGCCCAGACATCGGCGGGTGTCGTGCGGATGCGTCGCGGGACCCGCGACGATCCGCTCTTCGGGACCGAGCTGGTGCAGTTCGCAAACGAGCGAACCAGCGTGCGCTACGAGACCACCGCGCTTGACGTGCCGCTCACCGAAGCGTCGGTCGAGCTACGTAGGGAGATCGGTCGCGCGATGGGTTGGGCGCGGACGACAGGCGACCGGCTGCACGAGGCCGAGCTCGCATCGGCCGGTCGCCTGACGGTTGCCGGAGCCCTGTACCTGCTGGACGACCCGGCTCGTGTGCTGGGCAAGACCTTCGTCGAGCTGCTGCGGTTCGCCGACGACACGTCAATCGACTACGACCGCCGCCATGCGATCGGCGGTCCCATCCACCACGTTCTCACCGAGACCGCAGCCCGCATCAGCGACGATCTCGGCAGCGAGCTCGTCGTCCTCGGTACGCGTCGGTACGAGCTTGCCCGTCTGCCGGAAGTCGTCATTCGCGAGGCGCTCGCCAATGCCTTGGCCCACCGAAGCTATGAGACGACGGGCACAACGGTGCGGGTCGAGCTACGCCCCACGCGCGTTGTCATCCGATCTCCGGGTGGGCTGCCAGAACCGGTCACCGTCGAGAACATCCGCGAAGCAAGCGCTGCGCGCAACCTGACGGTCATCCGGATGCTCCGCAGTCTCGGACTCGCCGAGGACGCCGGCCGCGGTGTCGACGTCATGCAGGACACCATGGCCGCCGAATTGCTCGACCCGCCTCGCTTCTTCGACCACGGACACGAGGTCGTCGTCGAGTTGCCCATCCGCAGCGCCGTGACGTCAAGCGAACGCGCCTGGATCCACGAACTCGAGCGACGGGGTGACCTGCGCGGCATCGACCGAATCGCGCTCGTCCACGCCGCCCGCGGTGAGATTCTCACCAACAAGCGCATCCGGCAACTGCTCACCATCGACGCACACGCGGCGCGCGATGTCCTGCAGCGCCTCCGGGACCAAGGCTTCCTCGAGCAGCGCGGCCAACGCGGCGGTGCCACCTACCACCTCGGTGGAACGCTCAACCCGCCCGCCGGGCTGCGACTCAGCCCCGCCGAGCTCGCGGAGGTCGTCATCGGACTCGCCCAGAACGGCCCGATCGCCAACAGCGATGTCCGAGCGGCGACCGGCCTGGACCGCGCCGAGGCGCTTGCCCTTCTCGACCGCCTCGTCAACCAGGGAAAGCTCGTGCGCACCGGGCAGCGAAGGGGCGCGAAGTACCACGCCACGTGACCGCCCCGTTCATGCGGCAGGCGACTGCAAAGCCACTGCCAACGATCGTTTGCAGCTCGTTGGCAGTACAACCGTTTTCATGCTGGACCACGAGTTTCCCGCGCGCACCCGACGAAAGCTCGAACAGCTCAGACAAGAGCTACGCGCCGCGCATGACTCGCCCGTCGGTCAGGGCGTCGCCGACGTCGTCGCTGCCCGTGAGCGCCGCAGCAAGCTCGTGACCGAGGTCGAGCGCCTAGAGCGGCCTTGAGGAAGCGCTGCGCTCGCTGGCACCCATCGAGCGGCCCCTAGGCGCTATCGGCTGACTGGCGCACCGCCCTCTTGCCCCGCGCGGCGGCCGCGGAAGCGCATCGGCCACTTAACCGCAGAGCGCGTTGACGAGCATGGGCACGTTTGCACGCCGCAGGGCGTCGCCGCTGCCGCGGTGAATCGGGCGTCACCGACCCACGGAAACGTCAGGAGACCCTCATTCAGACGGAGCACCGAGCGCGTCGAGCTCGGCAGCAAACGCGTCAGCCTCACTTCGCGGCACGCTCACGACGATCCTCGAACGCCAGCACCGAGGACAGCGGGATCTTCCAGTACCGCGATCCGGGCATCTGCCGACCGACGAGCTCACCCGCGTCAACCAGACGCCGAACGTGCTGGCGCGAAAAGCCCAAGCGGTCCGCCGCGACGTTCGGGGACAACAGCTCGTCCTCCTCAGCAACCGTCACAGCCAGCGTCTTGCCGCCCTCGAGCATCGCTTCGAGGTCGGTCGTGAGCCGGGCCAGCTGGCCGCGCGAACTGAGATGAACGGTCTTCATGAGCCTCGATCCAGACCGTACCAACATGCCCTACCTGCACCAGGAATACGGCCCATGGTGCGAGTCGCGCGCAAAGCCGAAAAGGACGTGGCGACGTCGCCACCGTCCACAACCCGCCAGGAACCGCACGGATCCACGGGGATTCCACAGCAGCCAGCCAGATCGTAGAACCTGCCGTTTACAGGACTTTCAGCATGCCACGAGGGCCACCCTCCGAGTCCCTGAAAATCGTGGTGTCCCCGGTTCGAGTCCGGGTCTCGCCATCGACCGATGCCCGGACTTCCGCCGATGCGACCGGCGCATCCAGCCGTCAGCCGAGCAGCCCGCGGATGTCCGCCGCGGTGATGCTGCCCGCGAACAGGTCGCCCTCGTCCATCACCCCGCTGAACAGCGCGGCCTTGCGGCGAGCGAGGGCGACGACCTTCTCCTCGATCGTGTCGCGCGCGATCATCCGGTACACCATCACCGGGCGCGTCTGGCCGATGCGGTGGGTACGGTCGATCGCCTGTGCCTCGGTGGCCGGGTTCCACCACGGGTCCAGCAGGAAGCAGTAGTCGGCCTCGGTGAGGTTGAGGCCGACCCCGCCGGCCTTGAGGCTGATCAGGAACACCGGGTCCGCGCCGTCCTTGAAGCGTGCGATCTCGCGATCGCGCCGGCGCGTCCGGCCGTCGAGGTAGCAGTAGCCGACGCCCTCGTGGTCGAGGCGCTCGCGGACCTTCGCCAAGAAGCCAGTGAACTGGCTGAACACGAGCGCCCGGTGGCCGCCGCCGACGACGTCGCCGAGCTGCTCGACGAGCGCGCCGAGCTTGGCGCAGGGCACGCCGTCGTGGCTGTCGTCGATCAAGCCCGGATGCAGGCTGAGCTGACGCAGCAGCGTAATCGAGCGCAGGATCGTGAAGCGATTGCGGTCGAAGTCGTCGATCAGCCCGAGGATCTTCTGACGCTCGCGCTGCAGATGCCTGTCGTAGAGCTTGCGGTGGCGCGGATGCAGGTCCACCGCGAGGGCCTGCTCCTGCTTGACCGGCAGGTCGGCGGCGACCAGCTCCTTCGTACGGCGCTTGACGAGCGGCTTGATCCTTCTCCGCAGCCGGGCGAGCCGCTCGGCATCGCCGCTGCGTTCGATCGGCCGCGCGTACTGCTCGGCGAACCGCTTCGGATCGGGAAACAGCCCGGGCGCCGTGATCGACAGCAGCGACCACAGCTCCATCAGGTTGTTCTCCATCGGGGTGCCGGTGATCGCCAGCTTGAACGGCGCCGCCAGCTCGCGAACGCAGCGATAGGTCTTGCCCTGGTGGTTCTTGACGAACTGCGCCTCGTCGAGGATCAGTCCGGCCCAGGCCACCGTGCGGTAGGCGTCGGCCTCCAGCCGGAACAGCGTGTACGTCGTGACCACGACGTCGGCCGCGGCGACCTCCTCGATCGCGCGGCCGGACCGCGCCAGCGTGTCGGTGACCGTGTCGACCCTGAGCCCGGCGACGAAGCGCGCCGCCTCGGTCAACCAGTTGGAGACGACGCTGGTCGGCGCGACGACCAAAAACGGTCCGACCCCCGGATCGCGCTCGCGTGCGTGACAGATCAGGGCCAGCGCCTGCAGCGTCTTGCCAAGCCCCATGTCGTCGGCCAGGATTCCACCGAGCTCAAGCTCCCACAGCGACGCCAGCCAGCCGAACCCCTCGAGCTGGTAGGGGCGCAGCCGCGCGGCCAGCGCCGGCGGCGGATCGCGCTCGTCGAGCGCGTCGAGCTCGAGCAGCGCGCCGGCCTGACGCTGCCACGCCTGCGCCTGCTCGGTCACGACGCCGAGCGCGGCGAGCTCGGCCCACAGGCCGGCCTGGTAACGGCTTATCCGCAGGGGCGCCGCCGGCGACTCCGTCAGCTCCCGAGCCTCCTCGATCAGCTGACGCAACGACTGCAGCCGGGGTGCAAGCAGCGAGAAGTGAGCCCCGTCGGCGAGCAGCACGTGGGAGTCGCCGTTCGCGAGCGCCACGAACACCTCGGCGAACGGCAGCTCGCGACCGTCGACGCCGATCGTCACGCCGAGGTCGAACCAGTCGCGCTCGCCCGCAATGTCGGCGGTGGACACCCCGATCGTGAGCGAGTCGCCGATATCGCGATAGTCCGCGGGCCGTCCCTCGATCTCGACCGTGACGCCCTCGAGCTGCGCCAGCCGCGGTAGCGCCTCCGTCGTGAAGCGCATGCTGTCGAGGCCGGTGAGCGCGACCACCGGAGCATCGGCGGGGCGGCCGGCGCCGTCGAGCAGGCCGAAGTGCTCGAGATCTGTCCCGGTGAGCAGGGCGTCAGCGAGGATCGCACGCTCAGCGGCGAGATCGCGGAACCCCGGGCCGGCGCCATCGGTACCCAGCGCCGCGCGCCGTGTCCTCGCGCCGACCCGGTACTCCCAGCCCCACTGCGCCTCGACGACATGATCGGCCCCGTAGCGCGCGCGGAGTGCGAGCGTCGGCGCAGAGACCTCGGGCGCGACGAACGAGCCGTCCGAGGACGTGACCCTGGCGACGTTGCGCAGCGCGGGGCAGAGCTCGTCGGCGAAGCGATCGAGCTCGCCGAGCGGGATCTCAAGCCGCTCGCCGTCGAGGACCATTCGTTGCAGCCGTGGCGCTGCCGGTCTCGCCAGGCGTACGAGAGCCAGACGCCGGCGCTCGGGGCCATCACCGTCGCCGGCCTCGTCGCGCTCGGCGCACACGACCCCGCGTCCGCTCGGACCGATGAACAGCAGCGGCTCGCGGCCGTCGCCGTCCCCGTTTGCGCCATCGCGGTCGTCGCTGTCGAGCCGCAGCACAGCGGTCATGAGTGACCGCTGGGCGTCCTGGCGCGTCACGTCGATCAGCAGCTCGCCCCGCTCGTGGCAGCGCACCTCGCCCAACTCCGGACGTGCGTGGACGAGCTTCAGCCCGAGACGGGAGCCCTCGTCGAGCAGCGACCACAGCTGAGGGCTGTCGAAGCCGCTGAGATCGAGCGCCTTCTCGCCACCGTAGTGGTAGTGGATCGACCCCCGGGCGCTGGGTGGCCCGCTCGGGCCGTACGGCCTGCCGGCGGCGATCGCCGCCCGCCACGCCCGCGCGCTCACGCCTGGGGCGACCGAGCGGGTGCGCATAGTCGGCGCTCTACCGGTGGGTCTGTGCGCACAGTCAAAGACCGATTCGTATCGTGCCGTACGGCACGACCGGCGCCTGACCCTGCCGCGCCGGCGGCAGGCGTGCCAGCCGCGGTCACGCAGCGTGCGTGGGCGCGATCTCGGGTACAGAGGCCTAGCGGCCGCGTTCTTGGCAAGAGGAACCGTGGCAGCCCGGATGATCGGCGGCAGTTCGCACTCTCCCTGCTGGTAGGAGTGCCGGATACCTCCCCACATGAGCAGCAGCGGAGGTGCCCCATATGCAGGCCATGCCCCAGTCCTCGGTACAGGACGGACCGACCAGACGCCTCGACCCGTCGTCTCGCGAGCGCCGCGAGCGCCACGACCGCGAGTTGCTGGCGCGCTATCACCGCACCCGCGACCGGCGTGACCGCGACGCGGTCGTCGAGCGCTTCATGCCGCTCGCCCGGCGCCTCGCAGGCCGCTACAACCGCCGGCCGGACTCCCTGGACGACCTCAACCAGGTGGCCGCGCTCGCGCTCGTCAAGGCCGTCGACCGCTTCGACCCGACGCGCGGCCTGGCCTTCTCGTCCTACGCGGTCCCGACGATCGTCGGCGAGATCAAGCGCCACTTCCGCGACCACGGCTGGGCCGTGCGCCCACCCCGCGCCCTGGCCGAGCGCGCCATGCACGTGGAAGGCGCCGCGCGCCAGTTCACCGTCGAGCACCAGCGTGCGCCGACCGTGGCGGAGCTCTGCCGGCAGACCGAGCTCACCGAGGAGGAGGTTCTCGATGCCCTTCACGCCGGGCGGGCGGCGACCGCGAGCTCGCTCGATGCTCCCATCTCCAAGCAGGACGACGCGGGAAGCTCGCTGGGCGAGCGGATCGGCGTCGACGAGAACGGCTACGGGATCGTCGAGCAGCGCGCGCTGCTGGATGGCCTGCTGCGCGGCGTCAGCGCGCGCGACCGCGAGATCCTGCACATGCGCTACTTCGAGGACATGACGCAGGCCGAGATCGGCGCGGCTTTCGGCGTCAGCCAGATGCAGGTTTCGCGCCTCGTGCGCAGCTCGATCGAGCGCATGCAGATGATCGCCGGCGCGCAGGCCGACCACGAGCCGACGCCGATCTGCTGAGATCGCCCGATCGCCCGCCACTCGACGACAGACGCCGCCGCGAGCGCGGCCACGTGGAACCGGCACGCGGCGCGCTACGGCGACCAGGAACGCTGGGAGACGACGGCGATCGACGCCGCACTGCGCATCGCCGCGCCGCGTCCGTCCGAGCGGCTCGTCGACCTCTCGACGGGCACCGGGCTCGTGCTCAGGCGTCTCGCCGCGCTTCCCGCGCGCCCGCGCGAGGCGATCGGCGTGGACCGCTCGTCGGCCATGCTGGCCGGCGTCGGCGAGCTGCCCGACGGCTGGTCGGTGCTGACCGCCGACGCCCGCGACGTCCCGCTGCCCGACGGCTCGGCGGACGTCATCACGTGCTCGTACCTGCTGCACCTGCTCGACCCCGGACGGCGCGCCGGCGTGCTCGCGGAGGCGCGGCGACTGCTGGCGCCGCGGCCCTCCGCGCGCCTCGTCACTGTGACGGTCTGGTCGCCGCGCGCGCCCGTCCGCGGCGCGCTGGGGCTGCTCGCGCGCATCGCGCCGGCTGCCTGCGGCGGCCTGCGGCCGCTCGATCCGACTGCCGATCTCGTCCGCGCCGGCTTCGCCTTGACGCACCGCGCCGTTCTGTCGCGGAGCGGGTATCCGTCGCTCGTGCTCGGGGCGACGCGACTTGCTAGCGTCAATGCCAACCGCTTTTAGCCCAATTACGCATTGGAGGATGCAGAATGGCTCTTACGATCGGCGATACAGCACCAGATTTCGAGGCTGAGACGACCGAAGGCACGGTCTCGTTCCACGAGTGGCTCGGCGACTCCTGGGGCGTCCTGTTCTCCCACCCGCGCGACTTCACGCCGGTCTGCTCGACCGAGCTCGGCTACATGGCCTCGATCAAGCCGGAGTTCGACCAGCGCAACGCGAAGATCATCGGCCTCTCCGTCGATCCCGTCGGCAACCACGAGAAGTGGGCTGACGACATCGAGGCGATCACCGGTACGGCCCCGAACTACCCGGTCATCGGCGACGAGGACTTCAAGGTCGCCAAGGCCTACGGCATGCTGCCCGCCGATGTCGAGGGCGAGGCGACGGAGCGCACCCCGGCCCAGAACCAGACGGTCCGCAACGTCTTCGTCATCGGCCCCGACAAGAAGATCAAGCTCGTCCTCGTCTATCCGATGACGACCGGGCGCAACTTCGACGAGGTCCTGCGCGTCCTCGACTCGCTGCAGCTGACGGCCAACCACAAGGTCGCCACGCCGGCCCAATGGCAGCAGGGCGACGACGTGATCATCGCCGGCTCCGTGTCCGACGACGCCGCCAAGGAGATCTGGCCCGACGGTTGGCAGGCGACGCGGCCCTACATCCGGGTCGTGCCGCAGCCCGCCTGAGCGCACGCCCGACGGGGCCGGGCGCGCACCGCCCGCCGCCTCGCAGTTGCTGTGACGACGGCCCCGACCCGACCGGTCGGGGCCGTTGGCGTTCTCGGGCAGCGCAGTCCGTAGAGTGCGACTGACCGTGCGCCGCCTGTCCTCGTCCCTGAAGCCCGGCCTGCTGATCGCGGCGGCCGTCGCGCTCGTCGTGCTGTGGCTCGTGCGGCCGATCTGGCACGGGCTGGCGATGTTCTTCTGGACCGGCCCGATCGTCTGGCTGCCGCCGGTCCTGCTGCTCGCCGCCGGCGTCGTGATGCTGCGCCGCTCGCAACGCAGCTGGAGCACGCTGGAGGATCTGAAGACCGGCGTGCGCCCGCCGGGCTACCTGTTCGCGTTTCCGATCCTCGCCTTCTTCGCGTTCGTCATCCTCGGCGGCCTGTCGGGGCCGCTCGTCCAGCGCGCGATCGTCAACAACACGACCTACGAGGCGATCCCCGGCCTGCCGGGCAACGGCCAGGTGCGCCTCGTGCCGCGCGAGGTCGCCGAGGTCAATGCCTCCAGCGCGTTCAACTCGCCGACCGAGACGCTGACGAACTTCCGCATCGTCAACACCGAAGACGGGCTGATCTGGACGGCGCTGCGCACGCCGCAGGGCGCGTTTCGGATCTTCAGCAAGAAGAGCCAGGGGCTCGTCTCGCTCGACGCCGAGCAGACGGCGCGCCAGCTGCGCTACAGCGACGCCGAGATGCAGATCGCGCCCGGCCTGCAGATCACCGACAACCTTCGCTGGCGGCTGCTGAAGGAGCGCTTCTTCATCACGCTCGAGGAGCCGGTCGGCATCGAGACCGACGACGGGCCGCGGCTCGTCGTGCCCTACCTCGAGTACAAGGGGATCCTCATCCGGCGCCCGGTGCTCGGCGGCGTGTTCGTCGTCGACCCCGACGGCACCATCGAGGACCTCGAGCTCGAGGAGGCCGCCCGCCGGCCCGAGCTCGCGCAGACCGGCCGGCTGTTCTCCGACACGCAGGCGCGCCGCATCCAGGAGGCCTATCAGTACAAGGGCGGCCTCTGGAACGCCTGGTTCGTGCACGAGAACCAGACGCGCATCACCGACACGGAGACCAACCGCCAGCCCTACCTCGTCGACTTCGGCCCGCAGGGCCTCGGGCCGCAGTGGGTGTCGGTCGCCGAGCCCTACGGCCGCGCGTTCGCGGCCAGCGCGATCTTCCTGACCGATGCCACGACCGGCAAGACGCGGATCTGGCGGGTCCCCGCGCGCACGTCGCTGAGCGGCAACCGGCGCGCGCTGCAGGCCGTGCGCGCGGTGTCGATTCCGGGGATCGACTTCGGCGACGGCGCCCCGGGCGCGGCCGGCTCGGGCAACTTCCGCGTGGTGGAGCCGCGACCCGTGTTCGTCAACGGCGGCCTCGTCTACCTCACGTCGATCATCCCCAAGGAGGCCAACTCGGTCTCCAAGACGGTCGTCGTCGACGCCGAGACGAACAAGCTCGTCGCGATCTTCGAGAACGACCGCGACCCGCAGGCCGAGGCCAGGACGCTGCGGTACATCCGGACGGGCGAGGTGCCCGACGAGGCGGCGGCGTCGGGGGCGACCGGCGGCGACTCGCAATCGGAGCCCGAGGAACCGACCACGACCACGCCGGGGACGACGACGACGCCGGGCTCCACGGGCGGCGGCGGGACGACCACCACGCCGAGCGGCGGCGGCACTTCGGTCGAGCGCCAGCTCGACGACGTCATCCGTCGCCAGCGCGACCTGCTGCGCGAGATCGAGCGCCTGCGCGATCAGGTGGGCACGGGCGGATAGTCGGATTACGTCAGCGCGACCTCGATGCGGCGGCAGCCCGACCATCGCTCGAGGAGATCGACGCCCGGGTCGCGGCCCGCGGCAGGACCGGGCTGCGCTCGGAGACCGTCCTCGCCGCACTGCGCGAGACACGCGAGAGCTAGGCGTGGCGGCGACCGTGAGCCGGCGCGAGCGGCGCACACGGTGGGCCTGCGCTGATCGGTGGCCTTCGCCGTGCGGTCATGCTCGGCGAACTGCGGGCGAAGACGGCGACGACAGCGCTCGCAAACCTCGCCGACATGCCGCTTCACCGTGCCGCGCACGTCGGACTCCTCGAGCGGGCCTGGTCCCTGCGAGCGAAACCTCACGTTCTACGACGGCCTCTACGTCGCGCTCGCCGAGCGGCTGGACATGGTGCTCGTGACCCTGGACGCCCGTCTCGAAGCGGCGCCGGGGCTGCGCGGCCGTATCGAGGTCATCGGCGGCGCGCGCTGACGAGGTAGCGGCCCGGCTTGTCGGCAGGCGCGCCGGTGCCGGGCTGCGGCTCGAGGCCCGCGTCGCGCAGGTCCTCGCGCAGTTCGTCCTCGGTGAACGGCCAGAACGCGAAGCGCTCGCGGTGCGTCTGCACCGCGTCGTCGCGGCCGACGAGCGTGACCGCGACATCGAAGCAGTGCGGTTCGTCCCAGCGCTCGGGGATCGTCCACGCGTAGATCGCCAGCCCGCGGCGGCCGCCGCGCTCCACGAGCCGCTCGCCGATCTGCAGCCGCGTGCCGTCGGCGCGCACCTGCTCCCAAGTGCGCGACGTCACGACGAGCAGGCCGCCGGCGCGCAGGCAGCCGGCCATCGCGTGCAGCGCGGCACGGCGACCCGCGCGGCCGCTCGCGTGCGGCAGCGAGTTGCCGACGCAGAGCACGACGTCGAAGGTGGCCTGCCAGCCGCGCTCGGGCAGCGCCTCCCATGTGCATTGCGACGCCTCGACGGACATGCCGTTGGCCGCGGCGAGCCGCTGCGTCCGCGCCACCATCGCCGCGCTGGCGTCGGTCGCGACGACCTCATGGCCGCGCAGGGCCAGCCCGACGGCGAGCGTGCCGGTGCCGCAGGCGCAGTCGAGCACCCGCGCGCCCGGCGCGACGTGCTCGGCGAAGGCGTCGGCGCTGCCCCGCGGCGAGAGCAGCTCGTCGGGCACGAGGTACTCGTAGACCGCGGCGATCGTGTCGTAGCCCGTCTCAGGCACGGCGGTCGAGCTCCTCGCGCCACTCCGGCGCCCGCGTCGCCACGCCCGCCGCCTGGCGCGGATCGACCCAGGCGGTCACGACGCGGATGCCGTGCAGCGCGCTCGTCAGCCACGTCTCCCGGCCGGCCAGCTCGGCGGCCAGCGGAGCGCGCGTGCGCAGCTGCAGGCCGCGCTCGCGCGCGATCCCCAGCACCAGCGCGCGCGTGACGCCGGGCAGCGCCGTCTCGTCGGGCGTCGTGCACAGCGCGCCGTCCTCCCACCACAGCAGGCTCGACAGCGCACCTTCGAGCAGCCGGCCGGCGTCGTCGCACAGCAGCAGCTCGTCGGCGCCGCGGGCGTGGGCCTGCTCGCGCAGACCGCCGAGCAGCGCGAGGTCGGGGCCCTTGCGCAGCGGCTGGCTGCGGGGATCGCCGGGCGCGCCGACGACGACGCGCGCCTCCCGCACCGGCGGCGGCGCGCGGCGCAGGCGCAGGGCCAGCCCGTCGCCCGTGAGCTCGACCCGGGGAAACCAGCGCCCCTCGCGCGGCAGCGCCGCAGCCGCTGCGGCGCGGAAGGCGCCGACCTGCTCACGCTCGACGCCGAGCTGCAGGCAGGCCGCCCCGAAGCGCGCCCAGTGCGCCCCGGGGACGCGCTCGAAGCCCTCGTCGACGAGCCACGAGTCGGCGGCCAGCAGCGCGGCCGCCGGAGCGCCGGCGAGCGGCTCGAGCTCGCGCCCGGTCCAGCGCAGGACGGTGTCTAGTCTGTTGGCCACGCTCGTGACGACGTTGCTGATCGACAATTACGACTCGTACACGTTCAACCTCTACCAGTTGCTCGCAAGCGTTGCTGGTGAGGAGCCCGTCGTCGTCCGCAACGACGAGGTCGCGTGGCAGACGCTCGCCGCGCATCCGTGGGACCGCATCGTCGTCTCGCCCGGCCCCGGCCACCCAGGCCGCGAGCGCGACCTGGGCATCGGGCGGGCCGCGCTCACGCAGCGCGAGATCCCGGTGCTCGGCGTGTGCCTCGGCCACCAGGGGCTCGCGCTCGTCAACGGCGCCGCGGTCGCGCCGGGCGAGCAGATCGTCCACGGCCGGATCAGCCGCGTCTTTCATCGCGGCGACGGGCTCTTCGCCGGCCTGCCGCAGGGCTTCCGGGCGGTCCGCTACCACTCGCTGGTCGTCGAGCCGCTGCCACCGGCGCCGCTGGAGGCCGTGGCGTGGGCCGACGACGGGACGCTCATGGCGATCCGCGACCGCGACCGCGGCCGCGCGGCGTGGGGCGTGCAGTTTCATCCCGAGTCGATCGGGACCGACCACGGGGCCCAGCTCGTCGCGAACTTCATAACGCTGACGCCGGCTCGCCGGCCGCGGCGAGCGGCGGGCGCCGCGCCGCCGCCGGACGGCACGGTCGTGCCCCGCGGGCGCGCGCCGGCGCGCTCCAGCGGCGCCGTGCGGATCTTGCACCGTGTGCTGGAGGGCGCGCGCGATGCCGAGCGCGCCTTCGCGGCGCTGTTCGGCGACCGCGAGGCCGCGTTCTGGCTGGACTCCAGCCGCGTCGATCCCGCCCTCTCGCGCTTCTCGTTCATGGGCGCCGCCGCCGGCGAGCTGGGCGCCGAGATCCGCTACCGCGTCGCCGGCTCGCAGCTGACGGTGACGCCCGCGGCGCCACCGGGCGCGGCCGCCATTGCTCGTGGCGAGACGCTCTTTGACTATCTCAGCCGCGAGCTCGCGCGGCTGCACACCGACAGCCCCGAGTTGCCGTTTGACCTCAACGGCGGCTTCGTCGGCTATCTCGGCTACGAGCTGAAGGCCGACTGCGGCGCGGCCGCCGCGCACGAGGCCGAGCTGCCCGACGCGTTCCTGCTGCTGGTTGACCGGCTCGTGGCGATCGACCATCTGCTCGGCCGGACGCATGTCCTCGCGCTCGCCGGCGCGAGCGCCGCCGGGCTGGCCGGCGCGGAGGCCTGGCTCGCCGCGACCGCCGCGCGGCTCGACGACCTGCCGGACCTCCCGGAGCCGCCGAGGCTCGATCACGGCGAGGCCGGCCTCGAGTTCGCGCTGCGCCGCGGGCGCGAGCACTACCTGGCCAACATCGAGACCTGCAAGCGGCTGCTGGCGGCGGGCGAGAGCTACGAGATCTGCCTGACGAACACGCTCGCGCTGCCGGCGGTCGGCGACCCGTTCGAGCTCTACCGCGGCCTGCGGCGGGTCAACCCGGCGCCCTACAGCGCCTACCTGCGCATGCGCGAGGCCACGATCCTGAGCTCGTCGCCCGAGCGCTTCCTGCGGGTCACCCGCGACCGCACGGCGGAGGCCAAGCCGATCAAGGGCACGGCGCGGCGCCACGCCGAGCCCGGCGCCGATGCGGCGGCGCGCGACGCGCTCGCGCGTAGCCCCAAGGAGCGCGCCGAGCACCTCATGATCGTCGACCTGCTGCGCAACGACCTCGGCCTCGTGTCGCAGATCGGCTCCGTGCATGTCCCCACGCTCATGGACGTCGAGAGCTACGAGACCGTCCATCAGCTCGTCTCGACGATCCGCGGGCGCCTGCGCGAGGACGTCGATGTCGTCGACGCGATCCGCGCGACGTTTCCCGGCGGCTCGATGACCGGCGCGCCGAAGCTGCGCACGATGGAGATCATCGACGCGCTGGAGGGCGCGCCGCGCGGCGTCTACTCGGGCGCGCTCGGCTTCCTGGCGCTCAACGGGACGGCCGACCTCAGCATCGTCATCCGCACGCTCGTCGCCACCGCCGGCGGTGCGACGATCGGGTCGGGCGGCGCGATCGTGATGCTCTCCGAGGCCGAGGCCGAGTTCGCCGAGATGCTGCTCAAGGCCCAGCCGCTGCTGGATGCGGTGAGCCTCAGCGGCGCGGCGGCGGCGACGCCGCAGGCCGGCGTCGCCCAGCGGTGACGAACGCGCTCAGCCGATGAGCACGGGCGTGCCCATCGGCACGCGCTTGTAGAGCGCGATGACGTCGGAGACGTGCATGCGGATGCAGCCGTGCGAGGCGCGCGTGCCGATCGAGCCGTCCGCGCCGGTGCCATGGATGCCGACGCTGCCCGAGACGCCCATCCAGCGCGCCTTCAGCGGGTTGGCGGCGCTGCCCCCGGTCACCGTCGTCCCGGCGAGCTCGCCGGCCCAGGGGCTGTTCGGGACCGACCAGACCGGGTTGACCTGCTTGCTCTGGATCGCGAAGCGCCCGCGCGGGGTCGGGTACTGCGCCGTGCCGACGGCGACCTTGTAGGTCTTGACGACCTTCAGGTGCTTGAAGAGGCGCAGCCGGAAGCTCCTCTGCTCGATCGTGATGACGGTCGAGGCGCTGCGGCGCAGCTTGTCGGCGGTCACCTTCGGCCTCGGCGCCAGCAGCTTGGGCTTCAGGACCCGCGTCAGCGTGGGATCGGTCAGCGTCGCGGCGATGCCCTTGACCAGCGCGCGCTGGTTGATGTCGCGACCGCGCGCGGAGTGCGTGACGCTCACCTTTCTCAACGAGATCTTCAGCCGCGAGTCGCGGGCCGGCCGGAACAGGCGCTTGTCGATCCTGGCGGCGAACTTCTCGACGGCGGCCTTGTCGTAGGTGACCACCAGCGCCACGTCGACGGGCCGCCCCCGCGCGTCGCGCCCGGCGTAGAGCGCGCGCTTGGCGCTCGTCAGCTCGTCGAGCTGCACGGTGGCGTCGGCGGTCTTCAACCGCCACGTGATGTCGGCGGCCTGCACCGTGACGAGGCCGTCCTCCAGCCGGACCCCGGCGACCTGCCGCAGCCGGGCGGCGGCCTCATCGACCGTCAGTCCCGCGATGTCGATACCGGCGGCGGTGACGCCGGCCGGGATCCGCTCGCCGGGCAGCGGCGGCGACCCGCCGGCCGGAGCGGCGGCGAGCAGGACCAGCGCGGCAACGGCGCACGAGATGGCAAGGCGGCGTGACGGCATCGCGCCCAATGTACCCCGCGCTCCGGCCCGGTTACGCCGGTCGGCGCGCTGCGCCGACCTCACGCCTGGCCGTAGACCGGCACGTGCGCGCCGCCGACCACGCCCGACCCGTCCTCGCACAGGAAGCGCACGACGGCGGCGATCTGCTGCGGCGCGACCCAGCGGCGGTGGTCGGCGTCGGGCATCGAGCGGCGGTTGGCGGGCGTGTCGACGACGCTCGGCAGGATCGCGTTGGCGCGGATCCCGTCGGCGCCGTACTCGGCGTGCAGCACGTCGACGAAGGCCAGCACCGCCGCCTTGGCGACGACGTAGCCGGCCGCGCCCGAGAACGGCTTGCGCGCGGCGCGCGAGGAGACGCACACGATCGCGCCACCGCCGCCGTCGAGCAGGTACGGGATCGCCGCCTGGCAGACGAGGTACGCGGCGCGCAGGTTCAGCCGCAGCTGGGTCTCGAAGTCCTCGATCGGCGTCTCGTGCACGCGCCCGCCGGCGGCGAACCCGCCGACGAGGTTGACGACCGCGCCCAGCGGCGCCGCGTCGTCGCCGGCCGCCAGCGCCGTTACCGCGCGCGCCGAGCGCTCCTCGAAGAGGTCGGCGGGCTCGAGCACGAGGCGCTCGTGCGCGGGCAGGCGGTCGCGCTCGGCGTCGTCGAAGACCGGCACCACGACGCGCCAGCCGCCGTCGAGGAAGGCCTGTGTGACCGCGGTGCCGAGGCCGCCCGTCCCGCCGGTGATGAGCGCGCTCGAGGCCATCCCGGCACACGCTACCTCGTCGCAAACTGCGGGTCCGTCCGCGTCGCTTGCCACCGTTGACGCCATGTTCGTACGCGAGCTCCAGGAGGGTGAGGCCGTCGACGGCGTGCTCGTCGTCCGCGACGCCGAGCTGCGCTCGGAGCGCCCCGGCGGCCGCTGCCTGCGCCTCGTGCTCGGCGACCGCACCGGCAGCCTGACGGCGATGGTCCGCGACGACGTCGCCGCCGTCGCGGCGATCGCCACGCTCGGCGCGGCGGTGCGCGTCAGCGGGCGTCTGCGGACCGACCAGCGCCACGGCGCCGAGCTCGACCTGCGCGCGATCTGCGCCGCGGAGCCGGGCAGCTTCGACCTCGCCGAGCTCGTCGACGGGCCGCCGCGCTCGGCCGAGCAGATGGAGCACGACCTGCGCGAGCTGGTCTCGACGGTTCAGCACCACGACCTGCGCCGCCTGCTGGCGGCCGTGTTCGGCAGCGACTCGCCGCTGTGGTCGCTGTATCGCTGCGCCCCGGCCGCCAAGCGCTTTCATCAGGCCTACCGCCACGGCCTGCTCGAGCACTCCCTCTCGGTCGCCCAGGCGGTGAGCGCGATCAGCGCGACGTTCACGGAGATCGACCGCGACGTGGCGGTCACCGGCGCGCTGCTGCACGACATCGGCAAGCTCGAGGCCTACGCCTTTGCGGGCAGCGCGATCGAGATGACCGACGCCGGCAAGCTGCAGGGCGAGATCCCGCTGGGCTACTACCGCGTGCGGCGGCTGATCGACGGGATCGAGGGCTTCGACCCGGCCACCGCGGAGGCCGTGCTGCACATCATCCTCAGCCACCACGGCTCGCTCGAGCACGGCAGCCCGATCGTCCCCTGCACGCGCGAGGCGACGCTCGTGCACTTCTGCGACAACCTCGGCGGCCGGCTCGGCTCGTTCGACCGGCTCGAGAAGGAGCTGCCCAGCGGCGAGCGCTGGTCGCGCTTCGATCGCGCGCTCGGCGGCGGCGCGTACTTCGCGCCGGCGCCGGTGGTGGTCGAGCCGCAGGCGCGCGAGGCGGCCTGACGGCTCGGCTGCGCGGCGGCGCGACTCGCAACCAGCGGCAAGTCTTCGCAAAAAGCGGGCCAATGCACCCGCGATCGGTCCGCAGCCGCACAGACGGCCCCTATCGTGTGGCGGATGGCCAAGGACACGGAGAAGCTCATTCGTCAGCTCTCCCTCATCTCGTACCTCATGGCCGAGCGCCGTCCGGTGACGGCGCTGGAGATCCGCCGCGACGTGGAGGGCTACAGCGCGATGAACGAGGACGCCTTCGCGCGGCGCTTCTACGCCGACCGCTCGGAGCTCGACTCGCTGGGGATCGCGCTGACCGTCGAACGGCCGGTCGACGGGGTCGCCGAGCAGGAGAACTACTCGCTGCGCCCGGAGAACTTCCACCTCCCGGCGATCGCGTTCTCGGACGCCGAGCTGGCGGCGCTGCAGACCGCGCTGTCGCTGCTCGGCGGCGAGTTCGCCTACGCCGAGCCGCTGCGCCTGGCGCTGCAGCAGATCTCGTGGGGGCGCTCGAACCCGATGAACGCGCCCGAGCAGCGCTCGGTCGGCCTGGGCATCAAGGCCTCGGTCGACGGCCACGAGCTCTCCCAGCGCCTGGCCAAGATCGAGACCGCGATCTTCCGCAACAAGACGATCACCTTCGACTACTACACGATGGCCCGCGACGACACCGGCACGCGCAAGGTCGATCCGTATCACCTGCTCTTCAAGGGCGAGTTCTACCTGCTCGGCTACGCCCACGAGCGCAAGGCGCTGCGGGTCTTTCGCCTCTCGCGGATCCGCGGGAAGGTCGCCTACGCGACGAAGGCCGAGCACGATTTCAAGGGTCCCCCGGAGGGCTTCGATCCGCGCCCGTACGCCAACCGCGCCGACTGGCAGTTCGGCGACCCGGTCGGCACCGCGGAGATCGAGATCTCCGAGCGCATCGCGTGGCAGATCGAGCGCCACTTCGGCCGCTTCGGCGAGGTCCAGCCCGCCGGCACGAACGGCGACATCGTGTTCGCGACACCGTACGCCGACCGGCGCCAGCTCACCGCCTGGGTGCTGCGCCTCGGCGAACACGCCCGTGTCCTGGGGCCGCCCGAGCTCGAGCGCGAGCTGGCCGAGCGCGTCGAGCTGCTGCTCGAGCGCCACCAGGGCGCCACGCTCGAGCTCGCCGACCCCGTCCCGCCCGGCGAGGACGACGAGGCCGAGGTGGTGGCGCCCGCAAACGGCTCGCGGCGCGGCGAGGCCGCGATCCGCCCCGAGCGCTTCGCCCGCCTCGTGACGCTCGCCTCGATCCTCATCCGCGCCGGCCGCGCCGGGGTCAAGCTCGCGGCCGCCGAGGCCTGCGAGACGATGCAGATCTCCGAGGCCGAGCTGCGCGAGGACATCAACGTCCTCAACGTCGTGAACTTCGGCGGCGGCTCGTACGTGCTCTACGCCGAGATCGACGAGACCGGGGCGATCGAGGTCGACCCCGAGCCGTACTCGGACAACTTCGCGCGGCCGGCGCGCCTGCTGCCGGTCGAGGCCAAGGCGCTCGTCGCCGCGATCGACCTCCTCGCGGGCGGGCTGCCAGAGGGTTCGCTGCAGTCGGCGCGCGCGAAGATCGTCGACGCGCTCGGCGCCGACCCGATGGAGCAGGGGCTGCACGTCGCCGACCAGAGCGGCGACGACTCGCGCATCGCGCGCGTCGCCTCCGAGGCGATCAACCGCCGCCGCCTCCTGCGGCTGGACTACTACAAGCCCAACGAGGACGAGTACACGACGCGCGTCGTCGAGCCCTACGCCCTCGTCAACGGCCGCGAGGGCTGGTACGTCGCCTCCTTCGACCCCGAGCGCGACGACGTGCGCCACTTCCGTCTGGACCGCATCCGCCACGCCGAGGTCACCGACACCTCCTACGAGCCGCGCCCGGAGGTCAACCCGGCCGCCGAGCTCGACGGCTGGCTGCGCACGGGCGAGGTGCAGGCGTCGCGGATCGCTCGCGTGTGGGTGTCGCCCGAGCGCGCGCGCTGGGCGCGCGAGCAGCGCCGCGTGGCGCAGGAGCTGGCCGACGGCTCGGTCGTCGTCGAGCTGCCCTTCAAAGGCACCGACTTCCTCGTGCGCGACGTGCTCGCGGAGGCCGGCGACGCCGCCGTCCTCGACCCGGCGGAGGCGCGCGAGGCGGTGCTGGCCGCCGTCCAGCGGCTGCGTGCGGCCGCCGTCGGCTAGCTTGCGCGACAACGTGCCGGCCCGAACGTTTGGATGGCCGACTGGTCGAACAGGATCTAGAACGTTCGTCCAGAAAGCTTGCCCCGACTACGGAAAACCCCCGTTGTTCGGCAAGACGTGGGACAATCGCGCCAGCTTTGGGGAGAGCGCGCGTTACAGCCGGTGGGGCGGCTTGGACGGTTAGGGCGATCTCGGGCTGATCGTCAATCGACACACTAGATTCCGGGTAGATGCGCTTGAGTGCGATCTACCTCAACGATTGGAGACGCATGAATCGCAGGGTTCTCATAGTCCTCGCCGCGATGGCCGGACTTCTCGCCACGGCCCCGGGTGCATCGGCACTCACGAGCACGCCCGTCTGGGAGTGCCGGGGCAGCGCGCTGTTCGCCTCCGTGTCCGGCAACAACCGGGTGGAGCCGATCGTGGCCAACGGCAACATCAACACGGCCAACGGCGTCAGCCCGGACTCGCCGCAGTGCACCGACAGCGAGAGCGGTGCCGGCAACACGCCCACCCAGCTCGGAATCTCCACGGACTTCCTCGGTGCCGTGACCGGCAAGGCCCGCACAGCGATCGATCCGGACCTCGGCAAGGCGATCGACCAGAAGGATCGCCGCTGAGGGCAGCGTCGAGGATCTCACCCTCCTGCTCGGTGCCGGCGGCCCGACGCTCGGCGTCGGAGCGGCCCTTTCGACCGCGGCCGCAGGCTGCGTCGCGGGCAGCACGACACCGGTGTTCAGCGGCGACAGCCGCGTCGCCGACATCACGCTCGGTGGCCAGGTGATCCCGCTCGACAACCTCGTCAGCGAGCTGACGGACATCCTGAACCCGCTGCTGGGCGCCCTCGTCGAGATCAAGGTCGACGAGCGCATCCAGACCGCTGACGAGCTCACGATCAACGCCCTGCACATCAAGGTCATCCGCGGTGCCGAGCCGCCCCTGATCGATCTCGTCATCGGCCAGGCGAAGGTCGGCAACAACGGCGCCGTCTGCGACCCGAACGCGCAGAACGAGGGCTCCGGCGACCCGATCGGGCAGGTCTGCCCGCCCGGCTCGACGCTGATCGTCGCCCGCAACCTCTGCGTGATCACGGTCGGCACCAACGGCGCGACGACCGAGATCGTCATCGGCCGTCCGTTCCAGGGTCCCAGCGGTGGCACGGTCCTGCCGCTGAACACCGCCCGCGCGCGCTACGGCAACAGCCCGTGTCTGAGCGCCGGTGGTGCGCCGCGGTTTGCGATCGTCGGCACGAACCGGGGCGACCGGATCACCGGCACGAACATCGCCGACCGGATCATCGGTCTCGGCGGCAACGACCGCCTCGACGGTGGCCGCGGCAACGACTGCATCGAGGGTCGCACCGGCGGTGACAACATCTCGGGTGCCCTGGGCAACGACAGGCTCTACGGCAGCTCGGGCAAGGATCACCTCAACGGCGGTCCCGGCACCGACTACATGTCCGCCGGCGCCGGCAACGACACGATCAACGGTGCGTTCGGGCGCGACACCGCCATCGGCGGCAGCGGCCGCGACTTCATCAACGTCGCGACGGCCGGACCGGCCGCGAAGCGGGTCGACTGCGGTCCCGGCCGCGGCGACGTCGCCCGGATCAACAACAACGAGCGCAGGCGCGTGAAGGGCTGCGAGCGCGTCGCGGTGTTCGGCAACAACGACCGGTAGCTACGTAGCAGCAATACGCAACGGCGCAACGGGCGGGGCTGGCTACAGTCCCGCCCGTGAGCCGCCGCGATCAGATCAGGATGTCCGCCGCGGAGCTGGCGGCGTTCCTCGGCGAGGAGCGCACCGTCATCTGCGCGACGATCGGCCAGGACGGCTTCGCGCACCTCATGCCACTGTGGTACGTGATGCGCGACGCAGACCTCTGGGCCTGGACCTTCGCCAAGTCACAGAAGGTCCGCAACCTCGAGCGCGATCCGCGCGCCACGCTGCAGGTCGAGGCCGGCAGCGAGTACGGCGAGCTGCGCGGCGCGATGCTGAAGTGCGACGTGACCGTCCATCGCGACAGCGAGCTCGTCGCCGACTTCGGACTCGCGCTCTTCGCGCGCTACGCACCCGCGAGCGCCAGCGGCGAGCTCGACGAGGACACCCGCGCGATGGTGCTCGCCCAGGCCCCCAAGCGCGTCGCGCTGCAGTTCCACCCCCGCTCGAGCGCCACCTGGGATCACCGCAAGCTCGCCGCTGGGGTTTACTAGACCACCGATGAAGGGCCTCATCCTCTCCGGTGGAAAGGGCACGCGCCTGCGCCCGATCACCCACACGAGCGCCAAGCAGCTCGTGCCGGTGGCCAACAAGCCCGTGCTCTTCTACGGCATCGAGGCGATGGCCGAGGCCGGCATCACGCAGGTCGGGATCATCATCGCGCCCGAGACCGGCCCGGAGATCCGCGCGGCCGCCGGCGACGGCTCGCAGTTCGGCGTCGCGATCACGTACGTCGAGCAGGACGAGCCGGGCGGCCTGGCCCATGCCTCGCTGACCGCCGAGACGTTCCTCGACGGCGAGCCGTTCGTCATGTACCTGGGCGACAACATCCTGCAGGGCGGCATCACCGGCCTCGTCGCCTCCTTCCGGGCCAACGAGCCGGAGGCGCTGATCCTGCTCACCCCGGTCGACGATCCCGAGAACTACGGCGTCGCCGAGCTCGAGGGCGGCCGCGTCGTCCGGCTCGTGGAGAAGCCGAAGCAGCCGGCGACGAACCTCGCGCTCGTCGGCGTCTACATGTTCACCGCCGGCATCCACGACGCGGCCCGGGCGATCGCGCCGAGCGCGCGCGGCGAGCTCGAGATCACCGACGCGATCCAGTACCTCGTCGACCAGGGCCGCCGCGTCGATCCGCACATCGTGCGCGGCTGGTGGAAGGACACCGGTCGCCTGGAGGACATGCTCGAGGCCAACCGGCTCGTGCTGGACCGCATCGAGCCGCGCTGCGACGGCGAGCTCGTCGAGTCGCAGTGCGACGGGCGCGTCGTCGTCGAGCGCGGCGCCCGGCTGGAGCGCACGACCGTCCGCGGGCCGGCGATCATCGGCGCGGGGGCGCGGCTGACCGACGCCTACATCGGGCCGTACACGTCGATCGGCGAGGGCTGCGCGATCAGCTCGGCCGAGGTCGAGCACTCGATCCTGCTGGAGGGCTCGACGGTCTCCAACCTCGAGGGCCGGATGGAGTCCTCGCTGCTGGGACGCAACGTGACGATCTCGCGCGGGGTGCGCCAGCCGCGCGCGTACCGCTTCATGGTCGGCGACAACTCGGAGATCGGGATCCTGTGAAGCTGCTGGTGACCGGGGCCGGCGGCATGCTCGGGCGGGCGGTCGTCGCCTGCGGGGGCCGCCTGGGCCACGACGTGCACGCCACCACGCGCGCCGAGCTGGACGTGACCGATGCCGACTCGGCGCAGCGCGTGCTGCGCGCGGTCCGCCCCGCGGTGGTCGTCAACTGCGCCGCCTACACCGACGTCGACGGCGCCGAGTCCGAGTGGGGCCGCGCGGAGGCCGTCAACGCCAGCGGCGCCGGCCACGTCGCCACCGCGACCGCGGCGGTCGGCGCGCGGATCGTGCACGTCTCGACCGACTACGTCTTCGACGGCACCAAGCGCGAGCCGTGGGTCGAGTCTGATCCGGTGGCGCCGCTGGGCGTCTACGGCGACACGAAGCTCGCGGGCGAGGCGCTCGTCGCCGCGGCCAACCCCGACCATGCGATCGTGCGCACGTCGTGGCTGTTCGGCACCGGCGGGCGCAACTTCGTCGAAACGATGCTCGCGCTCGGCGCGGAGCGCGACGAGGTGTCCGTCGTGACCGATCAGGTCGGCTGCCCGACGTGGACCGGGCACCTCGCCGGCGCGCTCGTCGAGCTCGCCGAGCGGCCCGCCGAGCGCGGGATCCTGCACGTCGCCGGCGCCGGGCAGTGCTCGTGGAACGAGTTCGCCCTGGAGATCTTCGAGTGCGCGAGGATCGACTGCCGCGTGCTGCCGGCGACGAGCGAGCAGTTCGTGCGCCCGGCGCGGCGGCCGGCGTACAGCGTGCTGGGCAGCGAGCGTCGCGACCCGGTGGTGCTGGCGCCCTGGCAGCAGGGGCTGGCGGAGTACCTGGCGACGCGGGTGGCGGTGTCGTGAAGCTGCTCGTCTGCGGCGGCGCCGGCTTCATCGGCTCGGCCTTCGTGCGCCTGCGCCTGCGCGACCACGGCGACGAGGTGGTGGTGCTCGACAAGCTCACCTACGCCGGGCGGCGCGAGAACCTCGCCGGGCTGGGCGTCGAGTTCGTGCACGCGGGCATCGAGGACGCCGCCGCGGTGGCCGCCGCGATGGACGGCGTCGACGCCGTCGTGAACTTCGCCGCCGAGACCCACGTCGACCGCTCGATCGCCGAGCCGGACGCGTTCGTCACGACGCACGCGATCGGCACCTGGGTGCTGCTCGAGGCGGCCCGGCGGGCGGGCGTGCGCTATCTGCAGGTCTCGACGGACGAGGTCTACGGCTCGATCGATGAGGGCTCGTTCACGGAGAGCTCGCCGCTGGCGCCGTCCTCGCCGTACAGCGCGACGAAGGCCGGCGCCGATCTGCTCGTCGCCTCCTACTTCCACACGTACGACCTGCCGACCGTCATCTGCCGCGGCTCGAACAACTACGGCCCGCGCCAGTACCCCGAGAAGCTCATCCCGCTGATGATCCTCAACGCGCTGCACGGCGACCCGCTGCCCGTCTACGGCGACGGCATGCAGGTGCGCAACTGGCTCTACGTCGAGGACTTCGGCCGCGGGATCGGCCACGTGCTCGCGCACGGCGCGGCCGGCGAGGCCTACAACGTCGGCGGCCCGGACGAGTGCCCGAACCTCGAGGTCGTGCGGCGGATCATCGCGCTGACCGGTGCCGACGAGTCGCTGCTGACTTACGTCAAGGACCGGCCGGGACACGACCGGCGCTACTCGCTGGGCTCCGAGAAGGTCCGCGCGCTGGGCTGGCAGGCGCAGGTGCGCTTCGCCGACGGCCTGGAGGAGACCGTCGCCTGGTATCAGGACAACCGCGCCTGGTGGGAGCCGATCCGCTCGGGCGACTACCGCGCGTACTACGCGCGCCAGTACGGGTCCTCGATCAAGGACTGAGCCGCCGAGGGCAGGCCCTACAGCGTGGCGATGCGCCAGCCGGCGCCGGCCTTCTCGAGCTCCAGCGTGCTGGTCTTCGTCTCGTCGCCGGTCCCCGAGGTCACCCGCGCGGTCGCCTTCTCACCGCTGATCGTCACGTCGTCCACTGCGAGGTCCGTCGAGTCGGCGTCCTGGAAGGCATCCTTCACCGCGCTCTCGCAGTCGTTGCCCCTCGCCTCGAGCGACGCCAGCAGCGCGGCGGAGAACAGCCTCGCGCAGGCGGCCTCGCTGTCGTCGTCGCGTGCCGCGGTCTCGAGCTCCTCGACGGCCGCCGCCACGGCGCGCTCGGCGCCCGTGAACTCCGTGGCGGAGTCGTTCGGCTCGGTGGCACAGGCGACGAGGAACAGGGCCAGACAGCAGAGCAGGAGGGCGGGTCTCATCGGCGGTGAGCCTAGCGGGGAACCACGGTCGGCGATCTGGCTGGCGCCGGCGGTGGCGACCCGGTGGCGTATCTACACTGGCTGACGTTGACCCCTGAGCTCGAGTCATCTCAGCAGCCGATTCCGCGCGGGCGCCACGCGCCGCCGCTCGAGGTGCGCCTCGAGGTGCAGAAGCAGCGCCTCTTCGACGCGGCCGCGATCGTGTTCTCGCGTGTCGGCTACGCCGACGCCAGCGCCGAGGCGATCAGCCGCCAGGCCGGGATGTCGAAGGCCACGTTCTACGAGCACTTCGCCAACAAGGAGGAGTGCCTGATCGCGCTCTTCGAGTGCGCCACCGCGTCGCTCGTCGAGGAGCTCATCGCGGCGTCGCGCGGCGCCGAGCGCAGGTTCGAGGAGCGCCACAGCGCCGGCCTGCGCGCGATCCTCGCGGCGATCGAGGACGACCCGGCGATGGCCCAGGCGATCCTCGTCGAGACCGTCGGCGCGGGGCCGCGCCTGGCCGAGCTGCGGATCGCCGCCCTCAACGGCTTCGCCCAGGTCATGTACGACCAGACCGTCAGGGCGGCCGAGCGGACGGGTGGACCGGCCTACGCCTCGCCCGACGAGGCGTTCGCGATCGTCGGCGCGACGTTCGAGCTCGTCTCGCGCCAGCTGCGCACGGGCCAGCCCGAGCGCGTCACCGACCTGCAGCCGCTCGTCGAGCGGCTGATCCTCGGGCTGCTCATGCAGCCGCCGCACGCTCCTTGAGCAACCACGCCGAGCGCCTGTCGCGCCTCGCAGAGCTCGAGGCCGAGATCGTCGGCTGCCGGGCCTGCCCGCGGCTCGTCGCCTGGCGCGAGCTCGTCGCGCACGAGAAGCGCGCCTCGTTCGCCGGCGAGGCGTACTGGGGCCGGCCGATCCCCGGCTTCGGCGATCCCGCTGCGCGCGTGCTCATCCTCGGGCTCGCGCCGGCGGCCCACGGCGCCAACCGCACCGGCCGCGTCTTCACCGGCGACCGCTCGGGCGACTTCCTCTTCGCGGCGCTGCACCGCACGGGCTTCGCCAACCAGCCGACATCCGTGCACGCGGGCGACGGGCTGGCCCTGCGCGACGCCTGGATCATGGCGGCCGTGCGCTGTGCACCGCCGGCGAACAAGCCGACGCCGCAGGAGCGCGACACGTGCCTGCCGTATGCCCTGCGCGAGCTCGAGCTGCTGGCGGGCGTGCAGGTGGTCGTGTGCCTCGGCGCGTTCGCCTGGGACGCCGCGCTACGGCTCCTCACAGCCAGCGGTCTCGACGTCCCGCGCCCGCGACCGCGCTTCGGCCACGGCGCCGAGCTCGCGCTCGAGCCGCCCGCGCCGGTGCTGCTCGGCACCTTTCATCCCAGCCAGCAGAACACGTTCACCGGGGTGCTGACCGAGCCGATGCTCGACGCGGTGCTGGTGCGCGCGCGAGCGCTCGCCGGGCTCGAAGCCTGGCCGCGCTCCTGACCCTGGCGCGCCGCCGGGTAGGCGGCACGCCTGACCGAGGATGGCGCCGCCGTCTGGCTCTCTCTCGCGCTCGCGCCGGCGTCATCGTGACGGCGTCCGGATCTAGGACACACCCGGGCCGCGACCGGGGCTAGCCTGGAGAGCGTGCTGCTCGAGCAGTTCACCCCCACCGTCCGCGATTGGTTTCAGTCGGCCTTCGAGGGGCCGACCGAGGTCCAGACACAGGCCTGGCCCGCGATCGCCACCGGCGAGCACGTGCTCATCTCCGCGCCGACCGGGTCGGGCAAGACGCTCGCCGCGTTCCTCTGGGCGCTGGACCGCCTCAGCAGCACGCCGCGGCCCGCGGCCGCCGGCGCAACGAACACGGGCGTCCGTCTGGTCTACGTCTCGCCGCTGAAGGCGCTGGCCTACGACATCGACCGCAACCTGCGCGCGCCGCTGCGCGGGATCGGCGCCGACCTCAGCGTCGGCGTGCGGACCGGCGACACGCCGCAGCGCGACCGCGCGGCGATGCGCCGCCACCCGCCCGACATCCTCATCACGACGCCCGAGTCGCTGTACCTCATGCTCTCCAGCGGCGCGCGCGAGATCCTCACCGGCGTCGAGGCGATCATCCTCGACGAGATCCACGCGGTGGCCGCGACGAAGCGCGGCTCGCACCTCGCGCTGACGCTCGAGCGGCTGGCGGCATTGCAGGCGAGCGGCCGCGAGCCGCAGCGGATTGGGCTGTCGGCCACGCAGAACCCGCTCGAGGAGGTCGGCCGCTTCATGGTCGGCCCGCGGCGGACCTGCACGATCGTCGACGCCGGCGTGCGCAAGCCGCTGGACCTGCAGATCCACGTGCCGGTCGAGTCGATGGTCGAGCCCGAGCAGACCGTCGGCGCCGCGGCCGTCGACCCGCTCGACCCGCTGACCGGCACCAGCAACGAGGCCACGCGACGCTCGATCTGGCCGGCGATCTACCCCGAGATACTGCGCCTCGTCAAGGCGCACCGCTCGACGATCGTCTTCGTCAACGCGCGCCGCGGCGCCGAGCGCCTGGCGCTGCGCCTCAACGAGCTCGCCAACCAGGACCTGCCCGAGGACGCGACGCCAATCGACATCGCGCGCGCCCACCACGGCTCGCTCGCCCGCGAGGAGCGCCTCGTCGTCGAGGAGATGCTCAAGGCCGGCGAGCTGCCCTGCCTCGTGGCGACCTCGTCGCTGGAGCTCGGCATCGACATGGGCGCCGTCGACCTCGTCCTGCAGGTCGAGTCGCCGAAGTCCGTCGCGCGCGGCCTGCAGCGCATCGGCCGCGCCGGTCACAACGTCGGCGACGTCTCGAAGGGCCGCATCTTCCCGAAGTTCCGCGCCGACCTGCTCGAGTGCGCGGTGGTCTGCAAGCTCATGCGCTCGGGCGAGATCGAGCCGACCGTCGTGCCGCGCAACGCGCTCGACGTGCTCGCCCAGCACATCGTCTCGATCGCGGCGTCCCAGCCCGACGATGCGCCGTTCGCCGTCGACGACCTCTACGCGCTCGTCACGCGCACCCACTCCTACGCCGAGCTGTCACGGCCGCTGCTGGAGAACGTCCTCGACATGCTCGACGGCCGCTACCCCTCGCGGGAGTTCGCCGAGCTGCGCGCGCGGATCGTCTGGGACCGCGTCGGCGGCACGATCCGCCCGCGCAAGGGCGCGCGCCAGCTGGCGATCACCAACGCCGGCACGATCCCCGACCGCGGTCTGTTCAGCGTCACGCTGCCCGACGGCCGGCGCGTCGGCGAGCTCGACGAGGAGATGGTCTACGAGGCGCGCGCGGGCCAGACGTTCCTGCTCGGCGCCTCGACCTGGCGCATCGAGGAGATCGGCCGCGACCGCGTCGTCGTCACGCCCGCGCCGGGCGCACCGGGGGCGGTCCCGTTCTGGAAGGGCGATGGCGTCGGGCGCCCGAAGGAGCTCGGCCGGGCGATCGGCGCGTTCAGCCGCTGGGCGGTCGACCAGGACGCCGCGACCCTGCAGGCCGACTACGACCTCGACGCGTTCGCCGCGAAGAACCTGCTCGACTTCCTGCGCGAGCAGCAGGACGCAACGCGCGTGCTGCCGAGCGACCGCACGATCGTCGTCGAGCGCTTCCGCGACGAGATCGGCGACTGGCGCCTGTGCGTGCTGTCGCCCTACGGCGGGCGCGTGCACGCGGCGTGGGGGCTGGCGCTGAGCCGACGCATCCGCGAGCGCTACGGCCTCGAGTCCGACGCGATCTGGTCCGACGACGGGATCATCGTCCACCTGCCCGACGCCGACAGAGATACGGGCCCGCCCACCGCCGAGTTGGTGATGGTCGAGCCCGACGAGGTGCAGGAGGCCGTCGTCGCCGAGCTGGCGTCGAGCGCGCTGTTCGGCGCGCGCTTTCGCGAGAACGCCGGCCGCGCGCTGCTCATCCCGCGCGCGTACCCCGGCAAGCGCACGCCGCTGTGGCAGCAGCGCCTGAAGTCGCAGTCGCTGCTGGAGGTCGCCAAGCGCTACCCGGACTTCCCGATCATCCTGGAGACCTACCGCGAGTGCCTGCGCGACGTCCTCGACGTGCCGGGGTTGGAGGACCTGCTGCGCGGCCTGCACTCGCGCGAGCTGTCGCTGGTCGAGGTCGAGACGCCGACCGCCTCGCCGTTCGCCTCGTCGCTGCTGTTCGACTACGTCGCGACGTACATGTACGAGGGCGACCAGCCCAACGCCGAACGTCGCGCCGCCGCGCTGTCGCTGGACCGCGAGCTGCTGCGCGAGCTGCTCGGCCAGGAGGAGCTGCGGGAGCTGATCGATGCGACGGCGCTCGACATGGTGCAGGACGACCTGCAGCATCGCTCCGACCGCACCCGCGCCGAGACGCGCGACGCGCTCGCCGACGTGCTGCGCCGCGTCGGCGATCTGACGCCGATGGAGGTGCGCGACCGCGTGCTGGCCGGCGTCGACGCCGATCGGATGCTCGCGACGCTGCGCGACGAGCGCCGCGCGATCGTGCTGCGCATCGGCGGCGAGCCGCGCTGGATCGCCGCGGACGACGCGGGGCTCTACCGCGACGCGCTCGGCGCCGTGCCGCCCGGCGGGCTGCCCGACGCGTTCACCGCCGACGTGCCGGACGCGCTGGCCACGCTGACCGCGCGCTACGCCCGCACGCACGGTCCGTTCACCACGGCCCAGCTGCGCGCCCGCTACGGCGTCGATCCGACCGCGGTCCTCGAGCGCCTGGAGCGCGACGGCGAGATCGTCCGCGGCGAGCTGCACCCGCACGGGCGGCCGGGCGAGCCGGAGTGGTGCGACACCGAGGTCCTGCGCCGCCTGCGCCGTGCCTCGCTGGCGGCGCTGCGCAAGGAGATCGAGCCCGCCGACCAGCGTGCGCTCGCCGCCTTCCTGCCGTCGTGGCAGGGCGTCGACCGCCACCCCGCCGCGGGCGCCGGGATCGACCGCCTGCGCGAGGTGCTCGTGGCGTTGCAGGCAACCGCGCTGCCGGCGGAGGTGTGGGAGCGCGACGTGCTGCCGCGCCGCGTCGGCGCGTACTCGCCGGCCTGGCTGGACCAGCTGTGCGCATCGGGCGAGGTCGTGTGGCTCGGCGCCGGGACGCTCGGTCGCAGCACCGGCCGGGTCGCGCTGTACTTCCGCGAGGATGCCGAGGCGATCGGCCGCGTCGGGGGACCCGGAACGCCCCGCGGGGCGCCGGTGCCGTCCGAGCCCGAGCACGACCTCGTGCGCGAGCGCCTGCTCGCCGCGCCGTGCTTCTTCACCGACCTGCTCGCCGACGTGGCGCTCGAGCCCGAGGCGGTGCAGGAGGCGCTGTGGGATCTCGTCTGGGCCGGCGAGGTGACCAACGACGCGTTCGCGCCGCTGCGCGCGCCGCGCCTGACGCTGGCCCGCGCCCGCACCGGCGCGCACCGCCATGGCAGCCGGCGCTTCGGCACGCGCCGCAGCGGCGCAGCGGCGGTCGTCCAGGGCCGCTGGGCGCTGACCGAGACGATCTTCCGCCGCGAGCCCGAGGTCGGCCAGCGGCGGCGCACGCTGGCCGAGCTGCTGCTCGAGCGCTACGGCATCGTCACCCGTGAGCAGGTGCTCGCCGAAGGCATTCCCGGCGGTTTCTCGATCCTCTACGACGCGCTGTCGCAGCTCGAGACGCTGGGCGTCTGCCGGCGCGGCTACTTCGTCGAGGGCCTCGGCGGCGCTCAGTTCGCGCTGCCGGGCGCGGTCGAGCGGCTGCGCGCACAGCGCGATGTCGAGGAGTCCGCCCCGCTCGTGCTCGCCGCGACCGACCCGGCGCAGCCCTACGGCGCGGCGCTGCCGTGGCCGCGCCGCGACGAGGCGGGCGCGCGCAAGCCCGCGCGCGTGCGCGGGGCCTACGTCGTGCTGGCCGGCGCCGAGCCGGTCCTCTACGTCGAGAAGGGCGGGCGCGGGATCGCGACGCTCGTCGACCGCTCCGACCCGCGCCTCGTCCCCGCCTTCACCGCGCTCGCGGAGTTCGTCACCGGCGGGCGCGGCCGCAAGCTCTCGCTCGAGCGCGTCGATGGCGAGCCGGTCGTCGGCTCGCCGTTGGAGTCGCTGCTGATCGAGGTCGGCTTCCGCGCCGGCCCGACCAAGCTCACGCTCAGCGCGTGACCGCAGGCCTAGGCCGGCCGGTAGTTGAGGTAGACGACGCCGTTGTCGTAGGCGTCGCTGGTCGCGAGCGCCAGCTTGGCGGGGGTGTCGCCGTCGTTGAACAGCCGCGGACCGGCGCCGAGGGTGAGCGGGTAGACGAACAGGTGCAGCTCGTCGATCAGGCCGTCGGCGAGCATCGCCCGGACCAGCCTGCCGCTGCCGCTGACGTAGAGGTCGCCCTCGGCCTCGTCCTTCAGCCTCTGGATCGTCGCGGGGTCGTAGGGCCCGACGATCTCCGAGTTGCGCCACGTCGCCTCGGTCAGCGTCCCGGAGACGACGTACTTCGTCGTGTCGTTGAAGAACGGCGCGCCGGGATCCTGCTCGGCGGTCCGCGTCGACCACGCCGGCTCGAACATCTCGTACGTCGTGCGCCCGAGGAGGATGCCGGTGCAGCGCCCGCAGACCGCGCCGAGCACCTCGCCCATCTTCGGGTCGAAGCCGAACTGAAACGTCCACGACGGGTTGTCGAACACACCGTCGAGGCTCATGAACTCGTGTACGTGTATGGCTCCCATGGCTCACCCTCCGTGTCGATGTTTGGCCCGTAGACCGCGCCGGGCGCACGAACTCATCGGTGGACCTGCGCCGCGCGCCGGCTCGGCGCCAACCAGGACAGCTCCTGACCGCAATGGCTGCCACCGTACGCGGGCACCACCTACCCCGAAGGAGCCACCCCATGATCAGCCAGCTCGACTTCGTCGGCATCCCATCGCAGGACTGGGCCCGCTCGCGGGCGTTCTACGTCGAGACGCTCGGGCTGCGCCCCGACGAGCGCTCGGAGGCCGAGTTCTGGGTGGGCGAGACGTGCTTCGGCATCTGGGAGCCGGCCCGCTTCGGCATGGAGTTCCAGCCGCAGAAGAACGCCCATCCGGCCCTCCATGTCGAGGACGTCGACGCCGCCCGCAGCGAGCTCGAGGCCAAGGGCGTGCAGTTCAACGGCGACACGCTCGACACCGGCGTCTGCAAGATGGCGCTCTTCACCGACCCCGACGGCAACGACCTCATGCTGCACAGCCGCTACGCGCCGCGGGACTGACCGCGGCCCCCAACGCGGCGTCGGCTCGGCTAGCGCTAGCGCGTGACCTTCTGCGCGGCGGCCGCGATCTTCCCCAGCCAGCCGTCGAGCGCGCTCTCGTCGAGCAGCTCGGCGGTCAGGCGGGCGGGCAGCTTGAGGAACATCCGCTGCGCCGGCCAGCTGCGCACCGGCTCCGCCGGGCCGAGCAGGATCACGCGGTGGCCGTCGACGACGGGAATGTCGGCGGGCATGCCCTCGTTCCAGATCCACGTGTCGGCGTAGTCGCGGTCGGTCGCCGCGGGCAGCTCGCCGCCGGGCCGCAGGGCCGCGTACGTGTAGAGGTTCCAGACGCCGCTGACGGTCGCGTCGATCTGCTGCGGGCCGCTGCCGCGCGCGACGGCCACCGCGTCCTTGGAGACGCGCGGTTCGTCGCGCGGGAACTCGTCCATGAGCAGCGTGTTGAGCTGGAAGTTCTCGACGATGCCGCTCATGCGGCCGACGATCCCGGTGCGCGTGCCGGGCTCGATCGCGACGTAGGGCTCCTCGTCGAGCACGGTGAGCATCGCGCGCAGCCAGCCCGCCGCCTCGTGGACCTCCTCGATCTGCTCGGCGACCGGCGCGAGCTCGCTCGCCTCGGCGCGGGCCGCGGGGTCGACGGAGAGCAGCGCGATCGCCCCGGGCCAGATCTCGTGCAGCCGCTGCCAGGCCTCCAGCGCAGCGGGATGCCGGCCGGCGGCCTCGTTGAGCGCATGGGCGCGCTGGTCGGCGAGCCACTCGTCGATCGCGTCGTCGTTGACGTCGAGGTCCTCGTCGGGCTCGCCGACGGCGGCCTGCGCCTCCTCGGCGAGGCTCGCGCAGGCCGGCAGCGTCGTCTGCAGGGCACCGAGCATCGCGGCGCGCGCGGGCTCCGGGTCGTGGCCGGATTCGATCATCGCGCCGACGATCCGCGAGGCGACGCCGGCGGGCTCGGGGTCGAGCGAGTTCAGGCCGGACGCGAGCAGCGCGAGCGACTCGCGCGACTCGCCGCGCGTCGCGCGCCCCATCGACTGGCCGAAGGTCTCGATGAGCCGCTCGGCGCGGCCGTCGGTCCAGGTGTTGCTGCCGAGCGCGGCGAGCAGCTCGCGGGCGGTGGGAACGAGGTCGGAAGGCACGGGCGAGACAGTAGAAGACTCGCGCCCGCAGCGGCGATACTGAACGGCGGGATGGCCCACGTTCCCCCTGCCCGCCACCTGCTGCGCGCCAAGGATCTGGCGGACGCGCGCTATTTCGACCCGATCGGCGTCGACGACATGGCCGCGGCGGCGGGCCTGTCGCGCGCGCACTTCAGCCGCGAGTTTCGCCGGACGTTCGGCGAGACCCCCCGTGCCTACCTGCTGACCCGCCGCCTCGAGCGCGCGGCGGCGATGCTGCGCACGACCGATCGGTCGGTGTCGGACATCTGCCTGTCGGTCGGCCTCGTCAGCCAGGGGTCGTTCACGACGACCTTCACGCGCACGTATGGGGTCTCCCCGAATGCTTATCGCGAGCGCTATCCGCCGGCGGCGGACCACGCCCGCGTCCCGGCCTGCCTCGTGCACCTCTACGGCCGCCCGCAACGCCGCACGTTTCGAGAAGACAGCGAACCCGCGCCGGATTAGCGTGGCGCCCATCGAGTCCATTCGCACCAGCAAGGAGACAGTCCGATGATCAGGATCGCCAACGCACAGCTCTGGGTCCACGACCAGGACGAGGCCCTCGCCTTCTACACGCAGAAGCTCGGCATGGAGGTTCGCGCCGACGTGACGATGCCCGAGATGGGCGACTTCCGCTGGCTCACCGTCGGTCCTCCCGGCCAGGACGACTTCTCCATCACGCTCATGGCGATCCCCGGTCCGCCGGTCATGGACGAGGACACGGCCGACCAGGTCCGCGCGCTCATGTCGAGGGGGTTCGCCGGCACGGTCTTCTTGACCACCGACGACGTCCAGGCCTCCTACGAGGACCTCAGGGGGCGCGGGGTCGAGTTCTCCGAGACCCCCGAGGAGCGGCCCTACGGCATCGACTCGTCGTTCCGCGATCCGTCGGGCAACAGCTTCCGGCTCACGCAGATCCACGAGCTGGCGAACACCTGACGGTCGAGGGGTGACCGGGTCGAGTTCTTCACCTCCGGGGTGCATGACCCGACCAGGCCCCACCCTGCCGCGCCCGGCCCCGCGGCCCGTCACCCGCGACGCTCAGGGCAGCTTCTTGCCCGGATTGAAGAGACCCTTGGGGTCGAGTGCCGCCTTGATCGCGCGGTGCGCGGCGACGCCAGCGGGGGCCCACTGGCGCGAGAGCCGGCCGGCCTTCAGGAGCCCGATGCCATGCTCGCCGGTGACGGTGCCGCCGAGGCGCACCGCGAGGTCGAAGAGCTCGTGCGCGGCCTCCCCGGCGCGGGCGCGCTGCGCCTCGTCGCCGGGATCGAGGAGGAAGGTGGCATGGACGTTGCCGTCGCCCGCGTGACCCCACGAGCAGGCGTCGAGCTCGTGGCGCGCGCCGATCCGCACGGTCTCGGCGATCGCCTCCGCGAGGCGGTCGAGCGGCACGGCGATGTCCTCTGAGCGCTTCGCTCCGCGGACCGCGGCGACGGCCAGCGAGACCCCGTCGCGCCAGCGCCAGACCGCGCGATCGGACTCGGGCGCATGCAGTGCGCTGCTGCCCGGCTCGAGCGCCTCGCGCAGCTCGTCGCGTACGCGCGCCGCCTCCTCGCGTGAGCCGTCCGCCTCGGCCATCACGACGAAGCCCGCCAGACCGCCGTCCGGGAACGCCGCCCCCGTGGCGCGGATCGTGCCCTCGTCGAAGAACTCGAGCGCTGCCGGCACGATCCCGCTGGCCAGGACGCGCAGCACCGCGGCGCAGCCGGCCGCGGCGTCGGCGTAGGCGGCGACCAGCACCATGCGGTGCTCGGGCGCGGGCACGAAGCGCAGCCAGGCGGCGGTGATGACGCCGAGCGTTCCCTCCGAGCCGGTCAGCAGCGCGCGCAGGTCGTAGCCCGCGACGTCCTTGCGGGTCGCGCCGCCGATGCGCACGAGCTCGCCCGGCGCTAGCACCGCCTCCAGGCCGGTGACCCAGTCGCCCGTGACGCCGTACTTGAACGCATGCGGGCCGCCCGCGTTCGTCGCGATCGTCCCGCCCAGCTGGGACTGCTCGGGCGCGCCCGGATCGGGCCCGAAGAGCAGCCCGTTCTCGCGCGCGAGGCGAGCAATCGTCGCCGTCGTCACGCCGGCCTCGGCCTCCATGCGCCACAGCTCCGGCGCGAAGGAGCGCACGGCGCGCAGCCGATCGAGCGACAGCGCGATCGCCGACGCACCCGCATCGACCACCGCCGCCCCGCCGGTCAGCCCGCTGCGCCCGCCGACCGGCACGATCGCGACATCGTGCGCGTAGCACCAGGCCACCATCGCGGCCACCTCGCCGGCGTCGCCCGGGCGCACCAGCGTGGCGGGCACGCCGGCGATCGCGCGGTCGCCGACGCGCACGCCGCGCTCGACGTGCGGCGCCCCCACGATGCCCTCCAGCGCGTCGTTGTCTGCTGTCACGGGTTCTAGATTGAAGGACCGCATGCCCGAGGGCGACACGATCCACTACGCGGCACGTCGGATCCGGCCCCTCGTCGAGGGCCGAATCCCCGAGATCGCGCATCCCAACCCGCGCCTGCGCGGCGAGCGCTGGCCCGAGAAGCTCGCCGGCCGCGCGGTCACCCGCGTCGCCGCGCACGGCAAGCATCTCTTCGTGCACTTCGAAGGCGACCTGGTGATCCACTCGCATTTGCGCATGACCGGCTCGTGGGGCACGTACCGCGACGGCCAGCGCTGGCGGCGCGCGCACCGCCGCGCCTGGCTGGTCCTGCGCACCGAGGCGGGCGAGGTCGTGCAGTTCGACGGGCCGGTGCTCGAGCTGCTGACCGAGTCGCGCACGCGCTTTGACCGGCGCCTGGCGATGCTCGGCCCCGACATCCTCGCCCCCGAGCTCGACGAGCCCGCCTTCCTGCAGCGGCTGCGCGCCGACGACCCGACGCGCGCGATCGGCGACGCGCTGCTCGACCAGCGCACGATCGCCGGGATCGGCAACCTCTGGAAGTGCGAGGGCTGCTTCGGCGCGCACGTCGATCCGTGGCGGGCGACGGGCGCGGTCAGCGACGCCGAGGCGCTCGCGATCGTCCGCTTCACGCGCCCGCGGATGCAGCGGTCGGCCATCGACGGGATGCAGGATCTGCACCGCGTCGTGTACGCCCGGGCCGGCCGCCCCTGCCCACGCTGCGGCGCGCCGATCCGCAGCCGCGGGCAGGGCGACGACAACCGGCTGACGTACTGGTGCGCGGGGTGCCAGTCGTGAGCGCCGCTGACAACGGCCGGGCCCGCGCCGCGATGCGCCGCGTCGGGCACAAGGGAGCCGACCACATCGCCCCCGGCAACACGTTCGATTCCTTCGCCGCCGCGCTCGCCCACGGCGTCGACATGATCGAGTTCGACGTCCTGCCCGAGCATCCCGACGGGACCGGCGAGCTGCTGCTCGCCCACGACTGGGAGGACGCCGCCGAGCGCCGCGCCCACACGCTGGAGGAGGGGCTCGCGCACTTCGCCGGCGCCGTCTACGACGGGATCGAGCTCATCGTCGACATGAAGACCGGCGGCTACGAGGACCGCGTCGCCGCCGCCCTGCGCGACCACCGTCTCAGCGAGCGCGTGCTCGTGTCGACGATGGAGAACTCCTCGCTGACGCTCCTGCGCCAGCGTCATCCGCAGCTGCGTCTCGGCTGGTCGCTGCCGCGCATGCGCCGCAATCCGCTCGCCAACCCGGTCACGCTGCTGCCGGCGATGGCGGTGCTGACCTACGTGCGCCGCGCGCTGCCGGGTGTCGCCGCCAACCGGGTGCGACGCGGCGAGATCGACGCGCTGATGGCGCACTACCGGCTCGTCACGCCGCGCCTGGCCGACGCGATCCGCGCCGCCGGCGGCGAGCTCTACGCCTGGACGGTCGACGACGCCGCGCGAATCGCCGAGCTCGAGCGCTGCGGCGTCACCGGCGTGATCTCCAACGACCCGCGCCTGTTCGGGTAGCCCGGGCCGGCCCTAGTCCGACGTGATCGTGCACGTCGTGGCCGAGTACCCCGCGGGATCGTCGCCGGTGTTCGAGCGGTGCCCCTTGCGCGTCAGGGCGCTCGCCCTGCGTACGACATCGCCCTTCGTGCGCCACTGGAAGTAGACCCGGCCGCGCAGCACGACCGGCGGGCCGGCGACCGGCTCGATCCGGAACGAGCGCCCGAACTGGCGCGCCCTGCGGCCCCTGCCGATCGACAGGTAGCCCGAGTCGCCCCCCGCCCCGATGCGATGCCAGCGGTCGTCCGCGCGCGAGAAGTACTGCACGACGAAGCGCACGTAGCGCTCTTCCTGGCCGCTGCGCAGGCTTGGCATCGAGGCGCGAATGCCGATCGTGTTCGGCGCGCCGGCCGTGTCGCAGACGTTGACGGTCGCCCACGGTTCGTCGCGCGGAGCGGCGTGCGCCGCGGCCACCGGCCCCACGACGAGGACGAACAGCGTGATGATCACCGCGCGGCGGCGTAGTAGTCGCATGAGCGCAGCTCTGAGCATGCCAACTCCACCCAACACCGCAACCGAGACCTTCGATGCGCTGTACCGCGATTGCGCGCGTGACATCTACGCGTACGTGCGCACGCTGCTCGGCGACGACGCCTCGGCCGAGGACGTCACGGCGCTGTCCTTCGAGCGCGCCTACCGACGCCGGGCGACGTTCGACGGACGCCGCGGCAGCGAGCGCGGCTGGCTGTTCGCCATCGCGCGCAACGCCGCGCTCGACGAGCTGCGCCGGCGCAAGCGCGCGGCGCCGCTGCTCGGAGAGCTGCCCGACGACACCGCGCGCGCGCCCGAGGAGGAGGCCGATCTCGCCGTGCGCCGCACGACGGTCCGGGTCGCCCTCGCCGCGCTGGACCCGCGCGACCGCGAGCTCGTCGCCCTGAAGTTCCACGGCGGGCTGTCCAACGCCGAGCTCGCCGCCGTGCTCGGCACGAGCCAATCCAATGCCGGGACCCGAGTGCATCGGGCCGTCAGCAAGCTGAGGGAGGCCTGCCATGCGCCGTCGTGATCTACTGACCGACGAGCAGCACCGTGAGCTCGACGCGCTCGACCGCGCCATCGCGGGCGAGCCCGTGCCGTTCGAGCTGCGCGAGCTCGAGGCGCTCGTGCGCGACGTCCGCGCCACCGCGCCGGAGATGTCGCCGGCCTTCGCCGCGCGCCTCGAGCACGAGCTGCAGGAGGGCTTCCCTGCCTCGCAGGAGCGTGTGCCGGTCAGCGTGCGCCGGCCGTGGCAGGGCCGGCGCTGGATGCTGCTGCCCGCCGCCGGATCGCTTGCGGCCGTGGTCGTGGCGCTCGTCGTCGTGCTCGGCGCGAGCGGCGGAGCGGACACGACTGACTCGTTCTCCAGCGAGGAGTCCCCGGCCCTCCGCTCGGGCGGCAGCGAGGCGGCGCCCCCCGCCGAGCCCGGCGCGGCCGCCGACTCGGCCGCAGGCGCCGGCGCGGGCGGCGCGGCCGCCGATCGCTCGTCCGCCGCGCCGGCGCCGTCCTCCGCTGCGGTGTCGCCCGCGCGCACCCGCAAGGTCGAGCGCAGCGCCGTGCTCGCCCTGCGCACCCCCGAGGACGACTTCGAGCGGACGACGGATGCCGTCATCGCCACCGTCGGGCGCTTGGAGGGCATCGTCGCCAGCTCGCAGATCGGGGCCAGCGACACGGCCGGCGGCGAAGCGTCGTTCGACCTGCGGATCCCGACCGAGAGCCTCGACCGCGCGCTGGCCGCGCTGTCGAAGCTCGGCCACGTCACCGAGCGCAACCAGAGCCTGCAGGACATCACCGCCAGCTTCACGTCTGCGCAGGAGCGGCTGACCGACGCCCGCGCCGAGCGCCGCGGCCTGCTGCGGGCGCTGGCCCGTGCGACGACGCAGAACCAGGTCGCCGCCATCAAGGCGCAGCTGCGCAACGTCTCCAGCCGGATCGCCGGCGCCAAGGGCGAGCTGTCGTCGCTGCGGCGGCGCGCGGACCTGTCGCGCGTGGACCTCACCGTCCGCGGTGACGGCGAGACCGACGTCGGGGCCGGCGGCGGCGACTGGACCCCCGGCGACGCGGCGGGCGACGCGCTGCGCGTGCTGGAGGTGCTGGCCGGGAGCGCGCTGGTCGCCCTGGCCGTGCTGGCGCCGCCGGGCCTGATCGCCGGGGTGGTCGCATTGGCCGTTCGCAGCGGTCGCCGCCGGCGCCGCGAGAGCGCGCTCGACGGGGCGTGAGTACGAGCGGCGCGCGCGGCTTCATGCCGCGCGCGCCGCGCGATGGCACCCGTGGCACCCGCCTCGTGTGCTATTGCTCACACAATGCAGACGCGCGAGCAAGAGGCGATCGAGCTGCTCACCAACGTCCGCGTCTTCGAGACGCTCGGCCCGAAGGAGCTCGCTCAGGTGGCGGCGGTGACGGTGCCGCGGACGTTCGACGCGGGCCACGTGATCTTCCGCGAGGGCGACCAGAGCGACACGTGCTACGTCGTCCGCGCCGGCCACGCCCGGGCGATCCGCGAGCATGGCGACGGGCGGACGCTGACGCTCGCGCACTTCGGCCCCGGCGACATCTTCGGCGAGCTGGCGATGTTCGACGACGAGCGCCGCTCGGCAACCGTCGAGACGCTCGACACCGTCGAGGCGATCGCCGTGCTCGGCACGGACATGCGCCGCCTGCTCAGGGAGCACCCCGGGCTGTCGGCCAAGCTCGTCATCTCGCTCGGTCGCCGGCTGCGCGAGGCCAACGAGCGGATCGCGCGGCAGTCCTTCCAGACGGTGCAGAGCCGCGTCGCGGGCGTGCTCGGGCAGCTCGTCGCCCAGGCACAGGCCGAGGGCGCCGGGGATCGCGACGTGCTCGTGACGATCACGCAGGCCGACATCGCCCAGCTCGCCGGCTCGTCGCGAGAGTCGGCCAGCCGCTTTCTGGCCGTGCTGGAGCGGGCGGAGGTCGTCACCCAGGGCCGCGGGCGCGTCACGGTCCGCGATCCGGCGGCGCTCGAGCGGTACGTCTATTAGCCCATGGCGGCGACCGAGTTCTCCGCCGGCGGCGTCGTCGTCAACGACCGCCACGAGATCGTCGTCATCGTCCCCACGCGCCGCTCGGCGGACGGGTCGAGGGTGCTCGCCCTGCCCAAGGGCCATCCCGACGGCAGCGAATCCCCCGTCCAGGCCGCCCTGCGCGAGGTCCGCGAGGAGGCCGGCGTCGACGCGGAGGTGGTCAGCTCGCTCGGCGAGGTGCGCTACTGGTATCAGCGCGGCGGGCGGCGGATCGCGAAGGTCGTCGAGTTCTTCCTGCTGCGCTACGTCTCCGGCGATGTCGGCGATCACGACCACGAGGTCGAGCACGCCCGCTGGATCCCGGCGACGCAGGCGGTCAAGACGCTGACGTACGCCGGCGAGCGCGACATGGTGCGCGCGGCGCTCGCCCGCCTGGAGCAGGACCGCCCGGGCGACGGCCTGTAGTCTGCCGACCTGTGCAGGTTCTCAACTTCTACTCGACGATCTTCGCCGACCAGCTCAAGCGCGGGCGCAAGACGGCGACGATCCGGCTCGGCGACAAGTCCCACAAGTACCGCAAGAACCAGGCGGTGCTCGTGACGATCGGCTACCAGCACTCGCCGCGCGAGAAGGTCTTCCTGGCGGTCATCGACAGCGTCGAGGTCAAGCGCGTCAAGGAGCTCTCGCCGCGCGACATCGAGCACGACAACCCCGAGTTTCGCCGCACCGAGGAGATGGTCAACTTCCTCGAGCAGATCTACGGGCGCGACGTCACCCTCGAGGACACCGTCACCGTCGTGCGCTTCAGCCAGATCATCGAGAACCCACCGTCGATGACCGAGCGCATGCACGGCATCGGCGGCGCCCAGAACTGATAGCCCGCTCCGCCGGCTGACGGGCGCCGCGCAGCCTGCGCGCGAGCGCGCCGAGCCGGCCCGTCGCCTGCGCTTCAGGGGCTCCGGCCTAACCTGGACATAAAAGACCGTTGGCACTCTTCCATCGAGAGTGCCAAGTGCGCTAGAGTCGAACCCACGTTGGCACTCTGCCCATGCGAGTGCCAAACCAAGTCGAGAACTTTGGAGGGTCACCACATGAAGCTCAAGCCCCTTGGCGACAGGCTCATCGTGCGGGCGATCGAGGAAGAGGAGACCACCGCGAGTGGACTCGTCCTCCCCGACACCGCGAAGGAAAAGCCGCAGAAGGGCAAGGTCATCGCCGTCGGCGACGGCAAGTTCGACGAGGACGGCGACAAGCGCATCCCGCTTGACGTGGCCGAGGGCGACGAAGTCCTCTACTCCAAGTACGGCGGCACCGAGATCAAGGTCGACGGCGAAGAGCTCCTCGTCCTCCGCGAGTCCGACGTTCTCGCCAAGATCCTCTAAGCAAGGAGAACCAGAACTTATGCCTCATAAGGAACTGCTGTACGACGTCGACGCACGCAACGCCCTGCAGAGCGGCGTCGACGCGGTAGCCAACGCCGTCAAGGTCACGCTCGGTCCCAAGGGCCGCTACGTCGTCCTCGACAAGAAGTTCGGTGCCCCCACGATCACGAACGACGGCGTGACCATCGCGCGTGAGATCGAGGTCGAGGACGTCTTCCAGAACCAGGGCGCGCAGCTCGTCCGCGAGGTCGCCACGGCGACCAACGACGTGGCCGGCGACGGCACGACGACCGCGACCGTGCTCGCCCAGCAGATCGTCCGCTCGGGCCTGAAGAACGTCACGGCCGGCGCCAACCCGCTCGCGCTCAAGCGCGGCATCGAGCGCGCCGTCGAGGACGTCGTCTCGAACATCGCGCGTCAGGCCAAGGACGTCTCCGGCAAGGACCAGATCGCCCGCGTCGCGACGATCTCCGCCGGCGACGAGGAGATCGGCGACGTCATCGCCGACGCCATCGAGAAGGTCGGCAAGGACGGCGTCGTCAACGTCGAAGAGGGCCAGACCTTCGGCATGGACCTCGAGTTCACCGAGGGCATGCTCTTCGACAAGGGCTACATCTCCCCGTACATGGTCACCGACCAGGAGCGCATGGAGGCCGTCCTCGACGACCCCTACCTCCTGATCGCCAACCAGAAGATCGGCTCCGTGCGCGACGTGCTGCCGGTCCTCGAGGCCGTCATCCAGTCGGGCAAGCCGCTGCTGATCATCTCCGAGGACGTCGAGGGCGAGGCCCTCGCGACGCTCGTGGTCAACAAGCTGCGCGGCACGTTCACGGGCGTTGCCGTCAAGGCCCCCGGCTTCGGCGACCGCCGCAAGCGGATGCTCGAGGACATCGCGATCCTGACCAACGGTGAGGTCATCACCGAGGAGATGGGCCTGAAGCTCGAGAACACCACGGTCTCGCAGCTCGGCCGCGCCCGCCGCGTCGTCGTCGGCAAGGACTCGACGACGATCGTCGACGGTGCCGGCGATCCGGCCGCCATCAAGGGCCGGATCAACCAGCTCAAGTCCGAGATCGAGACGACCGACTCCGACTTCGACCGCGAGAAGCTCCAGGAGCGCCTCGCCAAGCTGTCGGGCGGCGTCGCCGTCGTCAAGGTCGGCGCAGCCACCGAGACGGAGATGAAGGAGAAGAAGCACCGCGTCGAGGACGCCCTCCAGGCGACCCGCGCGGCGCTCGAAGAGGGCATCGTCCCCGGCGGCGGCGTCGCACTGCTGCAGGCCGAGGGCGCCATCGACCTCGACACCTACGTCGACGACGAGAAGACCGGCGCGAAGATCGTGCTGCGCGCACTCGAGGAGCCGCTGCGTCAGATCGCGCACAACGCGGGCCTCGAGGGCTCGGTCGTCATCAACGACGTCCGCAAGGCGAAGAAGGGCTGGGGCCTGAACGCCGCCACCAACGAGATCGAGGATCTCGTCGCGGCCGGCATCATCGACCCCGCCATGGTCACGCGCTCGGCGCTGCAGAACGCCGCCTCGATCGCGAAGAACATCCTCACCACCGAGGCGATCGTCTGCGAGATCGAGGGCAAGGAGATGTCGATCCCCGGCATGGGCGGCGACGGCGGAATGGGCGGCATGATGTAGGCAACCTCGCCGGAGGTCCTCGCTTGCGATAACCGGACGGCGAGACGCCCATCCGGAGTTGCGACGAGCGACTCCTGCTGGCTGTATCAGAGGGCTCGGCGCGTGCGCCGGGCCCTCTGTCGTTGCGGACGCGGTAGGTTGCCGGTACGCGGGCATGAGTCAAACGGCCCTCACCCTCCGGCTCCTCGCCCGCTGGCTGGCCTCGGCCGCTGCGCTGCTCGCGCTCGGCGCCGCGCCGGCGAGCGCCGCCACCTGGCGCCTGGAGACGATCCCCGACTCGGCGAACGTGGCCGAACTGCACGATCTGGCCTTCGACGCCCAGGGCCACGGGCTGCTGAGCTGGAACGCCGCGCAGCGCGACCGCGTCCCGCCGGTGTTCGGTGGCCTGGCGACGCGCGACCCGGCCGGCGGCTGGCAGCGTCCCACGGATCTGCGCGGGATCCAGCCCACCACGATGCAGATCCACCTCTCCGGCGCGGCGAACGCGCTGCTCGTGGCGCGCGAGGCGCGCGCGGCGGGGAGCCAGCGCCGGATGATCGTCGCCGACGGACAGTCCGACGGCGGCTTCGATACGTTCGGTTCGCTGGGTGACTTCGCCGTCGACCACTGGTCCGCCGGCAACGCGCGCGGCGACGCGATCGTTGCCTGGACGGCCGAGCGCTCGCCGTTTCTGCGCGTCGCCGAGCGGCGCGGCGGGGCCCGCTTCGCGCCGATGCGCGAGCTGGCCGTCGCCCGCACGGCGGCCGTGGCGATCAACGCACGCGGCGACAGCGCGCTGGTCTGGCGCGCCGGCACCCGGCTCGCCGCGCGCGTGCGGCCGTCCGGCGGGCAGTGGAGCCGGACCGTGCGCTTCGGCTCGGTGGGCGTGATCCAAAGGCTGCGGCTGTCGGCCGTCGTCGCGCGCAACGGGCGCGTCGTCGTGACCTGGGGCAGCCCGGGCCGCCCCTGCGGCGTGGCCGTGCGCGACGCCGCCGGCGCGTGGGACAACCGCACGCTCGAGCGCCGCTGCGGCCCGGCCGGCGTCCCGACGCGCGCCGCCCCGGTGGTGCCGATCGCCGACAGCAGCGGGGCGACCTATGTCGCCTGGACCGGACGGATCGGACGGACGAGGAGCGGCCGGCGCGCGGTGAAGTTCGCGCGCGTCGGGGTCGGCGCCTCGCGCCGCGCGCTCGTGCTCTCGCGCCAGCGCGGCGCGGTGCTCGACGACGCGGCCACCGACGGCCGCGGCGCGCTCGTGGTCACGTACACGGCGCCGCAGCCGACCGCCGCGCGGCCCCTGCTCTACGCCACCTTCGCGGCGCTGCGCCGCCGCGGCGGCGCGTTCGGCCGCGCCGACCGTCTGACGCCGGCCGACGTGTTCGCCGCCCAGGGCAGCCGCGCCGGCTTTCAGCCGCTGACCGGCGCGCCGGTCGTTGCGGTGCCGTTCCTCGTCGGGCGCTCCGTGGCGGTCGCCGCCGCCGTCGGGCCGGCCCGTCCGTCCGCGCGTGCCGCAGGGCCGTGACCGCGGCCGAGCTCATGCTGCGGCCGGCCGACGAGCTGGCGGCGCTCGTGCGAGCGGGCGTGCTCTGCGCGGCGGAGCTCACCGACGCCGCGCTGACGCGGATCGACGCGCTCGGACCGCAGGTCAACGCCTTCGTCGACGTCGACCACGATGGCGCCCGCACCACGGCCGCGGCGATCGGACCGGGCGACGAGCGCCCCTTCGCCGGGGTACCGATCGCGATCAAGAACAACCGCGCCGTCACGGGCCTGCGGCTGACCACCGGCGCGGCGCTGTCGGGCGATTTTCGCCCGCAGCGCGATCACAACGTCACGCGCCGCCTGCGCGCCGCCGGTTTCGTCATCGTCGGCACGACGACCCTGCCCGAATGGGGCATCCTGCCGGTCACGGAGGGCCGCCGCTTCGGGCCGACGCGCAACCCGTGGGACCTCGACCGTACGCCCGGCGGCTCCTCGGGCGGCTCGGCGGCCGCGGTCGCCGCCGCGATGGTCCCGCTCGCGCACGGCAACGACGGCGGCGGATCGCTGCGAATCCCGGCCGCCTGCTGTGGCCTCGTCGGCCTCAAGCCGCAGCGCCACCGGATCTCGCACGCGCCCGACGTCGGCGAGCAGTTCCTCGTCGTCGACGGCGTCCTGACGCGCACCGTGCGCGAGACCGCGCTGCTGCTCGACGTGCTCGCCGGGCCCGAGCTCGGCGACAGCTCGTGGGCGCCGCCGCCGCCCGAGCCCTTCGCCGACAGCGCGGCGCGCGGACTCCAATCCCGCCCGCCCCGGCTGCGGATCGGCGTCACGACGCTCATGCCCCTGCTGGAGGCCGAGCTGCACCCCGCCTGCGCGCGCGCCGCGCAGGATGCCGCGCGCCTGCTCGAGAGCCTCGGCCACGAGGTCGAGGAGGTGCAGCCGCCGTGGCGACAGCCCGGCCTGCTCGAGCTGTTCACGCACGCGTTCGGCCCCGCGGTCTGCTCGTCGATGGCATCGGCGGCGATGCTCCACGGCCGCGTGCCGCGCGCGGAGGACATGGAGCCGCTGAGCTGGGCGATCTGGCAGCGGTGCAGCGAGATCAGCGCGGTCGAGGCGACGATCGCCGTCTACCGCCTGCAGGGGCTGGGGCGCGCGATCACGCGGTGGGCGGCACCGTACGACGCGCTGCTGACCCCGGCCCTCGCTCAGCCGCCGCTGCCGATCGGCGCGCTCGATCCCTGCGGCCCCGACCCGACGGGCACGTTCGAGCGCTCGGGCCACTTCACCCCCTACACGGCGATCGCCAACGTGACCGGCTCACCGGCGATCTCGCTGCCGCTCTACCAGTACGACGACGGCCTGCCGCTTGCCGTGCAGCTCATCGGCCGGCCCGCGCAGGAGGGCGCGCTGCTCGCGCTCGCCGCACAGGTCGAGGCGGAGGCGCCGTGGGCCGGTCGCGTTGCCCCGCTCGCGTGGGCGTAACGATCAGCCGCCGAGGCGGCGCAGCAGAAACGGCGCGACGGTGCGCATGTACGCCGCGGTGATGTGCCCGACGATGTCGGCGTAGACCTGCACGCCGCCGATGACCGGAAAGCAGTGTCGCCAGGTGCAGAAGAGGCTCGACAGATCGATGACGCGGTAGCGCTTGGAGTCCAGGGCGCGGGCGGCCGCGACCGCGGCGTCCGGCAGCAGCGAGCCTTTCCGCGGCGACGGGCAGGCGACGCTGAGGGCCGGCGTGCCCGTGGCCACCGCCTCGTCGATGCAGGAGAACGTGCCGTCGAGCGGGTTGGGGACGTCGCGCAGCACGATGACGCGCTTGACGGTCTTGGGCAACGTCGACCAGGCGCGCATGAAGCCGGCGGCCCTGACCTGGGCCTCCGTCCTGCCGGCCACCGGCGCGACGGGCGTGATGGACTTCTGCGACACGAACACCGTGCTGACCTGGGGATGGTCGGCAAACCACCGGCGCGCCCGTGCGTACCACGGCCCGCACAGCTCGCGATAGGCCTCGTCGAGCTTCACCGCGGAGAACTGGCACGCCGCCGTGGTGATCGAGAACGCCCGCCAGCGCTTGGCCTTCGCGACGATGTCGAGCGCGGCACGCCAGTGCAGGGCGTGGCTGTCGCCGATGAGCGCGACGGTGGCCTTCGATCCGCGCAGCGGCGCGCCGAAGGTGCAGAGGGGATGCGGCCGCTGCAGCGTCGCCTTGCAGTCCAACGTCCAGGGATACAGCGCGTCGTCGCCCTTCTTCGGCGACACCGTCCGGCTGAGGTTCGTGCACGGACGATGGGGGTCGCGGGCGGCCGCGCCCACGCATGTCGCCGTGGACGGCGCGGCCGTGGCGGTGGTCGCGGCGGCGAGCGTGACCAGGAGCCCGAGCGCGCCCGCAGCGGGCAGCGCGCGCCGGCTCACCGGCTCGGGACGGTCTGCTGGTAGGTGCCGCGGACGCGGCGCGTGCCCCACTTGCAGGTGTACGTCGCCGAGAAGATCGCGGTGCCGCGCGATGTCGTCTTGCCGCTGCACGACCAGCGTTTGAGGACCTTCTTCGTGCAGCGCGCAGATCTCAGCGCCCGGCAGCCGTGGAAGGCCCTCATGACCTTCTTCGCGGTCGCGCAGGTGGTGACCTGGCGCTTGAGCGAGAGGTTGTAGGTCGGCTTCGGCGTCGTCCCGCCGGGTTGCTGCTCGCGCGCGGTCAGGCTGCAGCGCTTGTAGGTCGCCGCCTGCGCCGGCGCCGGACCGAGCGTCAGGCTGACGGCGGCCGCCGTCCCGACCGCGATCAGCAGGGCGAGCAGGCGGCTACGACGGTGCAGTGCGTTCACGGTGAGCCTCTCGGGGAGTGCGGTGCAACGGTCCAACGGCGCCGGATGCTGCCACAGCCCGCCCGCGCGCGGCGACGGTTCTCATACGGGGCTCATGCTCCGAGCACCTCGCCCAGCGCCAGCGGCGTCACGCCCAGCGCCTCGGCGTCGGCGGTGCCGTGCGCCGCCGTCATGGTGACCTCCAGCAACTCGGCCTCGTCCCACGTCGCCGGCGCGCGCGACTTCATGAGCGTCTCGACGAGGCGCAGGCAGCGGCTGACGACCGGCGTCGGCACGCTGACGAGCCGGCGCTCGCGGCCGGCGGCGCGGAGCGCGATCTCGGCGATCTGGCGGTAGGCGAGCGTCTGCGGACCGGCCAGCTCGTAGCGTCGCCGGCCGTCGCCCGGCCCGGCGCCGTTCAGTGCGGCGGCGATGGCGTCGGCGACGTCCTCGGCCCAGATCGGCTGATAGAGGGCCAGCCCCCGCCCGCTGACCGGCACGACGGGCAGGACCATCGCCAGACGCTCGAGCAGGGTGAGGAAGGCGTCGCCCGGCGCGTAGTACAGCGAGGGCGCAAAGACCGTGTGGCGCACGTCGGAGGCGAGCACGGCGCGCTCGGCGAGCGCCTTGGAGCGCAGGTAGCGCGTGCGGTCGTGGCTCGCCGCGCCCAGCGCGCTGGCGAAGACGAAGTGCTCCACGCCCGCGCGCTCGGCGGCCTGGACCATGCGCCACGTGGCGATCCCGTTGAGCTCCTCGATCGACCCGCTCGGCTGGTCGCGGATCGCCCCGGCGAGATGCACGACGGTCCGCACGCCGCGCAGCGCGTTGCGAAACGAGGGCGGGTCGGCGAGGTCGCCGAGCGCGATCTGCACGCGCACGCGATCGGCGCCCAGGCGCCGCGGGTCGCGCACCAGGCAGCGCACGGGCTCGCCGGCGGCGGTCAGGCGACGCAGCAGCGGCCGCCCGATGAGGCCCGTGGCACCGGTCAGCAGAAGCACGCCTGGATACTATGTCCGGCCCCGTCCGACCTCAGACCACAGTGAAGGAAACGACTGCTTCATGGCATACGTGATCGCGGAGCCTTGCATCGGCACGAAGGACAACTCGTGTGTCGAGGTGTGCCCCGTCGACTGCATCCACCCCACCACCGATGAGCCCGACTACGACAAGGTCGAGATGCTGTACATCGATCCCGACGAGTGCATCGACTGCGATGCCTGCGTCGAGGCGTGCCCGGTGGATGCCTGCTTCGCCGAGGACCAGCTCCCGGAGGAGTGGCAGAACTTCACGCAGATCAACGCCGACTACTTCAAGTCCGGGGCGTAGCCGGGCCTCAGCGCCCGCGGCCGAGATCGCCCGCCCGCGCGGCGGCCTGGGGCTCCCAGCGCTGATCCGGTCGCCTAAAGCCGTCTAAATCAGTCAGCAATAGGTAGTATCCGGGGTTCGACCGACTGATTGGAGACCGCATGTCCGTCCTAGACGAAGTGCTCGCTGCGAACGAGGCGTACGCGTCCGACTTCGGCGAGAAGGGCAGCCTGGCGCTGCCGCCCGCCCGTGGGTTCGCGATTCTCACGTGCATGGACGCTCGCCTCGACCCGGCCAAGTACGCCGGCCTCAGCGAGGGCGACGCCCACGTCATCCGCAACGCCGGCGGGCGCGCGAGCGACGACGCCATCCGCTCGCTCGTCATCTCCCACAAGCTGCTCGGCACGGCCGAGTGGTTCGTCATCCACCACACGAACTGCGGCATGGAGTTCTTCACGAACGAGGTCATGGGCGATCTGCTCGAGTCCAGCCTGGAGACCGCCGCGCTCGGCGACGAGGGCTTCTACGACGTCGGCGCGGGCCCCGGATCCCCCGCGGGCAAGAACATCGACTGGCTGACGATCTCCGACCAGTCGCAGGCCGTCGTCGACGACGTCGAGACGATCCGCAACCACCCGCTCGTCGAGGGCAGCATCCCGATCTACGGCTACGTCTACCACGTCGAGACGGGCAAGCTCGTCGAGATCGCCGCGGCGACCGAGGCCGGTCGCGCCACGGCCAGCAGCGGCGCCAGCCAGTAGCCCGCTGCCGCAGTAGCCGGGCTCAGCCTGCCATCGGCAGGCTGATGCCCGTCGGCGCGGGACCCTGCAGTACCGGGAGCTCGACCGGGCTCATCGCGACGATCCCGCGGGCCGCATGGCGAATCGCCTGCGCGGCCGGGTCGTCGGGATCGGTGAAGACCAGCGGCGTGCCGTCGTCGGCCTGCGCGCGCAGCGGCATCGTCAGCGGGACCTTGCCCAGCAGCGGCACGTCGAGCTCGTCGGCCAGCGCCTGGCCGCCGCCCTCGCCGAAGAGCTGGAAGCGCTCGCCGGAGGGCGTGGTGAAGCCGGCCATGTTCTCGATGATGCCGGCGATCTCGAGCGAGACCTTGCCGGCCATCTGGGCCGCGCGGCGGGCGACCTTCTGGGCGGTCGGCTGCGGCGTCGTGACGATGATGAACTGCGCCTGCGGCAGCAGCTGGGCGAGCGTCATCGAGACGTCGCCGGTGCCGGGGGGCAGGTCGACGAGCAGGTAGTCCAGCTCGCCCCATGCGACGTCCTCGAGAAACTGCGTGAGCGCCTTGTGCAGCATCGGGCCGCGCCAGACGACCGCCGCGTCCTCCTCGACGAAGAAGCCGATCGACATGACCTTCACGCCGTGGGCCTGGAGCGGGAGGATCTTGCGCTCGGGGGAGACCGGCGGGCGTTCGCTGCCGAGGCCGAACATGCGCGGGATCGAGTAGCCCCACACGTCGGCGTCGAGGACGCCGACGGACCTGCCGTCGAGCGTCAGCGCAGCGGCGAGGTTCGCGGTCAGCGTCGACTTGCCGACGCCGCCCTTGCCCGAGCCGATGCACAGCACGTTCTTGACCTGGGCCAGAGCACCGGCCGGCATCGAGCCGCGGCCGAGCGTCTTCTGCAGCGCCGCCTTCTCGGTGTCGGAGAGGACGTCGAAGTCGACCGTGACCGCGCCGACGCCGCCGAGGGCGCCGACCTCGCGGGTCACGGCCTCGGTGAAGCTGTTGCGGATCGGGCAGCCGGCGGTGGTCAGCGAGACCGTGACGTGGACGTCCCCGCTGTCGGCGATGTCGATCGCGCGCACCATGCCGAGCTCGACGATCGAACGGCGCAGCTCGGGGTCGATGACGCGCGCTAGGGCGGTGCGGATCTCGTCTTGAGTCGGCATACCCTCCAGTCTAGGAAACGCAGTTCAGCTGATCCGGCGGGTGATCCGCCCGCGCGCGTCGGCGGAGAAGATCTGGCCGCCCTTGAAGTAGGCGTTCCACTGCCGCGCTGCGCCGACCTCGGTCAGGACGAGGTAGTCGATGCCGCCGGCGGGCTGCTCGAGCCGGCCAGCCGCCGATCGGGTGAGGCGCTGGGGGGCGCCGGCGTCGATGCCCTTCATCGTCATCGTGCGAGCGCCGGTGAACCCGGTCGGGCTCGTGGCGAGGACGCGGGCCGCGCCGCCGGGCACGATCTGCACCTGCCGCAGGCGACCGTCCTTCGTCAGCATCGAGGCGTCGATGCGATCGGGCGCGACGCGCAGGTTCGTCAGGCGCCCGTAGCCACCGGTCCGCAGCCGCGTCATCGCCCGGCCGAAGGCGGCGGGCCGCAGCAGCGAGTTGACCGACAGGCCGCGCGCGGACAGCGCCGGCTGCTGTCGCCCCGCGGGGGTCTCGCCGGCTCGTTGCCCGGCCAGCCGAGCGAGGCCAGCGGGTTGTCGTCCTTGCGGCGCCCGAACGGATCGAGGTCGTCTCCCATCGCGCAATCACACAGCGGATCGCCCGCGCGGTCAATGGCGTCCGTAAACACCGGCGCCGCGCCCCGGAAGGTGGGCGCGGCGTCGGCTGTGGGAGGAGCTGCGGTGCTGCGATCGGTGCGGGAAGCTAGATGCGCGCGGCGATGCGCTCCTGCACCGAGGTCGCGGTCTTCGTCGCGGCGGTGCGGCCGGTCACGAAGGCGTTCTCGATGCGTGCGCCGGTCAGCTCGACGTTCTTCCTGACGGGCTCGGTGACGCCCTTGAGCTCCTGGTCGACGCGCTTGAGCTCCTTCTCGAGGCGGGCGCGGCGCTGGCGCAGCTCACGCTCGACGCGGGTGCGGGTCTTCTTCGCGTCGCGCTCGATGCCCTTCACGGCGCTCGAGCCGCGGCGCTCGAAGCGGCGCAGCTCCTGCTTGGCCTTCGCGCGGCTGCCGTAGGACGCGCGCAGGTCCCCGACCGTCGCGGCGACCTCCTCGCGGACGATCAGCGCGGCGCCGACGGGGACGAAGACGGCCGTCTCGGCGACGGCGGTCACGCGGCCGAGCGGGGTCTGGATGGAGTCCTTGGCGTCGGCGGCCGTCTGGCTGGCGGCGCGGTTGGCGGTTGCCTTGGCCTTGCGGGTCGCGGTGGTGCGAGCCGCGGCGCCGCGGTTGGCGGCACGCGTGCCGGCGGCCTTCTTGGCGGCGGTGGAGCGCTTCGTGGCGTTCGTCTTGCGCGTGGCCGCGGCCTTGACGGCGGCGGTCTCGCGGGTGGTCTGGCTCGGCGTGGGGGTGGTGGTCTCGGCCATCTCCGCCTCCTGACGAGGGCTAGGGGTATTAGATCTAAGCTTGTGCTTGAGAAGCATAGTACCCGAACGTGTGTTTGTAAACCCCGGCGCCGTGAGCGTCACACCGACGAACGTGAGTTCTGAGCCTACGCGGCGGCGAGCGAACCGGTGCGGCGCATCCACGCCTCCGGATCCTGCAGCTCGGCGACCGTCGGCAGCTGCTCGGGCCCGTCGAACACGCGATGCAGGCCGGCGGCGCCGGCGCGGGCGGCGACGCTGTCGCAGAAGCGCTTGCCGTCCTCGTACTGGCGCAGCTTGGCCTCGAGGCCGATGAGCCGCTCGAGGATGGCCAGCAACGGCGAGCGCTCCTGACGGCGGCGGTCGAGCGCGCTGCGCAGCTCGTCGAGCGAGGGCAGGGCCGCAGCGCCGACTACGTCCATGACGTGCTCGGCGTGTCCCTCGACGACGCCCATGACGCCCTGGACGCGGTCGAGCAGCTCACGCCGGCTGCCGGAGCCGAGCGCGCCGACGAGCCCGTCCTTGCGCAGCGCGTCGACGAGGCCCTTGACGTCGTCGAGCGATGGCAGCTTCAGCAGAGCGCGCGGGTCGACCTTCACGTCCAGCGACGCGAGCAGCTCGCGCAGCAGGCCGGCGAGGTAGGGGCGCAGCCAGGGCACGCCGGCGAACTGGACGGCGTGCGTGACCTCGTGAAAGGCGATCCACGTCAGCAGCTGCTCGGGGTCGGCGTTCAGGCGGCGGGCCGCCAGCGCGATGTTCGGCTCGACGAAGAGCAGCCGCGCGGTCGCGCCGGGGTCGACGAGGGCGAACTCGTACTGGCCGAGCACGCGCTGGGAGAGATAGCCGGTCAGGGCGCCGGCCTCGACGGACAGCAGCACGCCGGCCGCGCTGCGGGTGGCGCCACCGAGCAGCCCGCCCCCGGCGAGCTTCTCGCCGATCGGATCGAGCATCGCACCCATCGAGCCGACGTTCGCCGCGATCCAGTCGGGACGCTGCACCGACTCGGGCGGCGGAAGCGGTGCGGCCGGGCGCAGGCCGGTGTACCGGACCACCCGCGCTTCGGCGTCGGCGCAGATGGCGTTCAGGTCGCCGGGGAGAGGATCGAGCGGCGCACCGTCGTCGGCCGGACGGCCGGACACCTTCGCGCGCGCTACGGCATTGGCGATTCGCTGGGTGAGAGCACGATCGAGCACCCGTCCATCATGGCGAACCGCCGCCGCGGGCTCGGCGGACTCCTGAAGTTCGTCACAGCACGGGTGCTGTGGCACCTTCGCCGGTGAGGTGGGGTCGGCTGCTCTGAGCAGACTGTGCGGCGGGCCGGTCCGGGCCGGTCCGGCGCCGGGCGGCCCTTACTGCAGCGCGGCGACGAGCCGGGCGAGCGACTCCGGTGTGCGGGCGGCGACGACGCGTGCGTGCGGCTCGATGTCCAGCGGCGCGCCGAGCGGGTCGTCGAAGCCGGGGAACGCGACGACCGCGCCCGCCTCGCGCACGATGAGCTGCGCCGCGGCGACGTCGACCGAGCGCGTCGGGCGCAGCGTGAACATCCCGTCGACGCGGGTCGGGGCGAGCTGGCACAGCGAGATCGCGATCGAGCCCATCGCCCGCAGGCGGTTGACGAGCTCGCCGAGCGCGTCGATCTTCGGCGCCAGCAGGCGCGGGTCGGCGGACTCGAAGGTGACGATCTCCAGGCGCCCGTCGCCTTTTAGCCGCTCCGCCGGCGGCGAGACGATCTTGCGGCCGTTGAGCCACGCGCCCTCGCCGCGGCGCGCGTGCCACTCCTCGCGCGGGCCGAAATCGTAGACGAAGCCGAAGTGCACGTCGGCCATCGTCGGGCCGTCGGCGACGGCGATCGACAGCGCGAAGTGCGTCATGCCGCGCTTGGCGTTCAGCGAGCCGTCGAGCGGGTCGATGACCACGCGCACGTCGCCGCCGCCGTAGTCGATCACCCCGCGCTCCTCGCTGATCGCGGTGAAGCGCGCGCCCGCGGCGTGCAGCGCGTCGAGCTGCGCGAACACGGCGTCCTCGGCCTCGGAGTCGATGACCAGCGTGAGGTCGCCGCCCTCGCCGGTGTCGCCGGTCTCCACGACGCGCTCGCGGCTGGTCGGATGCTCGGCGAACACCTCGCGCAGCCCCTCCACGGCCCGCCGGCACGCCCCCAGCCAGTCCGGGCCGGGCGTGGTGGGGGGCGATGCCATCGACGGCATACTAGGCAGGTGCCCGAGCTGACCTCAGATCAGACTCGTGCGGTGACGCACGCCGGCGGGCCGCTGCTCGTGCTCGGCGGCGCGGGCAGCGGCAAGACGACCGTGCTCGCCCGGCGCTTCGCCTGGCTGGTCGCGCACGCGCACGCCGCGCCCGAGTCGATCCTCGTGCTGACCCCGTCGGCGGCCGGCGCGTCGGCGCTGCGCCGCGCCGTCGAGGACGCGCTCGATCGCCCCTACGAGGAGCTGGCCATCCACACCGTGCGCGAGCTCTGCACGCGCCTGCTGCGCGAGGAGACCGCCGAGGCCGGCGTCGACCCGTTCTTCGCGCCGGTCACCCGCGCCGACCGGCTCGCGCTGCTGCTGGACCGGTTGGACGACCTGCACCTGCGCCGCCACGACATCGGCGGCCGGCCCGCCGTGCTGCTGGCCGACGTCATCGATCGCATCGATCGCCTGAAGGACGGGCTCGTGACGGCCGCCGAGTACGCCGCGTGGGCGCGCGCGCTGCCGGAGGGCGACGACGCCGAGCGAGCCCGGGCGGCGCGCGAGGTCGAGTTCGCGCAGCTGTACCTCGACCACGACCGGCTGCTTGGCGAGGTCGGTGCGCTGGACGCCGGCGAGCTCGTGCTGCGCGCCGTCGCGCTGTTGCGCGAGCGCCCGCACGTGCGCACGCGGGTGGCCGAGCGCTTGCGCCACGTGCTCGTCGACGAGTACGCCGACCTCGGCTTCGCCGCCGCGCTGCTCGTCGAGCTGCTCGGGGCCGAGCACGACCAGCTCACCGTCTGCGCCGACGACGACGGCGCCGCCCACCGCATGCGCGCCGCCGCGACGAAGAACGTGCGCGACTTCGAGCGGGCCCATCCGCGGGCGCAGATCATCCGGCTGGAGGTATCGCTGCGCTGTCCGCAGCGGGTGCTCGACGCCGCGCACGCGGTCGTGGCGCCGATCGCCGACCGGCTGGCCACACCGCTGCACGCCACCGCCGCCGCCCCCGCTTCCGGGGGCGCGAAGGGGTCGAGCCGGGAATCACCCGAAGGGCCGGATCGGCCCCGTCCCGCCCCCGATCGGAAATCACCCGAAGGGCCGGATCGGCCGCGTCGCGCCCCGGTCCGGTTCTGGTGTGCCGCCGACGAGCGCGCGCAGGCGCAGGCCGTCGCGGCCGAGGTCGAGCGGCTCGTGCGCGGCGGCGTCGCGCCGGAGCGGATCGGCGTCGTCGTGCGCTCGCCGCGCGACGAGGGACGCCAGGTCGCGCTCGCCTTCGAGGAGCGGGCGATCGCCCTGCGCGCCGTCGGCGAGGCCGACTTCTTCGCCCAGGCCGAGGTGCGCGACGTGCTCGCCTGGCTGCGCCTGCTCGCCGACCCGACCGACGCGGGCGCGGTCGTCCGCGCGCTCGCGCGGCCGCCGGTCGCGCTGCGCTCGGTCGACATCGCGCGCTGCGTGCAGATCGCCCGGCGGCGCAAGCTCGACATGGTCTCGGCGCTGCGGGCCGCGACCGAGTCGCCGCAGCTTCCGCCCGAGGCGCGCGAGCACATCCACACGTTCCTGCGGCTGTACCGCGAGGCGGCGGGCTCGCTGGACAGCGCGCGCCCCGACCTCTTCGTGCACCGCCTCGTCGACCGGCTCGGGCTGCGCCGCCAGCAGGTGTTCTCCGCCCAGGCCGATGTCGTCGAGCGACTCGTCAACCTCGCCCGCCTCGGCGAGCTGGCGACCTCCTACGCGCAGCGCGCGCCGCAGGCGACGCCACGCGACTTCGCCCGCTACGCCGCCGCCGTCGCCGACGCGGGGCTGCGCGAGGAGGACGGCGCCGGCCCGGCGCCGCCGGCGGGTGCGGTGGCGCTCATGGCGCTCGACGCGACCGCCGGGCGCGACCTGGACTGGGTCTTCGTGCTCGGCCTGACCTCGGCGCGGATGCCCGGCCCGCGGCAGCGCGCCGGTGAGGCGGTGCCCGACGCGCTGCTGAAGGAGACGCTCGGGCCCGACGACCGCGCCGCCCACGTCGCGGCGATGCGGCGGCTGCTGCACGTCGCGATGACGCGCGCGGGCCGCGGCCTCGTGCTCGCCTACCCGGCGCTGTCGGCGGGCGGGGTCGCGCAGCCGCCGTCGCCGTTCGCCGAGGACGCGCGCGTCGCGCTCGGGGCGGAGTGGGAGGTGCTCGAGGAGGAGCTCTTCGGACCCGAGGAGGCGCTGCACGCGACGTTCCAGGCGCTGCGCGACGAGCTGCTCAAGGACGTCGCGCGGGTCGGCAAGGGGCTCGGCGAGCTGCGCTTCGACACCGATCTGGACGTGACCCACGCGGTGGCGCGCTACCTCGAGCTCGTCAAGCTCGCTGCGCTCATCGAGCGCCCGCAGGGTCAGTCGGTGGCCGACGCGCTGGGGCCGGTCAACCAGCGGCTGGGCACGGAGCTCTCGCCGCTGCAGCGCGAGGTGCTGGCCACGTCGCCGCTGGACGCGCTGCTGCTCGACGCCGAGCGCGACGACCGCGCGCGGGCGGCGGCGCGCGCGGCGCGCACCGAGCCGTCGCTGGAGGCCTTCCTGCCGCGCCGCGGCGACGGCCTCGCGCTGTCGGCGTCGGACATCGAGACGTACCGCTCGTGCCCGCTGCGCTACAAGTTCGCGCGCGTGCTGCGGGTGCCGCAGGAGCCGACGCTCAACCAGCGCTTCGGGATCCTCGTCCACCAGGTCCTCGAGCGCTACCACCAGTCGACGGTCGAGTCGCTCGACGAGCTGCTCAACCTGCTCGACTGGGGCTGGCGGCGCGGCGGCTTCGGCGACTCCGCCGTGGAGCGCCAGCTGCGCGGCAAGGCCGGCGCGGCGCTGCGACGCTACTACCAGCGCGTTACCGACGAGCCCGTGCAACCGGTCTGGTTCGAGCGCGCGTTCTCGTTTCGGATGGGCGCCCACACGCTGCGCGGGCGCGTCGACCGCGTCGACCGGCTCGCCGACGGCGGATACGAGCTCATCGACTACAAGACCGGCCGGCCGCGCTCGGCGGCGGCGCTGCGCGAGGACGTGCAGCTGTCGCTGTACGCCGTCGGCGCGCGCGAGGCCTGGCAGCTCGACGCCACGCAGCAGGCCTATCTCTACGTGCTCGACGACGAGAAGGTGCGCGTGCCCAGCTCGGAGATCGACGCGGGCTGGATCGCCGACACCGTCGAGGAGGTCGGCGGCGGCATCCTCGCCCAGGACTTCGAGCCGACGCCCTCCTATTCCGTCTGCTCGACGTGCGACTACCGCATCGCCTGCCCGGCGGCGGAGCGATGAAGGGCATCCGCCGCGCGATGCCGGTCGTCTTCACCGCCGACCCGACGGGCAGCCGCGCCTTCTACGAGGACTTCCTCGGTTTCACCGTGGGCATGGAGCAGCCCGGCTTTCTCATGCTGAAGTCGCCGACCGAACCGACGACCCAGGTACTCCTCGCGTGGGCCGATCCGAACGTCATGGACCCACAGGTGCATCGCATCGACATGTCGATCGAGGTCCCGGACTCCGGCGCGGCGCACGCCGATGCCCTCGCCCGCGGCTTGGAGATCGTCTACCCGCTCACCGACGAGCCGTGGGGCGTGCGCCGCTTCTTCGTGCGCGAGCCGAGCGGCACGGTCGTCAACGTGGCCAGCCACATCGCCGATCTCGGCGGGCCTGGCGCAGCGACGGCCGGCTAGACCTTCTGCATGCGGACGTGCGGCTCGGGCGGAAGCTCGACGCCGATCGGGTCGCCCGGGCGCACCTCGCCGCCGGCCAGGACGACGCCCATGATCCCGGACTTCATCACGACGTTGCCGTCGTCGTCGCGGTCAAGCGTCGCCTTCATGAGGCCGGGCCGGATGCCGTCGAGCTGCGCGCACGGGTTGCGCAGGCCGGTGACCTCGACGACGGCCTCGTCGCCGAGGCGCAGTTTCGTGCCGACCGGCAGGCCGAGCAGGTCGACGCCGGCGGTCGTGACGTTCTCGCCCATCTGGCCGGGCTCGAGTCCCGGGAAGCCCTGGGTGGCGAGCTCGTCGTGCAGCTCTGCGTGGATGAGGTGCACCTGGCGCAGGTTGGGCTTCGTCGGGTCGCGGCGGACGTGCGAGCGGTGCTTGACCGTCACGCCGTGGTGCGCGTCGCCCTCGACGCCGAGCCCCGCGAGCAGGCGGATGGCATTCGCGTTGGGCTTCGCCATCGTGTGGCCCGCGCTGACGCTGACCGCCGTGACGACGCCGTCGCCGGGTGTGAACTGAGCGCTCATCGAGCGGTGGTCGTTCAGCGGTCGGGCGGGCCCTGCTGGCGCAGGAACCGCTGGAACTCGCTGGCGATCGCGTCGCCGGAGGGCAGGTCGCCCGGCCCGAGCGGCGTCGTGTCGCGCTCGGCGGCCTGCTCGAGGCGCTCGACGAACGCCTGCACGTCGGGATCGGACTGCACGGCCAGACCGACCTGGCGCTCGTACTCCTCGGTCGCGGTCTCGAGTTCGGTCGCGTCGACCGTGATGGCGACGAGGCTCTCGACCTTGCGCACGAGCGCGAGCGCGGCCTTCGGGTTGGGCGCCGCGGCGACGTAGTGCGGCACGGCGGCCCACAGGCTCGCGGCCGGCAAGCCGGCCTCCATGCACGCGGTGTGCAGGACGCCGACGATCCCGGTCGGGCCCTCGTAGGTCGTCTCCTTGACCGCGAGCTTGTCCATCAGCGCCGCGTCGGAGCCCAGGCCGGTGATCGAGACGGGGTGCGTGTGCGGCACGTCGGCGAGCAGGGCGCCCAGCGTGACGACGAGCTGGGTACCCAACGCCTCGGCGAGGTCGATGAGGTTCTGACAGAAGGCCTTCCAGCGCATCGACGGCTCGGGGCCCTGCACGAGGATGAGGTCGCGCTGGGCGCGTGGCACGCGGGCGGCGAAGATCTCGATGCCCGGCCAGGTGATCTCGCGCTTGCGCTCGTCGGTGTAGCCGATGTGCGGGCGGGTGGACTGAAAGTCGTAGAACTCCTCGGGGTCCAGCCGCGCGAAGCGCTCGGCGCCGAGCGACTCCCCGATGAACGTCAGGGCCGCCGAGGCGGCATCGCCCGCATCGTTCCAACCGCTGAAGGCGACGACCATGGCGGGCGCTCGCAGACCGTCGGGACGGCTCTCCCAGTTCAGGGGCTGCATCCGATTGACGGTACATCATGGACCGATGACCATTGCGACCCTTCGCGCCGGCCAGGAGGTCGACGGCGTCTTTGCCTGCACGCGCAAGGACCGCCTGCTGTCGCGCTCAGGCACGCCGTACCTCGCCGTCGAGCTGCGCGACCGCACGGGCGCGATGCAGGGCCGGGCGTTCCGCGACGCCGACGTGCTGGCCGGGCGCTTCGAGCGCGGCGACCTCGTGCGGGTGGCCGGGCGCGTCGAGCGCTTTCGCGACGAGCTGCAGGTGGAGCTGCGCTCGATCGGGCGCGCGCCGGAGGGCGAGGCCGACCCGGCCGCCTTCCTGCCGGTCGCCTACCGCGACCTCGACGAGCTCGACGGCTTCCTCGAGCACCTGGCCCGCGAGGTCCACGATCCGGGCCTGAAGGCGCTGCTGGCGGTGCTGCTCGGCGACGCCGCGATGCGCGCCGACTGGCGCCGCGCGCCGTGCACCCGCAACGGCCACCACGCCTACCTCGGCGGCCTGCTCGAGCACACCGTGGCGGTCGGCACGCTCGTGCAGGAGACATGCATCCTGCACCCGCGCCTGGACAGCGACCTGCTCATGGCCGCCGCGCTCGTGCACGACCTCGGCCGCACCCGCGAGTTCACCTACGGCGCCGAGATCGGCCTGACCGAGGCCGGCCGCCTGCTCGGCCACATCGAGCTCGGGCTCGCGTTGCTGCGCGAGCGCGCGGCGCGCGTACCCGCGCTGAGCGAGGGCCGCCGCCTCGCCCTGGAGCACTGCGTCCTGTGCCACCACGGCCCCGACCCGGCGCCCGGCCGGCGCTTCGGCTCACCCGAGGCGCTGGCGCTGCACCGCCTCAACGCGCTCGACGCCTCGATCAAGGGCGCGCTCGAACACGGCCTGCCGTAGCCGGCGGGCAGCGAAGGGGGTCGTCGCGAAAACGTCCTCTCTGCGGACGAAATCGCGAGGACCCCTTCAATGATGCCGTTGACCCGCGCCGGCCCCCGCCCCGCCGCCCACGCTCAGCGCACGCACCACCAGCCGCCAAGCCACGAACAGCAAGAACAGCCCAAACCCGATCTCCAACCCCCGCTCCGGCACGACGTTGGCGATCACCGCACCCCCCACGGCGCCGGCCACCGCGACGGCACCGAGCACCACGCCGGTCCGCAGGTCGACGTTCCCATGCGAACGCTGTCGCACCGCACCGACCAGCGCCACCGGGATGATCGCCAGCAGCGACGTCGCCTCGGCATCGAGCTGGCTCAGCCCCAGACCCAGCGTCAGCGCCGGCACGAACAGCGCGCCACCGCCGACGCCGAGCAGCCCGGCCACCACCCCCGCCACCAGACCGATGACGACCGCCTCGACCATCAGAGCCCCACCAGCAGCGCGACGGCGACGCCCGCCAGCACGCCGGCGAACACCAGCGAGATCGCCCGCGCGGAGATGCGCTGCTGCAGCTCGGTCCCGAGCAGCACGCCCACCACCGCAGGCACCCCGACGAGCACGCCCTCGCGCACGTGCACGTTGCCGTAGGCCCCGTGCACCCCCGTCGCCACGGCCGCGATGATCACGATCGCGGCCAGCGACGTGCCGGTCGCGAGGCGCTCGCCGAAGCCGCACCACAGGACGAGCAGCGGCACGATGATCACGCCGCCCCCGACGCCGAAGAGGCCGCTGAACAGCCCGGCCATGGTCCCGATCGCCGCCAGCCTGAGCGTTCGGCGTCCTGCCATGCGCGCCATACTAGGGGCCATGTCCGTCGCCGCCACGCTCGCCGAGGCGCTCGCCCCCCTGCGCGCCGACCCGGCCCGCGCGGCGATCCTGCTCGACATCGACGGGACCCTCGCGCCGATCGTGCGCCACGCCGACGACGCCGCCGTGCCCGAGGCGACGCGCGCCCAGCTCATCGCCGTCGCCAAGCGCTACGCGATCGTCGGCTGCATCAGCGGCCGGCGCTCGACGACCGCCCGCCAGATGGTCTCGCTCGGCTCGATCGCCTACGCCGGCAACCACGGCTCCGAGCTGCTGCCGCCCGGCGCGACGGAGGTCGAGATCGACCCCGAGGTCGCCGCCCACGAGCGCCACGTGCGTGACTTCGCGGCCGCCGCCTACACGACCGAGGTGCAGCGCCTGCGCGTCCGCAGCGAGGACAAGCAGGCGATCATGGCCTTCCACTGGCGCGGCGCTCCGGACGAGGACGCCGCCGCGAGCGCCGTGCGCGCGATCGCCGAGCGCGCCGAGGCCGACGGGCTGTGGATCCACTGGGGACGCAAGGTGCTCGAGGTACGCCCGCCGATCAAGATCAACAAGGGCCGCGGCGTGCGGCTGCTGGTCGAAGGGCACGACCTCGCCGCCGCCCTCTACGTCGGCGACGACACGACCGACCTCGACGCGTTCGCCGGCCTGCACGGCCTCGTCGAGGCGGGCAGGCTCGGCGCCGCGGTGTGCGTCGGCGTGCGCTCCGACGAGACGCCGGAGGCGCTCGAGCAGGGCGCCGACCTGCTCGTCGACGGGCCCGCCGGGGTGGTTGCACTGCTCCGCGCCCTGGCCGCGTAGAGACCGGCACATGCGCTTCGTCGACTTCCTCCGCGCGGCGGTCCTGCTCTGTGCCGGCTCGGCCACCGCCCTGGCGACGATCACGGTCCTCGGCGCGAGCTCCGAGGATGACTCCGCCCTGGCGGGCTTCGTCATCGGCTGGTGGATCGCCGCCTCGATGATCGGCATGTGGCTCGGCCGGCGAGCGGAGACCAACTCCCCGATCGCCCGGCTGCTGGCCGCCGCGAAGTCGACGAACTCCCTACCCGAGCAGCGCCCGAGCAGCCTGCTGCTCAACCGGATGTGGCCGCTGCTGCTGTCCACCGTCATCGCCCTCGCCCTCGGGCTCTTCGCCCCGCAGATCCCGGCGATCGCGTGCGGCTTTGCGATCATCGGGGCGCTCGCCTGGCGCCGCCAGGAGGCGGCCGTGACGGCGATCGAGGAGCGCGACGGGGTCGCCTTCTACGTCGAGCCGACATCGCCGCTGAAGCCGATCAAGCTCATCCGCGCGCCCGGCTTCCGGCGCGACATGGTGTCGGTCAACGGCACCGTGCGCTGAGCGTCAGAGCAGGCCGACGAGGCCGACGAGCAGCGGCGCGAGCACGAGCGCCGGCAGGAAGTTGCCGACCTTCACGTCCTTGAGATCGAGCAGGCGCAGCGATATCCCGATGATCAGCACGCCGCCGGTCGCGGTCATCGCAGCGAGCGCCTCGCCGCGCAGGACGTCCTCGAATAGCCCGGCGCCGAGGGTCAGCGCGCCCTGCACGACGAGCACGGTGACCGCGGCGAACGCGACGCCGGCACCGAGCGTCGAGGCCAGCGCGATCGAGGCGAAGCCGTCGAGCAGCGACTTCGTCGCCAACGGCTCGATGTTGCCGCGCAGCCCGTCCTCGAACGCGCCGACCACGGTCAGCGGGCCGACGCAGAACAGCAGACTCGCGGTGAAGAACGCCTCGCTGACCGTCGAGGCGGGGCGGCTCGGATCGCGCGAGCGGGCGACCCGCCGCTCGATGCGATCGCCGAGGCGCGCCAGACGCGCCTCGATCCCGATCGCCTCCCCGATCAGGCCGCCGAGGAGGATCGCGCCGAGCACGTAGAGCGGGCTCGTGTCGCGCCAGGCCAGCGCCAGGTCGATGCCGATCACCGCCGTGACGAGCCCGAGGCCTGCGAGCACGCGCTGCTGCAGGCCGCTGCCGAGCCGGTTGCCGACCGCGACGCCGATCCCGGTCCCCACCAGCACGGCACCGACGTTGACGAACGTGCCGAGCATCGATGCGGGAGGATGGCACGGTGGGTGCAGAGTGATGGCCGCGGCCGACGTCCTCATCGTCTCGCTCGGATCGACGGCCGGCCTGCGCGCTGCCGACGAGGCGCTCGCGGGCGCCCTGCGACGGGCGGGCGCGCACGTCGAGATCGCGGCCGCGCAGGCGCCGCGCGAGCTGCGCACGTACGCGCTCACCGACCTCGCCTGGGCGCGCGCGGCCCGTGTCGCCGCGCGCAGCGCGATCGCCGCCCACGCTCCGCGGGCGATCGTCTACTCGACCACCACCGCCGCGCTGCTGTGGCCGCGCCCCGGCGCGATCCGCTTCGACGCGCCGGCCGCGGCCAACCGGCCCGGACGGCACGGCATCTGGCAGCGCCGGCTCGAGGCCCGCCGCGGGGCCGCCGCGCCGCTGCTGCTGCCCTGGCACGCCGCCTCGCTGGCCGAGTGGCCGGCCCCCCACGCCGACGCGCTCGTGATCCCGATCGCCGTCGAGCCGTCCCCGGCCACCGGCGCGCCGCGCGACATCGCGGCGATCACGTACGCGGCGAACCCGGCGAAGAAGGGGCTGGACCGGGTGCTCGCCGCCTGGGCGCAGGCGCGCACCGGCGACGAGCAGCTCGTCGTGGCCGGCGCCGCACCGCGCCTCGGTGACGTCCCCGGCGTGCACGTCGCCGGTCGCCTGGCCCGGGCCGAGTACCGCGCGCTGCTGCGCCGCGCCCGCGTCTTCGTCACGGCCCCGCGGCGCGAGGACTACGGGATCGCCCAGCTCGAGGCGCTCGCCGACGGCTGCCTGCTGGTGACGACGGCGGCGCCCGGGCCCTACGCCGCGCTGCCGCTCGCGCGCGCCCTCGACCCACGGCTCGTCACCGACGACGCCGGGCTGGCCGCCGCGCTGCGCTGCGCGCTCGACGCACCCGTGCCGGACTACGCCCCGCGGGCGGCCACCGCGCTCGCGCCGTTCTCGCCCGCGGCCGTCGACGCGGTCGTCCGCGACGAGCTGCTGCCGCGCCTCGTCGGGTAGGCGCCGCGCGCGCGGACGACGGCGGCCGCGCCTGCTCGTGCGGGTGCCGGCGGCGCGCGCTGCTTACGTGGGTGGGCCTACGCGCTGACGGCGCCGGCGCCCGCCGCAGCGCCGCCGGCGGCGGACCCGGCATCCTCGGCGAGCGCCCGCACGACGAACGCCGCGAACAGCAGCAGCCCGGCGTCGATCGTGCTGTCGTCGACGTCGACGCGCACGGGACGCTTGCCCCAGCCCTTGCCCTCCAGCAGGGCCACCCGGGTATCGCCGCCTGCGAGCAGCGCGTAGCGCTCGCGCCACGCGCTGTCGGACGTGAGCACGTACTCGCGCCCGTCCCAGACCACCGTCCCGCCGCGCTTGAGCGAGCGGCCCGCAAACGTCCCGACCACGTTCCCGGTCGGATCCGTCGCCTCGATCCTGGCCCGGAAGATCCCGCGCCGGGCGAACCCCCAGCGGCGGTCGCCGGCCTGGGCGGTCGCCCAGCGCGACGCCCAGCCGCCGAGGCGCAGCGTCCCGAAGCCCGCCAGCTCGTAGCGGCGGCGATCTGCGGAGCTGCGGGTCAGCGCGTACTCGGTCATGGCGCAGACGATAGAGGCGGCTCGATCCGGGCTCAGGCGGCGCGCGAGCGCGTCCGCTTGCGCAGCGCCGCGAACTGCGCCCAGGGCCGCGTGTTCGCGACGTTCTGCGCCGTCAGCCAGGCCCGGCGGGCGGTGGCGATGCCCCAGCGCACATGTTGCAAGCGGTCGGCGCCATGGGCGTCGGAGTCGACGAGCAGCAGCACCCCGTTCTCCGCCGCCGCCCGCGCGTTGACGTCGTCGAGGTCGCGGCGGTCGGGCGCGGAGTTGATCTCGAGCATCGTGCCGGTCCGCGCGGCGGCCGCGACGATCGCGTCGAGATCCAGCGCGTAGGGCCGGCGCGAGGAGATCTTGCGGCCCGTCGGATGGCCGATCGCGTCGATCCAGGGATGCTCGATCGCCGCGACCATCCGCTTGGTCATGTCGGCCGCCGGCATGCCGAACGACGTGTGCACCGAGCCGATCACCCAGTCCAGCCGGTCGAGCAGCTCGTCGTCGTAGTCCGGCGAGCCGTCGGGCAGGATGTTCGTCTCGGTGCCGGCGAGGATCGTGATCCCCGCGACGCGCTCGTTGGCGGCGGCGACCCGCTCGATCTGGCGCTCGAGCTCGTCCGGCGTGACGTGATCGCCGAAGCCGTGCGTCGCCGAGTGGTCGGTGATCGCGATGTACTCATAGCCGCGGGCGAGCCCCGCGCGCGCCATCTCCTCGATCGTGTTGCGCCCGTCGGAGGCGATCGTGTGCATGTGCAGGTCTCCGCGCAGGTCCTCGACGCGGACGAGCTGCGGCGCCACGAAGTCCGGCGACAGCTCGCCGCGGTTCTCGCGCAGCTCGGGCTCGGGGTAGGTGAGCCCGAGGCGCGCGTAGACCTCCTCCTCCGTCGAGCAGCGCAGGGTCTCGCCGCTCTCGTCGTCGAGGATGCCGTACTCGCTGACGTGCAGCCCGCGCCGCACCGCCGCCTCGCGCAGCGCGACGTTGTGCGCGGCCGACCCCGTGAAGTGCTGCAGCAGGTTGCCGAAGTTCTCCGGCGCGACGACGCGCAGGTCGATCGGCAGGCCGGTGTGGGTGCGCCCGCGCGCGGCGTGCTCGTTGGGCGCCGAGGCGGACTCGACGAGCTCCAGCTCGCCCAGCGCGCGCACGAGCGCACCCGGGTCGCTCGCCGTCGCGATGATGTCGAGGTCCTTGACCGAATCGGCCTGGCGGCGCGCGGACCCGGCGAGCTCGACGCGTTCGGCGGCGGGATGCTCGCGCAGCGCCGCGACGATCTGCTCGCCGACCGTCAGCGCGCGGTGCAGCAGCACGCGCTGCGCCGGCCGCTCGCCGATCCCGGCCTCCAGCGAGGAGAGCACCGAGGCCTCGAACTTCGCGCCGAACCCCTTGACCCCGCGCAGCTGCTCGCCCTGCACCGCGGCGCGCAGCATCTCCAGCGACGAGATGCCGAGCTCGTCGAACAGCTTGCGCGCGCGCTTGGGACCGAGGCCCGGCAGGCGCGTCATGTCCAGCAGGCCGGCCGGGTACTTCGCGCGCAGCTTGACCGCCGCCGGGATGTCGCCGGTCTGCATGAGCGCGAGGATCTTCTCCTCGAGCGTCCTGCCGATGCCCGGCAGCGACGTGACGGTCCCGGCGCGGGTGAGCGCCGCCACGGACACCGTCGCCTCGCGCGCGGCCTTCGCCGCCGAGCGGTAGGCGAGCACGCGGTGCACGATCGCGCCGTCGAGCTCGTAGAGGTCGGCGAGCTCGTCCATGGCGGCCGCGATCTGGAGGTTCGAGGGGTCCGACGCCATCGGGCTCAGCGGGCTCACGGCCCACTAGGGTAGTCGCGCGAATGCCCGCCGCCGCCTGGCTCATCCTGCCCACGTACGACGAGGCCGAGAACATCGCCGCGATCGTCGCGGCCGCCCGGACGGTGCTCGAGCAGGCGCTGCCCGGCGACCACCGGGTCCTCGTCGTCGACGACGACTCACCCGACGGGACCGGCCGGATCGCCGACCGCCTCGCGGCCGCGCTCGACGACGTCGAGGTCCTGCACCGCACCACGCGCGAGGGCCTCGGACCGGCCTATCTGGCGGGCTTCGCGCGCGCCCTCGACGGCGGCGCGCAGTTCGTCCTCGAGATGGATGCGGACTTCTCGCACGACCCGGCCGACCTGGCGCGGCTGCTCGCCGCGATCGCCGACGCCGACCTCGCGCTCGGCTCGCGCTACGTCGCCGGCGGGGGCGTCACCGACTGGGGTCGCGTGCGCAAGCTCGTCAGCCGTGGCGGCTCGTGGTATGCGCGCAAGATCCTCGGCCTCGACGTGCGCGACCTGACGGGTGGCTTCAAGTGCTTTCGCCGCGAGGTGCTCGAGGCGATCGACCTGCCGACGGTGCGCTCGCGCGGATATGCCTTCCAGGTCGAGCTCACGCACCGCGCGATCCACGCCGGGTTTCGTGTCGTCGAGCTGCCGATCGTCTTTCGCGACCGCCGGCTCGGGCGCTCGAAGATGTCCTGGCGGATCGCCGGTGAGGCCGCGTGGCTCGTGCCGCAGCTGCGCTTCGGTCGCACATCCGGCCAGCACCGCAAGCGCTGATCGCGCGCCGCCGCTCGGCGCGCCGATGGCGGGCCGGTGCGGTCCTCTGACTTCGTGCTCGTCCGCGGCATCGCCGCCACGCGCGCGACGCTCGACGCGTGGAACGAGCGGCCCGGCCCGGTCGTCGGGCGCTGGCTCGCCGGCTCCGCCGCCATCACGGCCGTGCTGCTGCTCGCCATCTGGGTCATCGCGATGGTGTCCGTCCCCGACCCGAGCGCCTGGTTTCTCGGCCTGAGCGACCGGCCCCACGTCGGGCAGGTGTGGCACGTCATCGAGCGCAACTCGCTCGTGCTGGCCCTGCACGCGATGGCCTGCGTGGCGGGCTTCATCGCCGGCAGCTCGCTGCCGCTGGAGGCCGAGCGGCGCAGCGGCGCCTGGCGCTGGATCCACGAGAAGGCGGGCCCGCTGGCGATCGCCTTCGTGATCGGCGCGACGACGTTCTCGCTCGTGACGCAGGCGTTGGTGCTCGGCAGCGGCACGGCGTCGCTGGCCGCCAAGCTCGACATCGGGCCCGGCCTGCTGCTGCTCGGCCTGCTGCCGCATGCCGCGCCCGAGCTCATCGCCCTCTTCCTGCCGCTCGCGGCGTGGATGATCGCCAGCCGCCAGCGCGACTGGCATCAGCTGCTGGCGGCGACGATCGTGACGGTGCTGCTCGCCTTCCCCGTGCTCGTGGCGTCGGCGTTCGTCGAGGTCTACGTCAGCCCGGGTCTGCTGCGCTGGCTGGCCGGGTAAGGCCTCCTCGATCCACTCCGAAGCTCCGTCGCTTCATTTTGTATAGTGGGTCGCAGACACGACTCAAGGAGACCCCAATGGCCGGTTCGATCATCGAAGTCACCGACGACAGCTTCCAGGCCGAGGTCATGGAGAGCGAGACGCCCATCCTCGTCGACTTCTGGGCCCCCTGGTGTGGACCGTGCCGCGCGATCGCTCCCTTGCTCGAGGAGATCGCCGAGGACCGTGAGGACGTGCGCATCGTCAAGCTCAACGTCGACGAGAACCAGCTGACGGCTGCGGAGTACCGCATCCTCTCGATCCCGTCGCTGATCCTCTTCAACCACGGCGCGGAGGTCAAGCGCCTGCGCCCGACGCGCAACAAGAGCCAGCTCGAGCAGCAGCTCGAGCTCGAGCCTGCCGCCTGACGCCGGCCGCCTGCAGCGCCCGTTCGAGGACGCTGCGCGGTTCGACCTGACCGCAGGGAGGCCGGCTGCGCCCGGCGCGCGGCCGGACACGGGCTTCGCCCTTCGGTCATCGGATCAGATCCTCGGCGCACGCGTCACACGAGGCGTCGCGTGATCTGATCCGCTGACCTACGGGCGACGTCAGCTCTAGTCGATCCCGGCCGGCGCGGGCGCCTCGACGCCCAGGCCGCGGGCGACCGCCGCGCCGACGTCCGGGTCGACGTTCGTCCAGTACCGGGCGATGCGCGGCTTCATCTCGGGCTGCACGTCGTCGTCGGTCGCGTGGCCGAGGATGTTCGTGACGAGGTGGTCGCGATCCTCCTGCGACATGACCTCGCGCACGAGCGTGCCCGGCTGACCGAAGTCGTCGTCGTCGGCGCGCAGCGCGTAGGCGGTGCGCACCATGTCGCCGTCGGCGCGCCACGTCGCGTCGTCGCCGTAGCGCGCCTCGTCGGCGTGCGGGCCGCCCGCCGTGTTCGGCGCGTAGACCGGGTCGCCCGGGTTCTCGTAGCGCATCGCGCCGTCCTTGTTGTAGCTGTGGACGGGGCAGCGCGGCTGGTTGATCGGCAGCTGCAGGTAGTTCGGACCGATCCGGTAGCGGTGCGTGTCGGGGTAGCTGAACAGCCGGCCGAGCAGCATCTTGTCCGGCGACGGGCCGATGCCGGGCACCATGTTGGCCGGCTCGAAGGCGGCCTGCTCGACCTCGGCGAAGTAGTTCTGCGGGTTGCGGTCCAGGACCATCCGGCCGACCTGGATCGGCGGGTAGTCGCCGTGCGGCCAGACCTTCGTGAGGTCGAAGGGGTTGAAGCGGTAGCTCGCCGCCTCGTCGAACGGCATGATCTGCACCTCGAGGTTCCACTGCGGCGCGTTGCCGTCGCGGATCGCGTTCCAGAGGTCCGCGCGGTGGAAGTCGGGATCCTCGGCGGCCATCGCGCCGGCCTCGTCGTCGGTGAAGTTCTCGATGCCCTGGTCGGTCTTGAAGTGGTACTTGATCCAGAACCGCTCGCCGCCGGCGTTGACCCACATGAACGTGTGGCTGCCGTAGCCGTTCATGTGGCGCATCGTCCTCGGCGTGCCGCGATCGGACATGAGGATCGTCACCTGGTGGGCGGACTCGGGCTTCAGCGTCCAGAAGTCCCACTGCATGTTGTTGTCGCGGCGATCGGTGTCGGCGCGGCGCTTCTGCGAGTGGATGAAGTCCTGGAAGTTCGACGGATCACGCACGAAGAAGACCGGCGTGTTGTTGCCGACGAGGTCGTAGTTGCCCTCCTGCGTGTAGAACTTCAGCGCGAAGCCGCGCGGGTCGCGGGCGGTGTCGGGGGAGCCCAGCTCGCCGGCCACGGTCGAGAAGCGGGCGAACATCGGCGTCCGCTTGCCGACGCCGTTGAAGAGGTCGGCCTTCGTGAACTGCGAGACGTCCTCGGTGACCTCGAAGAAGCCGTGCGCGCCGGCGCCCTTGGCGTGGACGACGCGCTCGGGCACGCGCTCGCGGTTGAACTGCGCCATCTTCTGGATGAGGTAGTGGTCCTGCAGCAGGATCGGGCCGTCGGGGCCGACGGTGAGCGAGTGCGAGTCGCTCGGCGCCGGGATGCCGGCGTCGGTAGTGGTGGGCGGTGGCGTGTGGTCGCTCATGCGACTCCTCTCGGGTTAGAGACGTCCTTGACCGGGGACGTACCCGCACGCGCTCGCGCAAATCCGGGTCCCTGCCCTAGCTCGCGCGGCGCGGTCAGCCGGCGCGCGACCGAGATTCGCAGCTCGTGGTTCTCGAGGCGGGCGGTCTCGCCCCGCGCCGCAGCGGCGTACGCCGCTACTGCGCGGGTCGTGAGTCTGAGTCGGGCTGCGCCGTACGACGTTCCAGCGCCCGCCGAGCGTGTCGAAGGAGTTGCTCCGAGGCGCCCGCTTCCCGAAGTTGCTGCACTCCGTCCTCAGTCGCGTGATTGCGATCCACCTCGCGAATGATTGTGAGTCCGGCCGACCTTCCATCGAGCGTCTGCTTCATGGACGTTCCCTTAGTTGCGTGACCTGAGGGCATCTTGACACGACGCCAGGACGGTCCGGATGTGCTGATTGCCCACGGCAGCAACAAGCTGATCAAACGCAACCGGAGCGCTGATGTCCACCGATACGACACCGAGCACCTTGCCGTCGTCTACGAGGGCCGAGGCCCAGATTGCTTGGTGGTGCATCGTTCGCCGATACTCATCCCACTCCATGCCTAGCCGAACGTCAGCAGGCAGCCTGGCGTAGTTCTCACGGGCACCGGCGTACGGATGGACCTCTCGCTCAAGATCGAGCAGCACATCGGCCTTCTCGATCCACGCGCGGCCCACCACTCCCTTGCCAGGCGTGAACCGGATTCCCGACTTCGGACGATTGCGCAGTACGAACTGCGGCCCGCGCTCAAGTCGTTGTCGCTTGCCGTGGCCGCGGACCAACCAGACGTGAATGCCAACGTCCTTGAGCGGCACGTCGGGGCACAGCTCGTCGATCTGCGCGGCAATCTGCACGCATGCCTCGTACAGCTTGGCGTCCCGCTCGCTCCGCCTCTTCGTCTGGCTGGCCAGCCAGCTGGCAACCGTGGCAATGACGCCTAGTACGGCCACGGCGATCGTGCCGTGGCCGTCCGGGACCCATGCCTCCTTCGAAGGTACCTCCAACGCCTTCAGGGCCAGCCCCAGCGTGACCAGCGCCACCAGAACAGGAGCCGAGTTGGCGTAGGGGTTGACGATCCTTCTCCTCACCACGTCCAGCTTCGTACTCGCCACTGCGCTTCCTGCGTCAGCCGTCGCCTTTCGCTATGGCCATGCCCCGCCCAGCGGAGCAGCCGTCCGAGTCCCGGCCGTCAACCCGCGCGGGCCACCGAGATCCGCAGCTCGCGGCCCTCGATGCTGGCGCGCTCGCCGGTGCCGTTGGCGGCGTACGCCACGCTGACGGCGAGCACCTCGCCGGCCAGGTACGTCTCGTGGTGTCGCGCGGCTTCCAGCAGCGCCTCGTCGCCGTCGAGCGCCAGCGCGATGCGGTCGGAGATGTCCAGGCCGGCATCGCGGCGCGCGAGCTGGACGGCGTGCACGATCTCGCGCGCCAGGCCCTCGCGGCGCAGGTCCTCGTCGATCGAGAGCTCCAGCGCGACCGCGTGCGAGCCCTCGCGCTCGAGCTGGTAGTCCTGCAGCGGCGCGAGCGCGACGAGCAGGTCGTCGGGGCCGAGCGTGTGGTCGTGGCCGTCGATGAACACGCCGACCTGACGGCCCTCGCGCAGCGACACGGCGACGTGATCGGGGTCGAGCGCGGCGATCGCCTCGGCCACCTGCGGCATCGCCTTGCCGAAGCGCGGGCCGAGGCTGCGGTAGTTTGGCTTGAGCGTGTAGGAGCCCAGCTCGTCGGCCTCGTCGACGAAGCGCAGCAGCTTGACGTTGAGCTCCTCGCGCACGATCTCGCCGAGGCGCTCGATCGCCTCGCGCTCGCGGCCGGCGGCGACGACCACGACCTCGTGCAGCGGCTGGCGGACCTTGATCTTCGCGGCGCCGCGCGCGGCGAGGCCAAGGCGCACGGTCTCGCGGGCGATCGCCATCGCCGACTCGAGCGCCTCGTCGCGCGCGGCGGGCACCGGCCAGTCGGTCAGGTGGACGCTGGGCTCGGTCGCGTCGAGGTTGTCGTAGATCTCGTCGGCGATGAACGGCGTGAACGGCGCGAGCAGCTGGCTGACCGTGACGAGGCAGCAGCGCAGCGTCTGCACCGCCACCTCATCACCCTCCCAGAAGCGCGGCCGCGAGCGGCGCACGTACCAGTTGGAGAGATCGTCGACGAAGTCGGCGATGGCGCGGCCGCCGGTCGTCGCGTCGTAGTTCTCCAAGCGGTCGGTGACGACCTCGACGGTCGCGCTCAGGCGCGAGCGGATCCAGCGGTCGAGGTCGGTCTGCTCGCCGGCTCCCGCGCCCGCGCCCGCGCCCGCCGGCTCGTACATCGTCGCGACGCGGTACGTGTTCCACAGCTGGCGCAAGAACAGCCGCACGCCCTCGCCGATCGCCTCGAGCGAGAAGAGGTAGCCGTCCCACGGCTGCTTGGAGGTGAAGAAGTACCAGCGCAGCGCGTCGGCGCCGAAGCGGTCGATGACCTCCCAGGGCCCGACTACGTTGCCCTTGGACTTGGACATCTTCTGGCCCTCGGCGTCGAGGATGAGGCCCAGGCAGACGACATGGCGATACGGGATCTCGGGGCCGCGCAGCAGCGTCGAGACGCCGAGCAGGGAGTAGAACCAGCCGCGCGTCTGGTCCAGCGCCTCGCAGATGAAGTCGGCCGGGTAGAGCCGCTCGAGGCTCAGCTCGCCCTCGATCGGCTCGTGACGCTGGGCGAACGGCATCGCCCCCGAGTCAAACCAGACGTCGATGACCTCCGGCACGCGCGTCGCCGTCTCGCCGCACTCGTCGCAGGCGAACGTGACCTCGTCGCAGAACGGGCGATGGGGATCCTCCAGGCGCGCGCCGGAGCGCTGCTCGAGGTCGTCGAAGGAGCCGATCACGGTGACGTGATCGTTCGCGCAGCGCCAGACCGGCAGCGGCGTGCCCCAGTAGCGCTCGCGCGACAGCGCCCAGTCGACGTTGTTCTCCAGCCAGCGCCCGAAACGGCCGTGCTTGATGTGCTCCGGGTGCCATTGGATCTGCTCGTTGGCAGCCAGCAGCTGGTCGCGGATCTGTGAGGTGGCGATGTACCAGGACGGCTTGGCGTAGTACAGCAGCGGGGTCGAGCAGCGCCAGCAGTGCGGGTAGGAGTGCTCGTAGCGCTCGGCGCGCAGCAGGCGCCCGCGCGTCTCGAGATCCTTGACGAGGTCGGCGTCGGCGTCCTTGACGAAGCGGCCGGCGTAGCGACCGATGCGCTCGTCGTAGCTCCCGTCGGCCAGGACCGGGTTGACGACGTTCAGGCCGTACTGCTGGCCGAGCCGGAAGTCGTCCTCGCCGAAGGCGATCGCCGTGTGCACGAGGCCGGTGCCGTCGTCGGCGGTGACGAAGTCGGCGAGCAGGACGGTGTGGCCGCGCTCGCCGTAGACCTCCGCGCCGAGGTAGCCGAACGGCGGCTCGTAGCGCACGCCGTCGATCGCGGCGCCCGGGAAGCGCTCGAGGATCTGCACGCCGGCGGGGTCGCCGAGCACCTGCTCGATCAGCGCCTCGGCGAGCACGACCGGCGCCTCGAGGCGGCCGGTCTTCGCGCGCACGTACGTGAGCTCGGGGTCGACCGCGACGGCGGCGTTGGAGACGAGCGTCCACGGCGTCGTCGTCCAGATGAGCAGCTCGTCGCCGGCCTGCAGCGGGCCACCGTCGCGCTTGACCTTGAAGCGGACGTAGACGGACGGATCCTCGACGTCCTGGTAGCCGAGCGCGACCTCGTGGCTGGACAGCGCGGTGCCGCAGCGCGGACAGTAGGGGACGACCTTGTGGCCCTCGTAGAGCATCCCCTGGTCGGCGATCTGCTTCAGCGACCACCACACCGACTCGATGTACGCCGGGTCCAGCGTGCGGTAGGCATTGTCGAGGTCCAGCCAGAAGCCGATCCGCTCGGTCAGCGCGTCCCATTCCTCCAGGAACGCGAACACCGACTCGCGGCACTTCTGGTTGAACTCGGCGATGCCGAACTGCTCGATCTCCTCCTTGCGGGTGATCCCGAGCTGCTTCTCGACGGCGATCTCGACCGGCAGGCCGTGACAGTCCCACCCGCCGCGGCGCTCGACGAGGCGTCCGCGCATGGTGCGGTAGCGCGGGAAGATGTCCTTGAAGGCGCGGCTGAGGACGTGGTGCACGTACGGCGGGCCGTTGGCGGTCGGCGGGCCCTCCCAGAACACCCACGGCTCGCCCCCCTTGCGGCGGCGCACGGACTCGGCGAAGACGTCGCGCCGGCGCCAGCGCTCGAGCACCTGCTGCTCGAGGTCGGGGAAGGACACCTGCGCGTCGACGGGCCGCTTTGCCATGTAGCGGTCAGTGTAGGCGCGGGCTGCGCGAGGGCTCTTCGCAGGGGCGACGCCTGCCGGGGCGTGGCCGGCGTTCAGGCGGCGCGCGCCGGGAGGGCGACGGCCGGGCGGTCGCGCAGGTCGCGCGGCACGAGGCGCACGACGTTGCCCGGCTCGCGCGGACCGATGAAGTTGTCGCGTCCGACCGGCTCGAGTGCCCGGCGGACCTCGGTGACGATCGGAGTGAGCATGCCGTCAGTCTGCTCCCGCGACGGGCCGCCGGCCATGGGGCAGCCTCGTGTCTGCAGGTGCGGTAAACCGCCCTGTGTCGCGGGCGTGCGGATCAGGCGGCGAGCTTGCGGCAGATCGAGGCCAGGCTGCGCTTCTCGGCCTCGTCGAGCACCGCGAAGGCCTGCGCGACCCGCTCGCTGTGCTCGGGGAACAACCGGTCGACGATCTCCGACCCGCCGGCGGTGATCGCCACGCTGGCCGCGCGCCGGTCGCTGGCGAGGCGGCGGCGGTGCACGAGCCCGCGGGTCTCGAGCGTCGTGACGACCTCGGTCGCGTTGGCCTTCGACGTGCGCAGCCGCGCACGCAGCACGCGCAGCTCGAGCTCGCCGCCCGCGGTCGTCAGGATCACGAGCACCGAGAAGCCCGTCGCCGACAGGCCCTCGCGCTCGAGATCGGCGCTCAGCCGGCGGCGGACCGAGGCCTCCGCGCGCAGCAGCGAATCGAGGGCGCGATGCGCGAGCGGGTCGCCGGGCACGAGGGTCATCCTGGCGCCGGACCGTAGCGGTCGGGCCGGACGCTGCCCGCGCGCGGTTATGACACCTGCGCGAGCCCGTGCGGCCGGCGCGCGCGGGCGGGCGGCTCGGCGCCGTTGAGCCGCGCGAGCAGCAGGTCGCGGGCGCCGACGGCGCTCATGCCCAGGCGCGGCACCGACGTGTGCCCGCCCTCGCCCAGCGCGGCGCGGAAGTCGAGCACCTCGACGAGGTTCACGGCGCCGCGCGTCTGGTAGGCGATCCGCGTCACCGCGTCGAGCCAGGCCCGGCGGCCGGTCAGCACGACGAGCCGCGGGTTGAGCGCCTGCAGGACGTGCGCCAGCCGGCTGGCGTCGAGCTCGGCGGTCAGCAGCAGCGTGCGCATGCCGGCCCGGCGCAGGCACAGCTCGAGCGCCTGGGCGTGCAGCGCGTCGATGTCGCACTGGCCGCTGCCGTCGAAGATCAGGACGCCCTCGGGGCGCGTCGACCCGGGCGCGACGCGCTTGGCCGCGGCCAGCCAGCCCGTCGCCCAGCGCAGCGCGAAGCCGAGCTCAGCCGAGGGAGCCTCGTCGTCCGCCGCGCCGAGGCCGTCGATCGCGTGCAGCAGCACCTCCTCCACGGTGCGCTCGACGGAGCGCACGGCCAGGCTCTCCTCGAGGATCCGGTCGGCCTCGATCTCGTCGAAGCGGCGCAGCGCGGAGCGCAGCCGGGTCGGCGACGAGGGACCGCTGCCGCGCTCTCGGGCGATCGAGATCGCCGACGAGACGTTGTGGGTCTCCTCGAAGGCCTGGCGCAGCGCCTCGATCTCGGCGAGGTCGAACTGGCGATGGCCGCCCGCGGTGCGGCGCGGCATCGGATAGCCGAAGCGCCGCTCCCACGAGCGCAACGTATTCGGGCTGACGCCCAACATGGCCGCTGCGGCATGGGTGCGTAGGACGCTCATCGGGAGCTCGATCGAGGCTCACCGCCGGTCGCGAAGGACAAGGTCCGCAAGCCGGGATCGATGTCGTACAGATTAGGGAAAGTGCGGGCGAAATTCCTAGGACAAGACGAGCAATGCGGCGCGTGGGGACCCACATGGGCCGATCCGCGCCCAGAAGCGCACGCCGAATTCCTGGCGCGGGCGCACGACCGTCGTGCACGTCGCGCCCGAGCCGCCGGCCACGTCGACGAGCAGCGCCAGCAGGTTCTCGGCGCTCGGAGCGTTGGCGTCGGCCGGGACGAGGAAGTCGGCGATGTGCTTGTTGACGGCGTCGGTCTCGTCGATCGCGAAGAGCGTCTCGGCCGCCGCGGACATCGCGCAGACCGACAGCGACGTGTCGACGATCAGAAACGGCTCGTCGCGGCGGGGGACGAGGTCGGCGCCGGCCTGCAGGACGAGCCCGAGCCCGCAGTGCCCGCAGACGCGCGAGGTCGGCGGTGCGGCGACCGGGTCCGGACGCTCGCCGCAGTGCCCGCAGAACGACACCAGCTCGCGGCCGCGCTCGTCGACCTCGACGGGGCGCAGGGCATGCAGGCGCCTCATGCCTGGGCCTCGCGACGCGCGGCGCCGTCACCGGGCACCGTCACCGGCGCGCCCTCGTGGACGGGTACCGGCCGGCGGTCGTCGATCGACGCGAGCACCTGGCGATGCGCGGCGAACGGCGTGGGCGACAGGATCCGGGTGCCCGTCGTGCGCACCGGCGCGGTGTGGCGGGAGCCGCGAAAGAGCGTCACCGGCAGCGGACCGGCCGTCGCCCGGACGCGGTAGGCCCAGAGCGCGACCGCGTCGTCGGGCAGATGGCTGCCCGCGATGACCACCGCATCGGGCGCGAACGAGCTGACCACGTCCGGCAGGCCCGAGACGCCGCCGATCGGCAGCGCCATCACGCGGGCGCCCGCCCGCCCGCAGAACAGCTCGAACGCCCGCACCGCGAGCGCATCGGGATCGAGCTCGCTGCGCGTCGCGTCGCCGACGAGGATCGCGAGGCGGCGCACGGGCGGCGGCGCGAGCCGCTGCGCGCGGCGCAGCCAGCCGTCCGCCCAGCGTGCCGCGAAGGCCCAGGGGGCGCTGTCGGTGCCGAAGCGCTCACCGAGCTCCTCGAGCGACGGCAGCAGCACCTCCTCGACGGCCCGTTCGACCGAGCGCAACGCGAGCGCCGACTCCATCGCGCTGTCGGCGCGGTCGAGCTCGAAGCCCGCAAGGGCACCCACGAGCGTGTGCGTGTCGGTGCTGAGGGCCTCGCGCGCGCGGCTGACCGCCGACGAGATCGAGAGCCCCTGCTGGAGGGCATCGCGCAGCGCCGCGACCTCCCCGTGCGTGTACAGGCGGTGACGGCCGGCCGAGCGCTGCGGCTTGGGATAGCCGAAGCGGCGCTCCCAGGCCCGGAGCGTGTTCGGGCTGACGTTCAGCAGCGCCGCCGCCTCGCTGGTCTTCAGAGTCCTCATCCCGACATCATCCGTGCTCGCCGAGGGGGATGCAAACACCCTGTCGCAACTGCACATGTTCCGGCGCCGGCGACGGCGTCGACGTCGCGTCAACTGCTGCAAATGTGCCGCCTCGGCGGGCTGAACCGATGCACTTCTTCGAGGGCCGCCGGGGGGCCATCGGCGGTTCGTCCGGCCGGACGACGGGCTCTCCGATTGCTGGGCTACGTTAGGCCGCGTTCCATCAATGCCCCCACCCCGGAGGTCCATGATGTCCCAGTTCAAGTGCCGTGCCTTCCCCCTGCTCATCTCCGCCATCACCGTGCTCGCGGCGACAGGCGGTGCATTCCGCATCACTTGATCGACGCCGCGTATCACTGCGTCGCGGCCGGTACGTTCTACATGTGACCGATGCAGTGAGACGCGAGCGGCCCGGGGCCGCCGTCGTGGCGGCCCTGGGCCTGCTGCTGCTCGCGCTGCCGATCCTGCTGACGACCTCGTCGTCAGCAGCCGAGTTGACCGACCCGCTGACGCTCGTGCTCGCCGCCTGCGCGATCCTCAGCGTGCTCTTCGCCTCCGACTGGGAAGGCGCCGTCGACATCTCGTCGGCATTCGTGTGCTTCATGCTCGCAGTCGCCTTCGTCGGGCCCGTCGGAGCATTCGCGATCCCCGTCGCGGCGGAGGCCGTGACTTTCGGGGTGCGCCGCTACCGCGTCCAGGCCCTGGCGGTCAACCTGGCCGCCACGGCGATCCCCAGCCTGCTGGCGGCGCTGCTCTACCGCGAGCTCGTCGGCACATTGCACGACGGGCGGCCGGCCGACCTCGCCGTCCTCGCGCTCGTCGCGATCGGCTTTCTCGCCCTCAACTACGCGACGATCAGCGCCCTGGTGGTCCTGCTCGACGGCGGCAGCATGCGCTCGGCGCTGCGCCCGCCCCGCGAGCTGCTGCCCTCGCTGGCGCTCACCGTCGCGCTGACGGTGTCGATCGCCGGCGTGTTCGCCCAGCTCGGCCTCGCGGCGGGCGCGTTTCTCGTCCTCATCATCGTGGCCTTCACCTACATGTCGCGCCTCGTGGTGATCGCCCGCAAGCGCACCGAGGAGTACGCCGCGATGTCGTGGGGCGTGCTCTCCTCGCTCGTGCGTGCGCTGGACCGCCGCGACGGCCGGACCGCGCGCCACAGCGCCGCCGTCGCCGCGTTCGCGCGCGACATCGCACTCGAATGCGGGATGAGCAAGCGCGACGCCGAGCTCGCGCACACCGCCGGGCTGCTGCACGACATCGGGCGCTTCGCGCTGCCCGACCGCGTCATGGAGCGCCACGGCACGCTGACGGAGGACGACTGGGAGGCGATCCACCAGCACCCCGAGCTCGGCGCCGACCTGCTGCGCGACCTCGGCGTCTACGGCCCGGTCGCCGAGATCGTGCGCGCCCACCACGAGCGGATCGACGGGCGCGGCTACCCGCGCCGCCTCAAGGGCGACGAGATCCCCGAGATCGCCCGCATCGTCGCGGTCGCGGAGGTCTACGACACGCTGACGACGCAGGACACCTACCGCGACCGCATGACCTCCTTTCAGGCGATGACCGAGCTGCGCCGCGTGGCCGGCTGCCAGCTCGACGAGCGCTACGTCGAGGCGCTCGCCGCGCTGCTGGCCGGGCGCGGGATGGACTACCGCCACGCCGACACCGCGGACTTCGACAGCGAGCTGGCGATCGAGGGCCGGATCGCCGACTCCGTCGCGCTGGACACGTCGTGACGGGCCGGCCTAGTCCGGGGCGCGGCGAGAGCGCGGCGCGCGCGCCACGGCTGCGCCGGTGATCGCCCAGCGCGGGCCGGCAAAGCGCCAGCCGAGGGTGACGAGGCGCACGCCGACGAGCGCGAGCAGCCCCGCCCAGACGCCGGTGACGCCCCAGTCCAGCGCGAGCGCGAGCAGCGCGATCGGGACGTATACGCAGATCCCGGCCAGCAGCATCGAACCGGCGAGGTAGCGCGTGTCGCCGGCGCCGATCAGGATCCCGTCCAGTGCGAAGACGACACCCGCCGCCGGCTGCATGAGCGCGAGCATCGTCCAGATCGCGCGGGCGCGCTCGATCACCGTCGGGTCGTCGGTGAACGCCTGCGGCAGCACGCGCGCGAGCGCCAGCAGCAGCGCGCCGAACGCACAGCCCGCGACGAGCCCCCAGAGCAGGGCCCGCACCCCGACCGTGCGCGCGGTGGCGGCGTCCCCGCGGCCGAGCGCGCGGCCGACGAGCACCTGCGCGGCGATCGCGATCGCGTCGAGCACGAGCGCGAGGAAGACGAACAGGCCCATCGCGATCTGGTGCGCGGCCAGCGAGGGCTCGCTGATGCGGGCGATCACCGCGCTGGCGGTGGCGAAGGCGACGAGCAGCGCGGCCGAGCGGACGAAGAGCTCGCCGGAGATCTGCACGAGCGGCGCCAGCAGCGCACGCCGCGGCCGCCGCGAGCGCGCGCCGGCCGCCGGGGTGCGCAGCAGCAGCCAGGCGAACGCGCCGCCCATCCCGGCCTGCGCGATGACCGTGCCGAGCGCGGAGCCGTCGAGCCCCCAGTCCAGGCCGTAGACGAACCACACCTCCAGGGCGGCGTTGACGACCTGCGCGACGACGACGATGAGCAGCGGCGTGCGCAGGTCCTCGATGCCGCGCAGGTAGCCCTGGCCGGCGAGCGCGATCAGCGCGAACGGCAGGCCGAGGGCGCTGAGGCGCAGGTAGCGCTCGGCGAGCGCCGCCGCCTCGCCGCCGCTGCCGAACAGCGCGACGAGCGGCCCGGCCAGGCCGACGCAGACGAGCGCCAGCGCGACGCCGATCGCCGTCGCCAGCCACAGCGACTGCGCCGCCAGCTCGCCGGCGCGGGCGGCGTCGCCGGCGCCGTGCAGCCGGGCGACCTGCGCCGTCGTCCCGTAGGTCAGGAACACGCACAGCGAGACGAGCGTCGTCAGCACCGTCGCGGCGATCGCCAGCGCCGCGAGCTGCGTCGTTCCCAGGTGCCCGACGATCGCCGTGTCGACGAGCAGGTACAGCGGCTCGGCGGCGAGCGCGCCGAGCGCGGGGATCGCGAGCCGGCGGATGTCGCGATCGTGGGGCGATCCCAGCACGCGGCGGACTCTACGATCCGACCGTGCCATCTCTGCGCATCGCCACGCTCGCTCGACTGGCAATGGCCGCGGCGCTGACGGTGCTGCTGCTGGCCGGCTGCGGCAGGCGGGAGCCCGACCCGGTGCCCGCGAGCTGCGTCGGCCCGCAGGCGACGCTGCTGGCGGCGATCGCCCGGGCTCCGGGGGCGGTCGCGCTCGCGGACGGCACGCGCCTGTCGCGCTGCGTGAGCACCGCGCGCTCGGACGGCGACCTGCAGTCGCTGGGCATCTCGCTCGGCCGCCTCGCCGACCGGCTGCGCGCGCGGGCGGCGACCGATCCCGCCGCCGCGCTGCAGCTCGGCTATCTGGCGGGCGCGGTGCGCGCCGGCGCGCGGCGCGCCGCGAGCGGGATCGCCGATCAGCTCGCGCGGCGCATGACGCAGCTCGGCACGCTCGGGCCCGGCGCGAGCGCGGCGGCCACGGCGGCGCTGGCGCGCGGGGCGCGGGCGGGCGAGCGCAGCGGATGAAGCTGCGGCTGTATCACCACCGCGACGGGACGCGGATCGCCTACCGCGAGGCCGGGATCGGACCGAGCCTGTGCCTCGTGCACAGCGCGGGGCTCTCGCATCGCGAGTTCGTCCCGATCGTCGAGCACCTCGCCGACCGCTGCCGGCTCGTGCTGCCCGACCTGCCGGTGCACGGCGACTCCGAGGACCGTCCCCGCCACCCGTACACGCCGGACTGGCTGGCCGAGGTCATGGCCGCGTTCTGCCGCGACACGTGCGGGGCGCATCCGGTCGTCGGCGGCCATGGGGCGGGGGCGGAGATCCTCCTGCGCGCGGCTTGCACCGGGCAGCTGCAGCCGGCCCGGATCGTGCTCATGCCCAACCGCCTGCACTGCCCGCCGACCCGCTCGCGGCTGCCGCTCCCGCTGCGGGCGATCGCCCCGGCCGCCGCGCTGCCCGGCCTCGACCGCGCGGCATCGCGCGCCGTGCGGCTCGCCTACCGCCCCGAGCACGGGATGAAGCTCACCGCGCGCGGCAACCCCGCCGCGCGCGACCTCGTACGCCACGCGACGGCGGACGTCGCCGGCAACGCGAACCTCGTGCGCTCGTGGGCACGCTGGGTGCGGCGCTGGCCCGCGGGCGCGCAGACCGACGTGCTCGACGCCTACCCGCGGATCGAGGCGCCGGTGCTGCTGCTGTGGGCCGACCGCGATCACTACCACCCGCTGGCCGGCGCCGAGCAGGCGCTGGACCTGCTGCCCGACGGGCAGCTGCGCGTGCTGCCGGGGACGGGGTTTCTCATCGCCTACGACGATCCGGTCGGCGTGGCGCGCGAGCTGACGGCGTTCTGTCTGTAGACCGGCCCACGTGGCGGCGACCGACGCCGGGCGTGAAGGAGCGACGAACCGTTCGGCGGACCGGCGCGCCTTGGCGCTGCTGCTCGCATGCGATGAAGCAGCGCCGACGCAGCGCCATGCGGCCAACGGTTGGGCGCTGGTTCACGGCGGATCGTGCACCACCGGCGGATCGTCGCGCACGATGGCGCGTCGATGTCCGCTGCGAGCACCTTCGCGCCACGGCTCCCCCCGCGCTGGCCCTGGCCGCGCACGTCGCCACCCCCGGCAACTCACACCCGTCCGATCCGAGCGGACCTACGCCCCGCCGATCCGCCCGATCGGCCAGTACGTGGCCACGGCGCGGCCGATGATCTGGTCGCGCGGCAGCGGGCCCCAGTAGCGGCTGTCGTCGGAGTTGCCGCGGTTGTCGCCCATGAGGAAGTAGTGGCCCGCCGGGATCGTGATCGCGGTGAGGTCGCACGCCGGGCCGCCGCCGCACGGGGCGGCGAACGGCTCGCTCGCGCGGCGGCCGTTGCGGATCACGTGCCCGGCGCGCACGGCGATGCGGTCGCCCGGCAGCCCGACGACGCGCTTGACGAAGGGCCCCGGCCCCTGGCCGGCCACCGCCCGCGGGCACGAGCGGCCGCTCGCCGCCGCGCCCGCGTAGGACGGTCCCTCGCCGGCGATCGCGCACTGGCCGCCCGCCCTCTCGGCGCTCGGCGGCGGCGTGAAGACCGTGATGTCGCCGAGCTTGGGATCGCCGCCGATGCGGTGCGAGAAGCGGTCGACGAGCAGCCGCTGGCCCTCGACGAGCGTCGGCGCCATCGACTCCGACGGGATCGCGTACGGCTTGACGGCGTACGCCTGGATCGCGATCGCGAAGAACAGCGCGACCGCGACGATCACGACGAGCTCGGCGCAGGAGCGCAGGCGGACCGTGGTCATCACGGCGAGCCTAGTCGGGCCGTCGAAGAGGCAGCCAGGAACGCCGCGGCGGGCGGGCGGGCGGGCGCGGGCGCCTCAGGCGGCGCTGCCGCGCGCCATCTTGCGCAGGTCCATGGCCTCGTCGAACGTGGCCTCGTCGACGCCGTGCTCGAGCGCGACCTCGCGCAGCATCCGCCCGGAGGTCGCGGCCTCCTTGACGATCGCCGCGCCCTTGTCGTAGCCGATGTACGGGTTCAACGCGGTGGCGGCGGCGAGCGTGGACTCCGACGAGTTGCGGCACCCGTCGAGGTTGGCCTCGATGCCGGAGACGCACTTGTCGGCGAACAGGCGGCTGGACGTCGACAGCAGGTGGATCGACCCGAGCAGGTTGCGCGCGATGAGCGGGATGCGGACGTTGAGCTCGAAGTTGCCCTGCAGCCCGCCGATGGTGATCGCCACGTCGTTGCCGATGACCTGCGCGCCAACCTGCATGACGACCTCGGGGAGGACGGGGTTGACCTTCCCCGGCATGATCGACGAGCCCTTCTGCAGCTCCGGGAGGAGGATCTCGCCGATGCCCGCGCGCGGGCCCGAGCCCATCAGCGCGAGGTCCTGGGCGATCTTCGTCAGCGACACGGCGACGACCTTCAGCGCGCCCGACAGCTCGACGAGGGCGTCGCGGTTGGCCTGCGCCTCGAAGGGATCCTCGGGCGCGCCGATCTCCAGGCCGCTGGCCGCGCTCAGCCGCGCGCGGATGCGCTCGGCGAACTCGGGGTGCGTGTTGAGGCCGTTGCCCACGGCGGTGCCGCCGAGCGGGATCTGCGCGACCTGCGGAAGGGCGTTGCGCACGCGCCGCGCGCCGAGGCGCATCTGCGCGGCGTAGCCGGCGAACTCCTGGCCGAGCGTGACCGGCACGGCGTCCATGAGGTGCGTGCGGCCGGACTTCACGACGTCCTCGAACTCCGCGGCCTTGGCGGCGAACGCCGCCTCGAGGTGCTCGAGCGCGGGCAGCAGCCGGTTCGTCGCCTCGTCCAGCGCGGCGAGGTGGACGGCGCTGGGGAACACGTCGTTGGACGACTGGCCCATGTTCACGTGGTCGTTGGGGTGCACGCCCTCGCCGGCGAGGTTGGCGATGACCTCGTTGGCGTTCATGTTCGTCGAGGTGCCCGACCCCGTCTGGAAGACGTCGATCGGAAACTGGTCGTCGTGCCGGCCGGCGCCGATGTCGTCGGCGGCGGCGCCGATCCGCTCGGCGAGGTCGGCGTCGAGCTTGCCCAGGTCGGCGTTGACGCGCGCCGCGGCGCCCTTGATCGCGGCCAGCCACCGCACGACGCTGACCGGCACGCGCTCACCGGAGACCGGGAAGTTCTCGACCGCCTTGGCCGTCTCGCCGCCCCATAGGTGCTGCTCAGCCACGCTCATCTCATCGCCCTTCGCGTCGTCGGTCACCGAGGTGCCAACGCTAGCGAGCCAGGGCTGTCTTCGCCGGTTCGCTCGCCGCCGGCGCAGATCGCCCGGCGACGTCGCCTTCAGCCGCCGTCGGCGGCGGCCTGCGCGGCGAAGCGGCCGCCGACGGCCCGGACCGACGGCTTGGCCTTGTTGCGCACGTCGAACAGGCCCTTCTGGTTCAGGCCGCGGACGAGCTCGATGTCGGGCACCTCGCGCCGGATCGACCCGCCGTAGAAGGACGGGTTGACCGCGAAGTCGCGCAGGTTCCAGACGAGCGCGCCGGCCAGGCCCGCGATCCGCGCGTACGTCGAGAGGTGCAGGTCCAGCAGGTGCGCCTGGAACGCGTAGCCGCCGGGCTCGGTCGTGTCGTTGCGGCCGTTGCCCTCGGCGCCGAACTCGGTCACCGCGATGACCTTGTCGGGGAAGACGTTGCGCAGGCGCTCCAGCCGCGCGCGGATGAGCCCGCGCAGCTCCTCGGCCGGAGCGTGCGTGGCCTCATACCAGCCGATGTAGTTCGTCCAGCCGATCATGTCGATGTTCTCGTAGATGCGCGAGGTCTTCTTCGGCGGATGGGCGCCCCAGATGTCCAGCGCGATCGGGCGGCCGGGATCGAGCTTCTTGAGCTCTTCGGCCATCGTGGCGACGTACGGGATCTGCCCCTCCGGATGGCCGTTGCCGGCCACCTCGTTGGCGAGGTTCCAGGTGACGATCGACGGATGCAGCTGCGCCTGGCGGTACGTCGTGCGCACGCGGCGCTTGGCGACCTTGACGCGCTCCTCGCCGCGCGACGTCCAGGCGCCGGGGGCATCGGTCGGCCCGACGCCCTGCCAGACCATCATGCCCGCCGCGTCGAGGCGCTCGAGCAGGCCCTGGTCCAGCGGGTGCTGGGAGCGCGTGGCGTTGGCATCGATCGCCTTGAGCTGGGTGACCATGCGGTCCTGGTCGACCGGCCGCAGGCCGTCGCCGCGGCCGAAGACGTCCTCGTGGATCGAGGCCCCGCGCAGCTTGACCGCCGTCCCGTTGAGCTTCAGGTCGGCGCCCGTGGCGCGCACCTCGCGCAAGCCCACGCGAGCCCGGTAGGTCGCCTCGCCGGGCACTTCGAGCGCGAGCTCCCACAGGTTGGGCGCGGCCGGGGACCACAGCTCGGGGTCGTCGATCTTGACCGCTGCCTCCAGCACCTCGGTGCTCTCCTGGGCGATCGGCTCGGCGGGGAAGTCGATCGCGATCCTACGATCGCCGCGCGTCAGCGTGCCCTCCACGTCGAGTGTCCGCGGCGCGCCGTTGTTGTGCACGTGCACGCGCAGGCCGACCTGCGCCGCGCCGCCGACGAGCCTGGTCTGCATCATCGGATAGTTCAGCTCGCTGGCGCCGATGCGGCGGATGCTGACGCCGCGGTTGATGCCCCCGAAGTTGAACCACAGGCGGTGCCAGCCGTCGCGCTTCATCGCGGTCGGGCCGCGCCAGTCGGCGCGCACGACGAGGTTGTGGCGCGTACCCGCCTTGAGCAACACCCGCGCCTCGAAGGGCAGGTACTCGCCCTTGTGGCGGGCGACCTCCTTGCCGTCGAGGAACACCCGCGCGCGGTGGTTGACGGACTCGAAGCGCAGCGCGTACTCGCCGTCGACCGGCACGTCGACCTTCGTCCGGTACCAGCCGACCGTGCCGCGGTAGATCGGGATGCCCCGCCGGCCGGTGATCTTGGTCGCGTCGGGCACGTAGGGGACGCGGACGAGCTCGCCGCCGAACTTGCCGGCCTGAAAGCCCTGGTCCAGGCCGCTGTCGTCGCGATCGCGGCGAAAGCGCCACAGGCCGTTGAGCTGCGCGCGCTGGCCGGGGCCCGCGTAGATCGCCGGCTCGGCGCCGTGCGGCGCGAGCACCGGGGGCGGCACGGGCGCGGCATCGGACTCCGCCGACGCGACCATGACGAGGACGCCCGCGAGCACGGCGAGGCTCGCACAGACACCCCCGATCAACGCCCGCCTCCCCACCCTCGTCACTCGACCCCGTTCATCGTTCACCTCAAAATCCTGCGGCGACCATACGCGCGGTGACCGCGGGCAGGCGCGAACGTCCGTGCCGCTCCGAACACGACGACCGCCAGAATGTATCGTCCCGCTCGCCCGCGCACGCTGCCCGCCAGGGTCCGTGCGTTGTCTGCGCGCATCTCATGGGACGCCAATTCGACACGATCGACGAGCATCTCGCCACCTGGATCGCCCGCCGGGAGCTGTTCTTCGTGGGCACTGCGCCGCTCGCGGCGGACGGCCACCCCAACGTCTCGCCCAAGGGTCCGATCGGCTCGCTGCGTGTGCTCGGGCCGACGACGGTGGCCTACCTGGACGTCTATGGCAGCGGGGCGGAGACGATCGCGCATCTCCGTGAGAACGGGCGAATCGTCGTGATGTTGTGCGCGTTCTCGGGGCCGCCGCGGATCGTGCGCCTGCACGGGCGCGGCGACGTGCTGCGCGCCGGCGACGAGGACTTCGACGACCTGCTCGCGCGGGCGGCCTTCGCGGAGCCGTCGATTCCCGAGGCGCGGCGGGCGATCGTCCGCGTCGAGGTCACGCGGATCGCGGACTCGTGCGGCTACGGCGTGCCGCTCATGGCCTACGAGGGCGAGCGGCCGCACGCGGTGCTGGCGGCGCGCAAGCGCTTGAAGACCGGCGGTCCGGAGGCGCTCGAGAACTACATCGCCGAGCGCAACGCACGCAGCATCGACGGCCTCGCGGCGGTCGACCCGAAGGCGCCCGCGCAGCCGTAGACGCGGCGACCTACCGGCGCAGTCGCACGCGGTCGCCCGGCTGCAGCGCGTTCGCGCTGAGCTTGGGGTTGAGCTGCTGCAGGCGGATCACCGAGTGGCCGGTCTTGGCGGCGATCGAGGCGTACGTCTCGCCGGTGCGGACGGTGTGCAAGCGCGGACCCAGCGGCTTGGGCTTGGCCTTGGGCACCTTCAGCCGGAGCTTCAAGCGCTGGCCGGGGCGGATCGTCGCCGGGTTGACCCGCGGGTTGAAGGTCTCGAGCTCTGCGACGGTCAGGCCGGTCTTCAGCGCGATCGAGCCGTAGGAGTCGCCGGTGTGCACCTTCCAGTAGACGGGCAGCTTGCGCAGCTGCTCGGCCCGCGCCTGCTCGGCGCTCGTCGCGGTGTCGGTGCCGGTCAGCGTCGTGGCGGCGACGACGACGATCGCCAGCAGCAGCACCACCAGGCCGATGGCGGCGAGGTACACGGCGCCGCTGCGGTCGTCGGCATCGACGCCGGATGCACTCGGGGGTACCTGCGAGAGCGGGTCCACAGCGAATCTCCAAACCGCGAATTCCCCTGTTCGCGGGTTATCGGTCCTTCAATTCAAGCCAAACGGTTATACACCTCGCGCGGTCGCGGGTGAGCCGGCTCAGTCCAGCGCGATCGCCACGTACTTCGTCTCGAGGTACTCCGCGATGCCCTCCGGACCGCCCTCACGGCCGACGCCCGACTGCTTGACGCCGCCGAACGGCGCGCCGGCGTTGGAGACGATGCCCTGGTTGAGGCCGACCATGCCGGTCTCGATGCGCTCGCAGACGCGCAGCGCCCGCTTGAGGTCACCGGTGTAGAGGTAGGCGACGAGGCCGAACTCCGTGTCGTTGGCGGCCGCGATCGCCTCGTCCTCGGTGTCGAACGTCGTGATCGGGGCCACCGGGCCGAAGATCTCCTCCTTGAGCAGGCGCGCCTCGGGCGGGACGCCGACGAGCACCGTCGGCGTGTAGAAATGGCCGGGCCCGTCGACGCGCTCGCCGCCGCAGAGCACCCGCGCACCCTTGGCGACGGCGTCCTCGACGAGCTCGGCGACCTTCTCGAGCTGCTCGGCGTCGATCAGCGGGCCGACCTCGACGCCCGCTTCGGTGCCGGGCCCGACCGTCATCGCGCTCAGCCTCGCGGCCAGCTTGTCGGCGAACTCGCGGGCGATCGAGCGCGCGACGTGGAAGCGGTTGGCGGCGGTGCAGGCCTCGCCGATGTTGCGCATCTTGGCGATCACGGCGCCGTCCACGGCGTCGTCGACGTCGGCATCGTCGAAGACGACGAAGGGCGCGTTGCCGCCGAGCTCCATCGAGACCCTCAGGATCTGCTCGGCGGACTGCTCGATGAGTCTGCGGCCGACCTCCGTCGAGCCGGTGAACGACAGCTTGCGCGTGCGCGGGTCGCGGATCAGCGGCTCCATCACCGCGCCGCTGGAGCTCGCGGTCACGACGTTGAGCACGCCGGCGGGCAGCCCCGCCTGCGCGAGGATCTGCGCGAGCATGAGCATCGACAGCGGGGTGAGCTTCGCGGGCTTGACGACCATCGTGCAGCCGGCCGCGATCGCCGGGCCGAGCTTGCGCGTGCCCATCGCCAGCGGGAAGTTCCACGGCGTGATGAAGACGCAGGGCCCGACGGGCTGCTTGATCGTCAGCAGGCGGCCGCTGGCCGGGCCCGCCTCGTGCATCGTGAAGCGGCCGTCGAGGCGGACGGCCTCCTCGGCGTACCAGCGCAGGAAGCTCGCGCCGTAGGCGACCTCGGCCTGCGACTCGGCGAGCGGCTTGCCCATCTCCAGCGTCATGAGCAGCGCGAGCTCGTCGGTGCGCTCGGTGACGAGCTCGTAGGCGCGGCGCAGGATGTCCGAGCGCTCGCGCGGCGCGCTCGCACGCCACTCGCCGCGCCAGGCGGCGTCGGCGGCGGCGAGCGCATCGAGCGCGTCCTGCGGCGTGGCGTCGGCGACGCGGGCGATCTCCTCGCCGGTCGCCGGATCCTCCACGGTGATCGTCTCGCCGCCGGCACCGTCGCGCCACTGCCCGGCGATGTACAGCTGCGTGGGCACGGCGTCGAGGACGGCCTGCTGGTCGGCGGGGCGGTGGCTGCGGTCGGCCGGGGCGCTCATGTGCGGGTCACCGTCTCCCGTCCGAGCTGCTCGGAGATCGCGATGTCGATCGAGTAGTCGATCGGGAGCACGATCAGCGAGGGTACGTCGAGCGCCAGCGCATCGCGCAGGCGCCGGCCGAAGTCCGGCGCCGACGCACAGCGCCAGGCCGGCATGCCGAAGGACTCGGCCAGGCGCACGAAGTCGGGGTTGCCGAAGTCCGTGCCGAAGTGCTCGCCGCCGAAGCGGCCGCGCTGCTTCCAGGCGATCGAGCCGTAGGCGCCGTCCTCCCAGACGACCGTGACGAGCGCCGTGCGCAGGCGGGTGGCGGTCTCCAGCTCCTGGCAGTTCATGAGGAAGCCGCCGTCGCCGCAGACCGCCACGACGCGCCGCTCGGGGTGCACGAGCTTGGCGGCGATCGCGCCGGGCAGCGCGAAGCCCATGCCGGCCAGGCCGTTGGCGATCAGCACGGTGTTCGGCTCGTGGGCGCCGAACATCCGCGCGATCCAGAGCTTGTGCAGGCCGACGTCGGAGACGAGCATGTCGCTCGGGCCGAGCGCCTCGCGCAGCTCCCACAGTGCGCGCGGCGGGCGCACCGGGAAGGCGTCGTCGTCGCGGCCGGCCTCCAGGCGCCCGCGCACGACGTCGCGCAGCCGCGAGCCCGGACGCGCCGCGCGCGGCTCGGCCATCGTCGAGCGGCATGCATCCGCGAGGCGCGCGAGCACGTAGGCGAGGTCGCCGAGCAGCTCGACGGCCGGCGTGTAGTAGCCGTCGATCTCCGCCGGCACGGAGTCGACGACGACGATCGTCTTGTCGCGGCGCGGGTTCCAGTGCTCGGGGGCGTGCTCGACGAGGTCGTAGCCGACGGTGATCACGACGTCGGCGTCCTCGAAGCCGGCCAGCTCGTAGTCGCGCTCGTGCAACCCGACGGTGCCGAGCGCGTGCCGGTCGGCGTAGTCCAGCGCGCCCTTGCCCATGAACGTCTCGGCGACGGGCACGCCGGTGGCGCGCGCGAACTCGCGCAGCGCCTGCGACGCGTGGCCGCGCAGGACGCCGTTGCCGGCCAGCACCACCGCGTGGCTGGCGGCGCAGACGAGCTCGGCGGCGCGCTCGAGCTCGTGCGGCGCGGGTTCGAGCAGCGGCGCCGAGCGGCGCGGCAACGGGACCGCGTCCAGCGGCTGGGCCATGACGTCCTCGGGCAGCTCGAGATGCGTGGCGCCGGGCTTCTCGGTCTCGGCGACGCGAAAGGCCTTGCGCACGACCTCGGGAATGGTCTCCGGCTGGGCGACGCGGGCGTTCCACTTCGTGATCGGGCGCATGACCTCGACGAGGTCGACGTACTGGTGTGACTCCTTGTGCATCCACTCCACCGGCCGCTGCCCGGTGAGCGCGACGAGCGGCGCGCGGTCCAGGAAGGCGTCGGCGACGGCGGTGACGAGGTTCAGCGCGCCGGGTCCGAGCGTGCCCAGGCAGACGCCGGCGCGACCCGTCAGCCGGCCGTACACGTCGGCCATGTAGGCGCCGGCCTGCTCGTGGCGGACGGGCACGAACTCGATCGCCGAGTGGTGCAGCGAGTGGTTGAGGTCGAGCGTCTCCTCGCCGGGAATGCCGAAGACGTGGCGCACGCCCTCGGCCTCCAGGCAGCGCACGAAGACGTCGGATGCACGCGAACCGGTCATGGTTTGGCCTGTGGGCCCATAGTCTGCCGTGGCACGCATGCGAGGTACCCACCACCAGTCCCGGCGACGCAACTCACGGCGTCCTGGCGTGTCGGCACATGGGATGCGACCGTCCCTTCCGAGCATCGCGATCGGCGCGCTGCTGGCGCTCATCACCGCCGCCGCGGCGGCGCCCGCGCAGGGCGCCTCGCGCGTCGTCATCCGCGGCGCCGGCTTCGGCCACGGCATCGGCATGAGCCAGTACGGCGCCTATGGCTTCGCGGCCAAGGGCTCCGATCACGGCGCGATCCTGCGCCACTACTACACGGGCACGCAGATCGGCCGGCTCGACGGCGGCGCCCAGGTGCGCGTCCTGCTGAAGACCGCCAGCCGGATCGTGTTCGACTCGGCGACGCGCGTCGCGGGCGGCCGCAAGCTCGAGCCGGCGCGCCGGTACGTGGCCACCCGCGGCCTCAGCGGGGCGATCATGCTGCGCAGCTCTAGCGGCCGCAGCCTCGGCACGTACGCGTCGCCGCTGTCGATCGAGGGCGCCGCGCGCGGCCTGCGGGTGCTCGGCCGCAGCGCCAACGCCGCCGTCGACGGGCGCTACCGCGGCAACCTCGAGGTCCGCGCCTCGTCGCTGGGCGGCGTCTCCGCGATCAACGCGATCGGGATCGACGACTACGTCCGCGGCGTCGTGGCGGGCGAGATGCCGTCCGGCTGGCCGCAGGAGGCCCTGCGCGCGCAGGCCGTCGCGGCGCGCACGTACGCGCTGGCGACGAGCAAGAACGGTGACGGCTTCGACCAGTACGCCGACACCCGCTCGCAGGTCTACAACGGGATCTCCGGCGAGACGGCGACGACCAACGAGGCGGTGGCCGCGACCGCGGGCGAGATCGTCGCCTACGCCGGCAAGCCGATCGTCACGTACTACTTCTCCACCTCCGGCGGGCGCACGGAGAACATCGAGAACGTCTTCATCGGCGCCGCGCCGGCGCCCTACCTCGTCTCGGTCGAGGATCCCTACGACGACGTCTCGCCCCGCCACACGTGGATGCGCCGGATGTCGCTGGGCTCGGCGCAACGGCGCCTGGGCTCGCTGGTCAAGGGCTCGCTGCAGCGCATCCGCGTGCTGCGCCGCGGCAGGTCGCCGCGCGTCGTGGCCGCGCAGGTCGTCGGCACCGGCGGGCGCACGTCGGTGAGCGGACCCGAGCTGCGGCGCAGGCTCGGCCTCTACGACACGTGGGCGCGCTTCACGGTCATCACCGCCAACGCGACCCGCGGTGACGGCAACCCGCCGTCGTCGTCGCCGGCCGCGCCCGGACCGGCGGCTGTCGCCGTGCCGCCGACCGGCGGTGTCGCTCCCTCGGCCCGCGCGGCCGCGCTGCGCGACAGCGTGGCCACGCTGCGCGGGCGCGTCGACCCCGCTCCTGCGGGCAGCTGGGTCAGCGTGCAGCGCTGGACCGGGAAGCGCTGGGTCGGCCGCTTCGAGGCGCCCGTGGGCGCCGGCGGGGGCTACGACGCACGGCTGCGCGACACCGGCCTGTATCGCGTCGTGTTCGCGGGCGAGCCCAGCCCGCCGGTCCGCGTGCGCTGATAGGGCACGTCCTCGCCCAGGCGGCTGCTCTACTTGCATGGCGGTTCGGCGTTTCTCGACCTCTTAGAACAGCCGCTGGCCGGTCTCGGCGATCTCACGAAGCTCATCGGGAATCTCGAACAGCACGCTGCGGTCTGGATCGCCGCCGCCGATCGGCATGGACGTAAACATCCGCTCGTGTCGAGCGCTATACCGGCCGTCCTGCGACCGTTCGAGAAGGTCGAGCGCCAAGAGCGCATTGATATCGCGCGTCAGCGTCTTGCTCTGTTTGCCTGCGTACTGCTGCGCCAGCGCGGGTGTCAACGTCGCCAACTGCTGCCGCGGTACAGCGTCGGGCCACCGACGCCCAAGCTCAAGGACAAGATCGCGCTGGCGCTTCGCTTTAGGGCCGTGCTCATGATGAAAACACTCGTGCACAAGGTTCTGCCATGCATACGTCGTGACCTGACGTTGAACGAAGCTGAGTTGCTCTTGCAGGAGGTCTACAAAGCCCTGGGCTGCATAAAGCAGGAACGCGTTGAGGTCGCCCCCGGAGGCACTTGCCCGCTGTAGCTGCCGGTAGTACTGCGAACGAGTGAGGTTGTAATGGTTCGAGAGCAGGTGTGCGGCCACCGTCGGGATGCCCGCGGCCGTGAGTATCCCGAACTCCACGAGCCGCGCTGTGCGGCCGTTGCCGTCGCCGAATGGATGGATCCACGCGATGTAGACGTGCGCCGCGACCGCCTTGAGGAACATCCGTACAAACCGGCTGCGAAGGTTCTGGCCATCCGGGCGAAATCCCTCACCTTCAAGCCATTCGGCCATCAGCTCGCTGACGTACGCAACATCGCGGGCCGGCACTGCGCGGTACGGCCCCACCACTACCGGCACCTCTCGAAACCTCCCGGGGACGATGCGGTCATCGACTTCGAGATCGCGAAGCACCAACGCGTTCAACTCACAGAGCAACTCGACACTGAGCTCGAAGGTCTTCGTCGTCGCCACTCGATGCTCGATCACGCGACACGCTTCGATGACGTTGTCGACCTCTTGCTTGAGGTATTCCTGGCTCGGCGGGACCCGGAGCTCACCTCGCACCGCTGCCTGCACCTGCTCGAGCGTCAGCGAGTTCCCCTCGATCGCGGTCGTGGCCTGAGCGCCCTTCGCCAGGTACAAGGCCTCGAGTTCATGGCGTGCCATCGGCTTGAGCGGCGAGAGTGTTAGATGGCGGCACTTCGACTGGGCCTCGCCGAGCAGCTGCCAGAACACCGGGTCGGCCCGGCGGAGGTCCATCGTAAAGCTCAACCAGCGATGGCTGGTCAAAAACTCGCGTCTACTGTCCCGTGCTTTGTCCCCAATCTCGCTCATGTATGGCGTGACTATAGCTGCGCTCGTCGATTTAGAGCCGCCTTTTGACCGGCTCCGTGTCCCGCTGCTAGGCTCCCGACCTAGCGCGGTGGCCGAGCGGTCAAAGTACTTCTTTTGCAGGGCTTGGTTCGCCGGTTCGAATCCGGCCCGCGCTTCTGGATTGCTTGTGGCCCCATTGCACGCTGATGGTCCTTGCAAAGGAGGTCTTCGCCGCTTTCGAGCCGGCAAGATGCATCATCCAGTGCGCGCTTGGTGTGCAGGCAGCCAGCGCGGACTTCTCGGTGTCCCTCACGGCGCCACGGCCTACGGCCCCGTGTAGACCCGCGTGAGCTGCTCGGCGACGCAGACCGGCTTCAGCGCGCCCTCGCCCTCGAACGTGAGCCTCATCGTGATCTGGGCGCCGCCGAGGACGTCCTCGACGCCGACGAGCGTCGCACGCATGCGGACCCGGTTTCCGACCGGCAGCGGGGCCGGGAAGCGGACCTTGTTCAGGCCGTAGTTCACGGCGAAGGCGAAGCCCTCGATGGCGACGATCTGCTTGGCGAGCATCGGGTGCAGCGCGAGCGTGTAGTAGCCGTGGGCGATCGTGCCGCCGAACGGCGTCTGTGTCGCGCGCTGCGGGTCGGTGTGGATCCACTGGTCGTCGCCGGTGACGTCCGCGAAGCGGTCGACGTCGGCCTGGGTGACCTCGTGCCAGTCGCTGACGCCGAGCTCCTCGTCCACCCGGGCACGCATCTCCTCGAGGCCGTTTATCGTGAGCATCGCGCCAGCTTAGTGGCGACCCCGTGGCCAGGAGAGGCATCGATGTTCACGACCATCTTCCCGATCATCTCGACGCCCGATCTTGCGGCGCCGCTCGCGTTCTACCGCGATCTGCTCGGGGCGACGGTGAGCTACGACTTCCCCGGTCCGGATGGCGAACCCGAGTACGTGGCACTCCGGCTCGGCACGGCCGAGCTCGGCATCGCTCGCGACCCGGCAGCGACCACGGGGCCGAGCGAGCGCTTCAGCCTCTGGGTCTACGCCGACGACTGCGATACGGCCGTCGAACAGCTGCGCGCCGCGGGCGTCGAGATCCTCGAAGAGCCGGCCGAGCAGCCGTGGGGCGAGCGGATCGCGCGCGTCTGCGACCCGGCCGGCAACGTCGTGATCATCGGTCAGTACGCGGACGAGGGCGAGAGCAAGAGCGAGAGCTAGCCTCCCTCGTCGTGCCCGCACCCGTCCGTCCGCTGCTTGCCGTCGATGCCCCGTCGCTGCTGTACCGCGCGTTCTTCGCGCTGCCGCAGAGCATCACCGACGACGACGGCCACCCCGTCAACGCGCTGCTCGGCACCGCCAACCTCATCCTGTTCGTCGTCGAGCGCTTCGAGCCGCGCGCCGTCGTGCTCTGCTGGGGCGCCGAGGCCGCGGACTACCGCACCGACGCGTTCCCTGCCTACCACGCCGACCGCCCGCCGATGCCGCCCGAGCTCGAGCGCCAGTGGCGCGACGCGCCGGGCTTCTTCTCGGCCTTCGGCTGGCGCAGCGAGTCCGTCGACGAGCTCGAGGCCGACGACGTGCTCGGCTCGCTGGCCCGGATCGAGTCCGCCGCCGGCGGCGAGACCCTGCTGTTCACCGGCGACCGCGACATGTTCCAGTGCGTCGACGACCACGTCACGGTGCTCTTCCCGCGCGGCGGCAAGGACGGGCCCGAGGTCGTCGATGCGCCCAGCGTGCGCGAGCGCTACGGCATCGAACCCGAGCAGGTCCCCGACTTCATCGCCCTGCGCGGCGACCCGTCCGACGGGCTGCCGGGCGCGAAGGGCATCGGCGCGAAGGGCGCGCGCGACCTGCTGCGCGCGCACGGCACGCTCGAAGGCGTCATCGCCGCCGCGTCGAAGCCCGGCGTCATGACCCCGCGCCAGGCCGGCGCGCTGACCGGCGACCCCGACATGCTGCACGCCTTCAGGGACATCGCGACCCTGCGCCGGGTCGATCTCGAGCGCCCGGCCGACGCGCCGCTGGACGGCGCCGGCGCCGCGGCCGCCGCGCGCGAACGCGGGATGAACCGCCTCGCCGAACGGCTGAGCGGCTGAGCGGGTGCGAGCCGCAAGCGGACGTTCCGCTCCCCGATTCGGGCATCATGTGCCGGCAGTGCGACTCCTCTGCGCCCTCGTGGCGGCCGTCGTGCTGGCGCTCGTGCTGCCGCACGCCGCGCCGGCCGCCGACCCGCCTGGACCCGTCATGCTCGCGCAGGGCTGGAACTTCACCCACGACGCCGCCGACAAGGGGCTGACCGACAACTGGCAGAGCGGCGAGCGCGGCACGGGCTGGGAGCCGGTGACGATTCCCCATGTCGCCGACGCGAGCGCCGCGGAGCCGACCTACGAGGGCTCCGTCGGCTGGTACCGGGTCCGCTTCACGGGCCCGGCGACGGAGGCGGGGCTCGGCTGGGCGCTGCGCTTCGAGTCGGTGCGGCGCACCGCGCGCGTCTGGCTCAACGGCCAGGAGCTCCCCTCGCACCGCGATCCGTACACGCCGTTCGAGCTGCCCGCCACCGGCCTGCGACCGGGGGAGGCCAACACGCTCGTCGTACGCGTCGACTATCGCCGCCCCGAGGGCCTGCGCGAGGGCTGGTGGAACTGGGGCGGCATCACGCGCCAGGTCTCGCTCGTGCCGCGTGGCGCCGTCGTCATGCACGACGCCGGCCTGCTGCCGCGCCGCGTGTGCATCGAGTCGGCGTGCGCCTGGAGCGTGCTCGTCGACGGCTGGCTGGAGAATCGCAGCGACGCCGTCCAGCAGCCGGCCGTCACGGTGCACCTGCGCTCGCCCGACGGCGACGTCTCCGAGGGCACCAAGGCCACGCGCGCCCTGCGCCCCGGCGAGCGGGTGCGCCTGCGCTTCGCCGTGCCGATCAAGGGCGACGTGAAGACCTGGTCGCCCGAGCACCCCGATCGCTACGCCGGCACGGTGGCGACCCGGGCAGGCGGGCAGGTCATGCAGGTCGACCAGCGCACCATCGGACTGCGCACCGTCGAGGTGCGCGACGGCATGCTGCGCCTCAACGATCGCGTGCTCGACCTGCGCGGCGCCTCGATCCAGGAGGACGTCCCCGGCCGCGGTCCGGCGATGACCGACGCCGACATCGACAACACGGTCGACGAGCTCAAGGCGCTCGGCGTCAACGTGACGCGCGCGCACTACCTGCTCGACCCGCGCCTGCTCGAGCGCTTCGACCAGGAGGGCATCCTCGTATGGAACCAGGCGCCGGTCTACCACCGCGACGACTTCCTCAGGACGCCCGGCCAGCGCTCGCGCGAGCTCGACGTCGTGCGCAACACGATCCTCGCCGCGCGCAACCACCCGTCGGTCATCACGCACTCCGTCGCCAACGAGCTGACGACCAAGCCCGACGAGCAGCGCTACTCGCAGGCGTGGATGGAGAACGCCGCCGCGCTCGCCCGCGACCTCGATCCGACGCTGCCGGTCTCGCAGGACATCCTCTCCTACCCCAACGTCCCGCGCCAGTCGACGTACGACGCCTACGACATGCTCGGCATCAACTCCTACTACGGCTGGTACCGGGGCAAGGTCGATCAGCCGACGGCCGACATCGACGACCTCGCGCCCTACCTGCGCGCGATGCGCGACAAGTACCCCGGCAAGGCGCTCGTGATCACCGAGTTCGGCGCCGAGGCAACCGAGCCCGGGCCGGCCGACGTCAAGCAGACCTACGCCTTCCAGACCCAGTACCTCAAGCGCAACCTGGACATCATCGACCGCCTGGGCTTCATGGGCGGAGCGATCTACTGGACCGCGCGCGAGTTCGCGGTCAAGCCCGACTGGGAGGGCGGCGCGCAGATTCCCATGGCCAAGCGCGACTCGTTTCACCGCAAGGGCCTGATCGCCTACGACGGCAAGATCAAGCCGGCGTTCAACGCCGCCAAGGCGGCCTTCGAGGCGACGCCGCTGTACCGCGACGACCCGGCCGCCGTCGAGCGCGCGAAGCTCGCGGGCGGCGGCTCGTTCGTCATGCGCGCGCTGCTGTTCCTCGGCGTCTTCGGCCTCGTCGCCGCGCTCATCGCGTTCGACGCGTGGTGCCTGCGCGACATCTGGCGTGCGTGGCGCCCGCGCGGCGAGGGGCAGGTCGTCGAGCTGCCCACGCGGCGCGTGGCGTAGCCCGCGCGGCGCGCGCATGCGGTTCGCGCGGTGCCTCTCTCAGTAGACCTCGCTCTGGTTGTTGTTGATCTCGTCGAGTGCCGTGATCGCGTCGCTGTAGCGATCCTTGTGGGCCGCCACCGGCAGCGCGAGCGTGGCGGTCGCGTAGCGCGCCACGGCGCGGACGTCCGCGGCGCCGATGCGGGTAGCGGTCTTCGACCGCACGACGGTCGCAGCGTTGATCCGCCGCGTCGCGAGGTTGAAGTACGTCGAGAGCAGTTGGCTGCCCATCAGCCGCGGTGGGGTGCCGCGCGCGTCGAGCGCCTCCTGCGCCTCGGCGGTCGACAGCCGGCCGTCGGGGATCGAGCCGTCGACGCCGTCGTAGCGCTGGTCGGTCGCCTGGATGCGCGCGAGGATCTCGCTCGTGCGCTGCGCCGGGTGGTTCTTCCAGTAGCCCTGGCCGAGCGGGTCACGCGTCGGGGCCGCCGTCGCGATCGTCGCCGTGCCGGTCGCCGCCACGGGCGCGTACGCGCAGCCGTTGGCGTTCGTGAACGTCAGCTCGGCCGCTTGGCGCACGGTGCTGCCCGCGAACAGCAGGCTCGGCCGCGCCGTGTACTCGACGACGTGCGGCCCGGAGTTGCCCGCCACGGTGCCGATCGCCCAGGTCAGCGTCGTCGTGCCGTCGGCGTGGCGCGTCACCGTGGCCGGGGCCGGACCGGCGCCGCCGTCGAGCGCGGCGCTGTAGTAGACGTCGGCGGGCAGCACCGCGGTGATCCGCACCGAGCCGGCCGCGCCCGAGCCCGCGTTGTCGTACGTCAGGCGGTAGGTGATCGCCTCGCCGGCCCGCACCGAGCCCGTCGCGGCGGCGGCCAGCTCGAGCACCGGGGCGCGGACCGTCGTCGACAGGCTGTCTCGGTTGTTGGCCGGCGTGCGCTCGCGCTCGCCGAGCAGGTCGACGCCGTTCGCGGTCGCCGTGTCGGTCAGCACGTCGCCGTCGCCGGCCGTGCAGGGCACCGTGTAGCTCACGCTGCGCTGCGCGCCCGCAGCGGCCTGCAGGAAGCCGATGTCGAAGGAGGACCGTGAGCCGTCGGGCTTGTCGTCGGCGAGCGTGACGCCGAAGGCCGGCCCCGATCCGCGGTTTGAGAGCGTCAGGTCATAGCGCAGGGTGTCACCCGCCGAGGCGGCGGCCGGGCCGGTCTTGTCGACCGCCAGGTCCGGGGCGACCAGCTCGGACATGAACCGGCGCGCCCGTTCGATCGACTCCGGGTCGGGCTCGTCGGCGACCGGGTCGGCAACGCCGTTGGCGAACTCCGCGATCGAGTAGAAGGGATAGAAGATGTTGTCCCAGTCGTCGTAGCCGGGCAGGTTGTCCAGCGACGAGTCGCCGTTGGCATCGGCCGAGACGTTGGTCGCGTTCGGCGCCTGGCAGTTGGAGACGCCCTCGAACATCGCCGCGCCGCCGGCGAGCGCGTTGCCGTTCCAGTTCAACGGACCGAAGCCGAAGACGCCGTTGTCGATGCCGCGGCACTCGTCCAGGCCGACGAACGAGGCGGGCGTGCCGATGCGCTCCTCCAGCGCGCTCAGGGCGTCGCGCGAGAAATCGCAACCGCCGGGCAGCGCCGGCGACCCGGCGGGCGCGGTCGGTGGGGCAGCCGGCACGCCGCAGGACTGGAAGGAGTAGTTCATGACGCTCAGGTAGTTGGGCTTGTTGTTCAGCGCGTCGCCGCCGCCGTGACCGAGGCCGATGGCGTGGCCGAACTCGTGCATGAACGTGCCGGCGTGCTCGGCGCGGCTGCCGAACGAGTGGTCGGCGCCGTCCTCGTCGATGCGCGCGTCGCCGTCGTTGTCCGTGCCGTCGACGCGATCCTCGTCGGTCCGGCCGTCGCTGTCGTCGTCGAGGCCGTTGCCGGCCGTGCCGGTCCAGCACGGCCCCTCGACGGCGCCGTTGTCGTCGCGATCGGCGAGGCCGCCGAGCGTGACGATGAAGTCGTTGGCGGGCGCGTTCTCGGCCCAGCCGCTCGTGCAGTCGTTGACCGCCTTGCGGTTGTTGGTCTGGTGTGCGAAGAGCGCGTAGCGGTAGGCGTAGCGCCGGCGGGCGTCGAAGCTCGCGGTCTTGATCGCGTACACGCTCGTCGCCGGGTTGCCCATCGCGCCGTCCCAGTCGACGATCTGGTTGGCCGAGGTCTCGGCGATCTCGGTCCCGCCGCCGCCGAGGTCGCCGTAGGAGCCGGTCACGCCGGCGCCTGCGTTGACCGCCACGACGCGGCCGCCGCCGTAGAGCGGACCGGTGTCGAGGTGCAGCTGGATGCCGGTCGAACCGTCGGGGTTCGAGGTCCGCGGGCCGCCGGGCGCGTTGGCGAAGCCGGTCACGACGTCCGCCATCGCTCCCTCGATCGGGCAGTGGGTGTGGTCGGTCTCGTCGGACAGGTCGCCGTCCCCGCCGCGGTCGGCGAGGCAGTCGATCTCGACGAAGAGGTCGTGGCGGCGTGGGTTGGCGCCCTGCGCGGGGAGGTTGACGTCGACGTTCGTGTCGCCGTCGTTGTCCAGGCCGCGCGTCTCCCAGCCGTCGAGCAGCGCGTCGCCGTCGGTGTCGACGTCGATGACCTCGACCTTCAGCGTCAGCTCGGCGCGGTCGTTCGCCGTGCCCGAGGTCACGACGCTCGGGGTGCTCGTGAGGTTGACCGAGCACTCCGCCGTGAGGCCGCCCGACAGCGCGCAGGGCGCGAGGTTGACCGCGAAGTTCAGGTCGCGGCCGACCCCGCTCGTGACGTCGACCGGGTCGGCGGGGCCGCGGAAGCCGCCGTCCTGGTCGCGCACCTGGACGTCGACCGAGACCCTGCCCTGCTCGAGGTCGACCGACTTCTCGGCCGACCAGTCCGACGGGGTGATCTCCTTGTTGTCGTCGTCGACGCGGTCCTCGGTGTCGAGCACCTCGGTGCCGTCGTAGTACATGCGCGCGTAGAAGTCCGGGTCGCTGCCACAGCCTCCGAGCACCTCGTCCTCGTCGGTGCAGTCCAGCGCCTTGATGCGCTCGATCGTGACCTTGAGCTTGACCGGATAGGCGGCCTGCGCCGCCTGTGCGGTGGCCATCGCGCCGACCAGCGTGGCGAGGACGATCCAGACGAGGCGCGAGCGCGCCGGCGGGCGAAGACGGGACAGGACACGCGACATCGATGAACTCCTGGGCTCGGACGGGCAGGTTGGGACGAGCATCTGCGCGATCGGGCCGCCCGTCATCCCCCTGCGGGGGGAGGACGCTCCCCCCTTGCGCGGCAACGGCCGTGCATCGCGCGCCGCGGCGGTGGCAGACCGCGCCGGGTGGACGGACGGCCGGTCGCGCTCGACGGCCACGCTAGGGTCTGTCAGGTCAGACAGCGACGGCGACCGGAGGGCTGAGACATTCTCAGTTGGAACGTCCCCCTGCCACACAAGCCTGATCTTCTGATGGCCGAGGCCCGCCATAGCGGGCCTCCGCCCTTTAAGCACCAGGCGGCACGGAGCCTGACGGCGAATCGGCTCAGCGGCGCCGCAGCTGCGCGCGCAGCACGCGTCCGCCCGCGCCCGTCAGGTGCACGCCCGCGACCTCGCGCACGGTGACGGGCAGCGCGTGGCCCCAGACCGGGCCCGCGGTCGCGGGATCGAAGCCGCCCAGCGCGCGCGCCGCGCCGTCGCGCAACGAGATCCCGACGCGCCAGGGCTCATCGGCGGCGGCGGTGGCGAGGACGACCGTCACCCACGGCTGGTCGCCCTGGTAGGCGAACACGACCCCGCGCTTGGCGCCGGACGCGTCGCGCAGCTCCGCGGCGGCGAGGTACTTGCCGCCCGCCCGCGCCAGCACCTCGCGGTAGTACCCGCCGAGCCGGCGCTCGTCGTGCGTCGCCGCCAGCGTGATCCATGTCGCGCCGCCGGCCGCGAGCAGAGCGGTGACGGCGATCGCCGGCCGCAGCCGCAGCCGTCGTCGCAGCGGGCGTCGGCGGCGGGCGGCGCGCGATCGCGCCGGCTTCAGAGCGTCGAGCACACGGCTCTCGAAGCCGGGCGGCGGCTCGTGGGCGGGAGCGGCGGTCAGGATCTCCTGCGCCACCACGGCCAGCTCGTCGAGGTGCGCGCGGCAGGCCGGGCAGCCGCGCGCGTGCTCGAGCACCCGCGCGCGCTCCTCGCCGTCGAGCACGCCGAGGGCGAGCTCGGCAGCCGCGGCGCGGACCTCTTCACAGGGCACGCGGCTCACCGGTCGTTGACCTCCAGCTGGGAGCGCAGCTTCAGCATCGCGGTCCGGATTCTCGTCTTGATCGTTCCGAGCGGCGCCTGCTCGATCTCGCTGATCTCGAGCGCGGTGCGCCCGCACAGCGCGGCGAGGACGAGCGCTCGGCGCTGCTCGGCCGGCAGCGCCTCGATCGCCGCCCGCACCCGCTGGGCCTCGTCGTCGCCGCGGCCGCGCTCGTGTGGCCCGGCCTCGTCGGCCGGCCGCTCGAGGAACAGCCGTGCCGACGGGTCGACCGGCACCGACCGGCGCATGCGGCGCGCGTCGACCGCCACGTTGCGCGTGATCGTCAGCAGCCACGCGGCGACCGCGCCGCGGGCCGGCTCGTAGACCTCGGCGTGCCGCCACGCCCGTACGAACGCCTCCTGCGCCGCCTCCTCGGCGTCGCCGGGATCGCCGAGGATCGTCAGCGCCAGGCCGTACACACGGCTCTGGAAGCGGCGTACGAACGCCGCGGCCGCGTCCGCGTCACGCGCAGCCATCCCGGCGAGCAGCGCCTCATCGGACACGCCCCACACTAGCCGGGATCTACATCGTCGCGCTCAGCACAGCGAATCGTCCAGCCGGACGGTCAGGGTCACGGGGTTGCTCAGGCCGGAGCTGTTCCCGGAAGAATCGACCGCGACGACGGTCCAGGTGTTCGTGCCGGCGAAGGTGTAGATCCACGCCGAGGCCAGCCCGGGCGCGGTCACCGCGCGGAGGACCCCGTCGAGGTAGACCTCGTACTCGATCGCCGACTGGGGATCGACGTCGTCGGTCGATGCGCCCCACGCCAGCACGTTGCTCGCGCAGAAGTCATCCGGCGGCTGGCTGCCCGTCAGGTTCGTCGGCGTGGTGGGCGGCGTCGTGTCGCTGCTCGGCGCGAGCGCGACGGTGACGGCGTTGCTCGCAGCGGACAGGTTGCCCGACGTGTCACGCGCCCGGACCGCGAACACATGCGTCGTGCCGGGCGTCAGGTGACGCACGCGGAACGTCCGCTCGCCGGTGCTCCCGACCACCGCGCCGTCCATCAGCACCTGATAGCCGAACCCCCAGTTGTCCGTGGAGCGATCCCACGCCATGGACACGCTCGACGGTGTCGTCGCGGTGACGCGGAAGTTGCCGGGCGTCGTCGGCGCCGTCACGTCCGGCGCGGTGCTGCCGGTCACCGGGCTGCTCAGCGCGGACTCGTTGCCGGCCGCGTCGACGGCCTTGATGCGGAAGGTCCACTGCTTGCCGGGCACCAGGCCGGTGACCGTCTTCGCCGGCGGGACGGGCGAGCCCCAGATGCAGTAGCCGGGGGCCGGGATCGTGAAGCCCGAGTAGCACGTGACGTAGTGATGGATGCTGCCCGAGTTGTCCGTCGAGGCGTTCCACGCGACGCTGACCGTGTCCTCGGTCGCCGCGGTGATCCGCACGTTCGCCGGCACGGTCGGAGCCGTCTGATCCGGCGCCTTGGGACGCGCGACCGAAACAGCCGGGACAGCACCGGCACATACGGCGAGCGCGACGCATGCACCGACAGCCACGCGGATCTTCATGGGTACCCCCTCGAGCGCAGAAACGTTCCGTCACACGTACTACGGGCGAGCGCCCGCGAGAGATTGGGACCCGTGCGTCAGACCGGCGCCGGCCGGCCGGTCACCCCCTTGACGCGTAGATGTGGTGCAGGTCCAGCGCGTTGCCGGCCGGGTCGAGGAAGATCGCCTGGTGACAGGTGCCGCTGTCGATCAGGTCGGTCACGAACGTCACGCCCTTGGCCTCGAGCTGCTCGCGGGCGGCGGCGACGTCGTCGACCTGGAAGGCGATCGGCACGCTGTGCGGGCGGAACTGCTGCCCGAACGCCGTGGGATCCATGACGGCGATCGTCAGCGACCCCGCCTGGAACTCCATCCCCGGCATGTCGCCCCACTGCTTGCCCTGCGGCAGGCCGAGGACGTTGGCGTAGAACTCGACGGAGGCGTCGAAGTCGTTCGTCGGGACGGTGACGAAGTCGACGCCGGTGATGAGGGGCTCCTGCGTGGTGCTCATCGAACTGCTCCTTGTCCGTGCGAAAACGATCGGTCGTGCCCGCGAGACTATGCCGATGCGCCGCGCGGCGAGCGGGCGGCGGCGATCGGGCGGACGATGTCGTCCCTGCGTCGCCCCACCGGCCGCGCTCACCGCAGGCGCAGCAGCTCGCCGACGCCTGCCTGGGAGCTCTTGTTCGTCACGTAGATCTCGCCTCCGCGGCCGATGGCGATCCCGTAGGGCTGGACGAGCCCGGCGCTCGCGACGCTCGTGCGCGTCCCGCTGCGGGCGATCCTGACGACCTCGCCCGCCGGATCGCCCGTCAGCAGCCCGTGCTTGGCGACCTGCACCGCGTAGAGGCTGCCGGCACCGTCGAAGGCGAGGTCGGTGACGTTCGTCAGGCCGGTCGCGTACACCGTGGGCGCCGACCCCGCGACGACGCGGAAGATGCTGGCCCCGCCCACCGGGAACGGGAAGCCCGTCAGCTGGGAGACGTAGAAGGCGCCGTCGGGCCCCTTGGCCACCGCGGTCGGCACCGCCTGCACGGGGATCTGCGTTCCAGGCGGAAGACCGAGGAACGGCGGCGCGGCCACGAACTGACTCGGGAAGACCGCGACCGTCGAGATCTGGCCATCGGAGCGGGCCCGCAACAGGTCGTTGCCACCGGCGTCGACCACGAGGTGACCGCCGGCCTCGTCGAGCACGGACGTCGGATTGGAGTCCACCCCCGCCGATCCCGGCACAGCGGCGTCCGGGTCGTGCTGACCCTCGTAGGCGACCAGGTCAGCGACCTCCGAGACGCTCCATGGTGAGAACCTCAAGAGCTTGCCCAGGCGTGTGCCCGCAGGCCCGAGGCTCGCGCGCTCCGCCGGGGTGCCGCCCAGGCCGGTGATGAACGATCCGAAGCCGGGCCGACCGACGTCCACGTCCTGCGCTCCGCTGGCGCCGCCACCCCCCACGAGGGCGACGGACGGCAGCCCGCGCACGACACGCTGCTTGTACCCGCCGAGGATGCGCGTGATCGCGCCGGTCTGACCGAGGCACGCGGTTCCCGCCTCGCCTTCGAAGCACGGCCCGTCGCCACCGCGCCCGGCTTCGGAGACGTACACCAGACCGGCGACGTCGATGTCGATTCCCCGCGGATTGTCGAGACCGGTCGCCACCACCCGGGGCGCGGCCGCGGCACCGGCCGCTGATGTGAGTGTCAGGGCAAGCAGCGCCAGGGCGATGAAGACAGGCTGGCGTCGCATGCGTGTGACACTAACCGCCTGTGACGGTTAAGCAAGCGAACCGGCGTTGACTCGTAATCCGGTGCTTTAGGGCGTGAACTTGACCGTCAACACGTCGCCGTCGCGCATCGCGTAGTCGCGCCCCTCGAGGCGCAGCGTCCCGCGGTCGCGGGCGCCGGCGTAGCCGCCGGCCTCGGTCAGCGCGTCCCACGCCACGACCTCGGCGCGCACGAAGCCCTTCTGGATGTCGGAGTGAATCTGGCCGGCGGCATGCCAGGCGGTCAGGCCGCGCTTGAGGTGCCAGGACTGCGCCGGCTTGTCCTCGCCGGCGGTGAAGAACGCGATCAGGTCCAGCAGCGAGAAGGCGCCGACGACGACGCGCTGCAGGCCCGACTCGGCGATCCCGAGGTCCGCGCGCATGGCCGCGGCGTCCTCGTCGTCGAGCTCGCGCAGCTCGGACTCGATGCGGCTGGAGACGGCGACCGCGCCGGCGCCCTGGGCGGCGGCGTGCTCGGCGATCGCGGGCGGCACCACGTCTGAGCCCTCGTCGACGTTGGCGACGAACAGGACCGGCTTGGCGGTCAGCGGCCCGAGGTCGCGCAGCGCGTGCGGCGCGGCGGCGGGCGGCGGGACGGTGCGGGCGGGCCGGCCGGCGTGCAGCGCCTCGACGAGCGCGCGCAGCCAGGCCTCCTCGGCGACCGCGGCGCGCTCCCCGCCGCGAGCGTCGCGCACGACGCGGGCATGGCGGCGCTCGGCCTGCTCGAGGTCGGCGAAGATCAGCTCGGTCTCGATCGTCTCGATGTCGGCCATCGGGTCGACGCGGCCCTCGGGGTGGATGATCGAGTCGTCGTGGTGGGCGCGCACGACGTGGAGGATCGCGTCGGTCTCGCGGATGTTCGCGAGGAAGCGGTTGCCCAGGCCCTCGCCGGAGTGCGCGCCGGCGACGAGCCCGGCGATGTCGTGGAAGTCGATCGTGTCCCAGACGATGTTCGAGGCGCGCACGATCTTCGCCACCGCATCGAGGCGCTCGTCCTGCACCGCCACGACGGCGACGTTCGGCTCGATCGTCGTGAACGGGTAGTTGGCGGCGTCGACGCCGGCCTGGGTCAGCGCGTTGAACAGCGAGGACTTGCCGGCGTTGGGCATCCCGACGATGCCGACCTTCACTTCGGTGCCCGTCCCGCGGCCCCGACGAGCGTGCCGAGCAGCGCGCCGGCGGCGATGTCCGACGGGTAGTGCACGCCGAGGTAGACGCGCGAGAGCGCCATCGCCGCGGCGCCGGCGTACAGCGGCTGCGCGGGCAGCAGCGACGAGAACGCGCGCGCGGCGGCAAACGACGACGAGGCGTGGGCGGAGGGAAAGCTCAGCGAGGTGGGCGTGGAGATGAGCGCCGGCAGCCTCTCGAGGTGCGGGCGCTTGCGGCGAACGACGGTCTTCAGCAGCGTGTTGAGCGCGTAGGCGAAGAGCACCGAGCGCGTCGCGCGCACCCAGTCGGCGCGCTGGCGGCGGTCCAGCGCGGCGGCGGCGAGGCCGATGGCCAGCCAGATCGCGGCGTGCTCGCCGAGGTGCGAGAAACGCCGGATCGGCAGTTCGACGGCGGGATCGTGGCCGTGCTCGCGCAGCAGGCGGTACAGGCGCACGTCGACCTTGGCGATCGCCCGCGCGAGCGGGCCGGCGCGCAGCCGGGCGCGCAGCGATCGGCGCGCCTCGGGGTCGGCGACGGGAGGCACGCGCGCGGAGAGCACCGCATGACCTTAGCCACGACCCGGCGGCGGCCTGCCGACGGGCCTCGTGTCCGAGCTACCGGTGGATCTGTACGTTGCCTCCGACGATCTCGAGGCCGTGTCCTGCCTGATAGGCGTCGAGGACGTCGAGTTCGAAGCGGTCCAGGGTCCCCGGCTCGCCGAGATCCACGAGGTGCAGGCGGAACGCAAGCGCTGCCCCTTCGTAATCGACGGTGCCCCAGATGTACGCCTCGGTGCGTTCGGTATTGACGTAGATCGCGCCGATCTGGTTGGTGTGCAGCTTGGGACCGCCACCCGCGTGATCGTTGTACTGCAGCGTTCCGCGCGGGTCGCCCTTGGGACCGGTCTGAAACTGGAAGCCCGCGGTGGCAAACGCGCCTGGCACGTTCTTCATGCCGCCGGTGACCTTGCCGTTGCTTCTGGAGAAGGTGTTCACGTTGAGACCCGTGGTCTGGCAGGCCACGACGGTGATCTCCTTGACCGTTGCCCAGCGGCCGTCGACGACCTGGGTGTCCGCGTCGATGCTGTACTGGCCGGGGGGAAGGAACATGGTGACGCGATAGCGCCCCGGCAGAAGACCACCGAAGCTGCCGTCTGTCGTGATTCGCGGGAGTGCCGGATCGTTGGTGACGACGCCATTATCGACATCGATCTCCTCGATGCGGATCTCCGCCCCCGTCACGGGCTGCCCGGTGCTGGTGTCACGAACCGAAACCGACGCGGTGCCGAGGCATACGTTTCCGAACGCGAGCGGCCCTGCCGTCTGCCCGCTGTGCAGCGTGACGGCGTGCGTGCCCCCGGCGGGCGCCGGAGCCGTCTGCCGGTACCCGTCCTGTTGGGTCTCAGACACGATATAGGGCTGATCGCTGGGCCGCAGGCCCGTGAACCGGAATGTGCCGTCGGCGCCGGTGGTCTGTGTGGCACCGTTGCTCAGCGAGATCAGCCATCCTGCGAGGCCGGGCTCATCGGTGTCCTGAGCGCCATTGGCGTTGGCGTCGTGGTACTTGATCCCGGTGATCGTGGCCGGCCGGTAGTTGCCGAAATCGTTGCCACCGAATTCCGTGTTGCTCGAGCCGTAGGGAACGTGAATCGCTGCGGGGAAATGGGACTGCTCCCAGCCGGGCTGCATGACCTCGCGGACCGCGAAATTCTCGGACGTGATCCGGTACCTGTCGGCATCGAGCTCAAATGAGTACCGACCGCCCGCATCGGTCGTCGTCGTGCCGAGACGGACCCCACTGTTGTAGAGCTCGATCGTCCAGCCGGCGCGGCCGGGCTCGCCGGCGTCGCGGTCACCATCTCCGTTGGCGTCCTCGAACTTCGTGCCGCTGATGCTCGGCGCGTCAGTGTCGGGATTCAGGCCCTCAGAGAAGTTTCCGCAGACGAGCGCGATGAAGGCGCCGTTGTTGACCAGAGCGTGGATGTGCGTATCGGTCAATCCGTTTGACACCGCGCTCCAATCCGCCAACCCGGGCTTGTCGGCGCACGGCGTGGCAGGGCTGATCTGCGTCCCGGTCACCGTTTCGCAACCCGCCCAGCGGCGGGACCCGCCGGGATCGAAGCTGTCCACCTGGGCACCCCAGAACAGAACGTTTCCGAAGCCTCGGTCGCGGTAGTACTCGCCGCGACTGGCGATCAGGCCGCTCCGGCTCCACAGCGCTCCGTGACCGGGGTCAGCGATGAACGTCGACCGCGAGGTCGTGAGCCTCATCGCTGACTCGTCTGCCCAGAAGCCGGCGCTGGCGGTGGTTGCGCCTCCGAGCGCACCCAGCAATGCGAGCACGAGTGCGAGGCCGAGTCGGCCGAGGACTCGAGTACGCAAAAACCAGACCCTGCGCGCGTTCATAGGTGTGTGCGTGTTCATAGTGACGCCCCCGCGATCCTTGGAAGCGCGAGCGCGCCCCAGAGTGCTCACCGTACATGAACCATCCGCTGCGCACAGAAATCGCACTGACGCAGCTTTAGACCGTGGAGACGTCCGGGTCCGCGCCCGAGACGGGGTACCGTCCGGCCACTCAACCAGCACCCGATGACCCGCCGCAGTCCCTGCTTTTGTCGACTGGGGTAGTTGGTTCGATCGTCCCGAACGACTCTTTGCTGCTGTATGCATGGGTGGTGCGGCGCCGTCGAACCCGCGGCCGCGGAGAAGCGCTGCAGGCGCCGCGCTGGTCCAACCCTCGATGGCGTGCCACCATCACCGCTGGCCGGACTGACGGTAGGCAGCGCGGCGCCGCCCTGTACGACGCTCGTCCACTTTCGCCCGGCCGTGCGTCGGCGCAGCACCCAGCGGGCAGACTGCACCGGTGCGGCTGGCCCTGATCGCTAACCCCCACTCGGGAACAGCCCCCGATCCGTCCGAGCTCGAGGCGCTGCTGGCCGAGGACGGCGCGGACGTCTCCTACGTCTCGATCGAGCAGATCGCCGACCAGGACGGCGGCGATCTCGTCGACGGGGCGCTCGACGCGCTGCGCGCCGGCGGGGCGCCCGATCGGATCGTCGTCGCCGGCGGCGACGGCTCGGTCGGCCCCGCCGCCCTCTGCGCCGGGAAGCTCGGCGTCCCGCTCGCGGTCATCGCGGTGGGCACGGCCAACGACTTCGCCCGCGCCAAGGACCTGCCGCTCGAGCTGGCCGACGCCGGCGCGCTCGCTCGCGACCCAGCCGCACCGAGCGCCCGCGCCGAGCTCGGGATGGCCGGCGATCGGCCGTTCGTCAACGCCGCCGCGGCCGGCCTCTCCGTCGTCGCCGCGCACGCCGCCAAGCCGCACAAGTCGCGCTTCGGCCCGCTCGCCTACGCGATCGGCGCGCTGCGCGCCGCGGTGACCGCCGCGCCGCTGCACTGCACGGTCGTCTGCGACGGCGAGCGGCGCGCCGACGGGCGCGCGTGGCAGGTCGTCGTGGCCGTCACCGGCGCCTTCGGCGGCGGCAGCGAGATCGGCGGTACACGCGTCGGCGACGGCCGGCTGGATGTCGCGGTGGTACCGGCCGGATCGCGCATCGGCCTCGTGCGGCGCGCGTACGGCATGCGGGCGGGGCGCCTGACCAAGCAGTCCGACGTCAAGCACGAGCGCGGCGCCACGATCGAGCTCGAGGTCGAGGGCAACCAGAGCTTCAACGTCGACGGCGAGACCTGCCGCTGCGAGCCGGCCCACTTCACACTGCACGACGGAGGCTTCGAACTGGTGACACGCTCATGAACTACCGCTGGCCGGCCGCGATCGCGGCCGCAATCGTCGCCCGCTACGCGGCCGACTCGCTGCGCCACCGCCGCGAGCATGGCCAGGGCTACGAGCTGCGCGGCGACTCGATCGAGGTCGGCACCGACGAGTTCCTGCGCGCGACCGAGGCGCTCACGATGGCCCCGGTCACGCACGGCAACGACGCCGAGCTGTTCATCAACGGCGACCAGATCTTCCCCGCGATGATCGAGACGATGGGGAGCGCCCAGCGCTCGCTGAACTTCCTCTCCTACCTGTACTGGAGCGGCGACATCGCCGGCGAGATCGCCGCTGCGCTGTGCGCGGCCGCCGGCCGCGGCGTCGAGGTCAACGTCCTGCTCGACGCGGTCGGCAGCGCGAAGATGGACCGCGACCTGGTCCGCAAGATGAACGAGGCCGGCGTCACGTTCGCCTACTTCCGCCCGCCCAAGCCCTACGCCATCCGCCGGGTCAACAACCGCACGCACCGCAAGCTGCTCATCGCCGACGGCGAGGTCGGCATGACCGGCGGCGTCGGCATCGCCGATCAGTGGACGGGCAACGCGCAGGATCCCGACCACTGGCGCGACACGCACGTGCGCGTCCGCGGACCGATCGTCCGCGGGCTGCAGGGCGCGTTCGCCGAGAACTGGCTCGAGGCGACCGGCGACGTGCTCGTCGGCCCGGCCTACCTGCCCCGGCTGGAGCCGGTCACCGGCGACGGCGCGATGCAGGTCGTGCGCTCGACCGCGGAGGTCGGCGACACGAACGTCGAGGCGCTGTACTTCCTGGCGATCGCCTGCGCGCGCCGGACGCTGCATCTCACCTCGGCCTACTTCGCCCCGCGCCCCGCGTTCATCGAGGCGCTGACCGACGCCGCGCAGCGCGGCGTCGACGTACGCATCCTCGTACCGGGGCCGCACACCGACAAGGACCTCGTCCGCAAGGCCGGGCACTCGGTCTACGAGGAGCTGCTCGCGGGCGGCGTGCGGATCTTCGAGTTCTGCCCGACGATGATCCATGCCAAGACGCTGACGGTCGACGGCGCCTGGTCCTCGGTCGGCTCGGTGAACTTCGACAACCGCTCGTTTCAGCTGCAGGACGAGGTGACGCTGTGCGTCAGCTCCGACGAGTTCGCCGACCGGCTCGACGCGCAGTTCGAGCGCGACCTCGAGCGCTCCGCCGAGATCGAGCCCGGCCGCTGGAACGGCCGCCCGGCGTACGCCCGCGCGAGCGAGGCGGTGGTCCGCCTGGCCCGGCGCGAGCTGTAGCGCGGCGATCGGACCAGGTCGCCCGGCATACGACGTTCAGCGAGCCCGTGCCAGGCATTCGAGCACCCGCCCAGCGAGCTTCATCCGCGGGGCGCGCCACACGTGTCGCTGCGCGAAGGGCCGGGCGTAGATCGGGTTGCCACGCGCACCAGCTCGAGCAGGCGTTCGCCGAGCTCCTGCGCTGACCACTCCTACCGGCGTTGCGCTCGCGGCACGGTCACCGCGTAGTCGAGCATCCGGCCAAGCCGCTGCTCGTCGGCGACATAGCTCCACGCCGTGCACGAGCGGACAGTGGTCTGGCAGCCCGGCCTACGCCGCGTCGTGCTCCACGGCCTGGCGGCGATGCTCGTCGGCGTCGGCCCGCTCGGAGTACTGCTCGTCCAGCCACGCTATGAGCTCGTCTGCGTCACCGGTGATCGCGGCGCCGTCCTCCAGCAGGAGCGCGGGGATCTCGTCGGTGCCGACCTTGCGGCGCATCTCCTCGCGGTCGATGCGCTGGGCCGGAACCGGCACGGCGGCGAACGTCACGCCGAGCTCGGTGAAGCGCTGGCGGACCCGGCTCGAGAACGGGCACCACTCAGCCTGGTAGAGCGTGTGCATGCCCGGAGGCGTTCCCCTATGTGGCGGAGCCGAACCCCACCTTGTGCTCGTCGCGCGCGGTCCGCACGAAGATGACCTGGCTGAGGTTCAGCCGGATCGTGCCGTCGTCGACCGTGAGGTCGTGCCACTCGCCGCCGGCGACCGCCCGCAGCAGGCCGTCGAGCGCGTCGTCCTCGATGCGGACGCCCAGCGACTCGGTTCCGTTCGCGAGGCCGATCGTCACACGCTGCAGCGCCATCAGTGCGTCTGCGCCGGCTGGACGATCTCGGTCAGCAGCCCGCCCGCGGTGGCCGGATGCAGGAACGCGACACGGGAGTTGCGGATGCCGGTGCGCGGCGTCTCGTCGATGAGCCGCAGGCCGGACGCCTTGAGCGCCGCGAGCGTGGCCTCGATGTCATCGACCTGGTAAGCGACGTGGTGCATGCCTGGACCCTTCTTCGCAAGGAACTTTCCGACGGGAGTGTCGGGACCCGTCGCCGCGAGCAGCTCGACGTGGTTCTCGCCGACGTCGAGCAGGACCGCCTCGACGCCCTGCGCCTCGACGGTCTCGCGATGGACGAGCTTCATCCCGTAGTCGCGCTCGTAGAGCTCGAGCGACGCGTCGAGGTCCTCGACCGCGACGCCGATGTGATCGACGCGATTGAACATGACCGGCATCCTATTGGCGCGGCAGCCCGGCGTCGTGCACGAGCGGCGCGATCTGGTTGCGGGTTGTCGAGATCGAGCAGGACGATGACCCGCGGGGGGCTCGGGCGCGCGCACCAAGCGGGTGACGGCGAGCGCCCCGACCTTCGGCATCCGGATGTCCACGAGCACGGCCTCGTGGCCGGTCGCGTCGACGGGCGGTCGGGGGCCGCGCACCGAGTCGAGTTCTGCGCGCCCCACGTGCACACCTCGACCAGCCCGCGTTCGCGCCCCCCGCGAGCCGAAGCGTGGCGGGTTTCTGTTCGCTACGAACATCTACGCGCCACGCTGCGCTGATCCGCCCCACGCCGGGCCCCGAAGAGCGACCGGCCCCAAGCCAGCACGTCCGGCGGCCGCGCGCGCGGCGGAGCCGGCCACGACGTGCTCGCCGCGCTGCCGGGCGGTCAGCCGGCGGCCGGCGGCGCCGGCGGCAGCGCCGACGTGCGCACGCTGGGCTCCCCGTCGGCGGCGTCCTGCGCCACGACCGCCGCGAGGACCCGCAGGCCGTGGCCCGGGCGGCGCTCCATGCGCGGCACGCCCTGCATGATCCGCTCGATGTCCTCGCGCTCGAGCACCTCGTGCTCGAGCAGCGCGAGCGCGAACTCCTCGAGCTTCTCGCGCTGGGCGCTGAGCAGCTCGGTCGCCGCGCGCGAGGCCTCGTAGGCGAGCTCCTGCTGCTCCTCGTCGCGGATGCGGCGAAACTGCTCGGAGTCGGTGTCGCCGTCGGCAATCGCGCGCTGGGCGGCGCCGGCGGTCCCCATCGCGTAGTCGTAGACCATCGCGCGGGCGACCTCCGAGACGCGCCGCAGGTCGTCCGACGCACCGGTCGTCACCTCGCCGAAGACGAGCTGCTCCGCGACGCGGCCGCCGAGCAGCACGGTCATGTGGTCGATGAGCTCCTCGCGGGTCTTGAGGTAGCGATCCTCGTCGGGCAGGTTGAGCGTGTAGCCGAGCGCCCGGCCGCGCGGCACGATCGAGATCTTGTGGACGGTCTCGACGCCGGGCAGCAGCTCCGCGCAGAGCGCATGGCCGGCCTCGTGGAACGCGACCACGCGCTTCTCGTGCGCGTTGAGCACGCGCCGCGACTGCACGCCGGCGAGGACGCGCTCGAACGCCTGCTCGAAGTCGTCGGGGCTGAGCCGCTTGCCCTCGCGGCGCGCGCAGCGGATCGCCGCCTCGTTGCAGAGGTTGGCCAGATCGGCGCCGGTCAGCCCGCTCGTCCGCGCGGCGATCGTCCCCAGGTCCACGTCGGGGCCGAGCGGCTTGCCGCGCGTATGGACGCCGAGGATCCGCTCACGGCCGTCGATGTCGGGCGGCGAGACGAAGACCTGGCGGTCGAAGCGGCCCGGCCGCAGCAGCGCGGGGTCGAGCTTCTCGAGCAGGTTGGAGGCGGCCATGACGACTACGTCGCCGGTCGAGTTGAAGCCGTCCATCTCGACGAGCAGCTGGTTGAGCGTCTGCTCGCGCTCGGAGGAGTTGTCCGAGCCGCGGCGCCCGCCGACGGCGTCGAGCTCGTCGATGAAGATGATCGCCGGCGCGTGCTTGCGCGCCTCGCGAAACAGCCGCCGGATGCGCGAGGCGCCGAGGCCGGCGAACATCTCGACGAACGAGGCGGCCGACTGCGAGAAGAACTGGGCGCCGGATTCGTGCGCCACGGCCTTGGCCAGCAGCGTCTTGCCGGTGCCGGGCGGGCCGTGCAGGAGCACCCCGGCGGGGACGCGCGCGCCGAGGTCGCGAAAGCGCTTGGGCTCGCGCAGGAACTCGACGACCTCGCGCAGCTCGTCCTTGGCCTCGTCGACGCCGGCGATGTCGTCCCAGCCGATCGAGGACTTCACCTCGGGCTTGATCTGCACGGGCTTCGTGCGGGGCATCAGCTTCAGCGTTCGCCAGAGGAAGAACGCGATGATGAACATGAAGACGATCGTGAAGACGCCGGACCATTCGATCCCGAAGTTCTTCAGGCTGTCCGTGAAGGATTGGTCCATCGTCTCCCGCTATCGGCAGGCCGGTGACCCGGCATCAGTGCCCGTGGACGGGTGTTGCCTCGACGCGCAGGATCTCCGCGAGCGCGGCGCGGCCGACCTCGAGCTGCGTCTCGCTGGGCTCACGCGTGCCGAGCAGGCGCTGCAGCTCGTGCCCGGGCTTGCGCAGGATCCGCGTGACGACGCTGTCGGCATGCTTCTCTGACCAGACGAAGACCTCGACCGCGACGCCGAGCGATGCGACGCCGAGCGCGAACTGCGCGGCGGCGCCGGGACGCTCGATCGCGCGGCGCAGCAGCGCGCCGCCGGCGAGGTTGGACGCCAGCAGCGGCGCCATGAGATGCGAGCCGCAGCGGTCGTGCTCCTTGGCGGCGTCGGCGGCGTCGGCGGCGTCGTTCTCGTAGGCGGCGATCGCCTTGTGCTCGACGCCGTGGTACTCGGCGAGCTCGCCGCCGCGCAGCGCCACGAAGCTCGGCGCGAGCGAGACGGCGCCCAGCAGGATCTCGGCGCCGGTGCCGGACTTCAGGCGCCCGCGCAGCAGGCGCCCGCCGGCCGCGGCGCCGAACATCGCGCTCAAGACCTTCGCGTCCTGGAAGGGCAGCTTGGCCTCCGGCAGCGCGCGCTTGACGAGCGGGATGACGATCATCGCCTCGGCGAGGCGCACGACGCCGCGCACGCCGGCCAGCTTCTCGACGCCCTTCAGGCGCGGCTTGCGCCCCGAGGCGGTGGCGATCGTGCCGTCCGTGCGGCGCACGGCGGCCGACCAGTGCGTCGGGCCGTGCACGAGCAGGCCGTTGCGCAGCGCCATCCCGCCCAGCCGCAGCTTTTCGGTCGCGTCGCTTCCCGTGAACGTCGTGGCGGGCTCAGGCACCGAGCAGCTCCTTGCAGATGTCGCGGAAGAACGAGGCGGCGAAGCCGAGGTCGCGCACGTCGATGCGCTCGTCGGCGGCGTGGATGAGCGGCATGCACTCGTGCAGGCTCATGTGGCGGTGGGGAAAGAAGCCGTAGGCGACGCACTCCGGGAAGGCGTTGCGAAACGTGCGCGAGTCGGTGAAGCCGGGCAGCATCGTCGGCACGATCCGCGCGCCGGGGTCGTGCTCGCCGATCCAGCCCTCGATCGCGTCCATCAGCGGCGAGCTGACGGGCGACGCGTTGCCGATGACGCGCTCGGTGAACTCCAGCTCGTAGCCGTCCTCGCCCAGGACCTCCCGGATGCGCCGCAGCGCGTGCTGCTCGCCGAGGCCCGGCGGGACGCGGCAGTCGACGCGCAGCTCGGCGCTGGCGGGGATGACGTTGATCTTCTCCGAGGCCCAGATCCGCGTCGGCGCGAGCGTGACGCCGAGCAGCGGCTCGACGAGCATCGCCAGGCCGGCGTCGCGGGCGCGCAGCCGCTCGAGCGCCGACCGCGCTCCGTTCTCCCCGTCGGGCGTGACGCCGAGCCCCTCGAGCAGCGCGGTCGTCCCCTCCGTGAGGTCGAGCTCCGGCTGGCGCTCGGCCATCCGCGCCAGCAGCGGCGCCATCTTCAGAAGCGCGTTGACGCCGATCTTCGGTATCGAGGCGTGACCGGCGACGCCGCCGGTCGTCAGGCGAAAGCGAAAGACGCCCTTCTCGGCGACGCAGACGCCGTAGTGGCGCTCGCCGTCGAAGGTGAAGTTCGCGCCCCCGCCCTCGTTGAGCAGGTAGTCGCAGCGCACCTTGTCGGGATGGTGCTCGCAGATCCACATCGCGCCGAGCTCGCCGCCGACCTCCTCGTCGACGACCACGACGACGAGCAGGTCGCCCTGCGCCGGGCGCCAGCCCTCGCGGGCCAGCGACAGCGCGGCGGCCACCTCGGCGGCGGTCTGCGACTTCATGTCCAGCGCGCCGCGGCCCCAGAGAAAGCCGTCGGCGAGATCGCCCGACCACGGGTCGTGCGTCCAGTCCGCCGGCGTCGCGAGCACGGTGTCGACATGCGACAGCAGGCACAGGACCGGTCCGTCGGCCTGGCCGCGCAGGCGCGCGACGAGGTTCGGCCGCTCGGGCTCGGCGCCGAGCAGGTCGACCTCGAAGCCGGCCTCGCGCAGGTCGGCGGCGAGGCCCTCCTGCAGGACGCGCTCGTTGCCTGGCGGGTTGACGGTGTTGCAGCGGATCAGGCGCTGCAGCAGCTGGGTCGTCTCCTGCTGGAGATCTGCGGACACGGTCGCACCCATGCTAATGCGCGGGCCGCATCGGTCTCGGACGCGGGCTACGTCTGCGCCGGCTCGAGGCCGGCGCCGCGCAGGCAGGCCTGCACGTGGCGCCCGCCGACCTGGTGGCAGCGCGAGCGCAGCGCGTCGGGCGTCGTCTCGATCGAGCCGAGCACCGAGCCGACGCCCTCGTAGCAATGGTCGCGGTGGCGCTTGGGCGCCCGCGCGCAGAAGCGCCCGGCGCGGACTCCGCCGGCGTCGGAGCTCGTGATGTCGCGCGAGACGCCGTACAGGCACTCGCTCTCGTGGCGCGTGGCGAGGCGGCAGTTGGTCAGCGCCTTCGTCGCATCCTTGCCGGCCAGCCCCGAGACGTCGCGCCCGAAGGACTCGTAGCACGTGCTCACCCACGCGCTCTCGCTGCTCCTGCACGACGCCGCGGCCTTCTTGAGGTCATAGCCGTTGAGGTGCAGGGCGTTGGAGGTGACGAGCAGATAGCAGTAGAGCTTGTGGCGCTCGGCGACCGCGTTGCAGGGATAGATCGGGTCGTTCTTGCGCAGGTACTTCGAGGTGATGCCGTAGGAGGACGTGAAGTTCTCCATGAACACCCCGCCGCTGCACGACACGCGATCAAAGCCCGTCTTCAGGCCGTCGCAGGTCTTCAGCGAGCCGGGCAGGTCGTAGCCGGTGTAGATCATCAGGCCGTGTCCGAGGCCGTGGATGCACTGGTAGGCGAGGAAGCGCTGGACGTTGATCTTCGGGTCGCTGCACAGCTGGCGCGCGACGACGGCGAGCTTGTCGTCGGGCTGGCCGAGGAAGGCGCGCTCGACGATCCCGTGGTAGTAGCCCGACCAGCACACCGGCGAGCCCGCGATGAACGCCTCGGCGACCTGGTCGTCGAAGCGCTTGAGCGCCGCCGAGCCCATCCGGTGGGTGATGCGATGGCAGTCCGAGGCGACCGTGGTGTTGGTCCCCATCATCCGCTGCAGGCGATCGAGCGCCGGCTTCGGACCGTCCTTGAAGACGAGGTTGCCGAAGGACTGCTCGAAGCACTCCGTGTCGCCCTCGCGGCAGTCGGCCAGCCGCTTGCCGTCGGGTGCGAACGGCTTGACGACCGGCTTGCCCGAGGCCTTGCCGGCGCCGACGAAGGCCGCGAGGTCGGCCTTCTCCTTCTCGCTCAGCTTGTCGGAGAAGCTCGGCATGATCCCGCCGGGCTTGCGTAGCTGGGTCATGACGCGCTCGGGGCTGGCGCCGACGTCGTCGAGGTCGGGCCCGGTCGTGCCCTTCGAGTTGGCCGCCGTGAACGTGTGGCAGCCCGCGCAGCCCTGCGAGGCGAAGAGCTGCTTGCCGGCGACCGGATCGCCCCTCTCGGCGCTGTCGTCGCCGCCGCAGGAGACGAGCCCGATCGCCGTGAGGACGACGAGGGCCGCGCCGATCAGGATGCGCCCGAGCTTCATCCCCGCCGACGATAGCCGCGGTCAGGCCCGCGATGTCGCGCTTGCGCACCCTGGTGCGGCGCGGCGACAGGTGCGACAGTGCACGGTATGGCACCGAGCATCGCGCCGCGCACGGCTCCCGGCCGCCGGACGCTGCGCTGGGGACCGCGCTGGTTGGCGCTCCCGCTGCTGGCCGGCGCCATGGCGGCGCTCGGCGCGGAGCTGGCGATGGCCTGCTCCTGCGCGCCCCAGCCGGCGCGGGAGGGCCTGCGCGCGGCCGACGCCGCGCTCGTGGGCGTGGTGACGGCGCGGCGCGTGGCGCCGATCGGCGAGGACGGGATCCTCTCCAGCGGCGACCCGGCCGAGGTCGACCTGCGCGTGGAGCGCGCGTACAAGGGCGTGCTGGGCGAGCAGGTCACCGTGCACACCGTGGCCAGCGGCGCCACCTGCGGGCTGGAGGTCCGGGTCGGCCAGCGCGTCGGCCTGTTCCTGCAGCGCCGCACCGAGGGCGGCTGGACGTCGAGCCTGTGCTCGATCGTCGATCCCGCCGAGCTGGCGCAGGCCGCGCAGGCGCTGCCGCGTCCGAACGGTCGCGGGCCCGTGCGCTTCCTGCTCGGCGGCGGGTTCGGCGGACCCACGGTCGTCGCGCTGGACGCGCAGGGCCGCACGCTGGCCTACGGCGCCGGGCGCGGCACGAGGACCGAATTCGAGGTGTGCCCAGGCGGGCGGCGCGCGGTCGAGACGGCGTGGATCGACGGCCGCCGGACGCTGTACGTGCGCGATCTGCGCAGCATGCTCGTGCGCTACCGCGTGACGATCAAGGGCGAGCCGCTGGCCGCGTCCTGCCGGACGCCCAACGCGCACGGGATCGTCGCGCTCGTCGCACAGCCCGGCAGCGGCGGCGAGCGCTCCAGCCGGCTCGTGGCGCTGTCCGATCGCGGCACGCGCGTCCTGCACCGCGGATCGGCCGACGAGGGCTCGATCGAAGGCCGCTACGCGTGGCTGGCGAGCGGAACGAGCGCCCGCACGATGACCCGCGTCGACCTGCGGACCGGGCGGGCCCGGCGCATCGTCAGCCTCGCCGCCCTCAGCGGCCTCGTCGCATCGCCCGACGGACGGCGCGCGGCGTTCCGGGGCGGCTACGGGAGATTGTGCGTCGCCTCCGGCGTCGGCGCGATCACCGCCCGCCCGGAAGCGTCCAGCCTCCTGACCTGGGCCGACAGCGCCAGCCTCGTCGCGCGCTCCTTCGAGCCGACGCCGACGCCGATCGGCGTCCTCGACAGCCGGCTTCGCCGGCTGCGCGGGCTGCCCGGGCTCGACGAGGCGCTCGTCGCCACCGGCGCGGCGGGACGGGTCTACGTCATCGCCGATGACCGGCTGTACAGCGCGCGAGCGCGGCGCGGCGGCGTGCGCCGCCTCGGACGGGTCGTGGCGGGCGGCACGACGCTGGCCGTCGTCGGCGGTGCGACGCGGGTCAGCACCCGCGCCCGCCAGGCGTTCGCGAGCGCGAGCCCGCGCTGACCGCCCGCGGCGGTCAGCCCTCGGACGCGTCGCGCAGGGCCGACTTGTAGGCCAGGTTGGCGGCGATCCCGATGGCGATCAGCGGCCCGGGCAGCAGGGCGAGGCTGACGTCGGCGGCAAGGAAGACGCCGATGCAGATGAGCGCGCCGACGACGAACCCGCCGACTCCGATCAGCAGCGCGGTGGATCGTGGCGACATGCCTGCGGCGTACCCACGCCCGCGGCGCGAAAACGATCGGCCCGGGCGCGGCCGACGCGGACGCGATACTGCATGCGTGTCCGATCAGCTCTTCGACATGGGCGACGAGCCGGCCCGCACGGCCACCCCGGTGCCCGTCGGCGACGCGCCGCTGGCCGTGCGGATGCGCCCGCGCACGGTCGACGAGCTCGTCGGCCAGGCCCACCTGCTCGGCACGCCCGATCAGCCGACGACGCTGCGCCGTGCGATCGCCGAGGGGCGGCCGCACTCGATGGTGCTCTACGGCCCGCCCGGCACCGGCAAGACGACGCTCGCACGGATCGTCGCGGGCTCCGCCAACGCGGCGTTCGAGGAGCTCAGCGCCGTGCAGGCCGGCCGCGCCGAGGTGCGCGGCGTCATCGACCGCGCCGCGCACCGGCGCAGCGCGCGCGGCGAGCCGACGGTCTTCTTCCTCGACGAGATCCACCGCTTCAACAAGGCCCAGCAGGACGCGCTGCTGCCCGCCGTCGAGGAGGGCCTGGTCACGCTCATCGGGGCGACGACCGAGAACCCGTACTTCGAGGTCAACTCGGCGCTGCTTAGCCGCACGCAGGTCTACGAGCTGCACGAGCTCACCGCGGAGGAGATCGAGGCGCTGCTGCGCCGCGCGCTGGAGCGCGGCGAGTGCGCTGCCGAGCTGCCCGACGATGCGCTGGAGTTCCTCGCCGCGCGGGCCGGCGGCGACGCCCGCACGGCGCTCGCCGCGCTCGAGCTGGCCTGCGCGACGGCGGCGAGCGCGGGTGAGCCGACCGTCACGCTGGAGAGCGCGCAGGAGGCGCTGCAACGCAAGGCGATCCGCTTCGACCGCGCCGGCGACCAGCACTACGACTACATCTCGGCCTGGATCAAGGCGACCCGCGCCTCCGATCCCGACGCCGCGCTGTACTACCTCGCGGTCATGCTCGAAGGCGGCGAGGACGCTCGCTTCCTCGTGCGGCGGATGGTGATCTTCGCCTCCGAGGACATCGGCAACGCCGACCCGCAGGCGCTCGTCCTGGCGACCGCGGCGGCGGCGGCCGTCGAGCACGTCGGCATGCCCGAGGCCGTCCACGCGCTCTCGCAGGCGACGATCTACCTCGCGCTCGCGCCGAAGTCCAAGGCCGCGACGATCTCGATCGGCAGGGCGATCCGCCACGTCCGTGAGCACGGCGCCGCCGCGCCACCGCCGCAGATCCGCTCCCATCCGGTCGACTACGACAGCCCGCACAACCATCCCGGCCACCTCTCGCCGCAGGAGGTCGCGCCCGACGAGGTCATCGGCGAGCGCTTCTACGAGCCCGACGAGATGGAGGCCGAGCCGCTGGCCCGGCTACAGGACATCCGCCACCGCCGAGGGCGCGCGTGAGCGCGGTCCGGGCCGAGGCCGGCGCCGCCGCGCCCGTGCGGATCGAGTCCGTCAGCCCGATCGACGGCGCCCGGCTGGGCAGCGTCGCCGCCACGGCGCCCGGCGATGTCGCCGCCGCGGTCGCGGTGGCCGGCGAGGTGCAGCAGCTGTGGGCGCAGCTGCGCGCCGCCGACCGCGCGCGCTACCTCGCACGCGCCGCGCAGGCGGTCATCGACGAGTGGGACGAGCTCGTGCGGATCGTCGTCGCCGAGCAGGGCCGGCCGGTCGCCGAGGCGCAGACGATGGAGCTGCTGCCGGCCGTCGAGACGCTGCTCTGGCTCGCCGAGCACGGGCCGCGCATCCTCGGCCCCGAGCGCGTCGGCCTGTCGCGCTCGTTGCAGATCGCCAAGCGCGCGCGGCTGACCTTCGAGCCGCTCGGCGTCGTCGCGGTCCTGACGCCCGGCGCCGAGCCGTTCGCGACCCCGCTCGGCGACGTCGCGATCGCCCTGATGGGCGCAAACGGCGTCGTCCTGCACCCGTCGCCGCTCGCGGCGCTGGCCGGAGAGCGGATCGCGCGCGCGTTCGCCCGGGCCGGCCTGCCGGAGGGCCTGCTGCAGGTCGTCCACGGCGGTCCGCAGACGGCCCGCGCGCTCGTGTCGGCACCGGAGATCGCGCACGTGCGCTTCACCGGCTCCTCGCAGGCCGGGCGCGACGTCGGCGAGGCCTGCGCGCAGGGGCTCAAGCGCGCGACGATCGAGGTCGGCGGCAAGGACCCGATGCTCGTCCTCGCGGACGCCAACATCCCGCGCGCGGTCGGCGGCGCGATCTGGGGCGCCTTCGCGAACGCCGGCCAGTCCGGCGGCAGCCTGGCGCGCGCCTACGTGCTGCGCGAGCGCCACGACCGCTTCCTGGCCGGCGTCGTCACACGTGCCCGGGCGCTGCGCGTCGGTCATCCGGACCAGCCGACGACGGAGATCGGGCCGCTGCTGGCGCGCGACCGGCTCGAGCGGCTCGTCGCGTTCATCGACGAGGCGGTGGCGGGCGGCGCCACCCAGCACTGTGGCGGCCCGGTGAGCGTCGACGGCCACGGCGGCGGCGCGTTCTTCGCCCCCGCCGTGCTGACCGGCGTGCCGGGCGACGCACGGCTGCTGCACGAGGACGCGCCCGGCCCGTGGATCGCGGTGCAGGCCGTCGACAGCGAGCAGGAGGGGATCGCCCTGTGCAACCGGGGCACCGGCGGCGGGCTCGGCGCCTCGGTCTGGACGGCCGACCAGTACAAGGGCGCACGCATCGCGCGCGAGATCCGCGCCGGGATGGTCTGGATGAACGACCACGTCGTCTCGCGCACCGAGCCGCAGCTTCCCTGGGGGGCCGTCCACGGCGCCGGCATCGGGCGCGCCCGCGGCGACGGGGCGCTGCGCGCGATGGTCGAGCCCAAGCTCGTCACGTGGGACCCGCCGGGCGGGCGGATCCCGTGGTGGCAGCCCTACGACAGCGCGCTCGTCGACGCCTGGCGGGCGCTCGCCCGGCTGCGCTCGGCGCGCGACTCCGACCGCGAGCGCGGCTGGCGCGGCGGCGCCCTGCCGCTGGCGCGCGTGGCCGGGCGGACCCTGCGCACGGTGCGGCGGCGATGACGGTCCGCGAGCTGCCGGCCGGCGAGACCGCCATCGCATACGAGGCGATGCGCGCCCTGCGGCCGCACCTGGCCGACGAGGCGGAGTTCGTGCGGCGCGTCGACGAGCGCCAGCGCCCGCAGGGCTACCGGCTCGTCGCGGTCGTCGAGGACGACGGCGCGGTCAGCGCGGTGGCCGGCTTTCGCGTGCTCGAGATGCTCACCTACGGCCGGGTGCTCTACATCGACGATCTCTCGACGCTGCCGTCCGTGCGCCGTCGCGGCTACGGCCGCACGCTGCTGGACTGGTGCACCGAGGAGGCGCAGCGCCTCGGCTGCGCTTCGCTGCAGCTGGACTCGAACGTCGGGCCCGAGCGCCAGGACGCGCACCGGCTGTACTTCAACCGCCGCCTGCGGATCAGCTCCTATCACTTCACGCGCGAGCTGTAGCGCGGTGGGCCCGCTCAGGCGGCGAGGATGAACGAGCAGAGAGAAGCCGGCCGCGCAGGCGAACGCCGTGAACGGCTTGCCGCGCTCGAAGGCCTCGGGCAGGTTGGAGGCGAAGATCGCGACGAGCAGGGCCGGCGAGGCGGTCAGCCGCCGGGGGGTTCGGCACATTTCTCGCGATATCCGCGTACAACGTGCCGCACGTATGGCCTACGCCCGCGCGCTGGACACGAACCGCAGCCGCCCCGGCGCGAGCGGCACGAGGACGCGCTTGGCGTACTCCGCCCCGCCGCGCAGCATGAGCGCGCGCAGCGGATCCCACGTGAGGCCGAACTGCCGGCGCAGCCGCGCCGGCAGCAGCCCGACGGTGATGAAGTTCACGAGCTCGAGGACCGGGCGCTTGGTCAGCGCCACCGGCGGGCGCATGACGATCTGCAGCGCCAGCTCGCGGGCAGCGGACGTCACGAAGAGGTCGTCGCCCGCGAGCATCCCGCGCATGTAGGCGTCGAAGGCGCGGATGTCGGCGGGCATCTCGTCCTCCTTCAGGCCGAACAGGCCGCCGACGACGCGGTAGTCCTGCCAGTAGGCGTTCCGCTCGGCGTGCGACAGCGACTCGACGTACCGCTCGTAGAAGACCAGGGCCGAGTCGACGAGCGTGGCGAGCACCCAGAGCAGCAGCTCGGGATCGTCGGCGGCGAACGGCGTCCCGGCGGGGAAGCGGCCCGCCGGGCGCTCGAGCTCGCCGCGCACCCGGCTGTGCATCGCGCGCACCCGGCGCGCCGCGCGGTCGGCGTCCGCACGCGAGCCGAACCCGATCGTGTTCATCACCTCGGCGGTGCGGCGCAGGCGCTCGTAGGGCGCGTCGAGCGCGCCGCTGTGGGCGAAGAAGCCCTCGAACGCCACGGGATGTGCGGCCTGCATGAGCAGCGCCCGCGGCCCCGACAGCGCGACCGCGAGCTCGCGATGCACGCGGCGCAGCATCGAGGTGTCGTCGAAGTACGAGTCCATGATTAACGCTCCTGAAACGGTAGAGGGCTCCCTGGCCAGTACGGCGCATTACCCTTGTTCGGATGCCAGCCCAGGCCTACGCCGGAAAGGACTGCGTCTGCCAGTTGCGCAAGGGCATCTGCGATCAGTCCTGCGTCCAGGGGATGCTCGACACCCCCTTCTACATCGCCTGCCTGAAGCTCACCGGCCGCCGCTGCGTCGTCGTCGGCGGCGGCGAGATCGGCCTCGAGAAGGCCGAGGGCCTGCTCGCCTGCGACGCCGACGTCGTCCTCATCTCGCCCGACGCGGTCGACGGGCTGCGCGCGCTCGCCGCCGAGGGCTCGATCGCCTGGGAGCAGCGCGAGTACGCCGGCCCGCAGGACCTCGAGGGCGTCTTCATGGTCATCGCCTGCACCGACGACACCGACATCAACATCCGCGTCTTCGACGACGCCGAGCGGCGCGCGATGCTCGTGAACATCGTCGACGTGCCGCCGCTGTGCAACTTCATCCTGCCCGCGATCGTGCGCACCGGCCCGCTGGCGATCGCGATCTCGACCGCCGGCGCATCGCCGGCGCTGGCCAAGCGCATGAAGGCCGAGGTCGCCGAGCTCTTCGGCGAGGAGTACGCGCGGCTGGCGATCATGCTCAACGACGCGCGCGGCTGGGCGAAGGGCACGCTGCCCACCTACCAGGACCGCAAGGCCTTCTTCGAGTCGATCGTCAACGGCGAGCCCGACCCGATCGCGCTGCTGCGCGCGGGTGACGAGCAGGCGGTGCTCGACCTCGTCGCCGCCGCGCAGCGCACGCACGCAGCCGCGTAGCTCGTTCTTCGTTCTGAGCCCGCGGGCGGCCATCACGGCAGGAACTTCCAGGCGAAGTGGTTCGCGCCATCTCTGGCTCCATGGCCAGGTAGTCGCCAATGGCGGCATGAACCTTGGATGGAACAACTCAGCAACGACTCGCTGCGCTAGCCGCGTAGCGTGTCGATCGACCGGTGGGTGGCGTGCGAGTGCCGTTGCGGCGTCCGTATCGAAACCGGCGCGCCGCCGTGAACGAGACGGTCGTCTTCTCCCACAGCGCCAGCACGACCCGGAACCTGGTCCACGCAAGCCAGGCGCAAACAGCGTCGTCGCTCGGCCCCTCAACGACCGGTCCGTCGCCAATCCCACTGCATCCACAACCCCGGCTCGGTCACCCACGGCCGAGTCAGCCGTCCGCGGCCTTGGTGCCAGCCTCCGCTTGGCCTCAGCGACCGCCCGCCGCGTCGTGCGCTCCGATCCCATGTAGCCCATCGCCAGCGGCCGCCGATGCGCGACGTCGGCACGGACGCGCCCCCGCGAGCGCGCCACCCACTCCTCGATCTTCTCCGCGAACGGATCGACCGTCGGCCGCGCCCGCGCCGCGACCGGCAAGCAGCCGCCCACCGCATCGCGTGCCGCGACCGTCTTGTGATCACAACCCGCCAACTGCGCCGCCCCACGCAGCGAGTCCGCCAAGTCGTAAGCCTTCACAATCTCCCGCACTTCCTCCAAACGCTCAACCCCGCCCTCCTCGACATGCCTCGACGACAAGGCACCCCGAGCTACACGCGCAAAAGGACAGAACGCTGGGGAGATCCGATGGCCGCCCATGGAAAGATCCAGTGGCCGCCAGTGGGGAGTATCTGTGGCCGCCAATGGCGAGACTTCGATCGCTGCCGTCATAGCTGGGACGTGACGTCGAACGCGTAACCCATATCCAGTTTTTTGAACATCCAAAAAAGCGCTATTCACGAATAGGTTGCGCCAGGCTGGGTTGACGGAGGCCTCGAAACCAGGTTCTGTCCTGGTGAGAGCAGAAGGTCCCAGCGATGCCACGTCCCCGAGGAGGTACTCCGATGAGCTGCGCGAGCGCGCGGTCCGCCTCGTGTTCGAGTCCGGCGCCCGATCGCGCATGTCGCGCGCGATCTACGTGTTTACAGGGAGGCGCTGCGCCTTGGGTCCGCCAAGCCGAAGCCGAAGCCGGCACTCGCAAGGACCGCTTGACGGCCGAGGAGCGCGATCGGTTGGAGGCGCTCGAGCGCGAGAACCGCGAGCCCAACGGGATTTTCAAGGCCGCCAGCGTGTATTTCGCGATGGAGCTCGACGGGGCCCCGCGGAGGTGAGCGCCTTCATCGACGATCGGAGGGCCGGCTGGCTGCGCCGTCGAGCTCGTCCGCCGCACGCTCGGGGTGTCGCAGTCGGCCTACTACCGGCGCCGATCGGCGAGCCTCCGCGACGACAGCCGCCGCTCTTCCCTGCCAGGCCCCTGTCGTCTTCCACAATCAGTACCGTGGGTCGCCCACACTGTTGCGAGCACCGGTTGAACCTGGGCGGTACACCAGTCACGACTTCGCCCTAGCCCTCACGACCACGGCGTGCTCGCGTCGATCGGGTCCGTCGGCGACGAGTATGACAACGCGATGGCCGAATCGTTCGTCGACAGCTTCAAGACCGAGCTGATCGCCGACTGCGCTTGGCGCACCCGCACACAGCTCGAACTGGCGATCGTCGAATACGCCGGCTGGTTCAACGACGTCCGCCGCACGAGTCCCTCGACGACCTGCCACCGGCCGAGTTCGAGACTCTGAGCCTGAGCGGTACGGTGGATCTCCTGATCTCTTGATCGTTCTTTTGGAAGATCAGATAACCAATCAACCCGGTCTCCGTAGAATCCAGTCCGGCTCAAAGGTTCATTGTGTGATACTCATGTGCCTTCGTGGTCGCTGACGCGTCCAATAGCTTTCGGGAGGCAGCTATGCAAAGACGGACCTGGAACGCACGGGCGCGCGGGTGGGCGTCCGCACACTCAACCGATAGGCCAATCGTTCTCGGAGCGACGGCTCTCGCGGCGGCGGCGCTTGCCATGACCGTGCCGGCGACCGTCGGAGCGCAAACCGTGCAGGATGAGGGAACGGCGTTCGGGTGGGGCCAGAACGGCGCTGGCCAGCTAGGCGAAGGATCGATCATTGACCAGAATTTGCCCAGCAAGATTCGAATCCCGGACGGCATGAGGCTCACGAGCCTTGCGGCCGCGACCAACCACTCATTGGGTATCACTACCAAGGGCACGTTCCTAGGGTGGGGCGGAAACGCATATGCGAAGCTCGGAGACGACTCCGCGGGCGCACACAACACTCCCAGCTATGCGGGGGCTGTTCCCGTGATGCCATTGGGAGAGCTCTTCACGGCGGTGGCGCCCGGGTATGATCACAGCATCGCCTTGACCTCCAACGGGCGCGTCTTTGCGTGGGGCTACGGGGGAAACGGCGAGCTGGGCGATCGGATCCCTTTCCACAACAGGGTGCAGCCGCAGCCCGTCGTGTTCCCGCCCGGAACCTTCATCACGGCGATCTCCTCCGGCGCTTACCACAACCTCGCCCTTTCGCGCGACGGGTTCGTGTACAGCTGGGGCTACAACGGCCACGGAGAGCTCGGCCTCGGCAACACCCAGAGCACCAGCGCCGCTCAGGTCGTCGGCCCGTCGCTGGAACCCCTCACCAACGTCGAAGCGATCAGCGCGGGCGACTACCACAGCCTTGCGCTCAAGGCGGGCAAAGTGCTGGCGTGGGGCTACGATGGCTTCGGTCAGCTCGGCGACGGCTCGCCAGCAACGGACAGCACTATCCCGGTCGTGGTTGAGCTTCCGCCCGAGACATCAGTCGCATCGATCGCAGCTGGCTTCTACCACTCGTTGGCCGTCACGACGACCGGATCCGGCCTGGCTTGGGGATTTGGCGACAACGGAAACCTCGGCACAGGCACGCCTGCCTCGGCACCTAAGCCGCAGAAGATCGACCTGCCGCCCAGCGTGCGGCTCTCCGCCGTCAGCGGCGGCCACTATCACAGCATGGGCCTGACCACCGACGGGAGGGTCCTGACGTGGGGCCACGGCGGTCAAGGACAGCTGGGCATCAGTAAGGACACCCCTGCTGCGGACATCGCGAGGCCGGTGATAGCCAACCTGGGCGACACGCGCGTGCGTAGCATCGACGCCGGTGACAGGTACAGTCTGGCGTTGGTCGGGTCGCCGTCGGAGATCTCGGGGCATGATCGTCTGGCGGCGGGGCCTGCTGCGGTGTTGGTGAAGTGCAGCGGCACCGATGCCGTGCTGACCGACGTCTATCGGTCCGGAGCGAAGGTGAGGGTCGTCGGCGTGACTGACCCCAGACGTGCGGGCCAGTCGGTGTTCATCCGCCGGGCCGACCTCGAGTCCCCCGGGGCAGTGAAGGCCGACATCGGCACCGATGGAGGCTTCGCCGCGCTCGTCGATGCGCCCTCGGACGACACCGAGGACGCGGCAAGCTACACTGCCGACCTTGGTGGCACCTCCAAGAAATCGTCGCCGGCCAAGCTGACACGGCGTCTGAACCTGGAGTCGCTCAAAGCAAGCGACGATAATCGGATCGCTGTCAAGGGACGCATGAGTGGGGCGCCGCTCAGCGAGATCGGCAACGTCTATGTCAAGTCCACGGACGAGAACTGCAAGCAGACCTCGATCACGCCTCAGATGGCCAAAGCCGGCAGCGACCTATCGTCGAGAATAGGGTCACCCGCGAACGCAGATGCGATGATCTATCGGCTGTACGCCAAGGTCACGAGCGCGAAGACGGGCAACCAGTTCGAGACGTTCAGCCTGTACCGCGGCATACCGCTCTACCAGGAGCAGTCCGCCCCCGCGCGGGCTCGCAGTCGCGCGCGAGCGAAGGCCCGCGCACGCGCACGCGCGAGCAACCGCTCGCGCACTCGCGCCGCTGCAAACAAGCGGCGCTAGCGCAAGCACCGACACCTCCGATTCTCGGGGCTGCCAACTCGGCAGCCCCGAGCATTCGGCTGCCGGCGGCTCGCTGAGCCGATCCGAACCTACGAGACATCTCTGATCTGAGTGGATCGCGCTCCAAATGAGATGGAGGATGCTCCAGCTCGGTAGCTGAAGACTTTGCCCTCCGTGGGGCAAGCGGAGTCGAGGTTCAGACAGCTCGGGTGACGCCGAAGCTGGATCGCAGGTGGGCGATGCGGCGGGCCATGCGCGCACGACCATACGCGCTGGCTGTATACCCGAACCCCCCGATTATCCCGCGCAGCGCCTGGCCGCCGCGACGATCGCCTCGCAACAGGGCCCGAAGCTCGCGCATCAACGCGCGGGGTAGGACCGACCGCACATATGTGCGCTCGGATGCCAGCCCGGCTTGAGTCCCCGCGAGGTCGGTGAGTACCGCCTTGGCGGCACCTTCCGTGGCGCACCTCATCCGGAAATAGTCCCAGGTCGTGCGGTTCAGCGAGACGTGGTGATGCGCTCGCGCGTCGGGCACGTAGAGCCAGTGCGATCCGGAGTCGTGGAAGAGCGCTCGGATACAGAACTCCGTCTCGTCTGCGGTGCCGCTGATCTTGCCGCCGCGGTCCTGACGCGCGAGCGCATCGTGAAAGCCTCCCGTCAGCTCGTACGCCGAGCGGCGCACGGTCATGCTCGCTCCGATCGGATTGCGAATCGGGCCCTGCGAGGTCGGCATCCCGGTGTACGAACATCCAACTGTCCACAGGAACTCGTCGGTCAACCACATCGGCCGATCGCCCTCCCAGCGGGGAGTCAGGGCGCCTCCGGTGCCGATGACGCGCTCGTCGTGCAGCGGCGCGATCAATCGCTCGAGCCATTCCGGCTCGGGAACGGCATCGTCGTCGAGGAACACGAGGACGGATGCCGTCGACTCGTCATAGCCGGTGTTCCTGCCGCCCGAGAGCCCGTCGCCGTGGGCGTTTGCCACAACATGCAGATCGGGGAACGCCTCGCGCGCGCGCTGCAGAAGCGACGGGTTACCGTCGATGACCAGCACGATCTGGCTCGGCGCACGGGTCTGCTGGCGCAGGGCATCGATCGCCTCTGTGAGCACGCCCCAACGGGCAGGCGTGTAGGCGCAGATGATGACCACCGCGTCAACGAACTTCGCCTGTCGTGCCTGTCATGGATCCTCCGCACGCGCAACGATGTCGGAGATGATCTGAAAGAGCGTGGTCGCATCGACGGGGTTGGGCAGGGGGTACGCAAGGCGCGTGCCGCGGTAGAGCACGACGCCGTCGGAGGCCGGCGCCTCCGGCCTGTAGCCGTGCATGCCTCGCAGCGGGAACTCCCCGGGCCTCAGGAGCTTGCCCGGAAAGTAGTTGGGGTGAAAGACCACGCCTTCGTCGGCGACGAGCACGTCCTGTCCGTAGCGGTCGTCGTCGAAGTCCAGCCCGTAGCGCGCTGTGTCGCCCGCGCTGAGAAACGAGCCCGGCGCGTCGATGAGCTGGGACCGGACCAGCGACCGCATGTCGGCGTCGCGGTACCAGAACCGCGCGAACGTGCTGTCGAAGAACGCCACGTAGTCGCGCCCGAAGCGCAGATCGCGAAGCGGCTCGCGAATGTCGTAGGCGACATCGACGCGCGCCATGCCGTGATCTGAGAAGAACAGAACCTCGGTGTCCCCGTGCTGCGACAGGGCCTCCGTGCACCGCTCCACGAACCTGGCCTGTTCGTCGATGATGCGACCGAGCCTGCGAAGGTCGGGGCCGTGGTTGTGTCCGCCTTCGTCGAGCCGCGGGTCGTAGTAGAAGTGAACGTCGACGTTGCCCGCAGCGCTCTTCAGCCGGTCAACCTCCGCATCCGGATCGAGTCCTGGCTCAACGAAGACGAACCTGACGGACAGGCCCAGGCTGTCGAAGAGCTCGGCGAGCGTATCGCCGCTCTCGATGGCGGGAAAGCGCTTGTAGTCGATGGCGTGCCGGGCAAAGAGATGCGAGACCGGCAGTGGAATGCGCATCCGGTGGTCGGGGCGTCCGAGCTTGCGGGTGACGCGAAAGACGAACAGCCGGGCGAGGTTTGCCGGAATGACCACCCATCCGAGACGGGTCCTGCTCGCCAGCCGTTCGAGCAGCGTGCGCTCTCGACGGTCGAAGTAGTACTCCGTCCAGATGCCGGACTCCTGCGGCGACTTGCCGGACTCGATCGCCGGGATCACGGTGGAGCTGTATCCGAGGATGGTGCGCAACGGGACTCGCTGGTCCCAGAACTCGTCCAGGAAGGGACGGCGCTCGAGGTATTGCCACGCGAACGCGTCGGAGAAGTACAGCAGGAGCTTCACGAGCGGCGCGCCCGGCGCACGAGCGGCTGCGGCGCCGCCGTCCAATCCTGGTACAGCCGCTCGCCACAGAGACGATCTCCCCCCTCGCCAGCGAGGAACGCGATGCCCTTGCGCCACAGCTCGATGGCGGGATCGCGCAGCATCGCGCGGGGCTCCACGCGCCCGCTTCGCGCGAGGTGGACGGTCCATAGCAGCCGTCGGCCGAGGCTGCCGCGGGCTCTTGACAGCCGTGCGAGCTGCGCGTCGGCTGAGCCGGTCAAGCCGGTCTGGTCGAGCAGGAGCGCGTCGAGCTGCAGCGTCAGGTCTCGCAACGCGGTCGCAGCCGAAGGCAGGCCTTGCCCGTCGCCGTTCCCGAAACGCGCCTGAATCGCCTCGTGGTAAAGCTCGGCCATGTTGGGGACTGGACCTGCCGGCGGGTGCTCGCGCAGCTCGTGCGCGCGTGCAGCAAAGGAGGGACGGTAACGGCCTTCCAGCACAAGCTGGGCTTCCGCGATGGCCTCGTAGGACTTGCGCACGCAGGACCCGACGTCGACCAGCCCTTGAGCGAGTTTGACGTGCTCGAAGAGCCGGTTGGCCACGAGGCGCAGCCCCTCCCAGCAAGGGAGGTCGCCGGGGCCGTGCATCGCGACTTCGTCGAGGACGTCCGCGCGGCCGGCGACCACGACTCCGGTGAGCTTGGCCTCGTAGAACGCAAGCGTCTTGTACGCCCGTAGGGCGCGCAGTGTGATGCGTCCCCCGCTCACGCCCGCGCACGCGTGCGAGCGCAGCACGCTGCCGATCGCCTCCGCGAGGCGGAGGGACTCCGAGCGCGTCACGACCATCACGTCGATGTCGCTGATGAGCTCGCCGTCGCGCCAGATCTCCTCAGCTCGGGAGGCTGATCCTGAAACGACGATCGCCTCGATCCTTCCACTCCAGCGAGCGCTGAGCAGATCCTCGGACACCGCGGTCATCCGCCGGTGGACCTCCAGGGTCATCCCGCCGCTGGCCACAGGGTTCGCCGACGGTGCGTCAATCGCCACGGGCCACCTCGGCGTAGACCTGCTCGATCTGCGGAACCACGACGTCGGACGAGAAGCGGCGAACCCGCAGCCGCGCTTGGCGGCCCATCGCCGTCCGCTCCGGCGCGTCGGCTGCGAACCGGGCCAACGCGGCGGCGAGAGCGGGGGCGTCGTTCGGCTCGACAAGCAGGCCGCAGACGCCGTGCTCGACGATGTCGGTGAGCCCGCCGATATCGCTGGCGATCACCGGCTTGCCTGCAGCCATCGCCTCCAGCGCGACGGTGGGACAAGGTTCAGCCCAGATTGACGGGACGACCAGCGCGCTGCAGCGGCGATACGCGTCGGTCAGATCCTCGCCTTCCAACCGGCCGGCATCTCGCACCCGAGCAATGTTGATAGCCGGCCGGTGGTCGCCGGCGAGAACGAGCCGGACCGCGCTGGGCGGTGCCAGGCGTGCAAACGCCTCGAGCAAGACCTGGCGGCCCTTGTGTGGGCTGGCCGTGCCGGCGAACAGGAAAGTCACCGCCTCGTCTGAGGACTGGGCGATCGCCCGCTCGCGGGGGGCGTCGACGAAATTCGGGATGACGTCGATCATGTGGCGCGGGATGCCGGCTTGTGATGCGTGATCGGCGACGGAGCGAGATACGGCCAGGAATCTGCGCACGTGCCGGCGCAAGCGCGGCACGGTGACGCACAGGGCCGCGGCCAGCGCCATTCTTCGCGGGCCCGACTGCGTGTCCGCGTCGCAACTGGTGCAGGCCAGTCCGCGACCCCTAACGCACACCGAATCTCGCCGAAGCAAGGTCCGCTTCGGGCACGATAGGCCGTGATCGTGAAGCGTCGCGACCACCGCAGTCGCGGGCGCGACGGACAGAGCCGAGAAGGTCGACCAGCCATGGGCGTGCACGACGTCGGGCCGGAACTGCGACACGATGGCCCGCACGCTGCGAACAAAGCGCGGATCAGGCCACGGAGGGTGGTACGCGGCATCGGTTTGGTAGCTGCCCGGGATGGACTGCAGCGCCAACCTGACGCGGACGATCTGCAGCCGGTCGTCGTCGTTGGCAGTTGCTGCTTGCCGCGAGAGGGAGCCGGACACCACCTTCACGGTGTGTCCGCGTCTGTCTAGGTGCCATGCGAGGCGCGCCACATGCGCCTCGAGGCCTCCGCGGTCGGGTGGGTAGCCGTCGCTGACAAGCAGTATCCGCATCACGCCGCGATCGGCCCGAGCGTCGCGACGCCCAACCGCTCGTACAGCGCCGCGTGAGCCGATACGAAGTCGCTCCACGTCGTGATTGCCGGCGGATCTCCGCGTCGTCCGCGCTGTGCTTCTCGCACCAGCGTGCGCCCAAGCGCGGCGTCCGACAGCGCTGGTCCCACGGTTGTGACCCATTGCGGTCCCGCCTGCATCGCGATCTCGGTGTGCGCGCCGATATCGCTCGCCACGGCGGGAAGACCGGCAGCCAGAGCCTCCAGCAGCGCGATCCCGGCGGACTCGAGCTCGGACATCGCCACGAGAAGATCTGCCGAGCGAAGCCAGCGCAGCAGTTCATCATCGGAAACCCGTCCGAGCAAACGCACGCGATGCTCGACGCCGGCGACCCGCGCGACGTGCTCGAGTGCCGTCCGTGCTGGGCCCGTACCAATCACCACGAGACGCCACGTCTGGGCCACTGTGGAAAGCGCCCGGATCGCCCTGTCGACTCGCTTATACCGCTCAAGGCGCCCGACGCAGACGAACGTGAGCGTAGAGCTCCGTGTAGGCTCGGTGACGGCGGCTGCTCCCAGGTCCACGCCGGGGGGGATGATGCGCGGCTTCTCAAACGTGGCTCTTGCGAAGTCGCTGCCGAGCGCCGCCGCCTCGGCCCGCGATCCGCACACGATGGCGTCGGCCTGCTGCAGGATGCGGCGGCCCAGTGTGCGGTAGGCGTGGTGCAGAAGCGCTCTCGATCTCGTCGCCGCCGTTCCGTGGTACGCGGGCGTGAACACCAGCCGCCGCGGCCGGGCCACCGCGGCCATGAGCGCCGGCGCCGCGTGATAGTTGAAGGCATGAACGAGCTCGTAGGAGCTGCCGTGACAGCGCAGGAACCTTGCCAGCGACGGAGCAACGGCGAAATGCTGGCTCTTCACAGCTGGCGGAAAGCGACGGATGGTGATCCGCGTGCGGGCTTCGACGGCGGGCAGCGAAGGGTCGTCGTTCTGTGTCAGCACATCGACGCGGATGCCGCGCCTCGCGAGGCCGGTCGCCAAGCGATGCGCCTCCTCCTCGATGCCGCCCAGACGCGGTGGATAGCCGGGGGTGACGATGGCGATTGCAGACGGCTCGCTGACCGGCACAACTTTGCCCCCATCCCGTTGGCGCTGCATGCTATCACCGGCTTTGACGGTCAGCGTTCTCGGCCGGCGTTTGACTGGTGCGTCGCCGCCGCGGCCAACGCGGCGATGCTGACACCATATGGCCAGTACGACAGCGATACGTCGACGTGTGACAACGGCCAGATGAGCGCAGCGCCAGGCCCCGTGCAAAGGTCGCGCCATAGATGCCCGAGCATTCCGAGCGAGGCTCCGGCCAGCAGCACAGCTGTCCGACCACGAGCTGTGAGTGAGCAGCCGTATGCGAGTAACGGCAGCCAGAGGGCGTGCGTGTACGGGCGCGGCGTCCCCTCGGTCAGGCCGTTCCACCCCAGCTGCGCCGGCACATGGTCGACATCGATGGCAACCGAGGCCACCAGGATGGCGACGGCGCGGTGCCGCGAACTCGGCCGGAGGACGAGGACAAGCAGCGCTCCGGTCGCGAGATGAGCGACCTCGTCAAGGACCGCCGTTGTCAGCAGCGCCGCGTCCGGCCCCGGCGACAGTGCATCGGCAACGAAGATCATCATCGCGCACAGCCAGGAGGGCATCCACGACCGCGTGGCTAGGCTCCCGCATTCGCATACAGCCGGACATCCGTGATCGTCCGGGTGGCTGCCGCCCACGACCCGCTCGCAACCACGCGCGCCTGCGCTCTCAGGCTGCCGTGCTCGCGCAAATGTGCGAGCGCCAGATCCGTCAACGGAATCGAGACGATCTGCGTCTCGCCCGGTCTTATCGACAGCCGCGCCCGGCCGAGCACGCTTCGCGCGGCAGTCCTTGGGATCGTCACCCCGATCGGGTCTGCATCGACGAGCACAACCCGCGCCGAGCATGTGAACCTTCGACGTGGGCACCGAGCCGACAGGGTCGCCGCGCCATCGCGAACCGAGGAGCGAGAGCCGAGGCCGACGCGCGGTACCGCGCGCACGCCGACGTAGCGATAGATCACCACGTTGCCGTTGTCGTAGACCTTGCGAAACAGCGGCGTCTGGCCGAACTTCGTCGTGAAAGCGCGCGGCATTGCGCGGTTCAGCCGAGGTTCGCGGCTGGAGAAGTACCAACCGGCGAATGGTCGCCTCGCGTGCACGCGGCGGTCGATCGCTACGAACTGAGTCTTTGACCGCTCGAGCTCGTTGATCGCGGCCAGCGTGAAGCGGGTCTTGTAGAAGACCGCCCACGGACGAAAGCCATAGAACTGATGCGACGCCGGGCGGGTCCGCGCGTACGCTCCGAAGACGTTCGCCAGCGTGTTGTCCGCCATGACGGTCAGACGAGGACCGTAGTGCGCCTCAAGCCAGCGCGCGGCCACGAGGGTGTCCGGCGTCGCCGCACGAGGGCCGGACGACGGGATATACGGGCCGGGCAGGCGGATGTTGTCGCCCGACCGGATTATCGAGCCACCGGTGATCGCGATCGCCACCAGCGCGACGATCACGACGGGAGCACCAACGCGCCAGCGCGAGTCCGCCAAGCGTTTGAGTGCGAACGCCGCCACAGGAGCCAACCCGATGAAGGAGAACTCCCACAGCCGTGGCAGGAGGACCGCGGAGGTGGCCTGCTGCGAGAGTTGCAGCGGGAGCGACACGAAGTAGACCCCGCCAAGCAGAACGCATGCCAGCCAGCGTCCGCGCAACGCGCGAGGGCTCTGCCGCATGTGCGACAGCGTTCCGCCCACGAACAGCAGACCGAGCAGCGCGACGGAGCTGAGACTCACGACGCGCTCGTACGGCGGGGTGTGGAACGGCGAGTCCACGAATGGACGCCGGGTGCCCTGCTGCGAGATGAACGACACAATCCCGTCGACCGTTGTCGACACCCCGCCGTGCAGGTAGGCGAAGGTGTCCGGGGCCGCGAAGGCATACCAGCTGCCGGCAAGGGCGGCGCCGGCGGCGGCGAGAGCCACCAGGCGGGTGGCAAGCGATCGTCGCTCCGGCTCGAGTAGCCAGATGCATACCGCGAACAGCAGGAGTATGGCCGGCAGAGCGTAGGACGTGAGGTGATGCGTCGCTGCGATCGCAGCCTCGAGCAGCACGGCAACGATGAACGTCATGCGAGCGTGTCGGCGTGACTTGGCCGCGGCGAAGGCAAGCGCCAGGACGCCCGCGGCCAGCGGCAGCGCGAGCGACTCGTATGAGAACTGGGCGTCGAAGTACAGATACGACGGGTTTGCTGCATACAGGGCCACTGCCAGCGCAGCGATCCACGTCGAATCTGTCAGCCGCCGATAGAGGCTGTAGAGCGCGAAGGTCATGCCGACGCGAGCTGCCAGGATCACGATGTTGCCGGCCCCGAAGACGTCCAGCCCCGTCACATACGCCACCGCTGCGGTGACCACATGCAGGCCTGGATAGTGCTCGAGCACGGGGTTCGTCGGGTTCGGGATCCACAGGCCGCTCCCGCTGAGCAGCTCCGCCGTCGACCGAACATGCTGAAGCTCGTCGAAGTAGTCGAAGTCGTCGGGGGCCCCAAACAGCTTGGGCAAGAACAGCCCGACCGCGAGTACACCGAGCAGCCAGCGCATCTGTGCCGGCACAAGGTTTGGGCGCTGTACCGTGAACGCGTACGACGCGACCAGCAGCACGATCCCGGCCCAGATGACTTCCCGTCCTCCGTACGTGCCGGCGACGCTCATCCGAAACCCGGCGGCAAGAACGGTCGCTCCGACGAGAGTGCCCAGAACGGCGAGCAAGACCACTCGCGCCTGGATCACGCGATCCTGCTCACGGCGGCAACCGCGCCAACCCCTTCGGATGGAAGACAGAAGATGTTGATGTGTCGATTGGTGCCGTCGAACCGCTTGAACCTCGTCGCGCCTCGGGCGAAGACGAACAGCTCGTAGTTGCGTTCTGTCAGGTAGGCCCGGATCGGATCGAACTCCGGCGACCATTCCACCAGAAGCACCGGCCGATGGCGGGCCAGTGTCCGCTCCATGCCTCGCAGTACGTGCGCTTCGTGACCTTCGACGTCGAGCTTGACGTATGCAGGCACCAGGTCGAGCGCGTCGATGCGATGCACCGGCACGCGTTGCTCGTGCACCGAGAAGTCAGCGTCGTCAAGCGATTGGCCGAACAGCACGGTCTGACGATGGACCGACGTCAGCAGATCACGACGCATGCTCGCCAGCGGTGTCAAGGAAACCGAGCGATACGTCGGCACGTACAACGTCAGTTCGCCGTCGACGTCGCTGGCACCGGCGATGATGTACCGAAAGTCTCCCAGGAAACGCGCCATGAAGCGCAGATCAGTCTCGTGTGCACGGTTCGGCTCGAGCGAGACGATCGGCATATCGGGCTGGAAGATCCGAAACGACACCGCGGCCAGTCCCGCGTTGGCGCCGACGTCGAGGAAGATCCCGTCCCGCCGGCCCAGGAGCGAGAACGCCGCGAAGTCAGGTTCGTGCGGACGTCTTGTCCAGAGTCGGAGAAGACCCTCGAGGACGCGGGTTCGCCGGTACAGCGAGCCCGCGTGCAGCACCGCGCGACGAAGGCGCCTCTGCCAGCTGCCATGGCGACTGCTCACGGCCTTGCCCGGCGCACTGGCACCGGCCCGTAGGATGTGCGCGTCGTGAGGTCCTTCACGGAGATCGATCGAAGCGTCAGGGGGACCGGGTTGCCGCGGTACTCGCTTGCCTGCCCGTCGAGCGGTATCACGCGCGCACCCCGGGCGGCTATCGCCAGCACCTGCGTGATGACGCGGCCTTCGTCTGTCGTGTAGGACAGTCGGTAGCGGTGCGTGAAGCTGTCGTCGTTGGTGATCAGCGCCACGCGAAGCCCGTCGGTCTTGGCGATCCCGAGGCTCGAGGAGGCTGCTTGCCGCGACAAGGGCATCGCCACGACGAGAGCCATCGCCAGTGCCGCGACGAGCAGGACTGGCAGAGCGTAGGCGTGCCGCCGCAGGTTCTTATCACCGGGAGGCGAGGAGGCTCGTCCCCGAAGATGGCGCGCGGGAGCATTGATATCCGCATGTACGTAGCCGTCGGAGGCCATCGTGCGAGGAAGTGTATGCGCGCTCGACGATCGCTGACAGCGGCGGCGAGCCGCGTTTGCGCACGGCTACGCAATGGTGCTATGAGTGAGACGCGCCCGATGATCCACGGTCACTCCCCGGCCTGGTCCGCTCCGCTGAAAAGCAGCGCGTGCGTCATTCGATGAGCTCCCTTGCAGACATCGCCCATCGGCTGCGGTCGGTCAGAAGGCTGGTTCGCGTTGGGCAGGCGACGTTCGAGGGCTATTGGACCGATCCACTCGTGCGAAGCTCGTCGCTGCTGATGAGCAGCGGCGTCGTGTTCGCGGCCGGCGGATTCGTGTTTTGGCTCATAGCCGCGCGCCTGGCCTCAAGTGAGACGCTGGGGTTGGCGGTGGGACTGCTGAGCGCGGTCTCGCTCCTCAACTTCCTTACGAGCCTCGGCCTTCCGTACGGGATGCTGCGAATCCTGCACTCAAGCGGCGCGGACGCGGGACCTGTCCTAAACCTCGGGTGCGTGCTCACTGCGCTAACGTCGGCCGCCGGTGCGGCCGTGTTCGTCACGGGCGCCGATATCTGGGCTCCGGCTCTCGCGCCGCTGCTGGATGCTCCCGCTGAGATCGCCCTGTTCGTGGTCGCAAACATCGCGGTTTCGGTCGGGCTCCTGCTCGACAGCGCATTCGCGGCCGCACGAGCCGCCCAGTGGGCGCTCGCCCGAGCCGGAGGGATCACGCTCGGGCGGCTGGCGGCGGTCCCTCTGATGGCGACGCACGGTCCCACATCGCTATTTGCCGCCACCTGCCTGGCGATCATTGCCACGACAGCTCTGACGGTGCTCTGCCTTCCGCGGCTGATCGCGATGTACTCGCGGAGAGTTCGCTCGGCCGGCGAGGCCGCACGAACGCTCGTGCGATTCTCGCTGACGAACTATCCGTCGAGCCTGCTCGCCGGAACCCCGGCGTTCGTGCTTCCGCTGCTTGTCCTGACGATTCTCGGACCATCGGCCGCCGCATGGTTCTTCGTCGCTTGGAGCTTCGCTCTGATACTTCAGCTCATGGCCGCCGCGATCTCGCAGATCGCACTAAGCGAGGCCGCAAGGGATGACTCGGTCTTGCTCGGCCGGCGTGCGCACACACTCGCGTTGGTCGTGCTGGGGCCACTGATCGCGATCATCCTTCTCGGCGCCCAGCCGCTGCTGGCCCTATACGGCACCGACTACGCGGCGCATGCTGCGACCTCGCTGCGTGTACTGGCGGTCGCTGCCCTCCCGTGGGCCATGTTTTCAATCAACCTCTCGCAGTTGCGCGTCGCGGGCAGGTTGAAGCTCGTAACTCGCGCTTCTGCCGTCTTCGCTGTGCTATCGATCGGCTTGGCCGCGGCAGCAAGCGTTCCTCTGGGACTCGACGGCGTTGCTTTCGGCTTCGGTGCCGGCACGGCGATCGCGGCCATGTACTGTCACATCGCGACGGGTCACGCGGGGCGAGCGCCGACGGCCGAGGCGACCGCGCATGCCACTTGAGGCCGGTCGCGTTCAGCGAGGATCACGCGCAGGATCGCGATCCCGTCGGCGATCGGGTGCAGCTTGGACACCCCTCCCAGCCGCGCTGGCTCATGCGTCGGCACCTCAACCGTGCGCATTCCCGCCCTCGCCGCCCGGACTGCCGCTTGGATCTCATATTGGAAGCCGTCAGCCAGCTCGCCCAGCTCCACGACGGTTGTCGTCCAGTATCCGGTGAACCCAAACGTGATGTCCGTGTAGCCGCCGCGTGACACGGCGTTGGCCGCCATCGTCAGTGCCGCGTTTCCGAATCTTCGGACGTGCGTGAAGTCCTCGCTGCCAGAGCCGGGGAGGATGCGCGATCCCTTCACGAAATCCGCGCCAGCGCACAGCGCTGCGACCAATAGGCCGATGTCCTCCGGGTTCATGGACCCGTCGGCGTCCATCATCACGATGATCTCGCCTTGCGCCAAAGCCGCACCGATCTTGAGGGCGTTGCCCTTCCCGCGCCCTGGCTGATCAAGGATGAGTGCTTGAGGGAGCACCTCGCGGACGACGTCTAACGTGCCGTCAGTCGATCCACCATCGACGACGATCACTTCCGTCACCAAGCTTGGAATGCGCGGGAGGATTTCGCGGACGCCATCGGCTTCATCGAGCGTCGGGATGATCAGGCTGACCGTATGCTTGTGTGTACCGCGAGCATCTCCGCCCGGAGCGATCACCGCTACCGGAGGTCGCACGAACCTGCCTTTACGCCCGTGCTCTCGTTGGGCTTCCCGCACCGCATATCGAGCTGTCAAGGCAGGTTGCTCCAATTGATCCACGCCACGGCGTGACTTCGACATCGTCGATTCCTCCGTATAGGTCGTGCGCAGCCGCGACAAAGCGGCGGCCTGAGCCGAACTTGCCAACCGCCCGAAGCCGGAGGTCTACTGACTAGCCGCGGCAATATCCGCGGCTTCACTGCGCCCACGAGCAGCCCTATTGCGGACTCGGATCAACTACGCAGGTTGCGATGCATCTGCGATCAGAGTCTGTGTGATCCCCCCCGAACACTCGTCGCGCTCGGGGCCCAACTGTAAACAACTGTGAACAAACGGAGGCAGGCTGTCAAGCCTTATTCCGGCATTTCGACGCAGCTCATGATCGAGTCACAGTACACCTGCATCTGGTAAAGCCGCCGCGGGAAGGCAGCAATCGCGATCAGATGAGATGCATCGTGTCGGCGCCGGCCGCGGATGTACCTCCCATCGCCATCGGGAAGCTCGTCAGTGGACTTGCAGCGTTGGTGGCGGGAGTCGGCGCGTGGGCGCGCGAACAACGTGGCTCGCGGACGACATCGGGCAGCACATCCGATGCCAGATCGCGAAATTGCGGCGCAGCGCCCGCGGTGACCAACACGCACAACGTTTGTCGGCTGACACCCGCGTCTCCGCGTTGTCGGGAACTCGCGGCGTAACCGCCCGACAATCTGCTTGGGTGAGAGTGAGAAGCGCCGCCCGAGATCCTGCTCGACCTTCGCGCGCAGCACGAGGTTGACGACCTGCGTGAAGGCTCGTGTCGCGACGCGCAAGGGCGAGCGCCTGCGGTCATCGCACGGTGGCGGCCCCGAGCGATCGCCGTTGCAAGTCAGCTTGTGACCAATCGTCGACGGGCACGGCCATCAGAATCACGATCGTCAGCACCATCCCTGCGGCGTCGACGCGTCACCGCCGGTGCTGTGCCTGGCCGCCGCCGCCCTCGCGCCCGCGGCGCGCTGATCGGCCAGCTGAGTAGCGTCCTGCCCGTGCCCGACACCGACCTCGCCATCGAGCTGCGCGGCGCGGGCCGACGCTACGGCGAGCGCGCGGCGCTGCGCGACGTCACCCTCGAGCTCGAGGTGGGCCGCACGCTCGTCGTCTTCGGACCCAACGGCGCGGGCAAGACGACGCTGCTGCGGATGCTCGCCACGCTGCTGCGCCCGCACGCCGGCGACGTGCGCGTGCTCGGCCGCCCGCTGCCCGAGGATGGCTGGGCGGTGCGCGGGCAGATCGGCTTCCTCGGCCACGAGGCGCTGCTGTACCGCGAGCTCAGCGGGCGCGAGAACCTGCGCTTCTACGCCCGGCTGCACCGCGTCGCGCCCGCGCGTGCCGACGCGGTGCTCGAGGCCGTCGGGATGGCCGCGCGCGGCGACGACCCCGTCGCCGAGCTCTCGCGCGGGATGGTGCAGCGCCTGGCGATCGCGCGCGCGGTCCTGCACGAGCCCGCGCTGCTGCTGCTCGACGAGCCGCTGGCGAACCTCGATCCCGCCGCCGCGGCGCAGGTCGCTCCGCTGATCGGGCCCGGCTGCGGGGCGACGCGCGTCGTCACGAGCCACGACCCGGCGGGCGGGCTGCAGGGCGCCGACCTCGCGCTCGGCCTGAAGGCGGCGCGGGTCGCCTTCCTCGCACCGGCTGCCGAGCTCGACCCCGAGCAGATCGGCGCGCTGTACTCGTGAGGTCGACCGTCGCCGCGCTGCTGTCCAAGGAGCTCACGCTGGAGTGGCGCACGCGCGAGTCCGTGCCGGCGATGGTGCTCTTCAGCATCGCCACGTACGTCGTCTTTCACTTCGGGCTGGATCGCGACCGCGTGGAGGGCGACCTCGCCGCCGGCGTGCTCGTCGTGACGCTGCTGTTCGCGGCCATCCTCGGCGTCAACCGCCTGTTCGTGGCCGAGCACGAGCAGGGCGGCTTCGACGGCTTCATGCTCGCGCCGGTCGACCGCACGGCCATGCTCGTCGCCAAGGCCGTCGCGCTGTTCTGCTTTCTGTGCATCGTCGAGGTCGTCGCGCTGCCGGCCTTCGCGCTGCTGCTGCTCGGCCCGCCGCTGACACAGGCGCTGGGGCCGCTCGCGCTCGTGCTCCTGCTCGCCAACGCCGGCATCGCCGTCATCGGCACGCTCGTCGCCGGCCTGGCGATCCAGACACGCGCGCGCGACCTCATCGTCCCGCTGCTCGCTTTGCCGCTGCTCGTGCCCGTCGTGCTGGCCGCCGCGCGCAGCGCCACGCCGCTGCTGCAGGACGGCGGCGCGGGGCCGCTGCCGGGTAACTGGATGGCAATACTCGCCATCTATGATCTGCTCTTCGCGCTGATCGCCATCGCGGTCTTCGACTTCCTGCTGGAGGATTGAGCCATCGTCTACGGCAAGGGCCTGCGCGCCCTCTCATTCGCCACCGCACTCGTGTTGACGGGCGCCTTCGCGATGGTCTTCTTCTACGCCCCGCTGGACGCCGATCAAGGCTTCGTCCAGAAGATCTTCTACGTCCACGTGCCGATGGCGATCGTCGCGCTGGTCGGCTTCGTGGCCGGCGGCATCTGCGCTGTCATGTATCTGCGAACGCGCGCGACGAAGTGGGACATGCGCTCCTACGTGTCGATCCACCTCTCCGTCGTCCTCGCCGTCGGCGTGCTCGTCACGGGCTCGATCTGGGCGCGCGCGTCGTGGGGTCACTGGTGGGTGTGGGACGAGCCGATGCTCGTCTCGTTCCTCATCGTCTTCCTGCTCTACGCGACGTACTGGCCGCTGCGCTTCTCGCTGGAGGACAAGGAGAAGCAGGCGCGCTACGCCTCGGTCTTCGCGATCGTCGCGGGCGCCTTCGTGCCGCTGAACTTCGCCGCGGTGCGGATGGCCGAGCAGTACGTCCATCCCGAGACCTTCGCCACCACCACCGGCGGCCTGCCGGCAAAGATGGGGCTGACGTTCGTCGTCGCCCTGATCGGCATGGCGCTGCTGTTCGTCACGCTGATCAAGTACGAGATGGCCTCCAAGCACGCCACCTTCCGCCTGCGCGCGCTGCGCCGCCGGCTCGCCGGTGACGACGACGAGCTCACGCTCCCCGGCCGCAGCGCCGCCCCCCAGCTCTGATGCTCCCTGCCCTTCCCCTCGACGAGGCCGGAAAGTATGTCGCCGCGGCGTATCTCGTGTTCCTCGCGCTGATCCTCGTCTACGTGGCGATCATGGCCTCCAAGCTGAGCAGGATCGAGCGCGAGGTCGTCGAGCTCGCCGAGCTCGTGGAGCGCAAGGACGTCGATGCCGACCCGCCCCCGCCCCCGCCCCCGCCCGCGCCGCGCGCCACGAAGGAGCGGGTGCAATGACGGCCGAGCTGATCACGCTGGGCATCTCGCACAAGACCGCGCCCGTCCAGCTGCGCGAGCGGCTCGCGCTGACGCACGCCGGCGTCGACGACTTCCTGCACGAGGTCGCCGGGCACGCCGACGTCCATGAGGCCGTCGTCATCTCGACCTGCAACCGCACCGAGCTGTCGCTCGTCGTCGGCGACCCCGTCGCCGCCGAGAGCGCGGTGCTCGGCATGCTCGCGCAGCGCGCTCAGGTGCGCCCGACCGAGCTCGCCGAGCGGATGTACTCGCCGCGCAACTGCGACGCCGCGCGCCAGCTCTTCCGCGTCACCGCGGGCCTGGAGTCGATGATCGTCGGCGAGGCCGAGATCCAGGGCCAGGTCAAGCGCGCCTACGAGGTCGCGCTCGCCGCCGGCACGACCGGACCGCTGACCAACCGCCTGTTCACCGCCGCCCTGCAGACCGGCAAGCGCGTGCGCTCGGAGACCTCGATCGGGCTCGGCCGCGCCTCGATGTCGTCGGTCGCCGTCGAGCTCGCCCATTCCGTCATGGGCAACCGCCCCGACCCGCGCGTCGTGATCATCGGCGCCGGCGAGACGAGCGAGCTGACGGCCCGCGCGTTCGCCGAGCACGGCGTCTGCACGATCTTCGTCGCCAACCGCCACGCCGACCGGGCGCGTTCGCTGGCCGACCGCTTCGGCGGCGAGGTCGTGGCGCTCGACGACCTGCCCGCGCAGCTCGAGCGTGCCGACGTCGTCGTCGCCTCGACGGCGTCGCCGCATCCGATCGTCGGTCAGGAGGAGCTCGAGCTCGTCATGCGCGCGCGCCAGGGCCGGCCGCTGCTGCTCATCGACCTCGCGGTGCCGCGCGACATCGACCCTGCCTGCGGCGACCTCGACGGCGTGACGCTGTTTGACATGGACGACCTGCAGGCGCGCGTCGCGCACACGATCTCCGTCCGCGAGGCCGAGGCGCTGCGCGCCGAGTCGATCGTCGAGGACGAGATCAAGCGCTTCGCCGCCTGGCTGGGCACGCTGGCCGTGCAGCCGACGATCCGCGCGCTGCGCGAGTACGGCGACGCGATCGTCGAGCAGGTGCTGGCGGAGAACGCGCCGCGCTGGGAGCAGGCGTCCGCGCGCGACGTCGCGCGCGCCGAGGCGATCGCGCGCTCGGTGATGAACCGCCTGCTGCACGAGCCGACGCTGCGCCTGCGCACGATGACCGAGGGCCGCTCGCACGGGCGCCTGCAGATCATGCGCGAGCTGTTCGGCCTGGAGGGCGCGCCGGAGGGCGACGACCAGGTCGCCGACGCCATGGACTCCGGTGCCGGCGGCGGCGACAACGTGCGCCCGCTGCCGCGCCGCGCCTCCTCGTAGTGCTCGCGGGCGGGAGCTGATGCGCGTCGGCACGCGCGCAAGCGCGCTCGCGCTCGCGCAGGCGGGGGCGGTCGCGGCGCTGCTCGGGCCCGACGTGCAGCTCGTCACGGTGACGACGACCGGCGACCGGGGGCCGGCCGCGGCTGGTGGCGGCGCGGTGAACGACAAGGAGCGCTGGGTCAAGGAGCTCGAGCTCGCGCTGCTCGCCGGCGAGATCGACCTCGCGATCCACAGCGCCAAGGACGTGCCCAGCGTGCTGCCCGACGGCCTCGAGCTCGTCGGCGCGCCTGCCCGCGGCAACCCCTTCGACGCGCTGGTGGGCGCCGACTCGCTGGCCGCGCTCGCCCCGGGCGCGCGGGTCGGTACGGCGTCGCTGCGCCGCACCGCGCAGCTGCTCGCGCTGCGCGAGGATCTCGAGGTCGTCGTGCTGCGCGGCAACGTCGACACGCGCCTGCGGCGCCTCGCCGAGGGGGCGGCCGACGCGCTCGTGCTCGCCGCCGCCGGCCTCGATCGGCTGGGCCGCGGCGCGGAGATCGGCTGCGTCCTCGACGAGCTCGTGGCCGCGCCGGGCCAGGGCACGCTCGTGCTCGAGGCGCGCGCCGGCGACGCATCGGCGGCCGGCGCCGTTCGCGCGATCACCGATGCCGCGACATGGGACGCGCTGCGCGCCGAGCGCGCCTGCGTGGCGCGGCTGGACGCAAGCTGCAACACCCCGCTCGGCGTGCACGCGCGGGTGTCGGACGGCGACGGCTCGATCGTCATGCGCACGTTCGCCGGGCTGCCCGACGGATCGTCCTGGCTGCGCGACGAGACGCCGCCCTGCGCCACCCCCGCCGAGGCCGGCGCGCTGGCCGCCGAGCGGCTGCTGGCGGCCGGCGGCGGCGAGCTGCTCGCGCGCGCCGAGCAGGTCGCGGCGTCGTGACCGTCTACCTCGTCGGGGCGGGACCGGGCGACGCCGGCCTCATGACCGTGCGCTCGCGCGAGCTCATCGCGAGCGCCGACGTGATCCTCTACGACCGCCTGATCCCCGACGGCGCGCTGGACGGCGCGCGCACCGACGCGCTGCTGCTCGACGTCGGCAAGGTCGGCGGCGGCGAGCAGGTTGCGCAGCAGACCACGAACGAGCTGCTGCTCGAGCACGGCCGCAAGGCGCGCACGGTCGTGCGCCTGAAGGGCGGCGACCCGTTCGTCTTCGGCCGCGGCGGCGAGGAGGCGCAGCTGCTGCGCGCCGCCGGCATCGACGTCGAGGTGGTGCCCGGCGTCACGGCCGGCGTGGCGGCACCCGCGTACGCCGGGATCCCGGTCACGCAGCGCGGGATGGCGGCGGCGGTGGCGTTCGTCACCGGCCACGAGGACCCCGCCAAGGACGACACGCAGGTCGACTGGCCGGCGCTCGCCGCCTTCCCCGGGACGCTCGTGTTCTACATGGGCGTGCGCAAGCTCGTCCGGATCGTCGAGCGGCTGGTCGCCGGCGGACGGCCCGCGAGCGAGCCGGTGGCGATCGTCGAGCGCGGCACGTTCGCCGACCAGCGCACGGTGACCGGGACGCTCGGCGACATCGCCGAGCGCGCGTCGGAGGCCGGCGTGCGGGCGCCGGCGATCACCGTCGTCGGCGCGGTCGCCGGGCTGCACGAAGAGCTGGCCTGGTTTGCCGCCGGGCCGCTGCTGGGGCTGAGCGTCGCCGTCACGCGGGCGCGGGCGCAGGCCAGCGGGCTCGCCGCGCGGCTGGTGGCGCTCGGCGCGCACGTCGTCGAGGCGCCGGCGATCCGCATCGAGCCGCTGGAGGCGGCGCTGCCCGCCGACCTCGCCGACTACGACCTGCTCTGCGTGACGAGCCCCAACGGCGCGCGGCGCCTGCTGGAGATCGCGGGCGACGCGCGCGCGCTGGCAGGTCCGGTGATCGCCGCCGTCGGCCCGGGCACGGCCGCCGCGCTGCGCGCCGGCGGTATCGTCGCCGACATCGTGCCGCCGCGCGCCGTCGCCGAGTCGCTCGTCGAGGCGCTGGCCGGCCGGCCGGTCAAGCGCGCGTTGATAGCCCGCGCCGAGGAGGCGCGCGAGGTGCTGCCCGACGCCCTGCGCGCGCGCGGCGCCGAGGTCGACATCCTCGCGCTGTATCGCACCTCCGCCGAGCCCCTGTCGGCGGGCGCGCTGGAGTCCGCGCTCGGTGCCGACTACGTCACGTTCACCTCCGCCTCGGCGGTGCGCTTCTTCCTCGCGGCGGCCGGCCCGCCGACGGACGGCCAGCGGATCGCCTCGATCGGGCCGATCACCAGCGAGGCGCTGCGCGAGCACGGCCTGGCGGTCGACGTCGAGGCTGCCGAGCACACGCCTGACGGGCTCATCGCGGCACTGCTGGAGGACGTCGCGCGCGCCTGATCGGCGCCGGGTTCCGGCCGGCCTCAGCCCGCCGTGTCGATATCGCCTTCGGGGAAGCCCGGCAGCGTGCGCTCGGGGTCCTCGTCGTCGGGCGGCACGCCGAGCGGGATGTCCTCGTCCTGCCCCTCCTCCGGAAGGCCGGTCGGCGGCTCGGGCTCCTTCTCGCCGCCGCTCACGCCGCGACCCCGGCTGCCCGCAGCCAGCTCGCGACCTCGGGCGGCGGGTGCTCGGCACGAGATCCGGGTCGCATGTCGCTTCGGCTACCCCGTCGGCGGGCCATACACTCGACGGGCTCATGGCGGTCGTGACGTTCCTCAGCGATTACGGCCTTGACGACGACTTCGTCGGCGTCTGCCACGGGGTGATCGCGCAAGTCGCCCCCGACGTCCGGGTCATCGACGTCACCCACGGGATCGACCGCCACGACGTGCGCGCGGGCGCGCTCGTCCTGCGCCGCGCGCTGGACTACCTGCCGCCCGGCGTGCACCTCGCGGTCGTCGATCCCGGGGTCGGGGCGCGGCGGCGTGCGGTGGCGCTGCGCTGCGGCAGCGACCTCACCGGCGACGGTCCCCCGCCGCGCCTGCTCGTCGGCCCCGACAACGGCGTGCTCTGGCTCGCCGCGCAGCGCTTCGGCGGCGTGCGCGAGGCCGTCGACATCGGCCGTTCTCCGCTGCGCTGGGAACCGGTCTCGGCGTCGTTTCACGGCCGCGACATCTTCGCGCCGGTGGCCGCGCACCTCGCCGCCGGCACGCCGCTCGCGCAGGTCGGCGAGCCGCTCGACCCGGCGGGGCTCGTGCGGCTCGAGCTGCCGCGCGCGCACGTCGGCGCCGACGGGCTGATCGCGCATGTGCTGCACGCCGACGGCTACGGCAACGTCGTGCTCGACGCCGAGCCCGAGGACCTCGCGGCCGCGGGACTGCGGCGCGGCGCGGCGGTCCTGGTCGGCCGGCGGCGCGCGCAGTACGCGACGACGTTCGCCGACGTGCTGCCCGGCGAGCTGCTGCTCTACGAGGACGGCTACCGCTGCGTGTCGCTCGCCGTCAACCGGGGCTCGGCGCTGGCGGCACTCGGCCTCGCGCTCGACGACGAGATCCTCCTCGCGCCGGTGTCGTGCTGACCGCGCGGCTCGGCACGCCGCGGTTGCATCACCGCGTCACGGACTCGACGAGCATGGTCGCGCGCGCGTTGGCCACGGCCGGCGCACCCCACGGCACGCTCGTCACGGCCGGCGAGCAGCGCGCCGGGCGCGGGCGCCAGGGGCGGACGTGGAGCGCGCCGCCGGGCCGCGCGCTGCTCATGTCGCTCGTCCTGCGCGCATGGCCGCCGCTGCTGCCGATCGCGGGTGCGCTCGCCGTGGCCGATGTCGCGGGGGACGAGGCGACGATCAAATGGCCCAACGACGTCCAGCTCGGCGGCCGCAAGCTGGCCGGGGTGCTCGGCGAGACCCGGCCGCAGGAGGGCTGGGCGGTGCTCGGCATCGGCATCAACGTCGCGGTGCGCGTGCAGGATCTCCCGCCTGAGCTGCGCGACCGCGCGGCCACGCTCGGGCTGGCGCCGGCGGCGATCGAGCCGACGCTCGAGGCGCTCCTGCGTGCGCTCGACTACCGCTTCGCGCAGCCGACGGCCGCGGTGCTCGACGCCCTGCGCGCGCGTGACGCCCTGCGCGGCCGGCGCGTGCGCTGGGCGTCGGGCGAGGGGGTTGCCTGCGGGATCGACGACGAGGGCCGGCTGCTCGTTCAGCAGGCGAACGGCAGCCCGACCGCGCTCTCCGCCGGCGAGGTGCACCTGCTGGCGGGCGATTAGCAACGCGGGCGCGGCTGGCTGGCGCGCCCGATTGCAATGGCGCACTCGGCGCGTCAGGGCGACTTGGGGTGCGGCGGGCGATGGTGTGTCGAATCGTGCCCGCGGAGCGACACTCATCCGACGCACCGCTCAAGCCCGCGATCGCCGGTCTTTACGCTCTATCGGTGTCCCGCCGACCGCTCACCCTGCTCACGCTGGCGCTGCTGAGTGCCGCCGCCGCCGTTGCGGTCTGGTTCGCGGCGCTCGGCGTGCCGGGTGGCCGGGCGCTCGACGCCGGCGCGATGCAGTCCTTCACGGGCGTCGCGCGGCCGCCGCTTGAGCCCTCGATCATCGGCGTCTCACACCTCGCCGACCCGGCGCCGCTGCTGCTCGGCACGCTCCTGCTCGTCGGGATCGCCCTGCTGCGCAGGCGGCCGCTGATGGCGCTGCTCGTGCCGGTGATCGTCGGCGGCGCGAACCTCACGACGCAGCTGCTCAAGCCCGCCCTCGCCGACGTTCGGATCATCGACCTGGCGGGGCTTCCGACGATCTACCCCGGCTCATGGCCGAGCGGCCATGCGACCGCCGCGATGTCGCTCGCGCTGTGCTGCGTGCTCGTCGTCGGCCCGAGCCTGCGCGCGCTCGCGGCCCTGCTCGGCGCGGGCTACGCGATCGCCGTCGGCTACGCGCTCGTCGCGCTGGGCTGGCACCTGCCCAGCGACGTGCTCGGCGGCTTCCTCGTCGCCGCCACGTTCACGCTGCTCGGTGCGGCGGCGCTGGCGAGCCTCGAGGCTCGCCGCCCGGCGCCGGTCCTGACGATGCGAGCGCCCGCGCTCGCGCCGGTCTCGGTCGCCGTGCTCGCCGTGGGCGCGGCCGCGATCGTCGCGCTCGTCGGGGCGATGGCGCTCATGCGCGCACCCGGGATGGCGCTCAGCGCGTTCGACCATCCGGCGGCGATTGCGGCCGGCGTCGGCATCGGCGCGCTCGGGCTCATGCTGACCGCCGGCCTGGCCGCCGCCCTGCGGCGCTGACCGCGGGCTGCCTCAGGCGGCGGACTCGACGTCGCCGCCGAGCGCAGCGGGCGGCGGCACGTCGTCGCCGGCGGGCTGCTCCTGCGCAGGCGCGCGCCGCACCGCCGCGCGCCGCGGCGCGGCCTTCGGCTTCGGCGCCTCGTCGGCGGCGGATCCGTCGGCGGTCGCCGCCGCCGGCTGCTTCGTGGCGGGCGCGCGCCGGGCGGCCGGCTTCTTGGCTGTGGCGGGCTTCCTGGGTGTGGCCGGCGCCTTGCCGACCGCGGACGCGGCGCCCGCCACGCGCTCGGCCGGCTTGGCCGGTGCCCGACGGCGCGGGGTGGCCTTCGGCTTCTCGGGTGTCGGCTCGACCAGAGCAGCGCCGTCCGCGACGGGCTCGGCCGTCGTGGCGGCCGCCTTGACCGGACCTCGGCGGCGCGGCGGCGCCTTGCGCTCGGCGGGCTTCGCCTCGGGGGCGCCGGTGGCCGGCACGGCGTCGGGCTTCGGCCCGCGGGCGGCCGCCAGCGCGGCAGCGGCGTCGGCGATCGCCGAGACCGCTGCGGCGTCGTCGACCGGTGGCTCCTGACGTCGGCGCGATCGCGCGCGGCGCGGCGGGCGCTCCTGCGTCGCCTCCTCCTGGGCGGCGGACACGGCCTGCGGCACGCGTTTCTCGCCCTCGGCGCCGTTGGCCGACCCGCCGCCGGCCGGCGGCTCGGCGCCGGCGGGCGGCTCGGCGCCGGCCTGCGCGCGATCCGGATCGGCGTTGCGGGTCCGGCCGTTGCGCGAGCGCCGCGAGCGTCGCCGGGAGGAGCCCGGCCGCGCTTCGCCACCGTCACTGCCGCCGCCGCCCGGCCCGTCGCGAGAACCGCCCTGACCAACGGTCTCGTCGTCGGCGCCGTTGTGCGCCGCACTCACGTCGACCGCGACGCCGTCCGCGCCACCCTCGCCGGCGCCCTTCTTGCGCCGGCGGCGGTTGCCGCGCCGGCCGCGGCTCTTGGGGAAGTTGCGCAGCAGCTCGCGCGACAGCGCGCTGGGCTTGCGCGCCAGCCGCGTGCGCGCGCCGCGCAGGATCTCCTCGGCCTCGGGCGAGTGGGCGATCGCCGCGGCGAGGATCGCGGCCGACAGGCGGCGGTCCTGCTTGCGCGCAGCGTGCACGAGGCGGCGGGCGTTGCGCGCGTGCGCGGCCCCGGACGAGTTCACCAAGAGTCCCAACAGCCGCTTGGTCTCCGGCCAGCGCTGCACGGCGTACTCCTCGTGCACCTCGCGCGTGTAGGAGGCCAGCCGCCAGATCCAGGCGTTGGCCTGGTCGCGGCGGCCGATGCGCTTCTCGGCGAGCGCGAGCAGCATGACCTTCGTGCCCTCGCGGCGCTCCTCGCGCGTCCAGGTGCCGATGACGTCGATCGCGGTGTCGAAGGCCTCGCCGTCGCGCAGCGCGGCGATCTCCTGCAGGGCGCGGACGCGCAGCTGCGGGTTCTGGTTGCGCTGCACGGAGGTCAACAGGAACGCGCGCTTGAACTCGCCGCCGCGGTCGAAGTGCAGCATCGCGCGAGCCCGCCGCCAGCCGCTCGGCGCGACCCGCGCGCCGGCCAACGCGGCCCACTGGATCTGCTCGCCGTAGGGCAGGTGCTCGACGGCGATGCGCCACAGCTCCCGCTCGAAGACGTCGATCCGGCGATCCTCGTCGGCGGTCACCGGCAGCACGCGGCGCTCGACGCGCACGCGCCGGCCGCGACCGCGGCGCACGGGCCCGACCACGATCGCGCCACCGCGGTAGACGTCGCGGTCCAGCAGCGAGTGCAGCGTGACGACGGGATCGTCGTTCTTCGTGTCAGGGGCGACGAAGTCGACGACGAGCCCCGCCTCCTTGCCGGGATGGCGGCGCGTGACACGGCCGACGCGCTGCTGGTAGATGCGCTTGGAAGCCGTCGGCGCGAGGTGCATGCAGACCGTGGCGCGCGGTGAGTTCCAGCCCTCGGCGAGCAGCTGCGCGTTGACGAGCACGTCGATGTCGCCGCGCTCGTACGACGCGAGGATCTCGGCCAGCTCGCGCTTCTTCGTCTCGCCGGAGACGGCCATCGCCTTCATGCCCTGCTCGCGGAACGCCGCGGCGACGTTGTAGGCGTGGCGCACGCCGGCTGCGTAGACGACGCCCGGCACGCCGTTGAAGCGCACCTTGTAGAGGTCGGCCACCGCGTAGTTGAAGGGCGCCTGGTCGAGCAGCTCGGCGAGCATCTCCTGGTCGAACTCGACGTCGACCTCGCCGCGGCGCAGCGGCACCTTGGCGATCGTCCGCACGCCCGGGCCCGGCGGGATGCGCACGCAGCGCAGGGGCGAGATGACGCCGCGGCGGGCGGCCTGCGCGAGATCGAAGCGCGACGTCTGCGTCGGAAAGAGGTCGGTGACATGGCGGGCGATCAACGCGCCCGTCGCGGTCATGCCGATGAAGACCGGGCCGGTCCACTCGCGGATCGCGGCGCTCGTCTTCTCGCCCAGCGCCGTGTGGGCCTCGTCGCAGATGACGATCGAATAGGCCGACGAGATGTTGCCCGCGTTGCGCACGAACCACTGGTAGGTCTCGACGGTGACCGGGCCGTTGGCGGCGTCCTGTCCCTTGAGCAGGGCGGGCGTGACGCGCTTCATATAGCCGCGCTGCTTGAGCTCGCCGTGGAACTGGTCGACGAGGTTGCGGCGGTGGGTGAGGATGAGGATGCCGCCGGTGCGCGACGCGTCGACGAAGCCCATCGCGGCGACCGTCTTGCCGGCGCCCGTCGCGTGCTCGAACCAGAAGCGCTTGTGGGCGTTGGGATCGTCGGGCGCCTCGTCGAGCTGGTCCTCGTCGAGCGCCCCCTCGGGCGCGTCCTCGTCGTCGTCGGACTCGGGCTCCTCGTCCTCGTCGTCGTCGCCGATGTCGATCTCGATGTCCAGCGGCGAGAGGTCCTCGGGCTCGTCGTCGTCGTCATCGTCGTCGTCGGGCTCGTCGTCCTCCTCGTCGTCCGCGGCGACGGGGGTCGCGAAGTCGCTGTCGTCGGGCTCGTCGTCGTCGACGGCGAGCACCGGCGCGGCAGCGGGCGCCGGCGCCGAGCCGCCGTTGCGCTGCGCCTCGGCGAGCAGCGCCGTCAGCGTGCCGGAGAGGGCGTCGACCTGGTGCGGGTTCAGCGCCGTGCCGTCGGCGAGCTTGGGCTCGTCGTCGGAGAGCACGCGCTCGAGGCCGAGCATGAGCGAGTAGCGCCGGCGCCACTCGGTCGAGGGCACCTTCTCGCCCGCGTCGATCTCCTTCAGCGCGGCGTCGAGCGCGCGCCGCCGGGCGGTCCCGGGCGCGAGGGCGTCCTGCGTGGTCTCACCTGCGTGCACGAAGGACTCGCGCGTGAACTTCTCCGCGCGCTTGATGTCGGAAGGCTTGGGAACGGACGTGGCAACGATGGCCACTGGCGTGGGATCAGCCAAGATCGGCTTCCTGCTCGAAACGTGAGGTGGATCGCGCTCGCAATCCGTCGCGATCCAGACAACCGAGACGGGCTCGGCGTGGCGAGGTGAGGCGTCTCCGGCGGAGACGGGCCCTCCACCCGCGTCACACGGGAGGATAGCGAAAGCGAGGCCCGTCACATACCCGATGCGCGGCGTCTGCGACCCTTCGTCGCCGGATGCGCAAGGCGTTACTCGTACTCGGGGCCGTGGCCCTCGTCATCGCCGTCGTCGTCGGCGCCAACCAGGCGCGCGACGGCGACCCCTCCGGAGGCGAGGCGCCGAAGCCGCTGACGCTCGCCGACGTGTCCAGGCCGCTGCCCGCCGGAACGCCCGCGCCGCTCGCGGCGCTGCACGGCCGCGTCAACGAACTGCGCCCCGGCGGCGCGAACGCGCTCGACGCGGAGTTGCGTGCGCTGCGCGGCCATCCGGTCGTGGTGAACCTGTGGGCCTCGTGGTGCGCGCCGTGTCGCTTCGAGCTGCCGTTCTTTCAGCGCCAGGCCGTCAAGCGCGGTGGTCGCGTCGCGTTTCTCGGGGTGAACTCCGGCGACAGCCGCGGCGCGGCGCGCCAGATGAGCGCGCGCTATCCGATGCCCTATCCGTCGATCGAGGACCCGCGCCAGGCCGTGACCGGCCGCTTCGGCGCCGTCGGCCTGCCGGCGACCGCGTTCTACGACGCGCGCGGCAAGCGCGTCATCGTCCACCAAGCGCGCTTCAGCTCCGAAGCGCAGCTGGCCGAGGAGATCGACCGCTACGCGCTCGGCCGCGAGTAGCGCGGCGCCCCTGTGCGCGGTCCGCGCGCGGCCTATCGTGATCGCCATGCACGAGGTTCGCATCGACCCGCTCTCCGGATTGCGAGCGATCGTCGCCACCGATCGCGCCGCGCCCGCCAAGGGACCGCTCCTCACGGCGGATGCGCCCGCGCCGGCGCCCGATGCGCAGCCGGCTCTGTTCGCGGCGCTGCCCGCGGGGCGTGCGCACGAGCTCATCGCCAACGGCGGTCCCCACGTCACGGCGCTGCAGCAGCTCTCCGTGGAGCAGTTGCAGGCCGCGGTCGAGGTCTGGCGCGAGCACATGCGCGCGCATGCCGGCGCGGCGTACGTGCACCTGTGCGTCGACGAGCAGCCGACGCCGGACGCACCGGCGACGCCCTCGCAGGCGCAGCTGTTCGCGCTGGACTTCGTCCCCGCGGTCGTCGCCCGCGAGCGCGAGCGCTTCAGCGCGCACGCCCAGCGCACGATGGGCTCCAACCTGCTCGAGGACCTCGTCCAGGAGGAGGTCCGCCGCCGCGAGCGCGTCGTCGCGATCGACGACGAGGCCGTGCTGCTGTGCCCGTACGCGTCGAGCGGGCCGTACGCGCTGATGATCGTCCCTCGCCGCCGGCGCGAGCGCTTCGAGGACGACGGCCCGAGCGGCGCGGCGCTGCTGCACGACGCGCTGTCGCGCCTGGCGCGCCGGTTCGGTGCGAGCCCGCCGCTGAGCCTCTGGGTGCGCACCGCCCCGCGCGATGCCGACCGCTTCTGCTGGCGGATCGACATCCTGCCGCGCCCGGCGCCCGCGGGCGGTCTCGAGCTCGGGGTCGGCCTGCGCCGCAACGACCTGTCGCCCGAGCTCGCCGCCGAGGAACTTCGCACCGCGTAGCCGCGCCCTGATGGCGGCACCTGCGTGCGCGCCGCGGGCTGGCGCAGGCGGGCCAGGAGGGTGCCGACGGCTGACGACGCCCGCGTGGCAGGATGGCCCGCATGGCACGAATCGGACTTCTGACAGGCGGCGGCGACTGCCCCGGCCTCAACCCCGTCATCCGCGGAATCGTCCGCAAGGGGATCGACCACTACGGACACGAGATCTTCGGCTTTCGCAAGGGCTGGAAGGGCGTGCTCGACAACGACGCGATCGAGCTGACGCGCGCGAACACGAGCGGCATCCTGCACAAGGGCGGCACGATCCTCGGCACCTCGCGGACGAACGTCTACAAGACCGAGAACGGCGAGCAGCGGGTGCTCGCGTCGCTGAAGGAGCGCGGCATCGACGTGCTCATCCCGATCGGCGGCGACGACACGCTCGGCGTCGCGCGCAAGCTCTTCGCGGCCGGCTTCCCGACGGTCGGCGTGCCCAAGACGATCGACAACGACCTCAACGCGACGGACTTCACGTTCGGCTTTCAGACCGCGGTGCAGATCGCGACCGAGGCGATCGACCGCCTGCACTCGACGGCGGAGTCGCACGACCGGGTCATCGTCTGCGAGGTCATGGGCCGCGACGCCGGCTGGCTCGCCTGCTACTCCGGCCTGGCCGGCGGCGCCGACGTCATCCTCGTGCCCGAGCACCCGTTCGACCTCGACGCGGTCTGCGATCACATCACCCATCGCCACGAGACGACCGGCCAGACCTTCTCGATCGTCGTCGTCGCCGAGGGCGCGACGCCGGCCGGCGGCGGCGACGCGGCGACGGCCGCCGACACCGTGGACTCCTTCGGCCACGCCCGCCTCGGCGGGATCGCCCACCAGCTCGAGCAGCAGATCGAGGAGAAGACCGGCTACGAGTCGCGCGCGACGGTGCTCGGCCACATCCAGCGCGGCGGCTCCCCGATCGCCTTCGATCGCATCCTCGGCACCCGCTTCGGCGTCGCGGCGATCGACGCCGCCTCCAACGGCGACTTCGGCAAGATGGTCGCGCTGCACGGCACGGCGATCGAGCTCGTCGCGCTCGAGGACGCGCTGAGCGAGCCCAAGCTGCTCGACGAGTCGCTGTTTGAGACCGCACAGGTCTTCTTCGGCTGAAGCGGACCCACCACCCGCCCCCACCACCATGCGCGCGGTCGTCCAGCGCGTGTCGCGGGCACAGGTGCGCGTCGACGGCGCGGTCGTCGCACGGATCGGACCCGGGCTGCTCGTCCTGCTCGGGGTCACGCACGACGACGACGACGCACGCGCCGACCGTCTCGCCGACAAGGTCCGCGCGCTGCGCGTGTTCGCCGACGCCGAGGGACGGATGAACGAGCCGCTCGGCGAGCGCGAGGTGCTGTGCGTCAGCCAGTTCACGCTCTACGGCGACACCCGCAAGGGCAACCGCCCGTCCTATGTCGCGGCCGCGCCTGCCGCCGTCGCCGAGCCGCTCTACGAGCGCTTCCGCACGCGGCTGGGCGCACAGGGCGGGGTGTTCGGCGCCGACATGGCCGTCGAGCTCGTCAACGACGGGCCTGTCACGCTGCTGCTCGAGACCTGAACCCGGGGCCCCGGGCATGCGGTCGTAGACTGCGCGGCATGCCCGTCGAGCCCCGTTTCGTTCCGCGCTTCGTCGCCGAGCCGCCGCAGGAGCCCCTCCCCTACGGCCGCTGGGCCGCCAATCTCTCGCGCCACTTCCTCGGCGCCTGCGACGCGATCGACGCCGACGACGAGGATCTCGGCGAGCCCGGCGAGATCGCCTTCTTCCCCGACCGCACCTGGCACGGCCGGACCTTCGTCCCCGCCACGGCGCGGACGTCGAAGGGCTTCGAGCTGTTCGGCTACGTCTCGTTTCGGCCGGCCACCGAGGATCGCGAGCCGACCGACTTCGATGCCGTCGCGGACTTCACCGAGGACACCGCCGATGCCAACCCCGACTGGCAGCTGGACCTGTGCGACGAGGTCGTCGGCACCTGGCGCGGCGAGGACGGCAAGATCGCCCACATGACGCTCGTGTGGGGCCGGCCGCTCGTGCCGGACGGCGCGATCGTCACCGCCGAGCTCGCCGACCTGACCGTCGACCAGTGCGAGCTCGTCATGGAGCGCTTCACGCTGCTGGCGCCCGACGCCTACCGCGGCGACACGCTGGACACCAGGCTCTACGACGCCAAGGGCAAGGAGATCGCCCACGAGTCGCTGTACGAGGACGACGGCGAAGACGACGAGGGTCCGGACGACGAGGAGGCCTAGCGTCGCGATGGAGCTCGAGCACGCGATCCGCACCCGGCGCACGCACAAGGCCTACGCGCCCGAGCCGCTGGACCGCACGACGCTCGACGAGCTGTTCGAGCTCGCCCGCTGGGCGCCGAACCACAAGCTCACCAACCCCTGGCGCTTCCGCGTGCTGGGGCCGGGCGCGCTGGAGCGCCTCAAGGCGGCCGCCGGCGATCCCGTCGCCGCCGCCAAGCTCGACCGCGCGCCGACGCTCGTCGCCGTATCGGCGACGCAGTCCGGCGACCCCGTCATGGACGAGGAGGACGTGCTCGCCGCGGCGACCGCGGCCTACGTCGTCCTGCTCGCGGCGCACGGCCGCGGCCTGGCCGGCTACTGGCGCACGCCCGGCGTGCTGCGCTCGGCCGAGGGGCGGGCGGCGCTCGGCGTGCCCGACGAGGAGCGGGTGCTGGGCCTGCTGCACCTGGGCCATCCGCGCCAGGAGCCGCGCGTTCCCGAGCGCGCCGACGTCGCGCAGGTCGCGATCTACTTGGAGTGAACGGCGCCGGCGAGCGCCGTGGCGTCGTCGGTGCTCAGCGGGTAATGGCAGGCAGCGAGCGCCGGCCCGCCTTTGCTCTCGAGCGGCGGCTCGTCGACGTCGCAGTGGCCGGCCACGGCGTTCGGGCAGCGCGTGTGAAAGCGACACGCCGCCGGGGGGTTCGTCGGCGACGGCATGTCGCCGGTGAGGATCTGGCGCCGCCGTCCGCGGGCGAGCGGGTCGGGCACCGGCACGGCCGACAGCAGGGCGCCGGTGTAGGGATGCAGCGGGCGCGAGTAGAGCTCCGCCGACGGCGCCAGCTCGACGACCTTGCCGAGGTACATCACGGCGATGCGATCGCACATGTGGCGCACGACCGAGAGGTCATGGGCGATGAAGACGATCGTCAGACCGAGGTCGCGCTGCAGGCCGCGCAGGAGGTTGAGGATCTGCGCCTGGATCGAGACGTCGAGCGCCGACACGGGCTCGTCGGCGACGATGACCTTCGGGCCCAGCGCGATCGCGCGCGCCACCCCGATGCGCTGGCGCTGCCCGCCGGAGAACTCGTGCGGTAGGCGGTTGTAGTGCTCGGGATTCAGGCCGACCTGCTCCATGAGGCCCTGCACGCGGCGCTTTCGCTCGACTCCGCCGCCCGCCACGTTGTGGATGACAAAGGGCTCGGTGATGATCGCGCCGACCGTCTTGCGCGGGTTCAGCGACGAGTACGGGTCCTGGAAGATCATCTGCATCTCGCGGCGCAGCCGCTTGATCTGCGCACCGCGGGCGCGCGTGATGTCCTCGCCCTCGAAGGCGATCGTGCCGCTCGTCGGATCGAGCAGGCGCAGCATGAGCCGCGCCGTCGTGCTCTTGCCGCAGCCCGTCTCGCCGACGATGCCGAGCGTCTCGCCGCGGTGCACGTCGAAGGAGACGTCGTCGACGGCGTGCACGATCGCCCGATCGCGCTGCAGGATCACGCCGCGCGACAGCGCGAAGTGCTTCACGAGGTCGCGAACCTCGAAGATCGGCTCGCCCGCCGCCGGCGCGCTCATGCCTCCTACTTCTCCTCGGCGTCGGGAGCGAGACCCGCGGCGGCGCGCGCGGCCGCCGGCGCTGCACCGGCTTGCAGCTCGCGCCACAGGGCACGGCGCGTCTGCGCCGCCAGCAGGCAGGCCACCGCGTGGCGCGGCACGTCGGCCACCGGCTCGAGACGCGGATCGATCTTGCGGTGCTCGGGCTGCACGTAGGCGCAGCGCGGGTGAAACGAGCAGCCGGTGGGCAGCGTGATGAGGCTCGGCGGCTGGCCGGAGATCGGCACGAGCGGCTCGTCGCGCGGCGCGTCCAGACGCGGGATCGAGCGCAGCAGACCCCAGGTGTAGGGATGCTCCGGCGCGGCGAAGATCCGCGCCGTGGGCGCGCGCTCGACGATCCGCCCGCCGTACATCACCGCGACGTCGTCGCTCATCTCGGCGACGACGCCGAGATCGTGGGTGATGATGATGACCGCCATCCCGAGCTCGTCCTTCAGACGCCCGATGAGCTCGAGGATCTGGGCCTGCACGGTCACGTCGAGCGCCGTCGTCGGCTCGTCGGCGATGAGCAGGTCGGGCTCGTTGACGAGCGCCATGGCGATCATCGCGCGCTGGCGCATCCCGCCCGAGAACTCGTGCGGGAAGGAGTCGAAGCGGCGCTTGGGCTCGGGGATCCCGACGAAGCCGAGCAGCTCGATCGCGCGATCGCGCGCCTGCGCCCGGGAGACGTCGCGGTGCACCTGCACCGCCTCGACGATCTGGGCGCCGACGCGGTAGAACGGGTGCAGCGACGACAGCGGGTCCTGGAAGATCATCGCGATCCCGTCGCCGCGCAGCTCGGTCAGCTCGGCGTCGGGCATCGCGATGAGGTCGCGGCCGCCGAACAGCGCGCGCCCCGAGATGCGCGCGTTCGAGCCGCGCGTCAGTCCCATGATCGTCGACGACGACACGCTCTTGCCCGAGCCCGACTCGCCGACGATCCCGAGCACGCGGCCGCGCGCGAGCTCGTAGGAGATCCCGTCGACGGCCTTGACGACCCCGTCCTCGGTGTCGAAGTGGACGGTGAGGTCCTCGACGCGCAGCAGCGGCTCGGCGGAAGCGCTGCTCATGAGTAGCGCACCCGCGGATCGAGGAACGCGTAGACGACGTCGACGACGAGGTTGGCGAGGATGATGAAGAACGCGCCGAACAGCACCGTGCCCTGGATCGCGGGCAGGTCGGCGCCCTGGATCGCCTCGTAGGCGTACAGCCCGACGCCCGGGATCCCGAACACCTTCTCGGTCAGGATCGTGCCGCCGAGCAGGATGCCGATGTCCAGGCCCAGCACGGTCACGATCGGCGTGATCGCCGCGCGCACGCCGTGATGCCAGATCACGCGCCGCTCCGGCACGCCCTTCGCGCGGGCCGTGCGGATGTAGTCCTGGTCGAGCACGTCGACGAGGTTGGAGCGCAGCATCCGCGCGTAGAACGCGGCGAACGACGCTGAGAGCACGATCCACGGCAGCAGCAGCGAATCGAACCACGCCGCCGGATCCTCGGTGAGCGGGCGGTAGCTGCCGCTGCCGGCGAAGACTCCGACCGCGCCGATGTCGCGCGCCAGCAGAAACAGTGAGACGAGCCCCAGCCAGTAGACCGGCGCCGAGATCGCCAGCAGCGCGCCACCCATCGTGAAACGATCGAGCAGCGAGCCGGCCTTGAGCGCCGAGATCATGCCGACCGGCAGCGCGATGACGAGCCAGACGATCGCCGCCCCGAGGGCCAGCGAGATCGTCGCCGGCAACCGCTGGACGATCATCTCCTTGACGTCCTGGCCGCTCTGGAAGCTGTAGCCGAAGTCGAAGTGCAGGACGACGTCGCGGATGTACGTGAAGAACTGCTCGTAGAGCGGCCGGTCAAGACCGAGCGTGGTGTGGATCTGGGCGATGAGCTCCGGCGTCGCCTGCCGTCCCGCCCGCAGCGCGGCCGGGTCGCCCGACGGCAGGATGTAGAAGATGACGAACGTCAGCGCGCTGACGACCACGAGCAGGATCGCGGTCCACCCGATTCGGCGCAGGATGTAGGTCAGCATCGACGCGAAGCCTCGAGAGCCGCGCGCGGGCCCACCTTGCGGTGGGCCCGCGCGAGTCGGCTACTTGTCGATCGACATGTACGCCAGGTCCCAGGTGGCGTTCCACTTGGCGATGACGCCATGGACGTTCGTGGAGACGATGTTCGCCTGCTTGTCCCAGTACCAGGGGATCGCCACGGCGTTCTCGACGAGCAGCTTGTCGACGTTGCCCCACGCCTTCGCGCGCTCGTCGAGGTCGGCGATCTTGGCCGCGTCGTTCATCGCGGCGTTGATCTTCGGGTCGTCCTGCAGCGACGGGTTCTGGTTGACCGAGCCCAGCGCGTCCCCGTTGAAGTTCGCGTTGAGCATCGCGAGGCCGTCGACGAAGTCCGGCAGCCAGCCCATGTTCATGCAGGTGTCGATCCTCTTCTGCTGCGCGAGCGAGTTGCACGCGTCGTAGAAGGCGCTCTGGTCGACGGACCTCTGCTTGACCTCGAAGCCGAGCGACTCGAGGGCCCGGCGCCAAACGAGCGCGGTCTCCTTGCCGGGCGAGTCCGCCGAGCTGAACATCGTGATCGGGCCACCCTTGTACTTGCCGTCGGCGAAGCCGGCCTTTTTCATGTACGAGGTCGCCAGCGCGGCGTCGCCCTCCGGGTTGGCGAGATAGTCGGCGCCGGGACCCTTCCTCCCGCCGGCTTCCTCGAAGCCGGGGATGCCCGGCGGCAGGAAGTGCGTCGCCACATCGCCGGTGAGCGCGCCACCACGGGTGAGCTGCATCGCGCGGCGGTCGCTTGCGGCGGACACGGCCTTGCGGATGTTGATGTCGCTGAACGGCTTGCGCTGCGTGTTCAGCGAGATCCAGCGGTTGGCGAGCGCCGAGAACGAGATCCGGTTCTTGGCCTTCGTCGCGAAGTCGCGCACCGTGGCCTGCGCCGGCGGGTCGCCGCTGGCGAGGTTCGTGCCGTTGAAGATCTGGCGCCCGGCGACGTTCTTGTCGGCGTTGAGCACCCAGTCGATCTCGTCGAGGTAGGCGGGCCGCGAATCCGTGCTCGGATCCCAGTGCGGGTTGCGCACGAGCTTCAGGGTCCGGCCCTCCTGGTAGCTGGAGATCATGTACGGGCCGGTGAAGGCCTGGATCTCGGGGTGCGTCTCGTACGGATTGGGGTTCTTGGCGTCGAACTGCGCCACGTAGGACTTCGGCATCGGGATCGTGATCGGCATCACGAGCGCGTTGGCCACGGTGGCGCCGTATGGCTGGTCGAGCTTGAAGACGATCGTCTGGTCATCGGGCGTCGTGATGCCGGAGATCGGCTTGCCCTTGGCGTTCTTGGAGCCCACGATCGAGGTGAAGTAGGCGGCGAAGTAGCCGTTGGGCACGCTCGGGTTCAGCGTGCGCTCGAAGGCGTACTTGATGTCCGCGGCCTTGACCTCCCGGCCGTCGATCGGCGTCTTCTTCACCGTGGCGTACTTGATGCCCGACTTGATCTTGACCGTCACCGTCTTGCCATCGGACGAGACGTCGGGCGGCCCCTCGGCGAGATCGGGGATCGCCTTCTCGGAGTCCTCGGGGGCGTAGTAGTAGAGCGACCGGTGGGCGGCGAAGACCGTCATGTAGTCCAGCTGGAAGTACGCCTGGCCCGGGTCGAGATGCTGGAAGCCCTCCTCCGACAGCAGCTTCAGCGTGCCGCCCTTCGTCTGCTCGTCGGTGGGCAGGGCGGCGTTGAAGCCGCCGGCCACCGTCTGGGCGCTCCCGCCGCCGGACGTCGAGTCGCCGTTGTCGTCGTCGCTGCTGCTGCCGCCGCAGGCCCCCAGTCCGAGCGCCAGCGCGCCGGTGGCGCCCAGCGCGGCTGCGCGCGTCCAGCGCCTAAAGCCGCGGGTCCGATGAGTGGTCATGATCATGTTGTCTACCTCCGCGCTGTGGGAACGTGCGATCGAGGGTGGGCCGGACGGCACATCATTTGCGGCGCCTCGGGGTGAGGGCGTCCTGCAGCCCATCTCCCACGAGGTTGAAGGCGAGAACGGTGAGCACGAGGGCCGTGCCCGGGAAGACCATGTACCACCACATCGCCTGAAAGTCGCTCGAGGCGTCGGCGATCATCTGTCCCCAGCTCGCGGTCGGCGGCTCGACGCCGACGCCGAGAAACGACAGCGCCGCCTCGAAGAGAATGTTCTGCGGCAGGACGAGCGTCGTGTAGACGATGATCGGGGCGACGAGGTTGGGCAGGATGTGACGGAAGATGATGCGCCGGTCCGACGCGCCGAGCGAGCGCGCCGCCTCGACGAACTCCTTCTCGCGCAGCGACAGGACCTGACCGCGGATGATCCGCGCGATGTACGGAAACGAGGCGAGCGCGATGACGAACACCACGACGGTCAGGCCGGGCTGGATGAGCCCCCCGACGCAGCCGTCGCCGGCCGAGCACGCCGAGGCCATGCCGATGCCGAGCAGGAGGATCGGGAAGGCGAGCAGGATGTCCAGCCCGCGCGACAGGAAGGCATCGACCCAACCGCGGTAGTAGCCCGCGATCATCCCGACGACCGTCCCGAGGATGACCGCGATGCCGGTCGAGATGATCGCGACCTGCAGCGACACGCGTGCGCCGTAGATCGTGCGCGAGAAGACGTCGCGGCCGAGCGTGTCGACGCCGAAGAGGTGCTCGGTGCTCGGACCCGTCGGCAGGCCGAAGTCGCTCGTCAGCGCCTTCGTGGACTGGTCGTTGGGCGGCGGCGCGCCGAACAGCTTGACGACGAGCGGCGCGAGAACCGCGACGACGACGAGCAGGGCGATGACGACGAGCGCGGCCAGCGCGACCCGGTCGTGGCGCAGGCGCTGCCAGAAGAGCTGCAGCGGCGAGCGCGCGGCGATGGCGCTGCCGGATGCCGCGACCGCCGGGATGTCCTCGTCGGTGGGGGTGAGGTCGACGGTGCCCACGCCGCAGTCTCCCTACCCCGCCGCCGGACGGGTCAGACCCGGGCCGCGGCCGGCGCCGGGGTGCGCATGATGCAACCAATCGGCATGCAGCAGCCGGATGCAGCACCGTACGTCGTGCGGCGCGCCACGGCGACCCACTGCATTCTGGTTGGCCTATCCCCACGCGGGGCGCGCGCCGTCGGGGACCCCTGTAGATCGCCTCGAACCGTCACACCATCACTATCTGAACGGTAGTGTGCATCTCAAGCAAGACCCGGCGGCCGGCAGTACGCTGAGCGCGCCGGTTTCGGGTAGTGGCAACCCACTGCTCCGGCATCTCGCGCCGGGGCCTGTCGAGGAGGAAGCTTAGGATGCAAAGGACCCTGAGAGGCATGTGCTGCCTCACTCTCGCGTGCGCGGCCGCACTGGGCGTCGCGGCATGCGGTGGCGACGACGACGACGGCGGCGGAACCTCGACGGGCGGTGCGGCCGCGACCGACGACGGCGCCAGCGGCGGCAAGACCGGCGGCACCATCAGGACCGCCTACACGTCGTTTCCGGACTACCTCGATCCTGCGCTCTCCTACACGCAGGAGGGCTGGCAGTCGCTGTGGACCGTCTACACCCCGCTGCTGACCTACAAGCACGCCGAGGGAGCGGAGGGCGCGACCGTCGTGCCGGGCCTGGCCGAGGCGATGCCCGACATCTCGGCCGACGGCAAGGTCTACAAGCTCAAGCTGCGCTCGGGTTTGAAGTACTCCGACGGCACGGCCGTGAAGGCCTCTGACTTCGAGCACACGATCAAGCGCGTGCTCAACCTCGAGTCCGGCGGATCCTCCTTCTACCAGGGCATCGCCGGCGCCGAGAAGTACATCAAGGACGGCAAGGCGAGGGCCGACATCTCGGGCATCGTCACCGACGACGCGACCGGCGATATCACGATCAACCTCGACGAGCCCGACGGCCGCTTCCCGTACATCCTCACGATGGATTTCGCCGCGCTCGTGCCCGGCGACACGCCGTTCGAGAACCAGACGAAGAGCCCGCCGCCGGGCGTCGGGCCGTACAAGTTCGAGAACGTGCGCATCAACCGCGGCTACGACCTCGTCAAGGTGGCGGACTTCAACGTCCCCGACCAGGCGACCGGCAAGCTCGACACGATCAAGGTCGAGGTCATCAAGAACCGCCGCCGCCAGACGCAGGACACGATCCAGAACAAGATCGACTACATGAACGACCCGCCGGCGCCCGACCAGCTGCGTGACGTTCGCGCGCAGTACACGGACAAGCGCTACAAGGAGTTCGTCACGAACTCGACCTACTACTACTTCCTCAACCACGACGTCGCGCCGTTCAACAACGCCGAGGCGCGCCAGGCGGTCAACTTCGCGGTCGACAAGCGCTCCCTCGCCCGCCTGTTCGGCGGCCTGCTCGAGCCCGGCTGCAACTTCCTGCCGCCCGGCATGAAGGGCTACGAGAAGGTCGATCCGTGCCCGTGGGGCGTTCCGACCGAGGCGCCGGACATCGCGAAGGCCAAGCAGCTCGTGCAGTCCTCCGGGACCGCCGGCCGGTCGGTGACGGTGTTCGGCAACGACGAGCCGGAGTCCAAGTCGCTGGCGGAGTACCTGGCCGACGTCCTCAACGACATCGGCTACAAGGCGCGTCCGCGGATCGTCGAGGGCTCGGTCTACTTCACGACGATCGGCAACCAGAAGACGAAGGCCCAGGCCGGCTTCGCCAACTGGTTCCAGGACTTCCCGCACCCGGGCAACTTCATGTTCCTCGTGGACGGGGACTCGATCCAGGCGACGAACAACCAGAACTTCGGAAACGTCAACGACTCCGAAGTCAACGCCCTGCTGGACGAGGCCAATCAGAACGCGGACATCGACGAAGTCGCCGGCGACTACGCCGAGGCCGACAAGAAGATCGTCGAGCGCGCACACGTCGTGCCGTACGGCCATCGCAAGCTCACGGTGTTCTACTCGGAGCGCATGGACTTCGAGAACTGCACCGTGTGGCATCCCGTGTACAACCTCGACTTCACGAACCTCTGCCTCAAGTAGGTTCGTGAACGCGGCGATCGGCACGGCGGCCAAGGAAACCTGAAGCGGGTGTCGATCGCCGAATCGTCCGTCACGTCCGAGCTGTCCCCCGTCCTCGACGAGGGGCAGCTCGAGACGGCGCGAACCCCGGGGCTGAGCCCCGGGAAGCTGGCCCTGCGCCGGCTGCGGCGCAATCGCGCGGCGCTGGCCTTCGGAGCGCTGTTCTTCGTCCTGGTGGGGCTCGCGCTGGCGGCGCCCCTGTGGGCCGACATCGCCGGCACCACGCCGTCCAAGAACCATCTGTCGGACACGATCGTCGTGGACGGCAAGGAGCAGAACGTCGTCACCTTCGACGGCGTGCCGATCGCCCCGACGTGGCAGAAGAAGTTCTTCCTCGGCGCCGACACCAACGGTCGTGACGTCGCCGTGCGGCTGCTCTACGGCGCGCGCAACTCGCTGTTCATCGGCATCACCGCCGCGCTCATCACCACCTTCCTGGCCGTCCTGCTCGGGACGCTGGCCGGGTACTTCCGCGGCTGGGTGGACGCGATCATCTCCCGCAGCCTCGACGTCCTGTGGGCGTTCCCGGTGCTGCTGCTCGGCGTCGCGCTGGGGGTCGCGCTCGCGCTCGGCGGCCTGAAGATCGGGCCGCTGGAGATCCAGGGCGACTCGAAGTGGATACCGACGCTCATCATCGGGGTCGTGGGCGTCGTCTACCTCGCACGACCGATCCGCGGCCAGGTGCTGTCGCTGCGCGAGAAGGAGTTCGTCGAGGCCGCGCGCGCGCAGGGCGCCGGACCGATCCGGATCATGGTCGGCGAGCTGCTGCCGAACCTCGCGTCGACCCTGCTCGTCTTCTTTCCGCTGCTCGTGGCCAACTCGATCCTGCTCGAGGCGGCGCTGTCGTTCCTCGGTGCCGGCGTGCAGCCACCCGAGCCGTCGTGGGGCACGATGCTCGCGGACGGCATCATTCTGCTGGCGACCTCGCCGCACCTCACGATCGTGCCGGGCCTCATGCTCGTGCTGACCGTGCTGTCGCTGAACATCTTCGGCGACGGCGTGCGCGATGCGCTCGACCCGCGCGCCAAGGTCCGGCTGGAGCACTAGGCGGGTGGGCCGCTTCATCATCCGCCGGCTCGTCGGCATGGTGATCGTGATGTTCGCCGTGTCCGTGCTGACGTTCCTCATCTTCAACGTCATCCCCAACGGCGACCCGGCCGACCGGATGGCGGGCAAGAACTCCACGCCGGTGCAGATCGCGGCGATCAAGCAGGAATGGGGCTTCGACAAGCCGGTCTACACGCAGTACGTGACGACGATGGAGAAGGTCGTCACCGGCGACCTCATCTCCTACGCCAACCAGACCAACGTCGTCGAGGAGATCAAGCGCGGGATCCCGCGGACGTTCGCGCTGGCGATCGGGGCGGCGCTGCTGTGGTTTGCGATGGGCACGGCGCTGGGGCTGTACACGGCGATGCGGGCCGGCCGCTGGACGGACACCCTCGTCACCGTGCTCGCGCTCGTCGGCGTCTCGATGCCGGTGTTCTGGCTCGGCGCGCTGGCCAGCTACTACCTGGGCTTCAAGGCGGGGATCTTCCCCAACGGCGGCTACTCGGAGATCGGCGAGAACGGCCTGTGGGAGTGGGTCAAGCACATGATCCTGCCGTGGACGGTGCTCGCCACGCTGTTCGTGGGCGTCTACTCGCGCGTGCTGCGCTCCAACGTCCTGGACACGATCAACGACGACTACGTGCGAACGGCGCGCGCCAAGGGCCTGACCGAGCGGCGCGTGATGATCCACCACGTCCTGCGCAACTCGCTGATCCCGATCGTGACGCTGTGGGGCCTGGACTTCGGCGCCGTGCTCGGCGGCGGGGCGATCCTCACCGAGACGGTCTTCGACCTGCAGGGCGTCGGGCAGTACTTCGCCGAGTCGATCGGCCAGCTCGACGTGCCGCCGGTGCTCGCGGTGACGCTGTTCGGCGCGTTCTTCATCGTGCTGCTCAACACGCTCGTCGACATCGTCTACGCGGCGCTGGACCCGCGGATCCGCCTGTCGTGACGCGCCCGAACGCAGAGCGGCTGCTCGACGTGCGCAACCTCAACGTCTCCTTCGCGACGGAGGAGGGCATCGTGCAGGCCGTCGACGAGGTCTCCTTCACGCTGAGCACGGGCGAGGTGCTGGCGGTCGTCGGCGAGTCGGGCTCAGGCAAGTCGGTCACCGCGATGACGCTCATGGGCCTCACGCGCTCGTCAAACGCGCGCTTCGGCGGGTCGGCGAAGCTGCGCGAGCTGGACCTCATCACCGCCACGACCGACCAGCTGCGCGCCGTCCGGGCCGAGGAGATCGCGATGATCTTCCAGGACCCGATGACGTCGCTGAACCCGGTGCACCGCATCGGCAGGCAGATCGTCGAGCAGATCCAGGCGCACCGCGACGTCTCCGACGCCGAGGCGCGCGATCTCGTCGTCGCGCAGCTCGAGCGCGTCGGCATCCCGCGGGCGCGGGAGCGCTTTGACTCCTACCCGCACGAGTTCTCCGGCGGCATGCGCCAGCGCGTGATGATCGCGATGGCGCTGTCGTGCGACCCGTCGGTGCTCATCGCCGACGAGCCGACGACCGCGCTCGACGTCACGATCCAGGCGCAGATCCTCGAGGTGCTCAAAGGTCTGCGCAGCGAGGCCAACGCCGGCATCCTCCTCGTCACCCACGACCTCGGCGTCGTCGCCGACATCGCCGACCGGATCGCCGTCATGTACGCCGGGCGGATCGTCGAGCAGGGCACGACGGACGAGATCTTCTACAACCCGCAGCACCCGTACACGTGGGGGCTGCTGGGCTCGATCACGCGCGTCGACCGGCCGCGGCCGGACCGGCTGCCGTCGATCACCGGCCTGCCGCCGTCGCTCATCCGCCCGCCGCAGGGCTGCCACTTCCGCCCGCGCTGCCCGCACGCGCACGACGCCTGCCTCGTCAAGCCGGCATTGGCGACCCGGGCCGGGGGCGGAACCGGCCACGAGGATCGCTGCGTGCTCGATCCCGAGCAGAAGGCGCGGCTGCGCCAGACCGACGGACAGATCGGCCTCGAGGCCGGCGGGGTGACGACATGACCGCCGCTCCGCGTGCCGCCGCCGGCGGCGCCGGCGATGGGCCCCCCGCAGCGGCCGCCGAGCCGACCGTGCTGCTCGCCGCCGATCACCTCAAGCAGTACTTCCCGATCAAGATGGGCCTGCTGTTCGACCGCGCGGTCGCGCACGTGCACGCCGTCGACGATGTCACGCTGCACCTGCGCGAGGGCGAGACGCTCGGGCTCGTCGGCGAGTCGGGCTGCGGCAAGACGACGCTGTCGCGCACGCTCATGCGCCTGCTCGACCCGACCGACGGCACGATCACCTTCCGGGGCACCGACATCACGAAGGCCAACCGCGCCAAGCTCAAGCCCGTCCGGCGCGAGATGCAGATGGTCTTCCAGGACCCGTTTGCGTCGCTGAACCCGCGCAAGCGCATCGGCCAGATCATCGGTGCGCCGCTGGCGCTGCACGGCGTCGACAAGGCGGAGATCGCGTCGCGCTCGGCCGAGCTGCTCGACCGGGTCGGCCTGCAGCACGAGCACCTCAGCCGCTTTCCGCACGAGTTCTCCGGCGGGCAGCGCCAGCGCATCGGGATCGCCCGCGCGTTGGCGCTGGAACCCAAGCTCATCGTCCTCGACGAGCCCGTCAGCGCGCTCGACGTGTCGATCCAGGCGCAGATCGTCAACCTGCTCGACGACCTGCAGGACGACTTCGGCCTGACCTACCTGTTCGTCGCCCACGACCTCTCCGTCGTGCGCCACGTGAGCGACCGGATCGCGGTCATGTACCTCGGCCGGATCATGGAGCTCTCGCCCGCCGAGGAGCTCTACGTCAAGCCGATCCACCCCTACACGCGCGCGCTGCTGGCGGCGATCCCGATCCCCGACCCGCGCGAGAACCGCGCCCGCGAGCGCGTCGTGATCGGCGGCGAGCCCCCGTCACCGGTCGACCCGCCGTCGGGCTGTGTCTTCCACACGCGCTGCCCGCGGGTGCAGGACGTCTGCCGGGCCGAAGTGCCGCGCCTGAGCGAGTACGCCGGCGGCCACCTCGCGGCCTGCCACTTCCCGCTCAACGTGACCGCCGCCGAGACCGCCGCGTCGACCCGCTCGGACGACAGCCCGGCGGCCGCATCGGAGACGCCGCCGGAGGTAGCCTTCGAGGCGGCGTCGACGCGCCGCGCCCCAGTAGCTCAGTGGACAGAGCGACCGCCTCCTAAGCGGTAGGCCGCAGGTTCGACTCCTGCCTGGGGCACTCGGCGATCCCGTCATTTACCGGGTGGGTGCGACTGCGGGCGTCGCGTCGAGGCTACCTGCAGGAGCACGTCAGCCCGCCCGGACGCACCTTCTTCTTCGATCGCGCCATCGATCCGGCGCCGCCGGGCTCCTGCCCGGCGGCGCCACGGATCGTCGACGAGCTCCCCGGCCCGCTACCCGAGCAGGCCGTCCAGCGCCCGGTTCATCAGCTCGTTGCGCTTGGCGTCGCTCTCCAACTGCTCGAAGCCGAAGCCCAGCAGCAGCGTGTCGCGGGTCGCGGTGGCCGAGTAGAAGTTCAGCAGCCGCGGCCCGATCACCCAGTTGGCTGACGTCTCGGGGCTGTCCGCCGGCGGGGGAGCGGGCGCCCAGCTGCTGGCCGCCCCCTCGAAGCCGTCGGCGTCCGTCACGCCGTCGACGACGATCCGCGTGTCGTCGACGAACGCCCCGACGCCGCCCGTGAACGGGTCGGTCACGTAGCTGAGCACGATCTCGACCGGCCCGCCGTTGAAGGACGACAGGTCATAGGTCACCGGCTGCCAGCCGTCGGTCGCGCCGGTGACCGAGTTCCACGTGCCGGTCGTGCCGGCGTTCGCGCAGCCCGGGCCGCTGAAGTAGTGGCGCAGGTGCGGGTGAAGCGCCAGCAGGAAGCCCGGGTCTGTGCACTCCGCTGGTCGATCGGTCGATGTCGCGTTGCCGGCCAGCGTCGTCCAGTTGTCCTGGCCGGGCGTGTGGGCCTCCACGATGAAGTGGTCGTAGTCCTCCTCGGAGCTCAGCGACAGCTGGAACTGCAGCTGCGCGCTCGTTGCCCCCGTCAGGTCGACGGTCTTCGCCAGGCGCATGTAGGCGCTGTCGACGTGAGAGGCGGACGCAAAGCGCGTGCCCTCGACCGGTTCGAACGGCCGGTTGCCGCCGTCGTAGCCCGCGACGCCGCGGCTGGCGAACTGCGGGAACTGCGCCACGGGCAGGATGTCGCTCGTCGGCTGGAAGTAGCCGGCCTCGTCGAGCGGGTTGTCGCCCTCGGCGACCGGGCCGCCGAAGGCGCTCTCGAAACCGGTCAGCGGGTTGGCGAGGCCGAAGACGCCCTGCGGGCCGTCGATGCTCGACCGCACGTACCCGCCGAGGTAGTACTGGCGGAAGTCGTCGGCCAGGATCAGGCAGTCCGCGAAGAACCCCGGTACCGACGAGATCTCACAGTCGGCCGTCGGATCGCCGTTGAGCCCGTAGTAGACGCCGCCGACGGCGTCGCTGATGCCGGGCCGGCCCTCGAACTGGGTGGTCTCGCCGGCGTGGACGAGCTTGCCGCCCTCGTTGAGGAAGTCGCGCACCGCGATCGTGAGGTACTGCTGGCGTTCGGCGACCGCGACGTCGGGCAGGTTGCCGAACGGCGTCGCGGTCAGGACGTCCTCGGGGTCCTGGGTGAGCCGGTTGTCACCGAGGTACCAGACGATCGCGTCGTAGTGGCTCAGGACGCCGAGGTCGTGCGGCACGCCCTGCGCGTCGACGTCCCAGACGTCGGCCTCGTGCCCGGCCGCCTCGATCGCCGCGACGTGCTGGGCGGCGTACTTCGGCGCGGTCGTGCCCGCCGGGTACGTCGGGTTGGCCCCGGTGTAGTCCTCGTTGGCGATCACGAGCACGTCGGCGCGGGTGTCGCTCTTGACGGTGTAGGTGAAGCGCTGGCTGCTCACGAAGCCGCGGCGCCCCTTCAGCCCCGTGAACCAGACCTCGACCTTGTCGCCGGGGTTGGCGCCGCGGACGATGCCGCGCCGCTCGGCGTAGTAGTCGTCGTTCTCGTCGCCGTAGCGCTCGCCGCCCTGCCACTCGCGGGCGGTCGAGATCCGGGTGCGCCCGCCGTTGATGCGGTACTGCATCGTGACGGCCTTCAGCGCGCGCTTCGCGATGACCGCCACCTTCTGCGGGTCGCCGTAGGAGACGTCGAAGCTGTCGATGCGGAAGTCCTCGGCGGTGCGCCCGACGACCGAGACGGGGTCATCGGGATCCTTGGCGGACTGCGCCACGGAGAGCGCGAACGGGATGTTCTTCGCGAACTCCGCCTGCACGAGCTCCTCGTCGTCGGGGAACTCGAAACCGGTCAGGCCGGCGCAGTCGGTGAGGTCCCACTCGTCGTCGGGAACGGATTGCACGGCGGCCTCGCACGTCGACATCTCGGGCGTGAAGCCGAGCGTGCGGTAGCGCTCGGTCATGTGCGTGTCGGTGTCGCCGTTGGTCGTGTAAAGCTCGGCCGAGATGTCGGGGTCGTAGCCCGGCACGGCGGGATTGGCATCGTCGCCGGCCAACGCCTCGTAGATGAGGTCGTCGGGCGTCGGCGTGGCCACCTGCCAGCCGGTGCCGTAGAGCAGCAGCTCCGCGGCGGAGTGGTAGTTGACGAAGAACTCGAAGCCGACGCGGCGGGCGAACGAGTCCAGCCCCTTGGTCTCGGGCTCGGAGCCCGGCGACGGTCCGCGGTAGGTCTCGCTGGCGGGATCGGGCGAAGAGCCCTCGTTGTCGTAGCCCCACTTCGTCGAGTAGTTTCGGTTGAGGTCGACGCCGTCGCCGGGGGTGATCTGGCCGTCGCCGTTGTTGTCGCGCAGGTTCTTGCGCCACAGGCGCTGGTCCTCCTGGAAGGTCCAGTCGTAGCCGTCGGGGTTGGCGACGGGGACGAACCACAGCTCGTTGGCGTCGACGAGCCGGCGGATCGTGCGGTTGCCGGCGTAGTTGTCGACGACGTGGTGCATGAGGCGGCGGATCATCTCGGGGGTGATCCACTCGCGGGCGTGCTGGGCACCGAGGTAGAGCACGGCGGGCCGGCTGCCGTCGCGCGTCGTACGGGCGTTCTTTGAGACCTTCAGCGCGATGATGTCCTGGCCCTGCACGGTCTTGCCGTAGTTGACGAGCTTCGTGATCTTCGGGTTCTGCCCCGCGACCTGCGTGAACTCCTCCTTCAGGCCGCCCGCCCCGCCGTAGGGGCGAAACACGTTCAGCCCGGCCTGGACCTGCGCCGTCGCGCGCTCGGCCGCGGTCTCGCCGCCGACCCGCTTCAGCGCGAGCTCGAGCCCCTCGCGACGCAGCGAGTCGGCCTGACGACCGCTGAGGACCGTCTCGACGCGCAGGCGCTCGCCGTTGCCGCTGCCCGCGCGGCCGATGCGCAGCTCGTGGCGGTCGATCCCGAGCGCGGTGATCTCGTCGATCTGCGCGGCGTCGACGACGCCCGTGTAGACGTCGAAGCGATCGCGCTCGGAGCTCTGCGCCCGCGGAGCGGCGCTCGCCGCCGCACTGCAGGCGAGCAGCGCCCCCAGCATCGAGATGGTCGCGAGTGAGAACCTGGACACGGCGGCTCCTTCGTGGACATCGACCCTGTTCTGCCCTGCAAGGCTTGCACCCGTGTCAAGCTCTCGGCGCAATCGCGCCATCGAAGGCTGCGAGACTCGCTCGCGATGGACCGCATGCGCAAGCGAACGCTCGTCACCCGGCTGCAGGTCAAGCTGCTCAACCCGCCGATCCGCGCGCTGGCCAGGCATGGCCTCGCTCCCGGCGTCGCGCTGCTGGAGACGACCGGACGCAGAAGCGGGGAGCCGCGCTGCACACCGGTCAGCTACGGCCTCGAACGCGGCACCGACACGTTCTGGATCGTCGCCGAGATGGGCCGCCGGGCGGCCTACGTGCGCAACCTCGAGGCCGACCCGCACGTGCGGATCCGCCTGCGCCACGGCTGGCGGACGGGCACCGCGCACATCATCGACGGCGACGATCCGCGCCGCCGGCTGCGCACGCTCTCACGGCTCAACTCGGCCGGCGTGCGCGCGATGGGCACGGCGCTGCTCGTCATCCGCGTCGACCTCGACCCCCTCCGCGTCCGCGTGCCCGCGGCCCCCGGCGCGCGCGCTAGCCGCGGTCGGGGCGCTCGGGGTAGACGTCGTCGATCGTGACGAGCGCGACGTAGGGCGCCCCTGCCGCGGCGGCGATCCGCTCGCCTCCGCCGGCCAGCCGGTCGAGCACGCTGACGACGCCGCAGATCTCGTGGCCGGCCTCCTGCAGCGCCTCGATCGCGGCGATCGTCGAGCCGCCGGTGCTGACGACGTCCTCGACGACGAGGCAGCGGTCGTCGGCCGTGAGCAGCGGCCCCTCGATCCGGCGCGACAGACCGTGCGTCTTGGCCTCCTTGCGCACGAAGAAGCCCTTGACGCCGGCGCCGCCGGCCAACGCGGCGCACGTCACCGCATCGGCGCCCATCGTCATTCCGCCCACCGCGGTCGCGTCCCAATCGCGCGCCCGCTCGGCGAGCAGCTCGCCCAGCGCCATGAAGCCCGCCGGCAGGAGGATCGCGCGCTTGGCGTCGACGTAGTACCGCGCCTTCAGGCCGCTCGTGAGCGTCACCTCGCCGAGGACCAGGGCGTGCTCGCGCAGCGCCTCGATCAAACGTCCATGGGCCGTCATCGCTCGCGTACCTTAGAGCTGTGCTCGAGCGCCCACTGCGTTACCTCGCCATCACCCTCAGCCTGGTCATCGCGATCGGCTTCACGCTGTTTGCGCTGCAGGACATCGACCGCGCCTCGGAGCGCTCCGAGCAGCGCATCGCCGGCAGTTCCACGGCGACGAGCCCCTCGCCCGCCGGCGAGCGCGAGCGCGAGCGCCGCAACAGCGGGCTGCGCGAGCGGATCGACGACGTCAACGACGTGCTGCTCTCGCCGTTCGCCGGCCTCACGGAGAACGCGGGCAGCGGCTGGGTGCGGCGCGGCGTCCCCGCCCTGCTCGGGCTGCTCGTCTACGGCTTCGGCCTCGGCTACGCCGCGCGCTTCATGACCGCCCGCGGCGGCTCGCCGCGCGCTGCCCCCACGCGCTGACCGCCACCGCCGGGCCTACCGGTACACGTCGACCGGCGTGCCGATCTCGATCCAGTTGAACACGGGGCGCGCGTCGGGGATCGGCAGCCGGAAGCAGCCGTGGCTGGCGGGAAAGATCGGCACCGATGGATAGCCGTGGGTCGCGTAGCCGCGGATGAAGTACGCCGAGTCGACCATGCCCTTGGCGTTCGTCCCCGGCGTCTTGAGGTAGACCTTGAACGACCCGCGCACCGTCGGCGTGCTCGGCGCCCCCGACGACGTGTGGTAGATCCGCTGCGCGCGGCCGCCGTCGATGAGCGCGATGACCTGGCGTGAGAGGTCGCCCTCGATGTGGCGCCCGTGCTCGGGGAAGCGGACCTTGAAGGTGCCCCTGCCGCGCGCCAGCGCGCGCATGACGTCCACGGAGGCGTTCGTCGTGCGCGCCATCCCGGTGACCTTGCGAAACGCGAGCACCGCGCGCGCCGTGCGCCCGTCGAACGCGCCGGGCGAGCCCGTGACGTAGCCCAGCCGCTTGAGGCGGCGCTGCAGCGCCCGGATCGACGCGCGCCCGCTGCGCGGCAGCACGCGGCGCGGCAGGACGTCGACGGTCTTCGCCCGCGCGGCGAGGCCGCCGAGCTGCGGCGTCGGGTCGTGGAAGGCGCGGATGCTGAGCGGGCCGGGCGCGAGCGGCTTGTAGGAGAGCGCGAAGATGCCGGTCCCGGCCGGCCCGGCGCGCAGCGCCACCCGTCGCGCGCCGCGCTTGCGACCGCGCTCGTAGTAGCGAACGATCACGGTCTGACCGGAAGCGAACGCCGTCGTCGTCCCGCGGACGACGACGCGCGAGCCGGTCAGCGCGGTCGCGCGGTCGCCGCCGACGCGCTCGACCTTCAGCGTCAGCGTTGCCGCGACCGCCGCCGGCGCCGGCGCCGGGGTCACGGGCGATTGAGCTCGAGCCGCCGCCGGCGCGAGCGCGGCCAGCAGCAGGACCACCAGGGCGACGGCGCGACGCATCGCGGGCACTATGCCCATGCCGCGCCCGCGGCGCAAGCAGGTCAGGCGGGCTCGGGCGCCGGCGTGCCGCCCGGCGGCACGCGGCGGCGGTCGCCGATCACCCGCGCGAGCAGGCGGGCACACGCCAGCGAGGCGATCGTCGAGCCGGCCATCATCGCCACGACGACGCCGGCGCTGTAGTCCAGGTTGACGCCGAGCGCGATCGAGTTGTTCAGCGCATGCAGCGCGATCGCCGGATACAGCGAGCCGGTCAGCTCGTAGAGCAGGCACAGGCCGGCGCCGAAGACGGCGAGCGGCACGAGGTAGCCGATCGGCGCCGAGCCCACGTGGATGAGCCCGAAGACGGCGCCGGTGAGCACGGCGGCGAGGATCGGCCCGCGCCAGTTGCGCAGCGATCCGTAGAAGAACCCGCGAAAGAACAGCTCCTCACCGAGCGGCGCGATCACCGTGACGAGCACGATCACCGCCAGGGCGTTGATGAGCGGGCCGTTGGCGCCGAGTTCGTCGGGCAGGGTCTGGCGCTCCTCGAGGCCCAGCGCCACCGCCCAGATCGCGCTGAGGACGAAGAAGCCGATCCAGACCGCCACGAGCAGCCGCACGCTGCGCCCCAGCGGCGCCGGGCGCAGGCCGAAGTCGGCGGCGGCGGGCCGTCCGCCGAGCATCGCGAAGAAGTACGCCGCCCCGACGAGCGCGAGGTTCTGGCCGACGGTCAGGCCGATGTTCACGCCCGGCGGCGGGTCCTCCGTCGACGCCCCGAACGCGCCGGCGAAGACGAGGACGAAGAGCCCGAGCACGATCGTCGTCCCGTAGCCCGCGGCAAAGCCGGCGATCGACAGCCAGGCCGGCCATCCGTCGCGGCCGGACTGCTCGTGCGGCTCGGGCTCCGGCGCGGTCGGGGCCTCCGGCGGCGGCGGGGCCGGGAGGTCGGGCTGAAACTGGGGCGGGACGTTGGACACGGTCGTCCAGGTTACGCGGCCAGCGCCGCCAGCCCGTCCAGCGATTCGAGCACCGCGACGCCGGCCGGAACGCCGTCGGGGATGCCGCCGCGCGCGATCAGCACGGCCTCCAGCCCGGCCGCCCGGGCGCCCGCGACGTCGAGCTCGAGCGAGTCGCCGGCGTGTAGCGCCGGGCGGTCGGACGCGCCGCCCGCGAGCGCCACGGCGCGCTGGAAGATCGCCGCCTGCGGCTTGCGTGCGCCGGCCTCGGCCGAGCTGAGGGCGCCGTCGACGAGCGCCGCCAGGCTCGTCGTGCGCAGCATCTCGTGCAGCGACACGTCCCAGTCGGAGACGACGACGAGGCGATGCCCGGCGGCGCGCAGCTCGGCGAGCGCGCCCGGCACGTCGGGGTACGGCGCGAAGCGCAGCGCGGCAAGCAGCGCCTCGACCATGGCGTCGGGCGCGATCGCGCTCACGTCGGCGCCCGCTCGCTCCAGGCCGGCGCGCAGCACCGCGGCGCAGCGCGCGCGCAGCCGCGCGAGCGAGCCTGCGTCGACACCCGCGTCGTGACCGGCGCGGTAGAACGCGATCTCCGCGGCCAGCGCGGCGCCGGCCTGCGCGGGGCTGACCGGCGCGCCCCGCTCACCCAGCGCCGCGACGAGGCGCGGCACGGGATCCTCGAGCGCGACGAGCGTGCCGAACGCGTCGAGCGTGATCACCCGGCTCACAACCGATCACGCCACCCAGTGCCAGGTCGCGAAGATGGCGGTGTAGATCGCCAGGCCGACGGCGAAGGCCGCCAGCACGATCCGCTCGCGCGCGGCGCGTCCGGTCATCCACACGGCGAGCCAGATCGCCAGCGGAAAGAGCACCGCGATGAACCGCGGCAGCGACATGAGCGGCTGCGGCGCGACGGGATAGGAGAGCGGCAGCGCGAGCGCGGCCACGACGTACGCGCCATACGCGGCGGGCAGCCGGCGCAGCACGCCCGCGGTCGCGACGAGCGCCAGCCCGAGCCAGGCGAACAGCTCGATGTTGTGGCGCGCCCCGAGGAACGGGTCGCCGCCCCACGCCGTGAAGTAGACCGGCTCGCGCGCTCCCGACAGCAGCTGCCGCGCGCCCTGCCAGGCGGCCTGCAGGCCGTCCCACGCACCCACGAACGGCCCGGCGAACGAGCGAAACCAGACCTCCTGAGCCTGAAACGGCGCGCGCGGGTCATGGCCGTCGAGGGCGAGGAACGCGCAGTACAGGGCGAGGCCCAGCGGCACGAGCGCCAGCCACAGCGCGTCGGCGCGCAGCGGCCGGCGCGCGCGCAGGCTCGGCCGGGCGACGTCCCAGAGGTAGATCGTCGCCAGCGGCACGAGCAGCAGCACCCCGGCGCTGCGCGTCGTGGCGGCGAGCATGCCCAGCAGCCCGGCCCACATCCAGCGTTCGCGGCGGGCCGCGTAGACGGCGCCGACCGACAGGGCGAGGAACAGCGACTCGCTGTAGACGGCCGAGAAGAAGAACGCCATCGGAAACAGCGCCGTGACGAGCACGGCGTTGCGCGCGACGGCAGGCTCGTGGTCCAAGGCGACGAGGCGGTGCAGGAGCACGAGCGCGACGCCGAGCAGCACCGTCGACAGCAGGGCACCACCGATCAGCGCCGAGCCCACCGGCGCGCCGGCCACCCGGACGAGCAGCGGATAGAGGGGAAAGAACGCCTCCCGGGCACCGTCGCCGTAGCCGCCGTCGGCGATCGCCAGAAACCAGACCGAGTCCCAGCGCCCCAGCGGCGCGGCCAGCACGTCACCGGTCGCCCCGAACGGCATCGTCAGCCCGGCGGGGTCGAAGTCGTCGGCGCGATCGGACAGCCCGAAGCCGGCGACCGCGACGATCGCGGACGCCCAGACGAGCAGGCGCGACATCCACAGCGCCCGCCACGCGTCGGCCAGAGCGGGGTCGGCGGCCACGGTGGCGCGGACGGACTGGCCGGGCACGACGCGCGACAGCATCCGGGCATCTTGGCAAGGGCCGTGCACGAGCAGGACCGGCCACCGGCGAGCCCGAAGAACGCCTTCACTAGAATCGACCGTCGCGCGGCCGCCCATCCTTGACCCGTGCGATCACCGACCCGATGTCCGCCCGCCGCGAACGCCAGCGGCGGCGCCGCCGCAGAGGCGGAGCCGCCCGCGTCATCATCATCACGGTCTCCGTCCTGGTGGCCGCGTCGATCATCGGCGCGCTGAGCGCCGTCGGCTACGTCGTCGGCATCGCCAACTCCGCGCCCGACCTCGACGCGCTCAAGCCGCAGGCCCCCGGCCGCTACTCGATCGTCTTCGCCTCCGACGGCAAGACCGAGCTGGGCAAGATCTCCAACGACATCCTCAGCGACCCGATCCGCAGCGACCAGATGCCACAGCACGTCCGCAACGCGACCGTCGCCATCGAGGACCAGCGCTTCTACCGCCACCGCGGCGTGGACTTCGAGGGCATCGTGCGCGCGGCGTTCAAGAACGCCAACTCCGGCAAGACGATCCAGGGCGGCTCGACGCTGACGATGCAGCTCATCCGCACGCTCTACACCGGCGACCGCGACCGCTCGCTGAAGCGCAAGGTACGCGAGGCCAAGCTCGCCGAGGAGCTCGAGAACGCCCACCCCGGCCGTAAGGGCAAGAAGTGGATCCTCACGAAGTACCTCAACTCCGTGCCGTACGGGACCAACGACGGCAAGGAGGCGATCGGCATCCAGGCCGCGGCGCGCGCGTACTTCGACAAGCCGGCCAGGGACCTGACGCTCGCGGAGTCGGCGCTGCTGGCCGGCCTGCCGCAGGCGCCCAGCGCCTACAACCCGTTCAAGTCGCCCGAGGCCGCGACGGCCCGGCGCAACGAGGTGCTGCGCAAGATGGCCGACCTCGGCTACATCTCCGACAGCGACGCGCGGGTGGCGATCGGCGAGCCGCTGGAGGTGCACCGCAACACGTTCTTCAAGCAGAAGCGCGAGAGCTTCTTCTTCGACTACGTCACCGACGAGCTGATCAAGAAGTACGGCCAGCGCGACGTGCGCGGCGGCGGTCTGCGGATCCGCACGACGATCGACCTCGAGCTGCAGCGCAAGGCGCGCAAGGCGATCGAGAGCAGCCTGAGCTTCGACGGCGCGCCATCGTCGGCGATCGTCAGCATCGACCCGAGCAACGGCTACATCCGCGCGATGGCGTCATCGGCGAAGTACGCGAACTCGCAGTTCAACCTCGCCGCCGACGGCAAGCGCCAGCCCGGCTCGGCGTTCAAGATCATGGCGCTCGCCGCCGCCGTGCGCGAGGGCCTGCTGCCCGCGTCGACGAGCTTTCAGTCCGCCTCGCTGCGGCTTGCGCCGCAGTACGGCAGCGTGCTGATCAACTGCTACGGCGGGCGGTGCGCGGGTGGCTCGAAGAACCTCATCGGCGGCACGCTGTCCTCCGACAACGGCGTGTACATCCGCCTCGCGCTGGCACTCGGCTCGAAGAAGGTCTCCAAGGCGGCGAAGGACCTCGGCATCACGTCGCGGCTGGAGAGCCTCCCGTCCGAGACCCTCGGCGGCCTCAAGCGATGCTGCTCGCCGCTGGAGATGGCCAACGCCTACGCGACGATCGTCAACGGCGGCTACCGCAACACGCCCAAGGCGATCACCGAGGTGCGCTTCCCCGACGGCGAGACCGACGACCTCTCCAAGCCCGTCCGCAAGAAGATGTTCGACTCGGCCGCGATGTACGAGATCGTGAAGATCCTCGAGATGAACATCAGCCGGCCCGGCACCGGCGGCCTGGCGAAAACCGGCTGCCCGGTCGGTGGCAAGACCGGCACGACCGACAAGAACTCCGACGCCTGGTTCGTCGGCTTCTCGCCGCGCATGGCGACGTCGACCTGGGTCGGCTTCCCGCAGGGCCGCATCCCGATGGGTCCGCTCTTCCAGGGCCGCAACGTCGACGGCGGCACGTTCCCGGCCCAGATCTGGGGCCGGTACATGAAGGCCGCCGCCGGGAAGTACTGCGGGAAGTTCAAGGCGCCCAAGGAGAAGTTCAAGACCAAGCGCTTCAAGGCGCAGGCCGGCCAGCAGCCCGGGGCGGGCCAGCGGGCGCCGATCATCCCGGTCACAGAGGCGCAGCTCGAGCAGGCCAAGCGCGACCTGCGCGAGGCGCTCGCCCGCGAGCGCGCCAACCAGCGCGTGATCAAGCCGGGCCCCAGCGCACCGCAAACCGGCGGCAACGGCTACAACGCGGGCACCTACGTCCCGGAGCCGCCGCCGCCGGCTCAGCCGGAGGTCACCGATCCCGACCCGCCGTCCACCGAGGGCCAGGCCACGCCGACCGACAACGGCGCGGCAACGCCGCCGTAGTGTCCCCGACCGGTGCGCTACCGTAGCGGCGCAGTATGGCCAAAGAGGAAAAGGTCGAGTTCGAGGGCGAGGTCGTCGAGGCGCTGCCGAACGCGATGTTCCGCGTGAAGCTCGACAACGATCACATGGTGCTCGGGCACGTCGCGGGCAAGATGCGCCGCTTCCGGATCCGCATCCTCCCGGGAGACCGGGTGCGCGTCGAGCTGTCGCCGTACGACCTCGACCGCGCGCGCATCGTCTACCGCCACCGCTGACGGACGAGCTTGCCCTCATCGCCGCCCTGCGGGAGCGCTTCGCGCCGCCGCCGGAGCGCGTGCTCGTCGGCTCGGGTGACGACGCCGCGGTGGTGCGCGCACGAGCGCTGTCGGTCACCTCGACCGACGCGATGGTCGACGGCGTGCACTTTCGCCTCGGCGACACCGCGAGCGCCGCTGACGCCGGCCACCGCGCGCTCGCCGGCGCCCTCTCGGACCTCGCGGCGATGGGCGCCGAGCCCGGCGAGGCGTACGTCGTGCTCGGCCTCCCGCGAGGCTTCGCGCACGACGACGCGCTCGCGCTCGGCGACGCGATGGCCGCCCTCGCCGAGCGCTGGGGCGTCGCGCTGATCGGCGGCGACATCACGTCGGCGCCGGTGCTCACGCTCGCGATCACCGTCGTCGGCTGGGCCGACGAGCTCGCCCAGCTCGTGCGCCGTGACGGCGCGCGGGCCGGCGATCTCGTCGGCGTCACCGGCACGCTCGGCGCAGCGGGCGCGGGGCTGGCGCTCCTCGAAGGCCGCGCGACGGGGCCCGCCGCGCTGGCCGAGCGTCACCGGCGCCCCGAGCCGCGCCTGGCCGAGGGTCGCGCGCTCGCCGCCGCCGGGATCAACGCGATGATCGACCTGTCCGACGGGCTGGCGTCCGACGCCGGCCACGTCGCACGGGCCGGCGGGGTCACGCTGCAGATCGACCTCGACGCGCTGCCGCTGGCCGACGGCGTCGCCGGCGTCGCCCGCCAACTCGGGCTTCCGGCGTGGGAGCTGGGCGCCGCCGCCGGCGAGGACTACGAGCTGCTCGTGTGCGTCTCGCCGCGCAACCAGGCCGCCGCGGAGTCGGCCGCGCCGCTGACGTGGATCGGCGAGGTTCGCGGCGGGCCGCCGGAGGTCGTGCTGCTGTCGGCCGGCGCAGCGCAGACGACGGCCGGCTTCCAGCACCGCCTCTGACTGACGGCATGGCGCAGCATGGCCGCCGCGACGAGCGCGGGGTCCACGGTGTAGTCCGCGCGCTCGACGCGCAGCTTGAGGTCTTGCAATCGCATCCCAGCGGCCGTATCGAACGTCCCGTCGCCGGGCTTGAGAGGTGAGTTCATGTCCTGCACAACTGTTGGCCGCACGCCGCCGTGACGAGCTCAGATGCGCGCGGCGCCGACGGCCTGCGCGGCCACGAGGCGGGCGAACACGATGTAGCGCTTCGCGGCGCTGTACAGCGGGTGGCAGGCCGACAGCACGAGCCGGTCGTAGCTGACGCGGCGGATGACCTCCAGCGCCGTCGGCTTGACGATCTGCGTCTTCTCGACCTCGTACGTGAGGCTGCCGTACGGCATCTCGACGACGATCTCGTCGCCCTTGCGGATCCTGTCGATCTTGCGAAACGGGGCGCCGTACGTCGTGCGGTGGCCGGCGATCGCGGCCGTCCCCGGCGCGCCCGGGAACGGCACGTCGTCGTAGATGCCCGGCCCCTTGCGCAGCGTGCCGGGATCACTGCCGTTGACGAGCACGTAGTTCGCCTTGATGCGGTCGATCTTCAGGCGCCCGGCGCCCGCGCCGCGGTCCAGTTCGCCCCGCAGCTTGCGTGCGAGGAAGGCCATCCGGCGCTTCTCCGTGGCGAGCTTCTGCAGCGCCGCGAGGTCCAGGCCGCTGGGCTTGGCGAGCTCGAGCTCGCGCAGGTCGTCGTCCAGACCGCCCTGGAGGATCTTCGCGTAGACGGCCGAGACCGGCTCCTGCCAGACGAGCGTCAGCCCGGCATCGGCGAGCATCAGCACGCCGGAGATGATCAGGACCGTCGAGAGGCCGCGCAGGGCGCGTCGCTTCGGGCTCACCGGCGCAGCGCCGATTCGGTGCCGCCGAGCGATCCCGGCCCGGCGTAGCTGCGCGGCCCGCGCACCGTGATCGGTGCATCGGCCGCGTCGGGCGGCGTCTCACCGGCGGCGGCGACGAGCAGTGCGCTCATGGCGCAGCCCGCGAAGAGGCTCCACAGCAGCAGGCTGCCCAGCGAGATGTGGCCGCCGGCCGCCAGCAGCAGCAGCTCCCACGCCGCATCGAAGACGCCGAGTCCCAGCGAACGGGCGAGGCCGACCAGGACCAGAGCGATCGGCAGCAGGCCGAGGGCGGCGACGAGCACGCGCAGGCTGCGCGGCATGCGCAGATCGGGCCCGAGGACGAAGAGCCAGAGGTGCACAGCGGGGATGAGCAGGGCGGCGGCGTAGGGGTTGGCGATCCACATGGCACACGCGACCGCGGTCGCGACGAGCACGATGATGACGCCTGCGGACTCGTCGCCGCGCACCGGCCCCTCCGCGCCCAGCAGGCGCAGCACGGCCGGGCGCAGCCGGGCCCAGCCGAGCGCGAAGACGAAGACGACGGCCAGCAGCGCGGCCAGCCGGACGGGCAGTGCCTCCGGCGAGACGGGCGCACCGGGCGCCGCTCCCAGCAGCCCGACCGCGGCCAGCGCGATCGCCGCCAGCGCCACGAGCAGGAACGCCAGCGCGTTGACGAGGGTCCAGCGCAGCCGGGCGCCGAGCGGCGCGGGCCGGCGCTTGCGCAGCAGCGCGGCGAACGCGTCGACGGCCGTGACGAGGACCGTCAGCAGCAGCGCGCCGGTGAACAGCCGCAGCGCCCACAGCGGCAGGATCTTGCGGCTCGTCAGCAGATCGCGGCTGGAGGCCTCGGTGACGATCGGCCGGTCCGCGGGGGCGGCATCGAGGATGGTGACCGTCCGCAGCGCGGCACGGCCGAAGGCCTGCAGCCGGTCGCGCGAGATCGGCGCGCCGGCCGGCGGCGGGCGGTCGCCGCCGATCGACAGCAGCACGGCGGGCAACCCGCCGGCCAGCAGCATGCCCTGCTCGCCGAACGTCGCGGGCAGCGCGAAGCGGGCGAACTGGGCCAGCGCGCGCGGCGCCCCCGACCCCGAGCCGGTCTCGATCCGCACGGCCTCCTGCACCGTTGCGCGCAGGCGCTGGGGCGTCGCCCCGAGCGCGTTGGACCAGCCCGTGACGAGCGGTGCGCGCACGTTGCGCGAGGCGAGGTCGCCGAGCACGAGCACGGCGCCGACCGTGCCGGCGTCCAGCTCGTCGACGACGCGCGCCGCGCCGGCCGCGCCGCCGCTGCCGCCGCTCGTGGAGACGAGCGTGATCGTGCGCCGCGTCTGGCGAGGCGCGCCGAAGATCCGCGCGAGCTCCAGCAGCGCGGCGGTGCCCGACAGCTCGGCCTCCGCGCGCTGGCCGGCGGCGTCGCGGTGGGCGACGACGACGACGCGCTCGTCGATCGTCCCGACGCGCTCGGCGATCACCGTGCGCAGCGTCTGGCGCCCGTCGATCGTGTCGCCCTCGTGCGTGACGGTGCGCACGCGAAAGCCCGGCGCCTGGTCCATCTGGCGCGCGACCGTCGCGGCCAGGCGGGTGTCGCCCTCGGAGCCCGGGCGGCGGTCGGGGAAGCGATCGGACAGGCCCCGGGCGGCCCCGCCGTCGCCGTAGGCGCGGTCGAACGCGCGCTGGCCCTGGAACGCGTCGGGCGCGATCGCGGTGCGCAGCGGCTGGGGACGGTTCTCCAGCGAGAACGCGAGCAGCACGAATGCGAAGAGCACCGGGATGAGCGCGGCGCGGTAGATGCGCGGGTCGATCATCAGCGTTGTCACACTATTGGGGATGGTGGATCGTGCTCCTCGCATCCTTCTCGTCGATGACGAGCACGCAATCCAGACGTTGCTGTCCTATCCCCTGCGCAAAGACGGCTACGACGTCGTGCAGGCGACCGACGGCCGCGCCGCCCTCGCGCGCTTCGCCGAGGGGACCTACGACCTCGTCGTGCTGGACCTCATGCTGCCCAAGCTCGACGGGCTGGAGGTCTGCCGCCGCATCCGCGCGCGCAGCACCGTGCCGATCATCATGCTGACCGCCCGCGCCGAGGAGATCGACAAGGTCGTCGGCCTGGAGATCGGCGCCGACGACTACATCACCAAGCCGTTCTCGATGCGCGAGTTCCGCAGCCGCGTGAAGGCCGCGCTGCGGCGCGCGGAGATGCAGCCACACGACGCGGCGGCCGGGCGCGACGGCCGTGACGGGCCGCTCGAGGTGCCCGGCCTGCGGATCGACTTCGACAAGCGCGCCGTGACGGTGCGCGGCGAGGCGGCGCAGACGACGTTCGTCGAGTTCGAGATCCTCGCGGCGCTGGCGACGGCGCCGGGCCGGGTGTTCACGCGCGAGATGCTGCTCACGCGGATCTGGGGCGATGCCGCCTACCGCGATCCGCGCACGATCGACGTCCACATCCGCCACCTGCGCGAGAAGCTCGAGCTCGACGCCAAGCAGCCCGAATACCTCTTCACGGTGCGCGGCGTGGGCTACCGCTTCCGCGACGACGTGGTCCACTAGGAGCGGCCGCCGTGAGCTTCATCGGGCCGCGCTCGCTGCGCACGCAGCTGACGATCCTGTCGGTGTCGGTCACGCTCGTCGCGCTGCTGGCCGTCCTGTTCTACGTCACGCCACAGCTGGAGTCCTCGCTGCGCGACCAGAAGCTGCATGCGCTGACCGAGACCGCGCGTGCCTTCACGAAGCAGATCGCCGGCGTCCTGCGCGGCAACGGCGACGACAGCGACATCGACGACATCGTCTCCTCGGTCTCGGACCGCACGAACGCCCGCGTCACGCTGCTGCTCGTCAACGACGGCACCGAGGGCCTGCAGCTCGCGATCTTCTCGGACTCCTACACCGACAATCGCATCACCGACCTCGACGACGACATCGCCGACGTCGCGGCCCGCACCGGCGGCGTGGCCAGCGGCGTGGGGTCCTCCCGCGCCGGCGAGGTCGCCCAGGTCGCGGTGCCGATCGAGGACGACGGCACCGTCAGCCGCGTCGCGCTGTTCTCGGCACCGATGGCCGACGTGCAGGGCAACGTCGACCTCATCCGCCGCGAGATCCTCATCGCGGGTGCGCTCGGGCTTGCCCTCGCGCTCTTGGGCGGCTTCCTCGTCTCGCGCTCGATGGCGCGCCGCGTGCGGGTCCTCGAGCACGGCGCGCTGCAGGTCGCGGGCGGCGACTTCACCGCGGTCTTCCCCACCGGCAAGGACGACGAGCTCGGCCAGCTCGCGCGCGCACTGGACGACATGCAGCACCAGCTCGCGCGCCTGGAGAGCACGCGCCGGCGCTTCATCGCGACCGCGTCGCACGAGCTGCGCACGCCGATCTTCTCGATCGGCGGCTTCCTGGAGCTGATGGAGGACGAGGACCTCGACGAGGAGACGCGCCGCCAGTTCGTCGCGACGGTGCGCGAGCAGGCCGAGCGCCTCGGCAAGCTCGCGACCGACCTGCTCGACCTCTCGCGGCTGGAGTCGGGCTCCCTGGAGCTGCGTCCCGAGCCGACGGACATCGGCGCGCTCACGCGCGCGGTCAGCGCGGAGTTCGGCCCCGCGCTGGACAAGCACTCCTCGACGCTCGACCTGCGCCTCGGCGGCGGGCGGATCGACGCCGTCTGCGATCCTGAGCGCGTGGCGCAGGTCCTGCGGATCCTCATCGACAATGCGCTGACCCACACGCCATCGGGTACAGGGGTCGTCGTGTCCGCGGTACGCGACAACGGAGCGGTCCGCCTGGCCGTCTGCGACGACGGCCCGGGCATCAGCCGCGACGCCGCCGAGCGCGTCTTCGAGCCGTTCTTCACCTCCGACGACGAGCAGGGCTCCGGCCTCGGGCTGGCGATCGCCCGCGAGCTCGCCGAGCGCATGGAGGGCTCGCTGAACGTCGATCCGGCGCCCGGGCGCACGACGTTCTCGCTGGAGCTGCCGGCGTGAGCGCGCGCAGGCCCGTCCTCGCGTGCCTCGCGGCGCTGGCGTTCGCCGTCCTCGGCTGCGGCGGCGGCGGCGACGCAGACAGCAACGGCAGTTCGCCGACGGGCTCCAGCGACGACGGCGGCGTCACCACCGTCGACCGCACGACGACCGTCGAGGTCGTGCGCGGGGCGGGCGGCGACGGCGACGGGGACTTCGACCCGGCGCGGATCTACGAGCGCGACTCGCCCGGTGTCGTCACGGTCATCAGCGTCCTGCGCGGGGAGTCGGGCGTGAGCAGCGACAACTCCGGCCTCGGTTCCGGCTTCGTGCTCAACGAGCGCGGCGAGATCGCGACGAACGCCCATGTCGTCACGGAGGGCGAGGGCCGCGCGATCGCGAAGGTCAAGGAGGTCTACGTCGCGTTCGCGGACGCCAACCAGGTCCCGGCCCGGATCGTCGGCTACGACGCCAACGCGGACGTCGCCCTGCTGAAGATCGACCCCGCCGGCCTGACGCTGCGCCCGCTGCAGCTCGGCACCGCGCGCGACCTGCGCGTCGGCTCGCCGGTCGCCGCGATCGGATCGCCGTTCGGCGAGCCCCAGTCGCTGTCGGTCGGCGTCGTGTCGGCGACCGACCGCACGATCAAGTCGCTGACCGGCTTCGACGTCGTGGGCGCGATCCAGACCGACGCGGCGATCAACCGCGGCAACTCCGGCGGGCCGCTCGTCAACGCGGCCGGTGAGGTGCTGGGCATCAACTCGCAGATCCAGACCACGTCGGGCGGCGGCGAGGGCGTCGGCTACGCCGTCCCCGTCGACACGGTCCGGCGCACGCTCACCGCGCTGCGCAGCGACGGCGCGGTCGACTACGCCTACCTCGGCGTGGGAACCAAGCCGGTCTATCCGCAGCTCGCGCGGCGCTTCGAGCTGCCGGTGACGAGCGGCGCATGGGTGCAGGAGGTCGTGCCCGGCGGCCCCGCGGACAAGGCCGGCCTGCGCGCGGGCCGCGGCGAGACGCGCTTCCAGGCGCAGGCGTTCGTCCCCGGCGGCGACGTGATCGCCGCCGTCGACGGCGACAAGCTCGCGGACGGCAGCGACCTCGCCGAGGCGTTGCTCGCCTACAAGCCGGGGCAGCAGATCACGCTGCGCATCCATCGCGCCGGCAAGGCGCGCGACGTGCGGGTGCGGCTCGGCTCGCGCCCGCAGCAGTCCTCCTCGGTGCAGCCGTGAGCGACGCCGGCGGACAGGCGCCGCTGGTGCTCGTCTCCAACCGCGGCCCGGTGACGTTCGACGTCGACGGCTCGTTCACGCGCGGGACGGGCGGGCTCGTGACAGCGCTGACCGGTTTGGCGACGCACCGCGACGCCGTCTGGATTGCCTCGGCGATGACCGAGGGCGACGTGCGCAAGTCGCGCGAGCGCGACGGGCGATCCTTCGTCGTCGACACGCCGAGCGGCGAGTTTCACGTGCGCCTCGTCGTCTCCGACCCGGAGGCCTACGACCGCTTCTACAACGTGATCGCCAACCCGATGCTGTGGTTCATCCAGCACTACCTGTGGGATCTGTCCAACGCGCCGGACATTCGCGAGAACGAGGTGCAGGCCTTCGACGAGGGCTACAAGGCGGTCAACGACGACCTCGCGCAGGCCGTCATCGAGCAGATCGAGGGCGAGGAGGACCCGGTCGTGATGGTCCACGACTACCACCTCTACACGCTGCCGGCGATCGTCCGCGCCGAACGGCCGGACGTCTTCCTGCACCACTTCATCCACATCCCGTGGACGCAGCCCGACGCCTGGCGCGTGCTGCCCAGGCGCGTGCGCAACGAGATCTACGACGGCGTCCTCGCCAACGACATCGTCGGCTTCCACACCCGCTCGTACCGCTGGAACTTCCTGCAGTGCTGCCGCGACCTGATGGACTACGACGTCGACTTCGATCGCGGCGTCGTGTGCGTTGCGGACGGGCGCGAGGTGTGGGTGCGCCACTACCCGCTGCCGATCGACTACAAGGCGACGCGCAAGGTCGCCGCCAGCGACCGCACCGCCGGGTTCGAGGAAGAGCTCAAGCGGCGCCGGCGCGAGCACATCATCCTGCGCGTCGACCGCGCCGACCTCTCCAAGAACGTGCTGCGCGGCTTCACGGCCTTCGATCAGTTCCTCGACGAGCACCCGGAGTTCCGCGAGAACGTGACGTTCATCGCCCAGCTCATGCCGTCGCGGATGGACGTGCCCGAGTACCAGGAGTACCTCGAGCGCATCGAGGCGCTGGTGGCGATCGTCAACCACCGCCACGGCACGCCGGACTGGATGCCGATCCAGCTCAAGCTGCGCGACGACCTCGAGGAGGCGGTCGCGGCGTACAAGCACTACGACGTGATGATCGTCAACGCGATGTTCGACGGGATGAACCTGGTCGCGAAGGAGGGCCCGGTCGTCAACGAGCAGGACGGCGTGTCGATCCTCTCGGAGAACACGGGCGCGCACGAGGAGCTCGGCGAGTGGGCGTTGAGCGTCAACCCGTTCGACATCAAGGAAACGGCGGACTCGATCCATCGGGCGCTGACGATGAGCGCCGAGGAGCGTGAGCAGCGGTGTGCGGGGCTGAAGGGCGCGGTGACGGCGCGGGACCCGGGGGACTGGATCGACGAGCAGCTGGCGGACATCAAGGCGAAGAATGCTGCGATGGCCGAGCGGTAGCTGGCTGGCGGTTGGGCGTGTTGGGCCTGGTGGCCTGTTGGGCCCCGGGAGAGAGCGGCCAGGGCCGATCCGGCCCCTCGGGTGTTTCCCGGTCAGGCGGGGTCTTGGGGCCCGGGGAGAGGGCGGCCAGGGCCGATCCGGCCCTGCGGGTGATTCCCGGCTCGACCCTCACCGCCCTCTCCCCTCCTGTTAGCCGAACTCGGTGGTGAACTCGGGGGCGGCGGTGTTGGGGTCGTCGCGGGGTGGGGGTGCGGGTTGGGCTGGTCGCGCCCGTCGGGGTGGTGGGGACGAGCGGGTGGGGAGCCGACCGGGTGTGAGGGGGCGGCGCTCTGCGCTTGGCGCGCGTCGGCCGCCGTCGCGACCGGGGGCGGGGGCGTGGTGCGGCGGGTCGCGGCGCCCGCGACTGCGGGCGGGTCGAGCGCGGTGGGGGCGGGGCGGGGGGCGGGGCCGGCGGTGGCGGCGCGACCGCGGCGGGCGGGATGGGGGCGGGCGGCGGCGGCGCGGCGGGCGTGAGCGGGATCGGTTGGGCGGGTGGGAGTGGGGGGTCGGGGGTGCGCAGGTGCGGCCAGGCGATGACGAGGAGGGCGAGGCCGAGGAGGGCGGTGGCGCGGGCGACGTTGCCCCAGCGCACGCGGGCGTGCAGTGGCAGCGGTCCTTCGGGCTCCATGTTCTCTCTAGGCTGCGGGGCGCCAGGACTCGTCCCCCTGCGGCGACCGGCGGCGGGCGGCGCTCGCTATCCTTGCCGCCGCATGCCTGCACACGATCCTCTGTACGACCTCGTCCTCATGCTCGACAGCGCGGCGCCCGACGACCAGCGTCAGCGGGTGCTGACCGGCGTCGAGACGACCATCGCCTCCGGCGGAGAGATCGTCAACACCCAGGACTGGGGCGTCCGGCAGATGGCGTACGAGATTCGCCACAAGACCGACACCGAGTACCACCTGCTGCAGTTCCACGGCACGCGCGAGGTGCTCGAGAGCCTTCAGCGGACGCTGAAGATCGCCGACGGCGTCATGCGCTTTCGCATCATCAAGCTCGCGCCGGGCACTCCGGCACCCCCCGCGAACCGCCCCGAGCCGCGCCCCACGGGCATCGGCGAGCCGGTCGCAGCAGAGGCCGCCCCCGCGCCCGTCGCGGAACCGGCCGACGCCTTCGCCTAGCTCGGGCGACGTCGCCGGTGGGCGAAACGCATGATTCACCCGTGCTTGCGCGCGTCCCTGCGACAAAAGCGCGGAGGGTGCGGCGTGGACGGCGGTTCCCTCCGATGCCAGCCCTAGACTGGCTCGCAAGTTGGTTCGTCCCCGAAGGAGATCTGCATGAGCGGCTTTGACATCAACTCGGTGACCGTCTCCGGGAACCTCACCCGTGAGCCCGAGCTCCGCAACCTGCCCAACGGCGGCCAGTCGGTCTGCTCGCTGCGGATCGCGCACAACGACCGCTACAAGGACGCCTCCGGAAACTGGGCCGACCGCGCCTCGTACTTCGACGTCTCCGTCTGGGGCGGTCTGGGCGAGTGGATGGCCGGCAACCTCTCCAAGGGCCAGAAGGTGGTCGTCTCCGGGCGCCTGAAGTGGCGCGAGTGGGGCGAGGAGGGCAACAAGCGCCAGGCCGTCGACATCTCCGCCGACAGCGTCGTCCCCGTCGTGCGCGACGGCTCGCGCAGCCAGGGCGGCGGCCAGTCCAACGGCTTCACGCCGCGCTCCGACGTCCCGGCGAACACCGACGACTTCCAGACGGTTCCCAGCGGCGCCGGCGGCCGCCAGCATGCCGACGACGACATTCCGTTCTAGCCTCCCGCATCCGGTCTGAGCCCGCCGCCGCGGTCGTCGCGGCGCGGCCTCGGGTGGCTTCACAGCTCTTCACCCGGCCCCGGGTGATCTTGCGCTAGCGTCACGCCCCGTGGACGAGCGCGCGCTGAGGTACGACGGGTTCGATCCTGGTGACGAAGGGCTGCGCGAAGCCCTGACATCGACCGGCAACGGCTACTTCTGCACCCGCGGAACGGCCGAGTGGGAGGACACCGACGACGTCCACTACGCCGGCACGTACGCCCACGGTCTCTACAACCGCGAGACGACGATCATGGGCGGCCGGCCGGTCCTCAACGAGGATCTCGTCAACCTGCCCAACTGGCTCGTGCTCAAGCTGCGCGTCGAGGGCGAGGACGCGATTCGCGTCGGCAACGTCGAGCTGCTCGACTACCGCCACGAGTACGACATCGGCGTCGCGATGGTCATCCGCGAGCTGCGCTTCCGCGACCGCGGCGGGCGCGAGATGACGCTGCGCAGCCGGCGCTTCATGAGCATGGCCCACTCCCATCAGGCGGCGATCGAGTGGACGCTGACCGCGGAGAACTGGTCGGGCTGCGTGGAGATCGTCACGGCGCTCGACGGCCGCGTCACCAACGGCGGCGTCGCGCGCTACGGCGACCTCGAGGGACGCCACCTCGACGCCGTCTCGCCGCGCACGTTCGGCCCCGAGATCATCGCGCTGCACGTCGAGACGCGCCAGTCGAACATCTACGTCGCCCAGGCCGCCCGCACGCGCGTGTTTCGCGACGCCGAGCAGCTCGATGTCAAGCGCACGCTCTTTCAGGCCGAGGACTACATCCAGCAGGTGCTCAGCGTCGACGTGCGCCAGGGCGAGCCGGTCCGCGTCGAGAAGCTCGTCTCGCTGTACACCACGCGCGACCGCGCGATCTACGAGCCGCTGACGAACGCCGGCAAGTCGGTCGGCCGTTACCCCGACTTCGCCGAGGCGCTGCAGCGCCATGCCCGCGCGTGGGACGAGCTCTGGCGCTCCAGCGACGTCTTGCTGCCCGGCAACGATCGCGTGCAGCAACTGCTGCGGCTGCACATCTCCCACATCCTCCAGGTCTGCTCGCTGCACACCACCAACCACGACGCCGGCGTTCCGGCGCGCGGCCTCAACGGCGAGGCGTACCGCGGCCACGTCTTCTGGGATGAGCTCTACGTCTTTCGCTACCTGACCGCGCGCCTGCCGGAGATCACGCGCGAGCTGATCATGTATCGCTACCGGCGCCTCGGCGAGGCGCGCGCCGCGGCCCGCGATGCGGGCTACGCCGGGGCGATGTACCCCTGGCAGAGCGGCAGCGACGGCAGCGAGGAGACGCAGGTGGTGCATCTCAACCCGCTGTCGGGACAGTGGGATCCGGACCTCAGCCACCGCCAGCGCCACGTCAACGCCGCGATCTTCTACAACGTCTGGCACTACCACCAGGCGACCGGTGACCTCGAGTTCCTGCGCGATCACGGCGCGGAGATCATGCTCGAGATCGCGCGCTTCTGGAGCTCGATCGCGCACTACAACCCCGAGCGCGATCGCTACGAGATCCACGGCGTGATGGGCCCCGACGAGTTTCACGAGAAGTACCCCGGCGCCGACGAGAGCGGCTTGCGCAACAACGCCTACACGAACATCATGGTCGCCTGGATCTGCGACCGGGCGCAGGCGGTCCTCGAGCTGCTCACCGAGCGCCGCCGCGACACGCTGCGCGCCAAGCTCGGGCTGACCGACGAGGAGATCGCGACCTGGGGCGAGATGCGCACAAAGATGTACGTGCCGTTCCACGGCGACGGGATCATCAGCCAGTTCGAGGGCTACGACGAGCTCGAGGAGCTCGACTGGGACGCCTATCGCGACAAGCACGAGAACATCCAGCGCATGGACCGGATCCTGCGCGCGGAGGGCGACGAGGCCGACCGCTACAAGCTCGCCAAGCAGGCCGACACCGTCCTGCTGTTCTTCCTCTTCTCGCCCGACGAGATCGCCGGCCTGTTCGAGCGCCTGGGCTACGAGTGGAGCTCCGACAGCGCCCGGCGCAACATCGACTACTACGACGAGCGCACCTCGCACGGCTCGACGCTGAGCTACATCGCGCACGCCGGCGTGCTCGCGCCGATCGACCCCGACCATTCGTGGGAGCGCTTCCTCGTCGCGCTCGAAAGCGATGTCGGCGACGTCCAGGGCGGCACGACGAAGGAGGGCATCCACCTCGGTGTGATGGCCGGGACGATCGACCTCGTCCAGCGCGCCTACACCGGCGCGGAGATCCGTGACGGCGTGCTCTTCTTCGCGCCGATGCTGACCGACAAGCTCAACGGGCTGTCATTTCCGATGCAGGTGCAGGGGACGCCGATCCGCATGACGATCCGCGACGGCGAGCTGACGGTCGTCATCACAGGCGGCTTCGCAGGCGCGATCAAGGTCGGCATCGGCGACGACGTGCGCGAGGTCGGCGCCGGCGAGCGCTGCACGTTCTCGCTTGCGCCGGCGCCGGCGCCGGTCGGACAGGCCAGCGACACCGGAGGGGAACCATGACCACACAGGACGGATTTCGCGCAGCGATCTTCGATGTCGACGGCGTGCTCGTCGACTCGCCCCACGAGGCCGCCTGGCGCGACGCCTTCACCGAGCTCATGGAGGGCTCGTGGGCCGACATCCGCGACCAGACGTCGTGGACGCCCGGCGCCTTCACGGCGAAGGTCTACCAGGAGGTTCTGTCCGGCAAGCCGCGGATGGCCGGCGCGATGGGCGCGCTGGAGCACTTCGGCGTGCCCGATCCGCAGTCTCGCGTCGACGAGTACGCCGACCGCAAGCAGGAGATGGTCGTCGAGCTCATCGAGGCCGGCAGGTTCTCCGCCTATCCCGATGCGCTGCGCTTCGTGATCGCCGTCAAGGACGCGGGGATGAAGATCGCGGCGGCCTCCTCGTCGAAGAACGCCGGGCTGTTTCTGCGGAAGATCCGGATGGACACGTTCGCCGACGATGAGGGCCTTTCGCCGGGGTGGATGACACAGGGACTGACGCTGCTGGATGCCTTCGACGTCGACATCTCCGGCCGCGAGTTCGCGCAGGGCAAGCCGCACCCGGAAATCTTCCTGACCGCGGCGAGCGAGCTCGGCGTCGAGCCGGCCGTCGCGTTCGTCATCGAGGACGCCGAATCGGGCATTCAGGCGGCGAAGGCCGGCGACTTCGCCGCGCTCGGCGTGGCGCGCCACGACGACGAGGCGCTGCTGGCCGGCGCGAACGCCGACATCGTCGTCGAGGCGCTCGACGAGATCTCCCTGGAGGCGCTCGCCGAGGGCCGCCTCGAGCCGCGCGCGGGCTGATGGCGGCTGGCCGCCTGTAGCGCAGTCGGCGGAGCTCGCGCCGCGTTTGTCACAATGACGTGCCGCGCGCATGGCCGTGCGCGCTCTCAGCAAGCGACTTAAGGACTTTCGTCAGTGGCAAAGCAGCGCAACCGTGGCAAGCCCACGCGCCGACGTGACAAGAAGGGCGGGCCCGGCACCGGCCGGCGCAAGCCTTGTCCGTACTGCAAGGACAAGGTCGAGCAGGTCGACTACAAGGACACCGCCGTCCTGCGCAAGTTCATCTCCGAGAAGGGGAAGATCCGCTCGCGGCGGATTACCGGCGCGTGCCGCCGTCACCAGAGCCAGATCGCCCGCGCCGTCAAGCGTGCCCGCGAGCTGGCGCTGCTGCCCTACGTCAACGAGGGCGGTCGTGACGACACCGAGCGCGAGGGTGGGCGCGGCGGACGCCGCGGACGCGACTAGATGCCGTCCGCGATCCTCATGCAGGACGTCGAGCACCTCGGTGAGCGTGGCGCCGTCGTCGACGTCTCCAAGGGCTACCTGCGCAACTACCTCATGCCGCGCAAGCTCGCCCAGCCGGCCACGAAGGGCGCACTCGCCGAGGCCCGCCGCCGTGCCGAGTCGACGGACCGCGCGACGCAGGCGATGGTCGCCAAGGCCCGCGAGGACGCCGAGATCCTCAGCCGCACCGTGCTGACGATCAGCCAGCAGGCCGGCGACGACGGGCGCCTCTTCGGGTCGGTGACCAACCAGGACATCGCCGACGCGATCGAGGAAGCCCGCGGCGTCAAGGTCGACCGGCGCAAGATCCACCTCGAGGAGCCGATCAAGAACGTCGGCACCTACGTCGTCGTGGTCGAGGTGGCCGAGGGCGTCACCGCCTCGGTCAAGACGATGGTCGTCGAGCGCACCTGAGCGTTCTGCCGCCGCTCGCGACCCTCGCCGACACGATCTGGAGCGTCGTCGGGGTGATCGGCGGCATCGCCGGTATCGCGCTGCTCGTGTGGGCGGCGCGCAGCGGCCCGGCCGAGCGCGACGAGGAGGACGCCGCGCGCGAGTTCTACGCCGAGCACGGCCGCTGGCCCGACGAGCCGGCGTGAGGCGGCCGCGGCGGCGCCCGCGCCGCCGCACGTTACGTCCGTCTCCTGTGCGAACATCTGTTCGCCTATAGATCGTGCCCCGGTCGCCGGGAGGCTGCTGTGTCGTCGCCAAGAAATTCGTGCGCAACAAGCGGGACGGAGGCTGTGTTCCTCGTCCCGCCCACCTAGCCTGCTACGGCCGTGAGCACGCACCCCGACGCACCGCCGCGGCCGCCGGCGACCATCGCCACCGGCGTCGCGCCGCCGCATTCGCTCGAGGCCGAGCAGTCGGTCCTCGGCGGCATCCTGCTGTCGGACCGGGCGATGTACGGCCTCGTCATCGAGGAGGGCCTGAAGGCGGAGGACTTCTACCGCGACCGCCACCGGCTCATCTTCGAGTCGATGCTCGCGCTCTACCGCGAGAGCGAGCCGATCGACGTGCTGACGGTCAGCGAGCACCTGCGCTCGACCGGCAAGCTCGAGCAGGCCGGCGGCAAGGCGGCGATCGACGAGCTGACCGGCGGCGTGCCGGGCCTCGGCGGCATCCGCCGCTACGCGCAGATCGTGCGCGAGCACTCGCTCATGCGCCGCCTGCTGAGCACCACCTACGAGATCCAGGCGTCGGTCCTCAACCACGCCGCCGCCCCGCGCGATCTCGTCGAGCAGGCCGAGCGGGCGATGCTCGAGGTCGCCCACGACGACCGCCAGAAGGACTTCCGCACGATCGACTCCATCCTCGACGACGAGCTGCGCAAGATGGAGAAGCTGTCGCGCGAAGGCACGTCGCTGACCGGCACGCCGTCGGGCTTTCGCGACCTCGACGAGATCACGGGCGGCTTTCAGCCGGGCAACCTGATCGTGATCGCGGCAAGGCCGGCCATGGGAAAATCGGCGCTGGTCACGAACATCGCCGAGAACGCCGCGATCGACCATGGCCGGCCGGTCGCGCTGTTCAGCCTCGAGATGTCCGAGACGGAGCTCGCGCAGCGCTTCGTGGCCTCCCAGGGGCGCATCAAGGGCGACGAGCTGCGCAAGGGGCGCGTGCCCGACAGCAAATGGCCGAAGATCCTGCAGGCGTCGGCCAAGCTGGCCTCGGCGCCGCTGTTCATCGACGACTCCTCCGACGTCGGGATCATCGAGATCCGGGCGAAGGCGCGGCGGCTGCACCAGCAGCAGCCGCTGGGCCTGATCATCATCGACTACCTGCAGCTCATGCGCCCCGACGGCCGCGTCGAGTCGCGCGTGCAGCAGGTCGGCGAGATGAGCCGCGGGCTGAAGATCCTCGCCCGCGAGCTGCACGTGCCGGTCATCGCCCTGTCGCAGCTCTCGCGCGCGGTCGAGACGCGCGGGCAGTCGATCGACTCCAAGCGCCCGCTGCTGTCGGACCTTCGTGAAAGCGGCAGCATCGAACAGGACGCCGACCTCGTCGCGTTCATCTTCCGCGAGGAGTACTACGACAAGGAGACCGAGCGGGCGGGGATCGCGGACATCATCATCGCCAAGCACCGCAACGGGGCGATCGGCGACGTCGAGCTGACGTTCGCCAAGGAATATCCGAAGTTCCTCAACTACACCTCCCCGGACCGCTACGTGTAGGAGTACGACGCCGTAGCGGGTGGCTGGAGATGGCCACAGGTGAGAACAGTTGCCCACCCCGATGGCGACGGCGCGGGATAGTTGGCCGGTGGCACCGGAGATGATGGTCTCGGGCTGCGCGGGGCTGGGCCGCGCAAGAGACCGACCCGGCCGTCCGGACGAGGGAGTGTCGATCGCTCCCCTTGCAGCCGCGATGGATCTCCATCCCCGAGCCCGGCGCCCATCCTCGCTCGATTCCTTCACCCGCGTAGCGGGTAGTCGGGCCCACCCGACCTTCTAGGATGCGCCGCGGATGTCGGCGGTGCGCGCGTGACGGAGGCTCGAGGCTCGGACCGCGTGACGCCCGAGCCCGGCGGGCGATCTCTCGTCGCCGGGGCCGGCGGCTTCATCGGTGGGCATCTCGCCAAACGCCTGCTCGCACGGGGCGACCAGGTGCGCTGCGTCGACATCAAGCCGCTCGAGGCGTGGCATCAGCGCTTCGGCGAGGCGGAGAACCTCAGCCTCGACCTTGCGGTCCCGGCCCACGCCGCCGCGGCCGTCGACGGCATCTGCGACGTCTACCACCTGGCCTGCGACATGGGCGGCATGGGCTTCATCGCCGCCAACGACCTCGCCTGCATGGCCAACGTGCGCATCACGCTCGCGCTCGCCGATGCTGCCGCCGACGCGGACGTCGAGCGCTTTTTGTACGCATCGTCGGCGTGCGTCTACCCGGCCGCCAAGCAGCTCACGGCGGGCTACCGGCTGAAGGAATCCGATGCGATTCCCGCCAACCCGCCGGAGGGATACGGCTGGGAGAAGCTCTACAGCGAGACCCTGCTGGCGGCGCACGCCAGAGCCGGGCATTTCGAGATCCGCCTGCCGCGGCTGCACAACATCTACGGCGGGTCGGGGGTCTGGAGCGGCGGACGGGAGAAGGCGCCCGCCGCGATCAGCCGCAAGGTCTGCGTCGCGCGACGGCTGCGGGCGCCGGAGGTTCGGATCTGGGGCAGCGGACGCCAGAGCCGCAGCTTCTGTCACGTCGACGACTGCGTGCCGGCGCTGCTGACGCTGATGGGGTCGAGCTGGTCAGCTCCGATCAACATCGGCAGCGACGAGGCGATCACCGCGAACGGCCTGGCGACGCTCGTCGCCGAGCTTCGCGCGTGGCCGCTGGCGATCCGCAACGATCCCCGCGGCCCGGCCGGGGTCGACCACCGCAATGCCGACATCTCGCTCGCCCGCGAGCAGCTGGGCTGGGAGCCCCGCGTGCCACTGCGCGACGGTCTCGACGCACTGAGCCGCGACATCGCACGCCTCGTCGGCGACCTCGACGAGGCCCAGCTGCTGGCCCTGTCGGGCTAGCTCCTGCGAGCGGCGCGGACGTCCTTGTCGCAGATTGGGAGAACATCGCGGCGCCGGGCGCAGCGGGCCCGGACCGGTGGCCTAGGCTGGCGAACGGTCCCGCTGATCCGATGCTCTCACCGCCCACCCTCCTCCCCGGCCGCAGCGCGCGCATCCCGAAAGTGGCGGAACACGATCACCGCGACGATCGCGACTGGGGCGACCTCCAGCAGTCCGAGCGTCCAACTGTCCATCGAGTACCTCCTGAAGCAGCGCGGAACCGTCGTCAAGGGCTCTGCGCGTCATCACGGCCCAGCGGATCAATCACCCCGGACCCGCCGCCTCGTGGCCTACGCTCAAGGACGCGCCCATGAGCACCGCCCGCCTCCCGCTGCCCGTCCCCGAGGACCGCTGCCCGTTCGATCTGTGCGACGGCGGCGGCTTTCTCATCGACGAGGCGACGAACGACGCCAGCGACTGCCGCTGCCGCGCCCAGCGCGTCAGCCGCGCGCGGGCGAAGTCGTTGAGCGGCGTCATCCCGCGCAAGTACCGCGGCGTGTCGTTCGACCGCCCGCCGGTGACCGAGATCGCCGGGCCCGTGACGGCCGCCGTGCGCCGCTTCGTCAACCGCATCGACGAGAACCTCGACGCAGGCCGCGGCCTGTGGTTCTTCGGATCCGTCGGCACCGGCAAGACGACGCTGGCGATGCTCGTCTCGCGCCACGCGCTGGAGGCCGGGCGCAGCGTCGCGATCTACTCCCTGCCGCGACTGCTGGCCGAGATCCGCACGACGTTCGACGACGATCGCGGCAACTCCTACGTCGACCTGCTCGACCGCCTCACCGCGGTCGACCTGCTGCACATCGACGACGTCGGCGCGGAGAAGACGAGCCCGTGGGTGCTCGAGCAGCTCTACGCGATCGTCAACGCCCGCTACGAGGACGAGCGCTCGGTGATCATCACGACGAACCTCGAGCGCGACGACCTCGCCGAGCAGATCAACGAGCGGACCGTCTCGCGCCTGGAGGAGATGTGCGAGGTGCTGCCGCTGTGGGGCGCCGACGCGCGCCAGCAGCGTCACGACGCCCGCTCCGCATAGCCGTCGGCGCGCGGCGGCCGAGGAAGCGCAGCCGCCGAGGACTAGAATCGCCCGCGCATGCCAGGCATCTGCATCGTGGGCGCCCAATGGGGCGATGAAGGCAAGGGAAAGGTCGTCGACCTCGTCGCCGAGCGCGCGGACGCGATCGTCCGCTTCCAGGGCGGCAACAACGCCGGACACACGATCATCCGCGACGGCGAGGTCTTCAAGTTCCACCTCATCCCGTCCGGCATCCTCTATCCCGGCAGCCGCTGCATCATCGGCAACGGCGTCGTCATCGACCCCGCCGTCCTCACCGACGAGCTCGACGCGCTGCGCGCGCGCAAGATCGACACGAGCGGCCTGCGCATCAGCGCCAACGCGCACGTGATCATGCCCTACCACCTGCTGCTCGACACGGCCGGCGAGACGAAGCTCGGCAAGCTGCAGATCGGCACGACGCGGCGCGGCATCGGCCCCGCCTACGCCGACAAGGCCGCGCGCCTGGGCATCCGCATGCAGGATCTGCTCGACGAGAAGATCCTCAAGAAGAAGATCACCGCGGCGATCGATCCCAAGCGGCTGAGCCTGCGCCCCTACGCCAAGGACCCGTCGCTGGACCTGCAGTCGATGACCGAGGCCTACCTCACGTACGGCCACCGGCTCGAGCGCCACATCGCCGACACCGCGCGGATCGTCTGGGACGCGCTGGACGCCGACAAGCTCGTCATCTACGAGGGCGCCCAGGGCGCGCTGCTGGACATCGACCACGGCACCTATCCGTTCGTCACGTCGTCCAACCCGATCGCCGGCGCGGCCTGCGTCGGCGCGGGCGTCGGTCCGAAGGACATCCACGAGGTCTGGGGCATCGCCAAGGCGTACGTCACGCGCGTCGGCTCGGGCCCGTTTCCGACCGAGCTGCACGACGAGGTCGGCGAGGAGATCCGCACCCGCGGCGGCGAGTTCGGGACGACGACCGGCCGCGCTCGGCGCACCGGCTGGCTGGACATCCCCGCGCTGCGCTACGCCTCGCGCATCAACGGCCTCACGGCGCTGGCGATCACGAAGCTCGACGTGCTCACCGGCTTCGAGAAGATCAAGGTCTGCACGGCCTACAGCGGCCTCGACGGCGCGCACTTCACCGACTTCCCCTACCACCAGTCGGTGCTGCATCACTCCCGCGGCGAGTACATCGAGCTCGACGGCTGGAGCGAGGACATCACCGAGTGCCGTACGCCGTCGCAGCTGCCGCAGGCCGCGCGCGACTACCTGGACTTCATCGCCGAGGCGGTCAAGGTGCCGATCGTGCTCGTCGGCGTCGGCCCGGGACGCGAGCAGATCATCTGGATGCAGGGCGAGCGCCTGCGGGCCGCGGCGTAGCCGCCGCGACGCGGCGGCTCACGCCCAGCGTTCCAGCAGATCCCCGTCGGGAACGTCGCGCACGACGCGCGCCGGCACGCCCATGACGACCTTGCGCGGCGGGACGTCGGCGGTCACCACCGCGCCGGCGGCCACGAACGCCTCCTCGCCGATCTCCACGCCGGGCACGAGCACGGCGCCGCCGCCGATCCGGCAGGCGCGCCGCAACGTGGCGCCGCGCAGCGGCATGCCCTTGGGATGCCGCGCCATCGTGTCGTCGTTGGTCGTCATCGCGCAGGGACCGAAGAAGACGTCGTCCTCGATCACGCTGTAGGCGGTGACGTAGCCTTGGGACTGGATCCGCACGCCCGCGCCGATCGTGACGTCGTTGTCGACGCCGCTCGCGCGCCCGACGACCGTGCCGGGCCCGATCGTCGTGCGCTCGCGCACGTAGGCCTGGTCGCCGATGATCGAACCGGCGCCGATCCGTGCGCCGGCGAAGACGATGGCCTGGGTGCAGATCACCGCGCCGGCCTCGATGACCAGCGCGGCGGGCGCATCGCGCGGGGCCGTCGAGCGCTTGGCGAGCTGCGGCGGCTTGCCCAGGATCGCGCCGTCGCCGATCGCGACGTCGTCGCCGATCACGACGCCGTCGTGGACGACCACGTGGGCGCCGAACGTGACGTTGGCGCCGACCTGGGCGGTGGGGCTGATGACGAGTCCGGGGGCGTCGATCATGCGCAGCGCAGCGTAGCCAGGGCGGCGACGACCCGGTCGGCGGCGTGGCCGTCGCCGTAGAGCTGCGGCCGCTCGGCCGGCGGCTCGGACCGCAGCGCGGCATGGGCCGCCGCGGCGTCGAGGTCGACGAGCACGTTCCAGCCCGCCTGCACCGTCTCGACCCACTCCGTGCTGTCGCGCAGCGTCACGCACGGGACGCCCGCGAGATAGGCCTCCTTCTGCACGCCGCCGGAGTCCGTCAGGACGGCGCGGGCGCGGGTCAGCAGCGCGGCGAAGGCCAGCGGGCCGAGCGGTGGCAGGAGCGTCGTACCGGCCTCGAGGCCGGCCAGCAACCCGGCCGCCTGCAGGCGCGCGCGGGTACGCGGGTGCAGCGGCAGCACGACGGGGAACTCGACACCGAGCACCAGCTCGACAAGGCGCGCCAACCGCTGCGGGTCGTCGACGGTGCCGGCGCGATGAGCGGTGACGAGGACGTACTCGCCGGGCGACACCCCGGCGGCGCGCAGCGCGCCGTCGTCGGCGCGCGCGCGCGGCGCGAGCAGCCGCGCGACATCGACCATCACGTCGCCGACGACGTGCACCGCGCCGTCCGCGATGCCCTCGCGCGAGAGGTTGTCGGCGGCGCTGCGCGAGGAGACGAGCAGGAGGTCTGAGACGTGGTCGGTCACGACGCGGTTGAGCTCCTCGGGCATCGCGCGATCGAACGACCGCATGCCGGCCTCGACGTGGGCGACCGGGATCCTCGCCTGCGCCGCGGCGAGCGCCGCCGCCAGCGTCGAGTTGGTGTCGCCGTAGACGAGCACCGCGTCCGGCGGCTGCTCGCCCAGCAGCTCACCGAGCGCCCCGAGCATGCGCGCGGTCTGCTCGGTGTTCGAGCCGCCGCCGAGCCCCAGCTCGATGTCCGGCACGGGCATGTCGAGCTCGCGCACGAAGATCGCCGACAGCTCGTCGTCGTAGTGCTGGCCGGTGTGCACGAGCACCTCTTCGTGCTGCGCGCGCAGCGGCCCGGACACGGCGGCCGCCTTGACGAACTGCGGGCGGTTGCCGATGACCGTGACGATCTTCACGCGGCCGGGGCGCGCGCGAGCTCGGCCTCGATGTGCTCGCGCACGGCGGCGGCCGCCTCCGACGAGACCGGACCGGGCGCCTGCGCGAGCGCGGCGCCGTCGATCGCGTGCACCGGATGCACCTCGCGCAGCGACGAGGCCAGGAAGGCCTCGCTGGCCGCCGCCAGATCGTCCAGCGTCGTGATGCGCTCGCTGGCGTCGGTGACGGCCAGCAGGGCGCGGCGGGTGATCGAGTCCAGGATGCGATCGCTCAGCGGGGGCGTGTGCAGCGCACCGTCGAGGACGTAGAACAGCGACGTCGTGGGGCCTTCGAGCACGCGCCCGTGCGGGGTGACGAGCAGCGCCTCGTCGGCGCCCTGCTCGCGCGCCAGCCGCGTCGCCAGCATGTTCGCCGCGTAGGAGAGCGACTTGACGCCGTCGAGCACGCGCGTCGGCGTGTACGTGATGGTGTGCAGCGAGATCGTCTCCGGGCGCTCGGGCAGGGTCTCGAGCATCCCGATCCGGCGGCCGCCGCGGGTGACGACAAGGCGCAGCATCGCGTCATCGGGCTCGCCGGCGGCGAGCAGGGCGGTCGCGTCGGCGCGCATGGCGCCGGTGTCGAACGCCAGGCGCAGGGTCTCGGCGCTGCGGGCCATCCGCTCGAGGTGCTCGTCGAGCGCGAACGGGCGGCCGCCGTAGATGCGCGCGACCTCGAAGACGCCGTCGCCGCGCAGCAGGCCGTCGTCGGTGACGGAGACCTGCGCCTGGTCGACGTCCATCACCTTGCCGTCGAGGATCACGAGGGTGGCGGCCATGGCGTAGAGCCTACGAGGAAGCGCGACCGCCGCGTCGCCGGACCGGCCGTGCGAGCCAGCCGGTCACAGCGGCCCGGCTCGCGTCTCGTAGCCCTCGTGCCGCCCGGGTCGCTGCCATCCCCGCCCCTCGTGTGCCGCGGGGCGATCCTGCCGCCGCTGTACTTCGAGCCGGTCGTGCTGCCGGCGGGCGCTGCGGCGGGCGCCGTGACGGAGCTCATCACGTCGTGCGAGGACCTCGTGCTGGTGGTGTTCGCGCAAGGCGACATCGGCGATGACGCCGCCCTCGTGGCGGTCGGCAGGGCGTCCAACGCCTGGCCCAACGGGCCGCGGCGCCGGTCGTTGCCGCTGCTGCCGGCGCTGCGGCTCACCGGTGTCGGCGGACTGGCGCGCGAAGAGCTGCTGGCGGCTGCCGATGCGGTGCTCGACGCGAGGCAGCTGCGGCGCAGCTTCGCCTACGACGCGCTGGTGCTGCGCGCCGACGGCACGGTCAGCGCGGTGTTCTGGACGTTCGAGGCCCAGGACCCAGGTTCCGCCGCACCGTCCGACCCCCCACGGTGGTCGCGGCGGTCGCACCGACCATGTCCGCCACCCCTTCGCGCACGTCGACGAAGGTCCCCAGCCCACCCACGGAGATGGTTCGCGTGACACCGCCGATCGTGACCTGGACGGGCTGGCGGTCGCGGGAGAGGCCGTAGACGATCGTCCGCTGTGGCGCCCTGGCGTGGTACTCGACCGCGACGAGCAGGCCCGAGGTCGCGACGGGATCGCAGGCTCCGGAGACGCTGGTCGGCAGCGCACGGAACGTGCGCGTCGCATCGAAGGTGCCGATCGTGCCGTCGAGCAGGCGCCCGACGGCGACGCAGTCCAGGCCGGCCGAGTTGGCGAAGACGCGCACCGCCCACGGCGGCCCTCCGCCGGGGTCGGGCGTCGCGCTGTTCGGGACGACGCCGGGCTGCGCGGCGGGCGCGGCGTTCGGGGGAAGCTGATCGGCGGGCTGGTCGGGCCCGCGGCGATCCAGCGCGCGCTCGGCGACCGCGACGCCGCCGAACGAGACGAGTGCCGCCACGGCGACGAGCAGCCACTGGCGCCGGCGCACGCGCCGCAGGCGGTGCGCCACACGCTGCTCGACCTCGTTGTCGCGCGCGGCCGCATTGCGCAGCTGATCGCGCAGGTCGTCGAGCACGGGAGGCAGGTCGTCGCTCATGCGTCCGCCATAACGTCGGCAAGCCGGTCGCCGAGGAAGCGTTGCATGGTCTTCAGTCCGCGCGAGACCCGCGCGCGGATGACATCCGGAGTCGTCTGAAACTCGGCCGCGATCTCCGCATACTCGCGCTCCTCGAGGACGCGCGCCCGGATCGCCGCGGCCTGGTCGGGCCGCACCGCGTCGAGTGCCTCGCTCAGCCGCACGCGCAGCCCGTCGAGGCCGGCCTGACGATGCAGGTACTCGATGTCCTCCGTACCGAGGCTCGGCCGCTCCAGGCCGATCCGCGCCACCGCCGCCTGCTCGACCCGCCCCTTGCGCCAGTAGCCGTGCAGCAGGCCGCGGGCGATCGCGAACAACCAGCCCTGCTCCTCCTCGGCGCAGCGCCCGCGAAACTGGCGGCGTCGCTCCAGCGCGAGCGCGAACGTCTCGGCGGTGAGGTCGACCGCGACCTCCGGATCGAAGATACGGCGCACGAAGTACACCGACACGCGTCGAACGTACAGCGAGTAGAACTGCGCGAAGGCGTCGGCATCGGTGAGGCTGCGCGCCAGGAGCGGGGCGCCCGGCGCGGCAGGTTCTCCCGGCCTGGTCCGCGTGGCCATGGGGCAACGATCTCATAGTCGACGGGTCGCTGCCGGGCAACTTTTGGTCACAACCTCGGCGGCGGCGAGTCATAGGTGGCATGTCCACCTCAGGGTCCGCGACGCGCCGCACGACGCCGCTGCTCGTCCTGGCGCTCATCTGTGCGTTCAGCTTCGGGGCGATCGTGCGCGTCGCGGTCGCCGACGTCAGCTATCACACCGCGTGCGTCGGGCACGGCTTCGTCCACGGCGGCTCGCTCACCGACGGGTCGTTCTTCGGCCGCGTCGAGCCTGGGTGCGGGTCGACGCTGCGCAACTGTCACCTGTACACATACGGCTCGCACGACGGTGGTCAGACCGTCACCGGCACGTCGGCCACGTGCAATGCGTGGTCGCGGACGTTCGGCGACTTCAGCGAATGTGCGTCGACGACGCATGTCGACAGTCAGGGCGTCTTCTCCAACCACGTCCACAAGGCGTCGAACTGGTGCGGCTGACGCCCGCGCTCAAGACGGCCGCCGCGATGGCCGTCGCGGCCGGGATCGGCGTCTCAGCGGCCTCGGCCTTCGTGGGACCGGCGCCGGACGTCGTGACGCCGCAGAGCCCGGTGGCGCTTCCGGGCTCCGACCGCATCGACCAGACCGCCCGCGATCCCGGCGGTGGCCTGGACTGGGCCGTCCGCAGCTATGACAGCGCGAGCGGAGGCAGCTGCGTCGAGGCGGGCCGGGTCCGCGACGGGCGCTTTGGACACGTGAGGGCCGATCGCGTCTTCCGGGAGACCCCGGTGCAGCAGGCCGGCACCTGCGGCGACCTCGTCGAGGATCCGGTCCTGCTGGCGATCAACCACCACCCGGCGAGCGAGCAGCGCGCAACGCGGACTGTGCTGTTCGGGCAGGCCCGACCAGACGTCAGCGAGATGCGGGTTGCCCGCCGCGACGGGACCGAGCTGGCGCTCGTCGCCGGGCCCGGGGGTGGGTTCGTCCTCCCACTGGAGGGGGCGATCGAGCCGGCAGACCTGCCCGTACACATCGCGCTGGTCACCGGAGAGCGGCTGACGTTCGACTGGCGCTGACGTGCCCTCGTCACAGCCCGCGGGCTGCCGACTCATAGGGCCGACGGGCAGGAGCACCGTCGACCCACGGCCGGCCCATGCGTCCCTTCCCCGTGGCGCGGGTCGGTCGTGGTGTCATCGGGGGTCGCTGAGCTGACGACCGAGCTGACCCGTGGGCGTGCAGTGCGCGCTCGCAGGCGGCGCGGTTGCGCTGCGGCCCGCCCTGTCTCACGGCTCGTCGAGCAGCGCGCCGCGGACGATGGGTGCTGACCTCAGGCGATTCGTTGTATCCGTGGCGCGCCCTGCCGACTCATAGGGCCGACGGGTAGCGACGGCGATGCCGCGGTCGTCCCTGCGTCCCTTCCCCGTGGCGCAGTGGGCGGCCGCGGCGCATCGCGCGCCTGCCCGTCAGCTGAGCTGCGCCGGCGCCACACCGGGCACCGGAGCGGGCGGCTGGCGCGTGTCGCGCACGTAGGCCAGGGCGGTGGCCGCGACCGTGAGAATCGGCACCGAGATGAACACGCCGATGATGCCGGCGGTGATGCCGCCGATCGCCAGCGCGAGGATGACGGCGATCGGATGGATGTTGATCGTCCGGCCCATGATCAGCGGGTACAGCAGGTGGCCCTCCACCTGCTGGACGGCGACCACCAGCGCCAGGACGATCAGCGCCGTGACCGGGCCGCCGTCGACGAGCGCGATGAGGACGGCCGCCAGGCCCGCGCTGAACGCGCCGATGAGCGGCACGAACGCTCCCAGGAAGGTGAGCAGCATCAGCGGGATGACGAGCGGCACGCCGAGGATCGCCAGGCCGGTGCCGATCATCGTGGCGTCGGCGGCGCCCACGAGCACGAGGCCGCGCACGTAGCCGGTGAGCGCCGAGTACGAGCGGCGTGCCAGCTCGTCCAGGCGCGTCGCCTGGCGGCCGCCGAAGGTGTCGACGATCCAGCGCCAGATCGTCGGTCCGTCCTTGAGGAAGAAGAACAGCAGCAGCAGCGTGATGATCAGCCCGGTGATGACCTCGCCCGCGATCACCGCGCCGTGCAGCACGCCGCCGGTGAGCGCGCCGCTGGAGTCGCTGAGCTGGTCACCCGCGTTGTCGATGTAGCGATCGATGTCCGCCGGGCTGAGGTTGAACGGCGGCTCGGCCAGCGCGTCACCCGCCTCGCGGATGCCCTTCTGCACGCTGTCGGCGAGGTCGGAGATCTGCCGCGCGACCGCCGCCCCGGCCATGGTCAGGGCCGTCGCCAGCAGGGCGATCGCCCCGAGCAGCACCGTCAGCGCTGCGGCGCCGGCGGAGAAGCGATGGCGATGCAGCCAGCGCGTCGGCGGCCCGAGGACCGTGCTGAGGAGGAGCGCGACGATGACCGGCAGCACGACGATGCGCAGGTAGGCCAGGACGTACGCGGTGACGGCGATCGCGGCCACGACGACCAGCCCCCGCCAGGCGATCGCCGCGCCGGAGCGCAGCCAGCGCGGCACGGGGTCGTCGGCGTCCGGTGAGGGCAACGCATCGGCAGGAGCGTCGGCGAGGACGGACGGGTCCGGCGGCGACTCTGCCGCGCCGGCCGGCTCGGCTGGCGGCTTCGCCGTGGCCGGCGACTCGTCGCCGGCCGGGGGGGCCCGATCGGCTGCCCCGTCGTCGTCGTCCGCGTCGCGGTTCGCCGAGCGCTGCGGGTCGGCTGTCATCGAGCGCGAGTCTATGGCTCGAGCTCGGCGCCCGCTGCCGCCAACCGGTCGCGCCAGGTCATTGCGGCGTGCCGCTCGGGCGCCTCCCGCCGCTGGGGCGCGCGCCCCCCGCCCACCGCGTTCACCGCGTTCACGGTGACGACGGTTGCCCTGATGGGGGCTCCCGCCGTCTTCGCCTCCGCCCGTACGACACCCGCACCCGCCGCGTGACCGCACCCCAGCGCACGGCTCGCGCCTCACCTAGCGTGCTGAGCGCTACCCCCGCCCGACTCTCACAGCAGGTGGACCGACAACGGGTCCGGCCACGTGGATCCCCCAGCGAGCGCGGCAGGTTGCGCAGAAATCACTATCGCGCGGGGCGCATGCCCAGGTGTCGAGGTTTGTCGGTCAGTCGGTACTACCGGCCGGGATGATCCATTCACAGCGCTGTCCAGTCACCGATGCGATGAGGTCGAAGACGGCGTCGTAGTGCACGACGGTCAGGTCATGTTCTTCGGCGGCCGCCGCCACGAGCAGGTCTGGGATCTTTCGTCCGCGCCGGCCCTGCTTTGCCAGCAGTCGCTGGACCTGAAGTGCCCGGCGGATGTGGGCACTGGTGGTCTGGATCGCTTCGAACGCGTCCAGCGCACCGATGAGGCGATCCCATTCGGATTCGTTGCGTGCGAAGTAGCCGATCTCGAGGTCACAGATCGTTGGTCGTGCGAGCGCGCCGGCGATGGCGAGCTGCTCGATCGCGGCTCGCACCTCTGAGACGCCGAGGCGCTTGAGCGCGCTGGCATCGACGAGATGCGTCAGCGCCATGCGTCGGCGCGATCGCGAAGATCAGCGGCGCCGAGGGTGTCGAGCGCCGCAGTAACGCGGGGCCGGCGCTGCTCGGTGGCGAGCCTCAGCGCTTGGTTGACGGTGTCCTTGATCGTCATCGTGCCCAGCTCAGCGCGCGCCGCGCTCAGCGCGTCCTCGTCCAGATCGATCAGGTGCTTCGACATGCTTGGGAGCATATACCGCAGAGCTCGTGTATATCCAACGCCGGCCTGGCGCGGCCATTGGTCGCGTCGCCGCCGCGCTGCGTTGCGGCTCATCAAGGACGAGAACACCGGCTGCCTCCGAAGTCTGCTGAATGGCGGCATCGTGGGTCCGCGTGCTCATCGAGTCGAGGCCCATCGACGCAGCGCTGCGCTTGACAAGGCGCGCGACGTCGGCGCGGTTGATGACGTAGCTGACGCGGTTCACGGCCCGTCGTCGTCCTCGCTGAGTTGCGCGTACATCCAGCGGGTCCCGCGCAAGTCTGGCGGCGGTTGGTTGTAGCTCGCCCTCGATGGCGACCGGGCCGCTCAGGGTGTGCACGTCCGCGAACGTGCGCCGCTGCGCACCGTCCCGAGGATCCCCGGCGCGCCTGGTCGAGCACGTCGCGCAGGCGCGCTCCGCAAAGCTCGCGTAGCCCGCTGCAAAAGGCCCGCTTTGCAGGTCTGTCCGAATGCCCCCGCCAGGAATCGAACCTGGAACCTTCGGATTAAGAGTCCGCTGCTCTGCCAGTTGAGCTACAGGGGCTGGGTCGCAAGATCCTAGTAGGTCATCTTGCGAGGAAACGTCTGGATCCGGCGCGTCAGCCTGGGGGTGCCGAGGCGGCGCCCTGCGACGCCTCCTGCGCGGCCTGGGCTTCGACGGACTGCTTGTAGGTGTCCAGCGCCGTGCGCAGCTCCTTGCGCTCGTCCGCCGGCGCGAGGTCGACCGCGCGGGTCGCCGCGAGGTCGCCCACGCGGTTGTCGCCGGCCTGCCAGGCCAGCGCCGCCAGCTGCTGGTAGAGGTTCGAGCTCGGCGGCTTCTCGGCCGCCGTCACGAGCTGTTTGGCGCGCACCGCCTCGTCGAGCTTGTCGATGCCCTGGTAGGCCTGGACCATGAGGTTCGCGGCGCGCAGGCTGGGCTGCTTGGGATCCAGCGCGAGATGGCGCTCCCACGCCTCGGCAGCGAGGCCGAGCCGGCGCTTGCCGTCCTCGGTGTAGCTGCCGTCCTCCGTGACGCTGTTGACGCCCGCACGCTGGAAGCGCGCGATGGCCAGCTCCGCCCACGCGTCGGCGTTCTTCGGGTTGGCGCGCACCTTCGCGAGCTGGGCGTCGATGCGCTTGTCGACCGCCTCGGCCGCGCTGCCGCCCGATTGGGCGTCGTCGGTGAAGGCGTCGACGAGGCCGCCGCTCTGATCGCTTCCGATGCCGAACAGCACGAGGCCGCCGCCCATGAGGACGGCGAGGCTCAGGTAGATCACTTGCACGGTGCGGCGCCGGCCACGTCCGCGCAGGTCGAACAACATCGGTCGATCAGTCCTTCCGGTCGGGTTCTCCCAGCTTAGTCAGATCGCCACGCAACGCTGCCGGGTCCTCGTCCTCGTCCTCGTCCTCGTCGTAGCTCCCGACGGGCGCGTCGCCGCCGCCGGGCGCGTCGTCGTCCGGCTCGAGATCGTCGTCGTCATCGTCGTCGTCGTCGTCGTCGTCCCAGCGCCCGCCCGGGTCCGACGGCGGCTTGATGCGCTCGATCCAGCGCGCCAGCAGGATGCTCAGCTCGAAGAGGACGATCAGCGGCGCCATCGCCAGCGACATCGTGAACGGGTCGGGCGTCGGCGTGGCGACGGCTGCGAGCACGGCGATGCCGAGGATCACGTAGCCGCGGTTGCGGGCCAGCTGCTTGGGCGTGAAGATGCCCAGCCGCGTGACCGCCAGCACGCCCACGGGGATCTGGAAGAGCACGCCGACGCCCGCCACGAAGAGGACCGCGAACTTGAAGTAGTCCTTGGCCTGCAACAGGATGTCGAACGAGTCGTCGTTGAAGTTCTGTAGGAACTCGACCGCTCGGGTCAGGACGACGAAGTAGCCGAACGCCGCGCCCATGATGAACAGCACGGGCACCATGAGCATGAGCGGCAGCGCGACCTTGCGCTCGCCCGGGCTGAAGGCCGGCAGCACGAAGGCGTAGGCCTGGAAGAGCAACATCGGCATCGCCAGCAGCAGCGCGGCGTAGAAGGCGATCGTGATCGTCGCCGTGAACGGCTCTGTCACCCCGAGCGTGACGAGGTTGCGCTGCGTGTTCGTCGGCCGCGCTTCGGCGGCCTGGGCGAACTGGCGGCTCGCCGCCGCCAGCTGCGCCGCGCTGCTCGTGATCGAGTTGCGCTGGGCGGCCGTCAGGTTCTCGGCGCCCTGCAGCGCCTTGAAGGTCTTCGAGGCCGAGCTGAGCGCCGGCGCGAGCACCTTGAACGCCTCGCCGGTCTCGATCTGAAAACGCGCCGACTGCTCCAGCGGGTCCTGGCTCGTCGAACTGGGATCCTGCAGGTTCTGCGTCTCGCGCACCGGCTTGGTGACGATGTCGAGGATCGCGTTGTTCTGCCAGAAGCAGAAGCTGAACGCCGCGACGAGCGTGAAGGCCGAGATCAGCAGCCGCTTGCGCAGCTCCGTCAGGTGGTCGACGAGGGTGAGCTTGTCCTCGTGACCGATCGGCCGCAGTCCGGTCGGCATGCGGCGCTCGGATCTAGGTCGGACGGCTCACAGCATCGTCCGAGTCCTCGGTACGCGCTGCGGTGATCTTCGGCGATTCGTCGTCGTCGTCTTTGTGGCTGCTCGTGATCGAGTCCTTGAACTCGCGCATGCCCGATCCGAGCGAGCGTCCGAGGTCCGGCAGGCGCTTGGGTCCGAAGACGACGAGAGCGATCACGAGCACGATGAGTATTTCTGGCAGGCCGATGCCGAGAGGCATGAGGGATCCTCGATTCGGTGGAGAGATCAGGGTACCGCGCGGTCCGTCGCGCGGACGTTTTCCGGACACGCTTAGCAGATGGTTCAAGTTCCGCCGCCGCGTGCCGATGAGTCGGTCATGCAGGAGTTCGAGAACAGCCCCTCCGCGGATCACAAGCGGTACGTCCGCAAGGTGACCCTCCCCTCCGGAAAGACGATCGAGGTCATCTCCTTCGACGATGACCTCGCGCCCGTGCAGCCTGACCTGCATGTGTGCCCCGAATGTGACTCGCAGCTCGTGTATCCGGTGGCCTGGGAAGAGGCCGAACGCGCCCACTGGGAGGTCAGCCTGCGCTGCCCGAACTGCGAGTGGGCCGTCACGGACACGTTCGACGAGGAGCTCATCCAGCGTTTCGACGAGACGCTCGACCGCGGGACCAAGGCGCTTGTCGCCGACCTGCGCACGCTCACGCGGGCGAACATGGAGGAAGACGTCGAGCGCTTCGTCGCCGCGCTGAACGCCGAGTACGTCCTGCCCGAGGACTTCTAAGCCGCTGCACGCGCCCCGTGCACCCGCTCGAGCGCGGAGGACCGTTCACAGCAGCAGGCCCAACCCCAGGAGGATTCCGGCGATCAGGAGCCCGACCCCGGCGATCCGCTTGCCCCATCCCATCGCCCGCTCGTCGCCTTCGCGCCCGACCAGGCCGAGCAGCGACAGCAAGAACCCGGGCAGCGACAGGAGCACGAAGCTGTTCGCCAGGAACGTGTCGGCGTCCTCGTCCATCGTCGCCAGCAGCAGCGCGGCGAACACCGTGACAACGAACAGCATCACGACAAGCTCGACAAGGCCCGAAGGCAGGGCGCGAAACAGCCTTGGCGAGTTCGGGAAGCGGTCCGAGAAGACGGCGAGGACCTGCGGGATGAAGAACAGCGCCGACGCGACCCACAGCTGCCAGCTCGTGCCCACGATGACGTAGGCGAAGAACACGAAGATCGTCGTCCGGACCGCGCTGGCCATGATCCGCTGCAGCGAGCTGGGCTCGGGCAGCTCGGCGGGTTCGGCGACATCCAGTCGCCGGGGGTACGCGTGTGCGGCGATCGTCTCGAAACCGAGCCGGACGACGAGCGCCGCCAGCACGCAGTACGCAGCCATGTTGGCGTGATCGTCGATCGACAGGTGCAGCCCGGCCAGCCCGGGCAGCGCCAGCATCAGGCCCTGCACGGCCCAGGCGCCGATCAGGGAGGCGATGACGAAGTCGGCCGCGCGCTCCCAGGACTCCTCGAAGCTGCGCGTCGGCGCGCGTCGCAACGGGCGGGCCGCACCGGCCAGCAGCGGGACCACGAACCACAGCGCGCTGAGCCCGAGCATCAGGCGCAGGTCTGCGTTGGTGTCCACGCCGCCAAGCACCGCGATGCCGATCGTGAAGGTCAGGACGGCGAGCAGCCCCGCGGCAGCATCGAAGACGCCGAGCACGGCGATCGCGATGGTCAGAACGGCGGCGGGAGGAAGCGCGGCGCCGCCCGTGTCCTGCACGGCCACGATGCCCAGCGCGAGACCGCCCAGCAGCCCGAGCAGCGAGGCCGACCCGAGGATTGCGCGCAGGTACGTGCCGTCCGCCACGACGCGCGCGAGCAACGGCGACCGCGGCGACAGCCGTGCGGGCAGCGCGTAGGACACGCGATCGAGCGTCTGCGTCCCGGGCCAGCCCCAGGTTCGCGATCGATCGCCGCGCGCGACCGCCCCGAGCCCGGCACCGAGAAACTCGACGTCGACGCCCTCGTAGCCCATGTCGTAGCTCGGCGCCTCCTCTTGGCCGCTCCTGCCCTGCGCGCCGGAGCTGCCCCTCGTCGCGCCGGGCGCATCTCGCCCGCGGGCGCGCGCGAGCCCGCCGGCGCCCGAGGCGAGCTGCAGCAGCGTGAACGCCGTCACGAGGAGCGCGATCGTCTTCTCCGGTTCTGACCGCGGGTCATAGGGCGCGAGCCCTTCGTCGCGCATCGCCGCTGCCGGCTCGGCGTGGGAGTCCGCCTCGGACGCAGCGGACTTCCGCGCTGCCTGCCTGCGGCGCTCGCGCTGCGCGGCTTGCTCGGGGTCCGACGACGAGCCGGTCGCAGCGCTCGGGGCGAGAGATCCCGCGTCCGGCGCGTCCGGCGCGGCCGCCAGCTCGTTTGCCGGGGCGTCCGCCGCCCCCGGAGCGGGCTCGGGATCGGGATCGGCCGGGTCGGCGGCCGGCGAAGCGCTCGAATCGGGTTCGGACGACGATCCGGTCGTCGGAGTTGGCGACCGCGCCGGCGGCGGCGGCGTGGGAGATGGGCTCGCCGGTGACACCGGCGGCGGTGGTGGCGGCGTGACGGCTGCCGGCGGGGATGCTGACGGCGGGGGTACGGGGGTCGGCGCGGGAGGCGGCGCGGCCGGCGCGGTGACCCGCGTGAGGTTGCCGTCGGTGCACGTGCCTGCGACGGGCGCGTTGTTGCGGTCTCCCTGGTAGCTCGCGATCCACCGGTAGGCGCCGGCGCCGGTCGGGGTGAAGGAGCCCGACCGGACCGCCCCGCCGGGCACCGGGTACGGCACGCCCGACGACTCGAAGACCGCCGGACGCGAGCACGTCGCATCGTCGGGTCCGTAGAGCCGGAAGTCGATCGTCGCTCCGGCCTGCGGATTGACCCTTCCGGTGACCGTGGCCTCGTCGGTCAGGCTCCCCTCGCCGAGCTCGATGTCGGGCGAAGCGGTCGTCGCCAGAGCGGGCGTGTTGCGCGCGACGATCGTCGTCTCGCTCGCGTCTCCGCAGCCGCCCGCGACCGACCCGTTGTTCGCATCGCCGCTGTACTCGGCGACCCAGCGGTACGTGCCCGCCGTCTCGGGGTCGAACGTCTCGGACTGCACGAGGCCGCCGTCCGCCGGATAGGGCACGTCGAGCGACTCGAATGCCGGCGGGCCGCTGCAGTCCGGGTCGTCGGGGCCGTACAGCCGGAAGTCGACGTCGGCGCCCGCCAGCGGCTGCACCCGCCCGTTGACCGTCGCCTGGTCAGACAGCGTCCCGGCGCCGAGGACGATGTCCGGTGACGCCGCCGTCGCGATCGAGGTCGGAGCCTGCGTCACGACATGGGTCTCGTCGGCGTCGTTGCACGCCCCCGCCGCGGGTGCGTTGTTGGCGTCGCCGCTGTAGGCGGCGGTCCACCGGTACGTGCCTGCGCGCGTCGGGGTGAACGCCGCCGACGTCACGGCTGCGCCGTCCACGGGATAGGGCACGTCGAGCGACTCGAACGCCGGCGGGCCGCTGCAGTCCGGGTCGTCGGGGCCGTACAGCCGGAAGTCGACGTCGGCGCCCGCCAGCGGCTGCACCCGCCCGTTGACCGTCGCCTGGTCAGACAGCGTCCCGGCGCCGAGGACGATGTCCGGTGACGCCGCCGTCGCGATCGAGGGCGACGCGCGAGCCACGTCCGTCGTCTCGTCGGCATCGCCGCAGGACCCCGCGGCCGGGTCGTTGTTCGCGTCGCCGCCATAGGAGGCCACCCAGCGATAGGTCCCCGCCGCGGTCGGCGAATAGGAGCCCGACTGCACCGGGCCGCCGGCCACGGGATAGGCGACGTCCAGCGACGTGAACACCGCCGGCCCGCCGCAGTCCGCGTCATCGGGGCCGTACAGCCGGAAGTCGACCGTCGCCCCCGGCAGCGGACTGGTGCGACCGGTGACCGTCGCCTGATCGCTCAACGTCCCCGCGCCGAGCACGATGTCCGGCGAGGCGAGCGTGGCGATCGACGGCACCGTCCGCGCAACCACGCGCGTCTCGTTGGCGTCGCCGCACGCGCCCGCCGCCGGCTCGTTGTTGGCGTCGCCGCTGTAGGTGGCGATCCAGCGATACGTCCCAGCCCGGGTCGGCATGTACGCCGCCGACGCCACCGCACCCCCGTCGACCGGATAGGGCACGTCGAGGAACTCGAAGACCGCGGGGCCGCCGCAGTCCGCGTCGTCGGGGCCGTACAGCCGGAAGTCGACCGTCGCCCCCGGCAACGGGCTGATGCGGCCGGTGACCGTCGCCTGATCGCTCAACGTCCCCGCGCCGAGCACGATGTCCGGCGAGGCGACCGTGGCGATCGACGGCACGGCCCGCGTCACGACGCGCGTCTCGTCGGCGTCGCCGCAGCCGCCGACCGCCGGCTCGTTGTTGGCGTCACCGCTGTACATCGCGACCCACCGATACGTCCCCGTCCGGGTCGGCGCGAACGCGGCTGACGCAACGGCGCCACCAGCGACCGGATAGGGCACGTCGAGCGACTCGAACACCGCCGGACCGCTGCAGTCCGCGTCGTCGGGGCCGTACAGCCGGAAGTCGACCGTCGCCCCCGGCAACGGGCTGATGCGGCCGGTGACCGTCGCCTGATCGCTCAACGTCCCCGCGCCGAGGAGCACGTCCGGCGAGGCCAGCGTGGCGATCGACGGTACCGCCCGCGTGACCACGCGCGTCTCGTCGGCGTCACCACACCCGCCGACCGCCGGCTCGTTGTTGGCGTCACCGCTGTACATCGCGACCCAGCGATACGTCCCGGCCCGCGTCGGCGTGAACTCCCCCGACGCCACCGCGCCACCACCCACCGGGTACGGGACATCGAGCGAGGCGAACACCGCGGGACCGCTGCAGTCCGCGTCATCGGGGCCGTACAGCCGGAAGTCGACCGTCGCCCCCGGCAACGGACTGGCCCGCCCGTCGACCGTCGCCTGATCGCTCAACGTTCCCGCGCCGAGCACGATGTCCGGCGAGGCCAGCGTGGCGATCGACGGCACGGCCCGCGTGACCACGCGCGTCTCGTCGGCGTCGCCACACCCGCCGACCGCCGGCTCGTTGTTGGCGTCGCCGCTGTACATCGCGACCCAGCGATACGTCCCGGCCCGCGTCGGCGTGAACGCGCCCGAGCCAACAGAGCCGCCACCGATCGGGTAGGGCACGTCGAGCGACTCGAACACCGCCGGACGGCTGCAGTCCGCGTCGTCGGGGCCGTAGAGCCGGAAGTCGACCGTCGCCCCCGGCAACGAGCCGGCGCGCCCGTCGACCGTCGCCTGATCGCTCAACGTACCGGCGCCGAGCACGATGTCCGGCGAGGCCACCGTCGCAATCGACGGCGCGGCTCGCCGGATGGTCGTCAGCGCCGTGGCACGCGCGGTGTCGGATCCGATCGCGAATACGTTGGAGCGCTGTGTGTGCGACGTCGCCTGTGCGGTCTGCACCCCCGGCGTGCCCGCATCGGCGTCTGCGCTGGGCAGCCTGAGCACGTCGAACGTGAAGTCGATCACGCAGCGCGAGCCGAACCCCGGCAGCGTCACCCGCGTGCCCGGCGGCAGCGGCCGGAAGACGACGGCCCCGCTCGCGTCGACGGGATCGATCGCGAAGGTCACGCCCGAGCAGGCGCTCCCGGCCCTGCCCACGCCCGAGGAGGCAACGTCGAACACGCCGGGATCGGCGGCGCCGGGGCCGCACGCGCCGGCGGCGATGGTCGTGCAGGAAGGGTCGAGCACGATGCCCCGCTCGGGCAGCGAACACAGCGCTGACGCGTCCCCGGCGTTGCACACGACGTTCGAGAAGAGGAAGTTCAGCCCCGTGTTCTCGTTGCGCAGCCTGATCGAGGCCGGCGCTCCCACCTCACCGAGCGCAACGCTGGTGGGAAACGTCACGGTGGTTCCCGCGCGGATCGCGCCCTGCGCAGATCCCGGCGCCAACGCAACCGCGATTGTCACCACCGCCGCGCACCACGCCGCCCGCCGCAGGGACGCGCGTGTCCCGGCGCCGCTCATGGCTCAGGCGCGGGTGAATCGGCGCCCGGCGACGGGTGAGGCGTCTTCGTCGATCTCAAGCGCCGCCAGGACGTCGTCGCCACCGCGGTTGGCGGCCAGCTCGGCCTTCTCGAGCGCGGCCAGACGCTCGGGCGTCATCGCGGTCGCGTCCTCGTTGGCGGCCAGCCATGCCGCGCCCTCGGCGGCGGCGCGCTCGTCGACGACGATGCGCTTGGAGGTCGCGTACTTGTCGATCTCCTCGAAGAGGACGTCGACGAGCTGCTCGGTCGGCACCTTGCGCAGCGGCTTGCCACGACTGAAGATCAGGCCCTCGTCCTTGGCGCCGGTGATCCCGAAGTCCGCGTGCGACGCCTCGCCGATGCCGTTGACCGCGCAACCCAGCACGGCGACCTCGATCGGATCGTCATAGGCCTCCAGGCGCCGCTCGATGTCCATCACGACGCTGTCCATGTCGAACTGCAACCGCCCGCACGTCGGGCAGGCGATCAGGACCGGGCCGCGCTCACGCAGCTGCAGCGCCTTGAGGATCTCCCAGGCGACCTTGACCTCCTCCTCGGCATGAAACGTCGACAGGCTGATGCGGATCGTGTCGCCGATCCCGTCGGCCAGCAACGTCCCCAGACCCACCGCCGACTTCAGGCTGCCCGACCACTTCGTGCCGGCCTCCGTGATGCCGAGATGCAGCGGGTGGTCGATCTTCTCGCTCAGCAGGCGGTTGGAGGCGATCGTGTTGGGCACGTTCGTCGACTTGATCGAGACCTTGAAGTCGTGAAAGTCGAAGCGGTGCATGAGCTCGACGAACTCCGTCGCCGCGGTCGTCAGCGCCTCGACCGGGTTGTCGCGCTCGAGGGCGTGCAGGTGCTTGGGCAGCGAGCCCGAGTTCACGCCGATGCGCATCGGCGTGCCGGCCGCCTTGGCGCGCGCCACGACCTCGGCGACCTTGTCCGCACCGCCGATGTTGCCCGGGTTCAGGCGGATGCAGTGCGCGCCGGCGTCGATCGCCTTCAACGCCAGCGTGTGGTTGAAGTGGATGTCGGCGATGACCGGGATCGGCGAGCGCACGACGATCGTCCTGAGCGCCTCGATGTCGCGGTCGCGCGGCACGGCGACGCGGACGATGTCGGCGCCGGCCTCGGCGACCTTGTGGATCTGATCCATCGTCGCCGCGAGGTTCGCCGTCTCGGTCTTGGTCATCGTCTGCACCGCGACCGGCGCGCCGCCGCCGACGGGAACGTTGCCGACCATGATCTGCCGGGTGGTGCGGCGCCTGCCCCCGGCCGGCACCTCGCTCACGGCTCCGGAACGGGCGCGAGCGCCGCCGAGATGGGCACCGTCGGCTCGCCGAGGCCCGCGGCCTGGATGACGCGGCGCGCGATCGCGTCGGGCGTCAGCCCGACCTCTTCGTAGAGCAACCCCGGCGCGCCGTGCGTGACGAAGCGATCGGGCAGTCCGATCCGCACGAGCCGCGTGTGCGTCAGCCGGTCTCGGTCCACGAGCAGCTCGGCAACCGCCGAGCCGACTCCCCCGGCGAGCACGTTGTCCTCGACCGTCACCAGCAGCTCGTGGTCGGCGGCGAGGTCGCAGATCAGCGCCGTGTCCAATGGCTTGGCGAAGCGGGCATCCGCGACGGTGACGACCAGGCCGTGCGACGCGAGCAGCCGCTCCGCGGCCTGCAGCGCGATCGCGACGCCCGCGCCATAGCCCAGCAGCGCGACGCTCCGGCCGGACTGCAGGATCTCGCCGCGGCCGATCGGGATCGTCGCCGGGGCGCGCGTCGGAGCCGTGCCCGCGGCGGCGCCGCGCGGGTAGCGCAGCGCCACCGGGCCGCCCTCGTGCGCGAGGGCGGTATGCAGCATGTCGACGAGCATCGCCGCGTCCCGGGGCGCCATGAGCACGAGGTTCGGCAGGCAGCGCAGGTAGGACACGTCGAAGGCGCCGTGGTGGGTGGGACCGTCGTCGCCGACGAGCCCCGCGCGATCGATCGCAAACACGACGCCGAGCTTCTGGAGGCAGACGTCGTGCACGATCTGATCGAACGCCCGCTGCAGGAACGTCGAGTAGATCGCGACGACCGGCTTCATGCCGCCGAGCGCCAGCCCCGCTGCGAACAGCACCGCGTGCTGTTCGGCGATCCCGACGTCGTAGTAGCGATCGGGCATCGCCTTCTGCAGCAGATCCAGCCCGGTGCCGGTGTTCATCGCGGCGGTGATCGCGCAGACGCGCTCGTCGGCGCGACACTCGGCGACCAGCGCGCGGCCGAAGACCGCGGTGTACGGGGCGGGGCCGGCCGGCGCCGCGCTCACCCGCGGCGCGGCCGGCCGCCGGCCGACGATCGACGCCGGCTTGGCGGCGTGCCACGCCTCCATGCCGGCGAGGCCGCCGTCCTCCGCGGGAGCGAAGCCCTTGCCCTTCACGGTGCGTACGTGGACGACCACGGGCCGCTGCGCCGCGAGCGCGGCGCGCAGCGCCTGGCGCATGGCGGCGATGTCGTGTCCGTCGATGACCCCGACGTACGCGAGGTCGAGCTCCTCGAAGAGCAGCCCCGGCGCCCAGAGCGCCCTGATCGACTCCTTCAGCTGGGGCCCGATGCGCTCGATGCGCTCGCCGATCCCGCCGGGCAGGCGGCTCAGGGTCTCCTCGATCTCCTCGCGCGCGCGGTACAGGCCGGGGTTCAGGCGGACACGATTGAGGTAGCGCGAGACCGCGCCGACGTTGGGCGCGATCGACATCCCGTTGTCGTTGAGGACGATGACGATGGGCGCGTCCATGCCGCCCGCGTTGTGCAGCGCCTCGTACGCCACCCCACCCGTCAACGCGCCATCGCCGATCACGGCGACGACGTTGCCCTCGGGTTGCGCGCCGCGGCGCATGGCCTGCTTGAGGCCGAGCGCGCACGAAATCGACGTCGAGGCGTGACCCGCGCCGATGATGTCGTGCTCGGACTCGAAGATCGAGCAGAACGGCGCGAGCCCGCCGTACTTGCGGATCGTCCCGAGACCGTTGCGACGCCCGGTGAGGATCTTGTGCGGATAGGCCTGGTGCCCGACGTCCCACACGATCTTGTCGCGCGGAGAGTCCAGGACGCTGTGCACGGCAACGGCGAGCTCGCAGGCACCGAGGTTGGCTCCGAAGTGGCCTCCGATCTCACCGATCGTGTCGATGATCACCTCGCGGATGTCCTGCGCAACCCGCTGCAGCTGGCCATCGGACAGAGGGTGCAGATCCCGGGGACCTCCGATGCCGTCAAGCAACATAGCTAGTGGGGCGCTGACGCCGGCGACGCCTCCGCGCGCCATGACGGGATCCGTGTCCCGGCGCTGCCGCTGCCGGGCGATCCGGAGGGCAGGACGCCGAGCGCCCTCGGCCGGCCGCCCGCGACGATCGTGCCCAAGGTGTTCAGATCGCGCAGTTCGGCCTCGTCGTAGCGCCGGGAGATGCGGTGCCAGTCGAGGATCCCGGCCATCCAGTCCTGCAGCGAGACCACCCAGGCGTCGAGCGTCGCGCGATTGTCTTCGTCGAGCTCGAAGACGTCGGCGACGAACGGCAGCTCGGTCTGGATGATGTGCTGAAACTGCTGCATCCGCGACGTCATGAGGTCGTTGACCACGAGCACCGCCGCCGCGCGGTCGACGCCGAGGAAGTTCTCCACGACGAGAACGCAGTTGTGCAGCTCGCCCTCGTACTGGATCTCCTTCTGGTAGGAGAAGACGTCGTTGAGCATGGTGGCGTAGTCCTGCGCCGCGTTCTCGAGCTCGATCATCGGCGTCGTCTCGAACAGCTCGCGCGGCAGGTTGCCGCTCTGCGTGACGCGAGCGAGGTTCATCGTCAGGTCCGAGCCGAACGTGCGCCGCCGCATCTCGATGTAGTCGACGGGATCCGGGATCCGGTGTTGCATGTGGTTTTGCAGCTCCCAGATCCAGCTTGCGGTCATCTGCTCGACGCCGACGCGGAAGACGACGCGGTCGGCCTCGTCCATCGGTGACGCCGTCCGCTGCCAGAGGTCCGCCAGGCCCGCCTCCAGCGGCATGGCCGGTGGCGGCGTCGCGCCGCAGTCAAGCGGCATGAAGAGCGACAGCCGCGCGTTGCAGGCCTTCGCGGCCGCGAGGTCGCGCGTCGTGCCGAAGACCTGCGGGAAGAAGTCGTCGCCGTAGGTGCCCCACGTCAGCCATGTCGACGAGACGTCGAGCTCGGGCCCCGTCGCGTCGGGGTGCAGCCGCGCCGCGCACACTGCGAAGTCGTAGGCCGCCAACTTGTGCTCGTCCCAGATGCCGGCGCCGGCCACGCCCGGCAGCGATTCGAGCATGCCCATCTCGCGCGCCCAATCGATGCAATGCTCGCGCGAGCGCTCGAGATGGGGATTCACGCGCGCCGTGTACGGCATGTAGAAGTCCGGCAGCGCCGTCGGCCCGACCTGCGGATAGGGGACGTGGGCGTTCTGGCGAAAGCGGGTCAGCCCGTAGGCCTGCGGCGATCCGCTCAGCAGGCGGGCGCTCTCGGTCCCGAGGCCGCGCGGGGCGTCGAACCTGCCGAACGTGCCGTCGTCCTCGGGCACGGCGCCCGCGTTCATGTACCGGCTGGAGCGCATGTGCCACTCGTGGCCGCCGGCCTGCCAGTCCTGCAATCCCTTGATGTACAGCGCCACGCTCGCAGCTTCGGGTGGCGTGATGGCGTTCTCGGCGAAGAGGATCGGCACTTCGGTGAGCCCGGTGTTCTCGAACTGATGCAACCGGGACGTGAGGATCTCGTTCGTCAGGTCGGCGGCGCTCTGCGTGTCCATCGCAAAGAAGCGCTCGAGCACGAGCACGCAGTTGGCCAGCTCGCCCTCGTCGCCGGTCTCGCGCGCGTAGGAGAAGAGGTCGTTGCGCAGGTGCACCGCGTCGGCGAAGCTGTCCTTGAGGACCCGCATCGGGCGCGAGTCCCAGATCCGGTCGGGCACCTCGACGAAGTTCGCGTGCTCGACGAGGTGCGCCGACCAGGGCGCGCCTCCCACCTTGCGTCGCAACGCGATGTACTCGATCGGGTTGGCGACACGGTCGTCGTTGATGTTGTTCAGCTCCCAGTTGGACTCCTGGAGCAGGTTCTTCGTGCTCTCGAAGAAGCGCGCGCGCCACTCGGGCGTCTTGCTCGGCACGGTGCGAAACCAGAGGTCGAGCAGGCCGCGCTCGACCGGGTTGGTCGGCGTCGGCGTCGGCGCCGCGAGATCGAGCGGCATGAAGCGCGGCAGGCGCTCGAGGTACGCGCGGCCGCCGGCCTGGTCGCGCGAGCGCTTGAAGACGTCGAGGAAGTGGTCGTCGAAGTAGAAGACCCAGACGTACCAATCGGTCACGAGGTCGAGCTCGTGGCCGGGGGTGTCCGGGTGCGTGTACGCGCACAGCAGCCCGTAGTCCATGGCATCGAGGGCGGCTTCGTCCCAGATCTCGGGCGTGTCGTCCTCGGGCGGCGTGTCGAGGATGCCGACCTCGCGCGCCCACGCCTTCGTGTGGGCGCGCGCGGCATCGACGTGCGGGTTCAGGCGCGCCGGCCAGCCGACGTAGAACTCCGGTAACTCGAACGGCTGCTGCGCGCGCGTCTCAGCACCCATGCGCTCAGCGCTCAGACCCGGTCGGCGACGATCAACAGGTACTGGAAGCTGCCCTCGCAGTAGGACTCGAGGAACGGCTCCTCGACGCCGGTCGCGGGCGCGGAATGCTCGCGCAGCTCCCAGTAGGGGATCGTCATCGGGGTGAGGTCGGTGACCGCGATCGGAACGAGGTCGTTCGCGGCCAGGGCCTTGAAGTACTCGCTCCTGGGGTGGATGTTGCAGGTGTAGTGCTCGTCGATCCGGGCCACCGCCTCCGAACGGCCCATGAGGTCGTTGGAGCAGCCGGTGATGCAGACGTAGCGGCCGCCCACCTCCAGGACGCGGGCGAACTCGCGGAAGAGCTCGAACAGATCGACGTACATCGTGGTCTCGTTCGTCCAGACGACGCGGCGCGACCCCGTCTCGAACCGGGTGTCGAGCATGTTGCGAAAGTGGAAGCGCACCCTGTCGCTCACGCCCCGCTGCTCGGCCTGGTCGTTGGCGAACCCGACCTGGTACTCGGAGATCGTCACGCCGTCGACCTCGCAGCCGAAGCGGTTGTTCGCCATGAAGCTCGTGGCGCCCCGGCCCGAGCCGGCGTCCAGCAGCCGATCCTCGGGCTTGATGTCGCCGAAGTGGTCGAGCAGGAAGTGCGCCTGCGCCGTCTCGAGCCGGTGCAGCTCGGCGAGGATCCGCTCGTCGCGCGTCTCCTGCGGGCCGCGCAGCACGGAGCGGTCGTAGTCGCCGAGCCCGTAGTGGTGGTGGTAGAGGCCGTCGATCTCGCCGAGCAGCCAATTGACGTCGTCCTGCCGGCTGGCGCCGCGGCTGCCCGTCGGTGCGGTGTTGTCCCAGTACGCCGCAACGGATTTCTGGTAATCGCTGCGCAGGATTTCGGCACTGGCGTTGCTCGGGGTCATGGTCTAGCTCCTTTGGTGCGTCATCGCAGAGAAGTCGGTCAACCCAGCGATCGGTCGTAATGACTCACGCGTCATCGCTGCGGTAGCGGCCGCTGGTGGCGTGCCACTCCCGGCTGCCACCCATCCAGGCCCACGTATCGACGAAGAAGCGCTGCAACGCCGGTGAGCCGGTCGCGCTGACGGCCGCCGCCTCGGCGACGAACAGGCGCATCTGCTCGTTGTGGATCTGCACGGTGCGCTTGATCGCTTCCTCGTGGGAGCACCCCTCCTCGACGGCGATGACCCGGGGCAGGTTGAAGTCGGTGTCCGACTCGAACGCCGACGAGTGCAGGTCGTTGAGCAGCACGTTCGCGCCGCCGGCGCGGGTAAACGCGCGACGGACGAGCGGGTCGTAGAACTCGTGCGGCGGGATCTCGTAGCCGGCGACCACGTCGATCAGGATCATCGGCGGCAGGTAGCTGTTGAGATGGCGCTGCACGAGGTACTCCCAGACCGGTGGGGTACGCCCGTTGCGGTGCCAGTCCGCCTCCTGGCTCCACGCCATGAAGAGGATCCCCATCTGATGCTGAAAGCGGCCGATCTGCGTGTCGGAGGCGTAGCGGGCGAGGTGCGTCATCGCGCTGCGAAACGCGGTCACGATCGCCTCCGCCCGCCGGTGCTCGTCGAGCTGGGGCGCGTACTGCGCCGGAAGCGCCGCCGGGTCCACCACCGCGTAGAGCAGCGCCAAGCGCGATCCCACCACGCTCGGGTCGGCACCCAGCTCGATTTCGTCGACGTAGTAGTCGTCAGCGGCCCACTCCGCCACCACGCACTTCGCGGCTGCCAGCAGCCGGTCGGGATCGTCGGTGGCCGGGTGCGTGAGCATGATCAGGTGTCCAAAGCCGCAGGACCGGAGGCGCTCCAGCTGGCCGGGGTAGATGCCGACCTCCTCCGCCCAGTCCACCACCCGGTTGTTGACCTCCTCGCCCAGGGCCGCGTTGTCGCGCACCGGACCCGGACAGAAGAGCTCGGGCATCGGCGTGTCCGCCGCGTCCTCGTCGGACGCGCCGTCATCTCCGGCAATCCACCACCCCGACGTGCCGAGTCCGCGCGGAAGGCCGATCAGCGACTGCGTCGGCTTGCGGGCGACTGCGGGCGAGTCGGCCACCGGCGCCAGCGCCGCGAGCCGGTGCGCCGACACGCCCAGGCCGGTGCCCGGCCCCGGGAGGGGCGATGCCGGCCGCTCTGCTCCGTCCTGCGCTCCCGCCGGCCGGTCCGGGGAGGCGGTGGGAAGCCGCGTCGGGTCTGGGCGTTGCGGATGCGAGAGCAGCGACCCCACGAGGTCGGCGAGCTCGTCGCGGGGCGACGGCGCCGTCGCATCGGCGCTCGGGCCGACCCCCAAGTGACGCAGCGAGAGATGGCCGCGCGTGCTGCTCAGCGTCTCGTTCACGCTTTGTCCCTCCGTACTCGTAACCCTGTGACTCCGCGACGCGCCTGCTGCACGCCTGGATGACGCGCAGCGCTGTACGCGGCCTGCAAATGGCTCATCGGACCTTCCCCGTTTCCCGACCTCGCGGGCTCAGCCGCTTGAGATATACCACCTTCGCGACCGACTGTGTACCAGAGCGATGCACTTCCCGAAGCACTGCTTTACGGCGTATCCATCAGTCAATGGATCGGTGCGCTGGCGCCCCACAATCCGGTGCGCTGATTAGGGGTGAAAGTTAATCACCTCGTCCTGACGTGTCGTGCTATAAGGGCCGGGGAAAGCTGGACGCCGAGGTGCAACCACCATGCGCCCGGAGATGCTCATGTACGGGCGGTCCAGCGATCCGGTAATTGCGGTCGCCACCGCACAGGTGCCTTCCCGGGCGCCTGGGTGACGACTGCTCGCGCTGCGACCGCCAACGGGGAGGGCATCAGTAAATGGCCGTGAATCCTGCCGAAGCTGACCGCGAGGATGCGGGGACCGACGCGCCCCAGCTGAGTCTTGGTACCGCGGCAGCGCGCAACCTCGCGACGACGACGAAGTCGGCGCCGCAGATGCAGGGGATCACGTCGCGCTGGCTGCTGCGCGTGCTGCCCTGGGTCGAGACGAAGGGCGGGGTGTATCGCGTCAACCGCCGCCTCAGCTACGCCGTCGGTGACGGCCGCGTGACGTTCACCAACGTCGGCTCGGACATCCAGGTCATCCCCGCCGAGCTGTGCGAGCTGCCGTTTTTGCGTTCCTACGACGACATGGACGTGCTGACCGCGCTGGCCGGCAAGTTCAAGCAGCAGGAGCTGAAGGCCGGCGACGTGATCGTCGAGAAGGGCGAGGCGGCCGACCAGATCGTGCTCATCGCCCACGGCAAGGTCAACAAGATCATGACCGGCAAGTACGGCGACGACGAGGTCGTCGACGTGTGGGCCGACGGCGACCACTTCAGCTTCCCCGCGATCCTCGAGAGCGACGACTACTGGGGCTTCACGGCCAAGGCCGTCACGCCGTGCACGGTGCTGACGCTGCAGCAGAGCGACTTCGAGAAGATCGTCGCCGAGAACGAGACGCTCGCCGCGCACATCGACGCCTACAAAGTGCTGCCGTCGCTGCCGCAGGACCAGGCCGGCCAGGCCGAGATCGCCCTCGCGGCCGGCCACGAGGGCGAGCCGACGCTGCCGGGCACGTTCGTCGACTACGAGCTCGCGCCGCGCGAGTACGAGCTCAGCGTCGCGCAGACCGTGCTGCGCATCCACACCCGCGTCGCCGACCTCTACAACGACCCGATGAACCAGACCGAGCACCAGCTCAAGCTCACGATCCACGCGCTGCGCGAGCGCCAGGAGCACGAGCTCGTCAACAACCGCGACTTCGGGCTGCTGCACAACTGCGACCTCGGCCAGCGCATCCGCACGCGCACCGGCCCGCCGACGCCCGACGACTTCGACGAGCTGATCACCCGCCGCCGCGGCGCGCAGTTCTTGCTCGCCCACCCCCGCACCATCGCCGCCTTCGCGCGCGAGTGCAACCGCGCCGGCATCTACCCCGACAACGTCGCCTTTCACGAAGCGACCGTGCCGGCCTGGCGCGGCGTCCCGTTGCTGCCGTGCAGCAAGATCCCGATCAGCGACACGCTGACGAGCTCGGTCATCGTCCTGCGCGTCGGCGAGGACAACGAGGGCGTCATCGGCCTGCACCAGACCGGGATCCCCGACGAGTACGAGCCCGGCCTCTCGGTGCGCTACATGGGCATCAACGAGAAGGCCGTCATCAACTACCTCGTGACGACCTACTACTCGGCGGCCGTGCTCGTCCCCGACGCGCTCGGCGTGCTCGAAGACTGCAGCGTGAGGACCTGAGTGCCGGCCGGGACCGATCAGATGGCGACGATGGCGGTCGGGCGTCCTGCGCACGAGGTGCTCGCGTGGGGTCACGACGTCCTCGAGCCCGAGCTGCGCGCCGCGGTCGCCACGCTGTCCGAGACGGCCCGCCGCGTCGCCGAGTTCCAGTTCGGCTGGAGCGACGCGCCGGGCTCGACGGCAAAGGACTCCAGGCGCACGGCGATCCACCCGACCCTGGCGCTGCTGGCCGCCGAAGCCGCTGGGGGCGACCATGACGCAGCGCTTCCCGCCGCGGTCGCGGTCGAGCTCACACACGGCTTCGCCCAGCTGCATGACGACGTCATCGCCGGCCATGGGCTGCGACCACGCGCACGCACGGCGTGCGCGGTGTTCGGCATCGGGCCGGTGATCCTCGCCGGCAGCGCGCTGCAGACGCTGGCGTTCGACATGCTCGCCGCCGATCACGCCCGCGGGCGTAGCGGCGTGCGCATGCTCAGCGCGACCCTGCACGATCTGCTCGACGCTCGCATGAGCGCGCTCGCCTTCCGGACGCGTGACGACGTGGGCCCGCAGGAGTACATGGCGATGGCGAGCGCTCGGACCGGCGCGCTGATGAGCTGCGCCTGCGGGCTCGGGGCGCTGTCGGCGACCGGGGATGGCCAGTGCATCGAGCGCCTGCGGGCCTTCGGGCGGCGCCTCGGACTCGTGGTGGCGCTAACCGACGAAGACGCCGACCGTGCCGCGGCCGCGGCCGCCGGCGGGCGAGCCTGGGCGCAGGACGAGGCATCGCATCAACTGGCGACCGCGCTCCAAGCGCTGAGTCGCGCCGGCGCGGGCGCCAACGCGCGGGCGATGGACGAACTTCAGGCACTGGCCGAGCACGTGGGAGGCCAGCGCCCGTGAGGCAATCAGGGCAACGTAGAAGGAGACACCGTGACTGAAGTCCAGCAGGCCGACGACGCAACTGAGAGCCCGCAGCTGAGTCTTGGTACCGCGGCAGCGCGCAACCTCGCGACGACGACGAAGTCGGCGCCGCAGATGCAGGGGATCACGTCGCGCTGGCTGCTGCGCGTGCTGCCCTGGGTCGAGACGAAGGGCGGGGTGTATCGCGTCAACCGCCGCCTCAGCTACGCCGTCGGTGACGGCCGCGTGACGTTCACCAACGTCGGCTCGGACATCCAGGTCATCCCCGCCGAGCTGTGCGAGCTGCCGTTTTTGCGTTCCTACGACGACATGGACGTGCTGACCGCGCTGGCCGGCAAGTTCAAGCAGCAGGAGCTGAAGGCCGGCGACGTCATCGTCGAGAAGGGCGAGGCGGCCGACCAGATCGTGCTCATCGCCCACGGCAAGGTCAACAAGATCATGACCGGCAAGTACGGCGACGACGAGGTCGTCGACGTGTGGGCCGACGGCGACCACTTCAGCTTCCCCGCGATCCTCGAGAGCGACGACTACTGGGGCTTCACGGCCAAGGCCGTCACGCCGTGCACGGTGCTGACGCTGCAGCAGAGCGACTTCGAGAAGATCGTCGCCGAGAACGAGACGCTCGCCGCGCACATCGACGCCTTCATGGTCTTGCCGTCGATGCCGCAGGACAAGGCCGGCCAGGCCGAGATCGCCCTCGCGGCCGGCCACGAGGGCGAGCCGACGCTGCCGGGCACGTTCGTCGACTACGAGCTCGCGCCGCGCGAGTACGAGCTCAGCGTCGCGCAGACCGTGCTGCGCATCCACACCCGCGTCGCCGACCTCTACAACGACCCGATGAACCAGACCGAGCACCAGCTCAAGCTCACGATCCACGCGCTGCGCGAGCGCCAGGAGCACGAGCTCGTCAACAACCGCGACTTCGGGCTGCTGCACAACTGCGACCTCGGCCAGCGCATCCGCACGCGCACCGGCCCGCCGACGCCCGACGACTTCGACGAGCTGATCACCCGCCGCCGCGGCGCGCAGTTCTTGCTCGCCCACCCCCGCACCATCGCCGCCTTCGGCCGCGAGTGCAACAAGGCGGGCCTGTATCCCCCGACCGCGGCCATCGGCGACAGCGTGGTGCAGTCGTGGCGCGGCGTGCCGTTGCTGCCGTGCAACAAGATCCCGATCAGCGACACGATGACGAGCTCGGTCATCGTCATGCGCGTCGGCGAGGACAACGAGGGCGTCATCGGCCTGCACCAGACCGGGATCCCCGACGAGTACGAGCCCGGCCTCTCGGTGCGCTACATGGGCATCAACGAGAAGGCCGTCATCAACTACCTCGTGACGACCTACTACTCGGCGGCCGTGCTCGTCCCCGACGCGCTCGGCGTGCTCGAAGACTGCCAAATTGGAGTCTGACGCCCCGCTCCGGCCCCGCCGCCATGACGATGACTGAGACGCGAATCTCGCGGGAGGCGCTCGCGTGGGGCAGCGCGCTGCTGCATCCGGCGCTGCGCGAGGCGGTCGGCGCGCTGGCCCCGCCAACGCGTCTCGTCTCGGGCTACCACCTCGGGTGGTGGGACGAGCGGGGTCGCGACACGGCCGGGGGAGCGGGCAAGGCGCTGCGTCCGACGCTCGTCCTGCTGAGCTGCGAGGGGGCGGGCGGGAGTGCCGAGGATGCGCTGCCGGCGGCCGTTGCGGTCGAGCTCGTGCACAACTTCTCGCTGCTGCACGACGACGTGATGGACCGCGATGTCCTTCGCCGGGGGCGCCCGACGGCGTGGACCGTCTTCGGGATCGGACCCGCGATCCTCGCCGGGGACGCGCTGCTGACGATCGCGCTGGAGATCGTCGCCGGCAGCGGGCACGAGCGCGCCGAGGACGCCGTGGCCACGCTGAGCGCCGCGGTGCTCACGCTCGTCGACGGGCAGTTCGCCGACCTCGAGTTCGAGACGCGCGACGCCGTCGGCCTGCAGGAGTGCGAGACGATGGCGGCGGCGAAGACCGGCGCCCTGCTCGGGTGCGCGTGCGCGCTCGGCGGCATGCTCGGGGGAGCGAGCTCCGAGCAGGTCGACCGGCTGTGCGCATTTGGGGCCGGGCTCGGGCTCGCGTTTCAGCTCGTCGACGACATCCTCGGCATCTGGGGCGATCCGGCCGTGACCGGCAAGCCCGTCTCCTCGGATCTGTCCAGTCGCAAGAAGTCGCTGCCGGTCGTCGCGGCGCTGAACTCCGGCACGTCGGCCGGGCGGGCGCTGGCGTCGATCTATGCTGCCGACGCTCCGCTGTCACCCGACGAGATCGTGCATGTCCGCGAGCTCGTCGAGCAATCGGGCGGACGCGCGTGGAGCGAGGCCGAGGCCGATCTTCAGCGCGATCGCGCGATGGAGCATCTCGAGGCCGCGCGGCTGCGACCGCGCGCGCTCGCCGACCTGCTGGCGCTCGCCGACCTGGTGACCTCGCGTGACCGTTGACGCGAACGCGACCTCCGCCGCCGGCGCGGTCGAGGAGCTCATCGTGCTCGTCGATGACGAGGGCAACGCCATCGGCAGTGCGGAGAAGTGGAGCTCGCACCACGCCGACACGCCGCTGCACCTCGCGTTCTCGTGCTATGTGTTCGACGACGCGGGATCGTTTCTCATGACGCGCCGGGCGCTGCCGAAGAAGGTCTGGCCCGGCGTGTGGACCAACTCGGTCTGCGGACACCCAGCTCCCGAAGAGAGCATGATCGCCGCGATCCAGCGGCGGCTGCAGTACGAGCTCGGCATGAGCGCCGGCGACATCCAGGTCGCGCTGCCCGAGCACCTCTATCGCGCACCGCCGTTCGACGGCATCGTCGAGTACGAGTTCTGTCCCGTCTACGTGGCACGCGCCACCAGCGATCCGCAGCCCAACCCGCTCGAGGTCGGCGCCTGCGCCTGGACGGACTGGAACGCGTTCGTGGCGGACGCCGAGGCCGACACCAACGACACGTACTCGTGGTGGTGCAAGAACCAGCTCAAGGAGCTCAAGGGCCACCCGCTCATCGAGCGCTACTCGCAGGCGGGCAGCTGAACGGCGCTACGCCCGGCGCACGACGACCGAGTCGGCGATCTGCCGCAGTGCCTGTAGCTGTCGTTCGTCCAGCGCAACCGAGTCAAGTCGAGCGTTCGCCTCGTCGATGACCGCGCGCGCTCGCACGCGCGCCTCGTCAAGCGCCCCCGTCGCGGCGATGCGGTCACACAGCGCGTCTGCCTGCTCGGCCGTCGCGATCGATCGCAGGTCGATCGTCCCGAGCGTCGGATCGCGCTCCCGCGCGAGGATCAGGGGCAGCGTGACCGTCCCGTCGAGCAGGTCGACGCCGCGCCGCTTGCCCGTGATCGACGGCGGGCCGGCGACGTCGATGACGTCGTCGAGCAGCTGAAACGCCAATCCGATCCCTCGCCCGAAGCCGCCCAGCGCCGCGATCTGCTCGGCCGGGGCATCCGTCGCCAGGGCTCCCATCTCACACGAGGCCTCGAACAGCCGTGCCGTCTTGAGCTCGCAGCGCAGCATGTAGCGATCGATCGTGACCGCCGCGCTCCATGCGTCCTGGCGCTGCAGCAACTCGCCCTCGGCCAGCGCCGAGGTCGCGCGCGACAGCGCCCGCACGCCGCCCAGCGAACCTGCCGCCGCCAGCTCGGAGAACGCCCGCGAGAACAGCAGGTCGCCGGTGGCGATCGCCAGCGCCCGGCCACCCTGGGCGTAGACCGTCGGGACCCCGCGCCGCAGCGTTGCACCGTCGAGGACGTCGTCGTGCACGAGCGTCGCGCTGTGGATCAGCTCGACCGCGGCGGCGGCGGCGATCAGCTGACGGTGATCGGCGGGGCGGTATCCGGCCGACAGCATGACCAGCAGCGGCCGCAGCCGCTTGCCACCGGCGGCGATCGTGTCGCCGGCGTGGCGGGTCAGCACCGGTCCGTGCCCGGCGGCGACTGCCATGAGGCGCTCCTCGACCTGCGCCAACAGCTCCGACACCCGGCCGCCTGCGTCCTGCACGATCCTCGCGCCCGCGATCATCGCCTGCTCGTCGTCAGCCCGGGACATGGTCCCTCGAAGTCTCCACCGTCGGCCGATGACGGGTCCGTCACCGCTTCGTGCCGACGTGCAGGGCGATGATGCCCCCCGCCGTGAGGATGTAGCGCACGTCCAGCCCGCAGTGATCCATCCGCGCCGCGAGCTCCGCCGGCGCCGGGAAGCGCTTGACGGAGTTGGGCAGGTACTCGTAGGCCTGCGGGTCGCCGGCGAGCTTGCCGATCAGCGGCACGATGCGATCAAACCAGAGGCGGTAGAAGCCCGCCAGCGGCGGGCGCGTCGGCGTCGTGATCTCCAGCACGACGACGGTCCCGCCGGGACGCACCACGCGCGCCATCTCGGCCAAGCCGCGGTCGAGGTCGGAGAAGTTGCGCGCGCCGAACCCCACCGTGGCGGTGGCAAACTCGCCGTCGGCGTAGGGCAGCTGCATCGCGTTGGCCCATTCGAACGTCACCGGGACCGCTGCGCCGGCGCCCTTCGTGCGGGCCCGCGTGAGCATCTCCTCCGAGAAGTCCGAGGCGACGACCGTGCCGCCGGGGGCGACGCGCGCGGCGAGCTCGAGCGCGAGGTCGCCGGTGCCGGTCGCGACGTCGAGGACGCGGTCGCCTGGGCCGACGCGGGCGAGGTCGACCGTGCGACGGCGCCACTTGTGGTGCAGCCCCGCCGTCATGACCGAGTTCATGACGTCGTAGAAGCCGGCGATGCGATCGAACATCGCCCGCACCTGCGGCTCCTGCAGCGTTCCCTTGTCGGTCGGCGGTGGCAGGGCCAGAGGGCTCTAATGGGAGCCGGACTTCAGCTGCGCGAGGAACTCGACCAGGTCGTCGCGCTTCTTCGGCGTCAGGTCGGTGTACGCCGGCATCGGCGCCGTCGGGTTGACGAGCGTGCGGGCGATCGCCTGGCGCGCGAGGCGCTCACCGATCGTCGACAGGTCCGGTCCGAGCGTGCCGCCGTTGTGGCCGATCTTGTGGCAGGCCAGGCAGCCCGACTGCGCGACCACCTGCTTGCCCGATTCCCACTGGCGCAGGTTCTCCGGTCCCTCCGCGACGACGGCCGCGGGCGCCTCCATGTCGATCTGGTTCGGCGAGCCGGCATTGGCGCCCTCGTAGGTGAGGAAGGCCATCGCGGCGATCGTGAAGAAGGCGGCGGCCATCGCGATCGGCCGGCGCTCGGGGCGCCGCTCGGGGCCACGGTCGTAGAACGGCAGCAGGAGCAGCAGGATCATGCAGATCGTCGGCACGCCGATCGAGGCGAGCGGGGTCAGCGACGGCGGCTTGATGACGCGCAGGACCTCGAAGAGAAAGAAGAAGTACCACTCGGGCCGCGGCGTGTAGGTCGTGGTCGTCGGGTCGACCTTCGGCCCCAGCTCGGCGCCGAGGACAAGCGACATCCCGATGATCGAGATCATCACGACGACCGCCATGAGCGAGTCCTTCGCGACGGCGTAGGGGAAGAACGGCTTGCCCTGCGACTTCAGGATCGAGTACTCGCGGAGGTACTCCTCCTTCTCGCGAGCGTTCATGTCTCGTCCTTGCGCAGGTCGGGGTCGACGTCGGCCCGGATCCACGGCGGGGCGGTCGTGCCCAGCCGCGCGACGAGGTACAGGTGCGCGCCGATCAGCGCCGCGATCGCGCCCGGCAGCACGAGCATGTGCAGCGCGTAGAAGCGCGCGAGCGTCGTCGTGCCGAACTCCGGCCCGGCTCGCAGGAAGTCGTTGAAGTAGGGGCCGATGAGCGGGCCGGTGCCGTTGATCGCCACACCCACCGTCGTCGCCCAGAACGAGCGCTGGTCGAACGGCAGCAGGTAGCCGGTGAAGGACATGAACAGCGTGAGGATCAGCAGCACGACGCCGATCACCCAGTTGAGCTCACGCGGATACTTGTAGGCGCCCCAGAAGAACGTGCGCGCCATGTGCAGGAAGACGAGGATCACCATGACCGTCGAGCCCCACTTGTGCATCCCGCGCACGAACTCGCCGAGGAAGACCTCGTTGGTGAGGTGGCGCATCGACTCGTAGGCGCGCGTGGCCGACGGGTCGTAGTACATCGCGAGGATCACGCCGGTCACGGCCTGTGAGAGAAACGCGAACAGCGTGGCCGAGCCGAGCGTGTAGAACCAGTTCGTCCCCTTGGGGATCTTGCGGAACATCAGCCAGCGCGCGCCGCCCGATATCGACGTGCGCTCGTCGAGCCAGTCGACGACGTCGATGCCCTTCTCGGCGGCCTTGTCCTTGACGCCGGCCTTCGCCTGGCCGTTGTCCTCGCTCGGGCCCTTGGGCTTGGGGCGCAGCGCCTTCGGAAGCGGTGGCTTGAGGTTGGCCACGATCTAGGTACCGGGAATCTTGCGGACGCTGGGCCGCGCCGGGTACAGGTATTGCCCGATGCCGTCCAGCGGCATGCCGGGATCGCGCGGCGAGAAGCGCTTGAGCTCGGAGTTGACGCTGAAGCGCGGACCGAGCTCGACGTTGCCGTTGCGCACGCGGGTGTAGAAGCGATCCAGCGGGCGGACCGGCGGGCCGCCGGCGACCTTGCCCTCGAAGTCGTAGACGCCGCCGTGGCACGGGCAGATGAAGCGCTCGGACGCCTCGACGAAGCGAACCGGGCAGCCGAGGTGCATGCAGCGCGTCGAGATCGCGATGAACGCGTTGTACTCGTCGCGCTCCTCGGAGTCGATCTCGGTGTTGTACGCGCGGATGTAGACCGTCGACTTGCCGACGTCGCCGATGCCGCGGACGAGCGTCAGGGTGCGTGGAACGTACGTGTCGTCGGCGAAGTCACCGGTCGGCCCGACCGACTCCCACTTCACCTCGTGCTTCTCGAAGACCGGGCCGACGGCCAGGCCGACCGCGGGCAGCGTGAAGGCGGCCACCGCGATGCCGCCCGCCGCGTGCACCGTGCCGGTCATGAAGCGACGGCGGCTGACGGTCTCGCCCTCGAACGCGCCGGGGATCTGCGCCTCGGCGGTCGTCTTGGGCTGCTTGGGTTGCTTGCGGTCACGTGGCACGGGCACGGAAATCTACTGCCCCGGCGACTCCGGCGATGCGCCAGACGCACTGCTGTGGCCGTTGTTACAAAGATGTCTCAAAGTCCGGCCCTCGCCGCCGCCGCGTGCAGCGCCGCGACGGCGCCCGGATCGCCCGCCCGCGCTTGCTCCTTGGCGTCGGCGGTCGGTGCGTCGGCGCCCCAGCCGATCGAGGCGGCGCCGGCCTGCCAGACCGCGAGCGCGAGCTCGCCGTCGTCGGCGGTGTGCGCCTGCGCGCTCAGCGCGATGATGTCGGCGAGCTCGGCGATCGCGGTGAGGTCGCCGATCGCGGCCAGCCGCGCGAGGCCGAGCGCGTAGAGCCGGTCGCCGGCGAGCAGCCGCAGGTCGGGGTCGGCGATCTGCAACGCGCGCGGCTCGCCGTAGTGCAGCAGGCAACCCTCGAGCACCGCGCTGATGGCGAGCTCGACATCGTCGCGATGCTCCGCGACACGCGGGCCCGACGCCGCGAGCGCGACGGGATCGGGGCCGCCGCCGGACGCGTGGTCGCCCGGTGGCGCGCTTATCACGTCGGCGAGCGGGCTGCCGCTGTCGCGCACCGCGGCGCGCAGGCGGTCGATCGGATCGCGGGTCGCGTCGCCGCTCATCGCTCGATGTCCGCGAAGGCCGCGGCCGCGGCGGCGACGGTACGGTCGATGTGCTCGGGCGTGTGAGCGAGCGACGGAAACCAGGCCTCGAACTGCGACGCGGGTGCGTACACGCCACGTGCGAGCAGGCCGCGACACCAGCTCGCGTAGGCGCCGCGGTCGCAGGCCTGCGCGCCCGCGTAGTCGGTCACGGGGTCGGCGCTGAAGAACAGCGTCAGCAGTCCGGTCGTGCTGACGATCTGCACGTCGTCATAGCCCGCCGTGCGCGCGGCCTCGGCGAGGCCGTCGGCGAGCGCGTGCGTGGTGGCGGCGAGGTTGGCGTACGGCTGCTCGCCGTCGAGCAGCGCGAGCGTGGCGAGGCCGGCCGCCACCGCCAGCGGGTTGCCCGACAGCGTGCCCGCCTGGTAGACGTCGCCGGCCGGGGCGATGCGCTCCATGAGCGGTCGCGCGGCGCCGTAGGCGGCGGCCGGCAGCCCGCCACCGATGACCTTGCCCATCACCGTGATGTCGGGGATGACGCCGGCGAGCTCCTGCGCGCCGCCGCGCGACACGCGAAAGCCGGAGATGACCTCGTCGAAGACCAGCAGCGCGCCGGTGGCGTCGGCGCGGTCGCGCAGCAATTCGAGGAACTCCTCGGCGGGCGGGACGAGGCCCATGTTCGCGGGGAAGGGCTCGGCGAGGATCGCGGCGAGCTCGTGCTCCGCGGTCGCCGCGACGAGCGCGTCGGCGTCGTTCCAGGGGACGACGATCGTGCTGGCCGCGACCTCCGCGGGCACGCCTGGCGAGGCCGGGATCCCCTGCGTGGCCAGGCCGCTGCCGGCGTCGGCCAGCAGACCGTCGACGTGGCCGTGGTAGGCGCCGGCGAACTTCAGCAGCTTCGTGCGGCCGGTCGCCGCGCGGGCGAGGCGGATCGCGCTCATCGACGCCTCGGTGCCCGACGCGGTCATGCGCAGCATCTCGACGCCCGGGACGCGGCGGCTGACCTCCTCGGCGAGGTCGACCTCGCCGGCGGTCGGCGCACCGAAGCTCGTGCCGCGCTGGGTCGCGTCGGTGACCGCCGCGACGATTGCCGGGTGCGCGTGGCCGGCGATGAGCGGGCCCCACGAGCAGACCCAGTCGATGTACGGGTTCTGGTCGACGTCGAAGATCTCGCCGCCGGCGCCGCGCTGCATGAACAGCGGGTCGCGCCCGATCGCGCGCATCGCGCGCACAGGCGAGTTGACGCCGCCGGGCAGGACGTTCAGCGCGCGCGCGTACAGCTCAGCCGAACGCCTGTCTCGCAGCGAGACCGTCACAGACCGCCGTACTGCGCTTCCCAGTTCTTGAAGTCCTCCGTGAAGTACAGAAGACGGATCTTCTTGAACTCGGTCGACGAGTAGAGCGTCGCGCGCTCGGTGATGTCGAATTCGCCGGCGATCGCGTCGAGGATCGCGTCGCACTCCTCCTTGGAGCGGCCGTGGGCCATCGTGAAGATCGAGTAGGGCCAGTCCTCGTAGGTCGGGCGCTGGTAGCAGTGCGAGATGCCGCGGAAGGAGGCCATCCGCGGGCCGAACTCGGCGATCTTCTCGTCGGGCACCACCCAGACGCCCATCCCGTTGGCGGAGAACCCGGCGCGGCGGTGATAGAGGATCGCGGCGACGCGGCGCAGGATCCCGCGCTCCTTCATGCCGGCCATGTGCTCGAGCAGGGCGTCCTGCGTCAGGCCCAGCTCGGCGGCGGCCGGCGCGTAGGGCTCGGCGACGACCGGCAGGTCGCCCTGCGTCGCGCGGATGACGGCGACGTCGCGCTCGTCGTAGGGCACGCCCTCGAGCTCGACGGGCGCCTCGGCGACGCCCTCGGTCGACAGCGACTTCGTGGTCCCCTCCATCTCGAGGTCCATGCGGATCTTGAAGAGCTTGAGCGTCGGCAGCTGGCGGATCGACTCGGCGCCGGTCAGCTCCTGCAGCACGTCGAGGGTGCCCTGCAGGCCGAGCCTGGAGTCGCCCTCGACGGCGAGCGTGAACCACATGTTGAACTCGTGGTTGCGCAGGTAGTTGTGGCTGACGCCGGGGTGCGAGTTGATGATCTTCGCCGCTCGCCACGGGTGCTCGGGGTCGACCTTCGCCGCGACGAGCATCGACCCGTAGCCGAGCGCGCGGGTGTCGTAGATCGGCGTGACCTGGCGGATGATGCGGTCGTCGAGCAGGCGCTGGACACGGGCCATGACCTCGGTCTCGGTGATCTCCGCGAGCTGCGCCACGGCGGCGTAGGGCCGCGGCCGGAGCGGGAACCTGCCCTGCATGAAGTTCAGGACCTTGCGATCCACGTCGTCGATCGGGGCGGCGGCGCCGTCCTTGCGAGACCGGATCTTCGGAAGAGATGTCATGCTTCGCCCTCCGGACACCGCTGGCCGTGTGCTTGTTGCGGCCGTGGGGTCGCGAGGCGGCGTCCTACGAGCGACGTTACATCCATGTACAAGCGTCCTTCGCGTGGTAGGTGATGACGATGTCGGCACCGGCGCGCCGGATCGACGTCAGGGTCTCGAGCACCGCGGCGCGCTCGTCGAGCGCGCCCGCTGCCGCTGCCGCCTTGATCATCGCGTACTCGCCGCTGACGTTGTACGCGGCGACCGGCAGGTTCGTCGCCTGCTTGACGCGGCGGATGACGTCGAGGTAGGCGAGCGCCGGCTTGACCATGACGACGTCGGCGCCCTCCTGCACGTCGAGCAGCGCCTCGCGCACGGCCTCGTTGCCGTTGGCCGGATCCATCTGGTAGGCACGGCGGTCGCCGAAGGCGGGGGTCGAGCCGGCGGCCTCGCGAAACGGGCCGTAGAACGCGGAGGCGAACTTCGCGCTGTAGGCGACGATCGGCGTGTCGCTGAGGCCGTCCTCGTCGAGCGCGACCCGGACGGCGCCGATGCGCCCGTCCATCATGTCGCTCGGCGCGACGACGTCGGCGCCGGCGCGCGCGTGGGAGACGGCGGTGCGGGCGATGAGCTCGACGCTGAGGTCGTTGTCGACGGCGCCGTCGGCGCGCAGCAGTCCGCAGTGGCCGTGGTCGGTGTACTCGCACAGGCAGACGTCGGTCATCACGACGAGGTCGGGGTGCGCGTCCTTGATCGCGCGGGTGGCGAGCTGGACGATCCCCTCGTCGTCGTAGGCGCCGGTGCCCTCGGCGTCCTTGTGCTCGGGGATGCCGAACAGCAACACGGCGGGCAGGCCGAGGGCGGCGGCCTCGCCGGCCTCCTGCACCGCGGCGGAGATCGACAGGCGGTCGATCCCGGGCAGCGACGCGATCGGGGTGCGGCCCGCGGTCGGCCCGGCCTCCACGAACAGGGGCAGGACCATGTCGGCGGGGGTCAGGCGCGTCTCGCGGACGAGGTCGCGCAGGACGGGCGTCGCGCGCAGCCGCCGCAGGCGGGTCGCGGGGAAGGGCATGCTCCAAGGGTACCTGCGCTTTGCGGCAATCTCGTTACATCGGCGCGGGAGTCGCGGGCGACCCGGAGCCGGCCGAGCGGACATTCGGGCACCGGGTCCGGGAGCGCGGCAAATCGGCCGAGCGCCTGCGGCGGGCAGTTCAGCCGGTCCAACCGCAAAATGCAAAGCCCGGCCGCATGACTGCCGAAGGAGTCCTAGGCGGGACCGGGGCGTCTGGTCTAGCGTAGCCCCTTCGTGAACGAGCAGCAGGCGAGTGCATTGATCTCCGACCCCCGCCTTGGACCCTTCGTGGCCGAGGCCGACGGGGATCGCGTTCTCGCGCTCTCGCTCTACGAATGGCATGCACGGCTGAGCGCGACATGCTTCGCCACGGTGCGCACTTCGAGATCCTGCTGCGCAATGCCATCGGCGGCGAACCGGGACGAGATCAGCCGCAGAACCCCATCCGAGAAACGTCGCTGATGGATTTCGATGTGTTGAGTCCGAACGCCATCAAGCAGGTGATCGTTGCCGTAAGTGGTATCGGCGCGGTCATGACGGCGAAGCCCCGCCCGGCCACCCAATGAGCGATGGGCTGACCCGTGACTGGCGCGCGGCCGGGGTACGGGTCGTGCGCCGCGACGAGCTCGATCCGAACACCCCGCAGACGCCGGGCATGAGCCGCGCCGCAGCGATCACCACAGCGCGGGCCGGCGCCGAGATGCTCTGGGCCGGGACGGTCGACATCGATCCCGCCGCGAAGACCGGCGCCCATCACCACGGCGAGCTCGAGAGCATCATCTACGTCGTCAGCGGGCGGGCGCGGATGCGCTGGGGCGAGCGGCTGGAGTTCGTCGCCGACGCGGGGCCGGGCGACTTCATCTTCGTCGCGCCGTACGTCCCGCACCAGGAGATCAACGCGCTCGCCGACGAGACGCTCTCGTGCGTGATCGTGCGCTCCGGGCAGGAGCCGGTCGTCGTCAACCTCGATCTGCCCGAAGTGGTCGACGAACCCGAGCGCGTGCGCTGGGTCGACGACATCCACTCTTAGCGACGTGGCGTCGGCACCTTCTCGGGCGTGGCCTTCGGGCTCGGGCGGCTCGACGGCCGGGGCGGGGCGGGGGCGGGGGCGGGGGCGGGCCGATGGTCAGCGGCGACGCGGTGCCCCACGGCTCGAAGACGAGGTGGCGCTTGAGGTAGACGACCGTCTCGCGCAGCACGGCGGCGATCGGCAGCGCCACGAGCGCGCCGACGAAGCCGTAGATCTCGCCGCCGAGCAGCAGCGCGAGGATCACCAGCAGCGGGTTCAGGCGCAGCGCGCGGCCGAACACGTTGGGCGCGACGACGTGGCCCTCGAGCTGCTGCAGCGCGACGAAGAGCAGCACGACCCACACCGCCATCAGCGGGTCCTGCACGAGCGCGACGATCACCGGCGGCAGCGCACCGAGCACGGGCCCGACGTACGGCACGAGCTCCATGACGCCGAAGAACAGGCCGAACGCGAACGCGTACGTGCGCCCGTCGGGGAAGATCCCGAGCACGCCGAAGATCCACAGGGCGATGCCCGCCGAGACCCCCATGATCGTGCTGAACAGCAGCTGCCCGCGCACGTAGCCCGACACCGCGCGCTGCACGCGCGTCGGGTAGTCGTCCTGCGCCGTGCCATCGCCCGGCGGCATGACCGAGCGCACGAGCGTCCCGATCCGCGGCGCGTAGACGAGCATGTAGATCGAGATGACGATCACGAGGATCACGTAGAACGACAGCTCGACGAGCAGGCGCAGCAGCTCGCCGGTGAGCGACACGATCTCGCCCGAGCCGGTGACGATCTGGTTCTGCAGGCTGGCCAGCGCGCTGTCGCTCTCGCCCTTGATCTGCACGTCGATGCCCTTGTCGTCGAAGAAGTCCTGCACGTCGTCGAGCAGCAGGTTCGTGTCGTCGACGAGGCCGGGCACGTCGTTGGCGAACGACGCCGCCTGGTCGGAGATCGGGCCGGCCAGGAGGAACCCCAAGAACGGCAGCGTGGTGAAGATCGCGAGGTACACGGCGATGACCGCCGCCGTGCGCGGCACGCGGGCGCGCTGCACGAGCGCGACGAGCGGGTTGAGGATCAGCGCGATGACCGCCGCGACGATGAACAGCAGCAACACATGGCCGGCCGCGTGGGCCAGCGCGTAGAGCGCCAGCACCGCGAGCGGCAGCATGACCAGCTGCACCCAGCGCGCGACCACGACCGGCGTGCCCGGAGGCGGCGCCGGGCCCGGCGGGGGCTCGGGCGGGTGGTCGGGCGGGGTGTCGGTGACGTCGTCGGCCATCCCCTGCCGTCAGAGTATGTCCCGTGCCAGAGACCGTCGCGAGCATCCTCTTCGTCGGCGACGTCGTCGGCTCGCTCGGCCGGCACACGCTGCTGGACCTGCTGCCGGCGCTGCGCGAGCGCCACGATCCGACGTTCGTCGTCGTCAACGGCGAGAACGCCGCGGGCGGCCTCGGCATCACGCCGAAGATCGCCGACGAGCTGTTCGCCGCCGGCGTCGACGTCATCACGCTGGGCAACCACGCCTACCACCGCAAGGAGGTCTTCGCCTACCTCGACTCGCACGAGGCGATCCTGCGGCCGTACAACTACCTGCGCAGCCAGCCGGGGCACGGGACGTGCGTGGTCCACAGCGCCGGCGGCGTGCGGCTGGGCGTGGTGAACCTCAGCGGCAACCTGTTCCTGCGCGCGGGACGCCCGGCCTTCACGGACATCGACATCGCGCTGGGCGAGCTGGCCGGTCGCTGCGATCACGTGCTCGTCGACTTCCACGCCGAGGCGACGAGCGAGAAGGTCGCGCTGGGCTGGTACCTCGACGGGCGGGTGAGCGCGGTGGTGGGAACGCACACCCACGTGCCGACGGCCGACGGCCGCGTGCTGCCGGGCGGGACCGCCTACATCACCGACGTCGGCATGACCGGTCCCCGCGGCGGGGTGATCGGCGTGCGCAAGGAGCAGTCGATCCGCGGCTTCGTGACGCACATGAAAGAGCGCTACGAGACCTCCGAGGACGACCCGTGGCTGATGGGCGTGCTCGTGCGCTGCTCTGAGGCGATGAAGGCCGACTCGATCGAGCAGGTGCTGCTGCCGGCCGCGTGAGAGCGCGCCGCGCAGCGCCGTGCGGCCGTCAGTCGTCGGCCGGCTCGAACTGGATCCCGCGGTCGCCGTCCACCGGCTTGCGGTGATCGATGACCCCGGCGCGGATGGCGAACGGAATGCCGTAGGGGAATGCGGCGCAGCGCATGCCGACGCCGGGGTGGCGCTCGCGATGGCGGCAGAGGTGGCAGATCCCCCCGGCCGGGAGCGTCTTCTTCTCGATTGGCGCGTCGCCGGTCACGGGCGGGAATGTAACGGCGATCGCGCCACCGCATGCCCTACAGCGGCAGCTTCCCGCGCCCGCGACGGCCGGCGGATGCGCTGCGGCCAGCGGCCTTCGAGCCGGAGTTGAAGGGCTTGGCCAACAGGCGGCCCAGCGGACCGGGAGCCTTTGAGCCGGCGCGGCTGCCGAGTCCGAACGCGCGGTGGGCACCGCGCTCCGGACCGTGCGACAGGCGCGGCGCGACGAAGGCGAGGATGAGCAGCACGATGCAGACGGCGATGATGGCTCCGATGAGCACGGTCAGGACCTCCGGGTTCGGTTGGGTTCGTGCCTCCTCCGTACCCGCCGCGGCCGCCCCGCAGGCGAAGGTGGACGATCAGCGCAGCGCGCTCGCCACGCTTTCGCCACACGCCGAGCGTCGCTCGCGTGCCGCGTTGACGAACCCGACTCTCGAGGCGCACGAACCAGCGCACGGGCGACCAGCCCGTCCTGAGGACGGGTCATGCTCGCACTCGGCCTGCGCCGCGGGACCGGGCCAGCGATGCGGCGAGCACGACGAGCGCGACGAGCAGCAGCGCGTTGCGCGCTGCCACGATCAGCACCACGTCGGTCTTGACGTTGATGAGGTCGAAGTAGCGGCTCGGGAACTCGACGTGGGTGAGCACGATCGCGGCGGCCACGAGCAGGCCCACCGCCCGCTCGCCCCACACCCACGCCAGCGCCGCGAACGGCACCATCCAGATGACGTACTGGGGCGAGAACACCTTCCCGAGAGTGACGAAGGCCAGCAGCGCGGCGAAGCCGCAGAGCACCATGTGGCGGTGGCCCGGCCGGCGCGCGGCGAGCAGCACGATCGCCGTCAGCGCGAGCACGAGCAGCCCGGCGAAGAGCGCCTCGACCGCGCCCGCGTGGCCACCGTCGAGGCCGTTTGACTTGAAGCGGTCCGGGCGCAGGTTCGTGCCGGTGACGTCCGAGTCGCCGAGTGCGAAGAGGACGCTGGCCGCCGTCGACTCGATCTGCACCGGCCGGTCGAGGTGAAACCGGAAGGAGTCGACGTAGCCCGCACCGGCGAACGGCAGCGAGATCGCGAGCACGACGGCCGTGAAGATCGCGCCGAGACGGATCGCCTCGCGCCATTCCCCCCGGCCCGCCAGCCAGATCAGCGCGACGACCGCGAGCAGGCCCGGAAAGAGCTTCGTCATCGTGCCCAGGCCGAGCAGCACGAAGCCGAGCTCACGGCGCTCGCGGGCGAGCGCGAGCAGGCCGGCGAGCGTGATCGCGATCGGCAGCGGATCGAAGTGCGTGCGCACGGACGCGCCGACCAGCACCGGGGTCAGCACGAGCAGCCAGGCGACCGTCACCGCCGCGCGGCCGCGCCCGGCCAGCCGGGCGGCGAGCTGCTGGCCGGCCACGAGCGACAGCGCCATGAGCACGCCGAAGGTCCACGCGATCGGCTCCGTGTCGCGCCCGAAGACGCCGGCCAGCCAGAGCGGCAGCGCCGCCAGCGGGGGGTACTCGAAGGCGAAGTCGAGGTACGGCCGCTGCCCCTCGTGCAGGAGGATCGCGTACTGCTGGTAGACGTAGAGGTCGTTGACGGTGATGTCCGCGAACGGGCCCGTCGTCGTCGCGACCGCGAAGACGGCGAGCAGCGCGAGGCCCGCGAGGGCGAGGTGCGCGCGCGCGCTCATCGCGCGGACGCGGACGCGGAGGCGGACGCCGGCACACGACGCGCGCGCAGCGGCGAGGTCCCGGACACCGGTCCGCAGCGCCCCAGCAGCGCGATCATCACCAGGCCGAAGAACCACGGGATGTAGAGGTAGAACCAGTGCGTCACGGCGAGCTGCAGCGCGAGCAGGATCGCGGCGCTGCACGCGGCCAGGCCGACGAGGTCACGGCGCCGCGGGACGAGCGCCAGCGCGAGCGCGAGCAGCGCGGCGCCCGCCTGCACCGCACGCTGGGCGACGTTCAGCCACTCCACCTCGGGGTCGTAGAGCCCCCAGATCGAGAACGGCGAGCCGCGCTGGGCCTGGAAGGCGATCGTGTGATCCCAGAACGTGCGCAGGTCGAAGTTCCCCAGCAGCGGCACGAACGCCAGCGACGCGGCCATGCCGAAGCCGGCGACGAACGCCAGCAGCGTGCGCGGGCGCAGCCCGCCGTGCGTCGCGAACAGCGGCGCGAGCGCGAGGGGGGCGAACTTGGTCAGCGCCGCGAGCGCCATCAACGCGCCGCGCGCGGGCGCGCTGCCCGCCGCCCACAGCGCGGCGAGGACGAGCACCGCCACGAGCGTGTCGTTGGAGTTCGACATGAGCGCGTAGAGCGTGAAGGGGTACGTCAGCCAGGCGTAGGCGAGCAGCACACCGAGGTCGGGACCGCGCACGCGGCGGCCGATGAGAAACAGCAGCAGGCAGGCGAGCAGGTCGAAGGCGATCGCCGCCGCGTGAGCCGCCGGCAGGTCGTCCCAGTTGCCGGTCCACGACATCGCCTGCTCGAAGGGCACGTAGGCGAGGTAGGCGACCGGGCCGTAGGTGTCGCCCATGGCGTTGTCGCTGGGGAAGGCGCCGTACAGCGGCGCGCCGTCGACGATCCGGTCGGCGCCGATCACGCCCGCGTAGCCGACGTCGATGACGTTGGAGTTCGTCACGTTGAGCGCGACGCGCAAGCCGATCAGAAAGATCACGGCGACGGCCAGCCAGCCGATCGGGACGAGCAGGCGCAGGGGCCGGCGCTCCGCCTCGTCGCGCCGGCGCAGCCCGATCGACAGCATGCGCGCGAGCAGGTAGGCGAGCAGCGGATACAGCAGCGGGACGGCGATGTCGATCCGCGCCGCGTTGAAGCACGCCGTCGACGCCGAGAAGGCGCTCAGCACGGCGAGGTCGAGGTGCAGCAGCCCCCAGGGACGGCGCAGGAACGGCGCGACGAACAGCAGCGCGAGCGGGATCCACACCCACGGCGCGTTGACGATCCGCCCGAACGCGCCGGGGTAGCCGCGCGCCATCGACCACGCGACCTGGTAGTCCGTCCAGGCCTCGATCACGCGTCCGCTGCGGTCGTCGATCAACACCTGGGCGATCTCCTTGCGCGGCGCGCCCGGCGGCGTGCGCGCGTAGTAGGACACCTGCCAGCGGTCGACGCCCTTGAGGAAGACCTCGCGCGTCGAGCGCGGCCACTCGCGGCGCTCGCGGCGCACCTTCCCCACGGCGTTCGCCGCCGCGCCGACGCGGGCGGCGGTCAGCCGGCGTCCCTTCGGCGCGACGTCGGTCAGGGGCGGGCGGACGAGCGCGTTGGGGCTGACCGCCGTGCCCGGCAGGCCGGTCGGCAGCCCGCCCGAACTCGGGCCGCCGGTCAGCGTGCCCGCCTGCTGCGCATCCGCCGGGCCGGCGCCGGCGCCGGCGGCGACGAGGGCGAGGCAGACCGCCAGCAGGGCCCTCGCCGCGCGGCCCCGGCCGGGCTCAGCCATCTACGCCTTGAAGCTCCAGAGCTTGTTGCCGATGAAGTTCAGCGGCGTCGCGGCGGCGATCGCCAGCGCCTGCGCGGGCACCTCTGCGGCCCCCAGGCCGTCGACGAGCGTGTAGAGGACGACGAGGTTGACGGCGAACGCGGCGAGCGACACGGCACAGAAGCGGGCCGCCTGAAAGCCCGCGTGGACCTCGCTGGCGCGGAACGTCCACAGCCGGTTCCAGACGAAGTTGTTGCTCAGCGCGACGACGAAGGCGGCGGTCGCCGCGACTCCCTTGTCGGCCGAGGCCGCATGGACGAGCGCGGCGAAGACGGCGAGGTTGATGACGTAGCCGCTCGCGCCGACGGTGCCGAAGCGCACGAGCTGCGCCCAGTTGGCCGGCTTGCGCAGCGCGGCGCGGGCGCGGGCCTGGCCGCGCAGGCGGGGCGGGTCGATCGTGGTGTCGGCCACGGCCTCGTCGGCGGGCATCCCGACAGGTTACGCGGCGTCGAAGTGCCCGACGACCATCGGCGCGATGTCGGCGATCGACCAGTGGCCCTCCGCGCGCTCGACCGGAACGTCGACGCCGCAGAACAGCAGCGCGCCGAGCGAGTCGACGCGGTGCAGCGAGCCGTGGCTGCCGCCGCGGACGTGCGCGCGGTTGCCCCAGTCGGGAAACTCGTAGGCCGGCTCGGCGGACAGCAGCACGTCGCCCGACGTCGGGCACCGCATCGCCGCCCACACCCGCGCCAGCGCGTCGGGGTAGTGCTCGCAGTGCAGCACGCCGTCCTCGAGGTGGGCCAGCAGCGTGTCGAGCTCGCCATCGACCGACCAGCGCCGGCCGCGCACGTCGGCGACCGCGTCGCCCGGCGCGAAGGACAGCTCGCCGCGGGCGCCGGCGATCCGCACGCGTTCGTTCTCCCACCACATGACGAGGTCGACGCCCTCGATCGCGCGCGCCGTGCAGACGACGCGCTGCAGCGCGCTCTCCGGCGACTCCATCAGCACGTAGATCATCGCCGAGCGCTGGGCCGGGCACAGCGCGATCTCGGCGTGGCGGGCGCCCGCGCCCGACGGCGGCAGCACGCGCCAGTCCGCGAACGGGCCCGTCAGGTCGATCGTGCGCTCGATGTGCGAGTGGGAGTGGTCGGCCATGACGATCATCGCGTGCTCGTCGAGGAACGCCTCGACGCCGCCGCCCGCCTCCATCACGCGCCACAGCTCGGCGTCGGCGGCGGCGATCGACTGGATCTGCGCGTGCGGCCCGTTCTTGTGCGAGTGCGCGTCGTTGTCGGGCAGCGACAGCAGCAGGAAGTCGAACAGGTCGTGCTCGACGAGGTAGGAGCCGACGCAGCCGGCGTGCTGGTCGCGCATGCCCGGAAGCCCCATCCGCGACCAGCAGGTCGTCTTCTGGCTGGCGAAGATGTCGGCGTAGAAGAGCTCGCGCGGCCCCAGCGTCGTGCGCCGGTTGAACAGCTGCGAGGCCGCCCGGGTCAGCGCGAAGTCGCGTGAGATCTCGTGGATGTGGCGCCCGCGGTAGATGAGGTAGCTCGTGCACGCGGTGCGTACGCGGTCGGTGTCGTCGAGCGTCTCGAAGATCGTCGGCGCGGCGGGCGACAGGTGCGTCGCGTTCATGTTGAAGATCGTGTCGACGAGCTGGTTGTTGAGGCCGAACTTGCGCGACGCGGCGAACGACGAGCCGTACTCGACGTAGCGCTGCTCGGCGCGCGAGTACCAGTTCATCGAGGGGATCTCGTGCTCGTCCTGCAGGCGCCCGGTGGCGATCGCCCCCGCGCAGACCGGCGTCACGGAGGGAAACGCCGCCACGCAGTCGGGCACGTAGCGGCCGCGGTCGGCGATCGCCTTCAGCGCCGGCGCGCTGCCGGACTTCATCGCGCGCTCGACCATCGTCGGCTTCATGCCGTCGATGACGGTCAGGATCAGCTTCGGGGGTTTGCCGGTGCTCACCGCAGGATGCGCAGCCCGGCGTACTTCTCGCCCTCGCGGCGCTTGCCGCCGCGCAGCAGGAAGGCGAAGAAGCCCAGCGCGAGGACCGAGACCGGCGCGACGACCACCGACAGCCCGGCGAGCAGGACCGCTGTCCCCTCGAGGTAGACCGGCAGCGCGCCGCGCGCCTCCTCGTCCAGGCGGGCCCGGACGCGCACCATCAACGAGCGCGTCGCGGCCATGGCGAGCGCGGCACACAGGCCGCCCGCCAGCAGGCCGGGCCACCACATGTCGGTGTTGTCGGCCAGCGTCGCCGCGAACAGCAGCGCGCCGAGGCCGACGCCGACGCCCTGCAGCGCCGACTCGATCGGCGCCTCGGCCAACTTGCGCCGTTGCGCGATGACGACGGCGATGAACACGAGCACCACGCCGAGCAGCCAGCCGGGCTGCTCGAGGAACGCAAACGGCGTGCCCTCGTAGTCGATCCCGAAGTCCGCGGTTGCCAGCGCGCCCGCGACGAGCGCCGGCAGGAAGGGCCGGATGCCGGCGGCGCCGGACAGGCCGGCGCCCTGGAGAATGTCGATCAGCAGCTGCAACGCGTCCGGTACCGTGAAGGGCGCATGACGATAGACGACAGGGACGCGCGGACCCCTGGCGAACCTCGAACCATGACGTCTGCTCCGGGTCCCCGTCAGACGTCACGCGACCTCGAGCGCTACGCCGGGCTGTTCGCGGCGCGCACGAAGGTCATGAAGTCCTCGGCGATGCGCGACCTGATGGCGCTGACCGAGCGCGGCGACATCATCTCGCTGGCCGGCGGCCTGCCCGACACCTCGTCGTTTCCCGCCGCGTCGTTCGCCGCGATCATGAGCTCGGTCGCCGTCGACTCGACCGCTCGCTCGCTGCAGTACGGCCCGACCGAGGGCCTGACCGTGCTCAAGCGCTGCATCGCCGAGGTCATGGCCGAGGAGGGCACGATCATCGACGCCGACGACGTGCTCGTGACGACCGGCGGCCAGCAGGTCATCGACCTCGTCTGCAAGACGCTCGTCGATCCCGGCGATGTGATCATCGCCGAGGCCCCGACGTACCCGGGCGCCGTGCCGACGTTCTGCTCCTACCAGGCTGAGGTCATCCAGATCAGCCTCGACGAGGACGGCATGCGCATCGACGAGCTCGAGGCGACGCTCGACCGCCTCGCCGGGGAGGGCCGGCGGCCGAAGTTCGTCTACACCGTGCCGACCTTCCAGAACCCGGGCGGGACGACGATGTCGCTGCCGCGCCGGCGCCGGCTCGTCGAGGTCATCCGCGAGCGCGAGCTGCTCGTGCTCGAGGACAACCCGTACGGCCTGCTGCGCTACGAGGGCGACCCGCTGCCGACGCTCTACGCGCTGGAGGGCGGCGACTTCGTCATCTACCTCGGCACGTTCTCGAAGATCCTCTCGCCCGGCGTGCGGCTGGGCTGGAGCGTCGGGCCGCGGCCGGTGCTCGAGAAGATGAACATCGGCAAGCAGGCATCGGATCTGTGCTCGTCCTCGCTGACCCAGCTCTTCGTCGCCGCGTACTTCGAGAGCGGTCGCTGGCAGGACTACGTCCACTCGCTCCGGGAGATCTACCGCCGCCGGCGCGACGTCATGCTCGACGCGCTCGCCGAGTGCCTCGGTCCGGAGTCGTCGTGGACGCACCCGCAGGGCGGCCTGTTCATCTGGGTCACGCTGCCGGAGTACATCGACACGACCGACCTGCTCGCCCGCGCGCTGGACGAGCACGTCGCGTTCGTGCCCGGCCGCTCGGCGTTTCTCGACGGGCGCGGCGCGAACGCCATGCGGCTGAACTTCTCCGGCGTCGGCGAGGCCGAGATCCGCGAGGGCGTGCGGCGCATCGGCGAGGTCGTGCGCGAGCAGGTCGAGCTCTACGGCACGCTGACGGGGTCGCTGCGGGCGATCGAGCCGCCCGCCGAACCGGTGCCCGCCGAGCTCGACAGCGAGCTGGCCAACGTGCTGCACCTTCCCGCGCCCGAGCGCCGCCGGCGGGCGGGCGGGGACGGGCTGCGCGAGGGATGACGCGCGTCGCCGTCCTCAAGGGCGGCCGCTCGCTGGAGCGCCAGGTTTCGCTGAAGTCCGGCGCGCGGGTGCAGGACGCGCTCGAGCGCCTCGGCCATGAGGTGATCGGCGTCGACGTCGGCCACGACCTCGTCGCCCGGCTGCGCGAGGTCGCGCCCGACGTCGCGTTCGTCGCCCTGCACGGCCGCGACGGCGAGGACGGCACGGTCCAGGAGCTGCTCGAGGCGCTCGGCATCGCGTACACGGGCAGCGGCGTGTCGGCCTGCATCCGTTGCGCCGACAAGGTGATCGCCAAGCACCACATGCTCGACGCGGGGATCCCGACGCCCGACTTCTTCGCCTTCAACGAGACGGCGTTCAAGGAGCTCGGCGCGGCCGACGCGCTGCCGGCGATCGAGCAGCGCCTCGGGTTTCCGATCGTCGTCAAGCCGGCCGGCCAGGGCTCGGCGCTGGGGATCAAGTTTGCCGCCTCGGCGAAGGACGTGCCGGGCGCGCTGGTGGCGGCGTTCTCCTACGGCGACAAGGTCCTGCTCGAGCGCCACGTCCCGGGCCGCGACCTCGCCGTGTCGCTGCTGGACCGCGAGGTCCTGCCGGTCGTCGAGGCCGTCCCGCGCGAGGAGAACTTCTATGACTTCGAGGCGCGCTACGAGATCGGCCGCACGGACTTCGTCTGTCCCGCGGAGCTGCCCGAGCAGGTCACGGCCCGCTCCCAAGAGCTCGCCCTCGAGGTGTGGGACGTGCTCGGCTGCCGCGGCTTTGCCCGCGTGGACCTCATGTACTGCGAGGCCAGCGGCGAGCTGACCGTGCTCGAGGCCAACGCGATCCCCGGGATGACCGAGACGTCGCTGCTGCCGATGGCGGCCGATGCCGCGGGGCTGGACTTCGATGCGCTCGTCGCGCGGATCGTCGAGCTCGCGCACCTGTAGGGCCTCGCGGCACGCAGCTCGGCGGCGCCGGGGGGCCTACTCCTCGCCGGCGAAGTCCTCCGGCGAAACCTGGTCGAGGAAGTCCTTGAACTTCTCGACGACCTCCTCGGTGTCCTCGACGTCGTGCTCGAACTCGATCGCCGACTCGGCGATGACCTCCTCGGCAGCGAAGATCGGCGCGCCCGAGCGCACGGCGAGGGCGAGCGCGTCGCTGGGACGCGAGTCGATCTCCATCTCCTTGCCGTCGACGGCGAGCGTGATCGAGGCGAAGAACGTGTTGTCGCGCAGCTCGGTGACCGCCACCTGGGTGCAGCGGACGTCGAGCTCGCCGAGCATGTCGCAGAGCAGATCGTGCGTCATCGGGCGCGGCGTCGTCGCTCCCTGGAGCTTCATGAGGATCGCGGCAGCCTCGGGATGGCCGATCCAGATGGGGAGGAACTTGTTGCTGTCGACGGTCTTCAGCAGCACGATCGGCTGCTTGCCGACCATGTCGAAGCTGACGCCGTAGATGACCATCTCCTGCATGAGAGGGAGCATAGCTGCGGGCCAGGAGCGGCCCACGCATCGCGCAAGTCGCATACGTTGCATATAGTCGCACCATGGCAGCCGGTGAAGCCCTTGCCGCGGGCCGCGGTCCCAGTGGCCGCGAACGCATCCTCGACGCCGCCTACGGCCTCTTCAGCCGCTCGGGGGTGCGGGCGATCGGGGTGGACACGATCACCGCCGAGGCCGACGTCGCGAAGATGACGCTCTACCGCAACTTCGCCTCGAAGAACGACCTCGCGCTGGCCTTCCTGGCGCTGCGCGAGAAGCGCTGGACGGAGGGCTGGGTGCAGGCCGAGGTGCTGCGCCGCGCCGCAGCGCCCGCCGACCAGCTGCTCATGATCTTCGAGATCTTCTCGGAGTGGTTTCACCGCGACGACTTCGAGGGCTGCGCGTTCATCACGTCGCTGCTGGAGTTCGACGTGCGCGAGGACCCGGTGCGGCAGGCCTGCGTCGTGCACCTCGCGAACATCCGCGCGTTCGTCGCCGAGCGCGCCGCGGCGGCGGGCGTCGCCGACCCCGCGCGCTTCGCGGCGCAGTGGCACATCCTCATGAAGGGCTCGATCGTCGCCCGCCACGAGGGCGACCGCGACGCCGCGCACAAGGCACGCGAGCTCGGCGCGCTGCTGCTCGCCCGCGAGGGCGTCACCGGCGCGGCCTGAGCGGGTGGGACGGCGCGCACGAGCGCGTCGACGAAGCCGAGCTTCCCGACCACCGGCGGGGCAGGACCAACGGCGTCCGCGCCGTGCTGCGGATCAGCGAGCGCGTGCCCGTTGCAGCGCCAGGCGCCGTCGGCGAGCCGCACCATCCGGAGTCCGGGCAGGTGAAGGCGCGCAACCGCGGAGGCGGTTGCCGGGCTCAGGCCGTCAGGACGAGCGGGGGGGCGTCGTCGCGCACGACGATCGTGTGCTCCGTGTGCGCCGCTAGGGACCCGTCGACGGTGCTCACCGTCCAGCCGTCGCGCTGCATCCAGACCGCGGGACCGCCGGCGGCGACGAGCGGCTCGATCGTGATGACGAGGCCGTCGCCCAGCGGCTGCGACAGCTGCGGATCGAAGACGTTGGGGACATCGGGCGCCTCGTGGATGCGCCGCCCGATGCCATGGCCCATGAGACCGTCGCAGACCGAGAACCCGCGGGCGTGCACGAGGCGCTGCACGGTCGCGCCGATCTCGTTGAGCGCGACGCCGGCGCGCACGACCTTCAGGGCCGCCTCGAGCGCCTGCTCGGATGCGCGAACGAGCTTGAGCGCCGGCGGCCGCCCCTCGCCCCCGACGACCACCGTGCGGCAGGCGTCGGCGTAGAAGCCGTCGAGCTCGGCGGTGACGTCGAGCTTGACGAGATCGCCGCGGCGCAGCCGGCGACGCCCGGGGATGCCGTGCACGGCCTCGTCGTTGACGCTGATGCAGGTCGTGCCGGGAAAGCCGTAGTCCAGTTGCGGTCCCGAGCGGGCGCCGGCGCGATCGAACTCGCGGGCCGCGACGAGGTCGAGCTCGGCGGTGGTGATGTTCGGCCGCACGGCGCGGCGCATGCAGCGAATCGTGCTGGCGACGACCTGGCCGGCGGCGCGCAGGCCCGAGAGCTCTTCGGGGGTGTCGACGGACATCCGGCGTCAGGGTAGCCGCGGCGGGGCGGGGCGGGCAACCGGCGAACGTGCGGGGCGGCGGGCAATTATGCTCTCGCCCCGCCATGGACGGCATTCCGAGCATCTTCGCCGTCATCCCGGTCCACAACCGCGTCGAGCAGACGCTGCGCTGCCTCGGGTCCCTGCAACGCAGCGCAGTGCCGGCGACCGCGGTGGTCGTGGACGACGGCTCCACCGACGGCACGCGAGAGAAGGTCCTCGCGGCCTTCCCGCAGACCGTGGTCCTGCGGGGCGACGGGCATCTGTGGTGGGGCGGTGCCACGAACCGCGGGGTGCGGCACGCGCTCGCCAACGGGGCCGACTACGTGCTGACGCTCAACAACGACGGGGTGATCGAACGGGAGGCGATCGGCCGGCTGCTCGACACCGCCCGGACCATCCCCAACGCCCTGGTGGCGGCGCGTCGCAACGATCTGGCGCATCCGGCGCGCACGTGGAGCGACGGCTGGATGCTCACCGAGGCAGGGTGTCGCCTGGCGCGTGGCCGTGGCCGCGGAGCCCGGCACACCCACCCGGATCGACGCCGCGGGCGCGAACCTCCTGCTGATCGGGGCGCGGTGCTTCGCCGAGGTCGGGCTCTTCGACGCGGTCGCCCTCCCGCAGTGCTTCTGCGACTGGGACTTCCAGCTGCGGGCCGCGCAGCGCGGCTGGACGGTGTACTGCGAGCCTCGCGCCGTCGTCCTGGTCGATCGCGCCACGGCCACCCCGACCGCTTCCGGAGCAACCGGACTGCGGCGCGCGGCGTTCCTGCTGACGTCCACCCGGTCGGGCGCCCAGCCCGTCTACCTGCTGCGCTACCTGGTTCGCCATCGTCGGGCCGGTCGCGCGGTCATCGTGGCCGGACGCATCTACCTGCACCTCGCGTGGACTGTGGTCGGGCACTACTGGCGCGCCGCATGGACGGCGCCCCCTCCTCGCACCGCGGATGGCGCAAGCCGGTGAACTTCGTCGTCGGACATCCGCGCTCGGGGACGAACCTGGTGGCCCAGATCCTCAACGCCGGAGGGTCGCACCACTGCCGGCACGAGTACCTCGCGGCGCTGAGCTGCATGAGCGTCACCCTCCCGACCGAGTACTACGCCGGACGTGCCTCGCGCGAGGTGATCCTGCGGCTGCTGCGACATTACGAGCACAGCCCCACCCCGTGGGTCACCGTGGACTCCAACTGGAAGCTCACCTGGATCCTTCCGGTACTGCTGGAGCGCTATCCCGACGCCCGCGTCCTGCACCTGACCCGCGGGCCGGCCGCGAACGTCCGCTCCTGTTACGACCTGGATTTCTACGGACGCCTGCACGAGCGTCCGAGCTTTCGGCACCGTGGCTTCTGGCTGCGCGCGATGCCGCAGATCCGCCGGCCCGACTGGCAGCACCTCTCGCGGTTCGAACGCAACTGCGCGTTCTGGACCGAAAGCCACCGCCTGATCGCGGAGGCGCTGACCCCCGCCGTCCACGCTCGCCGGGTCCGGCTGGAGGACCTCCGCGACGACACCGTGCTGCGGGGCCTGTTCGACTTCTTCGGTCTCGCGCGCCCCCGCCGGGCGCAGCGCATGTGGTCCGCCCGGCGGCCCGTCAACACCAAGGCGGCCGTCAAGCGCAAGCTGGCGCGCGCCGGCAGCGAGCCGCTTGGCGACCCCGCGGACTGGCCCGCCGCCTACCGCGAACAGCTGCGCCGAATCTGCGCGGACGCCGCCGCCGACCTCGGATACCGGATCTGAACGTGGAGGCGCTCCTGCTCACCCACGACCGCCAGCTCGGTCTGGCCGAGCTCGTCCACAAGACCTACGCCCAGCTCTGGCCGGAGCACCCCTTCACGTTTCGGATCCCGTTCGCTCGCGCCGGCGGCTCCGGCGCCTTCTCCTACCTGTCGGCGCAGCGCAACTGCCGGATGATCCGGTCGCCGTCGGGCATCAAGGACTCGATGGCCGCGCTGCTGGAGGGGATCGACGGCTGCGAGTGGGTGTTCTGGTGCGTCGACGACCGCTTCGCGATCGCATTGGATCGGGCGCGCGTCGCGGCGATCGTCGAGGCGCTGGACACGCTCCCCCCTGGTGTCGAGGAGGTCAAGCTCCTGCGCTGGAAGGAACCACTGCTCGACGAGCGGATGACGATCGGCGCGACCGACTTTCGCCGCCAGGCCCCCGGCAGCCGGGCACGCGGGTTCTGGCACCACCACTTCGTCCGGGCCGACGTGCTGCGCGGGGCCTTCCTCGCAGACGACCTCGCCCAGGACTGCCGGATCTACGCGATCACCGAGCGGATCCAGCGCAGCGAAGAGCTCGTCTTCGCCGGCGACGCCCAGGTTGCGGAGGCGACGCTCCTAGGCCTGGGCGAGCCCCTCGTCGAGGGGCGGCTCACCCGCAACGGGCGCACGTGGCTGAAGCGGATGCAGTGCGACATCCCTCCCTACCGCAGGATGAACCGCGTCGTGGAGTTCGGCTGACCGTCGCTCTCGCAGCATCGACGCAAACAGCTCCCGGTAGCGCTGCCCGGTCAGCCGGGAGTCGAACTGCCGGCCGATCCGTGCGCCGATCTCCCCCATGCGCCGCCGGCGGTCGGGGTCGTCGATCAGCACCGACAGCACATCGGCCAGCGCGTCGAAGTCCTGCGCGTTCACCACCACCCCGCAACCCTCGTCGAGCACGTCACGCGCCGAGCAGACGTCGAACGAGACCACGGGGGTGCCGCTCGACACCGCCTCGATCATCGCCCGCCCCAGCCCCTCGTGGGTGGAGCAGACGACGACAAGATCCAGGGCGCGGTACCAGCCGAACATCTCCCCGGTGAACCCGCGGTGAAACGCGCGCTGGGCCAGCGGGGCGTCCGACAGCGAGCTGCGAAAGCGGCGTGCGTAGGAGGGCTGCGCCCGGTAGGCATCACCCAGGAAGTACACGTTCCAACCGGCGGCCGCCGTGATCGCCGGCATGGTGTGCAACATGAACTCCACCTGTTGCTTGCGCGTGCTCACCGCGCCCACGACCCCGATCGCCACCGCCGACGCGTCGAGCCCCAGCTTCGCTCGCCAGCGAGCGGCCGAGATCGACCCTGCCGCCTCGAGCCGGTCTCGGTCCACACCGCTGGGGATCACCAGGATCTTCGGCGCCAGCCCGGGCATCCAGCGCAGGGTCTTCAGCCGCAACGCCAGGTCGTCTGACAGCGTGACCACCCTGTCGCAGAGGAGCAGGCCCATGCGCTCGAACGCCACGAGCGGAGGCATCCACAGCCGGACGTCGATCGTCGACGTCATGCCGGCGAGCTTCGCCCCCAGCCCGATGCACGCGAACGTGTTGAAGTCGGTGAAGTGGATCAACGGCGCACGAAGGCGGCGGAGGAACCGGTAGGCGAGCAGGTTCGTCCGCGACGCCCGCCACGCCTGACGGGGCCGGGAGAAGTGCCTGCCCCCGCCCGCGCGCGTGGCGTGCCAGAACTGCGGTGCAACCAGCACCTCGATCCCCGCGTGGCGCCAGCGGTCCGTGAACCGGGATTCGAGGTTCGTCAGCACGAGGACGTTCACGTCTCCGACCGACCGTAGGATCTCGGTGACGCTCTCCAGCGCACCGTTGCTCCGTGTTCCGGACTGGCCGACTGCCACCACCACCGTGGGCGCCGGCCGCCCCGTCGCGACCGCCTTCTCGCCGAAGTCCGCGATCATGCGAGCTTCATGACCCGGACCCTGCTGGCACCGGCGCTCCTCCTCACCGGCCTGCCCAGCGCGGGCAAGTCGACGATCGGCGCTGCGGTGGTCGCCTCCCTGCGCGAGCAGGGCCGCGACGCGGAGCTCTTGGACGGCGACGAGCTGCGCACACGTCTACCGCCGGCCATCGGCTTCTCCCGCGCCGACCGCGCAGCGCAGTTCGCCCGGGCGCTGTTCGTGGCCGAACTGCTCTCCAGTCACGGGATCGTCGCCGTGCTGGCGCTCGTCGCGCCGTTCGGAGCGGATCGCGATCTCGGGGCAGATCGGTTCTCCGCCGTCGGCTGGTGCGAGGTGCTGCTCGAGGCGCCGTCCGACGTGCTGATCGGCCGCGACTCCAACGGCTTGTACGCGAGGCTGCTGCACGAGGGAGGAGATGATCTCGTACGCAGGGAGGTTCTTGCGCCATATGAACGGCCCCGTTCGCCCGCGCTGCGGATCGACACCGCGCAGACATCGCTGGCCGCGTCGGTCGGGTCGATCCTGGCCGCGCTGCCGACCGTTCGTCGCTGACGGCATGGGCGCTCGGGCAGGCCCCTGGCCCGCGAGCGGGATGGGCGATCCAGGATTCGAACCTGGGACCTCTTCCTTATCAGAGAAGCGCTCTAACCGACTGAGCTAATCGCCCGAACGGCCGCGGAGTTTAGCGGCCCCCGAGCGCGGCTCGCTCAGGCCGCCGCGCGCGGGCGCAGGCGGCGCGCGAGGGCGAGCGCCTCGTCGGGGTCGTCGAAGGTCAGCTCGACGCGGTAGCCGTCGCCGCGCGGTTTGACGGTGACCTCGATTCCGAAGGCGCCGCCCAGCGCGTCGGCGATCTGCTCGGCCGCGGCCTGCTGGTCGGGGTGCAGCGCACGTCCACCGCCCGAGGCGGCCGCGGGCGGATCGGCCGGTGGCGCGTTGGCCTCGCGGGCGCGCGCCTCGAGCGTTCGCACCGACCAGCCCTCCGTCACGGCGCTGCGGGCGAGGCGGCGGCGGTCGGCGTGATCGCTCGCCAGCAGCAGCGCCCGGCCGTGGCCCTCGGAAAGCTCGCCGCGCTCGAGCCGCGCGAGCACCTCGTCGGGCAGGTCGAGCAGGCGCAGGAGGTTCGTGACCGCCACGCGGCTGCGCCCGACGCGCAGCCCGACCGACTCGCGCGTGAGGCCCAGCTCGTCGACTAGCGCGGCGCAGGCGCGCGCCTCCTCGACCGGGTTGAGATCCTCGCGCGCCATGTTCTCGACGAGTGCGGCCTCGAGCGACTCGGCGTCGTCGCGGGCGCGGACGAGCGCGGGGATCGTCTCCAGGCCGGCCAGCTGCGCCGCCCGCCAGCGGCGCTCGCCGGCGACGAGCTCGTAGGTCCCGCCGGGGACCGGGCGGATGAGGACCGGCTGCAGCACACCGCGTTCGCGCAGCGAGCTCGAGAGCGCCAGCAGCGCGTCCTCGTCGAAGGAGCGCCGCGGCTGGCGGGGGTTGGGGACGATCAGCTCGACGGGCACGTTGCGCAGGTCGTCGCCCGTCGGGGCCGGCGAGCCGGAGACCCGCAGGATCTCGGCGAGGCCACGGCCCATTCCGCGCGCAGGCCCGCTCATGCCGAGCCGTCCGATCTCGGTTGTGAAGGTGCTCCGGGCCAACAGCGCCACCTGGTCATGTTCGGACTCCGGCCCGCACGACCTCCTTGGCGAACTCGAAGTACGCGTCCGCCCCGACGCAGTGCGGGTCGTGGTGCGTGACCGGGCGCCCGTAGCTGGGCGCCTCGCCGACGCGCACGTTGCGCGGGATGACGGTCTCGAAGACGAGCGCCGGGAAGTGGGCGCGAACCTCGCGCTCGACGTCGCGCGCCAGGCGCGTGCGGCCGTCGTGCATCGTGAGCAGCATGCCGGCGATGGTCAGGCGCGGGTTGAGCTCGCGCTGGATCAGCGCCAGCGTGTCGAGCAGGCCGGCGAGGCCCTCGAGCGCGAAGTACTCGGTCTGCACGGGCACGATCACCCGGTCGGCGGCGACGAGCGCGTTGACGGTCAGCGGGCCCAGCGACGGCGGGCAGTCCAGCAGGGTGTACTCGAAGTCCTCGCGCGTGCCCGCCAGCGCGTCGCGCAGGCGCGTCTCCGAGCCCGGCTCGCGCGGCAGCTCGGTGTTCGCGGCGGCCAGGTCGGGGTGGGCGGGAACGATCTTGAGGTTCTCGATCGCCGTGGCGGCGAGGGCGTCGGCGAGCGGGCAGCGCCCGGCGAGCACGTCGTAGATGTTCGGCTCGGTGTCCTTCGCGATGCCGAGGCCGAGCGTCGCGTTGGCCTGGGGGTCGATGTCGACCAGCAGCGTGGCGAAGCCGGCCTCGGCGATGCAGGCGGCGACGTTCACCGCGGTCGTCGTCTTGCCCACCCCGCCCTTCTGGTTGGCAATCGCGTAGACGGTCCCCATGGCCCGACTACGGTAGCGCCGAAAACGGTCGGAGCGGTGACCGTTCGGGATCGAAGCGTCGCGTGTGGCGCTCAGGTGGAGGCTCGTAGTGGGCGTTTGCTGGCCATTCCCGGCCGGCGCGGGTAGCGGTTCGGGGTCGTAGCAACCTTCACGTACAGGTGCAGATGCAGACGTTCGGCCCCGTTCCATGGCTCGACGGCGCGCACCTCGACCGCCTCCAGCCCCGTGGCCGCAGCGGCCGCCGCCGCGTGGCGCTCCTCCCCGGCGTCGCGGCGCCCCTTCCACGCCACGTGCGCGCCGCCGGGTGCCAGCAAGGGCGCGGCGTACTCGACGAGCACCGGCAGCGGCGCCACCGCGCGCGCCGTCACAAGATCGCGGGTGCCGTGGCCCTCCGGCCATTGCTCGGCGCGCGCATCGACGACCTCGACGTTCACGAGGTCCATCTCCTCTGCGGCTCGCCCAAGGAACCGGCATTTGCGCCCGTTGGCCTCCACGAGCGCAACCTCGGCCTCGGGCAGCGCCGCAGCGAGCACGAGACCGGGAAAGCCGGCGCCCGCGCCGAGGTCGGCGATCCGCCGGGCCCGCCGCACCTCGTCGAGCTCGAGCGCGACGAGCGCGTCGGCGACGTGGGTGTCCACGGCGACCGCGGGATCGCGCACGGTCGTCGGCGCGGTGGGGTCCTCCCGCAGGAGCTCCAGCAGGCGTGCCAGCGCGTCCACGGCGGCGGGCGCCAGCCCGTGTTTCGCCGCCAACTCCTCGAGGCGACGGCGGGCGTTCACGGCCGGCTCCGGGTCCGGACCCGCGCGATGTAGGGCCCGTAGCGCTCGTGTAGGTCGGCCAACCGCCCGGCGGCGTGGGCGTCGAGCTCGGGCACAACGAGCTCGTCGAGCAGCGGCAGGACGTCCTCGACGAGGGCCGGCCCGCGGGCGACCCACTGAAAGTACGAGCGGTCGGCGTGGTGGTAGGGGCCGTAGAGCTTCGTGCGCGGGAAGCGCGCGAGCAGCCAGCGCATGAGCGCCTCGTGGCGGACGTGCTTGCGCAACATGATGTGCGGCTGCTTGCCGTCGCCGCCGAACGACCCCTCGCTCATGAGGATCCCGGCGACGAGGCCGCGCTCGGTCTCGGTCAGCATCGGCAAAGTGTTTCACCGGGGAGAAAAACGTGAAACGTCGTGCGGGTCGCCTCGCGAGCGGCGTGGAGCGGCGCGCGGCCCCGCACGGGGGCGCGGCCGGAGCGGTGCATGCCGGGCGCATGTCCGGCCGGGGTGCGCGGCCGGAGCGTGCGCGGACGAGCGGCTACGCGGAGTTCAGCGGAGCGACGACGAGATGGCGGTCGGGCTCGTCGCCCTCGGAGTACGTCTGCACCAAGCCATGCTCGCGCAGGTACTCGTGGACAAGCCGCCGCTCGCTGGCGGTCATCGCGTCCAGCGCCACCGGGCGGCCCTCGCGCAGCGCGTCCTCGGCGGCGTGATCGGCCTGGCGGCGCAGGATCATCTCGCGGCGCTCGCGGTAGCCCTCGGCGTCGACGACGATCCGGCGGCCGTGCTGCGCGCGCGCGCCACACACACGCTGGGCAAGATGCTGCACCGCGTCGATCGTCTGCCCGTGGCGGCCGATGAACAGGCCGAGGTCCTCACCGTGCACGACGCCCGTGAGCGTCTCGCCGTCGTCCTCGATCTCGACCGTGGCGGCGAGGCCGAGCGCGGCGACGACGCGCTCGAGCAGATCCTGCACCGCTGCCCCGGGATCGCCGGCCATCAGCGCCGCCGCCCCGAACGCTTCTTCTTCTTGCGCGGCGAGCGCGGGGGCGGTCCGCTCGGCTTCGGCGGCGGTGCCGCGGGCGCGGGCGCCGACTTCGCCAGGGCACCGCTCGTAAGCCGGGAGAACATCGTCTCCCTAACCGGTGGCGCGCCGGCGCGCTTCTTACCGTCGTCGTCATCGCCCAGCTTGACCGGCATGATCGGGCCGAGCTTCTTGCGCAGGATGTAGCCCTGGCCGACCGTCCACAGGTTCGTCGTGATCCAGTACACGAGCAGACCGGACGGGAACTCATAGAGCAGGATGAAGATCGCGAAGACGAGCGGCAGCCCGTACATGAGCATCTGCTGGTTGCGATCGGGCGTCGTCGGCGTGAGCAGCGTCGAGAGCAGCTGCGAGCCGACGTAGAGGATCATCAGGGCCGCGAGGACCCAGCCCGTCGCGCCGGCGGTCAGGTCCGGGACGAACAGGAACTGCTCCGCGCCGGTCGGATCCGGGATGTTGCCGCAGGGCGGGAACTTGCCGTCGGCGCCCTTCACCACGCCCTGGAGCCGGCCGGCGTCACCGCAGATATGGTCACGGAGCGGGCCCTGGAGCAGGTAGTACAGCCCGATGAAGAAGGGAAACTGGGCCAGAAGCGGTAGACAAGATGCAAACGGATTGATCTTGTTCTCCGAGTAGAACTTCATGATCTCCTGCTGCTGGCGCTGCTTGTCGTCCTTGTACTTGGACTGCAGCTTCTTCAGCTCGGGCGCCACGGAGGCCATCGCGCGCATCGACTTGAACTGCTTGACGGTGAGCGGGGCCATCGCAGCGCGCACGACCACGGTCAGCAGCACGATCGACGTGCCCCAGCCGACGCCGAACGTGTCGTGGATGAAGACGAGGATCGGCTCCAGCACGTCCACGATGAACTGGATGGGCGCGATGAGGGCGAGGAAGCTCATGAAGTCAGCGAGGGGGAGGGGACGGCGAGAACAGGCGCTGGGCGTCTACCGGGTCGTAGCCCCCATGACTGAAGGGATTGCAGCGCAGCACGCGCCACGTGGCCAGCACCAAGCCGCGAAGTATGCCGAACTCCTGCAGCGCCTGGACTGCGTAGGCCGAGCAGGTCGGTTCGTACTTGCAGCGGCGCGGGAGCGCGGGCGAGATCACCCTCCGGTAGGCGAGGATCGGCGCCCGCACGACGCGCACCGCGGCCTTCATGCCGCGCCCGCCCGCTCGAGCAGCTCTCGCAGCGCGCCGCGCACACCCTCCAGGCCTTCGCGCTCGGCGAGCTCGAGCGCCGACGGCCGCGCCACGACGACGACGTCGTAGCCCACGGGCACGACCTGCGCCTCGGCGTCGAACGCCTCGCGCAGCAGGCGCTTGACGAGGTTGCGGTCGACGGCGCCGCCGACCTTGCGCGACACCGACAGCCCGAGGCGCGCCTGCTCCTCGCCGGCGCCGCGCGCAAACGCGTAGACGACGAGATGGCGGTTGCCGTGCGAGCGGCCCTGGCGGTAGGCGCGCTCGAACTCCGCGCTGCGAGAGAGGCGTCCGCGGCGCGCGCGGGCGCGGCTGGGAACGCGTGGCATCGGCTCGTCCACGATGACGGAGCCTAGTGGGCGCGCAGGCCGGGCCCGGGGGCCGCGGCGATCAGACCGTGAGCTTCTTGCGGCCCTTGGCGCGGCGGCGCTTGAGGACCAGGCGGCCGGACTTCGTCTGCATACGCTGACGGAAGCCGTGGGTGCGGGCGCGCTTGCGCTTCTTGGGCTGGTAGGTGCGCTTCATGAGAACGGTCGCCGTTGCCGGCGGCGGCCGATGCTAGCGCACCGGCTCGGCGTGCCCCGCGTGGGCGGTTTTTCCCGCGCTGAGCGGGGTCGCCCGCCAAGCCCTCCGGAACGCCTGTGGGGCGTTGGTATATTCGCCGCCGTCCGGGCCGCCCGTACGGCCCTCCGTCGTTCTCGCCGGACCCCCTCCGAAGGAGTCGCTCACGCCTGGCCTGACCCCGCAGCTCGCCCGCGACTGGGCGCTGATCCAGACGCAGCTGCGCCAGGCGGTGCCCGACTCCACCTTCGAGATCTGGCTCGCGCCGCTGCGCCCGCGGGCGGTCGTCGGAGACACGCTCGTGCTCGCGGCACCCGACGAGATCCGCTCATGGGTGGCCGACCGCTTCGCGCGCGTCCTTCAGACCTGCGCGACCGCGATCCTCGGGCCGCAGACGACGGTCGACGTCGTGGCGCCCGACGCCGCAATCGAAGCGCTGGCCACCGATCGGCCGGCGGGCGGTCGGTCGGTCCCCGAGCGCCAGGCCGACCCCGAGTTTCATCCCAAGTTCACGTTCGACCAGTTCGTCATCGGCGCCTCCAACCGCTTCGCCCACGCCGCCGCCCTGGCCGTCGCCGAGATGCCCGGCCAGGCCTACAACCCGCTCTTTCTCTACGGCCCCCCCGGCCAGGGCAAGACCCATCTGCTGCACGCGATCGGCCATTACGTGCGCGCACACGGCGGCGGCCTGCGCGTGCGTTCCACGACCGCCGAGCGCTTCACGAACGAGTTCATCACGGCCGTCCAGGCCCAGGGCACCGAGGCGTTCAAGGCGCGCTTCCGCGACATCGACCTCCTGCTCATCGACGATGTCCAGTTCCTCCAGCGCAAGGTCAAGACCGAGGAGGAGTTCTTTCACACCTTCAACGCGCTCTACGAGACCGGCAGCCAGCTCGTCCTGACCTGCGATCGCCTGCCCGCCGACATGGCCGCACTCGAGGCTCGGCTGCTCGAGCGCTTCCAGGCCGGCCTCGTCGCCGAGCTGAAGGCACCCGACTTCGCCACGCGCCTGGCGATCCTGCGCAAGCGCGTCCAGCACGATGCGATCGAGCTGCCCGACGACGGCGCGCTGCACGCCATCGCCCACCGCATCACCGCCAACGCGCGCACGCTCGAGGGCGCGCTCATCCGCGTCGTGGCCTACCACTCGCTCACCGCCCGACCGATCGACGCCACGCTCGCCGACGAGGTGCTCGGCGGCCTCTATCCGGCACCGCGCACCAGCGCGCGGAGTGAGGTCCCGACGATCGAGCGCGTGCAGGAGCTCACCTGCGCGGCCTTCGAGGTCAGCCGCGAGGAGCTGCTCTCCAGCGCACGCAACAGCCGCGTCGCCTGGGCGCGGCAGGTGGCCATGTACCTCGCCCGCCAGCACACCGGCGCCTCCCTGCCCGCCATCGGCCAGCGCTTCGGCGGACGCAACCACACCACCGTGATGTACGCGTGCCGCAAGGCCGGCGAGCGCCTCGCCGCCGACCCGGCTGCACAGGCACTTGTGCATGATCTGCAGCGCCGCCTCCGGGAGCCCGCGATGACCGCGCCAACTGACACACTCTGCACAGGCCCTCCACCTCCCTCCACCCCACACGTCGCCGCATCCTGCGTCGATGCCGTCCCTTCTGCACATCTCCACACGCCTTATGACCCTCACCTTCCATAAGCGGTCGATCTCGTGAAGTTCGCGACGTCGTGTGCCGATCTCCTCGCCCAACTCGGGGTCGTCTCCCGCGTCGCCTCGACGCGCAGCGCGGTCCAGGCGCTCTCCGGCGTTCAGCTCAGCGCGCTGTCCGGCGGTGCCGAGCTGCGCGCCACCGACATGGAGGTTGGGCTGCGCGTCCCGCTCAAGGCGGACGTCGAGCGCGAGGGGACGGTCGTGCTGCCGGCCCGCCTCCTGCTCGACGTGGCGCGCTCGCTGCCCGGCAGGGATGCGACGGTCGAGCTGCGGCCTGCCGAGCAGGACGTCGAGGTCATCTCCGGTGCGGCCACGTTCCACATTCGCACGCTGCGCGCCGAGGACTTCCCGCCGCTGCCCGAGCCCGGTGGGGAGAACGTCGTCGAGGTGCCGGCCAAGGCGTTCGTCGAGACGATCAACCGGGTCGCGCGGTCGGCGTCGCGCGACGAGACCCGGCCGATCCTCACCGGCATCCTCGTCTCGGCGACGGGCGACGAGCTGCGGATGGTCGCCACGGACTCCTACCGCCTCAGCGTCAAGGAGACCAAGCTCGAGGCCCCGCTGGCGCGCGGCTTCGAGGCCAACGTGCCGGCCCGCGCACTGCAGGAGCTCGCCCGGATCGCGCAGTCGGCCGACGCCGACACGCTCACCGTCTCGGTGCGCTCCAACCAGATCGTGTTCGAGATCGCCGGCGACGTGCTGTCGTCGCGGCTCATCGACGGTCAGTTCCCGAACTATCGCCAGCTGCTGCCCGACGCCTTCGAACACGAGCTTACGCTGACCGCCGGGGAGCTGACCGAGGTCGTGCGCCGTGTCAGCCTCATGGCCCAGAAGAACGCCCCGCTGCGCCTGCAATTTCAGGAGGGCGAGCTGACCGTCTCCGCGCAGACGCCGGATGTCGGCGAGGCGCGCGAGGGGCTGCCGGTGCCGTTCGCCGGCGAACCATTCGAGATCGGCTTCAACCCGGAGTTCCTGCGCGATGGCCTGGAGAGCGCCGATGGCGGCGACCTCGTCCTCAAGCTGATCAGCCCGCTGCGTCCGGGCCTGATCGAGTCGGCCGACGGCAGCGGCTTTCTGTACCTGATCATGCCGATCAGGCTCAACGTCTAGATGGCGCCGCCGGATGCTGGTCACACGGCTGCGCCTGCGCGACTTTCGTAGCTACGAGCGCACGGACGTCGAGCTCGGGCCGGGCCTGACGGTCGTCCACGGCCGCAACGGCGCCGGCAAGACGAACCTCCTCGAGGCGCTGTACTTCGGCTGCACCGGCCGCTCCTGCCGGACGTCGAACGAGCGCGAGGTCGTGCGTTTCGACGCGACGACGACGCGCGTGGAGGTCGACCTGCGCGACAGGGAGGGACGGGGGCATGCGCTGGCGGTCGGCTTCACGCCCGGCGATGCCAAGCGGCTACAGGCCGACGGTGCGCTCGTGGAGCGCCTCGTCGACGTCGAGATGCGCCCGCTGGTCTGCGTCTTCATGCCCGACCGACTGGAGCTCGTCAAGGGGCCGCCGGCGCTGCGCCGCTCACACGTCGACCAGGTCATCGCCGCGAGCTGGCCCGTGCGCAGCGCGACGCGGCGCGCCTACGCTCGCGCGCTGGCGCAGCGCAACGCCCTGATCGCGGCGATCCGCAACGGGCGCTCCTCGCGCGGCTCGCTGCCCGCCTGGGACGCCGAGCTGGCCCGCCACGGGATCGCCCTGCGCGACGACCGCGCAGCGGTCGTGGAGCTGCTCGCGCCCCGCTTCACCGCCCTCGCCGAGTCGCTCGGGCTGGGCCGGGGCGGCGAGCTGCGCTACCGGCCGCGCACGCGCGCCGCCGGTGCCGACGAGCTGGCCGCCGAGCTGGCCGAGCGGGTCGACTCCGATCTCGAGCGCGGCTTCACCGGCCACGGTCCGCACCGCGACGACATCGCGCTGCTGCGCGACGGGCGCGAGCTGCGCGCCTACGGCTCGCAGGGCGAGCAGCGCCTGGCGCTGCTGTCGCTGCTGCTGGCCGAGCGCGAGGCGCTCGCGGCCGCCCGGGACACGATGCCGCTCATGCTGCTCGACGACGTCATGAGCGAGCTCGACCCCGAGCGCCGGGCGATGCTGGCCGACCTGCTGCGCGACGGTGGCCAGAGCGTCATCACGACCACCGACCTCGCCCACGTGCCCGGCGCCGACGCGGCGAACGTGACACGGCTGGCGGTCGCCGGCGGGGCCGGGCTCAGCGAGACGGCGGCCGCGGCGTGAGGCGGCGCGCCCCCCGGCCGATCGCCGGTGCGATCGACGCGCTGACCCGGCGCCTGGCGCCCGCGACGCTGCTCGCCGACGTGCAGCGCGTGTGGGAGCCGGCCGCCGGAGCGGTGATCGCGGAGGCCGCGCGGCCGGTCTCCGAGCGCGAGGGGACGGTCACGGTGCTGTGCTCGTCGGCGGTCTGGATGCAGGAGATCGACCTCATGGGACCGGTCCTGGTCGATGCGCTCAACGACGCGCTGGGCACCGATCGGGTGCGCGCCCTGCGCTGCGTGGCGACCGCCGGACGGCGTCGCTGATCGCCGCAGCCGGCCGCTGCCTGACGGGGGCGCGCGCGATCCGCGCCACGCGCCGCTCGGAGACCGTCCCTGGGTGCGCTGTTTTGTTGCAATTTGCAGGTAGTTCGTAACCGGTAGGCGCCAGGGATTGTAACGCCCTTGTGCTATCCTTATGGCAACTTGCTGCATCCGCCCCGGCGCGTCTTGGCTTGACGTGGATCGGGGCTTCTTCACGTATTCGGAGGTTTGGTGGCGAAGGACGACAAGAAGCTCGACGCCCTCACCGGCGCGGGCTCATACGACGCACAGGACATCACCGTCCTCGAGGGCCTCGAGGCCGTGCGCAAGCGGCCCGGCATGTACATCGGCTCGACCGGCGTCCGCGGCCTGCACCACCTCGTCTACGAGGTCGTCGACAACTCCGTCGACGAGGCGCTCGCCGGCCACTGCTCCCGCGTCGACGTCACGATCCACCCGGACAACTCCGTCACGGTTGACGACGACGGCCGCGGCATCCCCGTCGGCACGATGGAGAAGGAGGGCCGCTCGGCGCTCGAGGTCGTGCTGACCGTGCTGCACGCGGGCGGCAAGTTCGGCGACGGCGGCGGCTACAAGGTCTCCGGCGGCCTGCACGGCGTCGGCGTCTCGGTCGTCAACGCCCTGTCGGAGCTGCTCGAGGTCGAGGTGCGCCGCGAGGGGTCGGTCTGGCGCCAGACCTACGAGCGTGGGGCGCCGCAGAATCCCATCGAGCGCGGCGAGGCGACCGACGAGACCGGCACGACGATCACGTTCCGGCCCGACGCCGGCATCTTCGAGACGACCGACCTCGACTTCTCCGTGCTCGAGCAGCGCCTTCGCGAGACCGCGTTCTTGACGCGCGGCCTGCGGATCACGATCGACGACGAGCGCGGCGAGAAGGCCTCGGCGACGTTCAAGTACGACGGCGGCATCGAGGACTTCGTGCGCTACCTCAACGCCAACAAGGAGTCGATCGGCCGCAAGGTCGTCTTCTTCGAAGGTGACAGCGTCGAGGGCGGCGTCGAGGTCGCGATGCAGTGGAACACGACCTACCAGGAGTCGGTGTTCTCCTTCGCCAACAACATCAACACGCACGAGGGCGGCTCGCACCTGTCGGGCTTTCGCTCGGCGCTGACGACGGTCCTCAACCGCTACGCCCGGTCGCGCAACCTGCTCAAGGAGAAGGACGACAACCTCACCGGCGAGGACGTCCGCGAAGGGCTGACCGCCGTCATCTCGGCGAAGCTCACCGACCCGCAGTTCGAGGGCCAGACGAAGACGAAGCTCGGCAACCCCGGCATGGAGGGCTTCGTTCGCTCGATCGTCTACGACCGGCTGACCGAGTTTCTCGAGGAGAACCCCACCGAGGGCAACGCGATCATCCGCAAGGCCGTCTCCGCCGCGCAGGCGCGGGCCGCCGCGCGCAAGGCGCGCGACCTCACCCGGCGCAAGTCGGCGCTGGAGAACTCGACGCTGCCCGGCAAGCTCGCCGACTGCTCGGTGAAGGACCCGTCGCTGGCCGAGATCTTCATCGTCGAGGGTGACTCGGCCGGCGGTTCGGCGAAGCAGGGCCGCGACCGCAACACGCAGGCCGTGCTGCCGCTGCGCGGCAAGATCCTCAACGTCGAGAAGAGCCGGATCGACAAGGTACTGAAGAACCTCGAGATCCAGGCGCTGATCACGGCTATCGGCACCGGCATCCGCGACGAGTTCGACATCGAGAAGGCGCGCTACCACAAGATCATCCTCATGACCGACGCCGACGTGGACGGCGCGCACATCCGCACGCTCGCGCTGACGCTGCTGTACCGCGAGATGCCCCAGCTCATCGAGGCCGGCTACGTCTACATCGCCAAGCCGCCGCTGTACAAGCTCAAGCAGGGCTCCAGCGAGCGCTACGTCGAGAAGGACTCCGAGCTCGAGCAGATCCTGCTCTCCGACAAGCTCGAGAAGGCGCTCGTCTTCGATCGCCACGGCTCGCAGTTCAAGCTCACCGAGCCGCGCTGGCAGCGCTTCTCGCGCCTGCTCAAGCAGTACGAGGGCTGGTCCTCGACGCTGCGCGCCGAGTACGGGTCTGACGCCGTCACCTTCCTCGAGGAGTCCGGCGTGCTCTCCGAGCAGATCTGCACCGGGGCGGGTGCGCTGGAGCTGATCGAGCGCTCGCAGATCGAGAACGCGCCCTACGAGACGTCGCTCGTGGGCCAGGACGACGTGAACATCACGGTGCGAGCGGTCGAGAACAAGACCGGCCTCGCGCGGGAGCTGCTGCTCCCGCGCCGGCTGTTCGAGGCGCAGGACCTGCGCAACTTCACGCGCGTGCACGGTCAGCTCACCGAGCTCGCCGGCCACGCCCCGTTCACCGTCAAGCTCGGCGACGCCGCCGACGACGCGGCGTCCTTCCACGAGCTGCGCGAGGCGGTGCTGCACGTGGCGCAGAAGGGCATCACCCTGCAGCGCTTCAAGGGCCTGGGCGAGATGAACGCCGCGCAGCTGCGCGACACGACGATGGACCCGGCGACGCGCACCCTCGCGCAGGTGGGGATCGAGGACGCCGCCCAGGCGGACCTGATCTTCTCGACGCTGATGGGCGACATGGTCGAGCCGCGCCGGCAGTTCATCGAAGACAACGCCCGCCTCGTCGCCAACCTGGACGTGTAGGCGATGAGCTCGGTCGACATCCTCGGAGGCGGCAACGTCGAGCCGCGCGCGCTCGAGGACGAGATGCGCTCCGCTTATCTCGACTACGCGATGTCGGTCATCGTCGGGCGCGCGCTGCCCGACGTGCGCGACGGCCTGAAGCCCGTCCACCGCCGCGTGCTGTTCTCGATGTCCGAGAACGGCCTGGGGCCGACCCGGCCCTACCGCAAGTGCGCCTCGATCGTCGGCGACGTGATGGGCAACTATCACCCGCACGGCGACACGGCGATCTACGACGCGCTCGTCCGTCTGGCGCAGGAGTTCTCGATGCGCTACGAGCTCATCGACGGCCAGGGCAACTTCGGCTCGATCGACGACGATCCGCCGGCCGCGATGCGCTATTGCGTCGTGGGCGACACCCGTGTCGCGACGGCGGATGGCACGCTGCGCATCGCCGACATCGCCGAGGGCCTCGCCCCCGACAGCGAGCGCGACGCCGACCTGCTCGTCCACGACCGCCTACGCCGACCGGTGCGTGCCTCGAAGGTCTTTCACTCGGGGGCTCACCTGACGTTGCGCGTGCGCACGCGTGAGGGCTATGCGCTGACGGGCACGCACAACCACCCGGTTCTCTGCCTGGTCGAGATGCACGGCGTCCCGCTGCTGCTCTGGAAGCGGCTCGACGAGCTCTCGCCGGGTGACCGCGTGCTCATCTCGCGGACTCCGCGCCCCTCGGGCGAAGTCCTGAGTCCCGACGAGCGTGGCCTCGCCGAGCTGCTCGGCGCGTTCGTGTCGAAGGGCTTTGCGAGCGAGCGACGAGCCGGTTTCAACAACGTGGATCACGAGTTCTTCGACCGCGTCCTGAACGCCTACGACCGCCATGTCGGCGGGCGCCGCTACGTCTATGAGCGCACGATCCGCTCAGGCAGCCGGCTGCGCGAGCTGGACATCCAGGATCTGGCGAGGTTCCGTGCCTCCGAGCTGGGCTGTCTCATTGGCCACGCGAGCCGCGCGAAGCACGTTCCCGAACGCGTCTGGCGCGGTTCGGCGGCGTTCAAGCGCGCGTTTCTGCAAGCGTTGTTCACCGGCGACGGCTCGTCGTCGCTGCTTCCACGCAGCACGATTCAGGTCTCCTACTCCTCATACGGCGAACGGCTCGCCGGCGAGGTCCAGCGGCTGCTGCTCGAGTTCGGTGTCATAAGCCGAATCTGCGGGCCGACATCGCGCGGCGAGCACGAGGTCGTCATCACCAATCGCCGTGACGCGCGCCTCTTCGCCGCGCGGGTCGGGTTTCTGGGTGCCAAGCAGGTCAAGCTCAGCCGCGACCTCGAGACGATCCCGCTGGCAAGCCGGGCGCTCAGCCACGACCACGTCCCGTTTCTCGCGCCCTACATCCGGGCGTCGTGCGAAGCTCCGTGGGCGGCGCGCGACTGGCTGCGCAAACACAACGTCGACCGGATCGAGCGCTGGGAACGCGACGGCGTGGCGATCCTCGAGCGGATCGCGTCGCCGCAGACGCGCGCGGTCGTCGAGCCGCTCGTCACCGGCGACTACTACTACGCGTCCGTCGAATCGGTCACGGACGCGGGCATCGCTCCCGTCTACTCGCTGCGCGTCGACTCGGACGACCACTCGTTCCTGACGGACGGGTTCGTGAGCCACAACACCGAGGCCCGCCTCGAGCGCATGGCGATGGAGATGCTGCGCGACCTCGACGCCGACACCGTCGACTTCGTGCCCAACTACGACGGGCGCAAGCAGGAGCCCGTCGTGCTGCCGGCGCGCTTCCCGAACCTGCTCGTCAACGGCTCGTCGGGCATCGCCGTCGGCATGGCGACGAACATCCCGCCGCACAACCTGCGCGAGGTCGTCAACGCGGTCGTCGCCTACATCGACGACCCGGAGCTCGACAAGATGGATCGCAGCGTTGCCGCCGCTGCGCTCATGGCGCACATGCCGGGCCCGGACTTCCCGACCGGCGGCATCATCCTCGGCCGCCAGGGCATCCTCGACGCCTACGAGACCGGCCGCGGGCGCGTGCGGGTGCGCGGCAAGGCGCACACCGAGGACATCGGGCGCGGGCGCGAGGCGCTGATCGTCACCGAGCTGCCCTACGCCGTGAAGAAGGGCGGCGACAACGGCCTCGTGATGAAGCTCGCCGAGCTCGTGCGCGAGAAGAAGATCACGGGCATCGCCGACCTCGAGGACCACTCCTCCGAGCGCGGCGGGATGCGCGTCGTGATCACGCTCAAGCGCGACGAGATCCCGGAGGTCGTGCTCAACCAGCTCTACAAGCACACCGCGCTGCAGACGACCTTCGGCGTGAACATGGTGGCCCTGGTGGAGGGCGTGCCGCGGACGCTCTCGCTGCAGGAGGTCATCCGCCACTACGTCCACCACCAGCGCGAGGTCATCGTGCGGCGCACGCAGCACGAGCTGCGCGTCCTCGAGCGCCGCGTGCACGTCCTCGAGGGACTGCTCGTCGCGCTCGACAACCTCGACGCGATCATCGAGCTCATCCGCGCCTCGCGCGATCGCGAGAACGCGCGCAACGAGCTCGTCGCACGCTTTGCGCTGTCCGAGATCCAGGCCTCGGCGATCCTCGACCTGCGGCTGTCGCAGCTCACCGCGCTCGAGGCCGGCGCGATCAAGACCGAGCACGACGACAAGGTCGAGCGCATCGGCGAGCTGCGCGAGATCCTCGGCTCGGAGGCGCGCGTCTACGCGATCATCCGCGAGGAGCTCGAGGAGATCGCCGACCGCTTCGGCGACGAGCGGCGCACGCTGATCACCGACTCCGAGGACGAGATCGGCATCGAGGACCTGATCCCCGAGCAGCAGATGGTCATCACGATCACGAAGTCGGGCTACATCAAGTCGCTGCCGCTGACCACCTACCGCGCCCAGCAGCGCGGCGGGCGCGGCGTGACCGGGATGGACATGAAGGACGGCGACTACATCGAGCACCTCTTCGTGACGTCGTCGCACGACTACCTGCTGTTCTTCTCCAACCGCGGCAAGGTCTACCGGTCCAAGGTCTACGAGCTGCCGGAGGCCTCACGCACGGCGAAGGGCCGGGCGTTGGTCAACGTGCTGCCGCTGCGCGACGGCGAGCGGATCCAATCCGTCCTGTCGACGCGCGACTTCACCGAGGGCCGCTACGTCGTGTTCGCGACCAAGCGCGGCGTCGTCAAGAAGACCGAGCTGCTGGCCTACAACACCCCGATCAAGGCCGACGGCATCATCGCGATCAACATCCGCGACGACGACGAGCTCGTCAGCGTGCGCCGCACGAGCGGCGACGACGACATCCTGATGGTCTCGCGCAAGGGGCAGGCCGTGCGGTTCAACGAGTCCGACGCACGCGCGATGGGCCGCGACACCTCGGGCGTGCGCGGGATGAACGTCGATCAGCCCGACAACGAGGTGCTGGTGATGGACGTCGCGCGCGACGACCAGGAGCTGCTCGTCGTGACCGAGAACGGCTACGGCAAGCGCACCTCGATCGCCGAGTACCGCAAGACCAAGCGCGGCGCGATGGGCGTCGGGACGATCAAGCTGACCGACGCCAAGGGCGCGCTGGCGGGCGCGATCGTGGTCCGCGAGCACGACGAGCTGGTCTTCATCTCCCAGAGCGGCATGGTGCAGCGCACCGCCGTGCGGGGGATCAGCCGCTACGGGCGCCTGGCTCAGGGCGTGCGGCTGATGAACATGAAGGACGACGACCTCGTCTCCGCCGTCGCGCTGATCGTCGAGGGCTCGTCGGTATCACCGTCGGGCGAGGTCGCGGCGGGCGGCGCCGGCGAGGTCAGCATCGAGGTCGACCCGACGACCGGCGGCGCGACGATCGCCCTCGATCCGGTCGCGGCCGACGACGGCGGCGCGAACGACGCGGGGCTTGAACCCGGGGTCGACGAGGACGGCGACGAGGGCGACGGCGCCGGCTGAGCCACCAGCGCGTCGTACGTCGGCATCGTCCGCTACGATTTTCGGACCAGAGAAAGGAGGTGGTCCGAATCAGCTCAAGTTCTTGCGGGACCCTGGAGGTGCCCGGCCGCTAGGCCGGACAGGCTGGCTCCGCCCAGCGAATCCAAACCGGGCCACCCCTGTGCAGGACGCCGGATTGGTCCCACCGGCAAGCAGAACATCCTGCTCGGGTCTTAAGTCCAGTTGTACGTTGCGAAGGGCGCCGCTGATGCGGCGCCCTTCGTCGTGTGTGGCGCTTGCTTGCTTGCTTGTGCCCGGGTGTGGCGCCCGGGTCTCCCGCCCCGGAACACACGTCGCGTGCTCTGCTGTTGTGGGCGTCTGCTCTCCCCACCGATGTTCCGGGGACGGGAGCCCGCGCGCCACACCCGGATCGGCGTTGGCTCTTGCGACTGGGGGATCCGCGTTGGCTTTGAGAGCGAGCGGGGAGGTGTCGGCGTCTGGTGTCAGGGGCCGCCGGTGCGGCGGGTGGTGGCGATGTTCCATGCGTTGTCCATGTCGGAGTGCGCGAGGCTCGACGGGTAGGGCGGACGTCGCCAGACCTGGGGGCCGATCGCGCCGTAGTGCTCGCGCAGGTAGGCGACGAGGTCGCCGCGATGGGCCGCGCAGGCGTACCGCGTCGGTCCGAAGAGGCCGCGGGCGTGGAAGATCAGCCAGCGCCCGGGCAGCGCGTCCTGGTACTCACCGAAGGTCATCTGGCGCATGGCGCTGACGAGGTTGACCTGCGTGAGCGGGTCCGGGTGGACGTCGCAGAACTGGCAGCGGAAGCGCAGGCTCACCGGCATGTCTTCAGTACTCGCGGGCCAGATGTGCATCCGGATCACTGCAGGCGATGCTGGCGCGCCGACCGATGCATGGTCCCCGAAGCTGTCGTCCAGAGGACGGAGACTCGAGGATCTCCGCAGGCTGCGGCGTGCGCCATCGCCCCGCCCGATCGGGGCGACAGCGTCAGGCGGCTTCGGGCAACCACTGCCGCCACGCCGACGGGATCGTCGGGCTGGCGACGTGGATGAAGACCTGCGGGTGCGGGACGCGTGGGGGCTGGCGGGGGTGCATGCCGACCTTGGCCGGCAGCGAGTCGCCCTTGCGGCGGTTGCACGGCGCGCACGAGGCGACGATGTTGTCCCAGGTCGAGCCGCCGCCCTTGGAGCGCGGGATGACGTGATCGACGGTGAGGTTCGCGCGCGCGCCGCAGTACTGGCACGTCCAGCCGTCGCGGGCGAAGACGGCTCGGCGGGTGATCTTGCGCCGGTGGGTGTCGCGCGGGACCTTGACGAACGTCACGAGGCGGATGACGACCGGCCGCGGGATGGTGGCGTGCTCGGAGCGCAGCTCGTAGCTGGAGTGCTCGACGATCTCCGCCTTCTCCTTGAGCAGCAGGACGGCGGCCCGGCGCACGGTGCAGACGTTGACCGGTTCGTACGTGGCGTTCAGGACGAGCACACGGCCAGACTCACGTCCGCGCCGCCGGTGCTCCGGATGCGGCGCGAACCCCCCTGGGCCTGGTGGCGGGGCCTGGTTCGCCATGACTGGCGCGAAAGTCTAATCACGCGCAGCGCCGGCAGCGTCGGCGGCGCTACTCGGGCGACCCGGCCGCCGGATACGAACCCAGGATTCGAACCTGCTCGCAGTGCTTGCCCAGGCGCTCGACGGCCTCGGCCACGGACCGGTCGTTCGCGCTGCCCTCGCAGTCGACGAAGAAGCGATAGTGACCTAGCCGCGCCCGCAGCGGGCGCGACTCGATCTTCGTGAGGTTCACGCCGCGGAAGGCGAACTCCGACAGGCAGCGCACGAGCCAGCCGGGGCTGTCGTCGCCCGAGCCCCAGAACGCCAGCGAGGTCTTGGCCGGCGTCCCGTCGGCCGGGATCTGCGCCGCCGCGCGCCGGGCGAGGAAGACGAAGCGCGTGGCATTGCCCGGCTCGTCCTCGACACCGCGAGCGATCACCTTCGCCTCGTAGAGCTCGGCCGCGCGCAGCGTGCCGATCGCCGCCCACGGCTCGTCGCGCCCGACCACGATCCGCGCCGCCTCGGCGGTCGAGGAGGCGGGCTCGATCGTGGCGTTGGGCACGCGCTCGCGCAGAAAGCGCGCGCACTGGGAGATCGCCTGCGGATGCGACAGCACGCGCTCGATCGACTCCAGCTCCAGCGCCGAGCCGGCGATCAGGTGCTGGGAGACCGCCAGGACGAGCTCGCCGACGACGGCGACGTCGTGGTCGTCGGCCAGCGTGTCCAGCGTGACGCCGATCGGTCCCTCGAGCGAGTTCTCGATCGGCACGATCGCCCGATCCACGCTGCCGTCGTGGACGGCGAGGATCGTGTCGCGCACCGTCGAGAGCCCGACGAGCTCGGCGTCGGCGCCCTCCAGCGCGGCGCGGGCGGCCTCCTCGGAGAACGTGCCCGCCGGACCGAGGTAGCCCAGTCGCATCAGCGTCCCCTGCACCATCACGAGGCGAGCGCGATGCGCAGCGCTTCCTCCTCCTCGGGGGACAGCTTGAGCTCGCCCTTGCCCTCGGATATCTGCTTGGCGTACAGCCGCGCCTGGTCGCGGTGATGGATCGACGAGAGCACGACGCCGTTGCTGGCGCTGTCGAGCAGCGCGATCGACGTCGACTGGCGCCCCGACATCTCGTTGTAGGCGTCGTAGCGAATCAGGCCGCAGTGCGAGATCGCGCGGTCCAGGCGGCCCTCGGCCAGGCCGACGCGCGCGTCGAGCCGCTCGGCCACTTCGGTGACGTAGCTGTGCAGCGCGCGGAAGCTCGCGTCCAGCGCCGCGGCGTGGGCGACGAGGTCGACGCCCTGCTCGCCGAGCACGACACGCTGGTCGGCGCGCAGGCGCCGCAGCTGGCGGTACATCACGGCGCTCAGGCAGAGCGCGACGACGGCCACCGCTCCTGCCGCCAGCGCGACGATGCCCACCGTGGAGCTCAGCTCGTCACCCATGCGGGCCAAACGGTAGCGCGGGTCAGCTGCGGCGGAAGATCGCCGGGAAGCTCAGCTTGTTGTTCTCGGTGTTCTTCTCGCCGGGGACCGGCAGGACCTCGGCCGCGATCGTGATCGCCTGGCCGATCGGCGGCGACTCCGGGAGCCGCACCGCGACGGTCGTCTCGGTCTTGGACTGCGTCTGGTCGATGACCTGCTCGGCGCGCAGCGGGTCGCCGGCGCCGGTGATGCGGATGCGCACGCGGACGTCCTGCTCGGGGTTGTCGCCCTGGTTGGCGACCTTGACGTTGAAGGTCACGTTGGAGCTCGCCGTGAGGCTGTTGGCCTGGCCGGGCGTGAGCGTGAGGTCGCCGACGCTGACGGCGAGCAGGCCGTGGCCGTGCGTGCCGGCCGTCGGCTCGGTCGATCCGCCGTCGCCCGCGCCCCGCCCGGCCTGCGAGTCGATCCGGCGCGCGACCGTCGAGGGCTGCAACCAGCCGAGGTTCTGCAGGAAGCTCGAGCTCTGGATGACCTGGCCGCCGATCTCGTTGTCGTCGAGCACCTGCTTGATGAGCGCTGCCGTGCGCCGGTTGTAGACCACGTCGGCGGAGGTGAAGGCCTGCGCCTCGCCGGCGATCGCGCGCACCGCGGGCACGGCGGTGGCCGAGTCAGTCGACAGCGCCGCCGGGATCTTCTGGGCGACCTTGCCGATCGCCTCGTGCACGAGCGAGAGCGACAGCAGCAGGTTGACGTGCGCGGGCCGCATCTCGCCGGGCACGTCGAGGCCCTCGCCGCGCTTGGTCAGCGCCTGCGCGCGGATGCGCAGCTGGTTGATCTCGGACTGCACGTCGGTCGAGGCGGAGTCCGCGCCGGCGGTCGTCGTCGCGCCGGCCAGCGTGTCGAAGAAGTCGTCGGCGTTGGCGTCGGCGTCCTGGACGAGGGTCGACACGTCGCGGTTGTAGTCCTTCAGCGCCTGCTCCTTGCGGCTGTTCAGGCACCCGTTGATGCCGAAGACGAGCAGGATGACCACGAGCACGGCGATGCCGGCCGCCGCGGCGCGGCGGACCATGAGCTGCTGCGGATCCGAGGGCGGGCCGATCGCGGCCGGCGCCGGGCTACGGGGCCGCACGCGGGTGCGAGGCTCGTCATCGTCGAAGAAGGACAGGGTCGCTCCTTGCGGAAGCTGGCGGAACGTCAGTATGACCACGCGGGCCGCGGGGCGTTTGCCCTGCAACTTTCCCGCCAATCGATGGTTTCCTGCCTACGCATGCAAGGTGTTGGCGAGGGGCAGGCGAAGAGGGAGCCGGTGTTCCACGCCCACAGCCCCGTGACGAGCCCGTCCGCCGACGCGGGGCAGCTCGTGCTCGACCGCTACCGGCTCGGTGCGCGACTCGGCGCGGGCGGCATGGGCGTCGTCTACCGCGCCCGCGACGAGCACCTCGAGCGCGACGTCGCGGTCAAGCGCATCGCGATCGGTCACGACCCCGACGGCCGCGGGGAGCGCGAGGCGCTCGCGGCGGCCCGGCTGTCGCACGCCGGGATCGTGGCGCTGTTCGAATCCGGCCGCGACGACGACGCCGTCTACCTCGTCTCCGAGCTCGTCGAGGGGCCCACGCTGGCCGACCTGCTGCGTGACGGCGCGCTGTCGGATCGCGACGTCGTGCGGATCGGCGCGGCGCTCTGCGCGGCGCTCGCACACGCCCACAAGCGCGGCGTCATCCACCGCGACGTCAAGCCCTCGAACATCATGTGCCCGGACGCCGAGCAGGAGGTGGGGCGCGCCAAGCTCACGGACTTCGGCATCGCCCGGATGGCCGACCACGACGTCCTCACGCGGACCGGGGACATCATCGGCACGCTCGCCTACATGGCGCCCGAGCAGGCGCGCGGGGAGAAGATCACCGGCGCCGCCGACGTCTACGCGCTCGGCGTCGTCCTCTACGAGGCGCTGTCGGGCGTCAACCCGATCCGGGCCGGCAACCCGGCCGCGACCGCGCGCCGGGTCGGGATGCGGCTGGCGCCGCTGCATCGCGTGCGCCGCGACCTACCCGTCGAGCTGTGCCGCGCGATCGATGCGGCGGTGGCGGTCGAGCCGCCGGCGCGCCTGAGCCTGCCGGCCCTGCGGCGGGCGCTGGAGCAGTCGGTCGACGCGGTCGGCGACGTAGCGGGGCCGATCGCGGGGGGCACGATCGACACGATCGCCCGGCCGGCGCTGACCCGAACGCGTACGCGGGTTCATCGCCGGGGCCGGGCCGAGGAGCGCATCCCCGTCGCACCCGCCGCGCGCTCGGGGCGACCGCGGCGCCGCCGCCCCGCGCCACCCGCGCCCCTCCCGATCGAGGCCCCGGCCGACGAGACGGCGCTGCCCGGCCGGCAGCGGCTCGGCCCGGTGCCGCGGATCGTCGCCGCGGTCGCGGCCGGCGCGCTGGTCGGCGCCGCCCTCGCCCGCCTCGGCCCGCCGCCGCCGCTGGATCCGGCCGCCGCCGCCGCCCTCGCGGCGGGCGCCGTCCTGCTGCTGCCGCGCCTCGGCTGGCTGCTCGCGGCGCTCGCCCTGCTCACCTGGCTGACCGTGGCCGCGCCCGGGATCGCGCTGCTGGCCGCCTGCGCCGCGGTTCCCCTCCCCGTCCTGCTCGCGCGCCGCGGGCCGGCGTGGTCGCTGCCCGCCGCCGCGCCCCTGCTCGGGGCCATCGGCCTGGCCGGCGCCTGGCCGGCGCTGGCCGGGCAGGCCGCGCGCTGGCCCGCCCGTGCGGCGCTCGGTGCGCTCGGCGGCTGGTGGGTCGGGCTCGCCGAGGCGCTGACCTCCGACCGGCTCGTGCTCGGCGCGCCCCGCGAGGTGCTCGGGCGGTCGGCCTGGGAGGGGTCGGCGTTGGAGGCCTCACAGCACGCGCTGTGGCCGCTCGTCGCCGGCGGCGCGCTCGGGCTCGCGGCGCTGTGGGCGCTGGCGGCGGTTCTGCTGGCGCCGCTCGTGCGCGGCCGCTCGGCGGCGCTCGACCTCGTCGCCGTGGCCGGGTGGGCGGCGGCGCTCGTTGCCGCGACGCAGGCGCTGGCGGAGGCGCTCGTGCTCGATCCGCCGCGCGGGCTCGTCCCGGGGGCGCTCGCCGCCGCCGTGCTCGCGGTCGCCACGCGGGCCGTGCGGGGACGTACGTAGCGCCCGGGCGCGCCGCGGTCGGTGCCTGGCCCTAGCATGAGCGCATCGCATGAGCGTCCTGCGCAACCTCGAAGCCAAGCTCACCGACATCGTCGAGGGGACGTTCGGGCGTGTCTTCAAGTCCGAGGTGCGCCCGGTCGAGGTGGCGCGCAAGCTCGCGCGGGAGATGGACGAGCACAAGACCGAGTCGCTCTCGCGCACGTACGTGCCCAACGAGTACATCGTCTACCTCTCGGCCGAGGACCGCTCGCGCCTGGAGGGCGTCGAGGAATCGCTGATCGACGAGCTGAGCGCCTACCTGCTCGAGCATGCCCGCCGCGAGCGCCTGGCGCTGCTGTCGCGCCCGCAGATCGAGTTTCGCACCGACGAGCGGCTGTCGCTGGGCGAGTTCGGCATCCAGACGCGGCTCGTGCGACCGCCCGAGGAGTCCTCACCGGCCGACGAGGCGCAGCAGGCCTCGCACGGCAACACGATGATCTACTCGACCGCGGGACGGATCCGCGAGGAGGTCGAGCAGGTGCAGGGCCCGCGGGCCACCCGCGCGCTGCTCGTGGCCGAGGGGCGGCGCCACGTCATCCCGCCCGGCGGCGCACTGGTCGGCCGCAGCCGCGAGTGCGACGTCGTGCTGGCCGATGCCAACGTCTCGCGCCGCCACGCCGAGGTCCGGCCGGGGGCCGCAGGCACGTGGACGATCGCCGACCTCGGCTCGACGAACGGGGTGCTCGTCAACGGACACCGGATCGGCGGCATCGAGCCGCTGCAGCCCGGCGACCGGATCGCACTCGGCACCGCGGACATCGGCTTCGAGGTCGAGTAGTCCTCCCCGTCCGATTCCGCGCGGACCACTAGGCTCAACCTCACATGCTCGAACCGGTCTCCGTCGGCCTGAAGTTCGCCTTCCTCGCCGTGCTCTACCTCTTCTTGCTGTGGGTGTCGCGCAGCGCGCTGAAGGATCTGCGCCGCGGCGCCTTCGGCGGCCCGCGGGCCGCCGTCGCGCCGCAGGACGAAACCGGCATGCACTCGGCCGCCAGCCTCGGCGCGCTGGACGGCGGCGCCGACGTAACCCCGCGGCTCGTCGTCGCGTCCGTCCCGGGCCTGGCCCGCGGGATGTCCTACGACGTCGCCGAGGGCGCCGTGCTCGGCCGCGGCGACGTCGAGATCCAGCTCGAGGACCCGTTCGCCTCCTCGCAACACGCGCGCCTGACGCGCCAGGGCGCGATCCTCGTCATCGAGGACCTCGGCTCGACGAACGGCACCTACCTCAACGACGAGCTGCTGCGCGGGCCACAGCCGCTGCACCCCGGCGACCGCGTCCGCATCGGCGACTCGACGTTCACCTACGAGGACTGAGCTCCACCCGCCCGCCATGCTCCGCGTCGCCACCGACCACTTCTCGCATTCCGACACCGGCCGCGCCCGGCGCGCGAACGAGGACGCCTACTTCGCGCGCTCGCCGGTCTTCGTCGTGGCCGACGGGATGGGCGGCGCGCAGGCCGGCGAGGTCGCCTCGCGGGTGGCGATCGAGGCCTTCGAGCGCGGCCTGTCCGACGGCGCCGGCGCCAGCGGCGAGGAGCTGCTCGCCGAGCGCGTGAAGGAGGCCAACCAGCGCATCCATGCGATGTCGCAGGAGGCGATGAGCCGCGCCGGCATGGGCACGACGATCACCGCCGCCCACGTCGGCGAGCACGACGTGGCGATCGCGCACGTCGGCGACTCGCGCGCCTACCGCCTGCGAGGCGGCGAGTTCACGCGGCTGACCGAGGACCACTCGCTCGTCGAGGAGATGCGCCGTCGCGGCCAGCTCACGGCGCAGGAGGCCGACGAGCATCCGCAGCGCTCGATCATCACGCGCGCCCTCGGCCCGGAGCCCGAGGTGGTGGTCGACACGCGCTCCTGGCGCGGCGCGGCGGGCGACATCTTCTTGCTGTGCAGCGACGGCCTGACCTCGATGGTGTCCGAATCGCAGGTCGCGGACATCGTGCGCGCGGCGCCGACGCTGCCCGACGCCGGCCATGCGCTCATCGACGCCGCCAACCAGGCCGGCGGGCGCGACAACATCACCGTCGTGCTGTTCCGGCTCGAGGAGGTCGGCGGCGACGCGGACGCGTGGCGCGACGAGCACCCGACGTCGGCCGGCGGCGTCACACAGCGCGTCAGCGCGGCCGAGGTGCGTGCCGCGGTGGCCGACGCCCCGGCCGCCGCGACCGCCTCTGCGTCCGCTCCCGCCGCCGCCGACCCGACGGTGGCCGTCGCGGCGACCGCGCCCGCCGCCGCCCCGCCGCCCACCGCCCCGCCGTCGCGCCGGCTGCAGCCGAGCGCTCCCGTCCCGCCGGGCAAGGCCCAGCGGGGCGGTCGCCGGGGCCGGCGCCTCATCAAGGTGTTCGCGATCACCGCCCTGATCCTCATCCCGATCGCCTTCGGCGCCTACAGCGCCAACGCCGCCGTCTACTTCGTCGGCACGAACGAGGAGGGCTTCGTCACGCTCTACCGCGGGCTGCCGTACTCGCTGCCGGCCGGGCTCGACCTCTTCACCGTCAACTACGTCTCGGGCGTGCCGATCCAGACGCTGCCCGCGACGCGCCGCAAGCAGCTCGTCGACCACACGCTGCGCTCCCACGACGACGCCTCCGATCTCGTCCGCGAGCTCGAGCGCGGCCGCATCTCGTGAGCGCCCGCAACCGCGAGCTCTTCGCGCTGATCCCGGCGTCGCTGCTTGTCACGGTCGGGTTCGCCGCGGTCTTCATCCAGCGCGACGAGCTGCTGTCGGATCTGTCGCTGACCTACGGTCTGATCTTCCTCGCGCTCTGCCTGGCGGCGCACCTCGTCCTGCGGATGACGCTGCCCGACGCCGACCCGTACATGTTCGCGCTCGTCGCCGTCCTGGCCTGCTTCGGCCTCGTCATGCTCTACCGCCTCGACGAGGACCTCGCTCGCGACCAGGCGCAGTGGTTCGTCGTCGGCCTGATCGTCTTCACCGCGACGATCGTCGCGCTGCGCCACGACCACCGCGTGCTCGAGCGCTACCGCTACGTGATCGCGCTCGGCGGCATCCTGCTGCTGCTGCTGCCGCGGCTCGGCAACCCCGTCAACGGCGCGTACCTCTCCTTCAGCATCGGCCCGATCTCCTTCCAGCCGGCCGAGCTGGCGAAGATCGCGATCGTGATCTTCCTGGCGTCCTACCTGCGCGACACCCGCCAGGTGCTGGTCGTCGGCGCGCGTCGCTTCGCCGGCATCACCTTCCCGCCGCTGAAGCACCTCGGCCCGCTGCTGGCGGTCTGGGGCACGGCGATGGTGCTGCTGTTCGTCATCCAGGACCTCGGCTCGTCGCTCATGTTCTTCGGCGGCTTCCTCGCGCTCGTCTACGTCGCCACGAACCGCATCTCGTTCGTCCTCATCGGCTTCGCGCTGTTCGCGCTCGGCGCGCGCGTGCTCTACGCGATCCGGCCGACGATCGAAAGCCGCGTCGACGCCTGGCTCAATCCGTTCGACCCCGAGCTCTACGACCGCGAGATCGGCGGCAGCTACCAGATCGCGCAGTCGATCTTCACCCAGGCCGACGGCGGCTTCTTCGGGCAGGGCTTCGGCCAGGCGCTGATCCAGCTCGGCGATGGTCCGCCGCTGCTGCCCGCCGCCCACACGGACTTCATCTACGCGGTCATCACGGACGAGCTCGGCCTGCTCGGCGCGGTCGCGGTGCTGCTCGTCTACCTGCTGGTCGTCGAGCGCGGCTTCAAGACCGCGATGATCGCGACGGACTCGTTCTCCAAGCTCCTGGCGACGGGGCTGACGGCGGTGCTCGCGCTGCAGGTCTTCGTCATCGTCGGCGGCGTCACGAAGCTCATCCCGCTGACCGGCGTGACGCTGCCGTTCATCTCCTACGGTGGCTCGTCGATCGTGGCGAACTTCATCCTGCTCGCGCTGCTGTTGCTCGTCTCCGACCGCGCCCGACGAGAGGCCGTCGCGTGAACGCGCCCATCCTCAAGCTCTTCGTGCTCATCCTCGTGCTGTTCGGCGCGCTGGCCGCGATGACGAGCTACAACAGCGTCATCAGGGCCGATGACTACCGCGACAACGCGCTCAATCAGCGGCCCCTGATCGAGCAGGCGCTCGTCAAGCGGGGGGTCATCCGCGCGCGCGACGGCTCGCTGCTGGCGCGCTCGGTGCAGGCCACGAAGGGCGATGTCTACCAGCGCCGCTACTCGCCCGGCGCGCTGCGCTTCTCGCACGTGCTCGGCTACGACTACGCGCTGACGATCGGCCGCGCCGGCCTCGAGCGCTCGCGCAACGACGCGCTGGCCGGCGAGGAGGACGAGATCACCTCGATCGTCGACGACCTCAGCGGCAAGCGCCAGGTGGGCAACAACGTCATCACGAACCTCGACCCGGCCGCGCAGCAGATCGCGCTGAACGCCCTCGGCGGGCGCCGCGGCTCGGTCGTGGCGATCGAACCGGCCACCGGCAAGGTGCGCGTGATGGTCAGCACGCCGGGCTATGACCCCAACGCGCTGCGCGACTCGAAGGTGTTCTCGCGCCTGAACCGCGCGGACGCCTCGCCGCTGTTCAACCGCGCGACGCAGGCCGGCTACGTGCCGGGCTCGACGATGAAGGTCGTCACCGCTGCGGCGGCGCTCGACAGCGGTGAGTTCACCCCCGAATCGACGGTCGTCGGCACGTCACCGATCGTGGTCTCGGGTGTACCGCTGAAGAACTTCTCCGATGCGCAGTTCGGCGCGATCACCTTGACGACGGCACTCACCAACTCGGTCAACACGGTCTGGGCGCAGGTCGCCGAGAAGCTCGGCGAGGACACCTACGCGAAGTACATGGAGCGCTTCGGGTTCGGCGCGGACCCGCCGATGGACTACCCCGAGGCCCAGATGACGCCCAGCGCAGTGTTCGACACCAAGCAGCAGAAGCCGATCGACGTCGACTCCGGCCGCGTCGACCTCGGCCGCGTCGCGATCGGCCAGGAGCGCCTGCGGGTCACGCCGCTGCAGATGGCGACCGTCGTTGCCACGGTGGCCAACGGCGGGATGCGGATGCAGCCGCGCATCGCGAGCCGGATCGTCGACGCCGACGGGCGCACGGTCGAGCGCATCGAGCCCGAGGAGGCCGGGCGCGTGATCTCCGAGAAGACCGCCGCCCAGCTGACCCAGATGATGGCCAACGTCGTGCGCGAGGGCACCGGCACCGCCGCCGCGCTGTCGGGCATCGAGGTCGCCGGCAAGACCGGCACCGCCGAGCTGAACATCCCGCAACGGCTCAACCAGCCGTGGTTCGTCGGCTTCGCGCCGCGCTCGCAGCCGAAGGTGGCGATCGCGGTCACGCTCGAGAACCTCGTCGGCGCGCAGGGCGGCACGGTCGCCGCCCCGATCGCCAAGCAGGTCATGGAGTCGTTGCTGCGATGAGGCAGCTCCAGGACGGCGCGGTCATCGACGAGCGCTATGAGATCAGCGCCCACCTCGGCTCCGGCGGGATGGCCGAGGTGTACTGCGCGACCGACATGCAGCTCGGGCGCAACGTCGCGCTGAAGGTCCTGCACGAGCGCTTCGCCGCCGACGAGGAGTTCGTCGAGCGCTTCAAGCGCGAGGCGTCCTCCGCGGCGGGGCTCGCCCACCAGCACGTCGTCGCCGTCTACGACCGCGGCGTGTGGGAGGGCACGTCGTACATCGCGATGGAGTTCGTGTCGGGCCGGACGCTCAAGCAGGTCGTCAGCCAGCACGGCCCACTCGATCCGCAGCGCGCCGTCGACCTGACCGTGCAGATCCTGCGGGCCGCCCGCTTCGCCCACCGCCGGGGGATCATCCACCGCGACTTCAAGCCGCAGAACGTCATCGTCGACGACGAGGGCCGCGCGAAGGTCACGGACTTCGGCATCGCCCGGGCGGGGGCGTCGGACATGACGCAGACGGGCTCGATTCTCGGCACCGCCCAGTACCTCTCGCCCGAGCAGGCGCAGGGCCATGCCGTCGGCGCGCGCTCGGACCTCTACTCGATCGGGATCATCCTCTACGAGCTGCTCACGGGCCGTGTGCCGTTTCAGGCCGAATCGGCCGTGACGATCGCCCTCAAGCAGGTCTCCGAGGCGCCGGTGCCGCCAAGCGAGATCAACCCGCGCGTGACGCCCGAGCTCGAGGCGGTCGTGCTGCGCGCGCTGGCCAAGGAGCCGCGCGAGCGCTTCGCCGACGCCGACGAGTTCATCGCCGCGCTCGACGCGGCCGCGTCACGGATCCCGTCGCCGCGCGCGATCGCGGCGGCGGAGGCCGCCGCTGCCGCGCTGCCGGGCGCCGCGGCCGCAGCCATCGGCACGGCGGGCGGGGCCATGGCGCCAGCGCCGCCCCCGCCCTCGCCGGTCGTCCCGCCCCGCCCGTCCGCTGCCGCCGCGGCAACTCCGCCGGCGAACGACGGCGCCAACCCGTCGACGGGCGTCCATCCGGTCCGCGAGGGGCCCCGCGCCGCGGCCGCGGCTGCGGCGCCGGCGGCCGACCCGACCCGCGGCGGCGCGCGCAAGCGCTGGCCGTGGGTCGCCCTCGGCGCGCTGGTGCTGTTCGGCCTCGTCGCCCTGCTCGTCTCGCTGCTGTCCCCCCCACGGGTGCCGGTGCCCAACGTCGTCGGCGCCACGATCTTGACCGCCACCACCCGGCTGCAGAGCGAGGGCTTCGAGGTGGCGATCGTGCGCGACAACTCCGACCAGCCCCGCAACACGGTGCTCGCCCAGGATCCGCCCGCCGGCAGCACCGCCGACGAGGGCTCGCGCGTCACGCTCACGGTCTCGGAGGGACCGTCGATCGTCGACGTGCCCGACGTCGTCGGCGACGCACGGCTGCAGGCGCGGCGCACGCTGACCCAGGCCGGCTTCGCGGTGCGCGAGGAGCGGGCGGCGTCCGACAGCGTTCCGCTCGACCGCGTCATCTCGCAGGATCCGTCCGGCGGATCGCTGCAGCAATCGGGCGAGCAGGTCACGCTCGTCGTCTCCTCCGGGCCCGAGCGCCTGCCTGTGCCCAACGTCGTCGGCAAGACCACCGACCAGGCCCGCGCCGCGCTCGACGACTTCAAGGTGACGGTCACCGAGAAGGAGGACGACGAGGCGCAGGCCGGCACGGTCATCGAGCAGGATCCCGCCGAGGGCCGGCTCGCACGCGGGGCGACAGTGCGTCTCACGATCGCCGTCGAGTCCAAGCAGATCGCCGTGCCCAACGTCGTCGGGCGCTCCCAGAACAGCGCCACGAAGACGCTGTCGGGACGCGGCTTCGAGGTCGTCGCCGAGGAGGTCACGGTCGACTCGCCCAACCAGGACGGCCTGGTCCAGGAGCAGTCGCCCACGCCGGACGGCGGCCGGGTCGACCGCGGCACGACGGTGACGATCAGCGTCGGCCGCTTCGAGCCGGCGCTCGATCCCGAGCCGGGCACGCCCACGACGACCACGACCACCCCCGCGACGACGACGACCACGCCGGCGCCGTAGTGCGCGTCGCGGTCCTCTCCGGCGGCCGCTCGTCCGAGCACGACGTCTCGCTGGCCAGCGGCGCGAGCGTCGCCGACGGGCTGCGCGCCGGCGGCCACGAGATCCTCGCGGTGCGCCTCGAGCGCGATGGCACGTGGCAGCACGACGGCGACGACCTGGCCCTCACCCCGGGTCGCGGCCTGCTCGGCGCCGACGTCGCGTTCCCGGTGCTGCACGGGCCGTTCGGCGAGGACGGCACGGTGCAGGGCCTGCTCGAGCTGCTCGACGTGCCCTACGTCGGCTCCGGCGTGCTGGCCTCCGCCGTCTGCCTGGACAAGGTCGTCGCCAAGGAGCTCATGGCCCGCGCCGGGATCGCCCAGGTCGCGTACGCCGGGATCCGCGCGGGACGCTGGCAGGGCGAGCGCGAGACGGTGCTGGCCGAGCTCGCCGAGCTCGGGCTGCCGGTCTTCGTCAAGCCCGCGCGGCTGGGCTCGTCGGTCGGGATCGTCAAGGTCGTCGCCGCGCCGCAGCTCGGCGCGGCGCTCGACGGGGCGTTCGAGCACGACCCCTGCGTCATCGTCGAGGCGATGAGCGCCGGCACCGAGGTCGAGTGCTCGGTGCTCGGCTCCGCGCGCGCCGCCGCGGCGTCCGAGCCCGGCGAGATCGTCATCGCCGCCGACTGGTACGACTTCGCGGCGAAGTACGAGCCGGGCGGGATGCAGCTGCGCGTGCCGGCCGGCATCGCGGCCGCCGCCCGCGACGAGCTGCGCGCGACCGCCGTCCGGGCGTTCATGCACTTCGGCTGCTCGGGCCTGGCCCGCGCGGACTTCTTCGTCGAGGGCGACCGCGTTCTGCTCAACGAGCTCAACACGATGCCCGGCTTCACGCCGACGAGCGTCTACGCCAAGCTCTGGGAGGCCAGCGGCCTGCCCTACGTGCAACTCGTCGAGCGCCTGTGCACCCTGGCGATCGAGCGCTTCGCCGACGAGCGCTCCTACCGCTTCTGAGCGCAGCGACTCAGCAGCGACTCAGCGGTACAGGAGGATCTCCGAGATCTCCACGGCGTCCTTGCCCGGCGGCAGCTTCGTGATCCAGACGAGGTAGCGGCGGTAGCGGTTGCCGGCGGTGTCGAGGTCGACCTGCTCGCGCGCGCCGACGTCGACGGAGAGGGAGCTCACGCGCGTCCAGCCGTCGGGCGGCGCGGACTGCGGCCGGCCTGAGTCGGCGACCCAGACCGAGGCCTCGAAGCCGGGCGTCGGCGTGCGCATCGCCAGCCGCTGGGCCGCGACGCCCGGCGAGGCGTCGATGATGACCCCGACGCCGTCCTTGCTGAGCTGGGCGCCGTCGTAGGACTCGGTGGACCACGTCGTCGCCGGATCGCCGTCGAGCAGGGCGCTCGTCTCGCGCGGATGCTCGCCGTCGCCGCCGATCGGATCGAAGTCCGAGGCCGCGCGCTGGCCGAGCTTGACCGGCTCCAGGCCCTGGGCCGCCGGCGCGATGTTCTCGCGCTTGCCGGTCCCGCGCTCGGCGCGCGTGCTGAGGTAGCCGAGCACGGCCGCCGCGGCGAGCGCCAGCGCGAGCAGCCCGCCGAGCAGCGCCTTGCGCGAGCTGCGCACCCGCAGCGGGACGCGCTTCTGCGCCGACGGGGGCAGGCTGCGCAGTACGGTCGTCGCCTCGCCCGTGACGTGGCCGGTGCGCGCCGTCTCGGTCGCGAGCACGTCCTCGAGGTCGGCGATCAGCGCCTTGGCGTCGGCGTAGCGGCGCTCGAGGTCCTTGGCGGTCGCGCGGTCGAGCACGGCGGCCAGCGCCGCGGACACCTCGGGCCGGCGCATCTGCACGTCGGGCAGGTCCTCGCGGACGTGCTTCATCGCGACCGCGATCTGGTTCTCGCCCTTGAAGGGGACGTCGCCGGTGAGCATCTCGAAGAGCACGATGCCCAGCGAGTAGAGGTCGGTCTGGCCGGTGACCGGGCGACCGAGCGCCTGCTCGGGCGAGACGTAGTCGGTCGTGCCCAGCACGCGCCCGTCGGCCGTGAGACCCTCCTGGTGCAGGGTGCGCGCGATGCCGAAGTCGGTGACCTTCGCCGCGCCCTCCTCGTCGATGAGCACGTTCTGCGGCTTGACGTCGCGGTGGACGATCTGGCGCTCGTGCGCCGCGCCGAGGGCGCGCGCGATCTCGATGGCATAGGCGATCGACTCGCCGATCGACAGGCGGGTGTTGCGGCGGATGCGCTGCTTGAGCGTCTCGCCCTCGACGTACTCGAAGACGATGTACGGCGTCGGATGGTCCGGATCGCCCTCCTCGCCGGCGTCGATGACGCCGACGATGTGCGGATGGTTGAGCTGGGCGACCGCGCGCGCCTCGCGCCGGAAGCGCTCGAGCTGGTCGGAGTCCCCGGCGATCTCGCGGTGCATGAGCTTGATCGCCACCTGGCGCTCGAGCACCGTGTCGAAGGCCCGGTAGACGGTCGACATGCCACCGATCCCGACCTGGGCGTCGAGGCGGTAGCGATGCGAGAGCAGTGTGCCGACCGGTGAGGCCATCGTCCTATTGTGCAGTCGCGCGCGGGCGACGCACGTCAGCTCCTACCCCGTACGCTCGATCTGCCCAGCACGATCGGTGACGGTGCCGATCCGCGCGGCGCCGGGATGATGCGCCGCGAGCGCCTGCGTGACGTCATCGGCGTCGGCCTCGGCGACGACCGCGACGAACCCGCATCCCATGTTGAAGACGTCCCACATCTCGGCCTCCTCGACGGCGCCGCAGCGGGCGATGAGATCGAAGACGGGCGGCACCGGCAGCGGGGTGTCGATCCGGAAGCCGACGGCGTCGTTGAGCCGCAGGAGGTTGGCCAGGCCGCCGCCGGTGATGTGGGCCAGGCCGCGCACCCTGTGGCGCGCGCCGGCGGACAGCAGCTCGAGGATCGCGCGCACGTAGATGACGGTCGGCGCGAGCAGCGCGTCGGCGATCGTGGCGCCGCCGAGCTCGGGCGGCGTGTCGTCGAGCGCGAGGCCGCCCTGTTCGAGCAAGGCCTGGCGGGCAAGCGTGTAGCCGTTGGAGTGCAGCCCGCTGGAGGGCAGGCCGATGACCGCGTCGCCGGGGCCGACGGCCTCGCCGGTGACGAGCGCGTCGGGCGCGACCGTGCCGAACGCCGCCCCGCAGAGGTCGAAGCCGTGCGGGCTGGGATGGCCGCGGATGAGCTCTGGCAGGACGGCCAGCTCGCCGCCGGGGATCTCGATGCCGGCGTCCTCGGCGCCGGCCTTCAGCCCCTCGGCGATCTGCGCGAGCGCGGCCGGGTCGGGCTGCTCGACGGCGAGGTAGTCGAGCATCGCGATCGGCTCGGCACCGACGCAGATGAGGTCGTTGACGTTCATCGCGATGCAGTCGATCCCGACCGTGCTCAGGCGGCCGGTCTGCTCGGCGACCACGAGCTTGGAGCCGACGCCGTCGGTGCACAGCGCGATCGCCAGGTCGCCGGAGACGCGCAGCACGCTGGCGTAGTGGCCCGAGCCGAGCAGCGAGCGGCTGGGGCGGCCGGGGTCGATCGTGCGCAGCACCTCGACGAGCGCGCGCACGCCCGCGTCGCTGGACGCGATCGAGACTCCGGCGGCGGCGTAGGCGTCCTCGGGCATCGGTTGCGAACCTAGCGCAGCGGTCGGCGGTGGCTGGCCGTCCTCACCTGTCCGGCGCGGCGCGGCGGTCGTTAGGCTCGCCGCGACCAGCCACGGCGACGGTGAGAGGGCAAGGACCCGGCAATGGCGAGTGAGTTTCAGCAGCGCAAGATCGCAGGGGTGTTCCACGCGATGGACGCCGACGGCAACGGCCTGCTCGAGGAGGCGGACTTCGAGGCGGTGACCGAGCGCTGGGCGGCGATCCGCGGCTGGGCGGCGGGCTCGGGCGAGCACGAGGGGATGCGCGCCGTCATGCTCGGCTGGTGGGCGGCGCTGGCGGCGTCCGATCGGGACGGCGACGGCCGGGTGAGCTTCGAGGAGCTCATGCTGCTCGTCGACCAGCTCGGAACGATGGGCGACGAGATCACGGCGACCGCCGACGCGATGTTCGACGCGATCGACGAGAACGGCGACGACCGGATCTCGCTCGACGAGCACAAGCAGGTCGTGCGGGCATGGAAGGGAACCGCCGAGGGCGTCGCGGAGGTCTTCCCGCACCTGGATCTCAACGGCGACGGTGAGCTGTCGCGCGATGAGTTCCGCGAGCTGTGGTTGGGATTCTGGCGCGGCGATGACCCGCAGTCGCCGTCGCAGTGGGTGTTCGGCCCGTACTGAGACGGGGTAGCCGCCCGCGCGATGTCGTTCGTCCTGTGGCCGAGAGGAGATCGCGATGGGCTTTGACCAGTACCACGAGCCACCCGAGGAGCTCAGTGCCGAGGCGCGGACGTTCGCCCGGATGATCGTCTCGCTCCAGGAGGAGGCCGAGGCGATCAGCTGGTACGACCAGCGCATCGCCGTCGAGACCGACGACCAGGCGAAGGCGATCATGGAGAACGCCCAGCAGGAGGAGTTCAAGCACTTCGCGATGGACCTCGAGTTCCTCCTGCGCCGCACGCCGAAGTGGAAGGCGGCGATGGAGCGGGTGCTCTTCACCGAGGGCGACATCGTCGAGCTCGGCGAGGAGGCCGAGGAGGCCGCCGACGAAGCGCCGGAAGGCTAACGACGGAGCAGCCGGCCGGCCACGAGCGCCGCCAGCCCGACCCGGTACAGGGCGTAGGGCAGCAGCGAGCGGTCGCGCTCGACGCGCCGGATGATCCGCACCGACACCAGCGTCGTCGCAAACGACGCCGCGATGCCCACGCCGAACGCCCGCGCGGTGCCGGCCGGCAGGCCGCGGCGGACCAACCGCATCCCCTTCAGCGCGGTCGCGCCGAGGATCACCGGCAGCGCGCAGTGGCGCGACAGCACGCTTGCATCCTGGCGCGCGAAGCCGCGCGCGCGAGCGGCGGCGAGCGTCGCCCCGTTGCGCGAGATCGCCGGGCATGAGCGCGCAGGCCTGGGCGAGACCGAGCCAGAGCGCGTCGGCGGCGCCGGCCTCCGCGCGGCGGCGCGTCGCGCTGCCGCAGGCGTCCGCGGCGGCCAGCGCCAGCGAGCCCGCGACGAGGCCCGCCGCGACGGTGCCCGGCGTGCCGAGGCGCCGCTCGATCGGCCGCTCCAACAGGTAGCCGACGATCGCCGGCGGCAGGCAGCTGAGGACGACGAGCGCGGCGCGGCGGGGGTCGAGGCCGCGCGCCGCCTCGCCGACCTCGTCGCGCAGGCCGACGAGCAGCGCCGCCGCCGTGCCGGCGTGCAGCGCGACCTCGAACGCCTTGCGCAGCTCGCCGTCGAGGCGGCTGTAGGGCCAGCCGAACAGCCACGGCACGACGGCGACGTGGCCCGACGAGGAGATCGGCAGCAGCTCGGCCGGGCCGTGCAGCAGGCCGAGCGCGAGCGCGTCGCGCGTGCGCAGGCGCGCCGGGTCAGTTGGAGCTGGCATCGGCCGCCGGCTCGGCCGGGGACGGCCTGCCCGGCTCGGCCGGTCCGACGTCGGCATCGCCGCCGCCGCCGCGACGCCACTTCACGAACAGGTAGACGGCGCCGCCGACGATGCACACCGCGACGAAGTAGTCGAAGTAGTGCAGCGAGTCCTTCCAGTCCGTCCAGTTCTCGCCGACCTGCAGCCCGATGAAAGTCAGCATGAAGACCCACGGCACGCAGCCGAGGAAGGTCAGGACCGAGAAGCGGACGAACGGCATCTTCGCGACGCCCGCCGGCAGCGAGATGAACGTGCGCACGATCGGCAGCATGCGGGTGAAGAAGACGGTCGCGTCGCCGTGGCGCTCGAACCAGCGATCGGCGACGACGAGGTGGTGGGGCTTGATGAAGACCTTGTGGCCGTGCTTCTCGATGAGGTCGACGCGCCCGTAGTAGCCGACGCCGTAGGCGACCCACGAGCCGACGAGGTTCGCGACCGAACCGACGAGCGTGACCGCGATCAGGCTGTACTCGCCCTCGGAGACGTTGAAGCCGGCGAACAGCATCGTCGCCTCGCTCGGGATCGGGATGCACGCGCTCTCGAGCAGCATGAGGATGAAGACGCCCGTCAGGCCGAGGTCGGCGACCACGTTGGTCGCGAACTCGACGATCGGGTCCGTCAGGGAGGCGACGACGAACACGGGGCGTGAGGGTATCGGTCGGCCGTTTGCGGGCGGCCCGACCGGTCTGGTACTCATGGCCGATGCGGGCCTATGCGTTCGCGGCGCTGACGATCGCCGCCGTCCTGCTGGCCCTGTTCGGCATCGCGCAGGCGCTCGACGTCCCGCTGCTCGGCGACGAGTCGCCGGACCTCGGTGCGGCCGGGCCGGGCGCGGCCGTCGCGGCGTTCGCGCTGCTGGCGACCGACGTGCTCCTGCCGGTCCCGTCGAGCGCGGTGATGCTGCTCAACGGCGCGCTGTTCGGGCCGCTCGGTGGCGCGCTGCTGTCGCTGGCGGGGGCCGAGGCGGCCGCGCTGCTGGGCTGGGCGATCGGGCGCCGCGGCGGCGGGCTGCTGGAGCGCGCGGCCTCGCCCGCCGCGCGCGCTCGCGTCGCCGCGTTCGTGGCGCGCCGCGGCGCGCTGGCGATCGTCGTCACGCGCCCGGTGCCGGTCGTGGCCGAGACGGCGGCGATCCTCGCGGGCGCCACCGGCATGCCGCTCGGGCGCCTCGCGCTGGCGGCGGCGGCCGGCTCGCTGGTGCCCGCGACCGCCTACGCGGTGGCCGGCGCCTACGCCGCGTCCTTCCACACCGAGCTGGCGGTGCTCGCCGGCGTGCTCCTGGTCGCCGCCGCGGTGTGGTGGCTGGACCGGCGCCGCCCGGGCCCGCCGCGGCGAGCGCACCCGGTCCCGTGAGCGCGGTGCGCCGGGCGTGGTGCGCACTAGCCTGCGGCGAACGAATGCGCGTCTGGGTGGACCTCACGAACAGCCCGCACGTGCTCGTCCTGCGCCCGATCGTCGCCGCGCTGCGCGAGCAGGGCCACGACGTGCAGCTCACCGCGCGCGACTTCGCGCAGACGATCGGCCTGCTCGAGCGCTTCGGGATCGAGCACACCGAGGTCGGGCGCCACCGCGGCGGCAAGCTTGCGGCCAAGGGCCGCGGGCTGCTGTCGCGCTCGGCGGCGCTCGCGCGCTGGGCGCGCAGCCGGCGCTTCGACCTCGCGCTCGGCCACGGCTCCAACGACGTCACCGTCGCCGCGCGGCTGCTGCGGATCCCCTGCGCGACGATGTTCGACTACGAATGGGCGACCGTGCAGCACACGGTCAACTGCCGCCTCGCGCAGACCGTCGTCGTGCCGGACGCCATCCCGCCGGAGCGCCTGGCCCGCTACGGCGCGACCGCGCGCAAGATCGCCCCCTACGCGGGCCTCAAGGAGGAGTACTACCTCGCCGACTTCGAGCCCGACCCGGCGGTGCTCGCCGAGCTCGGCCTCGACCCGGCCGAGCCGATCGCGGTCGTCCGCACGCCCCCTGCCGTGTCGCTGTATCACCGCTTCGAGAACGACGTGCTGGGCGCGATGCTCGAGCGCCTGCGCGGCACGCAGACCGTCGTGCTGCCGCGCACGCCGCAGCAGCGCGCGGAGCTGCGCGGCAGCGGCTTCGTCGTCCCCGAGGCGGCGATCGACGCGCAGTCGCTCATCGCCTACGCCGATCTCGTCGTCTCGGCCGGGGGCACGATGAACCGCGAGGCGGTGGCGCTGGGGACGCCGGTCTGGACGACCTTCCAGGGCCGGCTCGGCGCCGTCGACGAGCGGCTCATCGCCGAGGGACGCCTGCGCGTGCTCGAGCGCGCCCGGGACGTCGAGCTGGCCAAGCGGCCTGCCGCGGCGCGCCGCGCGGAGCGGGTGCGCCGCGATCCGGCGCTGCTCGCGGCGCTGCTGCTGCGCCCGGCCGCGCTCGTCTGAGCGCGACGGCGGTCGCGTTTGCCGCCGCGCCACGTACAATCCGGGGCGATGCGCCGACGGATCCGTTCGGCGACGATCCCCCTGCACCGCCATTCGCTCCCCCAGGTCGCGGTCGACGGGGCATTGGTCGCGCTCGCGTACTGGCTGGCCTACCGGCTGCGCTTCGACGGCCCCGCGGGCGTGCCGTCGCGCTACGACGACCTCTTCGACGCGACGTTCATCCCCGTCGTCATCGGCTCGGTCGCGATCTTCGCCACGTTCGGCATGTACGCGAAGTGGTGGCGCTACGTCACGCAGCGCGACTACAGCGCGATCGTCCAGGCCGTCGTGGTGGCGGCGCTGGCGCTGCTGCTGTACATCGCGGTCGCCAAGCCGGTGATCCGCAAGGTCGAGGGCTTCGAGACGGCGGTCAGCGCGCCCTCCGGCGTGCTCGCGCTGCACCTGCTGCTCATGCTGACCTTCGTCGGCGGCGCGCGCTTCATCGCGCGCACGATCTATGAGCGCCCGCTGCGCGGCTTTCGGGCTCGCAAGGACGCCCGCGGCCTGCTGATCGTCGGCGCCGGCGACGGCGGCCGGCTCGTGCTGCGCGAGATCCTGCGCAACCCCGAGCTGCGCCTCAAGCCGGTCGGCTTCGTCGACGACGACCCGCTCAAGCGGCGCCTGCGCGTCGACGGCGTGCGGGTGCTGGGCACGACGAAGGAGCTCAGCCGGATCCTCGACGAGGTCGAGCCCGACGAGGTCACGATCGCGATCCCGTCGGCGCCGGGCACGCTGCGGGCGAACGTCGTGCGCTGCTGCCGCGAGCGCGGGATCCCGGTGCGCACCCTGCCGACGGTCTTCGAGCTGCTGCAGAGCGGCGCGACCGCCGTGCGCCAGGTGCGCGACGTGCAGATCGAGGACATCCTCGGCCGCGAGCCGGTGCTCATGGAGCTTCACCGCGTCGGCGCCTACCTCAGCTCGGAGATCGTGCTCGTCACCGGCGCGGGCGGCTCGATCGGCAAGGAGCTCTCGCGCCAGATCGCGCGCGTCGTCCCGCGCCGGCTGGTCCTGCTCGACCACGCCGAGGACAACCTGTTTCAGATCCAGCGCGAGCTCGAGCACGACCGCCACGTGCATCCCTCGACGCTCGACGTCGTGCTCGCCGACTGCAAGGAGGAGGAGCGGATGCGAGAGGTCTTCGACCTCTACCGCCCGACCGTCGTCTTCCACGCGGCGGCCTACAAGCACGTCGGCCTGATGGAGTCAAACCCCGTCGAGGCCGTGCGCAACAACGCGATCGCCACCCGCCTGATGGCGCGCATCTCCGGCCAGGCGAAGGTCAGGACGTTCGTCCTCGTGTCGACCGACAAGGCCGTCGACCCGTCCACCGTGATGGGCGCCTCGAAGGCGCTCGCAGAGTTCGCGCTGGAGGCAGAGCAGGCGCGCTTCCCCGCCACGCGCTACTGCGCGGTGCGCTTCGGCAACGTGCTCGGCTCGTCGGGCTCGGTCGTGCCGATCTTCCGCCGCCAGATCGCGCTCGGCGGCCCGGTCACCGTCACCGACGAGCGGATGACGCGCTACTTCATGACGATCCCGGAGGCGGTGCAGCTGATCATCCGCTCCGGCGGCTTGGGCAAGGGCGGCGCGGGCGGCGAGATCTACGTGCTGGAGATGGGCGAGCCCGTGCGGATCCTCGACCTCGCCCGCACGATGATCGAGCTCTCGGGCTTGGAGCCCGACCGCGACATCGCGGTCGAGATCGTCGGCCGGCGGCCCGGCGAGAAGCTCCACGAGGAGCTCTTCAACCCCTACGAGCGACCGCAGCCGACGCCCGCCGAGAAGATCCTGCGCGCCGAGCGCGCGCCCCGCGCCCCGCACGTCGTCGACGAGATGTTCGACCAGATCGGACTGCTCGTCCTGGAGGGCGATGCGGCCGGTCTGGCTGCGAAGGTGTCCGAGCTGTCGGCAATTCCGCTGGCCGGTGCGACTAGGATTTCCGCCTCGGAACCGGAAGCTGCTTCTGTGATCTCTGCCCTTCCTCGATCCACGAGCGACGGCGCGCACCCGTGAGCGCGCTGATCGTCGCTGCTTCGGGCAGCGCTCTCGTCGAGCAGATCGGGTCCTATGTGGGCCTGGCGGCGATGCTCGGCCTGGCCGTCATGGCGCTGCTGTACTTCTCCCAGGCGCGCGAGGTGCGGCGTCTGCGCGAGTGGGCGGGCCGCGAGCCCGAGCGCGCCGCCGAGCTTGCCCAGCGCGTGCAGGTCGACCCGCAGCGCCGCGTCGTCGCCCAGCCGGTCGCGCCGACCACGCCAGCGGCGCAACAGCAGCAGGCCACCGCCGCGCTGTACGCGAGCGTCGGTGCGACCCCGCCGGGCGCCGTCCCGCCCGCCGGCCAGCTCGCGCGTCCCGCGGCGACGCCCGCCGCCGGGCTGCTGCCGCCTGCGGCCGGGGCCCCGACGCCTGCGCCCGCGCCCGGGGTCGGTGCCGCCGCCGCCGGTGCCGCTGCCGCCGCCGCCGGTGCGGCCGCCGCCGCCGGGCCGCCCGCGGCCGCACCGCCGGCGCCCGGCGCACCGGGAGCGCCCGCCGTGCCGGGCCCCCCGTCACCTTCGCCGGTCGCCGCGCCGGCGCCCAACCCGTCCCCCGGCGTCGGCGGCCCGGCGACGGCCACCGCGACGCCGCCGCCGGCCGGTGCTCCCGCCGCGCGCCCGGCCGCGGCCCAGTCCGGCGCCTCGCTGTCGGCCTACGCCAACGGCTCCACCGGCCAGGACACGCACGAGTCGGCGGCCGCCCGCCCCGAGCCGCTGCTCGCCGCCGAGGACGACGCTGACGACGGCGCGATCCCGCTCGGTCGCATCGCCCTCTACGGCGGCGGCGGGGTGGCCGCCGTGCTCGTCGCGGTCGTGCTGATGCTCGTCCTCACCGGCGGCGACGACACCCAGCCGCCCAACGACTTCGGCAACACGCCCACGCGGGCATCCGAGCCCAGCGCCGCGAGCGGGGCGGGCGCGCAGGGCGGGTCGGGCTCGACCGCCGCCTCAGGCCTGACGGCGACCGAGCGGCGCGGGACGCGGGTCGCGGTCCTCAACGGCACGACGCAGACGGGCCTCGCCCGCAACGTCGGCGACAAGATCGAGAAGGCGCGCTTCACGCTCGGAAAGGTCGGCAACAACGACGACCAGCAGGTCCCCACGACGATCATCTCCTTCACCGCCGGCAACGAGGACGCGGCGCGCGCGGTCGCCAGGCTCGTCGGTGTCGAGACCGGCTCGGTGCAGCCCGCCGACGCCAACTCCACGGCGGCGGCCGACGCCGACGTCGTCGTGACGGTCGGCCTCGACCAGAGCGGTTAGCGCCGCCTCATCCGGATGGCGGGCGGCAACGAGGTCCTGCTCGTGCGTCACGGGGAGACCGAGGACAACGCGGCCGCTCGCTTTCAGGGCCAGCTCGACACGCCGCTCAACGACCGCGGCCGCGAGCAGTCCGAGGCGCTGGCCCAGACGCTGCGCGGCGAGGGGTTGCGCGCGCTGTACTGTAGCCCGCTGCTGCGCGCCCATGGGACGGCGCGCATCGTGGGCGCGGCGATCGGCCTCGAGCCGATCCTCGACGATCGCCTCGTGGAGGCCGACGCCGGGGCCTGGTCGGGGCGCATGATCGCCGACATCGTCGCCGGCGAGCCGCTGGCGTACGCGCGCTGGCGGGCCGCCGACCCGACCTTCCGCTTTCCCGGCGGCGAGTCGGTCGCCGAGCAGGCTCGGCGGATCGCCGCGGCCCTCGCCGACGTCGCCGCGGGTCCGCTGCCGGCGCTCGTCGTGACCCACGGCGGGACGATCCGGGCGGTCGACGGGATCGATCCCCCGGTCGGCGGGTCGGTCGCCAACTGCGCGCTCATTCGCCTGACGGTGCCCCGCCCGGCGCCGAGCCCGGCCCCGTGACGGCGACCGCGAGGATCGCGTTCGCGCTGCTCGTCGCCGCGACGTTCGCCGCGTTCCTCGTCGCCCAGCAGCTGAAGACGACACCGCCCATCGTCCAGGACGTGCGCGTGACCGAGGTCTTCTCGCCCAATCGGGACGGCCGCAAGGACCGCATGCACATGAGCTTCTTCCTCAAGCGCACCGACGACGTCACGGCCACCGTGCTCAACCGGGCGGGCGACGAGATGCGCGTGCTCGCCGAGCGGCGGTTGCGCGCGGGGCAGCGCCTGCGCCTGGTCTGGGACGGCACGGACGCCCGCGATCGCCCGGTCCCGGACGGCATCTACCGCGTGCGCGTCACCCTGCGCCGCCAGGGCCGGGCGATCCTCATCCCGCGCAACGTCGACAAGGACACGACGCCGCCGACGGTCCTCGTCACGTCGATCGGCCCCGAACGCAGGGTCGTCGGTCCGGAGCTGCTGCCGCGCCTCGACGGCGAACCGGCCGAGGTGCACTTCCAGGCGCCCAACCGCCCGCGCAGCCGCAAGGAGATCCTCGTGTTTCGCACCGACGTCCGTCCGGCGCGCGCGGTCTTCGACGAGCCCGTCGAGCTCGCCGACGACGCCACGAGCTGGACGTGGGACGCGACCGTGCGCGGCCGCCCGGTCGCCGCCGGCACGTACGCCGTCGTCGTGCGCGGTCGCGACGAGGCCGGCAACATCGGCTCCTCGGCACCGGTGCCGCCGCGCTTGGAGTACGGCCGCCCGCTGCCGGGCCGGGGCGGCATCACGGTCCGCTACCTGCGCGCTCAGTCGCCGACCGCCCCCACCAAGGCCCGCGAGACCGCCGCCGTCGCGGTCGACTCCGTCGGCGAGCGCTTCACCTGGCAGCTGCGCCGCGTCGGCGATCCCGGGATCCGCAACCGCGGCAGCGGCAGCCGCTCGCGCATCGTGCGCTTCGACGCGCCAGGCGGGAAGTCGGGGCTGTACCTCTTCGAGGTGCGCACGCGCACGCGCCGCACCGCCGCGCCCGTCGTGGTGACCGGCCGCGCGCCGCGCGACATCCTCGTCGTCCTGCCGCTGACGACCTGGCAGGGGCTCAACCCGGCCGACGACGACGGCGACGGGCGCCCGGACCTGCTCTCCGACGGACTGCCGGTCCGCCTCGCGCGCCCGTTCGTCAAGGACGGGATCCCGCCCCAGGTCCGCCGCCACGAGGCGCTGCTGCTGGCCCAGCTGGACCGCAAGGGACGCCGCTACGACCTCACCACCGACGTCGCGCTGGCGCGTGGCGTGGGACCGAAGCTCGGCGGTCACCGCGGCGTGATCGTCGCCGGCGACGCGCGCTGGCTGGACGCCCGCGCCGCCCGCGCGCTGCGCAGTTTCGTGCGCGACGGCGGGCGCCTGCTGTCGGTCGGCACCCGCTCGCTGCGCAGCAGCGTGCGCTTCACGGCCGGCGGCCGGGCGATCGAGCCCACGCTGCCGACGCGGCGCGACCTGTTCGGGGCGCGTCTGGGGGCGGTCGCGCGCGAGCCGGTGTCGCTCGTCAACACGGCCGACCGGATCGACCTGTTCGCCGGTACCGCCGGGCAGTTCGGCGGCATCGGCGCCTACGAGCCGACGCTCGACGTGCGCGGCGGCTCGAGCGCCGTGCTGGCGTCCGCCGCGACGCTCGAGACCGACCGCCAGGTGATCGTCGCAGCCCGCTCCGGCAAGGGCATGGTCATCCGTACCGGCCTGCCGGAGTTCTCGGCGAAGGTGCGCGGGAGCGTCGAGCTCGCCGAGCTGCTGGACCGCATGTGGACGCTGCTGCGCACGCGATGATCGCCACCCTGACAGTGTTGGGGGACGCCGCCCAGACCGTGGGCGTGATCGTCGCCGCGCTGCTGGCCGCGGCGGTCCTGCTCGTCGGCTCGCCGCGCGCGCGGGCGGCCGCGATGCTCGGTGCGCTGGCGCTGACGCCGGTCCTGCTCGTCGCGAACATCTGGTCGACGCCGCAGTTCGAGCCGCTGCGCGAGCGGCCCGCGCTGCTGCTCGCCGCGTGTCTCGGCGGCCTCGTCGTGCTCGCCATCGGCGCCTTGCTCATCCACCGCCGGCCCGAGCTGCTGGCGCTCGCCGCCGCCGCCGCGCTGCCGTTCCGCGTGCCGATCGAGTCCGGCGGCGACACGGCGAACCTGCTCGTGCCGCTCTACGTCGTGATCGCCGCCGGCGTGCTCGCCTACGCCCTGCCGCGGCTGCGCGCGCCGCGTGGGCTGGAGGACCTGGAGCGCGGCGACGACCGCGAGGTGCGCCACCGGCACAGCCTGCTGGAGTGGCTGCTGGCGGCGGCGATCGTGCTCTACGCCGTCCAGGCCACGTACTCCAGCGACTTCGACGGCGCGCTGGCGCAGACGATCTTCTTCTACGTCCCGTTCGCGCTGCTCTACGCGCTGCTCGTGCGGATCCGCTGGACGGCGCAGCTCGCCGGCCGCTGCCTGATCGTCCTGCTCGTGCTGGCGGCGGCGTTCGTCGGCATCGGCTTCGTCGAGTACGCCAAGCGCGAGCTGCTGCTCAACCCGAAGGTCATCAGCTCCAACCAGTTCGAGTCCTACTTCCGCGTCAACTCGCTGTTCTTCGACCCGAACATCTACGGCCGCTTCCTCGCCACGGTGATGCTCGGCGTGGCGGCGATGATGCTGTGGAGCCGCCGCCCGGAGCTCGTGGCCGGCTGCGCGGCGGGGCTCGCGGCGCTCTGGGCCGGGCTCGTCCTGACGCTTTCGCAGTCGTCCTTCACGGCGCTGCTCGTCGGCCTGGCGCTGCTCGGAGGGCTGCGCTGGGGGATGGGCCGCGCGGCGGCCGCGGTCGGCGGCCTCGCGCTGCTCGGCGTCGTCGTGGTGCTCGCGGCGCCGGGCGCGGTCGGGGTCGAGGGCTCGGCCGACAACATCTCCAGCGGGCGCTGGTCGCTCGTGCGCGGCGGCGTCGAGCTGGCCGCCGAGAAGCCGGTGGCGGGGTGGGGCGCGGCCGCCTTCAAGACCGAGTACCGCCAGCGTCAGGACTCCTCCAGCGAACGCGCCTCGGCGGCCTCGCACACGATCCCGATCACGGTGGCGGTCGAGCAGGGCATCAGCGGGCTTTTGCTCTACCTCGCGCTCGTCGGCACGGCGATCGTGACGCTGGTGCGTGGTGCCCGGCGCTCGATCGCCCGCGCCGCAGTGGCGGCCGCGTTCGTGGCGCTCGTCGTGCACACGCTGCTGTATGCCGCCTTCCTGGAGGATCCGCTGACGTGGACGCTGCTGGCGCTCGGCGCGGCGCTGGCGCCAGCGCCGGCGGGGCCCAATCCGTCGCCGGCGTCCGAGCCGTGATGGAGCGCGCGGCGCTCGCCGCCCTCGCGCTCGCCGCCGTCGTGGCGTGGGCGCTCGTGCCGACGTATCCCGACTACGACGCCTACCACCACCTCGTCTGGGGCCGCGACGTGCTGGCCGGCCTGACGCCGGGCTTCGAGGACCCGTTCGCGCCCACGCCGCACCCGCTGTACCTCGCGCTGGGGGCCGGGCTGTCGCTGGCCGGGGAGCACGCCGACCGGCTGCTCGTCCTCGTCACCGTGCTGAGCCTCGTGGCGCTCGTCGCCGGAGCGTTCGCGCTCGGCCGCGCGCTGTTCGGGACCGCGGCGGCGTATCTCGGAGCGTGCTTCGTCGCGTCGAGCTTCGCCTTCCTGCTCTACGCCGTGCGCGCGTTCGTCGACGTGCCGTTCCTCGCGCTCGTCGTGTGGGCGGCGGCGCTCGAGGCGCGCCACCCCCGCCGCGGCGCGCTGCCGATGGCGCTGCTCGCGGCGGCCGGCCTCCTGCGCCCGGAGGCATGGGTGCTCGCCGGGTCCTACTGGCTGTGGCGCCTGCCGGGAAGCGCCGCGGGCACCCGCGTGACCCTGCTGGTGTACGCCGCGGCCGCGCCGATCGCCTGGTGCGTCGTCGACTTCGTCGTCACCGGCGACCCGTTGTTCAGCCTGACCAGCACCCAGGCGCTGTCGGACTCGCTGGACCGTGAGCGCGGGCTGGCCAGCGTGCCGTCGGCGTTCGTAACGTTCCTCGCCGATCTGGCCCGGGCGCCGGTGGCGCTGGCCGGCGTCATCGGGCTCGTCCTCGCGCTGCGCCGCTTCGGGCCACGGCGGCTGGTCGTACCGCTGGCGCTGCTCGGTGCCGGCGCGCTGACGTTCGTGGCGATCGGCGTCGCCGGGCTGTCGCTGATCGCGCGCTACCTGACCGTGCCCGCCGTCGCGCTGTGCGTGCTGGCGGGCTACGCGGTGATGGGCTTCGCCACGCTCGAGCCGGGCCCGCAGCGCACGCGCTGGCGGGCCGCCGCGTACGGCGCACTGGCGGTCGGGATCGCGTTTCTCGCCCTCAAGGCCGGGAGCTTCGGTGCGCTGCGCTCCGAGCTGCGCTTCATCGAGCGCACGCACGACGAGGTGAGCGCGCTCGTCGCTGCGCCGCGCGTGCGCGCCGGGATGCGCTGCGGCGCGCTGACGTTTCCCACCTACCGGCTCGTGCCCGACGCGCGCTGGCGGCTGGACGCCGATGCGGACGCGGTGCGCAGCCGCGCCGCGGCGGGCGGCAGGGTCCGCTCGCCCGGCGCCGTGGCGGTCTACGTCGCCGGCGACGAGAAGTTCGAACGGCGCTTCGGTCGTGCCGACGGCGTGTCGCGGGCGACGAACCGGCCGCCGGCGGGGGCGCCCACCCTGAGAACGGGACCGTTCGCGGTATATGACGTGTGCCGGACGCGTGCGCGCTAGGGTCCGCGGCGATGGCGCTTCTCATCCGGCCCCTGCTGGTCCTCCTGACGTTCGTGATCGTCGTGGTGCTGATCATCATGCTGCTCGCCGGCGGATTCGGCGGCGGCGGCGGCGACGGCGACGACTCCGCCGGTGGCGGCAACGAGCCCGCCAAGCAGGAGCAGGAGGAGCAGCCGAAGCGCGAATCGAGCGAGGGCAACATCTCGGCCGCCGCCCTGGAGGTCGGCGACTGCATCAGCGACGCGAACTCGCGGACCGGCGACGTGACGACCTTCGAGGCCGTGAAGTGCGACGAGCGGCACGACGGCGAGATCTACACGCTCATCGAGCTCGAGGGCGGCCCCAAGGCCAAGGTGCCGAGCGAGGCCTTCATCAACGGCAAGGGCCAGCGCGGCTGCCGCGCGCGCCTGCGCCGGCAGGCCACGTCGCGGGCGTTCCGCGACAGCCAGCTCGGCTTCAAGTTCGTCTACCCGACGCCCGAGAGCTGGGCCGACGGTGACCGCGAGATCACCTGCGTGGCGACGTTCAAGCAGCCGCGCGACACGAAGCTCGCTCAGCGGTAGCCGCGCCGCCTTCCAGCGGCTAGCCTCGGCGGATGCTGCAGCGGCCCGTCGCCAGCCGGCCGTTTCTGCCCGGCTACGGGGTGCTTCCCAGCGACGAGGGCGCGGGCCTGCTGCCGTGGGAGTGGGCCGAGCAGCGGCTCGTCGCCTCCGAGCACTTCTGGTGCTCGACCGTCCGCCCCGACGGGCGCCCGCACCTCATGCCGATCTGGGGCGTGTGGGACCACGCCGCGCTGTGGTTCAGCACCGGCGTCTGGTCGCGCAAGGCCCGCAACCTCTACCTCGAGGGGCGCGTGGTGCTGTCGTCGGAGGATCCGGTCAACCCGGTCGTCGTCGAGGGCGTCGCCGAGGTGCAGACCGCGCCCGCGGTCATCGCGCGCTTCCTCACGCTGCTCAACGCCAAGTACCACACCGACTACGAGGTCGACTTCCAGGACCCGCGCATCAACGCGACGATCCGCGTGGCGCCGACGTGGGCCTTCGGCTGCAGCGAGGAGGACTTCACCGGCTCGGCGACGTGCTGGCATTTCGAGACGCCGTAGCCGCCCCGTGCTCGATCGTTCGGCGATGGCCACGATGACGATCGACGCGCGGCCTACGCCACGCCGAGCGCCCGCAGCCGCTCCCACAGCGGCGCGTTGACGTGCTCGGCGGTCTGCTCGAGCGCCCACGCGCGCAGCTGCGCGTCGGGCTTCGTGCGCGCCCCGGCCTGCGCCCGCAGCGCCGCGACGAACGCCGCCGGATCGGCCGCCGTCGTGACCGCGCGATCCCACGTGTGCACCCCCGCCAGCTCGGGCGAGACCGTGCGGCGGCCGAGGCGGGCGTACTTGAGGATGCGGTAGGGCAGCGCGGCGTCGTTGAACGGCTCGATGCGAAACGGCAGGATGCCGACGTCGGCGCAGAGGATCAGCCGCGCGGCCTCCTCGTCGCTGCGCCGTCCCAGCCAGACGAGGCTCGGCGCCGCCCGGCACCAGCCAAAGTCGGCGTCGTCCTTGCACTCGTCGTCGTGCCACGCGCCGATCAGCAGCAGCACGAGCTCGGGCATCTGCTCGGCGACCGCGCGCAGCAGCGCCCAGTCGGTGCGCCAGCCGAGGTGGCCGAGCGAGACCGCGACGACCGCGCGGCCCGGATCCGGCGCCGGGAAGGAGTCCGCCGCCAGCGCGACGACCTGCGCCTCGCGGCCCTCCTCACGCTCGAGCTCGGCGAGCTTGTGCGAGACGACGAACGTCAGCGCCGAGCGCCGAGCGGCCTGCTCGTGCAGCGCCGCGAGCCGCACGCGCATCGACGGCGACGCGTCGTAGGCGACCTCGTAGCGATCCCAGCGCCCGTACCAGAGCTCGGCGCCGGGGCGCTCCGCCAGCAGCGCGCGCGCCAGCGGCCACTGGACCGGATGGAAGATCGCCACCGCGCGCAGGTCGCCCTTCAGCGCGCGCAGCAGGCGGCGCGCCGTGCGGCGGGCGATGCGATCGCGCATCGGCGCGGGCAGCCGGGCGACCGCGCCGTAGGGAACGCGCGGCGGATCGGCGGCCACCACGCCGTCGCTGCGCAGCAGGTCGCGGACCTGGTCGGCGAGGATGAATCCCTCGAGCGGACGCGGCAGCAGCAGGAGGGCGCGCGGATCCGGCACGTGCGGACAGTACCGTGGCGCCGATGCGCAGCCTCTTCACGCGCCTGCTGGCGGGGGGCGCCGCGTACCAGCTGTCGAGCGTGGCGTCGGCGGTCCTGGCGCTCGTCACGCTGCCGCTCTACACGCGCGCGCTGACGCGCGCGGACTTCGGCGTCGCCGAGACGCTGCTGACGTTCATCATCCTCGCCTCGATCCTGCTGCGCCTCGGCCTCGGCGAGGCGTTCGTGCGCTTCTACTTCCAGACGCCGGCGGGCGAGCGCGACCGCCTCGCGCGCACGACGACCGCCACGGTGCTGCTCGTGACGACGCTCGTCGCGTTGCCGGCGCTCCTGCTCGCCGGGCCGCTGAGCAGCCTGCTGCTCGGCTTCGCGGACGCCGGCCTCATGCGGATCGCCGTGCTCGGCCTGTGGGCGTTCACGAACCTCGAGATCGCCTACGCGCTGCTGCGCGTCGAGGAGCGCCGGCGGGCGTACGTCGTCGCCTCGCTGTGCAACGTCCTGCTGACCGTCGCGCTGACCGTGACGCTCGTCGTCGGCCTCGGCGGGGGCGCGCGCGGCTACCTGGCCGGCAACTACGTCGCCTCCGCGGTCGTGCTGGGCGGGCTGTGGTGGCTGTTGCGCGGGAGGATCGGGCTGCGACCAATCCGTCCGCAGATGGGCCTCGGGCCGCTGCTCGCGTTCGGCGTCCCGACGGTGCCCGCCGACGCGACGGTCTTCGCGCTCAACGTCGTCGACCGCGCCTACCTCCTGCGCACGCAGAGCGCGGCGGCGGCCGGGCTGTTCGCCCTGTCGGTGAAGCTCGCGACGGCGGTCATCCTCGCCGTGCGCGGCTTTCAGCTCGCCTGGCCGCCGCTGGCCTACTCGATCGGCGACGACCGCCAGGCCGGGCGCTTCTACGCCGCGGTGGCGACGTGGTACGTCGTCGTCACCGGCTACGTCGTGGCGGGCCTGACGCTGCTCGGCCGTTGGGCGGTCCGCCTGCTCGCCGCGCCGGAGTACTTCGAGGCGCACGAGGCGCTGCCCTGGGTCGCGCTGGGCTGGGCGATGTACGGGCTCTTCCTCGTGCTCGTGACGATCGGCGGCCGCGCCGGCGTGACGACGCGGACCTTCCCCGCCGCGCTGGCCGGCGTCGTGGTGAACGCCGTCGTCCTCGTGGCGCTCGTCGAGCCGCTGGGCATCGCCGGCGCCGGGATCGCGCTGGTCGCCGCCTACGCGGTGATGCTCGTCGTCTTGCACCTGCTCACCCGCAGCCTGTTCGCGGTCCCGTTTCAGTGGCGCCGGCTGGGACACGCGGTCGTGCTGCTGGCGGGCGTCAGCGTCGCCGGCGAGCTGCTGCTGCCGCCGTCGGGCGTCGCGGGCTTCGCGCTGCGCGCCGGCGCCGCGGCGCTCATCCCCGTGCTGTTCGCGGCCACCCGCTTCGTCGCGCCCGACGAGCTCGCCGCGCTGCGCCGCCTGCTCGCCGGCCGCCGCGGCCGTCCGCGCCGAGCCCTACCGTGATCGCCGTGCCGGACACGACCATCGAGCTGTGGACCGACGGCGCCTGCTCGGGCAACCCGGGCCCCGGCGGCTGGGCGGCGATCCTCGTCGCGCGCAGCGCCGACGGCGCGATCGCCAAGCAGCTCGAGCTGTCGGGCGGCGACCCCGCCACGACGAACAACCGCATGGAGCTGCAGGCGGTCATCAGCGGCCTGCGGGCGCTCGAGCGCCCGGCGAACGTCAGCGTCCACATCGACAGCTCGTACGTCATGGACGCGATCGTCAAGGGCTGGCACCTCGGCTGGGTCAGGCGCGGCTGGCTGACGGCGGCCAAGCAGCCGGTCAAGAACCGCGAGCTGTGGGAGCAGCTGCTGGCGCTCGTCGAGCGCCACACGATCACCTGGCACAAGGTCAAGGGCCACGCCGGTGTGGCGCTCAACGAGCGCTGCGACAAGCTGGCCGTCGCCGCATGTCACGGCGCGCGGCGCGCGCCCGCGGTCAGCGCCGACGCTCTGGGCGCATGACGGTCAGCGCCACGAGGCGCGACACGACGACCGTCAGGTAGGCGACGCCGGCGATCATCTCGAACATCACGAGGCCGCGGGCGAACGGCTTGACGGGGACGATGTCGCCCAGGCCCGTGCTCGAGAGCGTCGTGAAGCTGAGAAACAGCAGCTCCATCCAGTCGCGGTTTGCGGTCGGATCGACGGCGGCCGAGAAGCTGCCGGGGTAGACCGCCTGGCAGACGGTGTACGTGTAGGCAAACGCCCAGGCCAGCAGCGTGAAGGTGGCGCCGATCGCGAACAGCTCGTCGCGCGTGACGCGCTGGTCCTCGAGCATGTAGGCGATCATCGCTCCGGCGGCGTAGAAGTACAGCAGCGCCTCGAAGCCCGACGAGTACGCCAGCAGCGCGTCGCTCTGGGTCACGGCCTGGATGACGAGCAGCACGGTGGCCGGGATGCCGAGCAGGATCGTGACCTCGTTCAGGCCCGGGGTCGAGCGCACGGCGAGCACGACGAGGCCGAGGATCGCGATGCCGAAGACGCTGAACAGCGAGCGCCCGACGTCGTTGTCGATCATGAACGGATAGGCCAGCACCGCCATGAGCTGAGCGGCGAGCAAAAGCGCGGACGGTTCGCGCTTGACGAGAGCCAGCACGCCGGGAACGTAGCTTCCGCGGCGGTCGGTGTCCTGCGGGCGACCGCAGCGACGCCCGACGAGCCGGCGGCCGCGCTCGCCGCCCGGCCGGGCGCGGTCCGACCGCCCCGGCGGCGAGCGTCCTTGACTTAACCGTCCAACCCGGTGACCGCAATGCTGCGCGCTTTGCGCAATCGGTCGTCGCGGGGAGTGCCGTGCGATATGACGCCCCCTACGGGGCGCCGGATCACCATCTCCCAGAAGGCGGTTTCACCATGGCCAATCCGCTCACGTTCATCATGCCGCTCAAGGAGGGGGTCAGCCTGCTCGAGTTGGCGGAGGTGCTCGCCAAGAACCAGGACGAGATCGACACCGCGCTCAAGGGCGTGGGCACGGTGCACTTCGCGCGCTTCGTCCTGTTCGACAATTCGGCCGCCAACCTCCTGCCGTCGCCCGAGAGCAAGGGCCCCTTCAGCCTGTCGGTGATCACCGATTACGACGGTGACTTCGACGCCTACATCCAGGCCTTCGTCCAGTACCTCGGGCAGATCTTCGACGCGCTGCTGGGGTTCTCCGCCAACGGCGAGTCGCTCATACCCGTGGCCCAGAACGTCAACGCGTTCGAGGCGTACATCACCGAGAACGACGCCAGCCAGCAGCCGCCCAACGAGCAGTTCAGCCTCTATAGCGCCTACCCGTACACGGTGCAGCAGATCCTCGCCAACCCGCCGCCGACGTGACGCTGCTGGACTACGACGACATCCAGGGCACGATCCTGCGCGGCTACCGTGTCGATCGCGCGCGCCACTTCGTCCTGAGCGTAGTCGACCCCGCCGGCGCGCAGGCGTTCCTCGCCTCGCTGGTCACCCCTTCATCGGCAATGCCGCAGATCACGACCGCGAGGCGCTGGACCGTCAAGCCGACGTCGTTTCTCAACGTCGGCATCACCGCTCCCGGGCTGACGGCGCTGGGACAGCCGACGAGCGGCTTCCCGCCGTCGTTCACGGCCGGCGCGACCGCGCGCTCGACGGCGAAGACCGTCGGGGACGTCGGCGCCAGCGCGCCGTCGAATTGGGTCGACGGCCTGTCGGACGGCACGAAGGTGCATCTCATCCTCAGCCTGTGGGTGGCCGCCGACGCCGGGGAGCTCGAGCGGGTCTCGGCAGTCCTGCGCGAGGCGTTCGCGGGGTCGCTCGAGGAGCTCGCGGCGCAGGACGCCACCGCCCTGCCCGACAACAAGGTGCACTTCGGCTACACGGACAACATCTCGCAGCCGCATGTGCAGGGCGCCCCGCCGACCAAGCACCCGCGTCCCGACATGCAGCCGGTCGCACCGACCGGGGAGTTCCTGCTCGGTTACGAGAACCAGTTCGGCTACACATTCGACGTCACCCCGGCACAGCTTTCACAGAACTCGAGCTTCGGCGTCTTCCGGCTGCTCGAGCAGGACGTGCCCGGGTTCGAGTCCTGGCTGGCGAGCAGCGCGCCCACGGTCGGCCTCGACGTCGAGACGCTGGCGGCGAAGGTCTGCGGGCGCTGGCGCAACGGCGTACCGCTCGTGCTCTCGCCCGACACCGCGACCCCCGACCCCCCACTCCCTCCCGACGAGATCAACGACTACACCTACGTCTCCAGCGATCCCGCGCTCGACGACACGTTCGGCTACAAATGCCCGGTCGGGGCGCACATGCGGCGCGCGAACCCCCGCGACGAGGCGGTCATCGGCGGCGGAAGCGTGCATCGCATCGTCCGCCGGGCCATGCCCTATGGGCCGCCGTATGCCCCCGAGGAGGGCCCAGACGTCACCCGCGGGCTCGTCGGCTGGTTCATCAACGCGGATATCGCCACGGGGTTCGAGTTCATCATGGGCCAGTGGGTGAACGGCTCGACGTTCGTGATGTCGGTGAGCGGCCCCAACGGCGCCAACCCCGTCAACAACATCAGCGGCGAGGACGTCATCATCGGCGTCGACGACCCGTCCACGAGCTCGTTCACCCTGTCCGATCCGCCGGTGGGCACCGCCAAGCCGATCAATCAGAAGCTGACCGGGTTCGATCCCTTCGTCACCACCCGCGGGGGCGCGTACTGCTACCTGCCGAGCATCACCGCGCTGCGCTTCATCTGCACGCCGGCGCCATAGCGCCGCCGCCGCCGCGGCTGGCCGATTGCGCCTGGCCCAGATGCTGTCCGAAGCGCCGCTGCCGGTTCGCCACTACCTGCCGGCCGAGGACGTTGCGGACCGATCCGCTGCGCCTCAGCGCGAGCAGGGTCGCCAGGTGCGCAACGTCGTCTGCGTCTGCTCGGGCGTCAGCGCGCCGCGGCCCAGCGGGGTGGGCGCGTCGCGCCGCGTGCGCAGTCCGTCGGTGATGATGCCCAGGTAGCGCCGCCAGGCCTCGGGGTCGGCGTCGCGCGTGCACTCGCTCAGCGAGCCGAGCATGAGCTGCAGGAGCGGCAGGTCGGTCGCCTCGACGTCGGCGCGCAGGCTGCCGTCGGCCTGGGCGCGCTCGACGAGCTTGGAGACGAGCGGGAACATGAGCTCGCGGGCGCGGGCGACGCGCTCGAGGCCGTGCGTGCCCGACAGCGCGACCTCCTTGAAGCCGCGGTCGCAGGCGTGCTGCTCGGTCGCGCGCTCGAGGAAGCGCACGAGCCCGGTCCACGGGTCGTCGGCGAGCAGCGCGGCCTCGGCCTCGGCGGCGAACTCGTTCATGCGCGTCTCGAACAGCGCGTCGATGAGCTGCTCCTTGTCGGGGAAGCGGCGGTAGATCGTGCCGACGCCGACGCCGGCGCGGCGGGCGATCTCGTCGAGCGTCACCGACAGGCCGTCCTCTGCGAAGGCCGCCCGGGCGGCCTCGAGGATGCGCTGGCGGTTGCGCTCCGCGTCGCGGCGAAGGGGGCGCTCTGAGTGGGTGGGCGATACGGCCACGCGGAATTCCGAAGCAAAAGTGGAGACACGGCCTCCGCTTCTGTGGTACGGTGCGCCCACGAAGTTGAGATTCATCCTCCACTTGGAGAGTAGCACTCCGTTTAGCCACAGGACGAGGTTCCCCATGCAAGATCCGCAGACCAACCCCCACCACGAACGGCGCTGGCTGATCCTGTTCGTCATCGCCGTCGCGCAGCTCATGGTGGTCCTCGACGCGACGGTCGTGAACATCGCGCTGCCCTCCGCCCAGGAGGCGCTGCAGTTCTCCAACGACCAGCGCCAGTGGGTCATCACCGCCTACGCGCTGGCCTTCGGCAGCCTGCTGCTGCTCGGCGGGCGCATCGGTGATCTGTTCGGCCGCAAGCGGGCGTTCGTCATCGGACTCGGCGGCTTCGCCGGCGCCAGCGCGCTCGGCGGCTTCGCCCAGAGCTTCGAGGTCCTCGTTGCGGCGCGCGCGCTGCAGGGCGTGTTCGGCGCGCTGCTCGCCCCCGCCGCGCTGTCGATCCTGACGACGACCTTCACCGACCCGCAGGAACGCGGCAAGGCGTTCGGCATCTTCGGCGCGGTCGCCGTCGGCGGCGCCGCGATCGGCCTGATCCTCGGCGGCGTGCTGACCCAGTACCTCAACTGGCGCTGGTGTCTGTACGTCAACCTCGCCTTCGCGATCCCCGCCGCGCTGGCCGCCATGCCGCTGCTGCACAACGAGATCCCCAAGCTGAGGTCGCGGATCGACATCCCCGGCGCCGTCACGGCGACCGCCGGCCTGTTCGCGATCGTCTACGGCCTGGCGAACGCCGAGACGCGGAGCTGGACCGATCCGGTGACCGTCGCGATGCTCGTCGCGGGCGTGCTCCTCGTGGCGGCGTTCGTGTTCATCCAGACACGCAGCCGCAGCCCGCTGCTGCCCCTGCGGGTCGTGCTCGACCGCGACCGCGGCGGCGCGCTGCTGGCGATGGCCCTGACCGGGGCCGGGATGTTCGCGGTCTTCCTGTTTCTCACGTACTACCTGCAGCAGACGCTCGATTTCTCGCCCATCAAGTCGGGCCTGGCGTTCCTGCCGATGACGCTGACGATCGTCATCGCGGCCACGACGTCCTCGACGAAGCTGCTGCCGAAGATCGGACCGCGACCGCTGATCGGCGGCGGCATGCTGCTCGCGGCGGCGGGCATGGTGACGCTGACGAGCATCGGCGTCGACACCGCCTACTCGACCCACGTGCTGCCCGGCATCCTCGTCATGGGCGCCGGCATGGGGATGGTCTTCGCCTCCGCGATGGCGACGGCCACCTTCGGCGTGCAGCCGACCGACGCGGGGGTCGCCTCGGCGATGGTCAACACGGTGCAGCAGATCGGCGGCTCGATCGGCACGGCGCTGCTCAGCACGCTGGCCGCCTCGGCGGTGACGAGCTCGGTCGCCGCCAGCGCGACGGGGGCGCGCCCGTCCGCGGCGGTGCTGCAGGCGGCGGCGGTGGACGGCTACACGACCGCGTTCTGGTGGGCGGCGGCGATCTTCGCCATCGGTGGCGTGGTGTGCGGGGCGCTGCTGACCTCGCGCAGCATCGCGGTCGCGAAGGCCGGCGGCGTCGGTGAGCCCGCGCTCGTGCACGGCTGACCTGAACGCGAAACGCCGGCGCTGCGCCGGACGGCGGCCCGCTGAGGCCGCCGTCCGGCGTGGGGGATCAGCGCGCGACCCGGGTCATGGCCGCGACGGCCGTCGAGCGCATCGAGCGTCTGGCGCGTCGTGGTCGTTCGCGCCGCGGCGCTTGAGCGACGGTGCGCGGTGCGCGGTGCCGGCGATCGCGGTCGGCGGCGCGGCGCAACTGGGCGTTGTGCTCGTTCATCGATTCGACGTTGAGAAACAGCATGGCGGCACTCCCCTGGTCGTTGGTCGCATCTGATGGTGAATCAGCGAGGGGCCGCTGTCATGCCGTCAGCGGTGGGAGTGCGATCACCCCCCGGTGCGCCGCGGGGTGGGTTTGAATCCTCGAGCCGGACACGGGGGCGCCGCGCGCGCGACGCCCCCCGGCCCGTCCGGTCAGGCGAAGTACGCTGGCGGGTATGGAATCGACCCGCGCAGGTGAGCTCGTGACGGTGGCCGGTGACGGCCCGCAACTCGACGGCATCGTCTTCGACACGCCCAGCACGACGAAGGTCGTGGTGGCCGTGGTCGATCGCGCACGCGGCCCGGTGTTTCGCACCGTGCATCCGCGCACGCTCGGTGAGCGCACGGCCGGGGGCGCCGACGACCGCGCGCTGCGGCTGCTCATCCGCCGCACGCCCGCGCCGGTGCGCGGCGGCGCGCGCGGCGGCACCGGCGCAGGCCAGGGCCGCGCCGGGCATGTCCGCGCGGCGATGCACCGCACGACCGGCAAGTAGCACGATCGCGGATGTCAACCGCATGAGCGCTCGCGCCACTCCGGCGGCGCAGCGTGGCGGGTTTGTGTTCGCTACGAACATCTACGCGCCAGGCTGCGCGAATCCCGCCCCACGCCGGCCCCGGCCCACGGGCCGGCATCGATCCGAACCAGCAGCCCGAGCCGCCGGGGTCGGCCGGCGAGTAGTCGGGCCGCGGGCGGATCGCGCTCCGCTTTGCTCCGCCACGGCGTCGGCGCGGCGTAGGACGGATGTCGGTCATCCGGGCTGGACGGCGGGGCCGCGCGGGCGGATACTCCCCTCATGCGCACGATCGCCGACACGGCGAGGTACTGGACCCCGTTGGTGGCCGGGTTCGCGTGCTTCTTCGCGGTCGCATACGTGGGCCCGCTCGTCGCATGGCTGCTGATCATCGCGGGCTTCGGGCTGATCGCGGACGGCGCAACGGCGATGCTGGGCCGCGCGGGGCGCGTGGGCGGCCTGACGTCCCACCGCCAGTAGGCGGGCGGGTCCACGCAGGCGTGGGCCGGGCCCGGTCCGGCTCCTCCCACCCAGCGCGCTGACGGGCACCGCGCTCGTGGCGACATCGGAGGTGCGACCGCGCCGACATCGGCGGCGCCGATGCGCAGACGGTCCAGCTCCCCGTCGGCACGTTCGTCGCGCAACTCGACCCCCTCGGCCGCTTGCGCGAGGTCGTCTCGCTGGACCGGCTCGCTACGACCGGCTCAAGCTCAACGGCGACGGCGGGAGCCGCGCGCCATCGGCCCCGTTGCAGGGCGCCGCCGCCGGTCACGCCGGCGCGGCGGTCCGCGCAAGCGCCACCTCCTCGGGCGCGCCGACGAGCTGACCGCCGGCGCAGCCCGCCGCCGACACCGGGCGGCGCGGGTTGACGATCCCCGCCAGGCCGAGCAGGCCGCCGAGCCCGACGAGCCCGGCCGCGATCGCGATGCCGGTGCGAAACGCATGCACCGAGGCGTCCTCGACGGCCTTCGCCACCGCCTGCGCCTCGCCCCCGCGCAGGCCGCCGGTGTCGGCTCGGCTCAGCGCGCGCTCGCGGGCCTCGGCCACGCTGCGCTGACCCGCCGGCGACAGCCGCCGGTCGGCCAGCTGGCCGTCGAGCGAGGACGCGAACGTGGCGGCCACGACGGCGCCGAGGGCGGCGATCGCCAGCAGCCCGGCGATGCGCGCCACCGCGTTGTTGATGCCCGACGCGATGCCGGCGTTGTGTTCGTCGGCGTCGGCGAGCACGGTCATCGTCAGCGGCGCGACGGTCATCGCGAGGCCGAGCGAGAAGACGACCAGGCCCGGCAGCACGTCGACGGCGTACTCGACCCGCGCCGGCATCCGCATGAACCAGGCGAGCCCGGCGGCCGCGACGAGGGGGCCCACGCCCATCAGCAGGCGCGGGCCGATCCGGTCCGACAGGGCGCCGAAGCGCTTGGAGAGCACGAGCATCACTAGCGTCGTCGGCAACGTGGCGAGCCCCGCCTGCAGCGCGTCGTAACCGGCGACCTGCTGCAGGAAGAGCACGAGCACGAAGAACGTGATCGACAGACCGCCGTACATCGAGAGCGTCTGCAGGTTGCCGACCGCGAAGTTGCGCCGCGCGAACAGCCCGAGCGGCAGCATCGGGTCCGGGCTGCGCCGCTCGTGCCAGAGGAACACCGCCATGAGCACGCTGCCGCCGAGGATCGGGCCGAGCACCTGCGCCGACCCCCAGCCGGCCTCCGGCTGGCCGATCAGCCCGTAGACCGGCCCCGCCAGGCCGGCCGCGCAGAGCGCCGCGCCGCGCCAGTCCACGTGCCGGCGCACGCGCCCGGGCTCCGGCGGCGGGATCGCGATCGCCACGAGCGCCAGCGTGGCAAGCACGAACGGCACGTTCAGCGCGAAGATCCAGCGCCAGGAGCCGGTGTCGATCAGCCAGCCACCAACGAAGGGGCCGAGCACGGTGGCGATGCCCGACCACGCCGTCCAGGAGCCGATCGCGGCGCCGCGCTCGTCGGGCGCGAACGCGGCGATGATCACCGCCAGCGCGCTCGGGGCCAGCAGCGCCCCGAACACGCCCTGCAGGATCCGCGCGGCGACCAGCACCTCGATGCTCGGGGCCAGCGCGCACAACAGCGACGCGACGCCGAAGCCCGCCACGCCGATCGAGAAGACCAGTCGTTCGCCGAACACGTCGCCGAGCGATCCGCCGATGAGGATCAGCGCGCCGAGCGCCAGCAGATAGCCGTTGGAGACCCACTGCTGACCGGCCAGCCCGCCGCCGAGGTCGCGCTCGATCGCCGGCAGCGCGACGTTGACCACCGTCGCGTCCAGCCCTGCCACGAACGATCCCATGACCGCCGCCAGCAGGACCAGCCGCTTGCGATCGATCTGCATCCGCGTCAGCGAGACGAACCGAAGACTCGAGCATGGGTGCAGCGGGCCATGGCGCCTCCGGGTCGGACGGTGGTCAGGGCGGCGTGAGCGGCAGCTTCACGCGAAACGTCGTGGTGCCGGGCACGGACTCCACGCTCAGGAGGCCGTTATGGCGTTCGGCCACGATCTGCCGCGCGGTCGCCAGGCCGAGGCCGGTGCCCGCGCCGACGTCCTTCGTCGTGAAGAACGGGTCGAAGATCCGCTCCTGCACGTCGTCGGGCACGCCGGGCCCGTCGTCGGTGAACTCGACGATCGCGTAGCCGTCGCCGGAGCGCGTGCGGATCGTGATCGTGCCGCGTTCGCCGAGGGCGCCGATCGCGTTGTCGAGCAGGTTCGTCCACACCTGGTTGAGCTCCGAGCCGTGGACGGTCATCCGCGGGAGCGAGCGGTCGTAGTCGCGCTGCACGCAGATCGTCGTGTGCTTGAGCTTGTGGCCCAGCACCGTCAGCGTCGTCTCGAGGCCCTCGTGCAGGTCGACCTCGACGAGGCCGCCGCGGTCCATGTACGCGTAGCTCTTCACCGCGCTGACGAGCGCCGAGATGCGGTCGGTGGACTCGCACAGCTCGACCGACACGCGCCCGATCGTCAGCGTCGCGGCGACCCAGTGCAGCGCGGCGCCGGTCGCCTTGCCGGCGTGCGCCGCGACGCGGTCCAGCCACTCCCGATCGACGCCCGCCGCCGCGAGCGGCTCCGCCAGCCGCCACGCCTCCGGCACGCCGAGCGCCTCGAGCACGTCCAGCAGCGCGTCCTCGGCGTCGGAGGCATCGAGCGTGTCCAGGGCGGTCGCGCCGGCGGCGCGGGCGAGCGCCTCCTGCTGCAGCTCGACGAGCACCTCGGCGTCCGCGCGCTCGACCCCGGACTTCACGAACTTCACGAGCGTCGACTGGACGATGCCGACCTCCTCGCGCATCTGCGACGCCGCGCGCCGCGCCGCCGCGGCCGGGTTGTTGAGCTCGTGCGCCAGGCCCGCCGCCATCGTGCCCAGCGACGCCAGCCGCTCGCGGCTCTGCTCGATGCCGGTGAGACGCTGCATGACCGGCGCGATGCGGCGGATCACGGTCTGGTGGACGGCCTTCTGTGCGAAGACGAGCCGCCGGAACTCGTCGGGCGCCACGATCGCCAGCCGGCAGGGCGTCTCGGCGACGATGCGCACCGGCAGCGGATCCTCGGTGAGCACGGAGATCGCCCCGACCCATGTCGGCGCCACCTGGCGGCCGACCGGCTCGGACCGGCCGCGGCTGGCCATGTGCGTCGCCGCGGTGCCTTCGAGCAGGAGGATCAGACCCGGCACGTGGGCCTGCTCCTCGACGATCAGCTCGCCCGGCGCCACCTCGTGCAGCTGCGCGACCGCCAGCCACTCGGCGAGCTGCGCGTCGTCGATGCCGTCGAAGAGGTCGACGCTGCGCAGCTCGGCCACGGTGACCGGTGCGGAAGGCGTCATCCCTCGACGAGGTACTGGTGGATGAGCGAGACCGCCATCGCGCCCTCGCCCACGGCGCTGGCGACGCGCTTGATCGAGCGCGCGCGCACGTCGCCGGCGACGAACACGCCGGGCACGCTCGTCTCGAGCAAGAACGGGTCGCGCGCCAGCGGCCAGCCGTCGCCCTGCACGTCGGGACCGGAGCGGATGAAGCCGTGCTCGTCGCGGGCGACGACGCCGGCCAGCCAGTCCGTGCGCGGCGAGGCGCCGATGAACACGAAGCAGGCGTCGACGTCCTCGTCGTACTCGTCGCCGTCCGGGCCGGCGATCCGCAGCCGTCGCAGCCGTCCGTCCTCGCCGTGGGCGGCAACCGCCGCGCTGCCGGTCCGCACCTCGACGTTGGGCAGCGCCGCGAGCTGCTCGACGAGGTAGTGCGACATCGACGCCTCCAGCGAGGGCCCGCGTACGAGCATCGTCACCTGGCGGGCATAGGCGCTGAAGTGCACGGCCCCCTGGCCGGCCGAGTTCGCGCCGCCGATGACGACGACGTGCTGCTGCTCGCAGGAGCGCGCCTCGGTCATCGCCGCGCCGTAGTAGATCCCCGTGCCGGTCAGCTCGGCGAAGCCCGGCGCGGTCATCTGGCGGTAGGCGACGCCCGAGGCGATCAACACGCAGTTGGCGCTCAAGCCGCCGCCGCCGGACAGCTCCACGAAGCGCCCGGCGCCCTCGGCGCGCAGCCCGACGACATCCTGGACGGTGAGCAGCTCGGCCCCCAGGCGGCGCGCCTGGTCGGTCGCCCGGCGCGCTAGGTCCGAGCCGCTCAGGCCGGCCGGGAAGCCGAGGTAGTTCTCGATGAGGCTCGACTGTCCGGCCTGGCCGCCGGGCGCCTCGCGCTCGACCATGACCGTGCGCAGCCCCTCCGACGCGCCGTAGACCGCGGCGCCCAGCCCGGCCGGGCCGCCGCCCACGACGACGAGGTCGTAGTGGTCCTGCGCCGGCTGGCCGGTCACGCCGAGGCGCTCGGCGAGCTCGCGCACCGTCGGGCGCTCGAGGATCGAGCCGTCCTCCAGCAGCGCGACCGGCAGCCCGTCGGCGCAGACGCCGGCGATCTTCAGCAGCTCGCGCGCCTCGCCGTCGCGCTCGACGTCCAGCCAGCGCGCCGGCACGCGGTTGCGCGCGAGGAAGTCGCGCAGGTCGTGCGTGTCCTTCGAAAAGCGATGGCCGACGATCCGCACGCCGCCGGCCTCGAGCGCCGCGCCCGACTCCCACGTCGTCAGGAGATCCTCGACGACCGGGAAGAGCTGCTCCTCGGGCGGGTCCCACGGCTTGAGCAGGTAGTAGTCCAGCGCGACCTCGTTGATCGCCGCGATCGCCGCCTCGGTGTCGGCGTAGGCTGTCAGCAGGACGCGCTTGGCATCGGGGACGAGCTTGCGCGCCTCGACGAGGTACTCCGTGCCGGCCATCGCCGGCATGCGCTGGTCGGCGATGAGCATCGCGACCTGGTCGCCGCGTGCGAGCAGCTGGCGCAGCAGATCCAGCGCCTGCGGCCCGGAGCTCGCACGCAGGACGCGGAAGCGCTCGCCGAAGCCGCGCCGCAGGTCGCGCGAGACGGCGGCGAGGACGGCCGGCTCGTCGTCGACGGCGAGGATCGCGGGGCGCCGCTCGGCGGCGGCGCGGTCGGGACGGGCCGGCGCGGCGCCCTGCGTCGGGGTGGTGGCCATCGCGGTCGTGAACGTTAGTGTCCTGCGGGGGTTGAGCTCAGCCCATCCTCCAGGGCCGGCGCTCGACGGCCTGCAGACGCCCTGCCGATTCAGACAACGGGCAGGACGACGTGCGACCGGTGCTCCCCGCCGTGCAGCAGCTCGACGTCGACCGCCCGCAGCACGGTGGCGGTCATCGGGTCGTCGCCGGTGCCGGGGTTGCGCGCGTAGCGCGGGTGCGCGCCGGAGCAGACCAGCAGCCGGATGCGGTGCCCGGCCGCGAAGCGGTGGCCCATCGGCCACAGGTCGAAGACGACGTGCCAAGAGCCGTCGCCCGCCTGTTCGAAGCGGTCGGGCGAGATCCGCTCGAGTGCGTCGCAGACGTTGCGCGACACGCCCGCGCGGTCGACGTCGCTGACCCGGGCGAAGACATCGAAGTGCGGCGTGCCGGCGCGTAGGTGCAGCTCCACGCGGGCCACGCCGATCGCCTCCATGGCCTCTGTCAGCGGCGCGGTCGTGTAGGTCAGCACGTCGGCGCGCGTCTCGAGCGCGACGTTGTCGACGACGGGCTGACGCGCGAGCAGCAGCGGCCCGCCGAGCGACGGCGTCGGCTGCACCGGGTCGTAGCGATAGCCGTCGCGCGCGGCGTCCTCGGGCGCGGCGTCCTGCAGCCGTCGGCCGCCGGCGAGCCAGAGCCGGCGCTCGCCGGTGCCCGGTGGCGGCCAGTCCTCGAGCGCGCGCCAGCCGTCGCCGATCTGCTCGCCGGTGATGCGGACGCGCACCGCCTCGGACCGCGCGAGCCGGTCGTCGCCGAGCAGGTGCCGGCGCAGCCAGCCCAGCGCCTCGCGCATCCCCGCGGCGACGAGACCGGGCGACGTGTGCGCCCACGGCCCGATGATGAGCTGGGTCTGCGTGCCCGCCGCCCGCAGCGCGGCGAAGTCCTCGAGCATCCAGGGCAGGAAGATGTCGTACCAGCCGCCGACGAGCTGGACGGGCGCCGTGACCCGCGCGACGTCCTGGGCGAAGTCGCGCTGCGCCCAGTAGGCGCCGTCGCGGGTCGGGCTGGCCATCGCCTCGCGAAACCAGGCGACCTCGGCGCCGGTGGCGAGCGTGTCGAGGTCGGCGAGCGGCAGCTCGTGCAGCCGCTTCGACAGCCGGGCGATCGCGCGGGCGATCGCCACCGGCGCGAGGCGGCGCTCCTGCACGGCCATGAGCGCGATCCACGACGCCGACGTCTCCAGCGCCATGCTGCCGCCGGGGTACGTCTGGCCGTGAAACTGCGAGGCCGAGACCTGGATCGCCAGTGCCGCGATGTCATCGCCGGCCTCGGGCGCGGCGGCCCACTGCACGAGCCCGAGGTAGCTCGGGCCGACGAGGCCGATCTTCTCGCTGTGCCAGGGCTGCGCGCGGATCCAGTCGAGCGTCTTCAGCCCGTCGGCGCGCTCGTCGAACGGCGTGAAGTCGCCCTCGGAGCCGAACGTGCCGCGGGTGCTCTGGACGATGACCTGCAGCCCGCGCTCGGCGAGGGTGCGTCCGAAGATGAGCCCGAACACCTGGCGGCGGCCGTAGGGCGAGCGCACGAGGACGGTCGGCTGCGAGGTGTCGCGCGTGCCGCGCGCAACCCAGCGGTCGGCCAGCAGGACCGCGCCGTCGTCCATCGCCACGCGCAGGTCCCTCTGGCAGACGACGTCCTCGGTCTGCGCGCGGGGGAGCTTGGTGATGCGCCCGAGCAGCGCGCTGGCGAGGCTCATCGGACGTGGCGGCGGTGGCAGATCACGCGACTGAGGCTAGGGCGGCGCGATCCGCGCGGGGCTTGGCGAGTTTCAGAGGCTCAGCCTCCGCAACTCGCCAGCGAGCCAGCTGTGACCGGTCGAGCCCCAGGTGGCTGGCCCCGCGCCGCGCGATGGCGCACGATGCGCCGATGCCCCGCCCACTGCGGCCATCGCTCATCGCGGCCGCCCTCCTGGCGGCCGTCCCCACCACGGCGTCCGCCGCCGACACGATCGTCGCGCCCGATCCCTCCGCGCAGCAGATCACTTCGCTCGACGGTTCTCGCAGACGACGTCGGGCCCGGACCTGCGCTCGTTCTTCGCGGCCGGCTCCGAGGGCGACAGCGACGCCAGCGCACGCGGTCTGGCGATCCAGAGCAGCTCGGCGTGGTGGACCCTGACGAACGCCTCGCACGCCGGCGATCGGAATCAGACGATCATCCACCGCGCGTTTGGCGGCGGCTGCTCGCAGGTCGAGCGGCTGACCAGCGCGCCGGACGCGGAGTTCCTCGCCACCGATCTCGCGGTCGACGGCGGTACGACCTACCTGCTGGTCCCCGGCACCGGGATCGTCACCCATACGATCGCGCCCGAGTTGCCGGTCGCCTGCCCGTAGCCGAGCTTGCTACAGCCGCGTGCCGCGGTTGTGCTCCGACGCCGCCTCGCGCAGTCCCTCCCCCTGCGCGGGGCGCAGCGTCGCCGTCACGTGGCGCCAGTAGCGGCGCGGGTCGTGGCCGGGCAGCGCGACCGCCGCGGCCGCGCGCGCCGCGTACGTGAACGCCGTCAGCAGCCGCACGGACCAGGCGGCGGGCGCGGTGTGGTGCTTGCGCATGTAGAGGTCGCGATTGCGTGACATCTCGACGATCCGCCGCTCGGGCACCGCGCCGGTGGAGAGCTGCTCGTGGTGGACCGCCGCGGCGCCCGGCACGTAGAGCGTCCGCCAGCCGGCGGCGCGCAGGCGCTTGCAGAAGTCGACCTCGTCGGAGTAGACGAAGAACGCCGGGTCGAACCAGCCGATCTGCTCGGCGGCGTCGCGCCGCACGAGCAGCGCGGCGGACTGCGCCCAGTCGACCGCGCGGGTCTGCTCGCCGCGGCTCTGGACCGTGTAGCGGCGGTGCAGGAAGAGCGCCCCGACGAACGCGGTGAGCGGGGTGGGAAAGCGCCACGCGGACGGCTGCTGGCGGCCGTCCGGTCGCTGCAGCCGAGCACCCGCCGCACCGGCGTACGGGTCGGCGTCGAGCGCGTCGCGCAGCGCCTGCGTCGCGCCGGGCAGCAGCTCGGAGTCCTCGTTGAGCAGCAGGCAGAGGCGCCCGCGCGCGCGCTGCAGCAGCTCGGAGTCGTTCTCGCCCTTGCCGCGGCGCCGGGCGAGCGCGACGACCTCGGTCGTGGCCGGGTGGTTGCGCGCGGCGGCGGCCGAGCCGTCGGTCGAGGCGTTGTCGAGCACGAGCACCTCGGTGGGAAAGCCGAGCGTCGCCTGCTCGGCGGCGATCGCCTCCAGGCAGTGCAGCAGCAGCTCGCGACCCTCGGTGTTCACGACGCAGTAGGAGAGCTCGACGGCCATGGCTCGGCCACGTTATTGACCTGTCCGCCACCCGGTGGACACGTGGCGCGGCGGGGTGTGTCGAATCGGTGTCGCTCCGCATGGATCATTCGACACACCCCCCGGCCGAGACGCCGTCTAGGCTCGTCCCGTGCGCGTGGACGTCGTCGATCCCTCCGCCTTCACGCCGCCCTACGACCATGCCCTGTGTGCCGCGCTCGCCCGTGCCGGCGCCGGCGTGCGGCTGCAGACCAGCCGCTTCGGCTACGGGCCGGTCCCCGCGGCCGAGGGCTACGAGCGCGTCGAGCGCTTCTACCGCCGCCTGCCAAGCAGGGCTGGGCCGGACTCCCGCGCGCGCTTCGCCGCCAAGCTCGCCCAGCACGTGCCCGACATGCTCGCCTACCGCCGCGCCGCGGCGCGCGCCGACGTCGTCCACTTCCAGTGGCTCACGGTCCAGCCCGTCGACGTCCATCTGCTGCCGCGCGCGCGGCCGGTCGTGCTGACCGCCCACGACGTCCTGCCGCGCGAGCCGCGCCGCGGCCAGCTCGCCGCGCAGCGGCGCCTGTACGAGCGCGTCGACGCGGTCGTCGTGCACTCCGAGCACGGCGGGGCCCGGCTCGTCGACGGCCTCGGGATCGAGGAGCGCAAGGTCACGGTCATCCCGCACGGCGCGTTCACGCACCTGCTCGACGTCCCCGGCGAGCGAGCGCTGCCGGACGATCTGGCGGCGGTCGAGAAGCCCGTCGTCCTGTTCTTCGGGCTGCTGCGGCCCTACAAGGGGCTCGACGTGCTGCTCGACGCCTGGCGCGCCGTCGAGCTCGAGGCCGAGCTGTGGATCGTCGGCATGCCGCGCATGGACACGGCGCCGCTGCGGGCGGCGGCCCCAGCGAACGTGCGCTGGGTCTCGCGCTTCGTCACCGACGACGAGGTGGCGGCGTACTTCCGCCGCGCCGACCTCGTCGTGCTGCCCTACCGTGAGATCGACCAGTCCGGTGTGCTGTTCACGGCGCTGGCGTTCGGCGCGCCGCTCGTGCTCAGCGCCGTCGGCGGCTTTCCCGAGGTCGCCGCCGACGGCGCCGCGGCGCTCGTCGCGCCCGGCGATGCGGGCGCGCTGGCCGGCGAGCTGCGGCGCCTGCTCGCCGACGACGGCGCGCGGGCCGCCCTCGCCGCCGGCGCTCGCGCGGCGGCGGCCGGGCGCTATTCGTGGGACGCGATCGCCGCGGCCCACCTCGCGTTGTACGAGTCGCTGCGCTGAACTCGGACACAATGGCCCGGTGATCGTCTGGGAGATCGTATTCTGGCTGTGCGTCGCGCTGCTCGTGTACGCGCAGCTCGGCTACCCGCTGCTGCTCGCAACGCTCGCCCGGCTGCGGCGCGCGCGCCCGCCCGATGCCCCGCTGGCCGGCGACGCGCTGCCGACGGTCAGCCTGATCGTCGCCGCCTACGACGAGGGGGCGGTGATCGGCGCGAAGGTTGCCAACGCGCGCGCGCTGGACTACCCGCGCGACCGGCTCGAGGTCGTGGTGGCCAGCGACGGGTCGACCGACGGCACGATCCTCGAGGCGCGCCGCGCAGGCGCCGACCTCGTGCTCGACCTCGAGCGCGGCGGCAAGATCCGCGCCCAGGACGCGGCGGTCGCGCGCTCGCGCGCCGAGATCGTCGCGTTCTCGGATGCCAACAGCACCTGGCAGCCCGACGCGTTGCGCGCGCTCGTCGGCGCGTTCGTCGACCCGCGGGTCGGCTACGCCTGCGGGCAGGTCACGTTCGTCAACGACGGCGGGACGAACCAGGAGGGGCTGTACTGGCGCTACGAGATGGCCCTGCGCGCGCTCGAGTCGCGGCTGTGCTCGGTGACCGCCGGCAACGGGGCGATCTACGCGACGCGCCGCGAGGCCTACATCGAGGTCGACCCGATCATGGGCCACGACCTCTCGTTTCCGTTCAACATGGTCAAGCGCGGTTGGCGCGCCGTCTACGTGCCGCAGGCCTGCGCGACGGAGAAGATGGTGCCCTCGATCGAGGGCGAGTTCCAGCGCAAGCGGCGCATGATGAGCCACGCCTGGCCGATCGTCCTGCGCGGCGGGCTGCTCTCCCCGCGCGGCTATCCACCGCTGTACCTGCTCATGATGGGCTCACACCGCGTGCTGCGCTACGCGGCGCCGTTTCTGCACGTCGGCGCGCTGGTGGCGAGCCTCGTGCTCGGCGCCTCGCACTGGTTCTATGCCGTCGCGCTGGCGCTGCAGCTCGGGCTGATCCTCGCGGCGATGCTGGGGCGCATCATGCCGCTGCGCCCGCTGCTGGTCATCCGCTACTACGTCCTGACCACCGCCTCGGTGGCGGCCGGGCTGTGGGACTGGCTGCGCCACGGCACGCCGGCGGGCTGGGAGCCGGCGGAGGGAACGCGTTGACGATGGCCCGGCGGGCCTTCGACATCGTGGTCGCCGCCACGGGCCTGCTCGTCGCCGCGCCGGTCCTGCTGCTCGCGATGCTCGCGGTCGTCGTCGAGTCGCGCGGCGGCGCGTTCTACCGCCAGCGCCGCGTCGGCCTGGAGGGCCGCGAGTTCGACGTGCTCAAGCTGCGCACGATGGTCCAGGGCGCCGAGCACATCGGCGCCGGCATGGCCGTCGACGCCGGCGACGCCCGCATCACGCGCGTCGGCAGGATCCTGCGCCGAACGTCGCTCGACGAGCTGCCCAACCTCGTCAACGTCGTCAAGGGCGAGATGGCGATCGTCGGCCCGCGCCCGACGCTGCCCGCGCAGGTCGCGCAGTACACCGAGCGCGAGCGGGGGCGCCTCGCGGTGCGGCCCGGGATCACCGGCTGGGCGCAGGTCAACGGGCGCACGTCGCTGCCCTGGAGCGAGCGCATCGAGCTCGACCTCTGGTACATCGAGCACCGCTCCTGGCGCCTGGACCTGAAGATCCTCTGGCGCAGCGCGCGGCTCGTCGTGCGCGGCGAGGGGCTGTACAAGGGAGAGACGGGCGGCTGGACCCCGCGCTGAGGGGCGGTCAGCGCGCCGGCTCGCTTTCGATGATCACGCGGCAGGGCCGTTCGGCGAGGACGGTCTCGACGGTCTTGCCGAAGACCGTCGTGCCCGCGCGCGGCGGCAGCGGCATGACGACCGCCTGCGCGCGGATCGCGCGCGCCTCGTCGACGATGACGCGGCCGGCCTGTCCCGCGCGGACCTTGACGGCGCGGCCGCTGACGCGGCGCCCGACGAGCATGCGCGCGTGCTGGATGCTCGAGGCAGCGGTGGCCTCCTGCTGGAGCAGCTTGGCGTCCAGCGGCAGCGCTTGGGGCACGGTGATCGTCACGAGGACGTAGATCCCGCGACCGCCGCGGGCGGCGAGCTTGGCGGCGGTGGCGACGATCTGCGGTGTGAAGTGATCGACCTCGAGGGCGATCAGCACCGACTCGTACTCCGCCTCGCCGGCGGTGGCGGGCCGCGGGAGGGCGATCTTCGCGGTCGTGACGAGATCCAGCCCGTGGCGCCGCCGGTACAGCGCGTAGATCGCGATCCCGAGCGCGAGCCAGACCGCACCGGACACGGCCACGACGGGGTTCAGCGCCGTCACGACGATGAACGAGAGACCCGTTGCGACGGCGCCGAAGACCGCGAAGCCGGGAAGCTCGCGGCCCGCGATGCGCAGCGTCCCGGGCCCGCGGTATGGGCGCGCGCGGTCGGGCTCGGTCAGGCGCATGCGGATGACCGCCGCGTGCGCGATCGTGAACGACAGCATCGCGCCGAACGCGTACATGTTTCCCAGGAACGTGGCCTGGCCGGGGAGCAGGGTGAGACACGCGACGACCCCGAAGACGAGGATCCCGATCCACGGCGTGTTGAACCTGGGATGCAGCCGGCGCAGGTGGTCGGGGACCTGGCGGTGGATGCCCATCGAGTAGACCAGACGCGAGACGCCGATGATCCCGGCGTTCGTCGCGATCAGCAGGATCGTCGCGGCGAGCAGGCCGACGTAGAGCTCCCCGGGCTGCTGCAGGACGCCGAGGTCGAGTTGCCCGACGACGCCGAGGATGGGATCGCCGGCGTATCCGCCGTCCTCCTCGGGCACGCCGAGCAGCGTGCTGTGCTCGCCCGTCGCCGGGTCGCGGGTCACCGGCAGTGCCGACAGGGCGACGACCGGCAGCGTGAAGTAGATGGCGTACACGGCCGTGCGCACGCGGGCGATCGCCTTGGGGATCGTGATCGCCTCGTCCTTGGCCTCCTCGGCCATGTTGGAGATCGTCTCGATGCCGGTGTAGGCGATCATCCCCAGCGGAACCGCCAGCAGGAAATCCGTCCAGGTCGGCGCGACGCCAAGGCTGATGTTGTCCACCAGCGTCTGCGGCGAGAAGACGAGCAGGGCGCCGACGACGACCATCAGCACCTGCGTGGCGAAGTCGACGAGCGCCAGGACGATGTTCAGACCGGCCGATTCCTTGATGCCGACGACGTTGACGAGCGACAACGCGACGATCACGCCGGCGCCGAACATGACGTCGCCGGGCGCTGATCGCAGTGGCTCCCAGAACAGGCCGCCGAGGTAGTGCGGTACGAAGAACGCCGAGATGGCGACGGTGATGACGTAGTTGAGCATCTGCGCCCAGGCCGCGAAGAACGAGACGAACTCGTTGAAGGCGTGGCGCGCGAAGCTCGACGATCCGCCGGCCTCGGGGAACATCGCCGTCGCCTCGGCATACGTCGCGGCGGTGCAGAAGAAGAAGATGCCGGTGATGACGAAGACGAGCGGCGTCAGCCCGAGCGCGAGGCCGGCGACGAGTCCCAGCGCGTAGTAGATCGAGGAGCCGACGTTGCCGTAGGCGGTCGCGAACAACGCGTTGACGCCCAGTACCCGCTGCAGCCCTTCAAGCCGGCGTTCCGCCATCTGAGGACAGCAGCATCCGCCGCCGGCTGTGAGCGCCGTGTGCGGATCCGGCGTCGAGCTGTGTGGATGCTGTGAAGGGGCCGCCGCGCAGGCGGGTCAGGCGACGAAGCGGTAGCCGACGCGGGCGTCGGTGCGGATGTAGTGCGGCTCGCCGGCCGGCTCGAGCTTGCGCCGCAGGTTGGCGATGTGGGTGCGCAGCGCCTGTGTGTCGTCGGCGTACTGCGGGCCCCACACCTCGCTGAGCAGCGTGCGGTGCGTCAGCAGCCGTCCGCGGTTGCGGGCGAGCAGCCGCAACAGGTCGTACTCGATCGGCGTCAGATGCACCTCCTGCCCATCGCGGCGCACCCGCCGTGCCGCGAGGTCGATCTCCAGGCCGTCGACGCGGATCGTCGGCTCGTCGACGTTGCTCGCGACCCGGCGCAGAACCGCGTTGAGGCGCGCGACGAGCTCGCCGGGGTTGAACGGCTTGGTGACGTAGTCGTCGGCACCCGCGTTCAGCGCGGCGATCTTGACCTCCTCGTCGCCGACCGCCGAGAGGACGATGATCGGCATCTGGCTCCAGGTGCGCAGCTGGCGACAGACCTCGACGCCGTCACCGTCGGGCAGGACGAGGTCGATGATCGCCGCGTGGGGCGGGTGCAGGGCAGCGGCATCCAGGGCCTCAGAGGCGCTCTGCACGGCGACCACCTCGAAGCACGCCTCGCGCAGGACGATCCTCAGGCCCCGCAGGATCTGCAGCTCGTCGTCGCAGACGAGCACGCGCAGCCGTCCGCTCACGATCGCTCCCCGGCCGTCGCCGGCGCCGGGCGCTCGGCGAGGGGCAGCTCGATCGCGAACACCGTGCCGTGCCCCGGCAGCGACTCGGCGCGCACCCGACCGCCGTTGGCCTCCACGAAGCCGCGCACGATCGCCAACCCCAGCCCGGAGCCGGGGTGGGCATCGCTCGCATCGTCGCGATAGAACGGCTCGAACGCGCGGACCAGCTGCGCTGCGCTCATACCCGGTCCGCGGTCGATGACGCGGATGCTCATCCTGCCGCCGACGACCCGCGCGCGCACCTTCACCGGATGGCCACCGCTGTAGCGCCGGGCGTTCTCCAGCAGGTTGACGAAGACGCGCTCGAGCTGGGCGGCGTCGGCCTGCACGAGCGGGAGGTGCTCGTCGAAGGACAGAACGAAGCCCGCGCCGTCCTCGCCGAAGACGTCGCCCGCCGCCGTGCGCACGACCTCCTCCAGCGAGCACCAGTCGCGCCGCGGCTGCGCCGCCCCGGCCTGCAGCCTGGACAGGTCCAGCAGCTTGTCGACCAGCGCCGACAGGCGTTGGGCCTCCTCGACGACGACCAGGCCGAGCTCGTCGCGCTCATCGCCCGCGAGCCCCGGCGAGCGCACGGCGTGCCCGGCGGTGATGATCGCCGTCAGCGGCGTACGCAGATCGTGCGACACCGCGCGCAGCAGCGCGGTCTTGATGACGTCCGAGCGACGCAGGGCCTGCGTCTCGACGACCTCTGCCAGCAACCGGTCGCGGTCCAGCGCGGCGCGCAGCAGCGCCTCGAGCGCCGGCGCCACGCGCTCGCGGACGCGCGCCCGCACCGCGTCGTCCGCACCGGCTCCCAGGACGAGGATGGCCTCGCGCCCGGAACCGAGATCGAGGACGACGCTCTCCCGCTCGGGCGCGTCGCCGGCAGGATCCAGCACGATCTCGACGCCCGTCACGCGCAGGGCCGCCTCGACGAGCCGGCTGGCCTCCGGCAGGGCATCGGCCAGCGTGGCGCCGCCGAGCAGGACGCGGGCGGTGCCGGCCGCGAGGTCGGCCTCGCCGCGCCGCCGTTCGGCCTCGACGGCGCGCGTCCGCGCGAGATCCGCGACCACCGAGGCAACCGCCGCCGCGACGAGGAACACGCCCAGCGCCACCCAGTGCTCGGAATCGGCGATCACCAGGCGGCCGGTCGGCGGGATGTGGAAGAAGTTGAACGCGACCGCGCTGGCCACGCTCGTCAGCAGGCCGAACGACAGTCCCCAGTACATCGCCACCAGCAGCACCGCGAGGAGATAGACGACGCCCGGCGACACGTCGGGCGCGACCTCGCGCAACGGATAGATCACCAACGTCGTCGACGCGACGGCGAATGCGACGACGACCGCTCCCCAACCGCGCGAGCGGGGAACATCGACGAGCCGCGGAGACGCCCGAGCGCTACCCACGACGTACATCATCGAGCACATCGCCCCGCCGCGCCGCGGGTCGCCGCCGCACCGATCTCGGCCGCGATCGACCTCGCCGCCGGCGACGTGCAGATCAGCGCCGGCGAGCGCGACACCACCGCGGTCGACGTGCGCCCCAGCGACCCGTCCAACCAGGAGGATGTCCGGGCGGCCGGGCTCACCCGGGTCGAGTACGCCAACGGGCAGCTGCTCGTCAAGGCGCCGAAGCTGCGCTCCTGGCTTCCGCGCAGTACCGGTGGCTCGATCGACGTGACGATCGAGCTGCCCGCCGGCTCGAACGTGCACGCCGGCGCGGCGTGGGCGGACGTTCGCTGCGACGGCTCGTTCGGCGACTGCCGGATCAAGACCGGCCTCGGCCGGATCCGGGTCGGCCAGGCCGACGCCCTGAACCTGAGAAGCGACGCCGGCGACATCGCCGTGGAGCGCGCGACCGGCCACGCCGAGGTCACGACGGGGTCGGGCGAAGTGCGCCTGGGCGTGCTCGACGCGAGCGCGGAGATCAGAAACTCCAACGGCGACACCTGGATCGGCGTGGCCGGCGGCAACCTGCGCGTCAGAGCGGCCAACGGCAGCATCGCCGTCGCGCTGGCGCACGCCGGCGTCGCCGCCAGGTCCGCCAACGGCGACGTCCGGCTGGGCGAGGTCATGCGCGGCTCGGTCGTGCTGGAGACCCAGATCGGCGACCTCGAGGTCGGCATCCGCGAGGGCACCGCAGGCTGGCTCGACGTGCGCGCCGCGGCCGGCCGGGTCCACAACGGGCTCGATGCCGCGGACGCTCCCGCCCCGTCGGCGCCGACCGTCGAGGTGCGCGCTCGCACCTCCGTCGGCGACATCGTGATCCGGCGCCCGGACATGCCGATCGGCGCCGCCGCCGGGACGACCCCATGACGCGGCGCCAGGATGACCCTAACCGGCGAGGAGAACCTGATCCTGATGGCCGACCTGCACCACTTGGGCCGCGCGGAAGGCCGCCGGCGCGCCGCCGAGCTGCTGGACCGCTTCGCGCTCGTCGATGCGGCCGGCAAGACGCCCGCCACCTACTCCGGCGGGATGCGGCGCCGGCTCGACCTCGCGATGGGGCTCGTCGGTGACCCGCAGATCATCTTCCTCGACGAGCCGACCACCGGCCTGGACCCGCGCAGCCGCCGCACCATGTGGCAGATCATCCGCGACCTCCTCGCGGGCGGCGTGACGGTGTTCCTCACGACGCAGACCTCGACGAGGCCGACCAGCTGGCGGATCGGATCGCGGTGCTCGACAACGGCAAGCTGATCGCCGAGGGGACCGCGGACGAGCTCAAGCGCCTGATCGGCGGCGGGCACATCAGCCTGCGCTTCGCCGACGCGAGCCGGCTGGCATCGGCGGCCGACGCCGCGGCGATCGAGGTCGACGAGCTGACGGTCCACACCCCCGATCTCGACGACGTCTTCCCCGCCCTCACCGACCACTCCGACCTACGAGAGCAGACGCTGCGATGAGCACCCTCACCTACGCCTTGACCGACTCCGCGACGATGCTGCGCCGCCAGTTGCGGCACATGCTGCGCTACCCGATCGCGCTCATGCTCGTCGGCATCCCGGTCGTCATCCTGCTGCTGTTCGTCTACGTGTTCGGCGGCACGCTCGGCGCGGGCCTCGGCGGCCCCACCGGTGGTCGCGCCGAGTACGTCGACTACGTCGTTCCCGGCATCCTGCTGATCAGCCTGGCGAGCGTCGCGCAGGGCGCGGCGATCACGGTCGCGATGGACATGACCGAGGGAATCATCGCCCGGTTTCGCACGATGGCGATCACCCGCGCCGCGGTGCTGACGGGACATGTCCTCGCCGGTATGGTGCAGGCGATGCTCGGCCTGGCGATCGTCATCGCCGTCGCCCTGCTCATCGGATTTCGCCCGACCGCTACCCCGCTGGAGTGGATCGCCGCGCTCGGCCTTCTCGCGCTGATCGAGAGCGCGCCGACTCGCACTCCATGCGCCGGCGGGCGGGCGGGCGGCGCGGCGATCGTGCGCTGCAGGCGTACGGCGGCGGCGGGATCGGAGATCGTGTTGGCGTTCATCGTGACTCCTCGTCAGGGGGCGCGGACTCGACGAGCGCCTGGAGGGCGTCCAGCCGCTCGTCGCGGAAGCGCTCGTAGAAGCTCAGCCACTCGGGGGACCGAGGCCAGCGACGCGGGGTCGAGGCGGTACACGTGGCGGCGCCCGTCGACGGTACGCCGGACCAGCGCGGCGCGTTCGAGCGTCTGGCCGCGCTGGGTGACCTCGCTGCGCCCGGCCTACGGCGGCGGTCGCTGCTCGAGGTCGGCCTCGAGCTCGTCGAGCGCCTCGCGCACGGTCGCGATCCGCTCCGCGGGCGTCGGCGCGACCTCGCCGTGCTCGTAACGGTCCATCCGCTCGCGCGCGTGCTCGATCGCCCGTGCCTCCTCGAGCGAGTTGATCACGACGCCGATGAGGATGTTGAAGATCAAGAACGCCGCCAGCATCGCGTAGGAGATGAAGTAGATGAGCGTCCACTCGGAGAGCTCGCGGCCCAGGGCGATCTGGTCGGGCAGGTTCTCGAGCGTCAGCGTGATGAACAGCGTCAGCATCGCCTCGCTGATCGTTCCGTACTGCTCGGGCGCGTGGTCCTGGAAGATCGTCCAGCCGACCATCCCGTAGATGAAGAGCACGAGCACCGCCAGGATGCCAAGCGACATGACGCCGGGGATCGAGCGGCCGATCGCGATCGTCAGCACGCGCAGATCGGGTAGCAGGCGCACGATCCGCAGCACCCGGGCCAGGCGCGCGAGGCGCAGCAGCATCGCGTTCTCGCGCAGGCCGGGCGTGAAGGACGCCGCCACGACGAGGAAGTCGAAGACGTTCCACCCGCTCTTGAAGAAGTCCTGCGGCCGCGAGCCGAAGCCGATCAGCCGGATGCACAACTCCACGACGAAGATCCCCAGAAACACGTCGTTGAGCGCCGCGAGCACCCCGCCGACGTCGCGCACGATGCCCTCGTAGGTCTCCAGGCCGAGCACGACGGCGTTGGCCAGGATCACGGCGAAGATGAAGATGTTGAACGTCGACGAGTCGGCGACGCGCGCGCATGTGCGCACGACCGGCGACCGGCTGTCCTCGTGCTCGCGCTCGTCGGTGGATGGACTGCGCCGCATCGGGGTCGCAAGCCTACGCAGAAACACAGCGGCCGCCGGTCGCCCGGCGGCCGCCGCCCCTGCGAGGGAGGATCGCTGCGCCGCCTACACGGACGCCTCCGCGAAGCTCGGGACCCTGTCGGTCGCAAAGCTCCTGCGCAGATAGAAGAACCACGTCATCCCGGCGAACACCAGGTACGCGAAGAGGAACACCCACAGTGCGGGGATCGACCAGTCGGCCTGGGCCTGCGCGATCGCGAGCTTCTCCGCCCGCGTCTCGGCGGCCTTGACCGCGGCCGACACGCCGAGCGACGCCTGGCGGAAGACGACCTGGATGAGGAACCCGCCGAACGCGCCGATCGCGCCGGCGATGCCGATCACGGCCGCCGCCTGGTGCTTGTAGTCGAGGATCGTCTGCTTCAGGTCAAGCCCCTTCTCCGCCGCCTCCTTGCGCCCGAGCGTCGCGAAGATCGACGGGATCATCCGGTACGTCGAGCCGTTGCCCATCCCGGCGAGCAGGAAGATCGCCATGAACGAACCGAAGAAGATCGGGAAGCTGTGCTGCTGCACGCCGTAGATCGCCACGAGCGTGAACACCGCCTCGCCCAGGAACACGGCGAGGGTCACCCGCGCGCCCCCGAGCCGGTCGGACATCCAGCCGCCGAGCGGCCGCGCCAGCGAGCCGATCAGCGCGCCCACGAAGCCCAGGCCGGCCAGGTAGGTGGCGATGAACGGGTGCGCCGCGAGGAACTCCGGGAACGTGTTCTTGATCACGAGCGGCAGCGCGAACGCGTAGCCGATGAACGAGCCGAAGGTGCCGATGTACAGCAGCGACATGATCCAGGTCTGGCTCTGCTTGAGCGACTTCGTGTACGAGCTCGGGTCGGTCTTCGCGTCGGTGATGCTGTCCATGTGGCGCCAGGCGAGGATCGCGGCCAGCACGATGAACGGCATCCACACGAGGCCCGCGTAGGCGAGGTTGACGTCGTGCACCGGCAGCTTGTGGGTGGCCACCGGAACGCCGATGATGATCACGAGCGGCACGAGCAGCTGCGTGATGGCGACGCCGAGGTTGCCGCCGGCGGCGTTGAGCCCGAGCGCGGCGCCCTTGTGGCGGTCGGGATAGAAGAACGAGATGTTCGCCATCGAGGAGGAGAAGTTGCCGCCACCCAGGCCCGCCGAGGCGGCGCACAGCGCGAGGATCCACATCTGCGTCGCGTGGCTCTGCTCCAGCAGCCAGCCGCTGGGCACGAGGAAGGCCAGCAGGGCCGTCGGGATCAGCAGCAGCGACGCGCTCGTGGCGGTCCACGCACGCCCGCCGAACCTCGGGACCGCGAACGTGTAGGGGATCCGCAGCGTCGAGCCGACGAGGTTGGGCAGCGCGATGAGCAGGAACTGCTCGGAGAGCGAGAGGGTGAAGCCGGCGTTCGCGAGGTTGATGACGACGATCGTCCAGAGCACCCAGATCGAGAAGCCGAGGTTCTCCGCGAAGATCGAGAGGATGAGGTTCTTCTTGGCGATCTTCCTGCCGGTGCTCTGCCAGAAGGCCTCGTCGTCCGGATCCCAGTCGTCGAGCCAGCGGCCCCGCCGTCCAGCGGCGGGGATCGGCGGCGCGTCGGCCGGGCTCTCCATCGTCGTGCTCATGCGTCCTCCTGAAAGCTGCGAAAGCGGAGTGCCGCACGCTTTCAGCTCCCGATTTCCGCCCTGTGTGCGAACTGTGTCGGCTGCGTGAACCGCGCGTTGCGGGCGTGCGTCAGCGCGGGCGAGCGGCGCGCACGAAGACGTCCGCCGAGCGCGCGGGACGGTTGCGCCCGTCGCCGGCGAACGTGACGCGCATCCGGTGCAGCGCCGGCCGGCGCAGCCGCAGCGGCGCGCTGAAGCGTCCGCGCGTGACCTTCACCGGGCTACGCGCGACCGGGTGCATGCGCCCGTCGGCGGCCTTGCGCGACACCACGAGCGTGACCCGCGAGCGGCGCGGGCTCATGCTGCCGCGCACCGTGAAGCTGCGCCGCGCGGTCACGCGCTTGGGTGCGCGCAGCGCCAGCCGCGGCGCGACCTGCACGTCCACCGCCGGCGAGGCGACGGCCGCGCCGTCCGGCAGGCGCGCGACGGCGCGCAGCGAGCGCGAGTACTGCGTCGTCAGCTGCGTGGCCCACCCCCCGTCGGCGCCGGTCGCCGTGCGCCCGACGGTGACGAAGCCGCTGCCCGCCGCGATCTGCAGCGAGATCGGAGCGTCGACGAGGGCGGCGCCGTCGGCGCTCGTCGCGCGGCCGCGCAGCTGCGCGGGCTGCGGGTAGTCCAGCGTACGATCGGCCGCCTCCAGCGAGACCACGCCCGGCGGCGGCAGAAACGCGTACTGCGGCGCGAGTTGAGCGGCCCGCGCACGGATCGCGGGCAGCTGGGCGAGCAGCGCCTCCCCCGGGCAGCTCGTCCGGTCGGCGTGGCGGTGGGCGGCGATGCGCTCGAAGGTCACCGCGGCGCCGTCGGGGAAGCGGTTGGACGGCCCGCCCGCCGACGTCACCTCGACCGTGCCGGCCACCGGCGCCCCGTGCAGCGACAGCTTCCACGCCAGCAGATCGGCCGTCGCCTGCACGCCCGCCGCGGTCTGCGGGGCCTGCGAGAACGTGCCGAGGTTCGCCACGCCGGTCGAGACCGCGTTGTAGCCCTGCGCCTGCGCGCCGATGACGGGCTGGTCGGCGCCGCCGTCGCGGCCCTCGAAGATCTGCCCGTAGCGGTCGACGAGGAAGTTGTAGCCGATGTCGCGCCAGCCGTTGGAGTTGCGGTGATAGCGGCAGATCGACAGCACGATCGCCGCGCTGTCCTGCGGCGCGTAGCGGTTGGCGTTCACCGTGTGGTGCACGAAGCCGAGCTGCACCTCGCCGTAGGCGGGCGCCGCCCGCGGCGGGCATTGGTCGGCGCCCCACTGTGCGCGCGGGATGATCGCCGGCGCCGCGCGGCTGCCGGGCGCCGGGTCCTGCGCCCGCGCGGCGTCGCCCGCGAGCGCGGCCAGCACGTCGTGGGCGCCGCGGCGCAGGGCGGTCCGCAGCCGGTCGGCGGCGGTCGCGCTGCCGGTCGCGTTGACGAAGCGGGCGCGCAGGACGCGCGGGGGACGGTCTGCGCGTGCATTCGTACGCAGTTGGTAGTCGTCGGCGCCGCCCGCCCAGACGGGCTCGGCGCCGGCCGCGCCGGCGTGGTCGGCCGCCATGCGCGTCCAGCGCTGCCAGCGCCCGCCGGCCTCCCGCACGCGGATGTCGACGGCGACCTCCCGTGCGTGCGACCGCGCCGCGCCCGCCGCGCGCCATTGCAGCCCGACGAGGTCGAAGCGCTGGGGCGCCCGCACGACCGGCGAGCGCCAGCTGCCGTCGGCGGCGCGCGACCACGTGCTCGCGTCGAGCGCCTGCTCGAACTCCACGGCGCGGGGCACGAACGGATGCGAGGTGCTGAGCGCGGGCGCGGCGAGCCAGACGATCAGGCCCGTCGCGAGTAGCACGGCGGCAGGACGGCGCATCGATGGGTGAACACGACGGCGGCCGTCGCGGTGCGGTGCGCACGAGGTCTTGCGCGCCCTGGCGCGTCGACGATGCAGCCGGCGGCCTCGTGCCGTCGCCCACCGACCTGATGGGTTGGCCCCGTGGACGCCGTGCTGCCTGAACCGTCGGCTACGGAACGATTTCCGGGGCCTTGTCGACGAGCGCCGCGCGGAAGCTGCGGAAGGCTCCGAGCGCCTTCGGCGTGAACTCCGAGCAGGTCATGTAATGGCGCCAGGCAACCACGGCAACCTGCGGCTTCATGCCCGAGTTGTTGCGCATGAGGACGCTGTGGTAGGCGCCGCCGCTGTCGGCCACGTCCTCGTTGAAGAACGTCGTCAGCTGCGCCACGACCGTCTGGGGCGTCCCGGGCTTGTACTGGGTGAGGATCCGCCCGTGCTCGAGCGTGTGCACCCAGTTCTCGATCGCCGGCTCGTTGGCGGGGACGTAGAGGCCGTCGCCCGCCGGGGTCGGGTTGTGCGTCCCCGAGGTGGGCGGGTTGGTCTTGTAGTCGGCGGCCGTCAGCTTCTCGGCGGAGTGGTCGCGACCCTCGTCGGGGAAGGCGCGGTACACGCAGCCGGCAGCCTTCGCCGCGGCCGAGAGCTCGGCGTCGTCGATCCCGTCCTCGCCGCCCCCGCCGCCGCTGGAGACCGCGAACGCCACCCCCGCGACGACCGCACACGCCACGATGACGCCGCCGACGAGCTGCAGCAGCCGCTTGCGCTTCGCGGCCGCCGCAGCGGCCTTCTCGCGCTCCAAGCGCTCCTGCTTGCGCTGCTCCTTCTCCTCCTGACGACTGGACATCGGGCGCAGAGCCTAGCCAGTGTCGGGCGCACACGCCTCAGGTGCCCGTCGCGGCGGGCCGGCGGCGGCCCGTGCGGCGCGCCGGCTTCCAGCGGGCGTCGAGGAACGCGGCGATCTCATCGGTCAGCCGGTCGGGCGTGAGGCGCAGCTCGACGAACGAATTCGCCTGCAAGAGACGACCGTTGGGCAGCTCGTCGGCGAGCATGCCGGCATCGGTCAGCGGATGGATCGGGTCGCGCCGGTGGCCGATCACGAGCGTCGGGGCGAGCATCGCGCGGCGCTCGTCGGGCGGCGGCGCGGTGCGGCCGAAGAACAGGCCTCGCAGCACGGCGCCGCTCGGCCCGGGGTCCTGGCGCACGGTGTCCAGCGCGATGTCGGCGTAGAACGGCAGCCCGCGATGCGGGATCGCCCGCGCGGCGAGCGAGACGAGCCGGGCGACCGGCTGCGCGACGGCCAGCGTGATCATGAGCGGGCCGAACGCGACGAGGCAGGCGATCAGCGCCTGGTCGAGCACCGGCATCTCGATCACCATCCCGCGCACCCGCTCGGGCGCGAGGTGGCAGACCTCCAGCGCCGTGTTGGCGCCCAGCGAGGTGCCGAGCACGACCGCCTCGTCGACGGCGAGATGGTCGAGCAGCGCGACGACCTGAGCGGCGAACAGCGGCGTCGAGTAGCGCGACGGCTCGGTCGGGCGGTCCGACCGGCCGTGGCCGAGCAGGTCGATCGTCACCACGCGGTTGCCGCGCGATGCGAGCGCGCGCGCGAGCGGCTCGTGCATGCGCTGGGTCAGCAGCAGGCCGTGGATGAGCACGACCGTGCGGGTACCGCAGCCATACTCCGTGTAGGCGATGCGCTGCCCGGCGTGGCGAAAGCTGGCGATGGCGCAACGATAACCCTCTCCATGGCCCGCTCCCCCCGCTCACTCGAAGGCCAGGTCGTCGCGATCACCGGCGCCGGCCGCGGCATCGGCCGCGCCACCGCGGCGGCCTGCGTGCGAGCGGGGATGAGGGTCGCGATCGGCGACCTCGACGTGGCGGCCGCCGAGCAGACCGCCGCCGATCTCGGCGACGGCACGATCGCGCTGCCCGTCAACGTCGTCGAGCGCGCCTCGGTGCGCGGCTTCCTCGATGCCGTCGAGGCGCAGCTCGGCCCGCTCGACGTGCTCGTCAACAACGCCGGGATCATGCCGCTGGGGCCGTTTGAAGAAGAGTCCGACGCGACGGCGCGGCGCTTGGTGGACATCAACGTCCACGGCGTCGTGCACGGGATCAAGGAGGCGCTGCCGCGGATGCGGGCGCGCGGGCGAGGTCACGTCGTCAACATCGCCTCGACGGCCGGGAAGGTCGGCTTCGCCGGCGGCGCGACGTACTCGGGCACGAAGCACTTCGTCGTGGGGCTGAGCGAGAGCGTGCGCGCCGAGCTGCGCGGCACGCCGATCGAGGTCACCTGCGTCATGCCCGGGGTCGTGAACACCGAGCTGTCGGTCGGGACGCCGCAGGCGCGCTTCGTGCCGCACATCGACCCGCCGCTCGTCGCCGACGCGATCGTCGCCGCGCTGCGCTCCCCGCGCTTCGAGGTCTTCGTCCCGCGCCGGATCGGGCCGCTGCAGAAGCTCGGCGCCGCCGCCCCGACGGCGGTCCGTGACGGCTTCGCGCGGCTGCTGGCGCTCGACCGCGTGCTCGGCGGTGCCGACGCGCAGGCGCGGCGGGCGTATGAGCTGCGGGCGGCGCGCTCGGCCGGCGAGGACCCGACCGCCGAGTAACCGCTACGGCGCCCAGACGAGCTCGAGCTCGTCGCCGAAGTACGCCGCCAGACGCTGTGCCTCGCGCTCGGCACCCGCGCGCACGGGCTCCTCGACTTCCGCGAACGGCTCGATCGTCACGCCGAGGCAGCCAGCCTTGCGCTCGTGGCGCCAGACGCCGGCGATCCGCCCGTCGACGAGCAGCACCGGCGACAGCCAGCCCTGCCGCCGGTAGACGCGATCCTTGTGCTCGGCGGCCAGCACCGGCGTCTCCTCCCGCGGCGCCGCGACGACGTACTGGTCGAACGCCGGCAGCAGCGACACGACGCCGCTCGGCGCAGCCGCCGCGGCGGCCGCCACGTCCGCGCGCAGCATCCAGCCCTCCCACCCCTCGACGCTGACCGGCGCCACCTCGTCGCCGAGCGCGGCGATGAGCTTGCCGGCCTGCGCCGCGGACGGCATCCCGATCCAGCGCGCGAACGTCTCGCGCGACGCCGGCCCGTAGGCCGTCAGGTGACGCCGGATCACCGCCGCCATCGCCTCGCGCGCCGGGGCGGCGGGCTTCCAGTCGGCGTCCAGCCAGCGGTCCGGACGGGTGAAGCGCACCTTCTGGCCCTGCGGCGGCGCGAACACGACGTCGCCGCGGAAGGCCGCGAGCTTGGGCATCGTCCCGAAGCTGCCGCGCACCGCCTCGCCGAGCCGCGCGTCGCCGAGCGCCGCGCCCACCGCATCGGCGAGCTCGTCGCGAGTGAGCGGGTCGCCGTCGAGCGCGTCGCGGATCGCGTCGAGGACCGCCACGGCCTCGGCGCTGTTCATGCCGAACGCCTTGCGCCAGCTCGCCGTCTCGAAGCGCGGCTTGAGCACGCCCTGCGCACCGACCCACAGCGACAGCTCATCGGCGGGCAGCAGGTGCAGGGTGCCGCGCATCGCCCACGTGCGCACGAGCCCACGATCGGCCCACAACGCCTGCTTGACCGCGCCGGGGTCCAACCCGTCGACGCGCGCCCACAGCGTCAGCTCGGCCGAGGCCTGGACCTGGGCGTGCAGGCCGCAGATCCGGCGGACAACATCCATCCAGTCCGCCGCCGCGGCGCGCTCGGCCAGCCCCTGGCGTGCCACGCGCCAGGCCATCACGGCGTCCCAGCTGAGCTCGTCGCTCACGTCACCCAACCCGACACATGCGCACGGGGGCAGGAGGGAAGCCTGGGACGCAGCGTCCACACGACGTCATCACGCGCCGATCTCGATACTTCCCCATATGACTTCCGATTCCGATCAGCTCTGCGTCGACTCCATCCGCGCCCTGGCGATGGACGCGATCCAGAAGGCGAACTCCGGTCATCCGGGCCTTCCGATGGCCATGGCGCCGGCCGCCGTCGTCCTGTACCGGCACATCATGCGCCACGACCCGGCGGATCCGGTGTGGCCCGACCGTGACCGCTTCCTGCTCAGCGCAGGCCACGGATCGATGCTGCTCTACGCGATCTTGCACCTCACCGGCTACGACCTCTCGATGGACGAGATCAAGCAGTTCCGGCAGTGGGGCTCGCTGACACCGGGTCATCCCGAGCGCGATCGCGTCCACGTGACGCCGGGCGTCGAGGTCACGACCGGCCCGCTGGGTGCCGGCTTCGCCAACGGCGTCGGCATGGCGATCGCCGAGAGGTACCTGCGCGACCACTACGGCGAAGATGTCCAGAACCACCACATCTACGCGATCGTCTCCGACGGCGACCTCATGGAGGGCATCGCCGCCGAGGCCGCCTCGCTGGCCGGCCAGCTCGGCCTCGGCCGGCTGGTCTACCTCTACGACGACAACGACATCTCGCTCGACGGCCCGACGTCGCTGAGCTTCGACCGCGAGGACGTCGAGAAGCGCTTCGAGGCCTACGGCTGGCACGTCTGCGCCGTTCGCGACGCCAACGACACGGTCGCGATCCAGACGGCGATCACGAACGCCCAGAAGGTCGAGGACAAGCCGTCGCTGATCCGCGTGAAGTCGATCATCGGCTACCCGTCGCCCAACAAGTCGGGCTCCAGCCAGGCGCACGGCGCGGCGCTCGGCGAGGACGAGGTTCGCCTGACGAAGGAGGTCATGGGCTGGGATCCGGACAAGCAGTTCTACGTCCCGGACGAGGCCTACGCCGCCGCCTCGATGAAGGAGGACGGCGCGGCCGCCCACGCCGAGTGGACCGAGCGCTTCGACGCCTGGCGCGAGGCCAACCCCGAGCTGGCCGAGGAGTGGGATCTCGCCTGGCAGGGCAAGCCGCTGCCCGGCCTCGCCGACGCGCTGAGCGCGATCGACTGGAGCGACAAGCCGAAGATCGCGACCCGCAGCGCCGGCGCCAAGGTCATGGCGGCATTCGAGGCGTTCACGCCGACGATGGTCGGCGGTGCCGCCGACCTGTCGGAGTCGACGAAGACCGAGTTTCCCGACTCCGAGCGCTTCACCGCCGAGCACTCCGGGCGCAACGTGTTCTTCGGCGTGCGCGAGCACGGCATGGGCGGCGCGGTCAACGGCATCGCGGCGCACGGCGGCATCGTCCGGCCCTACGGCTCGACGTTCATGCAGTTCGCCGACTACATGCGCGGCGCGATCCGCCTCTCGGCGCTGACCGGCCTGCCGACGGCGTGGGTCTTCACCCATGACTCGGTCGCCCTCGGCGAGGACGGCCCGACCCATCAGCCGGTCGAGCACCTCGCGGCGCTGCGGGCCATCCCCGGGCTCGTCGTGCTGCGCCCCGCCGACGCGTACGAGACCGCCGAGGCGTGGCGCGTCATCATCGAGGACCTCGAGGGCCCCGCGGCGCTCGTGCTCTCGCGCCAGGACCTGCCCGTGCTCGACCGTGAGAAGTACGGTGCGGTCGACGGAGTCGGCAGGGGCGCCTACGTGCTGGCCGACGCCGAGAACGCCGAGGCGATCATCATCGCCACGGGCAGCGAGGTGTGGGTCGCCCTGGAGGCCGCCGAGTCGCTCGACGTGCCGGTCCGCGTCGTCTCGATGCCCTCGTGGGAGCTCTTCGAGCAGCAGGACGAGGACTACAAGACCGCCGTCCTGCCGGTCGACCTGCCGACGGTCTCCGTCGAGGCCGGCGTGCGGATGGGCTGGGAGCGCTACGCGGACGAGATCGTCTCGATCGACCGCTTCGGCGCCTCGGCGCCCGGCGAGAAGGTTCTCGAGGAGCTCGGCATCACGCCGGCCAACGTCGCCGCGCACGTGCGCGAGCTGCTCTCCTGACGGGGGCGAGGTCCTGGTCGCCCACGCCTGGATGAGGTGTGGGCGGCGAGCGACGAGGGGATTACGATGGACAGCACGATGGCCGTGACGCAGCGCATGACGGTGGCGGAGTTCCTCGCATTGCCCGACGAGCGCTGGGCGAGCCTCATCGAGGGTGAGGTCGTCGTGAACCCCCCGCGCCCACTGCATCAGCGCATCGCGATGGATCTCGCCTTCGCGCTGATGACGTGGTCGCGGGCTGAGCCCGGACGCGGCGAGGTGACGAGCGAGATCGCCGTCAAGCTCGACGACCACAACTGGTTCGGCCCCGACGTGCACTGGTATCGCGAGGGCCGCGGTCCCGGTCGCTCCGAGGTCGCCCCGCAGCCGATGCCGGACATCGCCGCCGAAGTCCGCTCGCCGTCGACCTGGCGTTACGACATCGGCCCGAAGAAGGCACGCTACGAGCAGCACGGGCTGCCCGAGCTCTGGCTCGTCGACACCGCGGCCGACGAGGTGATCGTCTACCGCCGCTCGACGCCGCAGTCGCCGACCTTCGACGCCTGCCTCGAGTTCGCCCGCGGCGACGACCTCACATCGCCGCTGCTGCCCGGCTTCGCGCTCGCGCTCGACGAGCTCTTCGGCCCGCCGCCGGCCGGCGCTACGGGCTGACCACCGCCGCCAGCCGCTGCGCCTCGGCCGACACCGTCACGTGGATCGCGGCCGGCTCGCGCACCCAGGCGATGAGGTTGTGCGACTGCAGGCGCCCGAGCATGAACTCGAACGCCAGCGCCTGCGAGCGGGAGGCGTAGGTGCGCAGGATGTCGAACGACCAGCCGGTGGTGTGCAGCGAGTAGTTCGGCGTGGCTTCGCGGTTGCGGCGCAGCAGCTGGCGCTGGTAGGCCTTGTCGCGTACCGTGCTCGTCGCGACGAGCGGTGCGGTGCCGGAGATCTCCTTGACGGCGGCGCCGACGTAGGCGAGCAGGTCGAGCGCCGGCTTGCGCAGCCCCCGGTAGGTGGTGCGCGAGCGCTTCAGGCGCGCGGCGAGCTCGCCCATCCCACGGTCGATCGCGACCCCGTGCTCGAGCAGCTCGGCACGCGGCAGGGCGACGATCCGGCCGTCGGCATAGGCGGCGCGCAGGTCGTCGGGGGTGGCGAACGACTCGGTCTCCGCCTCCGGGTGAAGGATCTCCTCGGCGGAGTTCTTGGCCGTCTGCAGCGCCGACACGCGATCGAGTCGATCGGGCTCTGAGCGATACAGGCGCATGATCTCCCGCGCCGCCATGATGCGCCAGAGGTACGTCGCCGAGTCGTCGCCGAGCGCGGCCAGCCGGCGGTAGGCCTCCTCGTGCGCGGTCGGCGTCGAGTCGAAGTACAGCCGCGCGTAGGAGATGTCGTCCTCGCCGTAGTCGCGCAGCGCGTTCTGCAGGTTGCCGATGCCCATGTGGTAGCTCTGCACGGCGAGATCGGCACGGCCGAGCGCGTCGCGCGCGATGACGAGGTAGCGGGCCGCCGCGGCGAGCGCCTTGGGCGGATCGAAGCGCTCGTCGATCGCGCGCCGCCGCGCGCGCAGGCGTTCCACCAGGGCGCCGTCGCCCTTGCGTTCCGCGCGTCGCAGCGAGCGTCCGATCCGGCGCGCGCCCGCGGGGTCGACCGTCATCTCGAGCAGGTTGCGCCCGGTCTCGGCGAGGATCTGGGTGAGCCCGACGGCGCCCTCGAGCTGCGGGTCGGCGACCGCGTCCGCGCGTCCGGCGCTCTCGAGCAGGACGAGCGCCTCCAGCGTGTCGGGCTCGATGTCGGCGGTCTCCGCGGCCGCCTCGACGAGCGGGCGGTACTGCGCCACCCGCTCGGCGCTGGCGCGCGCCCCGCCCGGGGACTTCGCGTAGATGACGTGTGCATGGCCGCGCGCGGCGGCGGCCGCGAACGTGTCCTCGCGGCCCTCCGTGTAGGCCAGCGGGTCGTTGTCGACGCTCGTGCCGGGCACGAGCGGCGACCTGGACGTCTCGCCCTCGAACAGCACGACGACGGCGACGACCGTCAGGACGACGACGACGAGCAGCACGAGCACGCGGCGAACGAGGGACGCCATCCGCCCACAGGCTGGCAAATCGCCGGCCCCGGCGGGCTGCACCCGGCCGACCGCCCCCGTCCGTAGCCTGCGCTTGGTGCGCACGCTGCAGGCCGGCACTCCGGCCGACCTCGACGACGACCTGCTCATCGCCGGCGACAACCTCGCCGCGATGGCGACGCTGCCCGACGCGGCGTTCGACATGGCCTACCTCGATCCGCCGTTCAACACCGGCAACGAGCAGCGCCGCGGCGAGCTGCGCTATGGCGACGTGTTCGCCGACTACGCCGGCTTCCTCGCGCCGCGGCTGGAGCGCGTACGCGAGTTGCTCGCGCCGCACGGCACGCTGTACCTGCACCTCGACTATCGCGAGTCGCACCGCTGCAAGCTCGCGCTCGACGAGATCTTCGGGCCCGAGTGCTTCCTCAACGAGCTGATCTGGATCTACGACTACGGCGGCCGGCCCAAGCGCCGCTGGCCGGCCAAGCACGACACGATCCTCGTCTACGTGCGCGACCGCGAGCGCTACCACTTCGACGACGACGAGGTCGATCGCGAGCCGTACATGGCGCCCGGCCTCGTCGGCCCGGAGAAGGCCGCCCGCGGCAAGCGCCCGAGCGACTGCTGGTGGCACACGATCGTCCCGACGAACTCGCGCGAGAAGACCGGCTACCCGACGCAGAAGCCCGCCGGCATCGTGCGCCGGATGGTGACCGCGTCGTCGCGCCCCGGCGGCTGGTGCCTGGATCCGTTCGCCGGCTCGGGCACGCTGGGCGCCGTCTGCCGCGAGCTGGGCCGGCGCTTCGTGCTCGTCGACGAGAACCCCGAGGCGATCGCCGTCTCGAGCGTGCGCCTCGCCCAGCAACGGCTCTCCGTGTAGGTGAACCGGCGCGCGTGTCGGCGCCACGCGCAATACGCGGCTGGACGAAGGTCGGCGCGCTCTGCGGCTGACGTGAGGCTGTGCCCGCTGAGGGGTAGCCGTGCCAGCATGGACAACGTCTCGCAGACCCCGACCGAACCGCACGACTACGCCACGGTGAACGTCGTCTGGGCGGGGCTGCTGACCGCCCTGCTGCGCGCCACCGCGCGCAACGCCAACACCGGCCCGGCGCCGGGCGAGCTGCCGATGCTCGGCCTGGCGACGTTCGCGCTGGCCAAGGCGCTGGCCAAGGAGAAGGTCGGCGTGTGGGCGCGCGAACCGCTCGTCGCGCAGGACAGCGCAGACGGCGACCGCCGTCCGCGCGGGCGCGGGCTGCGCTACGTCCTCGGCGAGCTCGTGACATGCCCGCGCTGCCTCGGCACCTGGGGCTCGCTCGGCCTCGTCGGCCTGCGCGTCGTCCGCCCGCGCGAGGGCCGCATCGTCGCCGGGATCCTCGCGACGTCGGCGGTCAACGACATCCTCCAGTCGGGCTTCACGCTGCTGTGCGCGAAGGCGAACGCCACTCAGTCCGGCGCCCAGGTCGTCGAATCCGAGGCGCGCCGCGTCCAGGCCGTCGAGCCGTCGCCCGGTCGGGCGTCCCCGGCCAGGCGCTGAGCCCGCGACGCGACGCGCCGCGATCAGATGCCGCGGCGCGAACGCCGCCTGCGCAGCACGACGACGGCCACGAGCACGAGCGCGGCGGCGCCTGCGAGGACCGGCGGCGGCAGGTTCTGCGCCCGGCGGCGCACCTGCACCGCGGTCGGCGCGGCCTTCGCCCTGAGCTGCTCGGCGGCCGGCGCGGCCTTCGCCTTGCTCTGCTCGGGCTCGGCGCTCATCGGCCGCTCCTGGCCTTGATCTCGTCGATGTCGTCGTGCACGCTGTCGATCGCCCGCTCCGGTCTGGGCGGCGTCGCCTCGTCGACCTGCTCTTGCCGGCCAGCGCCATCCCGCCCGCCGTCGCCAGCAGCACCACGGCCACGATCAGCGCGGCCAGCCACGCGGCGCGCTGCGGCATGCGCCGGCCTGCGTTCAGGCCCGGACGAGCAGCTCCTCCTTGCGCTGCGCCCCGAGCCGCATGCGCCGCAGCGCGTGGCGGATGATCCGCGAGACCTGCATCTGGCTGACGCCGAGGACGTCGCCGATCTCGCGCTGGGTCATGTCCAGCTCGAAGTGCATCCGCAGTACGCGCCGATCGCGCTCGGTGACCATGCGCAGCAGCCGCTCGAGGACGACCCGCTCCTCGGCGACGCCGTAGGCGCCGTCGTCGATCCCGAGGTGATCCTCAAGGCGCGCCGTGCCCTCGTCCTCGCTGCCCAGCTGGCCCTGCATCGAAACCGCGTAACGCGCGTGGTGGGCGTGCAGCGCCTCGAGCACGAGCTCCTGCGGCTCGTCGAGCCGGTCGGCGATGTCGGCCACGGTCGGCGCGCGACCGTCCTCCGTCAGCTCGACGACCGTGGTGTCGACGCGCAGCGCGAGCTCCTGCAGAGCGCGCGGCGGTCGCACCGACCAGGTCCGGTCGCGGAAGTAGCGCTTGATCTCCCCGGAGATGGTCGGCACCGCGTACGTCGAGAACGCCACGCCGCGCCCGGGGTCGAAGCGGTCGACGGCGTTGATGAGGCCGATCGTCGCCACCTGGAGCAGATCCTCCAACGTGTCGCGCCGCGTCGAGAAGCGCAGCGCGATGCTCCGGGCCAGCGGGATGAAGCGCTCGATGAGCTGCTCGCGCACCACCGGGTCGCGCGACGCGTGGTAGTGCGTGAACAGCGCTGCCTCGTCCGGAGTCCGCGCGCTCGGATCCGGCATTCGGCTCGGCATAGGTAGCCCCCTCGCGTCGAGATGACGTTGCCTTGCCGGCCGGCGGGTCCTCGGTTGTGCGCGAGTACCCGTCTGCCCCGCAGTTGCAGCCTGCTGACGTTGCCCGTCGGATGCCCGAACTTCGTCCTCGGGCGAACCTTACCCGAGCCGCGGGGGACCTACGCGCGAGTACTCAGGTCGTGTCGACGTTCAGGTGGGCCAGCAGCCCGCAGACCTCCAGGGCGCGGTGGATGACGGGCGGCACGCCGATCAGGGTGAACCGGCGGTCGCTCGTGTCGGCGTGACGGTGCTCGGCGAGGACGACGCGGATCCCGCTCGAGTCGATGAAGGTCAGCTCGCGCATGTCGAGCACGACATGGTCAAAGCCCGAGTCGCGCAGCTCGTGCAGCGTGCCCTCGAGCACGGGGACGGTGGCCAGGTCGAGCTCGCCGCTGGGAACGACGCGCACGATGTCGCGCTCGGGGTGCACCTCGACGCCGAACGGGGCGGAGTGCTGCCCGAGCGGTTCTGCGTCGGTGGGCACGGTCACCCTGGCCGGTCCGCCGTCGGGAACATCAGGCGGCCGCGTCGCCGGGGCCGTCACCGTCGGGCGACGCCGGGACCCCGGAGCCGTCCGCGTTGGTGCGCGGCTTGAGGATGAAGACCTCCACGGCGATGTCCGGGTCGATGTGGTGGTCGCTGAGGAAGGCCAGCACGTCGTGGCCGCTGTGCTCCTCGACCGCCGCCACGAGATCGCCCTTCATCGTGCGCTGGACGCGACGGCGCATGTCGATGACGGCGTCAGAGTGGCCGTCCTTGACGAGGCTGCGCTCCGCCTTGAGCAGGGCTCGCGCAGGACGACGATGACGTGCGTCTCGGTCATCGTCGTGTAGGACCTGCGTCAGGCCACGACCCGTGTAGTCGCGCACTGGGCGCACGAGCGCGTTGCTGATCGCCTGCGCCGCCCCGCCCCGACTGACCGGGGCTTCTTGACTGGTCACGACGGGCGGGCCTTTCTCGTCTCCTGCGAAGGGCGCGAACCGCGTCGGCGGGCACGGAGACGCTACGAGCCCGGACGTGGTTCCAGATCCCTCCAGAAGTGCCTCGCAACGTCGCGCGAGTCAGCAGAAGGCACAGGTCATGACACCTTAGACCACGCGCAACTCAGGAAGCGGCGCGGCGCCGAACCGCCGTTTTCCGGCGTCCCGCCGTGGGTACCGCACACACCAGGGACGACCGCTTCGCTTGTCGCCGCCGACAGGTTCCGCCGGTCATCAAGAGCACGACATCTTGAGGTGAGAACGTGGCAGCACTGGACTCGACCGTCGCCCGCGGCGACGGTGAAGCAGAGGCAGCGCCGGGCGGTGACATCTGCGGCGACCGGCGCGCGCGTGAAGACCTGCGCCTGTTTCGCGCCTGGGTCGACGGTGGCGATCGCCGTGCCCGCGCACTGCTGATCGAGCGCTTCCTGCCGCTCGCGCGGTCGCTGGCCCGTCGCTACGAGCGTGGCAGCGAGCCGCTGGAGGACCTCGTCCAGGTCGCGTCGGTCGCGCTGGTGAAGGCGATCGATCGCTACGACCCGGCCCGCGGCTACGCGTTCAGCTCCTTCGCGGTCCCGACGATCGCCGGCGAGCTCAAGCGACACTTCCGCGATCAGACGTGGATGGTGCGCCCGCCGCGCGGCATCCAGGAGGTCACGCTGCGCGTCGAGGGCGCGCTGGCGCGCCTCTCTCAGCAGCTCGATCGCTCGCCGACGACCAGCGAGCTGGCCGAGGCGATCGGCGTCGGCGACGAGGAGATCCTCGAGGCGATGCAGGCGCGCAGCGCGCGCGGCGCGCTGTCGCTGCACGCGCCGCAGGGCGAGCCCGGCGACACGATGTCGCTGCAGGACACGCTCGGCGCCGAGGATCCCGACCTCGAGCGCGCCGAGCAGCGCGCGCAGCTCGATCGCCTTATGACCGAGGTCTCCCCGCGCGCACGCGAGATGCTGCGCATGCGCTTCGAGGAGGACATGACGCAGGCCGAGATCGGCGCCGCGATCGGGATCAGCCAGATGCAGGTCTCACGCGTCCTGCGTCAGACGATCGCCCGGCTGCGCGAGGTCGCCGACGCGAACCTTCAGCCCGAGTTCGCCGAACCGGCGCTCGTCTGACCGGCGCCCGGCCCGTCCTGCGACGGGGCCGCCGCGAGCCGGCGGGTCATCCGCACCGTGGTGCCGCCGGCCCGCGGCTGCACCTCGACGACGTCCATGAGCTTGCGCATGAGCGGCAGGCCGCGGCCACGGTCGGGCCGTTCGCGCGGCTCGCGCCAGCTGCCGTGGTCCTTGACGCCGATCGCCACCTCGCCGTCCACGCGGGTGAACTCCACGGCGAAGAGGTCGTCGCCGAAGTCGTAGCCGTGCTCGACGGCGTTCTCACAGGCCTCGTTGCAGGCCATGATCACGTCCTCGGTCTCGTCCTCGTCGGCGCCGTGCTCGCCGAGCCAGCGGCGCAGCGTCTGGCGCATCGTGAACAACCCGCCCGACTCGTTGGACACCTCGAGGGTCACCCTCGCGCCGAGCGTCTCCTGCATGCGCACGACGAGCAGCGTGACGTCGTCGGAGCGCGCCGCGTCGCTTTTGAGGCTGTCGAGCAGCAGCTCGCAGGTCGCCTCCACGTCGGTGGCCGCCGCGCGCGCCGCCTCGCGCAGCCGCTCGAGGCCGACGTCGAGCACCTCGGTGGGCTCCTCGACGAGACCGTCCGTGTACAGGACGAGCGTCGCCCCCGGCTCCAGGCGCCGGGTGTGCTGCCGGTAGCGGGGCGTCGCCAGGACGCCCATCGGCGGTGAGGGCGGTTCGTCGAGGTAGGCGGCGCTGCCATCGGCGCCGACGAGCAGCGGCGGCGGGTGGCCGGCGTTCGTGAACCGCAGCGTGCCGGTGCCCGGCTCGAGGATCGCCAGCACGACCGTCGTCATGATCGCCTCGTCGGACCCGAGCGCGAGCGTGAACCGATTGAGGCGGTCGGCCATCTTGCCCGTGTCGTCGGCCTGCATGAGGATCGCCCGCAGCGCGCTGCGCATCTGGCCCATCGTCGACGCCGCCTCGATGCCGCGCCCGACGACGTCGCCGATCGCGATCGCGGCACGGCCGCTGGGCAGGGCGATGGCGTCGTACCAGTCGCCGCCCACGGCGGTCCCGTTCTCGCCGGGCAGATAGCGCGCGCCGAGCGCGACGCCGGCGACGTCGGGCAGCCGCTTGGGCAGCAGCGAGCGCTGCAGCTCCTGGGCGATGCGCCGCTCGCGCTCGTACAGCCGTGTGCGTCCGATCGCCAGGCCGGCGCGGTCCGCGGCCAAGCGCATCAGGCCGATCGTCTCGCCGTCGAAGTCGCGCCGCGTCAGCGTGCCGACCTGGATCGAGCCGATCACCCGTCCGTCGTCGAACAGCGGCAGCGCCAGCAGGGACGTGATCGCGCCGCCGAGCGAGCGCGCGTCGATCCCGGCGGCGGGCACGTCGGCGATCACGACCGGCGCGCGCTCGCGGGCCGCGCGTTCGACGACGCCGTCCACGACCGCCGCGTGCGCCTCGCGATCGACGATCGTGTCCACGCCGCGGGCGGCACGCGCCGCGATCGGCCGGGCCTCGTCGGTCAGCACGGCCGCGGCGCGATCGACGTCGAGGGCGTCGAGGATGCGATCCAGCAGCTCGCGCAAAAGCTCCTCGAGCCCGACGGCGCCGAGCACCGCCGCCGCGATCGACTGCATGATCTCCAGCCGCTCGGCGGCGGCCTCGGCCTGCGCGCGCGCCGACTGCGCACGGATGAGCTGCTCGCGGTCGCGCTGCGCGCGGCGGCGCTCGCGAAGGTCTTGCAGCTGCAGGATGAGGCCCGGCCGCCCGCCGTTGATCGGTCGTGCGAGCGACGCGCTGACAAGCACCGGGATCGTCGTTCCGCGCGGCCCGGTGAGGCGGCGCTCGAACTCGTAGTGGCGGATCGCCCCTGCGATGAGCTGGTCGCGCTGCGCCTCGTCGATGCCGATGTCGGCGTGCGGTCCGAGTTCGTCGAGCGTGCGGCCGACGAGCTCGGCCGCGCCACGCCCGATGGTCTCCTCGAGCGCGCGGTTGACGTGGCGGATGCGGCCCTCGGGATCGGCGCGCGCCATCCCGATCGGCGCGTCCTCGAACGTCGCGCGCAGCTGCTCCTCGCGCTCGGCCAGCGAACGCCCGCGCTCGTACAGCTCGCCGAAGACCTCGACCTTCGAGCGCAGGATGTGCGGGTCGACCGGCTTGAAGAGGTAGTCCACGGCGCCCGAGCCGTAGCCGCGGAAGACGTGCTCGGCGGTCTTGCTGATCGCCGTGACGAAGATGATCGGCACGTTGCGCGTGCGCTCGCGCGCGCGGATGAGCTGCGCGGTCTCGAAGCCGTCGATGCCCGGCATCTGGACGTCGAGCAGGATGGCCGCGAACTCGTCGCGCAGCAGCGCCTTGAGCGCCTCGTCGCCGGAGCGCGCGCGCACGAGGCGATAGCCCGTCGGCTCGAGAGTCGCCTCGAGCGCGAGGAGGTTCTCCTCGTGGTCGTCGACGAGCAGGATCGCCGTGTCGGCGCGTCCGTCGGTCATGGCAGCGACCCCGCGCCGCTGGTGGTCAGCTCGACGAGCGCCGGGCCGATCTGCGCGAGCTCGAGCACGCGCGCCTCGGGCGTCGACCAGATCGCCGCGTCGGGCATCTCGCGCCGCTCGGCCGTCGCCGGGTCCTGCACGAACGTGACGCCCCCGCGGGCGGCGATCCGCGCCAGGCCGGCGGCGCCGTCGGCGTTGGCGCCGGTCAGCACGACGCCGGCGGCGCGGTTGCCGTAGGCGTCCGCCGCGGAGCCGAGCAGGACGTCGATCGAGGGGCGGCTGAAGTGCAGCGGCTCGTCGACCGACAGCGAGAGCGAGCCCGGCTCGACGAGCAGGTGGTAGCCGGCCGGCGCCACGACCACCGCGCCCGGCGCCAGCGTCTGCTTGTCCTCGGCCTCGATCACGTCCAGCGAGCAGCGGGCGTCGAGCAGGTGCTCGAGCGCCCCGTCGCGCCCGTCGTCGCGCCGGTGCTGGGCGATCACGACGGCGGGGCCGAAGTCCGCGGGCAGGCAGCCGAGCACCGCCTCGATGGCGTGCAGTCCGCCCCACGACGCGCCGACCGCGACGAGCTCGACGCGGCTCATGCCATCCGCCGGAAGATCTTCTCGGGCTCGACGAGCGCCTCGTACTCCTCGGCGTGGCGCGAGTGGCGCAGCGACTCCTTGCGGCCCAGCGCGAGGATCCCCAGGCGCGACAGGCTCGCGCCGAAGAGGCCGAGCACCTTCTCCTGCAGGTCGGCGCCGAAGTAGATCAGCACGTTGCGGCAGACGATGAGCTGAAACTCGTTGAACGATCCATCCGTCACCAGATTGTGCTGAGCGAAGACGGTTCCCGCGACCAGCGCCGGATCGAAGCGTGCGACGTCGCCGTCGGCGCTGTAGTACGAGGAGAACGACTCGCGGCCGCCGGCGCGCTGGTAGTTCTCGGTGTAGAGCTGCATGCGCTCCAGCGCAAACGTGCCCGACCGCGCGCGCGCCAGGGCCGCCTCGTCGATGTCCGTCGCGTAGATCCGCGCGCGCTCGAGCAGCCTCTCTTCCCGCAGGGCGATCGCCACGGAGTAGATCTCCTCGCCGGTCGAGCAGCCGGCGTTCCACACCCGGATGAACGGATAGGTGCGCAGCACCGGGAAGACGTGCGTGCGCAGCGCCCGGTGAAAGCTCGGGTCGCGAAACATCTCGGTGACGTTGATCGACAGGTCGCGCAGCAGCCGGTCCATGCAGGAGGGGTCGTGCAGGATGCGCTCCTGCAGGCCGGAGATCGTCTCCAGGCCCTCGCCGTAGACGCGGTGCCACAGCCGGCGGCGCAGCGAGGCCAGCGCGTAGCCGCGAAAGTCGTAGCCGTAGCAGCGCTGGATGGCCTCGAGCAGCAGCTCGATCTCCAGCCGCTCGCGCGCCTCGTGGGCGTCGCTGGTCACCCGTACAGCCATACCCGCATGAGCGAGATGAGCTGGTCGATGTCGACGGGCTTGGTGATGTAGTCCGAGGCCCCGGCGGCGATCGACTTCTCACGGTCTCCCTTCATCGCCTTGGCGGTCAGCGAGATGATCGGCAGCTCCGCGAAGCGCGGGTCGGCGCGCAGCGCGCGCGTCGTCTCGTGGCCGTCGAGCTCGGGCATCATCACGTCCATCAGGACGAGGTCGACGCCGGGGTCGGCGTCGAGCGAGTCGATCGCGTCGCGGCCGTTCTCGGCGAAGCGCACGTCCATCCCGCGTGCCTCGAGCGCGCTCGTCAGCGCAAAGACGTTGCGCACGTCGTCGTCGACGATCAGCACGCGCTTGCCGGCCAGGACGTCGTCGGTCGAGTGCAGCTGCTCGAGCACGCGACGGCTGCCGGCCGGCAACGCCGTCTCGGGGCGATGCAAAAACAGCGCCGTCTCGTGCAGCAGCCGCTCGGGCGAGGCGGCGTCCTTGACGATGATCGAGTCCGCGTACCGGCGCAGGCGGGTCTCCTCGCGGCGCGTGAGCTCCTTGCCCGTGTGGACGATCACCGGCACCTCGCGGTGGCGCTCGTCGGCCTGCAGGTGGTCGAGCAGCGCGAAGCCGGTAGTCCGGGGCAGCTTGAGGTCGAGCACCATGCAGTCGAAGCGCTCGCCCGCCATCGCCTCCAGCGCCTCTTCGCTGGAGCCGACCGCGGTCACCTCGACGTCGTCGCCGGCGCCCACGAGCTCGGCCACGCTGCGCCGCTGCGCCTCGTCGTCCTCGACGATCAGCAGCCGGCGGACGGGACGCTCGAGGAACGTCGTCGCGGTGGTGAAGGTGCGGGCCAGCGCGTCGGACTCCAGCGGCCGCTCGAGGAAGCCGGCGGCGCCCGAGCGCAGGGCCGCCAGGCGGTGCTCGGCGGACCCGACGGCGTAGACGGGGATGTGCCGCGTGCGCGGGTGGTGCTTGAGCTGGTCGAGGATGCCCGCCCCGCCGGTGATCGGCACGGCGAGCAGGATCACGTCGGGTCCGAGCTCGTGCGCGAGCGTCACGCCGACGTTGCCGCGCTGCGAGACGACCGCGCGGAAGCCGTGCTCGCGAGCCTGGACGAGCGCGCGCAGCGACGCGTCGGGGTCGTCCTCGACGATCAGCGCGACGCGGTCGCCGGGGGCGATCCGGCCGCGGTCGTCGTCGGCCGGGGCCGGCCGGCCGGCCTCGGGATCGGCGCCGGACTCCGTGCCTGCGGCGAGCGGGAGCGCGAGGTCGGCGGGCGCGCCGACGGTCTCGGGCGGCGCGGTCGTCGCGGCCGGGACGGCCGGCGCGAGGGCCGCGCTGTAGGGCGCCAGCAGCAGCTCGAAGCGGCTGCCCTCGCCGGGCGTGCTCTGCACGCGGATCTCGCCGCCGAGCGCGCGCGTGATCTCGCGGCTGATCGACAGGCCCAGGCCGGTCCCGCCGAAGCGCCGGCTCGTCGTCCCGTCGGCCTGCTGGAAGGCCTCGAAGATGAGCCGCAGCTTGTCCTCGGCGATGCCGATGCCGGTGTCGCGGACGGTGACGCTGAGCTCGTACGGCGTGTCGGCCGGCGCCGCGTCGAGCACGAGCTCCACGCGCCCGGCCTCGGTGAACTTGAACGCGTTGGAGAGCAGGTTGCGCAGAACCTGCTGCAGGCGCTGCTCGTCGGTGAAGATCTCGGCCGGCGCCGCGTCGCTCGTGCGGACCTCGAACTCCAGGCCCTTCTGCTCGGCGACGGACGCAAACGCCCGCTCGACGTACTCGCGGACGCCCGCCAGCGACGTCGTGCTCGGGTTGAGCTCCATCTTGCCGGCCTCGATCTTCGTCAGGTCGAGGATGTCGGAGATGAGCGACAGCAGATCGGCGCCGGCGGTATGGATCGTCGAAGCGAACTCGACCTGCTTGTCGGTGAGGTTGTGCTCGGGGTTCTCGGCCAGCAGCTTGGAGAGGATCAGCAGGCTGTTGAGCGGCGTGCGCAGCTCGTGGCTCATGTTCGCCAGGAACTCCGACTTGTACTTCGAGCTGACCGCGAGCTGCGCGGCCTTCTCCTCGAGGTCGGCGCGCGCGCGCTCGATCTCGGCGTTCTGGATCTCGATGTCGCGGTTCTGGCGGCTGAGCAGCTCGGCCTTCTCCTGCAGCTCCTCGTTGGTCTGCTGAAGCTCCTCCTGCTGGGTCTGCAGCAGCTCCTCGGAGGCGCGCAGCGACGAGGTCTGCTGCTCGAGCTCGGCGTTGGAGCGCTTGAGCTCGTCCTGCTGGCTCTGCAGCTCCTCGGACTGCGACTGCAGCTCCTCGGCCAGCGACTGGGACTGCTCGAGCAGCTCCTCCGTGCGGCGGTTGGCGATGATCGCGTTCAGGACGACGCCGAGGGTCTCGCCGAGCTGCTCGAGGAAGGCCTGGTAGACCTCGGAGAACGCGTGCAGCGAGGCGAGCTCGACGACCGCCAGCACCTGCTCCTCGAACAGGATCGGCATGACGACGATGTTCACCGGCGTCGCCTCGCCCAGGCCCGACGTGACCTTCACGTAGTCCGCCGGCGCGTCGGAGATGAGGATGCTCTTGCCCTCCAGGGCCGCTTGGCCGACGAGCGCCTCGCCGATCTTGAAGCGGTTGGAGACCGACTTGCGCTGCTGGTAGCCGTAGCTGGCGATCAGCCGCAGCTCGGGCTCGCCTGTGCCCTGCGAGCCGGCCGGCGAGCGGGTATCGCCGTTGTCGGCGTGGGTGAGGAAGAACGCTCCGTGCTGGGCGCAGACGAGCGGCGATATCTCGGACATGATCAGCCGCGAGACCGTCGCGAGGTCGCGCTGGCCCTGCATGAGGCCCGAGATCCGAGCGAGGTTCGTGTTCAGCCAGTCCTGCTCGGCGTTCTTCTGCGTCGTCTCGCGCAGGTTGGCGATCATCTGGTTGATCGTGTCCGACAGCTCGGCGACCTCGCCCATCGCCTCGACGGAGATCTGCCGCGTGAGGTCGCCCTGCGTCACAGCGGTGGAGACCTCGGCGATCGCGCGCACCTGGGTCGTGAGGTTGCCGGCGAGCAGGTTGACGTTCTGGGTCAGGTCGCGCCACGTGCCGCTGACGCCCTCGACCTCGGCCTGACCGCCCAGCACGCCCTGCGTGCCGACCTCGCGCGCGACGCGCGTGACCTCGCCCGCGAAGGACTGCAGTTGGTCGACCATCGTGTTGAGGGTCTCCTTCAGCTCGGCGATCTCGCCGCGCGCCGGGACGACGATCTTCTGCGAGAGGTCGCCGCGCGCCACCGCCGTCGCGACCTGGGCGATGTTGCGCACCTGGTCGGTCAGGTTGGAGGCCATGAAGTTCACGTTCTCGGTGAGGTCCTTCCACGTGCCCGAGACGCCCTTGACCTCGGCCTGGCCGCCGAGCACACCCTCGGTGCCGACCTCGCGGGCGACGCGCGTGACCTCGTCGGCGAACGAGGAGAGCTGGTCGACCATCGTGTTGATCGTGTCCGACAGCTCGAGGATCTCGCCCTTGGCCTCGATGTCGATCTTCTTGGACAGGTCGCCGTTGGCGACCGCCGTCGTGACGCGGGCGATCGCGCGCACCTGGCTGGTCAGGTTGCCGGCCATGAGGTTCACGTTGTCGGTCAGGCCGCGCCACGTGCCGCTGACGCCCTCGACCGTCGCCTGGCCGCCGAGCTTGCCCTCGGTGCCGACCTCGCGCGCGACGCGGGTGACCTCGGCGGCGAACGAGTTGAGCTGGTCGACCATCGTGTTGATCGTGTCCTTCAGCTCGGCGATCTCGCCCTGCGCGTCGACGGTGATCTTCTTGGAGAGATCGCCGTTGGCGACCGCCGTCGTGACCTGGGCGATGTTGCGCACCTGATCGGTGAGGTTGTCGGCGAGCTGGTTGACGTTCTCGGTCAGGTCGCGCCACGTGCCGCTGACGCCCTCGACCGTCGCCTGGCCGCCGAGCTTGCCCTCGGTGCCGACCTCGCGCGCGACGCGCGTGACCTCGTCGGCGAAGGAGGAGAGCTGGTCGACCATCGTGTTGATCGTGTCCTTCAGCTCGGCGATCTCGCCCTGCGCGTCGACGTCGATCTTCTGGCTGAGGTCGCCGGTCGCGACGGCGGTCGTCACCTGGGCGATGTTGCGCACCTGATCGGTGAGGTTGGAGGCGAGGAAGTTCACGTTCTCGGTGAGGTCCTTCCAGGTGCCCGAGACGCCCTTGACCTCGGCCTGGCCGCCGAGCTTGCCCTCGGTGCCGACCTCGCGCGCGACGCGCGTGACCTCGTCGGCGAAGGAGGAGAGCTGGTCGACCATCGTGTTGATCGTCTGCTTGAGCTCGAGGATCTCGCCGCGCGCGTCGACCGTGATCTTCTGGCTCAGGTCGCCGGTCGCCACCGCGGTCGTCACCTGGGCGATGTTGCGCACCTGACCGGTGAGGTTGTTGGCCATGAGGTTCACGTTGTCGGTGAGGTCGCGCCACGTTCCGCTGACGCCCACGACCTCGGCCTGGCCGCCGAGCACGCCCTCCGTGCCCACCTCGCGCGCGACGCCCGTCACCTGCTCGGCGAACACGCGCAGGCGGTCGGTCATCGAGTTGATCGTCTCGGCCAGCGTGGCGACCTCGCCCTTGGCCTCGACGGTGACCTTCTGATCGAGGTCGCCGTTGGCGACGGCCGTCGTGACGACCGCGATCTGGCGCACCTGGTCGGTGAGGTTGGAGGCCATCACGTTGACCGAGTCGGTGAGGTCCTTCCAGGTCCCGGCGACGCCGGAGACCTCGGCCTGGCCGCCGAGCACGCCGTCGGTGCCGACCTCGCGCGCGACGCCGGTGACCTGCTCGGCGAAGACGCGCAGCGTGTCGGTCATCGAGTTGATCGTCTCGGCCAGCGTGGCGACCTCGCCCTTGGCCTCGACGGTGACCTTCTGGGTGAGGTCGCCGCGCGCGACGGCGGTCGTCACGGCGGCGATCTGGCGCACCTGGTCGGTCAGGTTGGAGGCCATGAAGTTGACGTTCTCGGTGAGGTCGCGCCACGTGCCGCTGACGCCCTTGACCTCCGCCTGGCCGCCGAGCTGGCCGTCGGTGCCGACCTCGCGCGCGACGCGCGTGACCTCGTCGGCGAAGGACTGCAGCTGGTCGACCATCGTGTTGATCGTGCTCTTGAGCTCGAGGATCTCGCCGCGCGCGTCGACGGTGATCTTCTGCGAGAGGTCGCCGTTGGCGACGGCGGTCGTCACGGCGGCGATCTGGCGCACCTGGTCGGTCAGGTTGGAGGCCATCGAGTTGACGTTCTCGGTGAGGTCGCGCCACGTGCCGCTGACGCCCTTGACCTGGGCCTGGCCGCCGAGCTTTCCGTCGGTGCCGACCTCGCGCGCCACGCGCGTCACCTCGTCGGCGAAGGAGCCGAGCTGGTCGACCATCTCGTTGACGGTGTTGCCGATCGCCGAGAACTCGCCCTTGACCGGCTGACCCTCGATCGTCAGCGCCATCTTCTGCGTCAGGTCGCCGCGCGCGACCGACTGGATGACGCGCGAGATCTCCGTGGTCGGACGGACGAGGTCGTCGATCATCCCGTTGACCGATTCGACGGTCTGATTCCACGTCCCGTCGACGGTGCCCAGCGAGACGCGCTCGGTCATGCGCCCCTCGCGACCGATGATCCGGCTGACCCGGGCGAGCTCCTTGGCCTGGCGGGCGTTGAGGGCGATCAGCTCGTTGCAGCGCTGCTGGATCTCGCCGATGACGTCGCGCCGGCGCGCGCGCAGGCGGACCGTGAAGTCGCCGTCACGGGCGGCGGTGAGGACGCGCAGCAGCTCCTCGAGGGCAGGGTCCTCGGAGCTCTCGCCGCCGCGGGCGCTCGCGCCGCCGTTCGCCGTGCCCCTGCGTCCAGCGGGCTTCGCGCCAGCTGCCATGCTTGCCCCCCAACTCGTTGCTCGTCCCCAACCGCGCCGCCATACCCATCTGACCAGCAGCCTAAACCCACGTTTGGCGCGGCGCGGCGGCGGGGCAGGTGGCGCGTGAGCACCGCCTGGCCCCACGCCGTCTGGTTGCCCACCGGCGCTGGGGTCCCGCGCGCCGCGCGCCGCGTGCTGCACGTGCGATGGGCTCGCCGCGCCGCCCGGCAGCGCCGTCGCGTCATCCGGCAGCGCCGGGTAGGCAGAGCCGCTGTGCGGCGCCGATCGAGCGGGCGGTGGCGTACGCGCTGCAGATAGCGGGCGCGTAGCCGTGCGGCGCGTGGGTAGGAGGCACCACGACGGCACCGCCGCCTCGTGTCCCCGACCTTTGAGAGGAATCACCATGGCTGAGCGACCCCGCGCCCACGCGCTCAGCGAGCGCATCGCCGCGATCGCCGCGCTGGACGGACCCGGCAGCTTCCTTGCCCAGAAGATCCGCGACCTGTTGCCCGCCGGCGGCGGGGTGAAGGATCTGCTCAGCGGCGTCCCGCTCGGCCATGCGCTGCACCCGCTGCTGACCGACGTCCCGATCGGCGCCTGGACGAGCGCGACGATGCTCGACCTCGTCGGCGGCGAGGCCAGCCGGCCCGCGGCGCAGAAGCTCGTCGGCATCGGCCTCGCGGCCGCCGCGCCGACCGCGTGGACGGGCTGGTCGGACTGGGCCGACACGGAGCCGGGCAACGATCCGGTGCGCCGCCTGGGTCTCGTGCACGCCGCCGCCAACGGCACCGCCGCGCTGCTCTACGGCCTCTCGCTCGCCGCCCGCCGGCGCGGCGCGCACACCACCGGGGTGCTGTTCGGGCTCGCCGGCGCGGGCGCAATGGGCGCCGGCGGCTGGCTCGGCGGCGACCTCGTCCTCGCCCGCGGCGTCGGTGTCAACCAGACGGTCTTCGACGCCGAGCCGGCGGACTGGACGGCGGTGCTCGACGCCAGCATGCTCGGCGACGACCGGCCGACCGCGGCGGTCACCGGCGACCTGCCGCTCGTCATCGTCAAGCGCGACGGCAAGATCCACGCGCTGGCCGACCGCTGCGCCCACCGGGGCGGACCGCTGCACGAGGGCGAGCTGAAGGGCGACTGCATCGCGTGCCCCTGGCACGGGACGCTGTTTCGGTTGGAGGACGGCTCGGTGCAGCGCGGCCCGTCCGCCTACCCGCAGCCCGTCTACGAGGCGCGCGTGCACGACGGACGGGTGGAGGTGCGGGCGGCGAGCTGAGCTCGCGCCGCCGGCGGCGGCGGTGGAGGGTCGGTCAGGTCGGACCTTGGGTCCGGTGTTCGTGGACCGGCTGGTCGCGGAGCCTGCGTGCACACCCAAACCCCGCGCCATATCCAGCGCCTCGCCAAGGATGCTCAGCTGGTCTCGGACCACGCTCAAGAGGTCCGCGCTCACCCTCGTCGCCATCACCGCCACGGCTGCTGCGATCGCGCCCGCCGCCGCGTCACGCCGCGACGCCAAGACGTCGTCCAGTGCGGCACGCGCACCGACTGGGCGCAGGTCGACCGCCTCTGATTCGGCACCCAGCTCGACACCGTCTACACCGGCTGCGACACGCTGGCCAGCTGAGCGGCGCCAGACACAACAGCACCGCAGCACGCGGACGGCCCGCCATCGGCGGGCCGTTCGGTCGTGGTGGGCCCGGGTTCGGCGACGGGTGGGCCGACGAGCGCGCAGGGTCACGTCGCCCGGTCGGTGATGGGTCGGTCAGGTCTGACCCTTGGTCGGGTGTTCGCAGGCGGGCCGGTCGCCGAGGCTTGAGCTCGTCAACCAGCACGCGCCACACCGGCGCTTCACCAGGGGGTTTCACCATGTTCCGCACCGCGCTCAAGAAGTCCGCGCTCGTCGCCGTCGCCGTCGGCGCAGCGGCCGCCGCGCTCGTACCGGCCGCCGCATCGGCCGCCACCGTCACCCAGTCCGGCGGCACGCTCTACGTAACCGCGCAGCCGGGAGAGACGAACGACATGCGCGTCACGCTCTCGAACACCTACCTCGAGATCCTCGAGAACAACAGCGGCGGCGTTCAGCCGCAGGCCGGCACGACGTGCGTCACGTTCTCGCCGGGCCACGCGCGCTGCAACCTGCTCGGCGTGAGCTTCATCCGCGTCGACGCGGGCGACATGCATGACCTCGTCGTCGGCGACATCTACAGCAACGGCTACGCCTTCACGATGACGGGCGGCACCGGCAACGACTACCTCGACGTCATGGGCCCGACCGACAATCGCGCGTTCATCCACGGCGAGGACGGCGACGACCAGCTCTACGGACGCCAGTTCGGCGACACGATCTACGGCGGCAACGGCGCCGACATCATCGGGGCCGGTGGCGGCGTCGACTCGCTCAACGGCGGCCCGGGCGCCGACCGCATCGACGGCGGCGCGGACAACGACTTCATCTACGCCAAGGACTCGACGAAGGACGTCATCCAGTGCGGCACGGGCACCGACTGGGCGCAGGTCGACCGGACCTGGTGGGGCAGCCTGATGGACACCGTGTACGCGGGCTGCGAGACGCTCGCCAGCTGATCGGCGTCCCATCTCACCGCAGCCCCGAGCGGCCCGCCATCGGCGGGCCGCTCGTCTGCGTGCCGTGTGTCGGCAGGCGCTGCGACGGCCGGGTGCAGCCGTGGCGGATCATGCGTGCTGGAGTTCACCCGCTTAGGAGGTAGCCCATGGAGATCCAGCGCTTCGCGACCGGGCTTCTGGCCCGTGACGTGGCCGCGACCACCCGGTTCTACGTCGACCACTTCGGCTTTCAGAAGCAGATCGACATCGGCTGGTTTACGTCGCTGGGCCACGACGACCCGGCGTACGAGCTGTCGGTGGTCGCGCTGGACCACGAGAGCGTCCCCGAGCAGTTCCGGCGCCCGACGTTTGGCCTGCTGGGCTTCATCGTCGAGGACGCGGCGGCCGAGGAGAGGCGGCTGCGCGAGGCCGGCGTACCGATCGTCAAGCCGACGACCGACGAGCTCTACGGCCAGCGTCACTTCTACTGCACCGATCCCGACGGAACGCTGCTCGACGTGATCGAGCTGATCGCGCCCGACCCCGAGTGGCTGACGCAGAGCGGCCTGGCCGATGGGTGACGCTGACGGCTGACGTTCCCGCCAGCACCAGCGCCGAGGCTCCGGACGCGCAGGGTCGGCTCGAGGAGATCGATCGATCGGCGCTGTACGCCGTGCTTGAGGATCCGACGCTGACAGGCGACGTGCTGCGCGCGCTGCAGGAGCCGCAGAGCATCAGCCCGCGTAACGCGGTGCGTGATCACGTGCTGCGGCACTGCACCGATGGAGACCTGCAAGCGGTGCTGGAGGAGCGTGCGCACGTCCTGCTCGCAGCAGAAGGCTTTCAGGGCAAGCCCGCCGCCGAGGCCGCGCAGACGATTTCCGACCCCATGGTCCGCGCGCTTGGACTGCGATCGTCGCGTGTGACCTACAGCTCCGTCACGGTCGACGAAGGCACAATCGAGGCGACCACCCAGCGTCTGCACACCGCTTATGCGATGCGCTTCGGCGACGACGAGGGTGGGGCTCGCTCGACCGGCGATGAACCGGCTCGCGCCTCCCAGTTGCGCGAAGCGTTCAACTCCCCGTATTGGCCGTTCGTGCTCGTCAGCACCGCGGTAGGCCGGGAGGGCCTCGACTTCCATTCGTACTACCACATCGTGGTGCACTGGAACCTGCCGACCAACCCGGTTGACCTTGAGCAACGCGAGGGGCGAGTTCACCGCTAGACAGCCAACCGTTACGCCGTGCCGACAGGCGATCGAGCTCGCGGCTCATCGGCAGCGCCAGGACGTGACGTTCGACGAACGCGCCGTGCTCGAGCGGATAGATCCAGAAGGCGACGATCTCGCTCAAGGGCTGGGTGAGTGCTTTCGAGCGTAGCCTCTTGCCGCGCGGCGCGCGGCTCCTGCGGCGTTAGCGCTGGTAGACGTCGCGGCAATGACCGATGGTGACCACGACGACCACGAGGCGATCGTCGTGGATCGTGTAGAGCACGCGATATTCGCCGACCGACACCCGCCAGCCCCGACGACCGGTCAGCGGACGTGACGCCGGAGGGCGTGGATCGTCGGCGAGCAGCGCGATCGCGCCTTGAATCCGTCGCGCCGCGGGTGGATCAAGCTTGCGGAGCTGACGTGCGGCCGCCGGGCGCAGCTCGACCCGATAGGCCACCGGGTGGTCAGGTCCAGCCGAGGTCGGCCTTGACCTGCTCCCACGGGATGTTGGGGCCTTCCTCGGCCATTGCTGCATCGAACGCAGCGATGTCGTCGGAGTCCTCGAGCGCGGCGATCAGCTGCTCGTATCGCTCCGGGCTGATCAACACGGCTGCGGGCTGTCCGTAGCGGACGAGGGTGACCGCCTCGGTTCGCGCGCGCTCGATCACGGCGGGAAGCTGTTGGCGGGCCTCGCTGACGTCTACCGTGATCACCCCTCGGATAGTACAAGTCGCTGGGCGACTTGTACAGTCCGTACACACGGGGATCGAGGGGCGCCCCGGCTGGCGCACGACGGGATTCCTCGATCGCGTGTGGGGTCGATTGCGTGCGAGTGATGCCGGAGCCACCGCGATCTCGAACGCGGCGTCCGTCAGTGATTCTCCGTGGTCGCGAGACGCTCGAGGTCGTCGGCGAGTCCCATTATCAGGACTTGCTGTGGCGCCGTGTCGGCGGCTCACGGAGCTCGCGAAGTGCCTGTACGAGAGTCGCGACGCATTCCCATCGGCATCCGAGGACTTCGACGCCGTCTGCGAGCAGCACCACTTCGATGGACGTCATCCGACCGGTCCTAGCGGAGAAGTTCGGAAGCGTCCCGATCATCGAGATGTATCGGCAGACCGCGATCCGCTGTCAGAAGGCGCGCGACTAGCTCGTACGGCTGAACTCAGGTCGATGCTCGACACCGCCGCCGAACGACTGGCGGCCGCGGAGGCGTCGGGCCGCCAAGCGTGGCGGACGCTGCTACAGCTCGATATGCGAAGCGCCAAGGAGTTCGATGAGGTAGTCCAAGACGAACTCAACGCCTTCAGTTTTCCAGGCGGGCAAGTGCCAGGTGCGACCAAGGCCGTCGACGATTTCGCCGCGGCCGTTGACAACTTGGCAATGTTCGAGGGTCGTCTGGAGTTGCGTCTGCGCGCGGGCATCCAGCGGTGGCCGCCCTCGCGTCGGCACGCGAAAAGCTCAGCTCAGCTGCCACGACAATGGCATTCGCCGGTGACGGCTCGATCGGGAGCGAGGGGGACGATCTGAGCGATTGCCTCAGTCGGTTCTACCCGGGTTTGACTGACAAGGAAGCGTTCTTGGCCGGCGCTCGGCGCTTCGTCGCAGTTACGCCGCCGTTCGTCGGGCGAGGCTCGTCGATGTAGCATCGCGCGAGAAGAAGCGCTGCGCGAAGCGTCGCATCCACGCGATAGGGGCGCTCTGGAGACCGCCGTCGCACTGCTCGGTCGCATGGAGAGCCGCATTGCCTGTACGCAAGCCGCTACATCTTAGTAAATCTGCGTCCGCGGGTTGCGACGGTTGCGAGGTCGGGACTGCTCGGCGCGATGGCTTTGCACACGGGAGTACTGCTTCTTGTGGCGCTGACCTGGGAACCCAAGTTCGGATTCGCGCGTCACGGTCCGGACGGTTCGGAAACCCTTCTGGTGGTGCTCCTGGGCGCCCCCGTTGCGCTCGCAGCATACTTCGGGCAGGAGGTAACGAGCCGGGTCACGGGATCACTCCTGTTCGGTCTCCGATTAGCAGCACTCACCCCAAGTTTGATGTCTCTCGCCTGCTGCGCGATAGTGCTCGCAGGTGAGGATCGCGCTTGGAGCGAGCCAGCCCTTGCGGGTCATTACAGCATGTGCGTTCGCCGCGTTCATAATGATATGGGTGACGACGCGGACGGCGGAATACCCGCCCGAGCAACGACCCACCGACCTCGCCCAGGGTGCAGGGTTCGAGGAGGCCATGCTACGGCGCGAGGGTTTGCATCCACGCGCGTCACCGGCCACGCCAATGCCCGAGATGAGTGTCGCCCCAAGTGAGGACAGCCAGTCTGAGGCGGTGCGCGATCGGATACTCAGCCTCTCGCATGGACTCTCCCAGCAGACCAGACGGTTGCTCATTGGCCGCGTTGTTATCTGGAGTCGGGCAAGGAGGGAGATCCCTCTACCCTCTACTTTGAGTCTGCGCAGGTGCCGCCCACCTTCGTTGCTGGCGCGACGGAGCACCGCGCCGAGTGATCGGCAATTCGGACGTCCAGAATGGGTCGGCGCCAGCATCATGCGATGAGGAACCTGCCCGCAAAGTGATGATGTTCGCCGTTCGCGATCTTGCAGTCGTCGTTAGCATGCCCTTCGGAGGAGGCTGGCGCCGGTGCCCGATCTGACCCTGCTCGCAGTTGTTCCAACCGTGCGTTGTACAAACTGTGATCCGGGGTGGCCGGACTACGTTGGTGCGGCCTCCGGACTCCTCGGGGCGGCTGTGGCGGTCGTTGCGCTGGCATTGACAATCCGGAGTGGGCGCGACGCACGAGCAAGCCGGACTGCGGCACAGGAGAGCGCCGCGGCGTCCGCGCGAAGCGCAGCCGCGGCTGAGTCTGAACTCGACCTCTTCAAGGAGGAGGTCTCGCTGGCTCGAGTAGAACCTGCGCGACGAGCGGCGCTCGGGATTGAACTCGCCGTGCGTGCATCCGGGATCAGCGACCGCTGGCCTCCCAAGTCCATCACGATGGATGTGGGCGTTCGAAACACGGGTGACCGGTACGCTGAACGAGTCGCTATGAACATCGTCGTGCCGACCGAGTTCCCACTGACTATGGGCGGAGACGACCATGTCGGGAGAGTCACACTGACGGCGGAGCACGATGTCGGCCGGGGTCCCGAACCATGCATGTATTGGAATGCGGTGCTTGGACCGTTCGCTAGAGCCGGAGGAAGACGGCGGCGCCGCCCACGGTGAGGGTGGTGACTGGAGCCAGGAGGCAGTTGCCGGCAAACCCGGTCGGGACTGGCGCAACGATGATCTGCGATCCTTGAAGCGCCCCGCTCGTTACGCTGGCGGTCGCAACAGGCACCACTGTCGCGAACGTCACCGAGAAGCTGATCGTCGAGGTATCGCCGTTGTTCCAGGTGAGGTTCCCGCTTCCGGTCATCGTGCCCGACACGCCATTGCCGAGCGCGACACAGCCAAACGTTCCCGTGGCAGTCATGGGTCCGCTTGCCCCGGTGTAAGGAGTTCCACTGATTGGGGAGGAGCAGGGCGTCAGGGGTGACACGGCGCTACCGAACGAGAAGGTGCCGCCGATGACCTGCGATGCGGGAACCAGCCCTGCGCCGGGCGAGGCGGAGCCGTTGACGGCGAAAGGACACGTGAGATCCACAGGTGCTGCCGATGCAGCATCTGCCAGGCACCCAAACGGCAAGGCGATTGCGATCGCAACGATCGCCCGGCGTATGCGGCCACTCATAGTGGATGCGCGGGCCGCTGGCGCGGCACGGGCGAGCTTAAGCGCCCCTATGCGCCGCACGCTCATCGAGCCCCGGCTGGCCTTACGTGAATGGCGGACGTCGGAGGCTGTCGGTCGCTTGCGCGCCACAGCGGCCCCTTTCCGTTTGCGGATGGTTCCCACCGAGTCTGCGGCGTTGGGGGGTGCCGGCAGCCACGAAAGGCTGTCACAGGAGCATACGGCGGCCGTCAAGTCGGAGGCGTTCAGTGGTCAGAGACCCTGACGGCCTGCGTACGTGCTGGCGCTGCAGGCTGGTGACGGCTGTGGGTGAAGCGGATTGTCATGCGCCCAGGCCCGGATGTCCTTGGTGAGCGGACCTCGCACCTACAACTGCACGATGACCACGAAGCCGGCAAAGCTCAGGCTTGTGACCGGCGTGAGGCAGTTGCCCGTCAGGCCGGTCGGACCGGGTGCCACGAGGATGGTCGATCCTTGCATCGCTCCGCTGGTGATGCTGGCTGTGACGGTGGGGACTACCGCGACCATCGTCGCGGCCCACGTGATGGTTGACGAGTCACCATTGTTCCAGATGATCGGGAGCGTTCCACTTGCAAGCGGCTGGCGCGGTGGTACTACATCGACATAAACGGATCGCTCGATCCAAACACCGACCGAGAGGACGCGATCCTCGCCGTTCTGAGGATCGCATGATCAAGAGAGACCTCGGACGCATCATCGAAGCCGACTACTCGACGCTCGACAAGGAGTGCAAGGCAGAGGTCTTTCCGCTCAATCGAGCATTCGACATGGGCAAGGTCTTTGAGTGGCAGGGCCGATACCTCGCCGTGCACCCCGACGGACACGACGTGGCCACCGAGCGATGGAACCGCTTCTACAACGAGGTGTTGAGCCACATCGTTCAATACACGGTCCCCGTCACCGTGCTCCGGAAGGAGGCCCCGAAGGAGGCGGTATGCACCGTCTTTGAGAAGGTCAACAAGGGTGGCGTGGTTCTCAACATCTTCGAACTTCTAACAGCAACGTTTGCTGCCGATGACTTTCGACTCAACGAAGACTGGCGCGAACGCAAGGCACGCCTGGCCTCACGGCACGTGCTCGCCGAACTCGAGAGCACCGACTTCCTGCAAGCCGGTGCACTGCTGTCGTCGTACCGGCGACGAGAAGCCGCGATGGCGTCCGCATCCGATGAGGCAGGCGCGCTACCGGCGGTCTCGTGTCGTCGCAAGGACATCCTCCGCATGACGCTCGCGGACTACAAATCTGTTGCCGACCCCGTGACCGCCGGGTTCGAGTGGGCGGCACAGTTCCTGTCTAAGGAGCGCATCTTCCTGTCCCGTGACATCCCGTATCGCACGCAGCTCGTGCCACTGGCCGCGCTGAGAGCAATTCTTGGCGAGGCCATCGACCAACACGCCAACGCGTTGAAGATCCGGCGTTGGTACTGGTCGGGGGTGCTCGAGGAGCAATACGGCGGAGCGATCGAGACACGGTTCGCCCGGGATCTCGAGCAGATCCCCGTATGGCTTGACGGCGGGCTTCCGCCCCGCACAGTCAGCGATGCGTCCTTCGAAGCATCGAGGCTCTACACGCTTCGAGCCCGAACAGCGCCGCATACAAGCGTCCGCCGCGTCTATGACCGAGCACGGTTTGAGAACGTCTGGGTCCCGTCTTCACGCAGCGGCGCCATCGCCTACGTGATCCACGATGCCGCCCACCCGCTGCCGCCCAACGTGGGCGGCCAGCCAGCGAACTGGTAGCCGTCAGTCAAGCAGCACCCCGCCACGACTCTCACGCCGCTGCGGCGTTCGTCGCCCGGAGCCTGTCAAGCCGGATGAGACGATGTCGTCGAGAAACTAGTGAGCAGCAGCCCGTTCGTCGTCGGGCTTGTTGATCCATGCGGCGGTCGGTAGCGCGGGCGGTCGCGGCGGTCGTCGGACGAAGCGTTCCGGGGTCGAGGCGTAGGCCGCGTCCAGGACGCGAGCTCGGTCGGCGTGGAGCGCTTCGGCGCGGCCGTGATGGACGGCGTCGGGGCTCATCAGGCCGATCCCCGAGTGGCGGTGATGTTGGTTGTACCAGGAGAAGAACTGGCGGCAGAACGCTCTGGCGTGCTCGATCGAGTCGAACCTGGCGGGGAAGCCGGGCCGGTACTTCAGCGTCTTGAACTGCGCCTCGCTGTAGGGGTTGTCGGTCGATGTGTACGGGCGGTTGTGGGTCTTCAGCACGCCGAGGTCGGCGAGCAAGAACGCGACGGGCTTGCTGGTCATCGAGCTGCCGCGGTCGGCATGCACCGTCAGCTGATGGGGCGCGATGTGCTGCTGCTCGCAGACCTGCGCGATCAGGTCCTTGGCGACGTGCCCGCACTCGCGGTGCTGGACGGTCCAGCCGACGGCGTAGCGGCTGAAGACGTCGAGGATCACGTAGAGATAGAAGTACGTCCAGGTCGCCGGACCCTTGAGCTTGGTGATGTCCCATGAGTACACCTCGTTGGGGCGCTCGGCGAGCAGCTCGGGCGCCGCGTAGGGCGGATGGGCAAGCTGCGCGCGGCGCTCGCGCACGCCGCCGTGCTCGCTGGCCAGCAGCCGGTACATCGTGCGTTCAGAGGCCAGGTAGCGGCCCTCGTCAAGCAGCTGGCCCACACCTGGGCGGGCGCGCTGTCGACGAACCGCTCGGAGTGCAGCTCGGCGAGCACCGCGTCGCGCTCGGGCTCTGACAGCGCCCTTGGCGACACCGCACGCGGGCGTGCCGGTCGCTGCGCGGGCGGCGTTCGACGACGGTAGATCGTCGCCGGCGCCGCGCCCAACGCGCGACATGCCGGCCTGGTTCCGATGATCGTGGTGAGGTCTTCGACGGTCTGCTCGATCATCGCTCGGTGCTCCCCTGCGCGCCCCTGGGCTCGAGCAACTCGCCCAACAGCGCTGAGACGTTTCCCTGCACCTCGATCACGTGACGCGCCTTCTGTAGCTCGGCCTCAGCGCGCTCGGCACGCCGGCGCAGCGCCGCCATCTGCGCGTCGCGCGGATCGGCCTTCGGACGACCGCGCGGACGCTCAAGCGCCTGCAACGCACCGCTGTCGCGGGCGCGGCGCCACTCCGTCAACAGCGACGAATACAGACCCTCGCGGCGCAGCAGCACACCGATCTCGCCGGGCTTGCCGCACGCGTCGGCCTCGCGCAAGACCTGCAGCTTGTACTCGGCGGTGAAGCGCCGTCGACGCGGACGCTCGATCAGCTCGGGATCGGGCGCCCCCTCGGCGACGGCCTGCGCGCGATCGATTCCCTGCAGCTCGCCTTCGGCTCGCTCCAGCGAACCGATCGCGACCCCATTGCTCGTGTTCTCCGGCATCCCAACAAACTCCCGTTCTCGCCCTCAAACACAGTAGAAACGTCCTGCTGACCGTCTCACACGAGCTTGGCAGAGAGGGGCCGGCCAATGATGCCACCTGCACGCCGGCGAACCGCGCCTGCAGACAAGCCGACGACGGATGGGCGAATGCACGAACACGCTGAAGGCGCGGTGCATCCCGCCGAGGGGCCGCCTCCGTTCGGCGCCGCACGCTCGGGCATCTGCGCCGGGCCACACACTCCGGCAGAGCCTTGATGCGCTCGGTCTAGACCTGAACTGCGTCTGTCGACACAGACCTCCAGCATGCTTGTGTGCTTCGTCCACACAAGCGCTGGCCGGCGAGCATGGCCTGCGGTCCGTTTGGCGGCAAGCCGGTTGCCACGCGTCACACCCGATCACCAGCAGAAAGGCTCGACCATGCGCTGCCCGAGCACGAGCTTCGCCGTCGCCGCTCGTCCGTGAGCACCGCCGTCGCGCTGGGCGGGGCCGACGCCGGGACGAGATTGGTCCACAGCGACGTGAGTGGCTCTTGCTCCGATTAAACATTTTCAAGTGCACCGTGGGCACACCCTGACAGCGGTGAAGGTATATGTTCGCCTACACCTGACCGGTTATTCGCTGCGCGACGGCAGATGAAGAGGTGGGGGAAAGTGGTGTCCAAAGCAGGGCCGGGGAACCGCGTGAGGATGTCGGCTTCCGCGTCCCCAATGCTCGCAGCGGCGTCGGAGCTGCTCGATCTGTTCACCGTCGGAGAGCCGCTCATCCGCCTGGCGTCCGATGGTCGACTGGCTGGCGCGACGACACTCGCGAAGTCGATCGGCGGTGCCGAGGCCAACGTCGCGATCGGACTGGCTCGCTTGGGGATGCGCGTCGGCTATGTCTCGCGCGTAGGTGCCGATCCGTTCGGCGAAGAGATCGTGCGAACGCTCCGCGGGGAGGGCGTCGACGTATCGCGCGTGCAGCGGTCTGCGACGCGGCCGACCGGCGTGATGGTCAAGGAGCTCCGCACGCCTGACGACGTGCGCGTGCACTACTACCGGCAGGGGTCGGCGGTGACCGAGCTTGCCGGGATCGGCGACGTCCCGCTCGCGCGGCGTGTGCACGCAACCGGGATCACACTCGCGCTCGGGGGCGGCCCGGCGGCCGCGGTGCACGAGCTGCTGTCTGCGGCTGGATCGATGGGAGCGGCCGTCAGCTTCGATCCGAACTTCCGCCTGAAGCTGTGGTCGCTCGAAGAGGCGGTCGCAGCGGTGTGCGAAGTCCTTCCGTACGTCGACGACCTGCTGCTCAGCGAAGCCGAGGCGCTCGCGATCACGGGCACCACCGAGGTCGGAGAGGCGGTCCGCAGGCTCGCCGACGTCGGCATCGCCCGCGTCGTCCTGCGTCGCGGAGCCGCCGGCGCAGTGGGACTTTCAGCCGGACAGCGCGTCGAGCTCGCGGCACAGCCTGCGGGGCCCGTCGTCGATCCGGTCGGCGCCGGCGACGCGTTCACGTCCGGATATCTCTACGAGTGCCTCGCCGGCGCGACGTTCGAGGACGCGATGCGCACGGGCACGTGGGCTGCGGGTCATGTCGTGGCGCAACGCGGCGACTACGAGGGTCTGCCGGACCTCGCCGACTATGGCGACTGGCGCGGCCTCACGAAATTGGTCAACCGATGAGCCCGCGGCCGGCGAGCTTCACCACGCTGCTCGCTGATCGCCGCATCATCGTCGTCGTTCGAAGCGCCGACGACGCGACCGCCGAGGTGATCGCCCGGTCGGCCGTGGCAGGCGGTCTGCGCGCCGTTGAGATCACGATGCGTGTTCCGAGGGCCGCAGCGCTGATCGCAACGCTGCGCGCGTCGCTTGCCCGCGAGGTGCTCGTCGGCGCAGGGACCGTGCTGTCGGCGGCAGAGCTCGAGGCCGTGCTCGCGGCGGACGCGCAGTTCGTCGTGGCGCCGGGACTGGATCGGTCGGTCGTCGAGCGGTGCGCCGCGGCACGAGTGCCCGTGGTGCCGGGAGCGCTGACGCCGAGCGAGGTCATGGCCGGCCGGGCGCTGGGACTGGATGCGCTGAAGCTCTTCCCGACAGACACGGTCGGCCCCGCGCATCTACAAGCGCTGCTTGCTGTCTTCCCTGATACGGCGTTCGTGCCCACGGGCGGTGTGAGCGCCGCCAACGCCGCCGAGTGGTTTGACGCCGGCGCGCACGCCCTCGGCCTGGCGGGCGAGTTCGACGCCGCGCACCGTGCCGGCGGCGGCGAGGCCGTCAAGCGCCTGGCGCGGCGCCTCAGCCAGTCCTTCGAAGCGACCAGCGGCAACCGCGCCATCAGCGGTGCCCCGAGGCAGGGAGAGGTCCATGCGAAAGATCGTCAGTAGCTCACTCGTCGTCGCGATGGCGGCGACGGTCGTCGGGCTCGCCGCGTGCGGCGAGCCCGAGAAGAAGTCCGAGGAGGCGCGGGAGGGCGGTGCGCTCGCTCAGCTGTCCGAAGCGCCGGCGCTGCCCGACACGCCGGTGACGATCAACGTGATCGACGGCGGCGGTGACCTGCAGCTTTCCCAGCCGGCGATCGACGAGTTCGTCAAGAACAACCCAAAGCTCGTCTCCAAAGTCACGTACTCGAAATCCACCGGGCCGGAGCTTGCGGGCAAGATCCAGGCCGGCCAGCGTGCCGGAAAGGTGCAGTACAACGTGGTCGTCGCGGGCTATGGCGAGATCGCGACCGGCGTGCAGCAGGGCTTGTGGCAGCGGCTGTTGCCGAACTTCGAGAAGCCGCTGGGGGATGTCGAGAGCTCCTACCAGGAGGGCGCGCTGAAGATGCACCGCTTGATCGACGGCTACGCGTTGACCACGTATTACAACCCCAACGGCCCGCTGCTCGAGTTCAACCCGGACGAAGTCAAGGATCCCCCAAGGACGCCGGCCGATCTATTGACTTGGGCGAAGGCGCACCCTAAGAAGTTCACCTACGCGCGCCCTGCCAACTCGGGCCCGGGCCGCACGCTGCTGATGGGGCTGCCCTACATCCTCGGCGATTCGGACCCGCGCGATCCCGACAGGGGCTGGGACAAGACGTGGGCTTTGCTCAAGCAGCTCGACGAGCACATCGACCACTACCCGTCGGGCACCGGCGTGACAATGGAGGAGCTGACTTCGGGAGCGGTCGATATGATCGCCAGCACGACGGGCTGGGACGTCAATCCGCGCGCGCTGGGTGTCGTGCCCAAGAACTTCAAGATCCAGGCCTTCGACGACTTCCACTTCGTCGCCGATGCGCATTACGTGGCGATTCCGCGCGGTGTGCCGGCCGGTGAGCAGGCGGTGATCGTCGAGCTGATGAAGTTCATGCTCACTCCGAAGGCACAGGCGTACGCCTACGACAAGGGCTACTTCTACCCCGGTCCCGCCGTCAAGGACGTGCCGCTGTCCCTGGCGCCCACCTCCAGCCAGAGGGTCGTCAGGGAGTTCACGCGATCGGAGTACGACGAGCTGTTCGACACGGTGCCGGTCGAGACCCAGCTCGACCAGGACGACATCGTCTACATGTTCGACCGCTGGGACCGAGAGGTGGGTGGATCGAAGGTCAAGGAGTGACCTCGGCCCCGCGGCTGCGCGAGCTCGTGCTCGAGCGTTTGAGCCGCAGCTTCGGAGAGCACGTCGCGCTCGCCGCCCTCGACATGGAGATCGAGGGTGGCGAGTTCATCGCGCTGCTGGGGCCGTCGGGCTGCGGAAAATCCACGGCGCTGAACTGCATCGCCGGCCTGCTGACACCCACGAGCGGCACGATCTCGCTCGACGGCCGCTCGATCGACGACACGCCGTCAGAGAAGCGCGGATTCGGCGTGGTCTTCCAAAGCTACGCGCTGTTTCAGCACATGACGGTGCGCGCGAACATCGCCTTCGGGCTGCGCATGCGCCGCCTGCCCAAGCAGCGTGTCGCAGCGCGCGTCGAGCAGGCGCTCGCGCTCGTGCAGCTCGAAGGGCACGCCGACAAGTACCCCAGCCAGCTGTCGGGCGGTCAGCAGCAGCGAGTGGCGATCGCTCGCGCGATCGTCATCGAGCCGCCGCTGGTCCTGATGGACGAGCCCCTGTCGAACCTCGACGCAAAGCTGCGCTTGGAGATGCGCACCGAGATCCGGCGCCTGCACCGCGAGTTGGGCCTGACGACGATCTACGTCACGCACGACCAGGAGGAGGCGTTCTCGCTGGCCGATCGGCTGGTCGTGCTGCGTGACGGCCGCACGCAGCAGATCGGCTCGCCCGACGAGATCTACCACCGCCCGGCAAATCCCTACGTCGCGGATTTCGTCGGCTTTCGCAACGCGGTGACGATGACGCTCGAGCGCCGGTCGGGCGACGCCGGCGTCGCCGCGGGCAGCGGGCTGCGCGCCCGCGGCAGAGTCTGCGGTCAGGCATCGGGCGGGCCCGTCACGCTCGCGATCCGGCCCGACGACCTCGTTGTCGATGGTCCCGGCGACAACGCATTTGAGATCACGGTCGACGCGGTCGAGTTTCGCGGACGCAGCTTCGTCGTCGAGGGCGCTAAGGCGGGCGGCCCGCGCCTGCGCGGCACGTCGCCCGCGGCCGTCGCGATCGGCGCCGACGTCACCCTGCGTGCGTCGTCGGCGCGGGTGCTGCTGTTCACGCCAAACATCGGTGACCGGTGACGCGCCGCCGGCTGGCCGAGCACGGGATCGACCGCACGCTGCTGCTGTTACTGCCGGCGATCGCGTTTCTCGTCGTCATCTTCCTGTATCCGTTTCTCTACGGGCTCGTCCTGTCATTTCAGCCCGAGCGCTACGTCGGCGCCTTCGCCAACTACCAGCAGTTCTTCGCCGACCCGTTTCTGCGCGACACGATCGCCATCACGCTCGGGCTCGCCGTACCCGCCGCGCTGTTCAACGTCGTCGCGTCGGTACCGGTCGCATACCGGATGCGGGGGCAGTTCGCCGGAAAGCGCCTGCTGATCGGGATGCTCGTCATGCCAGTCACGCTCGGAACCGTGCTGATCGCCAAGGGCCTGCTGACGCTGCTGGGCGCGCGCGGCTGGGTCAACCGGGCGCTGCTGGAACTCGGTCTCGTCGACGACCCGCTGCGCTTCGTCAACAACTACTGGGGCGTGCTGCTGACCCTCGTCATCACCGGCTTTCCGTTCGCGTTCTTGCTGACGCTGTCGTACCTGAGCGCCATCGATCCGATGCTCGAGCGTGCCGCCGCGACGCTCGGCGCGGGCCCGCGCCAGCGTTTCTGGCGGATCACCTTCCCGCTGCTGGCTCCCGGACTTGCGATCACACTCATCTTGACGTTTGTCCTCGCGTTCGCGGTGTTCCCCTCGGCCGTGCTCGTCGGAGAGCCGGCAGGTGAGACACGCGTGATCTCGATCGTCGCCTACCGCGCTGCCTACGAGCAGTTCGACGCCTCGATGGCCTCGGCGATCGCGATGATCATGGGCGCGATACAGTTGGTCGTCGTCGCTGTGGTGCTCGGCGCACGCGGGTGGCTGTATCGCGGGCCGAGCAGCGGGGCGAAGGGATGAGCGTCCTGCGCGGGCGGCGCCTGGTGGCAAGCCCCATAGCGTGGCTGGCGTGGGGATTCGTCGCCTTCTTTCTTGTGTTCATGCTCGCGCTCGTCGCAGCGGTGCTCGTCAACTCGCTGGGAACGCGCTGGCTGGACCACTGGCTGCCCGACGCGTTTACGACGCACTGGTACGACGATGCCTGGCGCGAGTTCGGCCTGACGTCTGTCCTGGTCGTGACGATCGAGATCGCGCTTGCGGTCGTGGCGCTGTCGCTGCTGATCGGCGTGCCGGCCTCCTACGCGCTCGCGCGCCGCGACTTTCCCGGCCGGCGCCTCGTGATGCTCGCCTTCCTCATCCCGCTGCTGCTGCCGCCGGTGACGTACGGCATCCCGCTGGCGACCGTCCTGCTGCGCCACGACCTGGGCGGCACTCTGTCTGGCGTGATCCTCGCGAACCTCGTGCCGAGCGTGCCGTTCGTGATCCTCACGATGACCCCGTTCATCGAGCAGATCGACCCGCGGATCGAGGCCGCCGCGCGAACCCTCGGCGCCGGTACCACCACGATCTTCGTGCGCATCCTCGGGCCGCTGCTCGTCCCGGGGATGCTCGCCGCCGGGCTGCTCGTGCTCGTGCGCACGGTCGGCATGTTCGAGCTCAGCTTCTTCACCGCCGGTCCCGGAGACCAGCCGCTCGTCGTCGTGCTGTACTACGCGGCGTTCGCGCCGGGCGTTCGCGCGTCGCAGTCGATCGACGCGACGGCGGTCATCTACATGGGCATGATGATGATGCTGCTCGTGGCGGCGCTGAGCTTCGTCAACCCGACGAACCTCGTCGCGAGGCTGCGGGAGACACCATGACGAGCATCGAACACGCTGAGGTCATCGTTACCAGCCCGGGGCGCACCTTCGTGACGCTCAAGCTCGTCACCTCGGACGGAATCGTCGGCTACGGCGACGCGACGCTCAACGGCCGCGAGCTCGCTGTTGCCAGCTACCTGCGCGACCACGTGCTGGCGCTGCTGAACGCGCGCGACGCGGACCGCATCGAGGACACCTGGCAGTACCTCTACCGAGGCGGCTACTGGCGCGGCGGCCCGGTGACGATGACGGCGATATCCGCGGTCGACGTCGCCCTGTGGGACCTCAAGGGCAAGGCGGCCGGTATGCCCGTCTATCAGCTGCTCGGCGGCGCCTGCCGCGAGGGCTGTCTGGCCTACGCCCATGCCTCGGGAGCCGACGTGGCGCAGTTGCTCGACAGCGTCGACGCCCAGCTCGAGCTCGGCTACCGCGCGGTGCGCGCCCAGGTCGGCGTGCCCGAGCTCGGCCCCCTGTACGGCGTTGCGCCCGAGCACGGCGCCTACGAGCCGGCGCGGCGCGCCGCGCTGCCCGCCGAGGAGGTGTGGGATAGCGGCGCCTACCTGCGTCACATCCCGGGCGTCTTCGCGGCCCTGCGTACACGGTTCGGCCCCGAGCTCGCTCTGCTGCACGACGTCCACCACCGGCTGACGGCGCTGCAGGCGGCGCGGCTCGGGCGCGCGCTGGAGCCCCACGACTTGTTCTGGCTCGAGGACGTCACGCCCGCCGAGAACCCGGACGCCCTGCGCCTCGTGCGCGAGCACACGGTCACACCGCTGGCCATCGGCGAGATCTTCAGCACGATATGGGAATGCCGCACGATCCTCCAGCACCGGCTCGTGGACTACATCCGCACGTCCGCCACGCATGCCGGGGGAATCAGCCACCTGCGCCGCATCTTCGCGCTGGCGGAGCTGTCGCAAATCCGCTCGGGCTGCCACGGCGCGACCGACATCTCGCCGGTCGGGACGGCTGCCGCGCTGCACGTCGGCCTGGCCATCCCGAACTTCGGCATCCACGAGCACCACCGTCACGAGCCGCTCGTCGACGCCGTCTTCCCGCACGCCTACCGCTTCGCCGACGGATACCTGCACCCAGGCGACGAACCGGGCCTCGGCGTGTCGCTCGACGAGGCGCTCGCCGCCAAGCACCCCTACGTCGGGGCTTACCTGCCCGTCACCCGCCTCCGCGACGGCACGATCCACGACTGGTGAACGGCTCGGCCACCGCAGCGCTCACACGGCACGCTCTCGGCGACCGCGTCGCCGTGCCGGCAAACGCACCGGCGCAGGCGGCCATCGTCCATCTCGGCCTCGGCAGCTTCCATCGCGCCCATCAGGCGCTGTACACCGCCCGCGCGCTCGAGCACGAGAGCGGTCCGTGGGGGATCGTCGGCGTCGCCAGCCGCTCACACCGGATCGTCGACGTGATGCGCGCCCAGGACAGCCTGTACTCGATCCTCGAGCTCGGTGGCGCGACACCCGAGCTGCTGCTCGTCGGCGTACATACCGAGCTGCTGGTCGCCTCCCACGAACCACTCGCGGTGCTCGACCGGCTCGCCGACGCGCGAACACGGATCGCGACGCTGACGGTCACCGAGCATGGCTACTGCGTGCGCGCCGCGACGGGCACGCTGGACGTCGATCTGGCAGCGATCCGCTCTGATCTCGCCGGCCATCCGCCGAGCACGACGATCGGGATGCTGGCACGGGGACTGCAGCGCCGGTGGCGCGGGCACGGCGAGCCGATGGCGATCGTCAGCTGCGACAACATCGCGCGCAACGGTGAGCACACACGCGCGCTCGTCGTCGAGTTCGCGGCGTCGCTGCCCGAGCCGGGCGCAGCCGAGCTGGCGGAATGGATCGACCGAACGATCGCGTTCCCCTCGACGATGGTCGATCGGATCGTCCCCGCGACGCGCGCCGAGCATCGCGCACGCGCCGACGAGCTGCTCGGGATGCACGACGCGGCCCCCGTGGTGGCCGAGCCGTTCAGCATGTGGGTGCTCGAAGACCGCTTCGTCACCGGCCGGCCGGCCTGGGAGGCCGCCGGCGCGATCTTCAGCGACGACGTCGAGCGCTACGAGCAGCTCAAGCTCCGCCTGCTCAACGCCACGCACTTGCTGATCGCCTATCTCGGCCTGCTCGCCGGTGAACCGACGATCGCGCGGGCGATCGCGCGTCCGGAGATCCGCGCCGCCGCCGAACACCTCATCGACTGCGACCTGCGACCGACGCTCGTCGCTCCCCGACGGCTCGACGTGGCGCGCTACGTCGAGGACGTGTTCGCGCGCTTCGCCAACACCGCGCTCGGTCACCGCGCCTGCCAGGTCGCTTCCGACGGCTCCGCCAAGCTCGCGGCTCGCATCACCTCGCCCGTCCTCGAACACGCTGCGCGCGGCAGCGTACCCCGCGCGCTCGCGCTGACCGTCGCGTCCTATATCCGCTGCGTGGCCACCCCGGACGCCTTCGACGCCGCAATCGGCGCGATCGCCGATCCTCAGCGCAACCGGCTGCAGGACCTCGGACGCCGCGCCGGCAGCTCGCGCGCACTCGTGCAGGCAGTCTTCGAGCTGGGGATCTTCACGCCGGCGCTGGCGCAGGCGCTCCCGTTCGTCGACGCCGTCGCCGAGCTGCACGGCGTGCTTGTCGACCACGGCCATCGCGCCGGCATCCAAGCCGCGATCCGATGAGCGAGCCGCTGTCGATTCATCCAGAGATCCTGCTGCCACCGGGTGAACCCGAGCGCGGCGTCGCAGCCGAGCTCTACGCACAGCTCGCCGGCGCGCCGATCGTCTCTCCACACGGCCACCTCGACGCCCGCCTGCTCGCCGACGACAGGCCGTTCGAGGACCCGGCCGCGCTGCTCGTGACCCCCGACCACTACGTCACGCGCCTGCTGCACGCCCACGGGGTAGCGCTCGAGGAGCTGCGCCCGTCGGCTGACCCCCGCTCGACATGGCGACATCTGTGCGACCACTGGTCGCTGCTGAGCGGGACCGTCGTGCGGCTGTGGCTCGAGCTCACGCTCCACGACGTACTCGACGCGCGGACCACGCCTTCGCCCGCAACGTCCGACCTGCTCTACGACGAGCTGTCACAGCGCCTGGCACGCCCCGAATATCGCCCCCGCGCCCTTTACGAGCGCTTCGGGGTCGAGCTGTTGGCGACGACCGACGACCCCGCCGACGACCTGCGCCATCACCAAGCCCTCGACGCCGATCCGGGCTGGCGCGGCCGCGTCATCCCGACTTTCCGTCCCGACGCCTACCTCGATCCGGCTCGCCCCGACTGGCACATGTGCATCGGCCGCCTAGCGGCCGCGGTGGACACGCCGATCGACACCTATGAGGACTTCATCGTGGCGCTCGAGGAGCGCCGCAGCCTCTTCGCCGAGCATGGCGCGACATCCACCGACCATGGCGTCGAGCACCTTCAGACAGAGCGCCTCGGCGACAGCGCCGCGCGCCGGATCTTCGCCACCGCGCTGCGCGGCGAGGGCACCGAGCAGGACGCGGCGGCGTTCCACGCGCACATGCTCGACGAGATGGCCCGCATGTCTTGCGAGGACGGCCTCGTCATGCAGTTGCACCCGGGCATGAGCCGAGACCATCACCGCAGGACGCTCCGCGTCCACGGCCCGCACGTCGGCGCCGACATCCCCCTCCAGGCCGAGTTCACGATGGGACTTCGCCCGCTGCTGGGACGCTACGGGACCCACAGGCGCTTCAGGATCGTGCTGTTCACGGTCGACGAGACGACGTTCTCGCGCGAGCTCGCGCCGCTCGCGGGCTTCTACCCATCGGTGTACGTCGGCGCGCCGTGGTGGTTTCTGGACTCGCCGGCCGGCATGCTGCGCTTCCGCCGGGCGGTCACCGACACGATCGGCTTTCATCGCACGGCCGGGTTCGTCGACGACGCGCGGGCGCTGTGCTCGCTCCCCGCACGCCACGAGGTCGCCCGTCGAGTCGACTGCGCGTTCCTCGCCGCCCTCGTCTGCGAGCACAGGCTCTCGCTCACTGACGCCGCGACGACAGCCCGACACCTGACCGTCGATCTGCCGCGGCGGGTGTTCCGGCTCGCCACAGGCTGAGGCCCGTCAGCCCCGCACACACGACCGGGCGAGTTCGGACAGGTCGACGGATGTGGACAAGTGATCGGCGACCGTCCCGGTAGGGCCAGCCCGCGGTCTGGGACCACCCGCACCAGCCGTCTGAACGCCATCAAAACTAAAACTACGGCTATAGCAGGGCATCTGTCAGAGCCCGCCCCCGGAATCGAACCGAGAACCTCTTGATATTGCTTCTGGCGATTCGCCGGGATTCGGTTTGTAGCGATTTGCAGGCTCTTGGCCGAATCGGCGTTCGCTCAGATTCGCCCGATTTCGCATGGGGTGTTGCCCTATGCGTTGCCTGCGAGAGTGCTGACCATCGCGAGGGCGATCCAGTGGTCTGTCTCGGAAGTTCGCACCGGAAACGGCATCGGTCAGGCGGCGATCTGGCGGCGGCGTTCGAGTTCGATGAGGCGCTGGTCGCGGTGCGCGCCGTTGCGGCCGGTGATGTGGCGCGCGAGCGCGAACGCGAACGCGTCCCAGTTGAGGTAGTCGGCGTTCTTGACGACGAACTCGCTGATCGGCAGGAAGTGACACTCGACGCGGTTCAGATAGCTGGCGTACGTCGGCGTCGGCGTCGGCACGAGCTCGATGTTGTGGGCATCGGCGTAGGCGCGGATGTCCGGCGTCCAGTTGGCGCTGAGGTTGTCCTGGATCCAGTAGATCCGCAGCCGCTTGGGGTAGCAGCCGCGGATCTGCTTGGGGAACGCGAGGTTGTCGCTGCCGCGCCGCCGTGGGCGCATCCGAACGCGGAGGCGGTCGGCGTGCACGTCGTAGGCACCAAAGACGTACCGGATGCCATGCGGGCGGGTGTAGGTCGCGCGTTGACGTTCCGGACGCTTGCGTGGCGCCCAGCCCGTTCCCGCGGTCGGGCGCAGGCTGATCGGACCCATCTGATCGAACGAGACCACGACCCCGTTCTCGGGTGCTGTGGCGTACAGCGCCAAGACCCTGGCTGCCCTGGCCTCGTAGTTGGGGTCCGGGCTGGCCTTCCACGTCCGCGTGCGCTGAAACGACAGGCCCGCCTGCGCGAGGATCCGCCCCAAGTGCGCCGGGGAAACGTGCACGATCTGCTGCTTACGCAGGTAGCGCGCCAGGCGCCGCAACGACCAGCGCGTCGCCGGGACCCCCATGCTGTCGGGACGGGCACCGGCCACCGCGATGATTCGAGCGCGCTGCTCGGCGGTGATCCGGCGGGGGCGCCCGCCCCGCGAGTCAGGGTCCAGCGAGCTGAACCCCCGCTCATTGAACGCCTGAATGACCTTGCGCACATGCGTCTCGTCGGTCCCGACGAGCGCCGCGATCTGCGGCGCGCTCATCTTCGTCGCCGACGCCCAACAGATCAGCGCGCGCTCATGCTTGGCTTCAGGCGCCGCTTTGCGCGACAGCCGCTTGAGCCGGTTGCCCTCATCGGGCAACAGGTCACGCACGAACACCGACGGGGGACGCATCGCCACCTCCAAGTCGAGATGCTTCCCTCTTCGCCGCCGGACAACGGTTTCCGGCCGATCGTTACGAGACAGGCCACTAGATGGCGCTCACGATCGCAGTTCTGGCCCTGTTTGTCTCGATTGCTGTCCTCGCCCTGACGGCTTGGAACATGGTCGTGATGCTGCGCAATACGCAGGCTACGGCCACCAACACAGCCGCCACAGTGGCGAATACGCGGGCGCTCGACGCCAATACGGCTGCCGTCCATGCGGGCTAGCGGATCTGGGTGTCAAGGACGACGGGAATTCCCCAGGTGCGACGATGGGAATTCCCCACCTTGTGGGCGGCCGGTGAGGGCGGGTCGTAGGCGGCCGTGCAGGCGGCGTTGCTCGGTCGCGTCGGCCTCGGTCTCAAGCAGGCCGGCGATGAACTCGGTGTAGCCGGGCCGGTCGCGTTCGGCGCGCTCGAGTGCCGGCGCGAGCTGCTCGGCGACGGCGGCGAGTTTGAGGTAGTGCAGGTGGCCGCGCAGCTGCTCATAGAGCGTGTCTGCGCTCACCGCGTCGGCCTCGGAGCGTGGTGGGCTTGGTCGGCGAGCCGCGTCAGGCGGTCGGCGAGCGCTCGGGCTTCGCTGGCGCGCAGCGGGCAGATCACGTCGGGGCGCTCGTGGTCGGTCCCGTCGGGTCTGGTGATCGGGCCCGCGTCGGTGAGCGTCAGCGTGACCAGTTGACTCAGTCGCCCATCGACGCCGAGCTCGCACTCGCCGGCCACGACGTCGGCGCGCGCTTCGTAGCGATGGTCGGTCATTGCCCGGCCGCCTCGGCGAGCGTGGCGTAGTCGGCCAGCGAGATGACCTTGGCGCCCACGGGATCCAGGCCGCGCAACCGGGTTAGCTCGGCGAGCGCGTTGTCGCCCGGTGGCAGGTTGGGCTGGCGTCGGCAGGCGTCCTTGGTCGTAAACGCCGCCAGCACCGGCGTCTCAAGCAGCGCGGCGTGCTCGGCCGAGCGGACCGTCTGCCCGGCGCCAGCCGGGATGCGGCGGTGCTCGGCGATGATCTCGCCTGCATGCTGACGATCCGTAGCATGGCCTCTGAGATCCGCCAGGTCACCGTGACCGTGCGGCCGGCGTGGACGGGCGGCACGCCCGTAGTCCGCGCCGATCAGGATCCGCCACAGCTTCGCGTCGGGGAGGTCGGCGAGCTGTGTAATGGGTAATCGGGGTGGCGCACGTGTCAGCTAACGGTCGTCTGCTCAGACGCCCCATGCCGAGACCCGCCCGACGTTGTCGACCGCCATGTCGCGGCCGAGGCGCGCCCGAAGGATTCGCACGGACGTTGCGGGATCCAGACCGTGCGTGCTCGCATACCGTTTGTCATCGCGCGATCGTGGCCCGGTTGACTTGCGGCGATGATCCTGGCCCGCGTCGATCGCGAGCTGCGCGAGCTCGTCGCCGAGCTACGCGACGACGCGGCTGTCGCCAAGCGCTTGGGCTTGGAGCTCGACGGGCTGATCGAGGCCGCCGAGGGACGCACCGAGCGCTGTTCTGGACGGTCAGCGATCCGAAGTATCCGGGCCCGTCGACGCACGGTGCCCTCGCGGGCGCGTGGTTTCACGGGGCGTTGTGCGCGGCCGTCGCCCGCGGCTGGGAGGCTGCGCTGCCGAGCGGCTGATCGGTGCCGGCGATCTGATGGAAGCCATCCAGTCCTTCGAGGCGGAGTCCAGCGAGACCAGCGACTCGCACAGGACGCTCAGCCGCTACTGCATGGTCCGCGCCATGCTGCAGCCCGAGTTCGGCGCCCTCGCGCCCGAGCGCGCCGTCGACGTGCTGTCCTCGGATACGGGCGCGCCGGACGAGGTGAGCCGCGACCTGCTTGGCCTGTTCGCGATCGACGGCGCGGTCGTTGTACGCAACGCGTTTTGACCGCGTCGCGCGAGACGCCGGTCCGCCGCCCGCGCACATCCGAAGTGGCCTGATCTCCTACCGCCTGTACCGCGACGCCGTCGAGATCATGGACATGATCTCCACCTTGTCGATCAACCCGGACGACCGTTGACGTGGCACGCAACCTGGGTCTGGACGAGGTGGTCGATCACTTCACCCTCATTGGCGACGAGCTTGAGCTGCTGCGCAACAAGTCGGGCCCGACACGCCTGGGATTCGCCGTCCTGCTGAAGTACGTGCTGTGGCGTGGGCGGTTCCCGCCCGGGGCACACGAGCTGCCCGATGACGCCGCGCGCACCTTGCCCGCCAGGTCCGCGTCCCCGCCGGCGAGCTTGCGTCGTATGACTTCGCCAGTCGCACGGCGCAGCGCCACCGCACGGAGATCCGCGCCTACACGGGCTTCAGGGAATGCAGCGTCCTCGACGCCGACGCACTGACGTCGTGGCTGGCAGAGCACGTGGCATCGATCGAGCGTCGCGAGCAGCGCGTCCGCGAGGAGCTTCTTGCCCGCTGCCGCGCGCAGCTGATCGAGCCGCCGACCCCGGATCGCGTCGGCGAGATCACGCGGTCGGCGCTGCATCGCGCCGAGCAGGCCCTGCTTCGGCTGATCGCAGCGCGCGTCGACGCGGCGACGATCGAGCGCCTCGAGGCGTTGATCGCCGTCAGCGACGATGACGACGACGGTGAGGACGTGCTGGCCTTGATCAAAGCGGCACCGGGCAACGTGAGCCTGGACACGGTGCTCGTCGAGATCGCCAAGCTCGAGGCGATCCGCGCGATCGAGCTGCCGTCCGAACTGTTCGCCGACGTCGCCCCGACCGTCGTCGCCGGGTGGCGCGCCCGCGCGATGGTCGAGTCGCCCAGTCATCTGCGTGAGCATCCGCAGCCGACGAAGCTCGCGCTGCTGTGCGCGCTGCTCGTCCTGCGTGAGCGCGAGGTCACCGACACGCTCGCGCAGCTGCTGATCTCCACGATCCACCGCATCAACGCGCACGCCGAGCAGAAGGTCGTCGAGGAGTTCGTCAACGACTTCCGCCGCGTTCGCGGCAAGGACACGATGCTCAGGAGGATCGCCGAAGCCTCCCTCAAGACCCCGGACGACACCGTGCGCGAGGTGATCTACCCCGTCGTCGGCGGCGAGGCGACCCTGACGGATCTGGTCAACGAGTACCGCGCGACCGGCACGGAGAACCAGCGTCAGAAGCGCAAGGTCTTCAAGGCGTCCTACACCAACCACTACCGGCGCGGCCTGATCCGCCTGCTCGGCGTGCTGGAGTTCAGATCGAACAACACCGCGCATCAGCCCGTCATCGACGCCCTCGGCCTGATCGTCCGCTACGCCTACGACGGCGGCACCTACTACCCGTTCGGCGAGCACGTCGTCCTCGAGGGCGCGGTCAACGCCGACTGGACCGAGCTGTTGACCAAGATCGACTCGCGTGGCCGGGACCGCGTGGTGCGCGGCGTCTACGAGGCGTGCGTCTTTCAGGCGCTGCGCGAGCGGCTGCGCTGCAAGGAGATCTGGGTCGTCGGCGCGCACGAATGGCGAAACCCCGACGAAGATCTCCCGACCGACTTCGAGGTCCATCGCGCCGAGCACTACGACAAGCTGCGAAAGCCCCTGGACCCCGCCGTCTTCACCGCAGGGCTGAGGGAGGAGATGCGCACCGAGCTCAACTTGCTCAACGACGCACTATTAGGTCACGCCGAAGGTCCTCGGGCGGCGACGGGCGACAGAACCTTTTCGAGCCAGACCAACCGGTCGACAAGCGCTCTGAGGGTCAGCCCGCCGCCAGCCCGAGAACCAACCGGATCGGTCGGACGACACCGCCCAACCCGGGTGACGATGACATTGAGAGCGCTCTGGGACGGAGCTGATGCGGCTGCGGGCCGATGCCGTGGTGATGGCTCGACCCGCTTCTGCAGACCAAGATTCCGAACGCGACTCCGCTGCTGGCCGGACCCGGCGCATTCTCCGCGTTCGGCAGGGAACAGACGTTCGACGCAGCAGCCGATTTGGCTGGCCCAGGGCCCTATCAGGCCCGTACTTTCGGGACTGGGAACCGGACTTTCGGGATTGCGGCTAAAGCCCCTGCAAAACGAGCACTTCCAAACTCCCGAAACTGGCCCGACTTTCGGGACTGATTTCAGGAACGGCCGTCAATGGAGCTAGGGGGACTCGAACCCCCGGCCTCCTGGGTGCGATCCAGGCGCTCTCCCAACTGAGCTATAGCCCCGAGCCACGCCAGTCTACCGGCATTCCCATGCATTCAGGGGTGCGGGAATGGCGCCGAGGCGCCGATACGCTCAGCACACGTGAGCTTTCGCAACCGCCTGGCGCTGTTCTTCGTCCTCATCGTGATCGTTCCGATGCTGGCGGTTGCGTTTCTGTTGTTCCGGCTCATCGACCAGAGCGAGCGCGGTCAGACGACCGCGGCGATCGCTCAGCAGCAGAACACGGCCGCAAAGCTGTTCGGTGAGCAACGCCAGCTGGCCAGATCGGTCCTGGAGGAGGTCACCGGGGGCGCCAGCACCCCCGATATCGACGACCTCCGTAGCGCGCTGCAGGACGGCGCGCGCGGCCGCGCGCGGGCGCAGGCGGCGGCGCAGCGCATCATCGCCGCCCAGAGCGCACTGCCCGTGGCGAGCCGGCGCATCCAGCGGATCGTCTACTTCCGCAGCGGCGAGCCGGTCGTCCGGGCCGGACACCGCCGGGCGATCGCGCCGGCCAGCGGCCCGCTCGTGAGCGAGAGCGGGCGCGTGCTCGGCCGGCTCGCGCTGTCGGTGACCGACGCCCGCACGTTCGCAAAGCGCGTTGAGGCGCTGACGTCCGACGACGATCAGCCGGGCCTGGACATCGTCGTGCTCAACGGCTCGCGCGCGCTGGGCAGCACGCTGCCGGACTTGGATGTCACAACGCTGAAGTCGGCCCATGGCGAGACGCTGAAGGTCGGGAGCACCGAGTACCGCGTCCGCAGCTTCGCCGACAACAACGCGTTCGCCGGCCAGAACATCCGTGTCTACACGCTGGGTTCGCTCACCGCAAACCCGAGCACGGCGTCGGACAACCGTACGTTCGCCGCGTTCATCCTGCTCGGCTTCCTGCTGCTGGCGATCGCCTGCGCGATGCTCGTCTCGCGCACGCTGCAGCGCGAGATCGCCCGCTTTCTCACCGCCGCCCGCAAGCTCGGCGCCGGCGACTTCTCCGCGCAGGTGCCGACCGCCGGACGCGACGAGTTCGCGGCCCTCGGCGAGGAGTTCAACAAGATGTCGGGTGAGCTCGAGCGGCGCCTCGCCGAGCTCACCCAGGAGCGCGGCCGCGTGCAGTCCTCGATGCGCCGGCTCGGCGAGGCGGTCGCCGCCAACCTCGACCGCGACGCGCTGCTCGAGCTCGTCGTGCGCACCGCGGTCGACGGTGTCGGCGCCGACGCCGGGCGCGCGTGCGTGCGCACCAACGGCAGCGGCACGCTCGACGAGCGCTCGCGCGTGGGCAACCTGCACAGCGTCGAGACGGCCCTGCAGTCGGTCGAGTCCGACGCCCTGAGCAGCGGCAGCCCACGCGAGACGACGATCGGCGCGACGACGGCCATCGCTCATCCGCTGCGCGGTGCCGACGCGCTGCACGAGGTGGTCGGGGTGGTCTCGGTGGCCCGCGAGGGCCGCCCGTTCACCCCCGGCGACCGCGAGCTCTTCTCCTACCTCGCGGGCCAGGTCGCGCGCTCGATGGAGAACGTCGAGCTGCACGAGACGACCGCGCGCCGGTCGGTGACCGACGAGCTCACGGGCCTTTCCAACCGCCGCGCCTTCGACGACGCGCTCACCGCGGAGATCGAGCGCTCCAAGCGCTTCGGCAGCGACCTCGGGCTCGTGCTCATCGATCTCGACGACTTCAAGCTCGTCAATGACACCTACGGCCACCCGCAGGGCGACATCGTGCTGCGCGAGGTGGCGCGCGTGCTGAGCGAGAGCTCGCGCGAGGTCGACCACCCGGCCCGCTACGGCGGCGAGGAGCTCGCCGCGATCCTGCCGGGAACCGATCTCGAGGGCGCGTTCAACCGCGCCGAGCGCATCCGCGACCTGATCGGCCAGCTGCGGATTCCCCGTCTCGACGGCGGTGGCGCGCTGACCATCACCGCGAGCTGCGGGGTCGCCTCCACGCGCGCGACCGACGCCGACGGGCGCGCGCTGATCCAGGCCGCGGACCGCGCGCTCTACGAAGCCAAGCGCAGTGGAAAGAACATGTCCGTCCGCGCGAGGTAAGGTTCGGCGAGATGGGATTGCTGGACGACGCCATCCGTGAGCATCTCGAGCTCAAGCGGCGGCGCGGCGCAAGCGCCGGCGATATCTCCCGGGAGGAGAGCGAGGCGCTCGGGCCGGTGCGCCGGGGCCCTGACGGGGCACCGGATCTGTCGGACACGTTCGCGCCCGAGGAGCCCGTCGCCGATGCGCCGCCCGCGGCTGCGGCGTGGCCGAGCGACGAGGCCGGCGCGCCACCCGCGGACGAGCCCCCAGCGCCGGTCGGCGGGTACCAGCCGCCCGCCCCACCCGCGCACGAGCCGCCACCGCGCGCATTCGAGCCGCCGACCACCGCCTACGAGCCGCCGGCGCCACCGGGGCCCGCCTACGAGCCACCACCGTCTCCGCCACCACAGCCCGAGCGCCAGTGGTTCGAGTCGCAGCGCACCGCCGACGCGGAGCCCGACCCCTTCGCGGACGTGCCGGACGTGCCCGCCTTCGAGCCGGCACCCGAGCCCGAGCATCACTCGCTGCTCTCGCGCTTTCGCGTCGGGCGCAAGTCCAAGCACGGACCCCAGCCCCCGCCCGCCGACGATCAGGCGTCGAGCTTCGAGCCGCCGCCCCTGCCGGGCGGCCACGAGTCGGCGCCTGCCTACGAGCCGCCGCCGCCGACGCCCGCGCCCTCCTACGGCTACCAGCCGCCGCCCGCCCACCACGAGTCCGACATCGTCCCGGCCGACGACGAGCCCGATGTCGAGGACGTCCTCGAGGAGACGCCCGACTTCCTCGAGGAGACGCCGGAGCACGACCGGCTCTGGTTCGAGCAGCGCCCCCCGCGCGACTTCGACTTCGACGACAAGTAGCGCGCCGACCGCGGGCCGCGGTCAGCCGTTCTCGCGGGGCAGGATCTCCGCGGGCCCCTCGATCCAGGCCTGCACGTGGTCGCCCGGGTGCCAGGCCGGAAAGCCCAGCCGCCGCGAGCAGATGACCTGGCCGGAGGCCAGCCGCAGACCGACGAGCTGGTCGTGGCCGAAGAAGCGCCGCGAGACGACCACGGCGTGCGCCGCGCTCGACGGGCCGCTGACGCCGATCGCCACCGACTCGGGTCGCACGAGCACGTCGCAGGCGCCGCTCACCTCGCCCGCCGGCAGGCTGCCAAGCTCGCAGCTCGCGCGTCCGCCGTGCGCATCGCCCGGCAGGACCTCGATGTCGCCGAGGAACTCCGCCATCCAGCGCGACGCCGGCCGCAGGTAGACCTCCTCCGGCGTGCCGGCCTGCTCGACGCGGCCGTCGCGCATGACGGCGACGGTCTCCGCGATCGACATCGCCTCCTCCTGGTCGTGCGTGACGAACAGCGCGGTCACGCCGGCGGTGCGCAGGATCTGCGAGACCTCCTGGCGCAGGCGGTCGCGCAGCGACGCATCGAGATTCGAGAACGGCTCGTCGAGCAGCACGAGGTCGGGCGTCGGCGCCAGCGCCCGCGCGAGCGCGACGCGCTGCTGCTGGCCGCCGGAGAGCTGGTGCACCGGGCGCTTCTCCGAGCCCGCCAGGCCGACGAGCTCCAGCGCCTCGCGAACACGCCCTCGGTCGGGCTTGCGGCCAAGGCCGTAGCCGACGTTGCCGGCGACGTCCATGTGCGGAAACAGCGCGTAGTCCTGGAAGACCATCCCGATCCGCCGCTGCTCGGCGGGCACGAAGCGATCGGGGCCGGAGACGACCCGGCCGCCGACGACGATCTCGCCCGCGTCGGGACGCTCCAGGCCGGCGATGAGCCGCAGCGTCGTCGTCTTGCCGCAGCCCGACGGACCGAGCACGGAGCAGGTCCCACCGGTGCGCAGCTCGAGGTCGGCGGCGTCGACCGCTCGCACGGCGCCGAAGGACTTGCGCAGGCCGGTCAGCCGCAGGCCGACGCAGGGCGGCGCGCCGGCGCTCCCGTTGTCCTGTGCGTTGGTGGTGGCGATCGCTATGAGCCCACGCTTCCCTTCGCGTTGAGAAGGTACAGCGGCGGCGCGGCGATGAGCAGCAGCAGCAATGCGGGGATCGCGCTCGCCTCGAAGAAGCCGAACGACGTCTGGCGCCAGACGTCGGTCGCCAGCGTGTCGAAGCCGATCGGCGCCAGCAGCAGCGTCGCGGGCAGCTCCTTGAGCGCGTGCAGGAACACGAGCGCCGCACCGCCCAGCACGCCGCTGGTCACCAGCGGCGTCGTGATCGTGCGAAAGACGGCCATCGGGCTGCGGCCCAGCCCCCGCGCGGCCTCCTCCAGCCGCGGCGGGACCTGCAGCAGAGAGGTGCTGATCGGGCTGACCGCGAGCGGCAGGTAGTGGATCGCCAGCGCGAAGACGAGCACCGCGAGCGTCTGGTAGAGCGGCAGCGCCACGCGCGTCGTGAAGAACACGAGCGCGAGCGCGACGACGATCCCGGGCAGCGCGTAGCCCGCGTAGCCGACGCGCTCGAAGATCCGCGTCACGTAGCTCGGATAGCGCACCGAGAGCAGTGCGACGACGATCGCGGCCAGCCCCGCCGCCAGAGCGGCGCAGGCGGCGGCGAGCAGCGAGTGGCCGGTGTTCGACATCAGCGCGCCGAGCTCCAGGCCGCTGGAGACCTGCTTCGTCGCCCAGTAGCCGAGCACCCCGACGGGGAGCGCGAGCGCGACGCCGACGACCGTCGAGCAGAACGCGAGCGCCGGCCAGCGCCAGCGCCCGAGTCGCACGGGCTCCAGCGGTCGCGGCGTGCCCGGCGTGGAGCGATGCATCGCCCGCGCGGCGCGGACACGGGCGTACACGGCGAACAGCACGAGCATCACGATCACGAGCACCATCCCCAGCGCGGCCGCCTCCGTGCGCCCGAAGCCCGACTGGTAGGCGATGTAGATGTCGCGTGTGAACGAGTTGAAGCGCATGATCGACACCGCGCCGAAGTCGCTCAGCGTGTACAGCGCGACGAGCACGCTGCCGGCGCCGATCGCCGGCGCGAGCTGCGGCAGCACGACCGTGCCAAACACCTCGCGCTGGCCGCGACCCATGACGCGCGCCGCCTCCTCCAGCGACGGGTCCATCCGGCGCAGCGCGCTGCGCAGCGGAATCAGCACGAGCGGATAGGTGAACAGCGTGAGCACGAGGAACGCGCCCGCGAAGCCGTAGATCGAGGGCAGCCGGACGCCCAGCAAATCGGCGAGCGCGCCGCGCGGACCGAGCGCCGAGACGAACAGATACGCGCCGATGTAGCTTGGGATGACGAGCGGCAGGGTGGCGAGCGTCGCCCAGGTCCGCCGCCCCGGCAGGTCGGAGCGCACCGTCAGCCAGGCGAGCGGCACGGCGATCGCGACCGCCGCCACCGTGACCGCTGCGGCCAGGCCGAGGCTGCGCGTGATCAGGCCGACCGTGCGGCCGGTGAGCACGGCGTCGAGCGCGCCGGAGGCGTCGTCGAGCACCGCGACGACGAGGTACAGCGCCGGCAGCGCCGCCGCCAGGCCGATCGCCAGGCCGAGGCCGAGCAGGACGAGCGGCGGCCGCCGCACCCCGAGCACGCGCGCCGCCGACGGCAGCCGGCGTCCCAGCGCGCGTACGGGCGCGGCGGCGTCCACTACCCGCCCACGCCTACAGCGCCCCGGTCTGCCGCATGAGCTTCAGCGTGCCCTGCAGGTCGCCGAGCTTCGCGAGGTCGATCTTCGGTGACGGGATCCTGCTCAGCGCAATGAGCTCCTTGGACGGCTGCACGCCCGCGATGACCGGGTACTCCTTCGAGCTGTCGGCGAAGTACCGCTGCGTCTCCGTGGAGAGCATCTGGCGCACGAACTGAAGTGCCTGCTCGCGGTTCTCGGTCGAGGCGAGGATGCCGACGCCGGCGACGTTGACCAGCGAGCCGAGATCCTTCGGCGGGAAGTGCACCTTGACCGGATAGTCGGGGTCCTCGGCCTGCGCCTCGGCGACGTAGTAGTGGTTGATCAGGCCGAGCTCGATCTCGCCCTTGGCGATCGCGTCGCGCACCGGGATGTTCGAGTCGTAGACCTGGGTGTCGTTGGCGACCATCCCCTCGAGCCACTTCTTCGCGACGTCCTCGCCCTCGACGAGCCGCAGCGCCGTGATGTAGCCCTGCATCGACGCGTTCGTCGGGGCCCAGCCGACCTTGCCCTTCCACTTCGCCTCGGTCAGCTCCAGCGGCGAGTCGGGCAGCTCGGACTCCGCGAGCTTCTCGCCGTAGGCGATCACGCGCGCGCGCCCCGTCGTTCCGACCCAGGCGCCGGTGGCGGACTGAAAGCCCTTGGGGACCTTGGCGAGGATGTCGGCCGGCAGCTCGAGCAGCAGCCCCTGCTTCTCGACGGCGTCCAGCGAGCCCGCGTCCTGCGCGAAGAAGAGGTCGGCGGGCGAGTTCTTGCCCTCCTCGACGATCGTGGCGGCCAGCGACGGGCTGTCGCCGTAGCGCGCCTTGATCTCGAAGCCCCCGGATGACGCCTCGTACTGCTCGAGGGCGGTCCCGAGGATGGGCTCGATACGCCCGGAGTACAGCGTCAACGTCTTGTCGTCGCCCGAGGACCCGCATGCGGCGAGCGACACGGCGAGCACGGCGAGCGCGCCGAAGGATGCAAGGCGGGGGCGAACTCTCATGCGCGGCGCTGTCCTCCTGGAGTCGGGCGGACTGCGGCGCAGCCCGGGTTCGGGCAGCCTAACTAATCTCACGATGACGACCTACCGCCCGCTCCTCGCGCTTTCTGCCTGCATCGGGCTGGCCGCGGCGTCGCTGCTCATCGCCGACGAGCCGGTCTACGACGCGTGGTCATGGCTGGTCTGGGGTCGCGAGCTGGCCGCTCTCGAGCTCGACACGACGAGCGGGCCCTCGTGGAAGCCGCTGCCGGTCGTGATCGCCGCGCCGCTGTCGCTGGCCGGCGACGCCGCCCCGCAGCTGTGGCTGGTGCTCGTGCGGGCGGCGTGGCTGCTCTCGTTCGTGCTCGCCGCCGAGCTCGCCTACCACCTGACCGCGCAGCGACCGCGGCGGCTGCGAATCACCGCCGCCGCGTTCGCGGCGCTCGCGCTCGCGCTGCTCTTCGACGACGTGACGATGTGGGGGCGCCAGGCCGCCGGCGGGATGGCCGAGCCGCTGCTCGTGGCGCTCGTCCTTGGCGCGGTGCGGGCTGCGCTGGGCGGCCGCGTCCGGGCCGCGCTCGTGCTCGGTGCGCTGGCTTCGCTCGTGCGCCCGGAGGCGTGGCCGGCGCTCGTGCTCTACGCGGCCGGGTCGTGGCGCGCGCAGCCGTGTGCGCGAGCGCTCGCCGTCGCGCTGGCGCTCGCGGTCCCCGCCCTCTGGCTGGCCCCCGACCTGCTCGGCACGGGCGGCGGGGGCACCGATCGCGCGCGGCGCGGGACGGGCAACCCGGGCGAGGCGCTCTGGTGGGCGGTCGGGATGCCGCTTGCGCTGGCCTGGCCGCTGGCGCTCGTCGCCGCGCGCGAGCGGGGGGTGCCGCGGACGCTCGCCGCCGGGGCGCTGGCATGGATCGCTCTCGTCGCGGCGATGACGCTGCTCGACTTCCCGGGCCTGGCGCGCTTCCAGGCCCCCGCCGCGGCGATCGTCGGCGTGCTCGGCGGCGTCGGGCTGGCGGCACTGCTCGCGCGCCCGCGGCCGCTGCGCATCCGCCTCGCGGCGGCGCCGATCGGCCTGGCGGTCGTGCTCGCCGCCGCCGTCGCGGTGACCGTCTACGGACTGCACGGGCGAGTCGGCGATCTCCCGCAATCATGGAGCAGCTCGGCGCGCATCAGCGACTCGCACGATCGCCTGCGCGCGCTGGTGCGCGAGGTCGGCGGGCGCGACACGCTGCTGCGCTGCGGGCGCCTGGCGACGAGCGACGTGCTCGTGCGCACGGCGCTGGCCTGGCAGCTCGGCGTCGGGCTGTCGCAGGTGGTGAGCTTCGGCGCTCCGTCGCGGCGCTCGGGCGCGTTCGTCATCGGGCTGCAGGCCTCACCGGTGCTGCGCCACGCGATGCTCGGCGTCGGTGCGCCGCTCGGCGCTCAGGGCGAGTGGAGTGTCCGCTCCGTGGGGTGCCCGTCGACCGACAGCGCGTCGTCCTCGGCGAGCAGCGCCGGCGTCGCGGGCGCGTCGCGGTAGGGCTGGACCGGCGCGCGCACCTCCTCGTGGTACTCGCCGTCGCCGTTGACGGCCCACAGGTCATGCGAGGTGCCGGCGCAGGCGTTGTCGACGGCGCGCAGCGCGGTGAGCATCGAGTGATCGGAGTTGTTGTAGCGGTGCAGTCCGTTGCGGCCGATCTGCTGGAGGTTGGCGATGCCCGCCAGCCAGCCGCGGATCGTCGCGACGCGCGTCTCGTACTCGGCGTCGTAGATCGGATAGGCCTTGGGCACGCGCACGACGTAACCGCCCTCGACGCGCGCCGCGTCCGCCAGCCCGATCGCGGCGAGCTCGCGCGTGGCCTGCGCGACGAGCTCGATGTCGCTCGCGTTCCAGAGGTCGTCGCCTTCGAAGCAGAAGTACTCCATACCGACGCAGGTCCGTGCGGCGTCGGGCACCATCGCCTCGCTCCAGGCGCGGAAGTTCTGGATGCGCCCGACGCGCACGTCGGGGTCGTGCACGTAGATCCAGTTGTCGGGGAAGAGATCCTCGCCGCGCACCACGAGCGCCACGGTCACGAAGTCGCGGTAGCGCAGCCCGCCTGCAGCGCGGCGCACGGCGGGCGGGGCGGGCGGATCGGCGAGCGCGACGACGTCGCGCAGGGCCAGCGAGGAGACGACCTGCGAGACCGCCACGCGCTCGCCGCCCGCGTGGACCGCCGCCACGCGACCGTCGCCGAGCTCCAGCGCGGTCACCCGCGCGCCCAGGCGGACCTGGCCGCCCGCGCCGACGATCTCGGCCGCCATCGCCTCCCACATCTGGCCGGGCCCGAGCCGCGGGTAGTGAAACCGCTCGATCAGGCTGCGCACGTCGCCGCCGTCGTTGAGCAGCGCCGCGCGCACGACGCGCGAGAAGGAGAGCGTCCTGATCCGCTGCGCGGCCCATTCGGCGCGGATCTCCGACGTCGGCACGCCCCAGACCTTCTCGGTGTAGCTCTTGAAGAACAGCGCGAACAGGCGCCGGCCGAAGCGGTCGCAGACCCACTCCTCGAAGGTCTCCGGCGGCGCGCGCCGCCGCCCGCGGCGGGCGACGGCGCGCGCGTAGGAGGCCGAGCAGCGCGCCAGCTCGACCGGGCCGACCTTGCGCACGACGTCGGCGAGGCGCAGCGGGTAGTCGATGAAGCGCCCGCGCCAGAAGATCCGCGACAGCCGGTCGCGGACGAGCAGCTCTTCGCCGAGGACCTGCTCCCAGAGCAGCTGCACCTCGGCGGATTTCGTGAAGAAGCGGTGGCCGCCGAGGTCGAAGCGGTAGCCGTCGCGCACGACCGTGCGAGCCAGCCCGCCGACCTGGGTGTCGGCCTCGAAGAGGACGATGGGCCGTGCGCTCCGCGCGAGCACGTAGCCTGCCGTCAATCCGGCTGGCCCGCCCCCCAGCACGGCGAATGGTTCACTGCTCGCTCCTCCCACTTCGGGCACTCTAACTTGGGTCTTCCGCCTTGCTGCAAGTCGTCATCCCCGCCACGGACAACCCGGCCACGCTCGGCCGCTGTCTCGCCGCGCTCGCCCGCTCGACCGAGCCTCACGCGGTCGAGGTCGTCAGCGATCCGCCCGGCAGCGGGCCCGCTGCGGCGCGCAACGCGGGCGTTGCGCGCACGAGCGGGGAGATCGTGGTGTTCGTCGACGCCGACGTCGAGGTCCATGCCGATGCCCTGCGCCGCCTGCGCGAGGCGTTGGAGCGCGAGCCCGGCCTCGCCGCCGTGTTCGGCGCCTACGACGACCGCCCCGCCGCCAACGCGGTCGTCTCGCGCTTTCGCAACCTCCTGCACCACCACGTCCACGCCCGCGCGGGCGGCCCGGCGACGACGTTCTGGGCCGGCCTCGGCGCGATCCGCCGCGAGGCGTTTGACGACATCGGCGGCTTCGACGCGTGGCGCTACCCGGCGCCCTGCATCGAGGACATCGAGCTCGGCATGCGCCTGCACGCCGCCGGCCGGCGGATCGTCCTGGACCCGGCCGTGCGCGGCACCCACCTCAAGCGCTGGACGCTGCGCTCCATGCTGCGCACGGACCTGGCCGCGCGGGGTGCTCCCTGGGTGGCGCTGCGCCTGGAGCGCGGCGGCGCGGGCGGCGGCGCGCTGAACCTCGCCTGGGGCCAGCGCCTGGCGACCGGTGCCGCGCTCGTCGGGACCGCGGCAGCGCTGAGCGGGCGCGGGCGGCTGGCGCTCGCCGCGCTCGCGGCGATGGTCGCGCCCAACGCGAGCTTCTACGTGCTGCTCGCACGCCTCGGCGGCCCGCGCCTGGCGCTCGGCGGCGTGCCGCTGCACCTTCTGCATCACCTCACCGCGGCGGCGTCGGTGCCGGCGGGCGTCCTGCTCTGGGCTCGGCGGCCGCGGCGATGAGCGCGACCCCGCTGCGCCTCGGGCTCGCGGGCTGCGGCCGGCTCGCCGAGCTCGGCTACGCGCCGGCCGCGCGGGCGGCGCCCAGCGTCGAGATCGTCGCCGTCGCCGATCCCGACCGCAGCCGCCGTGGTGTCGTCGCGGGAAAGCTCGGCGTCCCGGGTCACGCGCGGCTGGGCGAGCTGCTCGCCTCCACGCCGCTGGACGGGCTCATCATCTGTACGCCCGCCGAGCACCACGAGGAGGTCGCGACGCTCGCGGCGGGGACCGGCCTGGTGGCCCTCGTCGAGAAGCCGCCCGCGCCCGACGCGGCGGGCGCGCTGCGGATCGCGGCGCTTGCGCCGACGCCGTGGGTCGCCTTCAACCGCCGCTTCGACCAGGGCCTTCAGCTCATCCGCAAGGTGCCGCCGGGCGGTGATCTGACGATGAAGATGGTGCTGCACTACCGCCGCGACTCGTGGCGGCCGGTCGCGCGCGGCGACGACGCGCTGCTCGACCTCGCGCCGCATCTCGTCGACCTCGCGCTGTTTCTCACCGGTGCGCTGCCGGTGGCCGTGCGCGCCAACGCGACGCGCGACCGTGCCGGCCTCGTGCTCGGAACGACCCGCGCCGAGGTGCTGATCGAGTGCGCCACCGACCGACCGCACCACGAGCTCGTCGAGATTCGCAGCGCCGGCGGCCGGCTCGCCGGGCGCACCGTCAGCGCCGGCCGCGCCCGTGGCGCGGTGGCCCGCGTGACCGGGACCCACCCGCTCGTGCGCTCGCTGACGCTGCAGCTCGAGGCGTATGCGCGCGCGCTGCGCGGGGCCGACCCCGGCCCCCTGGCGACGGCGGGCGAGGCCGCCGCCGTCATGCGCGTCCTCGACGCGGCGCGCCGCTCGGACGCCATCGGCGGCGAGACGGTCGCGGTCGAGGGCGTCACGGTGCTCTGAGTGCGCTCGCCGGCCGGGAGCCACGCGTGATCTGCGTGCTGCAGTTCGACGCGGCCAGCGTCGCCATCGTCGACCGCATGCTCGCGGGCGGGCGCCTGCCGGTGCTGGCCGGGCTCGTCGAGCGGGGCGAGCGCCTGGCGCTGCAGACGCCGGCCCACCACTTCGCGGCGGGCGCGTTTCACACGCTCTACAGCGGCGTCGAGCTCGCCGACCACGGGCTCTTCTATCCGTTTCAGTGGGATGCGCGAGCTCAGCGCGCGCGCTACATGACGGCGTTTCCGGCGCCGCCGGCGATCTGGGAGCGGCTCGCGCGAGCGGGGCTGCGGACGCTGGCGATCGACCCCTACGAGAGCCGCCCGCCGCGCGACTGGCTGGGCACGTACGTCTGCGGCTGGGGCTTTCGCGACCGCGTCGTCCTGCCGCGCTGGTCGCTGCCCGCGGCGGCCGCGTGCGCAGCTCGCGGGCGTTCACGGCGAGAGCCCGCACGCGACCGAGATCTTCGGCCGGCCGACGGCGCGCGAGCTGCTCGCGCTGCGCACGAAGCTCGTCGCGGCGCCGGGCCGCGTCGCGACGGCGGCCGTCGAGCTGCTGGGCCGCGACGCCTACGACCTCGCCTGGCTGACGTTCAGCGCCGCGCATCTGGCCGGCCATCAGTTCTGGGATCTGTCGCAGCTCGCGCAGGCGCCGCAGGGCCGCGAGCGCGCGCTGTTGCAGGGCGCGCTGGAGGAGGTCTACGGACAGGTCGACGCGGCGTTCGGACGCGTGCTCGCCGCGCTGCCCGGCGACTGCGACGTGATCGTCGCCTCCGCCGTCGGGATGGACGTCAACAGCTCGCGGGCCGACCTGCTGCCGCAGATGCTCGAGGCGGTGCTGAGCGGCGGGCCGCTGCCCTCCGGCGGCGACGGCGGCGCGGGGGCGATCTGGCGCCTGCGGGCGGCGATCCCGCCCGGCGCGCGCGGCGCGATCGCGCGGGCGCTGCCCGATCGCGCCGCGCTCGAGCTGACCGCCCGGCTGGAGCTGCGCGGGATCGACTGGTCGCAGACCGCGGCCTTCTGTCATCCGGCCGACAACCAGGGCTACATCCGTCTGAACCTGCGCGGCCGCGAGCGCGACGGGATCGTCGATCCGGGCGAGGCCGGCGCGCTGCTGCGGAGCATCGCCGACGGGCTGGCCACGTTCCGCGACCCCGACGGTGCCCCTGCGGTGGCGAGCGTCGATCGCGTCGCCGAGCACCACGCCGGCGCGCGCGCCGGTCAGCTCCCCGACCTCGTCGTGCAGTGGAGCGAGCGCCCGGCGACGACGCTGGCCGGCGTGCACTCGCCGAGCTTCGGCGACGTGCTGCGCCGTGGGACGGGCAGCGGGCGCTCGGGCAACCACACGCCCGGCGACGCGTGGGCGGTCGTGGCGCCGGGCGCGAGCGGCCCGCGCCAGCCAAGCCGGGCGGCGCGGCTGGCGGACGTCGCCAGCACGGTGGCCGCCGTGTGCGGCGTCGAGACCGACGGGCTAGCGGGCCAGTCGCTGCTCGGCTAGGGCCAGCGCTGCCCCCGCGGCGACGGACGCCTGGGCGAGCGCGACGCAGGCTGCCGTACGCGGGCCGGCCTGGACCGTGGCGCGCGCGAGGCTGCGGTAGAAGTCGCGACCGGCCAGCACGCCCCCGCCCTCGTGGAAGCCGGCGGCACCGCGCCCGTAGCGCAGCTGCTGGCGCACGAGGCCGGTCACGCCGAGCCGCGGGGCGTGCACGACGACCGCCTCGGGCACGTGCCGCAGGGCGCGGCCGCTCGTGATCAGCCGCGCGCACCACTCGCGGTCTTCGCCGGCCGCGAGCGCGAACGACTCGTCGAATGGCAGCGCCTGCAGCGCGGCGGCGTGGCAGGCGAGGTTGCACGCCGGTGCGAAGCGCAGGGTCGCGCCGCCGGCGGTGCGCTCGCGGCTCGAGCGCATGAGCGTGTTCGTCAGCAGCTGTGCGGCTGCCGCGGGAGCACCGCCGCCGGGGTCGGCGACCGTGTCGCCCGCCGCCGCGCCGCCGTCCGCACAGGCGGCGGCCAGCGCCTGTGCCCATCCCGGCGCCGGCATGCAGTCGTCGTCGAGGAAGCAGACGACGTCGCCGCGCGCCGCCCGGGCGCCGAGGTTGCGCGCCGCCGCCGGGCCGCGGCCGCCGGCGCGCACGAGCCGAGCGCCCGGCGCCACGGCGCCGCCGCCTCCGTCGTCGACGACCACGATCTCGAGCGCCGTGCCCGGCGTGCGCTGACGCGCGAGCGCCGCCAGGCAGCGCGCCAGCGCCGCGGGCCGGTGGCGGGTGGGGACGACGACGGAGATCACTTGCGCGCTCGCAGCGCGACGAACGTGCCGGCGGTGGCGGCGCCGACCCCGGCGAGCATGGCGCTCGCGGCACCGGCCGCGCCATGAGCCGGGACGGCGAGCACGGCGATCCACCCGAACGCCGCCGCTCCGACGGCCGCGCCGGCCAGCGCGGCGCCCGGGACGCCGCGCAGCGCCGCGAGCTGGTTGGCGAGCGCCCACGCCGGCGCGAGCGCGGCGGCGGCCAGCGCGATCCGCAGCGCGTCAGCCGCGCCGCGAAAGTCCTCGCCGAGCGTGACGGCGAGCAGCGGCTGCGCCGCCACCGCAAGCAGCCCGCAGACCGGCACGACCACGGCGGCGCAGAGCGCGGCGGTCCGTCGCAGCAGCGCCTCGGCGCCGGCGCGGTCGCGGACCTCGGCACGGACCGCGCCCGGGAGGGCGACGAGCAGCGTCTGCACCACCGCGTAGGTGATCGCCAGCGCGGCACCCGCGGCGATCGCCGCGTGAGCGGTCGCCACGGCCCCCGCCCCGGCCAGGGCGCAGGCCGGCGCGGCGCCGCGGTGCACGGTCTGCGTCAGCGCGCCCCCGGCGGCCTGCAGTCGCGCGAAGCGCAGTGCCCCCGCCGGTAGCGCCGCGCCGTCCCGCGCGCCGCGCAGCAGCGGTCGTGTCGCGGCGAGTCCCAGCACCAGCGCCGCCGCGGCGCCCAGGCCAACGGCGGCGATCGCGCCATCCAGGCCGGCGCTCGGATACAGCACCAGCGCGCCCGCCACGATGACGCCGTTCTCCAGCGGATAGCGCAGGCTCCACCCGGCCGTGCGCTCGAGCCCGAGCGCCAGCTGCGACAGCAGCGTGGCCGCGGTGCCCAGCAGCGCGGCGGTCGCCACGAGCGCGATCTGCAGCGCGCTGACCGTGCCCGGCGCGAGCAGCGCGCCCGCCGCTGCCGCGAGCGCGAGCCCGGCCAGCAGCATGCCCCGCGTGCGCCCGATCCGCAGCGCGAGCGCCCGCGCGACGTCGCGCCGGCCGTGCCCGTCCAGCGGCGCCAGCACGCGCGCGAACAGCGCCGGCCCGCCAATCCCGGTCGCCGTCGCGATCCCCGTCGCCACCGCCAGCGCGACGGCGAAGCCGCCGTAGTCGGCCGCCCCGAGCGCGCGCGGAACGAGCACCACGAGGGCGGCGAGCGTCAGCGCTTCCAGCGCCTTGCCGGCCGCGCTGGCGGCCAGCGCCTGGCGCGGAAGCGTCACCGCGCGGTCGGTCACGGCGCGCAGCCTAGCCCTCGCGGCGCAGCCGAGCGCACCCGCGCCCTAAACTCGCGCTCGCCGTCCGCGTTGACCTGAGGAGGAGCAGTGCCACTGAAGACTTTCATCGGCGTCCTGTCCGCGCTGCTCATCGCGGTTCTCGTCGGCTGCGGGGGCGACGACTCGTCGTCGGGCGACTCGGCCACGGGGGACAAGGCCGGCAAGGCCAACTCCGCCGAGGTCAAGAAGCTCATCCGCCAGACCTTCGGCCCCAACGAGAAGGCGAAGTCGGGCAACATCAGCGCCGTCGTCGACATCGTCGTCAAGGGCCACCCGCGCTACCGGGAGCCGGTCCAGGTCAGCCTCGTCGGCCCGTTCACCAACGCCGGCGGTCAGCCCGAGGCGATGCTCGACGTCTCGCTGGCTCTGCGCGGCGGAATCCTCGGCGGCGACATGTACCTCAAGGCCGACAAGGCGTACATCGGCCTCGGCTCGACCGCCTACGAGATCCCGGCGTCGATCGCCGGGCCGCTGCGCTCGCCGCTGGAGAAGACCGGCAACGCGCTCGACGCGATCCTCGGCGTGTTCAACATCAACCCCGACCGGTGGGCGAAGAACCCGCGCATCGTCGGCAACGAGCGCGTCGCCGGGATCGACACGATTCACGGGACCGCCCAGATCAACACGGAGAACCTGTTTCTCGATCTCGCCACGCTCGCCAAGCGTCTGACGTCGCTGCGGATCACCGACATCACCGGCCTGCCGCGCGAGGTCGATGCCCAGGACCGCGCTGCGCTGCGGCGTTCGGTGAAGACCGCCACGGGCGACGTCTACACGGGCGCCGACGACAAGGTCCTGCGCCGGGCGAAGCTCAACGTGCTGCTGCAGCCCTCGGCGAAGGATCGCAAGCGCCTGAAGTTCTCGAGCATCAAGGTGGCCGCGAACCTCGACATCAGCGACGTCGGCTCCCCGCAGAAGGTCAACGTCCCCAGCAACCGCGGCTCCTACGAAGCCCTGCAGCTGTCGCTCGACGCCCTGGCCGAGGCAGTTCGCTAGTGCCCGCGGACGCCGCCGCGGGTGCGGCGCCCGCCCTCGCGGTCGAGGGCCTCAACAAGCACTTCGGCGAGCGCCACGCCGTGCGCGACGTGAGCTTCGACGTCGCGCACGGCGAGCTGCTGGCGATCATCGGCCCCAACGGCGCCGGCAAGACCACGCTGCTGACGATGCTCGCCGGCATCCGCACACCCGAGACCGGCACGGTGCATCAGGCGCCGGGCGCCAGCGCGCGGATCGGCTGGGTCCCGCAGCAGACGGCGGTCTACACCAAGCTCACCGTGGCCCAGAACCTGCGGCTGTTCGCCAAGCTCGAGAAGGTCGCCGACGTGGACGACACGGTCCAGCGGATGCTCATGCAGACCGGCCTCGAGGACCGCGCCGACGACGAGCTCGGCAGCCTCTCGGGCGGCAATCGCCAGCGCGTGAACATCGCCGTCGGCCTGCTCGCCGACCCGCCCGTGCTGCTGCTCGACGAGCCGTCCGGGGCGCTCGACCCGCGCCAGCGCGACCGGTTGTGGGGCTTCATCACCGACCTCACCGAGCGCGGCACAGCCGTCATCTTCTGCACGCACGACATCGCCGAGGCCGAGCGCCACGCCCACCGCATCCTCATCCTCGCCGACGGCGAGATGCTCTTCAGCGGAACCGCGGACGAGCTGCGCGCGGCGGCCGACGCCGGTCCTGACGACGACCTCGAGCAGGCCTTCGTCGCCTTCCTGCGCGCCAGAGGCCACTAGCCGGATGCGCTGGATGATCCTCAAGGACCTGCAGATCCTGCGGCGCTCGAAGCTGCTCGTCGGGCTGCTGATCGTCTACCCGGTGGCGATCGCGCTGCTGATCGGCTTCGCTCTGTCCAGCGGCCCCGACAAGCCGAGCCTCGCCTTCCTGAGCAAGATCCCGCCGAGCCAGCAGGTCATCAAGCTCGGCGACCAGACGATCGACATCAAGACGTACACCGACGAGCTCTTCGGCTCCGTCGAGCGCATCGACGTCGAGAACCGCGATCAGGTGCTCGAGAAGGTCCGCACCGGCAAGGCACTGGCCGGGCTGATCATCCCGCCGAACTTCGTGACGCAGTTGTCTCAAGGTGGCCTGGAGCAGGCGAGCATCGAGGTCATCTACAACGGCGACGCGCTCAAGCAGTCCTTCGTGCGCTCGACGGTCAACGCCAAGCTGGCCGAGGCCGACGCGGCGCTGGCGCGCCAGATCACGCAGGTCGCCGGCGGCTACATCGACACGATCGCCAACGGCGGCGAGATCGACCTCGGGGGCCTGCACTTCGACCTCATCGGGCTCAAGCAGGCCAACAACCTGCTCGTGTCTGCGACCAGGCTCGCGGGCGACGACAAAAAGTTGCGCGACAAGATCGAGCCGGTGCAGAACTTCGCCGCGCTCGGCGTGGCGAACATCGACCGCTTCAAGGACGTCCTGAGCACCGTCGAGCGCCCCGTCCAGGTGCAGGAGACGATCCTCAGCGGGCGCCGCACGCCGCTGGACACGTTCGCCGTCGCCCTCGCCGTGGCGGTCTCGCTCATGTTCGTCTGCGTCCTGCTCGCATCCGGCCTGCTCGCGCTCGAACGCGAGGAGAACACGTTCTCGCGCCTGGCCCGCGGCCTCGTCCCGGGCTGGCTGCTGCTCACCGCCAAGATCGTGCTCGCGGCGGCCTGCGCCTTCGTCGTGACGCTCGTGATGCTGCTCGGGATCAGCGCGTTCGTCCCGCTGGACTACGGGCGGGTGGGGCTGTGGATCGTGGCGCTCGCCGCCAGCGCGGTGGCGTTCGCGACGCTCGGCGTGGCGATCGGCAGCCTTGCGCGGGAGGTGCGCGCCGCCTCGCTGCTCGCCCTCATGCTCGCGCTGCCGCTGGCGTTCCTCGCGCTCGTCCCCAGCGGCGGCGTCTCCCCGCTGCTCTACGACGTCATCCGCGGGATCTCGGCGGCCTTCCCGTTCAAGCCCGCGCTCGACGCGATCGACGCCGCCATCAACAACAGCGGGACGAACATCGCCGTAGCGCTCGCCCACCTCGCCGGCCTGACCCTCGTGTTCGGGGCCGCGGCCTGGGCCGGCCTGCGCCGCTTCGCCTGATCGACGCGTCCGTCAGGGCAGGGGCTCGGTGCCTCGTCGAGCCGCGAGAGGTACTGGGCGTGCACATAGGTCTTGCCTCGCCGGCGCCCGGTCATCTCACGCAGGATGCCTGCGCTCGAGCCGGGCGATCGCGTTGTGGACGAGTGGCTCGGTGAGATCGAGGGCACGCGCGGTCGCGGCCGGCCGCACCACGACATACCGCGCCACGCGGTCGTGGACCCGCAGAGCGGTGGCCGCGCCTCGGCCCACGCCCTGCTGGCCCGCATCCTCGACGCCGCCGCCGAGCGCGGCCACCTGCGCGACGACCCCGCCCGCCGCGTCACGCGCCTGCGCTGTCGCCGTCCCCGCCCGCCCGATCCTCGAACGCCGCGAGGTCCGCGCGATGCTCGAAGCCGCCGACCGACTCGATCAGCGCGCCGCCGGCCTGACCGACAAGACGTGCGAGGTCGCCGAGCTGCGCCGGCAGGGGCTGGGATAGCCGGAGATCGCAGAGCGGCTGTCGATCGCCGTGTCGACGGCGTACTACCGCCAGGCGCGCAACGAGCAGCCGGGCGACCCGCTCCCGTACGTCCGCTGCTGGGTGCGGCTGCTGTCGAATCGAGATCCGCGTCTCGGAGGAGAGCACCTCGTTGAGACCGCCGCCGCCGAGACCATGGGGGTTAGCCTGAGCGAGTTCTACCGTCAGGCCGCCCGGGCGCGTGCCGAGGAGATACTGGCCGAGCGCTCATCCGTCGTGCTCGCCGCCGCGAGCGCAGCCCGGTTTCTCGATGCGCTGGACGATCCCACGCGATTCGAGCCCGGATTGTGCTGGCTCCAGGACAGGCCTTCGGTCGTCTCTTCGTGAGCGTCGGGCCCGTCAGGGTCATGCCGCTCGATTCGTCCCGCCACGACGTCGCCGGGTTCAGCTGTGGTCGTCCGGTCCTCGATCGGTGGCTACGTGCCTACGCGGGTGTATCTGAACGGCGAGACGTCGCGCGCACGTTTGTCGCTGCTGACGATCAGCACCGCGCGCTCGGCTACTACACGCTCGTGGCCGGCCAGGTCGAGCACGACGACGCCTCGCCGGCAGTCCGAGCTCGAGTTTCGAAGCATTTCCCGATCCCGATCTGCCTGATCGCCCGCTTGGAGGTCGCAGAGTCCGAACAGGGACAGGGCCTGGGCACCGATCTCACGCGTGACGCGATGCAGCGCATCGTGAGCGCTGCTGTGCACGTCGGAATGCGAGCGGTTGTCGTGCACGCGGTCGATGCCGATGTCGCCGGGTTCTACGAGCAGCGAGGGTTCGAGGCTGCGACTCCCGACGGGCTCACGCTCATGGTCCCGGTCGCTTCCGTGCGCCGTCAGCTCGGCCTCGGCGAGTAGGCAGCCGACCATGGCGAGGGAGTCATGTCGCGGGAGGCATGGAGAGCGTGTGGATCCTCGGTGTCACCGCAACCGACGCCGCCCGTGTCGCGTGGCACGCTGTAGAAGTACCGACGTATGACCGCCGCCCGCGATGACCTGGCCGCCGTACTCGCAGCCGCCGCTTCACCGGCGGCGTTCAGCGCAACGAGGAGCGCCCCGGCGACCGATTTGCAGATCGTGGTGCGGGGCGTTGGGCCGATCAGGCTGCCTGTGTCGCAGGCGCAGGCACGTCAGCTGTGCAAGGTGGCGCGCCCGGCGCGCTACGGGCATGGCGAGGACACGATTCTTGATCGGGGAGTCCGGGACACGTGGGAGATCCCGAAGAGCCGCGTCAAGATCGACGCGCGGCGGTGGAACAAGGCGCTCAGACCCGCACTCGATCGTCTTGCTCTCGATCTCGGGCTGCCTTCCGGCAGCAAGCTTCGGGCGGAGCTGCACTCGATGCTTGTGTACTCGCGCGGCCAGTTCTTTGTCCAGCACCAGGACTCCGAGAAGGACGACGCGATGATCGCGTCGCTCGTCGTCGGTCTGCCGTCCAGCTTCAAGGGTGGCGTGCTCGAGGTCCAGCACGGCGGCGAGACCGCGACCTATCGCGGGTCCAAGCGGGCGCTCTCGCTCGTCGCCTTCTACAGCGACTGCCGGCACCAGCTCAAACCGGTCACGTCCGGATACCGCATCGTGCTCACCTACAACCTCCTTCTGCGCCCTCAAGCTGCTGCGTGGGGCGCTGGCCTTGGCGCGGAGCTCGTCGACGACTTGGCGCGCTGTCTCGCCGAGCACTTCGGGTCATCCGAGAGCCCAGATCGCCTGGTCTACCTGCTCGATCACGAGTACACGCGCCGCGGCCTGGACTGGGCGCGTCTGAAGGGCAGCGATGCGCACCGCGCAATGCTGCTCGCCGCGGCCGCGCGGACGGCCGATTGCGATCACACGCTGGCGCTGGCGGACGTCCACGAGACATGGAGCGCCTACGAGCCCGAGCGCCGCGATCGTCGCTGGAGCCGCTCGGACGACTGGGACGACGACGCGTTCGACGCAGACGCCAGCGACGACTACGAGCTCGAGGAGCTCGTCGAGTCCGACGTCAGGCTCGAGAGCTGGATCGACCACCGGGCCGGTCGGCCGGTGATCGTGAACCTCGCTGTCGGCGGCCGCGAGCTGTGTGCCAGCACGCCGTCGGGCGACCTCGACCCGTATTCGTCGGAGTACGAGGGATACATGGGCAACTGGGGCAACACGCTGGACCGCTGGTATCACCGCGGTGCCGTCGTCGTGTGGCCCCGTAGCCGGGCGTTCGTCGTGCAGGCCGAGGCGGCTCCGTCGCGGGCGCTCGACGAGCTGGTGTCCCGTGTACGGCAGGGCGACGTGACCTCCGCCCAGACGGCGGCCGCCTCGCTGGCGCCGCTATGGGGCAGGGTCGCCGCGCAGGCCGAGTCCAAGAGCTTCCTCGCCAAGACGTTGCGGGTCGCGCGGAGCATCGACGAGCCGCAGCTGGCCACGATGCTGCTGCGACCGTTTCGGCTGCAGACGCTCGGCGCCGACCACGCCAAGGCGCTGAGCGCACTCGCCGGTTCGTACGGCGAGGAGTGGGCGGCGGAGCTCGTCGCACTGTGGTCCGGCTCGCTGTCGCGGCACCATTACGTCGCCGACGAGGACACCCCTGGATGGGCGGCGTCATTGCCGCGCCTCTGCCGGGCGCTGCGGGATACTGGTGACGCCGGCGCGTCAGCGTCTCGGCGCCTGGTCGAGGCGGCGTGGCGATGGACCGCCCAAGGGATCGACCGAAACCTCCAGATGTCTTCACCAAGCCAGCGCGAGCAGGGGCTGCGCCAGCTTGGAACGCCCCTCGCAGCGATCCTGCAGGCCGCAGCGTTGGTAGAAGCGAGCGACGTGCGCGACGGCGCGGTCGAGCGGTTGTGCCGCGACGACAGCCTACTCGGCTGCGCCACCGGGGTCCTGCGCGGGACTCCCAGATCCCAATGGGCTGCCGTCGGCGTCGACGCCGTCGTGGCCCACTGTCGCACGATCCTCGCTGGGCGCCTCGCGCGTCCGGAGCGATCAGGGGGCGACTGGTCGATCGATCTGCCCGCCGGGTGCGAATGCGACCTCTGCGGTGCGCTCCGCGGCTTTCTCGCCGCACCGGATCGGAAGATCTACGAGTGGCCACTTGCCAAGGACGGGCGTCGCCACGTGCATCAGCGGGTCGACACGGCCGAGCTGCCAGTGCGACATCAGACCCGGCGCGTCGGACGGCCGTACACGCTCATCCTGACCAAGACCGAGGCGCTCTTCGAACGCGAGGCACAGCAGCGGCGCAGTGAGCATGAAGAAATGACCTGGCTGACGAGATAGACGCACGACGGCCGTCTCAGTCTCGGGCTCGCCGCTGCGCCGCCGCCTGCCACCAGTCGGGACGCTCGCCTCGCGGAAGTAGCCACACCAGCGCCGCCACTCGTTCGCTCAGCTGCCACTCGAAAGACAGGGATATGCAGGTACTGATCCCCGATGGAGCCAACCGGGATCGAACCGGTGACCTCCTGCTTGCAAATCAGACCGGGTGGCCGGTCACGGCGTTCCATGGTGGTCCATAGCCCGCAAAGCGGGCGTTGGCGGCCGCCGTTGTGCCGCTGAGGGTCATCGGATTCCGCTGTTGCTTGACCTCTGCTTGACCTGCCGGGCGCCAGCCGTCGGCGCGTCGGTGTCCGTCGAGTTGGCGTGCGTCTCCGGAGTTGGGCATCTCCCTGTCACGGCGAGTTGGGAGGTCCATGATGTCGGATACCAAGCAGCAGGTGCGCGTCGAGCGCGGGTTGTACCGAACCGGCGACACCTACTACGCGTGCGCGACGCCGCCGGGGTCGCGCTCGGCGAGCTGGCGCAGCCTGGGCACCTTCGGGCTGATGGAGGCGCGCCGGCTGCGTGACCGCTTCGCGGCCGAGGTTCAGACGACGCCGACGACCGCCACGAACATCCGCACGACCTTTGCGGACCTGGCCGAGGAGTGGCTGGCCGAGCAGTCGACGCGAACCCAGGTCGGAGAGCTGTCCCCGCGGACGCTCGAGATCTACGAGCTCGGCCTACGCCGTCACGTCGTCCCAGTGTTCGGCACGCGGCAGGTACGTGCCATCACGCCCGATCACCTCGTCGCCTGGGTCCGCGGTCTGCGTTCGGCGGGTTATGCGCCGGACAGCGTCGTGAACTTCTGGCGGCCACTGAACCTGGTGCTCGGGCACGCCGTTCGCCACGGAGTGATCGCCGCCAGCCCGGCGGGCAGGTTGACGTCGGCTGAGCGGCCAGGGCCTGGGCCGAGCCGCCAGCGCTTTCTGTCGCGCGCCGAGATGGAGCGCCTGCTCGCGGCCGCCCCTTCGCGGTATCGCACCGCGATCGCGTGCGGGCGGTTCTCCGGCCTGCGGCTCTCCGAGCTGCTCGGGCTGACCTGGGGCGACGTCGACCTCGGCGAACGCGCGCTCAAGGTTCGCTACCAGCTCAGCCGCCAGGGCAAGCGCGTCGCGCTCAAGACATCGGCGGCGAGGCGCGACGTGATCCTGATGTCGCAGCTTGCACGCGAGCTGGATGCGGTGCGGGCGGCGTCGCACTTCTCCGATGACCGCGACCTGGTGTTCAGCGCCTGCTCGGGCCAGACGATCGGCCATCGCAACATCACAGGGCGCGGCTTGTCCAAGGCCGCGGATAGCGCTGGGCTCGACGGCGTGACCTTCCATGCGCTGCGGCACACGTCGCCAGCATCCTCATCGCACAGGGGCGCGATCCGGGGTTCGTGTCGAGACAGTTGGGCCACACGAACGCCGCGGTCACGCTGCGGATCTACGCGCACCTGTTCGATGCGGAGCGTCATGCCCTTGAGGCGCGCGAAGGGCTTGAGAGTGAGTACGGGGCGTTCTTCGACCAGGCCAGCTGAACGCATCCGTCGGACGTCCACGCCGCGCCGAGTCTCGGATACGCGGAGCCGACCTGCACTGGCGAGTCGTGATTGTGCGCCGCGAGGTTCCGCTCGTGTCCCTAGCGTTGGGAATCGCGGAAGTGGCCCTCGCCGGCCCACTGCGCGACACGCTCCAAGCGCTCGCCTTCGAGCACCGGGACGACACGATAGACATGCGTTGGCGGCCCGGTCTGCGCGAGCTGCCGCGCGTACGAGCGCGCGACGTCCTCGCGCGTGTAGCGACACTCGATCAGCTCCACATTGGGCGAAGCGCGCTCAACCACGACGACCGCGTAGTACTCATCCAGGTCGTCGACCTCGTCAGCCTCGACCTCACAGACGGCGCGATGCGTCCATCGCCGAAGGTCGTCGATCAGATCCTCGTGGCTCCCGGCCACGCCTTCGAGCTCGCCGGCGAACGCCCGCAGCCCTGCCGCGGACGCTCGAACATCCACTGCCACATCCTGCTCGGCATCGCCCTCATGATCAAACAGCTCAGCGGCATGGCTGGAGTGCCACGCGGCGAGCGCCCGCAGCGCCCGCGCGCTCGCGGTCGTGATCGCGTGCACGCACGCCGCCGCCTCACCAGCATCCAGCAGCGTGTCGCACGGGTCACCCAGCTGGTCGGCGACCGTCCGCAGCTGCTCCACGTGCCACTGCAACAGCTCCACGCTGCCGGTCCTCTCGGCCACACCGTCGCTCATCGCTCAAGGCCTCCTCATGTTCGCCGGCGCCGCCGCGCCCAGCCGCAGGGGCATGTTGCCCGCGCTTTCCAGCTCGCGCAACCGAGCTCTTCATCGGCCGCGGTCGCCAGATGCCGAACGCCGCGAATCCGTAGGGCCCGGGGGGTTACCCGCGTCGCGTAAGCGAATCCCTGAGCGGGACGCTCCGATGGCTCAGGGCGGTCCGGCGGGGCGGAGGCGACCGTGAGCTGTCGGCAAATCGCGCAAGTGCGGTACCCGTCGACCGTTGACGGGCGCAGTCATATGCACGGGCGATCACGGCCGGTAGCCTGGGTCTCACATGGCCCAGCCGTCATCCAATACTCCGCCCGATCCTCTAGAGGTGCTCGATCAGCTCGCACGCGACGGTCTTCTGCAACTGCCCACGCGTCGTCTGGAGGACTTTCTCGCGGCCCGGGGCCCACAGGCTGGACCCGTGAGCGACGCCGGCACGCGCGCCGTTCAGCAGCAGCGCGGCGAGCGTGTCTGAACCCGCCCGCGGCGTCGCCTACGTGGACACCTCGGCGCTGGTCAAGCTCGTCGTCCGCGAGGCCGAGTCCGACGCGCTCGAGCGTGCGCTCCCCGCATGGCGGGGCCTGGCGACGAGCTCGATCACGACGATTGAGCTGCCGCGAGCCGCACAACGCGCGCGTGCAGACGGTCGCGAGGGCGTCGCTGACGATCAGACAATCGCCGTGCTCCTGGCGGCGCTTGCACAGGTCCCGCTCGGCGCTCTCGTGCGACAGACCGCGGCGACCCTTCACCCCGTCGCGCTGCGCACGCTTGACGCGATCCATCTCGCGTCCGCGCTGGCGTTCGGCAACGACCTCGTGACCGTGATCACCTACGACCACCGCATGGCAACCGCTGCGACTGCGCTCGGACTACGGGTGGCCGCCCCAGCCTGAGTCGCACAAGCCGAACGGCTACCGGCACAGCAACTGGCTCCCTCGAACGGTTCTGAAACCCCAGCAATCGCGGGACGCGTGGCGTCCCGGAGCACTGGTTCGGTGAGCGTTCCGCTGATGGGGGGCCATATGGCATGCTGCCGCGGATGCCCGGCCGAACATCGGGCAAGCGCGCGTCTCGCCCGACCGCCAGGACCTCGCGGGCCACGGCGCGGCCTGAAGACAGTCGCCGCACCGCCCACCGCGTCTTGTCGATGACCCGATCGACGGGCCCGCCGATGGTCCGCGTATGGCGGCGTCGTGAGTCTCAGCATATTGTCGTTCGCTGCGCCAATGGGAGCGCCGTGCAGATCTGCCAGGTGACATTGAAGAGGTATCGCGGATGGGACGGCCCAGCAATCTGGAGCCCCGGCGCGCCGCCCTACTCGTCGCACCCAACAATGGTGGCAAGTCAACGATGCTGCGGGCAATCGACCTGGTCCTGGATTCGCACCGCAACGCGTATCGCGACACGTTGTCGCGGCACGACTTTCACGGCCTCGACACTAGAGCGAGGCGCGCGAGGCGCTCGGGCGGCGTGTCGGGCGCCATGTTGCTGATAGCCGCAAACCCGCAAACCCCGTGTGTGCTGGGGTTTCGGAGATGGAGCCAGCCGGGATCGAACCGGCGACCTCCTGCTTGCAAAGCAGGCGCTCTCCCATCTGAGCTATGGCCCCTTGCCAGCGGCAGTGTAGAAGGCCCGCCGCACGCTCGACCGGCCTTCGTCGCGGGCTCTACGCCGCCCGCATCAGCTCGCCGGCCACCCGATCGGCGGCGTCGCCGATGCCGCCCAGCAGCCGCCGCGAGAGCTGCGCGCGGCGGAAGAACAGCGGCGCGTCGTGCTCCCACGTCGCGCCGATCCCGCCGTGGACGGAGATCATCGCGCGGCTGGCGTAGTCCAGCGCGTGGCCGCCGGCGGTGCGCGCGGCGCTGGCCGCCAGCGCGAACTCCTGCGGCCCGTCGTCGTAGGCCCAGCCGGCGTAGAGCATCAGCGCGTACGTGTTCTCGCGCAGGCGCAGCACCTCGGTGAGGCTGTGCTTGACCGCCTGGTAGGAGCCGATCGCGCGGCCGAAGGTAAAGCGCTCCTTCGCGTAGGCCACCGACACGGTCAGCGCCGTCTCGACCGCGCCGAGCGACTCCGCGGCGATCAGCGCCTGCGTGAGGTACCACGCGCGCTCGAGCTGCGCCACGCCAACGCCATCGAGCACCTCGCCCGCGGCGCCGTCGAACGTCACGTGCCCCAGACCGCGCGTCGCGTCATAGCGCGTGGCGGACTGGACTCGAACCCCGTCTGCCCCGGCGTCGACGGCCACCGCGACCGGCGCCCCGCCCTGCTCCGACACCGCGACCACGACCAACACGTCCGCTCCCGGCGCATCCGGCACCCAGGCGACGCTGCCACGCACGGTCCCGTCCGCCGCCAGCACAGGCGCATCCACCCTCACCGAGCCCGCCGGCGGCTCCACCGTCCACCGCGCGTCGAGATCTCCCGGCGGCCGCGCGGCGACGAAGCAGGCCCGCAGCTCGCCCTCGGCGACCGCCTCGACCCGCTCCCAGCCGCCGGCGTCGAGCAGCGCCGACGCGGGCAGGTGCCCAAGCAGCGCCACGCCCGCCAGCACCCGCCCGGCCTCGGTCATCACGAGCATCGCGTCGAAGGCGCTCAACCCCGCGCCACCGTCGTCCTCGCCGACGAGCAGACCCGGCCAGCCCGCCTCGCACGCCGTCGGCCACAGGTCCGGCAGCACACCAGGATCCTCCAGCGCCTCGCGCGCGAGCGCGACGGTGCTCTCGCGCGCGAGGGCGTCGCGTGCGGCGTCGCGCAGGAAGCTCTGCTCGTCGGTCAGCTCGAGGTTCATCGCGAGGAGCCCCCGGCGACCGCCGCCGCGCGTTCCTTGGCACGCAGCTCGCTGAACGCGATCCCCTTGTCCAGCCGCGGCTCGGGCGGCAGCCCGAGCACGCGCTCGCCGATCGTGTTGCGCAGGATCTCCTCGGTCCCGCCGGCCGACTTCAGGCCCGGCAGGAACGAGATCATGTAGGCCCACTCGCTGTCTTCGTCCAACGCATCCGGGCCGAGCACGTCGGCGATCAGGTCGCCGGCCTCGATCGCCGAGCGGACGGTCGTGACCTTCGCCAGCCCCGCCTCCGGCCCCGGGATCTGCCCCTGCTGCAGTGCGCTGAGCATCCGGTAGCCGGTGAACTTCACGGCCAGCAGCTCGGTGCAGAGCTCGCCGAGCCGGCGGCGCACCTCGGGGTCCAGGCGCGCGTGCTCATCCGACGCGATCGCCGCGGCGTAGCGCTCGGGCTTGTAGCCCAGGCCCTCGGAGCCGAGCCCGATCGTCAGGCGCTCGAACATCAGCGTCGTCAGCGCCGTGCCCCAGCCGTTGCCCACCCCGCCGCACACGGCGTCGGCCTCCAACCGGACGTCGTCGAAGAAGACCTCGTTGAACTCGGCCTCGCCCGAGATCTGGCGCAGGCCGCGGATCGTCACGCCCGCGGCGTCCATCGGCACGATGAACATCGTCAGGCCCTTGTGCTTGGGCACGTCCGCGTCGGTGCGGGCCAGCAGCAGCCCGAACGCCGCGAAGTGGGCGTTCGTCGTCCACACCTTCTGTCCCGACAGACGCCAGCTGCCGTCGTCCTGCAACACGGCGCGCGCCTGCACCGCAGCGAGGTCCGAGCCCGCGGCAGGCTCGGAGAACAGCTGGCACCAGACCTCGTCGCCGTGCAGCATCGGCCCCAGGTAGCGGCCCTTCTGCTCCTCGCTGCCGTGGGCGATGATCGTCGGCCCGAGCATCCCCACGCCGATGACGTCGAGGATCCCCGGCACGCCGGCACGGGCGATCTCCTGGCCGACGATGACGTGCTCGACCGGCCCCAGGCCCTGGCCGCCGAGCTCGGCCGGCCACGTCACGCCCGCGAGCCCCGCCGCCGCGAGCCGGCCCTGCCAGGCACGCCGCGCCGCGACGTGGGCGGCGTCGTCCTGGTCCTGCTCGGCCGGCGCCTCGTGCCGGTGCTCCTCCAGCCAGGCGCGCACCTTCGCGCGGTACTGGGCCTGCTCGGGCGTGTCGTTCAAATCCACGGGCGAGGTCGCTCCTTCCGGATCCGGGTCCGGATTTCCGATGGTCCGTGCGCTGGCTGACTGGCCAGTCGGGGAGCTGACGATACGGGCTAGGGACGCGGAGCGCTGTAGTTGACCGGCTGCGTCGCGGCGACGAGCTCGTCGAGCGGGGCCCAGAAGGTTCGCCGTGCCGTTCGGTTGGTCCGACGGGGAGCGCTGTGCTGGTCGGCAGCGTCGTCGCGGACGATCCGCAACTGCGCATCGGCGCGCGTCGCGCGCTGGACGATCCGCTGCGCGGTGCCGCTGCCGACCGCCGTGTCGCGCTCTCCCGCGAGCACGAGCACGCGCGTGCCAGGCGGGATCTGCGCGAGGTCCGTCGTCGGGATCGGCACCCGGAGATGGCGCAGCTTGCGCCCCGGATAGACGCTGAAGACGGCGGCCGGCACGGGCAGGCCGTGGTCGACGGCGACGGCGGCGTAGTCGGCGGCCAGCGCGCCGCCCGCCGAGTGCCCCGCGATGACGAGCCGCCCCGGCTCGATGAGCACCTGCCCGACCGCCGCGCGCACGCCCGCGAGTACGTTGGCCAACGGCGTCGTCGTGTCGTAGGCGGGCTTGGTCTGGTAGGCGGGGAAGATGACCGTGATCCCGCGGTTGACGAGATGGCCGATCCAGGGCCCGTAGCGGGCCGGATCGATCGCCACCCACCCGTGCAGGAAGATCACCACGGGGCCCGGCGCGCCCGACGAGCCCGCCCGCCGGAAGATCGCGACCGCCTGCGCGTCGTGGCCGATGTCGATTCGCTCGGCGCCGTCGGGGACGTAGCGGGTGTCGGGCGCGAACTGCGGCTCGGCTCCCGGCTCCGGCTCGGGCTCGATCGCCGTCGGCGGCGCAACCGGCGGCGGGGCCACCGGCGGCGGGGCCACCGGCGGCGGGGCCACCGGCGGCGGGGCAACCGGCGGAGGGGCAACCGGCGGCGGCGCAACCGGCCCAGTCGCGGTCGCCGTGGGCGGCGCGATCGGCGCCGGCACGGCCGCCGGCGGCGTGAGCGCAGGCCGCGGAAGCGGCGTCCGGGGCTGCTCCGACGGCCCGCTCTGGCCGAGCACCGCCGAGGCGAGCACGCCGGCGATGATGACCACGGGGACGAAGACCGCGATCAGCAGTCCCCGCACGCGCCGGCGCTCGGAGCCGATCACCGGCGCCCCGCGGCCGGGCGAACGATGTCACGCGCCGCGCTGTGGCGCGGACGGCGTGGCCCGGTGGGTCGGCGAGGACGGCGCATCGCGCTCAAGCCTGACAGCGAAGCCGCCGACCGTGCGCGCGCCCGGCCGACCGGTTGGCGCCGAGGCTCCGCAGACCGTCGCCGCGAGCACAAGCACAACGCTCGGCCGGAAAACCCTTCAAAACGCTTAACAGAAGCTAAGAACGCCTGCGCAGCGCCATCTTTTCGACGATGCAGGCCGCCCCCGGCCGCCGCCGGGGTCGCGGCGACTGGACATTCCGTGCCGCTGTGTACTAGTGTCGCGAAAAGAACCGGCTGGGTCGGGGCAGAGGGAGACGTACCGGGACCCGGAATCGGAGTTATTGGGAGCGAGCAACTGAAGGCGCGCGCGGCGGATCGCCGTGGTGG